>CAVYET010000011.1:0-165748 GCA_963767655.1 uncultured Solirubrobacteraceae bacterium | reverse complement strand
GGCGTTCACGCGCGTGTAGCGCTGCGTCGAGTCGAGGTGCTTGTGCCCGAGCAGCTCCTGGATCTGGCGCAGGTTGGCGCCCGCGCTCAGCAGCTCGGTGGCGAAGACGTGGCGCAGCGTGTGGGGCGTGATGCGCTTGCGCTTGTTCGACGCCCGCCGCGGTCGCGTAGCGGCGAAACGTCAGCGGCCAGGATCGTCGGCGAGAGGCGCCGGCCGTGGACGCCGACGAACAGCGCCGGATCGCGCGCTCGGCGCGCGCGTCGCGGCGTAGTCCACGAACAGCGGCACGAGGCCGGGGTGGATCGGCACGACGCGCTGGCGCCCGCCCTTGGCGTTGCGGACGCGGAGCAGGCGCCGGTCGAGGTCGACGTCGTCCCAGTCGAGGCCGAGCAGCTCCGAGCGGCGCAGGCCGCCGTAGGCGAACAGGGCGAGCAGCAGGCGGTCGCGCTCCAGCTTGCCGGCGTGAACGCGCGTCCAGACGCCCTCGCGACTCGGCACGTCCAGCAGGCGCGACAGCTCCGCGCGGTCGAGCACGTCGGGCAGCGCTTCGCGCTTCTTCGGGCGTGCGCAGCACGTGCGCGGGGTCGCGCTCGAGGTAGTCGCTCTCCACGCAGAAGCGAAAGAAGCAGCGCAGCGCCGCGACCGTCCGCGCCTGGCTCGACGGCGCCGGGCGATGCGTGCCTCCTCGGCCAGGAAGCGGCGCAGGTCAGATCGTGCGAATCTCGACCAGCGCAGCGATCCCCTGCGAGCGCAGGAACTCGAGGCAGGCGCGCACGTCGCGCTCGTACGCCTTGCACGTGAGCTCTGAGAGACGGCGCTCGACGCGGCAGAAGATGATGAAGTCAGACAGGGCGTTGAACATCGGGGCCTCCGCTTTCGGGCAGGCCCCGACTCCGGGTGCTGTCCTCCCCTGTCGAGTCTCCGGCTTATCGATTGCTAAGGGAAAGCCCCGCAAATGCGGGGTTTTCCTATATGTCGATTCGCTGGGTTCTCGTCACGCTAAGCCTTGCTACCGAACGTCGCGGGGCGATTTCTATGGAACCGCTCGGCGCCTGCGCCCGGGAGAACCCCGGCAGCGCTCGGCACCGCGAGAGCATTTCTAGCAGGCGCGGCGGATCGCCGCAGCGGTCAGTCCCAGGCCGCGAGCTGCTCGGGATGCACGCGTCCGCCTCGCCGGGTGCCCGACGCGCGGCGCCGGGTGACGGCGGCGGGGCGTCGCTCTCGGCGAGTACGCGGGCCGCGGCGTGCAGCTCCTCCTCTGCGACGTGCGCGTAGCGCGCCACGGTGGAGAGGTCTGCGTGGCCGAGATACTCGGCGACCAGGCGCGTGTCCCCTGTGGCCTGGCGCAGCCATGTGGCCGCGGTGTGGCGGAGGGTGTGCGCGGTGATGTGCTTGTCGATGCCGGCGCGTGTGGCGCTGCGATGGATGATTCCGGCGAGGATCGTCGGCTGAAGCCTTGCGCCGACCAGCCCGCAGAACACGGGATCAGACGCGGACGCCTCGCGCGCTGCGCGCCAGCGGGACAGGCGTCTGGCGAGCTCTTCCGGCAGCGGCTGGCGGCGGGGCCTTCCGCCCTTGCCCTGGCGCACGAGCAGCGATGGGCGCGGCCCATCGAGGGTTACGTTGCGCCAATCCAGCGCGATCAGCTCCGAGCGGCGCAGGGCGGTCATGGCCAGGGTCAGGAGCACGAGCTGGTCGCGCTCCACGAGGACGGGACGACGGCGCACGGGGCGCCCGGCGGCATGCAGGAGCTGAGCGAACTCCTCGCGCGTCAGCCAGTCGCTCTCCTGCCTGGGCTTCGGGGGCGCCTGCAGTTCGACGAACGGGTCGGGCACACCATTGCGATTGCCCGCCCAGCGCATGAAGGCCCGCAACAGCAAGAAGCGACGGTGGTAGGTGGCCGCCGCCGGGTGAAGGCGCCGGCGGTAGTCATCGAGGTGGTCCACGATCGCCTGCTCATCGAACAGCTGACCCGTGCGCTCCTCGCGCGCGGCCCACGCGAGGAGCTCATCGATGGCGATGCGGTACGCGTTCACCGTGCTCTCACTGCGCCGCGCGATCCGCAGGCGCCGAAGCCACGCCTCGCGGTCACGGGCGATCAGGCGCCCTGAACGAGCTGAGGGAGCCGCCCGCACACCGAGCTCGAGGAGCGAACCGGCGAGCACCTCGAGCGCTGGGCGCCCGTCGTCCGCGTGGCGCGCTTCAGACAGAGCGGCCCGAAGCGCACCCGGCGCGAGGCGATCGGCGGGCATGATGGCCAGCGCCGGATCCTGTTCGCTCGTCGGCCACGCCGGAGCTTCATCCTCGGCAGGGAGGACACAGCCAAATTAGCAAAAAGATCGTGGCTCGCGCAAAGCGCCCATCAGTAGCCCGCAGCGCGGAGATCGTTGAGGGTCACCATCAGCGTGCGTAGGGTGGAGCTGAGAGCGCGGAAGCCGAATCGCTCATAGAAGCCCGCGGCTCGATCGTCGATCGCGTGGACGACGACGGCGCGCACCGCGACGTGCGCTGAGGCGAGCTGGACTCGTGAGAGAGCGTCCGCAAGGAGCTCGGCTCCGAGCCCCTTGCCCTGGTGGCTGCTGTCGACCGCCAGGCGCGCGAGCAACGCGATCGGGATTGGAAAGTGCTGAGACTGGCCCCGGCGCACCGCCGCCGTGGCGGCCTCGTGCTGGAGCTGGCCGGCCAGGAGCGTGTAGTAGCCGAGCACGGACCTGCCCGGGCCCGCGGCCACGAATGTGCGAGCGGCGTCGCGGCGCTCGCTCTGGCCGGCGTAGCGCGTGAGCCAGCGGTTCAGCAGCTCGTTGCCGCAGTCGAAGGCCGCGACGTCGTGGCGGGCTGGGTCGAAGCGCTCGGTGCCCGCGAACTCGGCGCTCACGCGCGATCGCGCAGTTCACGCAGACGTGCGACCGAATCGGCGTCGGGCGTCTCCAGTGCGTCGAGGAAGCGGGCACCCTCCTCCTCGGTGAGCACGATGTCTCGCTGATCGGCAAGCACTTCCTCAGCGCGAGTGCGGGCCGCGCGACGGAAGAAGTCGCTGAGGGTCTCACCGACGGCGGTGGCGGCGGCGACATCGAGGGAGCGCTCGTCCTCGGTGAGGCGAACTTCCAAGCGTTGGGTGCGCATAGGGCTAGTGTACGGACAACGTACGGCTTCCTCAACCGGCGTCGAACGGGGACCGGCGGGGCCGGAACGCTCGGTAGGGTAGTCAAATGAGCAAAGACAGAGCTCCCGAAGCTGACGCGCAGATACTCAGAGACTTCAAGACTAGGAAGGCCACGCCGAGCAACGCGCAACCGACGCCCGAGATGAGCTCGGTGCGGACGATCGTACTCCTGCGCAATACGGCGCGTGATTCTCGAGCGGTGAGGTCCTCATCGCGCATCGTCGTACCAGCGGTCGTGGATCTGGGACAGTCGCGTGAGGCCAAGTCCGAATGCGGCGCACTCCTGTCTGCTGGCAATCATCATCCCTCGTCGCTCACGACGAGCACCGGGATGGTGGCGCGCGCGAGTAGGTCCTGGGTGACTCCGCGAAGCAGTAGTCGCCCGGCGCGGCGGCTGTGGTGATGTCCGCAGACGAGCAGATCAAAGCCGTGGTCGTGTGCGTGGTCGAGCAGGACCTGCGCTGGTGCCCCGCCGTCGATGATCTGGTGCTCGACGTCGACCCCGGCCCGTTCGGCGCGGTCGGACACCTCCCGGAATGTCTCCTGGAGGTAGCGGTGGGCGGCGTCCGCGGACTCCTCGCGATCGGCCGCTGTCTCGGCGTGCGCAGGTGAGTAGGCGATCGAGACCGCGACGAGCTCGGCGTCGTAGCGGCGGGTGATGTCGATCGCGACGTCGAAGGCGCGAAGCGCCACCCGCGAGCCGTCCCATGCAATGAGGATTCGTTGGAACATCAGTGCAGGATGGGGATGAGGGCCAGGGCGACGATCAGGGCGATGAGCATGTACAGCAGGTAGGCGGAGAGGCTGCCCGGACTGCAATGCGCGGACGCGCTCGGCGATCCGCAGCGCCAGCGCGGTGACGGGCGCGTAGAGGAAGCGGTCGACCGCGAGCACGACACTCGTGTCGAGCGTGAACCGCGGAGCCCCATTCTGGTCACCAGTCGACGCTCAGGCGCGCTGCGGTAGCCGAGCGGACCGCGCAGGATCACCCGCATCGGGTTGGAGTATGCGGACGGCCGGTACTGCACGGCGGCGAGCTCGGCGCCGCTGCCCGGTGACCCACACCGGCGCGCGCCGACGGGTGACAGGCGCCGCTGCGCCCGCGAGTGGCGCGCACGATCAGTATCGCCAGCAGCGCGTAGGCGGGCAGGACGATGCTCAGCCAGGTCGGTGCGAGCACCGAGAAGTTCGTGAACACCGGGCCGAGCACGAGCGGATGGCTGATCACCGTGCTCGCGGCGTCGAAGCCGAGCAGCTGCCTGCAAGCCGGACCCGAGCGACGTGGATCTCCCACGGCGCGAGCGGTGCCGAGGAACAGCGTGAGCACACCCAAGCGCGACCAGCCCGGCCGGCCAGCGAGACGGCTCGCGCAGCGCGGCGAGCTTCGTCGCGTGCCGCGTCCGAGGAACATGAAGCCGTAGTACTTGGCGAACGCGAGCAGGCCGAGCCCGGCGGTGAGCGCGAGCGCCGCGGCGGCGAGCGCGCACAGCAGCTGCGAGAGCAGCGTCGGCATGCGGAAGCCCTGCAGCAGCGCCTCGAAGGTGAACCACTCGCTGACGAACCCGCCGAGCGGCGGGATCGCCGCGAGCGTCAGCGACGGCGACGCCGAGGCGACGGCGCGCTCACCGGCAGTCGCCGGGACGAGCCCGCCGAGCGGGTCGATCGTGCGCTTGCCCGTCGCCTGCTCGACGCGGTCGACGCCGATCAGCGCGAGCGTCTTTGCGAGGTTGTGCGCGCACACCTGCAGCGTCGCGGCGAGCAGACCGGCAGCCGCGAGCGTCGGTTTGTGCGCGGAGTGGCCGAGCAGCGCGACGCCGAGGCCCGACGAGCACGATGCCGGCGTGCTCGACGGTGGAGTAGCCGAGGAAGCGCCGCAGGTCGTCCTGGGTGAGCGCGTAGACGATGCCGCGTCAGCGCGGTGACTCGCGCCGATGATCAGCAGCGCATCGCCGCACCAGGCGGGCAGCGGCCCGAGGATCTCGAAACTCGAAGCGCCAGAGCCCGTAGAAGCCGGCGCACAGCGCGACCGACAGCGAGGCGGCGCCGAGCCGCGGCGCCGAGCCGTAGCCGGCGGGCAGCCCGCCCTGCAGCGGGATCACGCCGACCTTCGTGGCGAAGCAGACCAGGAACAGCGCGAACAGCACGCCGCGCGTACCGGCGGACAGCGAGGCGTGCGCCCAGACCTCGAGCGAGAAGCTGTGGGTGTGCGCGTAGAGCAGCGCGAACGCCGCGAGCAGCGCCGCGCCGCCGATCTTGGCGAGCCCGCCGGTGAGGTAGCCGGCGAGCAGGTCCGCCCGGTCGCGCGCCGCGCGCTTGCGATCAGGTAGATGCAGACGGTGATCGCCTCCCAGGCGAGGAAGAACAGGAACGCGTTGTCGGCGCCGATCGCGACCGCCACGAACGAGCAGCAGCGTGCAGCCGAGCGCCGTCAGCCACCGTCCGGCGGGCAGCTCGGCGTACGCGAGCGACACCGCGCCGCCGGTGAGGCCGGTGAGCGCGAGGAAGATCCCGGCGAGCCCGTCCGCGCGCAGCGCGCTGTGCGCCGAACCCGAGCCAGCCGCCGAGCTCCAGCACCGGGCCGCGCGCCGCCGAGCGCGGCGCTCAGCCCCGACGATCACGAGCAGCACGCAGCCGACCGCCGAGCACAGCGCGGCCAGCCGTCGCGCGAGCGCGGCCGCGACCAGGAGCGCGAGCAGCGGCGCGAGCGCGAGGGCGCCCATCGCGATCGCGAACAGGGCAGTCACGCGGCTACCTCCCCGGGCGCAGGCAGGCCAGCGGCGAGCAGCAGGCCGTGCATGATCGCGATCGGCGCGGGCGGCGAGCCGGGCACGTACACGTCGACCGGCAGCACCGCGTCGACGCCGCCGGCGGTCGAGCTCGCCGGCGGCGCACAGGCCGCCGGAGCAGGCGTCGGTGCCGACGGCGACGAGCGCCTTCGGCTCGGGCATCACCTCCCATGTGCGCTCCAGCGGCCCGCGCATCGGCGCGGTCACGGCGCCGGTGACCAGCAGCACGTCGGCGTGGCGCGGGGCGGCGGTGAGGAAGAAGCCGAGCCGCTGGATGTCGTAGTAGGGGTTCCACAGCGCCTGGATCTCCCACTCCTCCGAGCCGTCCGAGCCGCAGTCGATGTGGCGGACGTGGATCGAGCGGCGCAGCGCCCGTGCCTGCTCGCCGAGCGCGCGCGCGGGTCGGCTCGGGCGCGGCCTGTCGTCCTGACGCGGCGACGACCAGCGCCTGCGCGCGAGCGGGCCGCGGTCTCATAGCGCGGCTCGAACGCGAAGCGCTCCGGTGCGGCCTCGCACGCACGCGCCGCAGAGGATGCAGCGGCCGCGGTCGAGCGCCACGCCGCCGCTCGTCGTCGACGGTGATCGCGCCCGTCGGGCAGAGCCGCGCGAGCTCGCGGTCGGCGGCATCGTGCGCGTCGAGCACGCTCGATCGCGCCGCGGTAGCCGGGCGGCGCGGCCTCCTGCGCGCTGCGGATAGCGGGTCGTGACCCGGCCCTTGCGCAGCCCGCGTGGGATCCACTCGAGCATCAGCGATCGGCTCCCGCCGGCGTCAGCCCGAAGCTGTGCTCGATGAACGCGAAGTCGGTCAGCACGTCCTTGGGGAAGGCGTGGTCGAACAGCGCCCAGTTGCGCAGCGACGGCGAGGCGATGCGGACCCGGTGAACGAGCCCGTCGCGCATCTCGACCCAGATCGACCAGCTCGCCCTGCGGCGCCTCCGCCCAGCCGAACGCGGCGCCGCTGCCGCGTCTGCGGGAGCGGCGTGCGCGAGCTCGCCCGTCGTGGCGGCGCAGGTGGTCGATCGACTGGCGCAGGAGGCGCAGCGACTCCGCGAGCTCGCCGAAGCGGACGTTGCACGCGGGCCATCGCGTCGCCCTCGCGGTGGGTGATGACCTGCAGGCCGAGGCGCCGGTAGTCGCCGTAGGGCCGCTCGTGGCGGGCGTCGGTCGGACAGCCCCGAGCCGCGCGCGACCGGACCCGACCGCGCAGTACTCCTCCACCAGCGCCCGCGGCAAGCGCCCGGAGCCGATCAGCCGGTCGGTCATCGAAGCGGTGCCGAGGAACAGGCGCCGGTCGCGGCGCAGATCGCGCTCGAGCCCGTCGAGCTCGTGGCAGCAGCTCGTCGAGCGTCGATCGCGCCCTCGGAGCGCACGCCGCCGGGCACGATCACGCCGCGCGCCGAAGCGGCTGCCGGTCAGCCGCGCGCGCAGGCGCATGACCTGCTCCTTGAGGATCTGAAAGCGCGCCTGCCCGACGTACAGCGCGGTCGTCTCGGCCTGCTTGGCGATCACGTCCAGGTGGCAGGCCATCCGCTCGAGCTCGCGCGTGGACCGCGCGCCAGCGCTCCGCGCGCGGCGGCGGCGCGACGCCGAGCGCGCGCTCGACCGCCTGCGCAGAACGCGATCGCGTAGGCGACGCTCGCGATCCCGGCGACCCGCTCGGCGACGTGCACCGCACTGGTCTGGCGCCAGCCCGGCGAAGCGCTGCTCCATGCCCGCGGTGCTTGAAGAACGGCCGCGTCTGGATGCCGCGGCACGTCCTCGCCGCCGGTCTCGATCTGGAACTGGATCGCCTCGAACACCCCCGAGCGCACCGGCCCGTACGGGATCGTGAACACGTCGAGGCCTCTGCACGCGCACGGTCGAGCAGATCGGCGTCGGGCGCCGTCAGTGCGCCGCTCGTAGCGACATGCCGACCGGCCGCACGCCGTCGCGGTCGGCGAGCTCCTGCTCGGCCCATCGCGCCGCCGGCCACCAGGCGCCGAGCGCCGCGTACGCGACCGGATCGACATCCGCGCGTCGGCGCGCGCAGCACGACCAGCTCGCCGCGCAGCGCGAACGCGCCGACGAGCGCCGGCTCGGGCGTCTCGGCGAGAAACAGCGTCACGAAGCGCGCACCGGCGTCGGTGCAGCATCTGGCCGCGCGCGTCGAACGCCAGTGGCGTCGACGCGCAGCCGCACCTCGCCGGCGCGGCGCCGGCCTCGCCGACCGCCGCCGAGGTGCTCGGGCAGGTAGTCGGGCAGCTCGATCGGCTGCTCGGCGACGCTCATCAGCGCCGGCACCGCCAGAGCAGTGACTGGCGCTGCGCGAGCAGCGTCGAGAGATCGCCGGGCAGGTGCACGCCGAGCGCGACGACGACGAACAGGCAGCCGAGCATGCCCGCCGACCATCCAGGCGCTGCTGCTCCCGCCGTCCGGTGCACGACGCGGTCCTCGCGGCCGGCTCTGCGGCGGCGGCTGAGGACCATGCGGCCGGCGTGCCAGATGACCCCGAAGAACGCGAGGTTGACGAACACCAGCAGCAGCGTCGACGCCGACGTACTGCGGCTCGCGCGAAGCCGCCCGACGACGATCTGGAACTCGCTGCGAAACACCCCCGAGAGCGGCAGCCCGCAGAGCGCCAGCGCGGCGGCGAGGAACATCGGCCCGGTCCACGGCATCGCCCTGCCGGCGTCGGTCACGCCGTCGACCTCCTTGGTGTCGTAGCCGCGCAGCAGCGAGCCGGCGCCGAAGAACGCGAGGCCCTTCGCCGAGGCGTGCGTGATCACGTGCAGCAGCGCGCCCGGCGACGGCGAGCGGCGCGCCGAAGCCGATGCCCAGCGCGATGATGCCCATGTGCTCGATCGAGGAGTAGGCGAGCAGCCGCTTGTAGTTGCCGCTGGCGCAGCACGAAGAAGCTCGCCGCGATCAGCGAGATCGCGCCGAAGACGATCAGCACGTGCTCGGCGAACGAGCGCTCGCCGGCAGCGACCGCGACCTGGAAGAAGCGCAGGATCGCGTAGAACGCGCTCGGCGAGCAGCGACGCCCGAGAGCATCGCCGAGACGGGCGCCGGCGCCTCGCTGTGCGCGTCCGGCAGCCACGTGTGCATGGGCACGAACCCGACCTTGGTGCCGAACCCGACGACCGCGAGCACGAACGACAGGCGCACGGCGTCGCGGCGAGAGCCCGTGGGCGTGCGCGATGAAGCGCTCGAAGCGCGGCATGTATGCGTCGCCGAGCGCGTGCGTGCCGGTCGCGTACAGCACGATGATCGCCAGCAGCGCGATCCCAAGTCCGCTGGAGGCGATCAGGACGTACTTCCAGGATGCCTCGAGCGCGGCGTCGGTGCGGTCGATCGCGACCAGCAGCGCCGAGACGATCGTCGTCAGCTCGACCGCGACCCACAGCGTGCCGAAGTCCGCGGCGAGCGGCACGAGCAGCATGCTCCAGCCGAACAGGTTCAGCAGCGCGAAATAGCGCTTCGCGAACGCCTGGGAAGCCCGGGCGCGCGCTCGTCGACGCTGCAGGTAGCCGATCGAGAACACGCCGGCCATCGCGTACAGCAGCCCGGTCGCCGAGCAGGAACACCGCGCCGAGCGAGTCGACCCGCAGCCAGCCGCCGGCCGTGTCCAGAACCCGGCCGTGCTCGACGGCGATCGCGATCACGATCGCCAGCGCGAATGAGACGCGAGCCCGGCGGCGAAGCGTCGCGGCCCGCGCTAGGCGCCAGCCGTCGACGAGCGTGAGCAGCACCGCCGCGAGCGGCACGGCGAGGATCGAGTAGAGCGCCCAGCTCATCCGGTCAGCCTGTTCAGGACGTCGGTGCGCACCGCCGTGCGCTCCACGGCTAGGTACTGGACGAGCACGACGAACACCAGCACGCCGATCAGCACGTCGAAGAGCAGCAGCAGCGCGAGGATGATCGGCAGCCCGGGCGCGATCACGAGGCTCGCAACCGACACGGCGTTCTCCAGCACGAGGAACCCGAGCAGCTGCGAGGGCGCATACGGCCGCAGCACCATCAGCAGGAACGCGACCAGCACGCCCGCCGACCGCGACCGGCAGCGCCGAGAGCGGCAGCGCGGCCTCGGCGCCGATGTGCACCGGGCGCAGCGCGATGAACGCGAACGCGCACAGCACGATCGCGATCAGGATCGCGCTCGGCGCGCCGATGACCGTCGGGACACGCGGCTCGGCTTCCAGGCGTCGCAGGACGAAGCGGATCCCCAGCGGGAACAGCAGCGCCTTCAGCGCGATCGTCACCGCAGCCAGCACGTACAGCGAGCTGCCCCCGTGACCGGTGGCCGCGGTCGAGACGGCGAGCGCCGCCACGACTGCCGACCCGAGCGCATAGAGACGCAACTGCTCCCATATCTCCTGCGAGCGCAGCATGTACAGCTCCAGCAGCAGCACGACCACCGCGGTGATCGTCGCGGCCGCGCCGAACACGCTCAGATGCAGATCGCCGAACGCCGGGCTGGAACAGGAAGATCACGACCGCCAGCACCGCGAGCAGGAAGCTCGCGACGGTGAACTCGGGGATCTTGTACAGCCGCAGCTTCGCGAAGCTCGACTCGATCACGACGACCGCGGCGCCGACCACGAGCGCCTTCGCGAACAGCAGCCCGATCGCGAGCAGCACCATGATCGAGGCGCCCGCTGCTCGCCATCCCCCACGGGACGACGAGCACGTTCATCAAGATCGGTGAACAGCATCAGCTGCTTGACGCTCGACCCCCAGCGCAGGAACGCCAGCCCCGGCCCGGAGTGCTCGGCCACCCGGCCCTCCTCGATCTGCCCGAACTCGAGCGTCGCCGCCGTGGCTCTCCACCGGAATCCGCCCCGTCTCGGTCAGCACCAGCATGAAGAACGCCGCGAGCATCAGCAGATGACTCGGGCGCACGACCTGCACCGTCGCCGAGCGCAGCGTCGCACCGAACGCGTAGGGCAGATCGGTGTGCGTGGTGAGCGCGAGCACGAACGTCACGAAGATCACGGTCGGCTCGTTGAACGCACCGAAGGACCGCAGCCGGCTCGAGCCCGAGCTGGGCATAGGGGCTGCCGCTGTCGATCGCCGCGATCGACACCGCGAAGCTGGCCAACGCGAGGATGAACCCGACGCCGAGGAAGTCCGCCATGTAGCCGAGCGGCAGACGGAAGGTGGTCAACGCCGGGATCAGCAGCGGCACCGTCGCGTAGCGCGGCGAAGCTCACGTACGGCGCCGCCCGGAACAGCGGACCCGCGGGCGCAGGCAGCACCGTCTCCTTGCGCAAGCAGCTTGAGGATGTCGTAGTAGGGCTGCAGGACCCGCGGCCCACGGCGCTGCTGGATGATCGCCTCGGCCCGCGCGATGATGCCGCTGACGAGCGGCGCAAGCGCCAGGATCGTGACGACCTGCAGAACCTGAACAGCCCAGTCGGGAAGGGTCGGCACGACGCTGACAAGCTCCTCTCGCGTGAAGTAGAACGTCTTTCGCGAAAGGAGCCATCAGCCCTTTTCCAAGGCGGGCGGTTCGGGAGAGCGGCTAGGTCATCTAGCAAACCCTCGCGTCAGGACTCCATCTGACGCTCCAAAGGATACCTAAGCCCGTCGCTAGTTTCCAGGGCGTCGAGGCGGCCGGAGTCCGAGCTGCTTCTGCCAGCGAGCGACCCGGCCGTGCCTGCTCGCCGCGCTGTAGAGCTTTGCCTTCCCATCGCGTACGAACTCATGCCAGGTGGGCCAGACCTGCGTTGCCCGCAATACGCTCGCAACTCACGCTCGATGCGCTCCTCGGTCCAAGATCCGGCGATCTGGCACCGGACCGTGCGATGGACCGGCCACGGCGTCGAGGCGCTCACGCCAGCTTTGTGGCTTCAGGCTATTGCCGGGATACCCTTCTTGACGTGGTCTCACGATCACGTATGCCCGGCACGTTCGGTTCCTTGGCAAATGAGCACACACTCATTCGAGCGCATCCTCGTCCCGGTCGATGGCAGCCAGTCTTCGCGAAGGGGCGCTCGGCGTGGCGTTGTCGCTGTGCGCCGCAATCGAATGCCGTCTGACGGTCCTGGCAATCGAGGGCAGACTGCCGTCAGGCGCCGCGTCCATCGGGGAGGTCGAGGATGCCAAGCGTCACCAGGATAAGTTCTTCTCGGCCGTGCTCGAAGACGCCAGGTCAAGCGTGGCCGAGTTCCACGTGGAGGTCGAAACGGATCTAGTGGTTGGAAGCGCAGTCATCGCGATCACTCGCTACGCGAGGACGCACGGCTATGACCTAATCGTGATCGGGCGCCGTCGGCATCGCCTCGGCGACTGGCTGCATTGCTCGACGGCCACTCGGGTTGCCTATCGAGCGCACTGTCCGGTACTCATCGCATGAACGCCGTTTGGGAGACGCAAGCCCGACCGCTGACGGGTCACCCGCGCCCATAATCGGGCCGCGTCAGGTACGGGCGCGACACTGATGCTTAGATGGCATTGCGAGTGTGAGCTGGCGCTGACGATCTGATCACGCCTGCTTTGCGCGCCGTAAGCGAGCGCGTCCCGACCCTTGGCCGGGGCGCTCGGAGATCGTCCCAAGCGAGCGTGAGCGCGGCTCTCGCTCGGACGCTTGCTCTCCGCCGAAAAGCAGCATGCCCGGGAGGTTGGTGGTTGTGTCCTTGCCACTGTTAGACGCGAGTTCCGCTAGCCATCGTCGCGCCCCTGATCGTGGAGCACGATCACATACACAACGCCGACGGTTTGCACGACCCGCAGTGTAGAGATGGGTGGGGCCTTGTCAATCGGTTGTGCCGCTTGAACGTCTCCAGGTCTTCGGTTAGCCAATCGGGCACCGGCGCTACTGCTGGCATGTTCATCGAGTCCTTTCGTGGTTCGAGCGCCATGCACTAGCCCGAAGTTCCCTCCGGTAGCCCCGCAGATTCATCCGCCCGCTCGCGGGGAGTTCATCCATCTGAACTTCAAGACCAGGACCGCGACTGGTACGCCAGTTGGTCCGAAGCGACGGCCCAATCGAAACGACGAGTCAAGGAGACGTCCAGCAACTTCCCGACGGCGGCTTCATGATCGGCTGGGGCGGCAGACCCAACTTCACCGAATTCGACTCCAGGGGCGAGGAGGTCTACGATGCCCAGTTCCCCGTCGGAGACAACTCCTACCGTGTCTATCGCGAGCAGTGGAGCGGCCAGCCGCTCGAACCGCCATCTGTGGTTGCGGTGACAAGTGCTGGGGCGACAACCGCTTACGTGAGCTGGAACGGGGCCACCGACGTGGCCCAATGGCAACTTCTGGCCGGCGATAGCCCGTCAGACCTCCGGGTGGTGTCGAATACCCCCGTGGGCGGCTTCGAGACGACCATCGCCACGGCTCAGACGCCACACCTCGAGGTTCGAGCGCTCAACTCGGCCGGCGAGCCGCTAGGGGCCGCTGCGCTCATCAAACCCGCGGTAGGATGACCAACGTGCAGTCTGCTCGAGCGGCCGCGCGCTACGGGCGGTGGACAGGACGAGCGCTCGAGACATCGTGCCCTTTTGACGGTCGCCGCGCCGGCTGTTGACAGTACCCACCAGTCGGCGCACGTGCAGCGATGCTAGCCTCGATTCCCAGCCCGCCGACCAACGGGTTTTACTTCGGCCCGCTGTTCGTGCACTACTACGGCCTGTGCTACGTCGTCGGGATCACGGCCGCGATCCTGCTGACACGCAGGCTCTGGCGAGAAAAGGGCGGCGACCCCGACCTCGTCTACACCGTGGCGATCTGGGGCGTGCCGGCCGGGATCATCGGCGGACGGCTATACCACGACGTCACCAGCTGGAACGAAGTCCCGCACAACTGGTGGGGATGGCTTGCGATCTGGCATGGCGGCCTTGGGATCTGGGGCGGGATCCTCGGCGGATTCCTCGGCGGTCTCATCCCCCTGCGCCGCGCGGGGGTGAGCATCGCGAGCTTCATGGACGCGGTTGCCCCCGGGCTTCTGGTTGCGCAGGCGATCGGACGGGTCGGCAACTACTTCAACCAGGAGCTGTTCGGTGGCCCCACCGGCCTCCCCTGGGGCCTTCAGATAAGCCCGGCGCACCGCCCGTCCGCATACCTTGCCTACTCGACCTTCCAACCGACCCTCCTTTATGAGCTGATCTGGGATCTGGCGCTCGCGGCCATGCTCGTCTGGCTAATCCGCCACAGGAGGATTCGCGCACCAGGCATCTTCGCGCTCTACGTCACGGGGTATTCGGCGTTTCGCATCTTTGAGGAGCTCTTGCGCGTCGACCCCGCCCACCACATCCTCGGCGAGCGCCTGAACTTCTGGGTAGCGATCCTGCTCGCGTTGGTAGGAATCGCCTGGTTCGCCTACACGCAGTGCTCCCGCAGCGAACTTCCCCGACGGCGCCCAAGCCCCGCCACTGGCATCGGACAGACTGGGAGCCGAACCTCGAGTCGCGCGTGACCCGTTGCTACCTCGGGAAGACGTCTCCAGGGAGCGTGACGCCCTCGGCCCTGACACTCCCGTCGCTGTCCCCGTAGCTCGGCTCGTGAGCATCCACCGAGGTGCCGGGGAGCCGGGCCGAGTAGATCGAGTGTGCGCGGAGCAGCCGGGAGAGGACCGTCGCCTCTACGACGGCGAGGAGCATCGGCACCATCAGGCCGTCAACCTTATGAGTCAACTCAAGCAGCAGCACGATCGCTGCGAGGGGTGCCTGCATGCTGGCAGCGAGTACCGCAGCACCACCGATCACCGCGTAGCTTCCGAGCGGCGTACCCGGCCAGATCTGCAACCAGCCGTCCCCCAACACCCCGCCCAGCACCACACCGAGCGTCAGCGTCGGGGTGAACAATCCCCCGGGCGCGCCGCTGCCGAGACACGCCGCGGTCGCGACAGGCTTCAGCACGATCAGAACCGCCATCACGCCGACCGCAAGGCGGCCCACGAGCGCGAGTTGCACGACGCCCTTGCCATTGCCGAGGACCTGCGGATATGCGATCGCCACCACCCCGAGCGCAGTGAACACCCCTATGGGTGCCGCGACCCTGAGCCAACCGGCGGGGCGAAGCGCATGCGCGCTTCTGATCAGGCGGATGTACACCACCGAGGCGAGTCCTGCGATCGGCCCGACCAACAGCGCCCAGACGATCTGCGAGGAATGCACGTTGTAGGTAGGGACAAGGTAGGTGGGCCGCGAAGACAGCGCCACCCAGGAGACTGCGGTCGCTATCAGGCTGGTCGTAAGCGCCGGGAGCACGAGCGGCAGGCTTAACGTCCCGAGCAGGACCTCGAGCGCGAACAGGGCACCACCGAGCGGGACGTTGTACACCGCCGCCATCCCGGCGCCCGCCCCCGACGCCACCAGCAGGCGGCGCTGCCAGACCGGTAGCCGCGCCCAGTCACTCAGAGCGCTCGCGACCGCCGCGCCAACCTGCTGGGGCGCGGCCTCGCGGCCGAGGGACGCTCCCAGTCCCACGATCACGATCGAGTCCACTGCACGCGCGAAACTGCCCACGAGCGGCATGCGTCCTGCACGCAGCCAGAGCCCCTCTGAGACCTCGCCTCCTCCGCCCAGCCGGGCAAGGCCGATCGCGGCGACGCCCGCGATCACACCGCCACAGGCCAGCACGAGCACCCTGCGAGCATCTGGGGCGCGTTCAGCGCCTTCAAGGAAATGGCCCGTCTCATACGACCACGCCAGATGCTGAACGGCGTGCAGGAGCCCGATGAGCGCCACGGCACCGAGACCGGCCGCCACTCCGATCAGCGCCGCGAGCATCCAGAAGCGCGGGCTGTAGCTCGCCACGATCCCGCGACCCGGAACGTTTGGCTGAGCAGATACCGACGCCATCTCCGCGCAGTCTGACGGGCCGAGCGGGAGTCACGAGGCCCGGGGAGCCGACGAAGCGCTAGATGGCGCCGCCCGTGGCTACATCGACCGCTCCGAGCAGCACGCCGACGCAGAGCGCGACGGCAAGAGTAAGGCCTATCGTTCGCGTGAACGGTGCTGTTGAGTGGGCGAGCCTTATCCGGGCACTCTGGGTCCAGAGGACAAGGCTGATCGCGGCGAAGTAGATGCCAACGACCAGGTCGCCGGTATCCCAACGGCCGGCAGCTGCAAGTACCCCGGCACCGATGGCGACGAACAGGGCCACACGCGCGGTGCTCTCCCAGTCTCGTGCCCTCGCGGCACGTCCGGAGTCAGCGCTTCGCGTCGAATGCTGCATGGTCCGACACGATACGACTGCGCGCGCAACTGGAGCGCGGTGCTGACTGACGCGCCAGCGCTTGCGCAACAGACCCAACACTGCTGGTTTCGCGGACGAGTGAGCCTCCGAGCGGGCGCCGGGCTCACGCTCGCGTTGGACGACCGATGAAAGTCAAGGGTTGGCGGGTTAATTTAGGAACGGGTTTCGGACATCGGATTGGTCGGGGGTCGCCTCTGGAGGGCCGCAGAACGCGTTTGTGGGGTTGGTTTCGGCGGGGTGCTGGCCTGGGGGCGTGAAATTCAGCGGTTGTTGGGTAGGCGTGGTCCCGCCGGAGCGACTGGCGGGTTGTCGAGGCGCCTGGTGGGCGTTAGGCTGGCTGTGGGCGCGAGTAGAGGACGAGTCGAAGAGCAGACGTCAGGGGCTCGTGGTCTGCCGCGCGACTTTGCCCTTTGAGGGCTTTTATGATGCGCGCCCCGGTGTCACGCTCGCGCCCACCTTCTTCTTCGGTGTGGCGGCCTGCCAGTCGCGGACCATTTGCCTGTAGGAGGCCTCGGCTTGCTCAGCGAGCCTGCGCTCGCCGGCGCGCATCGCTTCTCTGGTTGCCCACACGCCGGTCGGGGTGCCCTCGGCATTCGTCTCATCATCCAGTCACCGGCGAGGACGTGCTCGCGGCTTGAGAGCAGCACCCGCTCTCTGGCAGGGTGGGTGCCTTCGCGAGGACCCGCGTGCTCACCTCCATACCAGGCGGAGAAGGTCTCATCCGCCGTCTCGATCAGGCGGCGACGGCCAAGACGGCTTCGACGCAGTTGGCCTCCAGCCGACCCACCGTGACTTCGCGGCGCAGCTCGCGTGCCGCGTCTGCGGGCTCGTGCGCGGGGCGATGCGGGCGCGGTTCGCGCATCGCCTGGTAAGCGTCGGCAGCACCGAGCAGCAGCGCGCCGGTGTCGATCGCGGCGCCCGAGAGGCGCGCGGATATCCAGACCCGTCCAGACGCTCACGGTGCTGCACCGCGAGCCGGCCGAGCGGCGCCAGCGCCGCGGACTGCTGGAGCATGCGCTCGGTCAGATAGGGATGCAGCCGAACCCGCTCCCACTCGCCCGGGCCGAGCGGCCCGCGCTTGTCCCAAATCGAGTTGGAGATGCCCAGCCGCCCGAGATCGTGCACGATGCCCGCTCGATGGAGCATCCGTACGTCGCTGTCGGGCAGACGCAGCTCGTTCGCAGCAGCCTCGACCAGGGCGGCCACGGCAGAGGCATGACCCAGCGTGTAGGGCGACTTCAGGTCCACGAAGTTCGCGATCGCGAGCAGCGCCGTATCGAGCTGCTCGCCGGAGAGGACGGGCGCAAGCGCTGGCTCGGCTGCAATCACGACATCCCATGTCGCGATCCCGTCGAGACCCTCGAAGACCTGATCCGCGTCGGCCCGCAACACGCGTGCGACCTCGGGATCAAACTGCTTACCGCTTCGTCGCGCCGCCAGCGACTGCGCGACCTCGACGCCCCCGACACGGTGCGCGACCTCGGCAAACTCCGCGACCTGCGCGATCCGTGACGCGATCGGGATCGCCTCTCCTTTCAGCGCGCCAGGCCAGCCGCGGTTGTCCCAGATCTCATAGGCTGCACTTAGGGCATCGAGGACCGCGCTGGGCAAGGCGAGCTCCTCGGCCAGGGCGCGTGCCGGCCGCGCGTGCTGGGCAATCATGCCGTTGACATCTCGGTGCCCGGCGAGGGCGAACTCCAGCCCGATGCGGAAGCGATGCAGCGGCGAGTTGCCCGCGCCCAGCATGCGCATCGTCGAAGCGGCGGCGCGCACGCTGCGGAACTCGTGGTCGTACTTGTTCGACTTCAGCGCGATGTCATCGCCCAACCACTTCGCCTGCATGTGCGCATCAGAGTGGCAACCAACGCTGACCAGCAGCGCCACGTAGTAGACGACCGCACGCTCCTCGTCATCGAGCCCTATCCGCTCGCCCAATCGCAGCGCGATCAGGCACTGGCGCAGAACGTGCTCCATCGGCTGGCCGAACCCCAGGTCGACGCCGAGCGAGAGCGCGGCGACGACCTCGGCGAGACGAACGTGTTCACGACCCGGCTCTCCGCCCACGGACGGAGAGTAACCCGCCGAGCGACGCATGATCGCCACGTGCCGCCGCGGCTCAGGGTGCCAGGGCCGCTGCGACCTGCGCCGTGTCCTCCGAGGCCCGGACGAAGCACACCTTACCGTCGCGGAACTTCCAGTAGTGGTGGAGGTTCATCGCGACGCCCTTGCCGGTCGCGGTGACCGTGAACGCGTAGCGAAGGAACACGTGGACGTCACCGTCGTCGTTGCTCGCGAAGCTCAGGGGCGTGAACTCGGTGACCGGACCCGTCTTCGCGATGCCCTCGAAGAAGCTGGGGAGCTCTTCCTTGTCGTGCTTGGGGCCGTACCAAGGCGCTGACTCGATCGCGGCGTCCGTAGATCAGTCGACGTCGTCGGTCACGCGCTCGAGGATCGCATCCACGTCGCCGCGACCGAACGCCTCGTACATGGCCTTGACCGTCTCGATGTTCTGCTCAACCCTCGCTCCCTTCTCCGCCTTGCCACGACGTTTGGGCGGTAACCTACCAGACGAAATCCGCCCAGCAAGTTATGCCGGGTTGCGCGTTGCTCGGGTGTATGTTTGGCGCCTACCGAACGCGAGGAGGTTCCTATGTATGTACGTGTGGTGAGGTTCACCGACGTGAGCGCCGAGCGGATGGAGGGGCTGCTAGAGCGCGTGAAGGAGGCCGGCGGGCCACCTCCCGGCGTGCCCGCCACAGGCTTGACGATGCTGTTCGACGAGGCTCAGGGCACAGCGGTGGTCCTCCAGCACTTTGCAACGGCGCAGGACATGAGCGCAGGCGCCCAAGCGTTCAGCGCGATGGACGCCTCCGAGACTCCGGGCGCCCGCGGTTCCGTGGACATGTGTGAGCTGAAGCTCGAGCTTGAGGCGTGACGCGCTCCGGCGGGCCGCGCTCGCCGTCAGCTCGGAGCGGACCGCGCATGCCGGCGTTTGATCGGCACCGGACTGATCCAGACTGCTGCCTTATGCCGCACGCGAGCGCCCGACAGGGGGCTGCGTTCGCGCTCACTCTGGACCAACACGAGCACTGACGCGCGTCGGCCGAGCATGCGAAGAGCCCGAACGACCCACAAGGGTTGGCCGGGTAATACGGTGCGCGAACCGAAAACCGCGATGAGAGGATCCCGGATGGACCGTCTGACACCGATGCAGGAGAAGCTGAGCGAGGAGTCGCGCTGGGACTTCTCGGATCTACGTGCCCTGTACATCAACTGCACACTCAAGCGCTCGCCGGAGGTATCAAACACACGGGCGCTCGCGGATCGCTCGATCGCGATCATGGAGAGCAATGGCGTCTCCGTAGAGGTGATCCGCGCCATCGATCACGACATCGCGACCGGCGTACAGCCCGACATGACCGAGCACGGGTGGGAGCGCGACGGCTGGCCGGCGATCTTCGAGAAGGTCATGGCCGCGGACATCCTCGTGCTGTTCTGCCCAATCTGGCTCGGGGAGAAATCGTCAGTCTGTACACAGGTGATCGAGCGGCTGTACGGCAACAGCCATCTGCTCAACGAGGATGGCCAGTACGCCTACTACGGCCGCACGGCGGGATGTCTGATCACGGGCAACGAGGACGGAGCCAAGCACTGCGCCATGAACATCCTCTACTCGCTCCAGCACCTGGGCTACGTGATCCCACCTCAGGCCGACTCGGGATGGCTCGGCGAGGTCGGTCCCGGACCCAGCTACCTCGATCCCGGTTCCGGCGGACCGGAGAACGACTTCACCAATCGCAACACCACCTTCATGACATGGAACCTGCTGCACATCGCGCGCATGCTCAAGGATGCGGGCGGCATCCCCGCGCATGGAAACCAGCGCTCGGCGTGGGACGCCGGCTGCCGCTTTGACTACCCCAATCCCGACTACCGCTAAGGCGCTTCACTGGACGGTCTGCAGGTCAAATTCGACGACGAGCGGGTCGTCTCGGACGCTGGGGTGATGCTCGTGGCGACCGTCGCTCAGCGCCTGGGGATCGAGGCGCTCGCCGGCCAGTTGGTGTGGTTGCGTCGCGATCGGCCGGGGGCGGCCAACGCGGGGCGCAAGGTAATGGCGCTGCTGTTCGCGATGGTGCTCGGGGCCGACAGCATCGACGACGCCGATGTGCTGCGGGCCGGGCGCACGCGCCGCCTTTTGGGCGGCTGGTTGCCGGCGCCGTCGACGCTGGGGACGTTCCTGCGGGCGTTCACGTTCGGGCATGTGCGCCAGCTCGACGCGCTGCTCGGCCAGGCGCTTGAGCGGGCATGGAAGGCGGGCGCTGGCCCGGGCGAGGGCCGGCTGGTGATCGATGTCGACAGTTTTCTCGGGGAGGTCTGCGGCCGGCTCAAGCATGGTGCCTCCTACGGGTACACCAAGCTGTTGGGCTATCACCCGATCCTCGCCACCAGGGCGGATACGCGCGAGGCGCTGCACATCCGCCTACGGAAGGGGTCAGCGAACACGCAGAAGGGTATGCTGCGCTTCTGCGATGAGCTGATCGCCCGCGTCAATCGCGCCGGCGCGAGTGGCGTCAAGCTGCTGCGCGCCGACTCGGGTTTCTGGAACACGAAGGTGTTCGAGCGCCTGGAGAAGGCCGGGTGGCAGTACTCGATCGGGGTGCGGGTGATCAAGACCGTGCGGGCGGCTGTCGAGGCAATCGATGAGAACGCCTGGCAGACGATCGACTACCCCGATGAGGGTGCGGCACAGATCGCCGAGACTGTCTATGGCGGCCGGCGGCTGGTCGTGCGTCGCACCCGCCTGCTCGGCGCGCAGGCCGAGCTGTGGCCCGACTGGCGGCACTTCTGTTTCATCACCAACCGCACCGACGATCTCGCCGTCGTGGAGGCCGAGCACCGCGATCACGCCGTCGTCGAGCAGGTCATCGCAGACCTCAAGGATCAGGCGCTGGCGCACTTCCCCTCCGGCGAGTTCCACGCCAACGGCGCGTGGACCGTGCTGGGCGCACTGGCGCACAACCTACTCAGGTGGACGCAGCTGCTCGGTCTCCCGGACACCACCGTCCGGGCCGCGCGCACCCTGCGCCGCCGGCTGCTTGCCATCCCCGGCCGCCTGACCCGCCACGCACGCGGCTGGACCCTTCACCTCCCCGCCCGCTGGCCCTGGCACGGCGACTACATCAGCGCCCTGGCCAGGATCCGCGCGCTCCCCGCCGCCTGACAGCGCCCCACGCGCACCGACAGCCAGCACGCCCCTACCGCACACCCCGCGGCAATCACAGCTGCGCGCGAACCCCCCAATCCGCCCCCGCGGACGCGCCAAAACCCGCCGACCGCCAGCCACGCCCACACACGCACCTGCGCAGCGCCCCCGAAACCTCCCGCGCCCACGATTCCCTCACCGGGTCACCCGATCGGTGGATCCAGGCTCATATGGAGGGGCGTCTGTCAAGGGGCAGCGGATCGGCCGGCTGGTGGCGGCGTGCAGTGTCGGCATGGTGGCGTGGGCGGTTCCCGGGGCGCCACGAGCTGAAAGTGCCGGCGTGATCGACCGTGTCTGGTCAGGCTCATATGCGAGGGCTGGTTACCTCAAGACCCTTGTTCGTCGCCGGGCGCGCATTCTAAGATCGGGCGCCACCCGGCTTGTGTGAAGCCGGGTTGCCCATAGCCTGTGATCGCGTACCCGTAGAGCGGCGACGTCGCGACCTTCGTGGTTGCTCGTGGAGCCCCGGCAGCCGCCGGAGCGTTGTGGTGTATGTCGTTTGGTGTTAGTCCAGGGTGGCGGCCTCCCAGCAGAACGCGGCGAGCTCGCGCGCGCAGGCGATCGCGACAGTCCCGGTGTGCTTGCGCCGCCGCCCACCGAGGTGCATCCAGCGCTCGTGCAGACGCTGCTGGGCGCGCCAGGCGATCTGCACAACACGGGGATCCTGGCCGGCCTGGCGTGCCTGCAGGCCGAGACCGACGGCTGGCCGGTGGCGGTAGTGGTGAGCGGCCTCGACGAGCAGCCGCCGAGCGTTCAGCGGCCCGGCCTTGGTGATCTGGCCCTGCACGCGCTTATCGTCGGAGGTGTACTCACTGGGCACCACGCCGAGGAACCCCGACAGCAACGCGGGCTTGGCGAAGCGGGTGAAGTCCCCGACTTCCGCGCACAGGCCGGCTGCGGTGAGCGTCTCGATTCCACGGAAGCAGCGCAGTCTCGCCACCGCCTCCGCGTGACTGCTGTCCGGAATAGCCTCCTCGAGCGCACAGATCAGCGTGCGTCGGCGCTGCGCGAGCCCCTGCACCGCGTACAGGTAGTCAAGGAACGTTGCCTGGGAGGGCGCGTCCTCGAAACGGAGCTTGCCCAGCCACTGCTCGTGCGGCTGCGTCCACGCCTTTCGCGGGAAACGCAACCCGCGGCGCAGCAGGAACTTCGACAGGCGGTGACGGGAGCGCATCAGATCCTTACGCGCATCCTCGATGCAGCGCACCAGGTCGCGGAAACGCTCATCCGCCTCGCTTGCAGGCCAACTCGCTCAGACCCACCGCGGGATCCGTGATGACCTCCACGAGCGCCGGTCCGTCGTGAGCGAGAGCGTCCATCAGGGCATCGTCGATCTGACCGGCGTCGGTTACGCGCAACCCGAACGCCCCGCAGATCTGGGCGTACTTCTAGAGGTCCGGATTGTGCAGCATGTCCCAGTCGCCGTCACGACTTGGCGTGCTCCGGCGAGGCGCCGCCGGCTCGGCAGGGCACTGCCCGAGCCGGCGGCGCTGCGCAATCGTCAGTCGGTAACGATGCCCGCGGCGGCGGCTCCCGCGGGGAGCGGCGTTGGTGAGCTCGCCAGCTCGGTGAGTTCTCCGCCGTTTACCGCGAACGACGCGATAACGTTGGCCTTGCTTCCGTCCACCAGCAGCGTCTTGCCGTCGGGGGACAGACGGGCGTCAACGGCGACAGCTTCCGCCAAGCCGAATGGCGTGCTGCCGAGCAGAACCAGTGAGCCGTCAGGATTGATCGCATAGCTTGAGATGCTTCCCGACCCGGTGTTAACGGTGAACAGGAACCGTCCGTCGTGGCTGATCTCCACCCAGCACGGCGCCGTCTGATGATCGGCAAACGGGGAGGCGCCGATCGGAGCCAGCTGACCCGAGCCAGCCACCAGGAAGGCCGAGACCGTTCCGTTGCCTTCTCCGCCGTGGGCATTGCTCACAAACAGCTGTGACGGATTGGTCGGGCGAAACTCCGCGCCGAACGGTCCTGGTCCCTGGGCGGCGATGGGCGAGCCAGGAGCGGCGACGAGGAGGCCATCCCGGCGAACGTGAAAGCTCGCGATCGTCGAGGTGTTGACGAGGTCGACGACGAGCTTGCGGCCCCTGGGGTCGAACAACACGTCATCCGGACCCGAGCCAGCGGGCAGTGCGACGGTCGAGCTTGCCAGCGGGGATAGGACGCCGTTTGGCGCCAAGCGGAATCCCGTGACGTTCGTTTCGCTGGCACCAGCGTTGGCGACGTACACGAGATTCCCCGAGACCGCGATGCTGAAGGGTTCACTACCACCGGAGGACACGGGACTGCCGACCAGTTGTGGCACGCCCTTCAATCGGAGTCGCAGCACCGAGATCTGGTTGCTCTTGGCGTCGACCGCGAGCAGGTAGCGCCCGTCGCTGGAAAGCTGGATGGCGCCCTGTGAGGCCAGCCCGGCCCCGAGTCCGACGCCGCCGGCCGGGAATGGCGAGCCGGGGATCGGAGTAAGCGAGCCATCGGCGTGGCGGTCAAAGCCGGCCACGGTGTTCGACGCCGCGGTGTTGTCGTCGACGTAGGCATGGCCGACGACAGGGGACGGGACGGTATGGGTGTGGGCGCTCGCGGATGAGACCGTCGTTCCTGCTAGGGCCAGCGCGAGCAGGCCTACGAGGCGAGGCAGCTTCATAGTCGAACCTCCTGAGCTTGGCGGGGGTCATTCCCCGACCGCCAGCACGATGCCCGTCACTCCTGACGCGCCTCTTTCGTGCAGATGAACATTCCCTGAACCGGAGCAGAAGCTGACTGCAGCTTGCTAGGCGATGACGGGCTGGCGCTCGGCGATCGGAAGCGTGAACGCAAAGCGGGCGCCTCCCTCGGGCCGGTTCTCCGCCCAGATGCGACCGCCCTGGGCTTCGACGAAGCCCTGCGCTATCGCGAGCCCGAGTCCTGCGCCGCCGCTCGCGCGGGTGCGTGACGCGTCTTCGCGCCAGAAGCGCTCGAACATTCGCTGCTGCGCTTCCGTGCTCAGGCCGACACCCGTGTCCTCTACCGAGACCTCCAGCTCGCCAGCGCGCCGGCGCGCTCTGAGTACGACCGCGCCGTCTGAGGGCGTGTGCCGCAGCGCGTTCGTTACGAGGTTGAGGAGTACGCGTTGAACGTGCTCCGGCGCGCAGCGGACGTCGGGGAGGGCGTCGTCGAGCTGACTCTCGAGGTGAACTTGCCGCGCCCGCGCTTCGGCCTCCAGACCGCGCACGCAATTAGAGACGAGCGGTGGCAGCTGTGCCTCTCGGAGCTCGAGCGTCAGCGCGCCCGCGTCGATGCGTGCGAGCTCGAACAGATCGTCGATCAGCAACGCAAGCGTCCGCGTCTGCTGGCGCAATGCGGGCAGGTACTCGTCGATCGAGGCGAGGCCGTCCTCCACCGCTTCGAGCATTGCCTGGATTGACGCCACCGGCGTGCGCAGATCGTGGCTGGCCCAGGCAACGAGTTGGCGCCGCGCGTCAAAGAGCGCCTCGATGTTGCTCGCCATCGCGTTGAAGGCCTCGCCGACGTGCGCGAGCTCTCTCGGGGCATTCGTAGGCGCACGCGCCTTCAGTTCCCCCGAGGAAAGCTCCTCGGCCGCCGCCTCAAGGCCATGGATACGCCGGCCGATCCGGGCTCCGACCAGAAGCGCCGCAGCAAGCGCTGTCGACGCGGACGCAGCCGCGACGGCGAGGATCTTCACGTCGTCGTGCATGTGGAACATAACCAGACCGCCCAGAATCACGGCCGCGAGCGGCAGCCCCACCGCTAGCAGCGCGAGCCCCACAAGCTGCAGGCGCACCGTCGGCAGCAGCCGGAGCGCCAGCGCAAGCGCGATCCCCACAACGAGTGTGCTCAGCGCAACGACCAGGGCGAACTCGATCACGGCGTGAACCGGTAGCCGGCGCCGAACACCGTCTCGAGGTGGCGTGGACGCGAGGCGTCCTGCTCGATCTTCTTGCGCAGCCGGCGGATATGGACCGTCACCGTCCCCGTGTCGAGGGCGCTCTGATACCCCCACACACGATCCATCAGCTGATCCCTGGAGAACACCTGCCGCGGATTGGACGCAAAGAACATGAGCAGGTCAAGCTCCTTCAGCGTCAGCCTGAGCAGCTCGCCGCCCTTATGCGCCTCACGGGCCATTGGGTCGATCACGACGTCGCCGAAGGCGATCGTCTGCGTTGTGCCGCCGGCCGGCTGCGCCGTGCGACGGATGAGGTTGCGAACTCGAATCGCGAGCTCACGCGGCGAAAACGGCTTGGTGAGGTAGTCGTCGGCCCCCAGCTCGAGGCCGACGATCCGATCCGTCTCCTCGCCGAGCGCGGTCAGCATCACGATTGGCAGGTCCGAGCGCGAGCGGATCCAACGACATAGCTCCAGCCCGCTCACTCCGGGCAGCATCACGTCCAGCACGACCAGGGAAAGCGACTCGTGCTCGAGCAAGGTACGGGCCTCGTCGCCGCTGGCAGCCTCGAGCGTGTTGTAACCGTCGCGCTCGAGGTAGCGCACTACCACGTCGCGCACGATCGGCTCATCATCGACCACAAGGACCGTGGGCATAGCGGGATTGTCGGTAGCAGAGATTGCGTAGAGGTTAAATCGCGCGCGGCGCGCTCCTGGAGTATGCACGAGGGGAGTTGCGCCGCAGGGGTCAGGGTCGGCGGGTGCCGTGGGCACCGATTTGTCGGGCGAAGCGACTCTGCCTACAGCCTCGGCCCAGACCCCCTGCTGTTCGTCCAGACTGTCGCAACGACTGCAATGCGACAGTGCTGTGCGAACCGCGGCTGGCTATCGGAAAGGACGGGTAGGCCGAGCACATTGCTGTGCCCGGCCGCCCTCAGAACCGGACGTGCCCGTTTCCGAGCATCCGGCTCAAGCAAGCCATGAAGATCCGCTGCCGCAACCACCGTACGCTCGCCTCGACCTGACGCCAGTCGACCTGGCGCCAGTCGAAGTTCGCGTCCTCTGGTCCGTTCACCGCGACTTTCGCCGTGGCGTCCAACTTGTCCTCGGGTTCTGGGGCTTCGGTCATCTTTCTCCTCACAGGCTCACCTGACCGCGTCAGCACGCTTGCGCTCCCGGGCACAAGGCCCGGTATCCGGCCGCTTATCCGCCACGATTCGGCTGGAGGAGCCGACCATCCATCGCGGTTTCCCGTTGCCTTTCGGCCACCGGCATTCGCTTCTCGGTCATCCGATTCCCGCCGGGGAGTTGGGCCCTCCTTACGGTCGGCTTACCGGGCAAGCGCTCCCGCCCGGACCCCGACGGGGTTACCGCGTTCCGCACGCGTGAGCTGTGACCGGGGTGGGTGCCCCCTCTACCCCGAGGACAGTGGTGCTCTCCCGGCCAAGTCGTCTCCTTGACCGGCACCTGCCGCTCTACCGCGGCCAGTCCTTTAGCCCTGCTCCTGCATCCCATCGGCAGGGGTCTGGTTCACGAGGCATCAACGGGGGTTCAAGCAATTCACCCGTCCGGTCTTCCCCTCGCCTGTGGCCGCCCGGATGGAACGGGCCGCCCTTGGGCTTTCCCCCGAGCTTCGCACCCCGCCGACCAAGAGCCGACGACGCACGTCGAGGTGGGGACAGGCCATGAGCACGGGCCAAGAACTACGCGCTCAACATCACATCGGTCGATCCTCCAATCGTGTACTTCACTCACAACGTGCGACCTCGCGTCGCACGACGACAAGCACTCGTCCCAGCGACGGCTCAGCAGACTTCCGCTTCCCCATGGCTAAGGAGGCGTCTCCGGCGAGCCGCCCGAGACTGCTCGTCCTCGTCCCAGCGATCGTCTGCTCGACTGTTGCCTGGGCGCTCGCTCCGGTTCGCAAACCGGTAGCCAGAGGCGTAGGTGATGCTTCCGCAATGGCAGCCGAGGAGTCCACGACTCCCGACCTGGTGGAGCTTTCACGACGGTCAGTCGGGAGGATAAATCGCGGCGATGTCGCCGCGGGCGGGCTCAGGCTCGGGCAGCTGCGGAGCGAGCGATAGTGATCTCCCAGTAGCCAACCGCGAGATTCGCTGCCCCAACAACCAGGAAGAAGGCTGCCCATCCATAAGCGCCGTACGAGAGTATGAATGCGCCAATGCCGGCCGCGACGATGCCACCGGCAATACGCATGACCCCAAAGACGCGGAGGTGGCGGTACTCCCATGGGATGATCAGGCGTTGCAAGCCAGATCGCGGGGGAGATGCCCACCATTCGCGCAGACGTTTCGCGGCGGTGTTGTCGTTGGCTGCGTACATCGGCGGCGTCCCGCTCATGCTCGCTTCAGGAACCTCAAATAGAACGCCGCGAACACCAGGACGATCCCGACGTTTACCATCAGGCGCTCCCAGAACCGATGCCTGAAGAACAAGACGTCCACGCCGACCACGACGGTTACCAGCGCGAGCACGTAAAGCACGACGCCTGCCTGCCTTCCCATCGTTCCACCCTACTGCTCGAGGACCGCGTCGCGGCCACGGATGACGCCGCCGGTCGGCAGCGTGTCGGGCGCTTCCCACACAACGTCATCGGCGAAATAGCTCCCGACCCCCGGCAAATCGCCGCCCCTGAGAGCTTCATAGGCCGCGCGTGCGACCGCTACGTTCTCGGCTGATGGCTAACGCCGCCGGCGCTGCATTGCGCACTTAGCGAGCGTCCGAGCGACGGCCGAGCAGACGAGCGCAAAAGGACGAGTTGCATTAGTACCCGCGTTGACGCGGCAGACGCTCGTTTACGCCGATCCCCTGTCCGAAATCCTCGCAAAATCCAACCGATACCGAGCCCCAGCCCTTGATTTTTTCATCGGTCGTCCAAGGCAGGAGCGCGCACCGGTGCCGTCCGCACGCTCGCTCGGCTAGGAAAGGTCTCGATCAGCCGTCAGCGGGCCTCGTCATCCAGGCGGCGCCTCAGCTTCTCGACGAGCCCTTCGAACAACGGGTATACACCCGGCCCGTGTGCGCTGTGGATCGCAGGTCTCCACATCTCCCACCTCTCTATCAGCGTGCGCCCTAGCAGCAGCTTGATCAACTCCAGGTCGAACACGCCCTGGCTCTCGAGCGCGGCGAGTTGCTCGAAGTAGTCGAGCTCCCCGTAGAGCACGTAGGCCTCGGGGGCGTTGGCAGCAACGTACC
This sequence comes from uncultured Solirubrobacteraceae bacterium, assembly GCA_963767655.1. Taxonomy (GTDB): domain Bacteria; phylum Actinomycetota; class Thermoleophilia; order Solirubrobacterales; family Solirubrobacteraceae; genus Palsa-744. The sequence goes on along the minus strand of CAVYET010000011.1, from coordinate 137,244 downwards.
CGGCGAAGGCCTTCTGTAGGTCTTCAGCTGACTTGAACTGCCCCACGAATCGACGCGTCTCCACCAGGCGTCCTCGTTCCACCTACGAAAGAATTCGGCCGCCATCTGCGCCTCGCGGCTCCTGCGCGTCTCCCGGACCTGCTGTGCGGCGAATATCGCTGCCCCAAACGCCCCCAGGAGGCCGATCGCCAACATTGACGTTGCGATTGCGGTGACCTCGCTCCAGTCGACTGTCGAGGTGAGCACCTCTCTTCCTCCATCTGCTCAGGGCAACCAGGCCCGTGCGTCCACGTTGCGGTCCCGCCCGGGTACGGTCACGCGGACCCGGATTGTGCGCCTCTCGTACTCACCTCAAGCACGCGCTTGAGAGCGGCGAAGTTCGCGTCGACGCCTCGCCTGACTCCGCGCGCCGCGAGCGGCCCGAGCACGGCGACCGCGCCAGGCAGCTCGACGGACGCGTCGAGCCGGATGACGGTGTCGGCGCCCGCGGAGGTAAGTCGGTACCGGTAGGAGAACGGCGTCGGCCCCGAAGTTGTGCGGATGGCGAACTCGGTCGGGCGCTCGCGGGCCAAGACCTCGAGGTCGTTCTCGACTTGACCGGTCGCTATTTCTCGCTGCATCGAGTACGTCGAGCCCAACTCGCCCAGCGCCGGAGCTTCTTCTTGGTCAGCGAAGGCTGCTGGTAGGCGTAGTCCTCTTCGCGGGTGAGCAGACACCAGAACAGGCTCGCGAGCTTGCGCGCGGCGGCGACGATCGCGACAGAGTGCCCACGCCGTGCGCGGATGCGCTGGTAGAAGGCGTGCAGGGGCCGGGCTGGCGCACTGTGCTCCAGCACCCCTCGACCAGCGCGTGGCGCGCGTCGACCGAGCCGCGCTTTGAGATGTGCCCGTGCGTCGCGGGCCCGACGCCGGACTGGTGCACGCGGCGGTCAAGGCCAAGGTAGCCGACGAGCTTGCGCGGGCTCTGGAAACGGTGGATGTCGCCGATCGCCGCCATGAAGCTCGCGGCGACGATCACGTTGACACCCGGCACGCTCATCAAGCGCTTGATCTCCGCCGATTCGAGGGCCGCCTGAGAGATCAGGCGCTCTGACTCTGAGATCTCCGAGTCAAAGAACTCGATCTGGCGCATCGCAGCGCCGACCGTCTCTGACTCCTCGGGCGCCAGCTTGAGCTCCGAGAGCCATTGGCGGCCCTTGACGCCGAACAGATCTGAGAACGGCGGGCGGCCGAGGGGCTGGCGCATCAGCACCGCGTGAATCTGATTCTTGGCGCGGCTGCGCGCCCACACGAGCTGTGAGCGACGCGACTGGCGCCGGCGCATCACCCACGTCTGACGGTCTGGCACCCACACCCCGTCCAGCGACCCGGCCGCCAGGAGCCTCGCGAGCGTCCTTGCGTCGAGGCGGTCAGTCTTCGCACGGGCCTGGCGGATGCCGGTATCTGAAGGGCTCACGACCAGCACCTGCGCGACGTGCGGCTCGATCAGCCGCGCGATCTCCCACGCGTTCCCCGACACCTCCAGCGCCACCCGGTCATCCGGGGCCAAACTTGAGGCGAACAACTCGATCTGCTCGGGCTTGGTCTCGATCCGACCGGCCGAGCGAAGCTCACCATCCTCGACGATCGCGACCTCGCAGAAGTCCAGGTGCACATCCAACGCGACTGATCTCATCGCTGTCTCCTTCGACGCACTTGACAGGACGGGAGACGCCGTGGGTAACCGGACAAGTCGCAGGGGCGGCCAATGAATTGCCCGGGCTCAACACACCCATCGTCCACGATCGGCCTACCCAGCATGCGTTCTCCCTGAGAGCCCCTGTCCCGGTCAGCGGACCCTACCGGCCGGAATCAGAACAACGGTTCTCGAGAGTCATTTTCATGCCCCGAGGTCCGAGCGCGTTGGCTGGGGGTCGGGAGCGCGCGGGATTCGTGCCCACCCCTCTTCATAGAGAGGAGTCGACGATCCCCGACTTCGCCGAGCTTACGCGGCCGTCCGTCCCGCCCAGGTGGGTCTCCGGGGCGCCCCGGCGTCTTGATGCGCGGTCATATCCCGGAGACAGGCTCCAGGACTATCGAGCCCGCCAGGCGGTCGCGGTGTGAGCTGCGCGGCGCCGCACGGACGGCAAATGGGAGGAGAAACCGCCCGTGCGACTTGGTGCTGCGCTCTGTCCCGCGCGAACCACTCCTCCATGAGCCGCTGCGGGCAGGCGTGCCGTCCCCTCAGGGGAACTGGAACGTCACCCAGATAGCTTCGCGCCAGACCCCAGCACCCGGCATCGGTGCCATACCACATGAAGGGCGGCGGAAACTATGTGCCTGCGTAATGCACCCGAATGTAGAGATAGCTCGGGTGCGCGTGCCGGTGCAAGGTGGCAATCACTGAGCCTTCCGCGAGGGAGATCACGCCGATGCCTGGCGGATCGCCTCCCGCGACACCACCGGCTCCATCGGCAGGTCTGCCAGCGCCGCCGCAATCACCCCCGCCTGCTCGATCGTCGCCCCCGGTGTCTCAGTAATCCACCGCCCGAGCCATCGCAACGCCCAAGCGTCCAAGTGCTCGGGCTGCTCGGCCGCCACCAACGGCAGGAACGGGAGCGCCAGCTCGAGGTCGATCGGTCGCCCCTGGTCTTCAGCGCCGAGCGCGGCCAGCCTGATCGCGAAGCTCAGCTCGCCACGATCGAGGGCACCGGGGAGCTCGGCGAGCGGGCGGAAGGGCCGGGGCGTCATACGAACGCATGTTCGCATAGGCCGGGTATGGAGGGGCGTCTTGCGAACGCCTGGTCGCTTCCTCTCCGCAACGTGCGGGGACTTTGGGACTCGACCCCTATGAAGGCCGCAGCGACTTGTCTAGGATCGCCGCCGCAAAGAAGTGGGAGGCGCGCCCCGGTCGTTCCCTCCTCTCCGGCCGGGAGCGCGCTCAACCCCGCTCGACATGCCCCTTGCCTCATTCATCCGTGCGGGCGACACCGAGCCAGCACACGACTCACCTCATTCAGTGCCTTGCGCAAGTCCCTCCTGCGCCCTTGCGTAACCGGGCAGCATACTCCGGCGAACGTCAGTGGAACGCGGGCACTCTCCGCAAAATGCGGGATCGTCAGTGGGCCAAGTACATCGCCGTGGGGCACCTGCGCGGGCGTGCCGGCGACGAGGCGGCTACATGGGGAGCTTTGCGGCGATCGTGCAGCCGTCGGGATGATGCGCCGGAACGCGTGGCGGCTGCTCGTGCCGAGCTGGCGGCAACGGATCGGCGGTACGTGCGCTTTTCAGGCTTGGCAGGGTCGGGAGGGCTTTTCCCATTTCCAGTGGAACAGCGCCTCGAGGACGTCTTTGACGAGTTCGAGCCCGACGCGGTCGCCGCCGCGTCGATCGGACAGGTCTATCGCGCTCGCCTCGCTGGCGGCCGGCGGGTCGCGGTGAAGGTCCAGTATCCGCGCGTGGCGGCGGCGGTTCGCGCCGACCTGCAGAACATCGGGCTTCTGCTGCGGGCGGCGAAGCGGATGGCGCCCGCGCTCGACGCCAAAGCCGTCGCAGCCGAGCTTCGCGAGCGCCTCACCGAGGAGCTCGACTACGAGCACGAGGCGCAGGCGCAACGGGCGTTCGCGCGGCGCTTCGATGGCCATCCGTTCATTGTCGTGCCACACGTCATGACCGACCTCTCGCGCGAGCGTGTGCTGGTCAGCGACTGGGTCGACGGTGTCGGCTTCGAAGAGGTGAAGCGCCTCGATCGCCCGGTGCGGGACCGCTTCGGGGAGATCGTGTTCCGCTTCTTCTTCGGATCGCTATACCGCGACGGCCACTTTTCCGGCGATCCCCACCCGGGCAATTACCTGCTGATGGACGACCGCCGCGTCGCGTTTCTGGACTTCGGCATGACCAAGCGCATCCAGCCCGAGGGGCTCGAGCAAGAGAAGGCGGCGATCCGGGCCACTATGCAAGGCGACGCCGCGGGCGTGCGCGCGGAACTCGCGGCACTCGGCTTCTTTGCGCTCGATGACTCCGGCGTCGACTCGAAGCAGCTACTCGCCTACGTCCGCGCGTTCCACGACTGGCATGCTGATGATCGCCCGTTCACGATCACCCGCAGCTACGTGAACAAGCTGATCTCGACCTCCGGGCCTGGATCGCGAAACTGGGAGCTGGAGAAGCGCCTCAGCATGCCCGCGGAGGCGCTATTCGCACGGCGCCTCGAGATGCTGACGCTCGGTGTCCTCGGACAACTCGAGACGACGGCCAACTGGCACCGGATCATGGGCGAATTGCTGAACCGGGCTCGGGCCGTCGGGGGATCTCGGCCGACAGGAGGCGGCGTTCTTCGGGTCGGCGGTGCCGCGGCCCGCGAGGCGCTGACGGCATGACCGCGCCATTGGCACCACCTGATAGCTGCATTGGCTGCTTCAAGCGCAACACAGAGGCGGTCGTCTGTGGTGACGCTGCGGAGACTGTCGCAAACAAGCAGATAGCGGGAGCGCAGCGGATGCTCGCGACTCCGCCTCGGCTCGCGAGAGGGAGGCGTTAAGATCGACGGCCTCTAGTCGCTCCACCCGACGATCTGTTGCAGCTATGCGCGACGCTGCTAAGGATGAGGCTTTCGCGCACGAACCTGGTAGGTTGGGTGGTGCAAGGCTTCTCGCGGCTTCTTCGAATCCGCTCGCGCATGGCCACCGCCGGCCGGACGCCCACGGCGACCTCACGGACAGTTTCGTCCTCAGCTGAAGAGGGCCGATTCTCAACGAGGTCGTGTCCGCACGGCGCTCAAGGAGGTCCCCATGCTCACCAAGTCACCGGCCGCGCAGCTCCCCTCGCGCGAGCGTCCGGCTGGCCCCTGTAGCCGCGAAACGCGTCAGGAGGTCCGAGTCCGCTCTGTTGCCGTCCCTCGCGTGCACCGCGGCGGCGACACAGATGCGCTGGACTGGCGTTCGGACCCCCACCTGCTGGCGATTCTTGCCCGGGGCGCCCAACGCGAGCGAAAGGCTCGCGAGAAGGACATTCCCTTGGCGCCGTGACGTGCTTGGCCAGGCTGGCGCGCGCCCACACCGAACCGCATTCACACCTGCAGGAGGTGCATAGCGATGCTGATGCAATTCGATCCGTTCCGCGAGTTTGACCGGTTGGCCGAGCAACTCGCGGCGGGCGCGCGCACGCCGCGTCCGTTTCCGATGGACGCCTATCGGCGCGGCGACGAGTTCGTGGTTTGCTTTGACCTGCCCGGCATGGACCCGGGCGCGATCGACCTCACCGTCGAGCAGAACGTGCTTACGATCAAGGCGGAGCGGCGCTTTGAGCGCCGAGAGGGCGATGAGGTGATCGCCGCCGAGCGCCCGCACGGTGCATTTACCCGCCAGCTGTTCCTGGGCGACACGCTCGACGCCGAGCGCCTCCAGGCCACCTACGAAACCGGCGTGCTGACGCTGCGCATCCCGGTGGCCGAGGCCGCCAAGCCCCGGAAGGTGCCGATCACCGCAGGCATCGAGGAGCGGACGATCGAGGCCCAGACCGCCTCGGGCAGCGCGTAGAAGACGACGGAGAGGGTGGGAGGAACGCTGAGTAGCGTGTCTGGACAGCCAGAGACAGAGAGGAGGAGAGGACGATGTATGCAAGCGTGCGCCACTACAGGATGAGCGCCGGCTCGATCGATTCGCTCATGCATCGAGTCGACGAGGAGTTCGCCCCCGCCATCAGCCAGGAACCCGGTTTCGTCGCATACTTCGCGCTCGACACGGGCGAGGCAACGGTGGAGACAGTCAGCATCTTCCACGACAAGGCGGCTGCCGATGCGTCCAACGAACTTGCTTTTGACTACGTGCGCGAGAACCTCGGTGAGTTCGAGTTGACGCGAACCGAGGTAAGCGGTGGCGAGGTGTTCGTGAGCAGGGTGACAGCGGAGGCGCTCGAGGAGGCAGACCGTTGGGCGCACGGGGTTCGCTCGCGGCGGCGCGCTTCGTGAGTCCGGGAAATGCCTCAAGCTCCCGTCCTAGTCGTCGGAGCAACCGGTCGAACCGGCCGGTTGATCGTTCGTCGCCTGCTCGAGCGCTGCGTTCCCGTTCGCGCCTTGGTGCGAGATGCCGCCAGGGGTCGCGAGGTCCTTTCGCCAGACGTGCCGCAATGCGTCGGAGACGTTCGCAGCGGTGAGACGCTGACGGAGCCGATGGGCGGCGTGCGCAGCGTGATCATCGCCACGTGCGGTGGTGCGGAGCGCGACAACAGCGCCGTGATAGTCGACTATCACGGCACCCGCAACGTCATCCAGCAGGCGGCCGCGGCGAACGTCGACCAAGTCATCTTCGTCTCCACCATTTACGCGAGCCATCCGGAGCACTACCAAGATGTGGAGCCGACGAGCCTGGGATGGAAAGCAAGGGCCGAGGAGGTCATCCGCAGCTCTGGGGTTCCCTATTGCATCGTGCGTTCCGGCTGGCTGACGGACGGAGTTGGCGGTGAGCCGCTGGCCGTGTCGCAGGGCGATACGGCCGAGGGCCGGATCTCACGGGCCGACCTCGCCGACGTCTGCACGCAACTGCTCTTTCTCCCAGACGCACGCGGAAAGACCTTCGAGGTGATCGTGGCGCCGGCAGGGCAGGCGCCGAGCCTCGCATCTGCCGTCACCGCCTTGGCACCCGACGTCGATGCGGGCTCCAAGCTCGCGCCGAGGGCCGCGGTTGAGCGGGTGATCCTGCGCGACGGCTCGACCGTCATGATCCGCCCGCTGGCTGCTGGCGACACCGCTGCGATCACCAGCTGGTTCGCGGGGCTGGGGGCCGAGACGCGCTACGCACGCTTCTTCGCCTGGCTCGAGCGCCTCGACGATCGGACCCAGTCGGAGCTAGCGCGCGTCGACCACTTCGACCACGAGGCGATAGCGGCGGTCGCCCCCGACGGAACGACGGTCGGGATCGCACGCTACATCCGCACCCGCGAGGCCAGAGCGGCCGAGGTCGCGGTCGCGGTAGCCGACGACTGGAGAGGCCAGGGAATCGCCGGCATGCTGCTCGAGCGGGTCGCAGCGAGCGCCCGGGCCGTTGGCATCGAGCGCCTCACGGCGATCTGTCTTGCTACCAACCACACGGTCATCCGTCTGCTGAGCCGGCTGGGACCGACGACCATCGGCCCGCCCGACGCGGGGCTAGTGGACGTCCGGATCGATCTGACGAGCAAAGACGCCGATGCCAGCACGCCGGCGCCTGAAAACGACAGACTGCGCGGGTGAGGAAGGAGCGCCATGTCCTATGAGACCTCGCACGAACTGGCTCCGCGGCTGCAGCCCTCGATCGCCAGGCGAGCAATGGACGCCTTCAACAGAGTTCTACCTGCTCAGAGCTAGTGATCCGTTCCCGTCGCTGCGTGAGTGCGATCCCGATGTCGAATGGGACCTCTCGCGGCGAGGGATCGATCCCGAGGTCTATCACGGCTACGACGGCTGGTTGCGACTCCTTGAGCAGTACCGCGACGCCTGGCAAGAGTTTCGCATGGAGGCAGAGAAGGTCATCGACGCCGAGCGGGCGGGTCAAGGCTCGTTGATAAGCACACTTGGCTATGCCAAAATATCTTCATAGTGTTGCCTGAATCTATTTCCGCGTCCGTTGAAGACTATGCCAAGGCGGTCTATGCGCTCGAGGCCCGCAAGGGCGGGGCGGTATCGACCACTGACCTGGCCGAGCGGCTGGGCGTCACGCCCGGCTCGGTCTCGGCGATGGTGCGCAAGCTGTCCGAGGTAGGGCTCCTCGAGCACGAGCCCTACCATGGCGTGAGGCTCACCAGCCAGGGTCGCCGTGTTGCGCTTGAGGTCCTTCGCCACCACCGGCTGTTGGAGCTGTTTCTGGCCGAGGAGCTTGGGATGCCCTGGGATCGCGTGCACGCCGAGGCTGAGGTCCTCGAGCACGTGCTATCCGAGGATCTCGAGCGATTGATCGCGGCTCGCCTGGGCAACCCCACCGTCGACCCGCACGGCGATCCGATCCCCACCGTGGAGTTCGGGATCGAGGAGCGCTCGACGGACAGTCTCGACGAGCTGCCGGTCGGCGCCGCGGGACGCTTCGTGCGGGTCTCTGACTCCGACCCAGAGATGCTGCGCTACCTGGCCGAGCGTGGCATCGCGCTGGGCGATCGTCTGGAGGTCGTCGATCGCCAGCCGTTTGGGGGTCCTGTGTTCGTGCGCTTCGGCGAGCGCGAGCATCCGATCGGCGGCGAGCTGGCGCGCGCGATGCGCATCGAGACCGAGGAGGCTCACGCTTGACACCGCTGCGCCCGGATCCGATCCCCGCGCTCAAGGGCGCCACGGAGGGCGCCTCGGTAGCGCTACCAGGAGAGTTGGGGGGAGCGCTCGTCGGGCCGAGCGCGCTCGAGCAGCTCCTGTCAAAGGGCCGCCTGCGCGCGACGCTCATGATGCTGGGCCCGGCGTTTGTCGCCTCGATCGCATACGTCGATCCCGGTAACTTCGCCACCAATGTGGAAGGCGGCGCACAGTTCGGCTACCTGCTGCTGTGGGTCGTCCTGCTGGCGAACGTGATGGCGATGCTGATCCAGTACCTGTCGGCCAAGCTGGGGATCATCACCGACCAAAACCTGCCCGAGACCGTGCGCGCGCACTTTCCCCGCGTGTTCACCTGGGGCATGTGGGTGCAGGCCGAGATCATGGCCATGTCTACGGACATCGCCGAGTTCCTCGGCGCTGCGCTTGGGCTGAACCTGCTCTTCGGCGTACCAATGCTGCCGGCGGGCCTGATGACCGGCGTGATCGCGTTCGCGATCCTCGAGCTGCAGACTCACGGCTTCCGCCGCTTCGAGCTGGCGATCACCGCGCTGCTCGGGATCATCTTTCTCGGCTTTCTGTATGAGACGCTGCGCATCGGCCCCTCTGTGCACGGCTCGTTGCGCGGCTTCTTGCCCGGCCTGCACGGTAGCGGCTCGCTTTACCTCGCAGTCGGCATCATCGGCGCGACCGTGATGCCCCACGTGATCTATCTGCACTCCGCGCTGACGAGCGGGCGCATGCCATGCCGCAACGACCGCGAGCGCAGCCGCGTGCTGCGCTTCGAGCGCCTGGACGTGATCATCGCGCTCGGTCTCGCCGGCCTCGTCAACATGGCGATGCTCGCCGTCGCAGCCAAGCTCTTCCACACCCCCGCCCTCTCAGGTCTGAGCTCAATCCCCGAGGCCCACGCGCAGTTTGGCCACCTCGTCGGCGGGACCGCCGCGCTTGCTTTCGCGGTCGCACTGCTCGCCTCCGGCGCCTCCTCATCCAGCGTCGGCACCTACGCAGGCCAGGTGGTCATGGCTGGCTTCATCAACATCCGCATTCCGCTGCTGCTGCGACGCGCGGTCACCATGATCCCGGCGATCATCGTCCTGGCGATCGGCGTCAGCCCCACGAGCGCGCTCGTGCTCAGCCAGGTCATTTTGTCCTTTGGCATCCCGTTCGCGCTCGTGCCGCTTGTCATGATCACTTGCCGCCGCGAAATTATGGGCGTGCATGTCAACCGCCGTCTGACCACCATCCTCGCCTGGGGCTGCGCCAGCCTGATCAGCGCTCTGAACGTCTTCCTGATCTACCAGCAGTTCTTCATGGGCTAAGCGTCGCGAAGCGGTACGTGGACCGCCAGCGCGACCTGCCGAGCGCCCTGATGGGACTCCAGCGCACCCGGTGAGACTGCCCCAGGCTGTCGGTCAACTGGGAGAGCAGGCGTGAACACACGAGCCGTGTCCGCTCTCGCCTCGGACGATTCTCGATCGCGCCGGCCGAGGGCAGGTCCACGCCTGCTTACGCGGCACAATGATACGCGGAAGTGTGCGCGTCGTTTGTGCGTCGGTGCTCGTGTGCGTCGTGTTTGTCGCAGGAATTGAGCCCGGCCTCGCTGGTTCGAGTCCAGCCAAGTCCATTCGTTCTGACGGCCGCCAAGAGCCATGAACTTCCCAAGCCTGCAAGGCGACCGTGGCAGTGCTAGTGATCCTCGGAGCCTTGATCCTCGGGTTGGGGGTCCGCGGGTGCTGGGCCGACGCTGGGCGCTGGTCGCTCGGCCCGTCGTTCAGCTTGACGCTTCTGGCGGCCGCGCGTTGATGCGGCCACGACGAACACAATGAGAACCACGGCAATTGCAACCACGATCACCACGACTCCGGTTCCCACTGCCAGAGGCACGAGCATGGCCATGAACACTACTGGAGCGGGCGGTGAGGCTCGTCTCGGCGCACTTGTGCTTTACGGGCTGAGCGGGCGTCTGAGGACCGGGCGCGCTCACGCTCGGATAGGACGAAGACCAGCGTTCTCGACAGAGCCGAGCTCGCGCTCGCTTTTCGCGCGCAAGCGGGCGTGTCCGGCACCAGATACGTGCACGAACTTGCGAGCCAGACCACCGCGTTTGCGTCTGCAGCCGCAGGGGTCGAGTGAAGCTCCCGCAGGCCTCGCTTTACTGCGGCGCCAACCGGGGGAACAGCGTCCGGGTGCTGCCGTCGGCGGCGACGAGCACTATGGCACGGCCTTCGTCGGCGGCCCTACGGATCTCCGCGCCCACCGAGGGCTCGTCTGCGTCGACGAAGGTGGCCTTCTCAGGGTAGGGCGAGCGCTCTTCTATCGCCAGCTCGATCGCCTCATCCATTACCTGGGCCGCGGGGGATCTGTTCTTGGCTGTGCTCATTGCTTGCTGGATGACTCGACGACAACCGGCGAAGCACCATCCGCGTCGCCCGTCGGGATCAAGCGGTACTGAATGACGAAGCCAAGGCTGTCTGCGTAGCGATCTACGGTCGAGATCTTCGCGTCGGCCGCCGTGCTCTCCAGGCGCGCAACGAAGGACTGCGATGTCTGCATCGCCGCGGCGATCGCGGTCTGCGAGCGCTTCTGCTGCTCGCGCTGCCTGGCCAGGGTGCGGAGCAGCTCACGGCGCCGGCGAGCCGCGTCGAGCAGCCTTGGAAACTCGGGGTTCCGCGCGGTGCGCTTGTCCATCATCTCGTCTAGGAAGTCGCGCTCTGGCATGGTCTCACTTAGCTCTGGATGGCCTCTGGGATGGACGTCGATACCGGCGATGGTATCTCGCTCTGGAGATAATATAGCGCCCGTCATTGGTGCAGCGGACGCCTGCCGCGCGCAACCGGTCCTGATCGCCCCGCCGTCGCCAATCTGCCAGGCGCCTCTTCGCGAGCTCGATCGTGGGTCGCGGCGTCGTCTGCGTCTTCTTGTTGAGGCCCTCCAGCGCCAGCAGGATTTGGCCGCGGCGGCCTTCCTCGGCGAACAGGATGCGGTAGATGACGCGATCGCCGTCCACCCTGACCTCCCAAATGTCGCCGTCGGGGTGGCGGGCGGCGCGCAGGCCCAGGTCGCGGACCTCCTCCATGCCGGCGAGCACGGCCGCCGCGTCGGAAGCGGAGAGCTCGTCGATGAACTCCTCGACGGGACGTCGACCCGATGGGGTCCTGTAGTCGCGCCAGCGCCGCCGGATCGAACGAGGGTCGCCTGCAGTCGGGTCGGCTTTCTTCCCGGAGCGCTTCGCCGCGGTCATCGAGCGAGCTTAGGGAGCGCCTGGGATTGCCAACTCGACGCGACGCTCACGAGCACCAGGACCCGACTCGCAGACTGGCTGTGCCCACGCCAGGCGCTTGATCGCGCCGCGCAGCTGGTGGGCGTTCACGCGCGTGTAGCGCTGTGTTGAGTCAAGGTGCTTGTGCCCGAGCAACTCCTGGATCTGGCGCAGGTTGGCGCCGGCGCTCAGAAGCTCCGTGGCGAAGACGTGGCGCAGGGTGTGGGGTGTGATGCGCTTGCCCTTGGCGACACCTGCGGCGTCGCTGTAGCGGCGGAACGTCGCGGTGAGGATCGTGGGGGAGAGGCGACGGCCATGCACGCCGACGAACAGCGCGGGATCGCCGGTCGGCGTGCGCGTCGCGGCGTAGGCCACGAACAGCGGCACGAGGCCGGGGTGGATGGGCACGACGCGCTGGCGCCGGCCCTTGGCGTTGCGGACGCGGATCAGGCGACGGTCGAGGTCGACGTCATCCCAATCCAGGCCCAACAGCTCCGAGCGCCGCAGGCCGCCGTAGGCGAACAGGGCCAGCAGCAGGCGATCGCGCTCGAGCTTGCCGGCGTGCACACGCGTCCACACGCCCCCCTTGCCCGGCACGTCCAGCAGGCGCGAAAGCTCTGCGCGGTCAAGCACGTCTGGCAGCGCTTCGCGCTTCTTGGGCGTGCGCAGCACGTGCGCGGGATCACGCTCCAGGTAATCGCTCTCCACGCAGAAGCGAAAGAAGCACCTCAGCGCCGCGACCGTGCGCGCCTGGCTCGACGGCGCCGGGCGATGCGTCGCCTCGTCGGCGAGAAACCGGCGCAGGTCGCTCGTGCGAACCTCGAGGAGCGCCGAGGTGCCCTGCGAGCGAAGGAACTCGATGCACGCGCGCACATCACGCTCATACGCCTTGCAGGTGAGGTCTGAGAGACGCCGCTCGACGCGGCAGAAAAGAACGAAATCAGACAGGGCATTGAACATCGGGCCTTTCCTTTCGCGCAGGCCCCGGCTCGCTGTCGGGGTTTGCGTGTCGAGTCTCCGGCTTATCGACCTGCTAAGGAGAGGCCCCGCTCAGGCGGGGCCTCTCTATGCCAGCAGTGGCAGAAGCGAAGCCAGTTCTACGACCTCTGGCTGGACGCGCGAATTAGGTAGGCCACGCCGTCTGCGTTCAGGGCAAAATGTCCTCCGTGAGCGACTACGGCAAGTCTCTGCGCGAGGAGGAGGTCGATCGCGATCCCCTGCGCCAGTACGCGGCCTGGTTTCGCGAGGCTCAAGGCTCCGGCATACGCATGCCGGAGGCCGCGGCGCTCGCCACGGCATCGGCTGACGGCGCTCCGTCTGTGCGCATGGTGCTGGTAAAGGCGTTTGACAAGCGCGGCTTCGTGTTCTACTCGAACTACGCCAGTCGCAAGGGCCGCGAGCTCGACGCCAACCCGCGTGCGGCGCTCCTCTTCTACTGGGATCCGCTGGGCCGGCAGGTGAGGATCGAGGGCTCCGTCGAGCACGCGAGCGCAGACGAGTCGGCCGCCTATGTGCGAACCCGCCCGCGCGGCAGCCAGCTCAGCGCGCTGGCCTCGCCGCAGAGTCAGACGATCGCAGACCGCCGGGCGCTCGAGCAGCGAGTGGCTGAGCTGGAGGCGAGCTACGGCGACGGCGAGCTGCCGCTGCCGTCGAATTGGGGCGGCTTTCGTCTCGCCGCAGAGAGTTTCGAGTTCTGGCAGCAGCGAGACGATCGCCTGCACGATCGGCTGAGCTACCGTCGCGGCGGCGACGCTGGCTGGGTGGTGGATCGCCTGGCGCCGTAGACGCCGAGAGGTCGACCGCCTAGGAGGAGCCCGAGCCGGCGCTTCAGCGAGCGCCGATCGGAAGGTAACCGGCTCCGACTGAAAGCAGCTCAGCGGCGTTGAACGGAAATCGCGCTTCAGGCCGCACTTAGGAGCTCGGGATGACGTCTCACCGACGCGCGCACGAAGGCGTGAACGACGGCCGCGTCGAACTGGGTTCCGGCGCAGCGCAACAGCTCCAGACAGGCGTCGCGGTGGTCACGCGTTGCGCGGTAGGGGCGATCGCTCGTCATCGCCACATAGGCGTCGGTGACGGCAAGGATTCGCGCCTCCAGCGGGATCTCTGCGCCGAGAAGGCCGCGGGGATAGCCGGTACCGTCTGGGCGCTCGCGGTGAGTGAGGACCCAATCCCTCACGTCGCCGAAGCTAGCGTCTGCAAGCAGCGCCGCGCTGAGCTCGGGCTGGCGGCGCACTGCGGCCCACTCCTCCTCGGTGAGCGGACCCTGCTTGTCCAGGATCTCGGGCTTGATCTGATCGCGCCCGGCGCCGCAGACCAGCGCGGCGAAGCCGAGTTTCGCCACCCGGCCATCGTCGAGATCCAGCTCACGGGCGGTGAGCTCCGTGAGCGACGCCACTGCGCGGCGCGCGCTGGGCGCGTAGTTGATTCGGTCCAGTTCGGCCTGCTCGGCTCCGCACAGATCGCACACCAGCACCAACCGCAGCTCACGGGTCTCCCTAATGTAACGAGCCCCACCACTTTGTAGTGCAGAGTGATTGCACATCGTGTTCACTTATCGGCCGCCGGAGGCCTGAGCGTGATCGTGACGCGTGCGCTGCTGGACCTATTCCCAGCCTTTGGTACGGCGCTTGCAGGGGCCAGAGAAAGAAGGTCAGGCCATGTTCACGTAGCCCGTGGCTTCGGTGGGGCTGCGTACGTTGAGAGCGACCTTGTTCTCGTAGTTGCCCTCGACCGTCTGAATGTCTCCGTTCGGGAGCACGTCTTTGACGATACCCACGTGCTCGCCGCCGAAGACGATCAGATCGCCCGGCTGGGGCGTGACGCCCGGGCCGTTGGGGATCGCGCGACCGGTGCTCTGTGCCCAGGACCAGATCGCGCTGACTGAGCCGAGCCCTTCGCCCTGAGCTCCCAGTGGTGCGCGCACCTGGCGGGCCACCCAGGACGCGAAGTAGGCACACCACGGGGCGCCGGGCACGGCGCCGGCGGTGGCGCTTCGGTATTCGGCGATGGCCGGCGATTCGTTGGATCCGGGCGGCTGCTCGGCCTGCCCGACCTGCCGGGGTTCGACTGGATCGCGCTTTCCAGTTCGGACGTGTTCAGCTTGAGCTGCCCTTCGAGTGCGCTCTTGGAAACCGCTCCTGTGCCGGTTGGAGCGCCGGTGCCGATGCCGATGTCGGCGAGGCTCGACATTTCTTTGGGCAGGCCGCCCTGCGCTTCAGAGATGCTCTGGCGCATACCGGTCAGCACGCCAGCCAGCTCGGGGTCGCCGAAGAGCGTGCCGGTCTGCAATTCGGCGGTGGTCAGCGGATTGCCGGGTGGCTTGGTCTGAAGCTGCGTCTCGATCGCCGTGATCGTCGAGTTGTAGAGGCTCACGAAGGACTGCACCTGAGCAACGATCGCGCTCGTGTTGGCGGCCCGGGGTTCGACCACGATCGTGACCGGACCGGTAGCCGCGGTCAGCGCTTTGAGGCTGAGTGTCACGCCCGGGATGAAGGCGCGGGCGGCCCGGAAGCGGGCGAGCTGCGCCGCCAGGACTGGGCAGCGGACGGGTCGTGAGTGCGCGCAGCGCAGAGCTGCAGGGACTGGTGGACGAGCTTCGCCGCGAGCACTCATGCAACCGGGCGATCATGCATATCGAACTGTCGTTCCTGGACCACCTCATGCAGGCGCTCGCGCTCGACGGCGGCGTGCACGGGCACGGCTATGACCCGCGCGGAGCGGTCGCCACCGGAGCCCGCGCCTCTCAGCAGGGCGCGCTGCACGTACTGGACCTGCAGGCCTGATCGGAGCCGAGCGTGTCGATACCAACATTGCAGGGACTGCAGACCGCCCTTTCGGGACTGCTCGCCGACCAGCAGGCGATCGACGTCACTGGGCACAACATCACCAACGTGGACACGCCCGGCTACTCGCGCCAGGTCGCGGTCCTGCAGACCAACGAACCGATGCGCATACCCGCGCTCTCGCCGACCAACGGCGAAGGCGGACAGCTTGGAACCGGGGTGAGCGTCGCCACCTACATGCGCATCCGCAACATCTACCTGGACGCTCAGTACCGCAGTCAGAATGCGGCCCTGGGCGCAGCCACTACGCAGGCCAACGAGCTGCAGCAGGCGCAGGGCGCCTTTGACGAACCCTCGAGCGCGAGCATCGCCAGTCAGCTGCCGGCCTTCTGGAGCGCGTGGGGTGAACTGGCCAACATGCCCTCCAACGAAGCGGCGAAGGTCGCGGTCGTCAGTGCCGGCACGCAGCTGGCGGACACGCTCAACCAGGTCAGCACCCAGCTGCAGACGATCGAAGCGCAGGCAGTCCAGCAGTACACCGCGAGAACCGGCGCCAGCGGCGAAGTCCAGAGTGACGCCTCTCAGATCGCTCAGCTCAACGAACAGATCGAGCTCTCGCTGCTGGCTCGCCAACAGCCCAACGACCTCGAAGACCGCCGCGACCTGCTGATCGACAAGCTGTCCGAACTCGCCAACGTCATCGTCACCAAGGAAGGCGACGGCACGGACACCGTCGCCTTCGGAAACGCAGCCGGGCCCCTCGTCGAAGGCTCGAATGTCGACTGGCCCCAGGCCCTCACCCCGGCGGCCGGCGGAAAGCTCGGTGCGCTCTTGGGGTTGTCCGGCGCCGAAGGGACGATCGCCGGCTACCGCACCGCGCTCGACGGGGTGGCCGCGACGCTCGCTGAAACGGTGAACGCGCTGCATACCTCCACCCCGTTCTTCAGCGGCAACACGGCGGCGACGATCGCTGTCGCCGTCAAACCCCCGCAGGTGCAGACGTCCGAACCGGCCAATCCCGGCGGAAACGAAGTTGCGCGCGCGATCGCCTCCCTGCGGGGCGGGTCCGCGGAACAGGGCTACGCGGCGTTGATCGCGCGGGTCGGCAGTGACGTCCAGAGTGCGCAGAGCAACCAGACCAACTCGCAGGCCGTCGTCGGCGCGATCAGCGGGCAGCGCCAAAGCGTCTCAGGGGTCTCACTCGATGAAGAAATGACCAACCTCGTCACCTATCAGCGTGGCTATCAGGCCTCCGCACGCGCTCTCACCTCAATGGACGAAATGCTCAGCACGCTCATCAACCACACCGGGGCGGTGGGGCTGTGAGCACGCGCATCGCGACCGATATGGTCGTCGGCTCCACGCTGGCGGACATCAACAACGCACAGGCCGCTCTCGAACGCAGCCAGCGCGAGCTCTCCTCCGGCAAGTCGATGCTGCAGCCGTCGGACGACCCGGTCGGGGCAAGCCAGGCGATCATGCTCCAGAGCGCACTCGATGGGCTGAGCAGCTATGAAAAGAGCGCCCACGACGGTGGCGCCTGGCTAAAAGCCGCCGGCGGCGCACTGTCCAGCGTGAACGAACTCACGCAACGCGCGCGCGAGCTCATGCTGCAGGCGGCCAGTGGCGTCAACAGTCAGAGCGACCTCAACAACATCGCAGCTGCCGAGATCGAACAGCTCGCCGAAACGGCCAAGCAGGTGGCCGACACCCAATACGCCGGCCAGTACATCTTCTCCGGCAGCCTCACCGCCACCGCGCCCTACGCGCAGGGGGCCAACGACGAATACCAGGGCAACGCGGGCACCATTGCCCGGTCCATCGGCCCGGCAGCGAGCATCGACGTCACGGTGTCGATCCAGTCACTGCTCGGAGAAGGCCAGAAAGCGAATGACGGCAAGCTCTTGGACACCCTGCGCACGGTCGCCCAGAACCTGCGCGCAGGCACGCCCGAAGCGCTGAAAGCGGTGTCCGGCGAAAATCTCGAAGCGCTCGCAGCGAACCTGGCCACGCTCGATAACCTTCAGGCCGAAGTGGGTGCCGCCAGCGGCCAGGTGAGCAGTGCGCTGAACCGCGTGGAAGACCTGCAGAACACGACGACCGCGCAGCTGTCAAACATCCAGGACGCGAACTTCGCCCAGGTCTCGATGGAATTCTCAAGTCAACAGGCGGCCTACAACGCGGCGCTGCGGGCCGGCGCCACGGTAGTGCAGGAGTCACTGCTCGAATTCCTCCACTGACGCATGTCCGCACTGACCGTCATAGACAGCTCCCGCTTTGGGCCGCTGCAGATCGAGGCCGAGGACGTGATCGAGTTTCCGCATGGGCTGGTCGGGCTCCGGGGCCGGCACTACGCGCTGCTCGACCGCAATCCCGGCAGCGGCTTCCTGTGGCTTCACTCGCTCGAGGACCCCGCTCTCGCGCTGCCCGTCGTCGATCCGCGGCGGTTCTTCCAACCCTGTCCGCTCGCGCTCAGCGATGAGGACCGCGAGCGCGTCGGCGCTCCCGATCCCGCGGCCGCTGAGCTCTATGTGACCGTCCGCGCCGCGCCCGATCCCGCCGACATTGTCGTGAATCTCCGCGCCCCCATCACCATCTGGGAGCAGCGCGGGCACCAGATCCTCAACCTCGCGGCCGGCGCGACGTTCGAGGCCCGACTGTTCGCGCCGTCCGGTTGAGCCTCGATCATCGGGCCTGCCGCCGGCCCTCTTGGAGACGCCGCTTGGCGATGCGGCATAATCCGGCCATGCTGATGCTGACGCGCCGTGCCGGAGAGCGCGTCGTGATCGGGGAGGACGTGGTCATCGACGTCGTTGAGATAAGCGGCCAGACCGTCCGCCTCGGGATCGCTGCCCCCCAGGGTCTGCCCGTCTACCGCGAGGAGATATGGCTGGCGATCAAGGACCAGAACCGAGCCGCCGCCGAGGCGCCGGCCGATGCACTGTCCAGGCCGGCGAGCGTCCCCGGCGAGGCGGCCGGCGAGCGTCCCTGAGGTCCCGAGGCGGTCCTCCGCGTCTGCGTGCGCTTGCCTTGCAGGCCCGTGCTACTGGTCGGCCGGATGCTCTTCGTCGGGCTCGCCGTAGGTCGAGAGGTCCGACTCCTCCTGCGGCGCCGCGTCGCGGATGATGCGAGTGGGCGTGTGCTCGTCGCCGTGGGAGGCGTGCTCGATCAGCTCCTGCTCGGCGAGCTCGAAGCCCTCTGACTCGCCGCCGCCGGCCTCCTCGACGGCCCGTCGCTCTTGGCGGCGGCGCTCATCGAGCCCTGGGATCGGATCGGATGGGATCGGATCATCCATGGCCAGACTCTATCCCAACGGGGCGGGACCGCTACACCTGTAGCTGCTCGCGGGCGCTGTCCACGAGCGAACCACCGAGCTTGAGCTCGCTGAGCGCGGCGAGCATCGCGTCGAGCTCGCAGTCGACCTTGTCGGGCCACGGCTTCTCGGGATGCTCGTCGAGCGTCTTCAGGCCGTTGCCGGTGATGATCGCGACGACGGTGTCGTCCGGCGCGAAGCGCCCGGCGGCGGCGAGCTTCTCGAGCACCGCGACCGTGGTCCCGCCGGCCGGCTCGGTCAACAGGCCCTCGGTCGCGGCGAGCAGGTCGATGCCGGCGAAGATCTCGGGGTCGCTGGCGAAGCCGCCGGTCCCGCCGCGTTTGCGCACGGCGTCGACCACCAGGTAACCGTCGCCGGGAGCTCCGATGGCGAGCGAGTGGGCGGCCGTCTCGGGCGTCACCGGCCGGACCTCCGCCTCCTCGGCCAGGATCGCGTTGGCGATCGGATTGCAGCCGGACGGCTGCGCGATGTGAATTCGGGTGGCATCGGTCTCGGAGAGTCCCAGCAGCTGCAGCTCGCCCAGGCCCTTGTGCAGACGCGAGGAGAGCGTTCCGCCGGCGGCGGCCGTCACGATGTGCTCGGGCGCCTGCCAATCGAGCTGCTCGACGATCTCGAAGGCGGCCGTCTTGGCGCCCTCTGCGTAGAACGGGCGGAGCGTGATGTTGGCGAAGTCCATGCCGGTCGATTCGGCGACCTCACGGCAGCGGCGGTTGGCTTCGTCGTAGTTGCCCTCCACCTGGCAGACCTTGGCGCCGAGGGCGCGGCAGGCGCGGGCCTTCATGTCCTCGAGGCGGTTGGGGTAGAAGACGTAGGCGTCGACGCCCGCCTTGGCCGCGTAGGAGGCCACGGCGGTGCCGACGTTGCCTGTCGACACGCAGCCGATCTCGTCCTTGCCGCGCTCCAGCAGCCTTGCGAGCGACATCGCGACGACGCGGTCCTTGTAGGAGAGGCTGGGGCGCGAGGTGGAGTCGTCCTTGATGTACAGGTTGCTCAGACCGAGCTCGGCGCCTAGCCGGTCGGCTCGGATCAGCGGCGTGTAGCCGGCGAAGCGCCCGACACGCGCCTGCGCCGAGGCGTCGACGATCGGGAGCAGCTCCTCGAAGCGCCAGATGTTCTGCGGGCGCTCCGCTGCGGGGCATGTCCCTGAAGAGGCGCGGCGGCCCGCTCGTAGTCGTAGACGATGTCGAGGCCCTTGCCGCAGTCCGGACAGGCGAACACCGTCGACTCGAGCGGGTAGTGGTTCGCGCAGCGATGGCAGGTCAGGCCGGTCGCGCAGGAGCGCGTCCGTTGCCCGGCGCCCGGCAAGGCGCTCTGTGCGGTCTGCGTGCTCATGCTGGCACCTGGAACGATACGCCTGGGCCACGGCGTCTGTGCGGGCTGCTCCTCGTGGCCGAAGGCCATCCACAGCTCCTCGGCGAGATGCGGCGTCAGCGGGCCGAGCATCTGAATGAGCAGCGTGAGGGCATCGATCATCGCGTCGCTGTCGGCCTGGCTGAGTGCCCCCTGGCGCGCGAGCACGCGCTTCTCGAAGTCCTTGATGCGATCGAACAGGCGCATCACGTTGCGCACAGCGCTGTGCATCTCGAGGCTCTCCATCTCCTCGGTGATCTTCTGCACGGCGGTCTCGCTCCATTTGCCCAGTCGCAGCCTGAGGTGCTCGGTGGTGTCCCGGGCTCGGCTCTCCGTCGGAGCCGTCGGCGGCGCCGCGCGGGTCGCGCTCGGCCAGCTCCCGCGCGATCGCGAGCTGTGCGTGGCTGTACTCCCACACCTGCGTCAGGAACCTGTGGCAGCGCAGCACGGCCGAGTCGCTCCAGTTCAGCGAGCGCTGCGGCCGGGCGGCGTAGAGGACGGCGAGTCGCACCGTGTCGGCGCCGTAGCGCTCGACCAGCGCGTCGGGGTCGACCACGTTACCGAGGTGCTTGCTCATCTTGCGCCCGTCGCTGATGACCATCTCGTGGAACAGGCACCCGGCGAAGGGCTCGCCGTCGGCGAGGAACGCCAGCTGTCCGAGGTCGCGCAGCGCCTTGGTGACTATCCGCTGGTCGAAGACGAAGTTGCCGCTGTCCGAGCCCGCCACCACCCGCTCGCAGGGGAGCCAGTGACGCAGGTCGCGCAGCGCGAAGATGTCCTGGAGCGGCTCGCCGCGCGCCTCGGCCGGCACGCAGGCCGGGACCCACAGCCACAGCGCATCGAAGTGGCAGTCGAGCGTGTCCGTCTCGCGGCGAGCCGGGCCTCCGCAGCTTGGACACGTGGCCTCGACGAACTCGCGCGACTCCGCCAAGGGGTTGCCGGCGCCGGTCGGCGTTATGTCCAGCGGCAGCAGCACCGGCAGCTGCTCGCGGGGCACCGGCACGGCGCCGCACGCCTCGCAGTAGACGATCGGGATCGGCGTGCCCCACGAGCGCTGGCGTGAGATCGAGAAGTCATCGGCGCGATAGCGCACGGCCGGACGGGGCGCGAGCTCCGCCGGGTGCGAGCCTGGCGGTAGCTCGCTCGCCGACGCCGACGCCGACGCCGACGCCGGCGAGGGCGAGGGCGCTGCCGCACCCGCGGGCAGGCGCTCGGCGATCACGGCGTCGCTGCGGTCGACCTCGGGTATGCCGAACACCGCGGTCGCGCCGTAGCGGCCGTCGACGAGCGGCGAGACGAGGACGGGCAGCCAGCCGTCGCCGCCGGGGGCGAGCAGCGAGTCGCCGCTGTCGATCACGGGGATCGCCTCGGCGTCGCGCGAGCTGCGCTCAAGGCCGCCGGAGCGGAGCTCCTCGAGTCGCTCGCGTACCTGCGGATCTTTCGCCCACACGTCGATGTCCGGGTGCTTGGGGGAGATGAGCACGAAACGCGCGAGCTCGAGTGCGTCGGCGTGGGGCGTGAAGACCGTCAACCGGCGGCCGTCGCGCGCGGGCAGGTCGACCTCGACGCCGTCGAGGCGTCCCAGCACGAACTGCTGGCTCGCGAGCGAGTTCTCATCCCAGTTCTCCAGCTCGTCCATGCGCCTGTCGTTCTCCTGCACGTAAGCGCTCACGCGCAGCAGCCACTGCGGGCGCTGGATCAGCCGCACGGGGTTGTGGCAGCGCCAGCAGAGGCCGTCCTCGACCTGGATCGTGGCGAGGGTCGTCTGGCAGGTGTCGCACCAGTCGACGTTTCCGGTTCCGCGATAGACGAGGCCGGCGTCGAGCAGGACGAGGAACAGCCACTGCGACCAGCGGTACATGATCGGGTCCGAGCTCATGAAGGAGCGCTCCCAGTCGAAGGAGAAGCCGAGGCGCTCGAGCTGCTCGGTCATGTGAGCGGCGCAGCGCCCGACCCAGCTGCTCGGAGACTCGCCGCTGGCGATCGCGCCCAGCTCGGCGGGCAGGCCGAAGGCGTCGAAGCCGAAGGCGAACAGCACCGCATCTCCGCGCGCGCGCCAGAAGCGCGCGTAGGCGTCGCCGATCGAGTAGCTGCGCACATGGCCGATGTGCACGTTCCCCGAGGTGAAGGGAGCCGACGGCTTGATGTAGCGGTGGGGCTGCTCCTCGCTCACGGCAGGCGTCCGGAAGGCGTCGCGCTCGCGCCAGGCGGCCTGGCGGCGGCGCTCGATCGCCTGCGGGTCATAGCCCGCGTGCTCGCTGCAGGTGGGACTCCCCGTCTCGCTCATGGTTCAACCGAGCATAGCCAAGCGGATTCACAGGGTGTCACCATTGCTATGCTCAGATCCACTTGGCTCTCGCGCCGAAAAACTCCCCGGCGACTCGCCGCCGGCCCCCTTCTGGCCCCGCCCGGCGCGGGGTCTTCTTGTCCGCGCCGGCTGTCAGGATTCCGCGATGGAGATAGAGATCGGACGCGGCAAGAAGGGGCGTCAGGCCTATGGCTTCGACGACATCGCGATCGTGCCCTCGCGGCGCACGCGCGACCCCGACGACATCGACATCTCCTGGAAGCTCGGGCCCTACCAGTTCGAGCTGCCGATGCTCGCCGCGGCGATGGACGGCGTCTGCTCGCCGCGCACCGCCGGCCTGATCGGCCGCCTGGGTGGCCTGGCCGTGCTCAACCTCGAGGGCATCTTCACCCGCTACGAGGACGCCGAGGAGCAGCTGGAACGGATCGCGTCACTGCCCAAGGAGGTGGCCACGCGCGAGATGCAGGACATCTACCGCGAGCCGATCAAGCCCGAGCTGATCGGTCGGCGGATAGGCGAGATCAAGGAGCAGAAGGTCGTCGTCGCCGCCTCGCTGACGCCGCAGCGCGTGCTCGACTATCACGAGATCGCGATGGATGCCGGCCTGGACGTGCTGGTCATCCAGGGGACGGTCGTCTCCGGAGAGCACGTGTCCACCGTCTCGGAGCCGTTGAACCTGAAGGAGTTCATACCGACGCTCGACGTGCCGGTGGTCGTGGGCGGCTGCGCCTCCTACCACACGGGCCTTCACCTGATGCGCACGGGAGCCGCCGGAGTGCTCGTCGGCGTGGGACCCGGGGCAGCCTGCACCACGCGCGGCGTGCTCGGCATCGGCGTGCCGCAGGCGACCGCGATCGCGGACGTCGCGCATGCCCGCTCCACGCACATGCTCGAGACGGGCGAGTACTGCCAGGTGATCGCCGATGGCGGCATGCGCAATGGGGGCGACGTCTCCAAGGCGATCGCGCTGGGGGCCGACGCCGTGATGATCGGCTCACCGCTGGCGCGTGCCTACGAGGCGCCCGGACGGGGCTTTCACTGGGGCATGGCGACCTTCCACCCGACGCTCCCGCGCGGAGCGCGCGTGGCAACGACGCAGAACGGCACGCTCGAAGAGATCCTGGTCGGCCCGGCGCGAGAGAACGACGGTACGTTCAACCTGTTCGGCGGGCTGCGGACATCGATGGCGACGTGCGGGCACAAGGACCTTGCCGAGTTCAACCGCGCGGAGGTCGTGATCGCGCCGGCCCTCCAGACCGAGGGCAAGGCGCTGCAGCGCGATCAGGAAGTTGGCATGGGTGCCACCAACGGGAAGGCTGCCGCCCTCGCCAATGACTGAGGCCTCGCCAGCAGTTCTACGGGACGCTCCCGGCGAGACACGGGAGCATACCGGCGAGGATCGCAGGGGCCCAGGAAGCGGCGTGTGCTCGGCACCCGAGCGCCCGCGGACGCCGGCAGGCGAGGTCGGGAGCACCCCGACGATACTGGTGCTGGACTATGGCGGACAGTACAGCCAGCTGATCGCAAGGCGCGTGCGCGACTGCGGGGTCTTCTCCGAGCTCCTGCCCCACCACTGCTCGCTCGAGGAGATCGAGATGCGCCGGCCACGCGGGATCATCCTCTCCGGTGGACCGGCGTCGGTGTATGCGCCGGACGCCCCGCGACTGGAGCGCGGCCTGCTGGAGCTGGGCGTGCCGGTGATGGGCATCTGCTACGGAATGCAGCTGCTCGTGCACGAGCTGGGTGGCAGGGTCGAGCAGGCCGAGGTCGGCGAGTTCGGGCGCTCGGAGCTGCACGTGCGCGATCCCGGTGTGCTGCTGAGGGAGACGCCGCGGGAGCAGACGTGCTGGATGTCCCACAGGGATACCGTGTTCGAGCCACCACCCGGATTCACGGCGCTGGCCTCGTCGAGCGCCTCGCCGGTGGCGGCCGTGGAGGATCGGCGGCGAGCCATCTACGGGATCCAGTTTCACCCCGAGGTCGTGCACACTCCCTACGGGCAGGAGATCCTGACGAGGTTCCTGACCGAGGTGTGCGGCTGCGAGCCGACCTGGACGGCGGCGTCGATCGTGGACAGCCAGGTGCAGCGAATTCGCGAGCAGGTCGGCGACGGCAGGGTGATCTGCGGGCTGTCCGGCGGTGTGGACTCCTCGGTGGCGGCGCTGCTCGTGCATCGGGCGGTGGGCGATCAGCTGACGTGCGTGTTCGTGGACCACGGGCTGATGCGCAAGGACGAGGGCGAGCAGGTGGTGAGCGCCTTTCGCGACACCTTCAAGGTGCCGCTCGTGGCGGTCGCTGCGGAGAGGCGCTTCCTGGAGAGGCTGAAGGGGGTGACCGAGCCCGAGGCCAAGCGCAAGGCGATCGGCGCCGAGTTCATCAAGGTCTTCGAGGAGGAGGCGGCGAAGCTGGCCGGTGCGGACGGAGGCGGGGGAGCGAGGTATCTCGTACAGGGAACGCTGTATTCGGATGTGATCGAGTCAGGGGGAGGCACTGGAGCGGCGACGATCAAGTCCCATCACAACGTGGGCGGCCTGCCCGAGGACATGGACTTCGAGCTCGTCGAGCCGCTGCGAACGCTGTTCAAGGACGAGGTGCGCGCGGTCGGCGCGGAGCTGGGCCTGCCCGAGCGCTTGGTCTGGCGCCAACCCTTCCCCGGACCTGGGCTGGCGATCAGGATCGTGGGCGCAGAGGCCACGAGGGAGCGCCTCGACGTGCTGCGCGAGGCCGATCACATCCTGCAGGAGGAGATCCGCGAGGCCGGCCTGTATCGCGAGCTGTGGCAGTCGTTCTGTGTGCTGCCCGACATACGCACCGTGGGCGTGCAGGGTGACGAGCGAACGTACGGCCACGTGGTCGTGGTGCGCGCGGTGACCAGCGACGACGCGATGACGGCAGACTGGGCGAGACTGCCCTACGACCTGCTGGAGCGAATCGCCTCGCGGATGATCAATGAGCTGCGCGAGGTCAACCGGGTGGTGCTGGACATAACCAGCAAGCCTCCCGGCACCATCGAGTGGGAGTAACCCAGGCCTGGTCTCGCCGCCTTCGGTCGTCTGCTTCGCCGCCGACCCCTTGTCCTCGGTCGCTCGTGGGGCACAGCACACTTCGTTCCCCGCATCCTTGCCAGGAACGACAATCCGTCGGCCCGCGGCCTGCTGCGCTCGCTTCTTTCGGGAGACACGGTCGCGCGCTGCCGCGAACAGTCCTGGTGGCGTCCCTCACCATCGCCGATCTCGCCGCGAAGGCGGCGAAGATGGCCTATGATGTTCGCTCGCGCCGCGCGCTATCGCGTGGCCCTTTTTGCGTGATGGCCCCCTCGACCAGAACCTACGTAGCCAAGCCGAGCGACCGCGAGCGCAGCTGGATGCTCGTGGACGCGAACGGCAAGACGCTCGGTCGCCTCGCGACGCAGATCGCCGACGTTCTGCGCGGTAAGCGCAAGCCCGAGTATACGCCGCACATCGACACGGGCGACTTCGTGGTGGTCGTGAACGCCGAGAAGGTTCACGTGAGCGGGAACAAGCGCAAGGACAAGCGCTACTACCGTCACTCGGGCTATCCGGGCGGCCTGCGCTCGCGCAGCTTTGAGGAGATGCTCGCGAGACGGCCCGAGGAGATCATCAGGCTGGCGGTGAAGGGGATGCTGCCGCGCAACCGGCTCGCGCGCAAGCAGATCACGAAGCTGAAGATCTACGCGGGACCCGAGCATCCGCACGCTGCCCAGAAGCCCCAGCCCCTGGAGATCGAGGGATGATGGCCGAGGAGGAGAGGCCCGAGGTGCCCGAGAAGGACTCCGACGCCGAGCAGCTGGAGTCCACGGCCGAGCAGCCTGCCGAGCCCACCGCCGAGCAGCCCGCCGAGGCAAAGGCCGAGCAGCCCGCCGAGGCAAAGGCCGAGCAGCCCGAGGACGCCGCCGCCGAGCCCCCCGAGGAACCCGCGGAGATCGCCGCGGTCGCCGGGGATGGGCCGGCACAGGCGCCGCAGGAGATCGAGGAGCAGCGCGAGCTCAAGACGCCCACGGACGGACCTTCCGAGGAGGAGGGCGAGGAGGAGGAGGAGGTGACGCCGCGCGTGAAGCCGTCGGTGCCCGGGGCGCACCTCGAGGTCGACATCGTGCCCGAGGGCGAGGATCCGCTAGGGCGCGAGGAGACCTACGAGGATCTCTACGCGATTGAGGACGAGGAAGCGGAGCAGCGCGGGCAGGACGAGGTGGTCGAGGAGGAGGAGGAGCTCGCCGCACCGATTGCCACAGCCGCCATCGACCTCGCCTCCGGCGCGCGCTACCGGGCGACGGGAAAGCGCAAGACGGCGATCGCGCGGGTGACGCTGCGACCGGGCGCCGGCACGTATCTGGTCAATGGACGCACGCTGGAGGAGCACTTCCCGCGAGTGACGCTTCAGCGCAGCATCCGCCAGCCACTTGAGACGGTGGGCTACGAGGAGCGGATGGACGTGATCGCGCGGCTGCACGGGGGAGGCATCTCCGCGCAGGCCGGTGCGCTGCGCCACGGCGTCTCGCGTGCACTGCTCGAGGCCGATCCAAACCTGCGTGGGGAGCTGAAGCGCAGGGGCTTCCTGACCCGCGATTCGCGCGCCAAGGAGCGCAAGAAGGCCGGCCTGAAGAAGGCGCGCAAGCGTCCGCAGTTCTCCAAGCGCTAGCCGGGATGGCCCGCAAGCTGTTCGGGACCGATGGCGTTCGCGGCGTCGTTGGAGGCTTGATCACCCCAGAGCTGGCGCTAGCCCTAGGGCGCGCCGCGACGCGCCAGAGCGGCGCCGAGCGCCCTCAGGTCCTCATCCTGCGCGACACGCGCGAGTCGGGGGAGATGCTGCAGTCCGCCGTCGCGGCCGGCGTGAGCGCGGCCGGGGGGGATGCCCTGCTGGGCGGCGTGCTGCCGACCCCCGCGGCGCCGCTGTTGCTGGGACGCTACGGCTTCGACCTCGCCGCGGTTCTCTCGGCCTCGCACAACCCTTATCAGGACAACGGGATCAAGTTCTTCAGCACCGACGGCTACAAGCTTTCCGACGAGGCCGAGCTCGAGATCGAGCGCGAGCTCGAACGTGAGCACCCACCGTCGCCGGGCCTGCCCGAGCAGCCGTCGGCGATCGGGCGGGTGCGTGAGCTGAGGGGGGCTTCCGAGGACTACCTGCGCGAGCTGCACACGCGCTTTGGCGAGCTCGACCTGACGGGGTTGGACGTGCTGCTCGATTGCGCCAACGGCGCCACCTACCACGTCGCAGCAGAGATATTCAGGCGGCTGGGCGCGAAAGTGACGGTCACGGCCGACTCCCCGGATGGGCGCAACATCAACGCCGGCTGCGGCTCCACGCACGTAGCGGCGCTCGCCGAGCGGATGCGCGAGGGCAATCATGCCGTTGGCTTTGCCTTCGACGGCGACGGTGACAGGGTCCTGGCGGTGGATCGCCTCGGGGAGGTGGTCGACGGGGACGAGCTGATGGCGCTGGCCGCGCTTCACCTGCGGGCATCGGGACGCCTGCGCGGCAACGGCGTGGCGGTGACCGTGATGACCAACTACGGCTTCTACTCTGCCATGGAGCATGCGGGGATCGCGGTAGCAACGACGCAGGTTGGCGATCGATATGTGCTCGAGGAGTTGCGCGCCCGCGATTGGACGCTCGGCGGCGAGCAGTCGGGGCACATCATCGACATGGGCTTCAACCGCACCGGCGACGGCATCGCAGCGGCGCTGCTGACGCTGGAGGCGCTGGGGGGGAGGGATCTGAGCGAACGCGACGCGATGGCAAAGCTCCCCCAATGCCTGGTGAACGTGCCCGTGCGCGATCGCGAGGCGCTGGCAGGTGCCCAGGACGTGCACGAGGCGGTGAGCGTCGAGGAGGACGCGCTGATGGGCCGCGGGCGCGTGCTCGTGCGCCCCAGCGGCACCGAGCCGCTCGTGAGGGTGATGGTCGAGGCACCCACCCGCGAGGAGGCCGAGCAGGTCTGCTCCCGGCTGGTCGACCTGCTCGCCGAGCGCATGGGCTGAGGGCGTCTTCTCGGTCGCTCCGCAGGCCGCTGGTATCTTCGATGCGATGTGCGGCATCATTGGCTACGTCGGCAGGCGCCCCGCGACCGAGCTGCTCTTCGCCGGGCTGAGCAAGCTCGAGTACCGCGGCTATGACTCGGCCGGCATCTCGGTGCTCGCGGACGGTCGGATCGAGGCCGTGCGCGCCGTCGGCAACCTCGGTGCGCTGCGCGCCAAGCTCGACGACCGATCCCTCAACGGCGCAGGCACAGCAGTCGCTCTCGCTGCCGCGCCGACGACGATCGGCATCGGCCATACGCGCTGGGCGACCCACGGAAGGGTGAGCGAGGAGAACGCGCACCCCCACTACGACAGCTCAGACCGCGTGCACGTGGTCGTGAACGGGATCGTCGAGAACTACATGACGCTGAAGGAGCGCCTGACCGCCGAAGGCAGCACCTTCACCTCCGAGACCGACGCCGAGGTGATCGCCCACCTCATCGCCGATCACTACGACGGTGATCTGGCCGACGCGGTGCGCTCGGCGTATGCCGAACTGCAGGGCCACTACGCGTTCGTGGCGATGAGCAGCGACGAGCCCGAGGTGCTCGTGGGGGCCCGCAAGGAGTGTCCCTTGATTGTCGGCCGTGGCGAGGACGAGCAGTTCGTCGCCTCCGCCGTGCCGGCCTTCCTGCGGGAGACGAGGCGGGTGCAGTACCTGGAGAACGACGAGATCGTCGTCCTGCGCCCCGAGGGCGTGACGATCACGACCCCTGCTGGTGAGGAGATCGAGCGAGCGGTGCAGTCGGTCGACTGGGACGAGCAAACCGCGGAGAAGGGCGGCTACGAGACGTTCATGCTCAAGGAGATCCATGAACAGGCGGATGCCGTCGCCGACACCATCGCCGACCGCACGGCGCGCGGCGACGGTGTTGATCTGGACGAGCCGGGGGCGATGGATGAGGCGATGCTCATGGACGTCAGGAGGGTTGTCGTGGTGGCGTGCGGCACCTCCTACCACGCCGGTCTGATCGGCCGCTACGCGATCGAGGAGTGGGCGCGGCTGCCCGTCGAAATGGACATCGCGTCGGAGTACCGCTACCGCAACCCCGTCGTCGGCCCGGGAGATCTCGTGATCGGGATCTCGCAGTCGGGCGAGACCGCCGACACGCTCGCGGCGATGCGCCTGGCGCGCGAACGGGGAGCGGCGGTGCTGGCGATCACGAACGTGATGGGCTCGCAGGCGACGCGCGACGCCGACGGCGTGCTGTTCACCCGCGCCGGGCTCGAGATCGGGGTGGCGGCGACGAAGACCTTCCTCTGCCAGGTCGCTGTCAGCTACCTGCTTGCGCTGCGCCTGGCGGAGTTGCGGGGCACGCTCGAGCCTGTGCGGATCGCCGGGCTGGTGAGCGAGCTCAAGCGACTTCCACACTGCATCGATGAGGTGCTGGCCTCGGTGGGCGAGCAGGTGAGTCGCATCGCCGAGGACTGCTGGCAGAGCGAGTTCTTCCTCTACATCGGTCGCCACGTCGGCCTGCCCGTGGCGCTCGAGGGGGCGCTGAAGCTGAAGGAGATCTCCTACATCGCCACCGACGCCTACGCCGCGGGGGAGATGAAGCACGGGCCGATCGCGCTCCTTGACGACTCCACGCCGGTCGTGTGTGTGGCGACGGACTCCCCGGTGCTCGAGAAGCTCCAGTCGAACATGCAGGAGGTGCGCGCCCGAGGGGCGCGCGTGATCGCCGTCGCGACGGAGGGCAACGACCGCATCACCGAGCACGCAGACGCCGTCGTGAGGCTGCCGGCGGTGGACTGGATGCTCCAGCCCATCCTCGCAGTGATCCCACTGCAGCTGCTCGCATACGAGATCGCGCGGCGGCGCGGGCTGAACGTCGACCAGCCGCGCAACCTCGCCAAGACCGTCACGGTCGAGTAGCGCTCCAGGCTTGCAGGAGCTCCCGCGCGCCGTGGCGGGCGCCCCGAGCGCCGCCGGAGGACCGACCATCTAGCATCGCTCCTCGTGGACACCCTGCCCGACTGGCTGATCCCGCTGCCCGACGCCGAGACGATGCGGGCGGTCGACCGCTGGGCGATCGAGCAGCGGGGCGTGCCCTCGCTGGAGCTGATGGAGCGCGCTGGCGCCGGCGTCGCGCGGATGGTCGAGCAGCTGGCGCCGGACGGCGCGGTGACGGTGGTATGCGGGAAGGGGAACAACGGCGGCGACGGGCTGGTCGTGGCGCGCCTGCTGCGCGATGGCGGCCGCGAGGTGGCGGTCGTGTGTGCCGGCTCGCCGCATGAGTTCTCCGGGGACGCGCGCGAGAATCTGGAACGGCTGGGGGGCGAGCCCCCGCTGCGCCTGGACGCGCGCGAGGACCCTGCGCTTGCCCGGGAGGGCGCGAGCGCGATCGCGCGCTCGGCAGTGATCGTCGATGCGCTGCTCGGCACGGGCTTTCAGGGTCAGCCCCGTGGCTCCGTGG
Organism: uncultured Solirubrobacteraceae bacterium; assembly: GCA_963767655.1. Taxonomy (GTDB): domain Bacteria; phylum Actinomycetota; class Thermoleophilia; order Solirubrobacterales; family Solirubrobacteraceae; genus Palsa-744. Next base: position 106,500 of record CAVYET010000011.1, on the reverse strand, counting down.
CGGATGCGATCGATGCCGTGAACGCGATCGTGGTGCCCGTCGTCAGCGTCGACGTCCCCAGCGGCGTGGACGCCTCCAGCGGTACCGTGCACGGGCGGGCGGTGGCTGCGTCGGTGACGGTCACCTTCCACGCCGCCAAGGCGGGGCTGTGGATCAGACCCGGCAAGGCGCATGCGGGGATGGTCGAGACGATCGACATCGGCATCCCGCGCGGCGCTCCGGCAACGGCCAAGGTCGGGCTGATCGGGGCCCCCCTGCTCGATCTGCTCCCGCGCCGGGAGGCGAGCTCGACGAAGTTCACCAGCGGACACGTGCTCGTTGCGGGGGGCTCGCGCGGGCTGACCGGCGCTCCTTGGATGGCGGGCTACGCAAGCATGCGCGCGGGTGCGGGGTACGTCACGGCATGCGTACCCCGCTCGCTGCAGGGGGTCCTCGCGAGCGCCGGTCGCCCGGAGCTCATGACCTGTGGCATGCCCGACGAGGACGGCTCAATGTCCCCCGAGGGGGTGGACACCGTCCTCACGGAGTCGCAGCGCGGCGGGGCGCTGGCGCTGGGCCCCGGGCTGGGACGCAGCGAGGGCGCGTTCGCGTTTGCGCGCGCGCTCGCGCGGCGGGCGGCGGTCGCGCTGGTGCTCGACGCCGATGGACTGAACGCTCATGCGGGATGTCCTGAAGAGCTGGCCGGCAGGGACGCGCCGACGGTGCTCACGCCGCACGCGGGCGAGCTGGGACGGCTGCTCGAGCTCGACAGCGCGGAGATCGAACGTGAGCGTCTTCGCTACGCACGTGCGGCGGCTGAGCGGACGAGGGCGGTGGTGGTGCTGAAGGGCGACGACACGCTGATAGCCGATCCGAGCGGTGTGGTCGCGGTCAGCGCCGGTGCCAGCCCGGCGCTGGCCACGGCCGGCTCGGGTGACGTGCTCACGGGCGTGATCGCGGCGCTGCTGGCACAGGGACTCGATGCCTTCACGGCAGCCGCGGCGGGAGTGCAGCTGCACGCCGGGCGCCGGTAGGCTCGCCGCGCGGCGGCAGGGCACCGCGGAGGGCGTGATCGCCTCCGACGTGATCGAGGCGCTGCCGGCCGCGCGCGCCGGGGAGGGGCTCGCGGAGGCGGATCAGGGATGACCCAGGTGCGTGCGCAGGCGAGCGTGAACGTTGGGGCGATCGAGCGCAACTGCGCGCGCCTGCGCTCAGAGCTCCGGGAGAGCGTGTCGCTGTGTGCGGTGGTGAAGGCCGACGGCTATGGTCACGGCGCGACTCAGAGTGCCAGGGCGGCGCTCGCCGGCGGCGCGAGCTGGCTGGCCGTGGCGAGTGCGCAGGAGGCGACGCAGCTGCGCGAGGCGGGCATGCGCGAGGTGCCCGTGCTGATCATGGGCGCACTGAACGCCGATGAGCTCGAGCAGGCGATCGCGGTCGACGCCGACGTGCTCGTGTGGCATGAGCCCTCGGTTCAGGCGGTTGCGGCCGCCGGCGGTGGACGGGTGCACGTGAAGCTCGACTCCGGCATGGGACGGCTCGGCACACGCGACCCCGACGAGGCCACGCGCGTCCTCGCGGCGGCACGCGAGGCCGCCGGTGTCGAGCTGGTGGGGGTCATGACGCACTTCGCGACCGCCGACGAGCTCGATGACGACGGCTTCTTCGAGCGCCAGCTGGCGACGTTCGCGAGTTGGGTGGAGCCGGTGAAGGCCGAGCAGCCCGATCTCGTGGTCCACGCAGCGAACAGCGCCGCCGTGCTGCGCGATGCGCGGGCGCACTTCGACATGGTTCGCTGCGGGATCGCCATCTACGGCATGGACCCCTTTGGCGAGGACCCCTCCGCCCGAGGGCTAGAGCCGGCGATGGAGCTCAGCTCATACGTGGCCGAGGTGAAGGCGTGCCGGGCCGGCGAGAGCGCCGGATACGGGCGGCGCTTCGTGGCCGAGCACGAGACGCACCTGGGGGTGCTCCCGATCGGCTACGGCGATGGCTGGCGGCGCGGCCTGTCAAACAACGCCGAGGTGCTGATCGGCGGGCGCCGTCGCGAGCTCGTCGGGACCGTGAGCATGGACAACATCACCGTCGAGCTCGGAGCAGACCCCGGCGCGGAGCTGCTGCGCGGCGAGTGTGCTGTCCTGATCGGCTCTCAGGCGAACGAGCGGATCACCGCCGAGGAGGTGGCTCGGCGCCTGGACACGATCAACTACGAGGTGTCGTGTGCGCTGACGCCGCGCGTGCCGCGGGTATACCACCGCGATGGCGCACCGATCACAGACGCCTGGCCGGCCGACGCGCAGAGGCCATGAGCGACGCCCTGCAGGCGGCTCGCGGGGCGCTCGCGGGCGGGCGGGCCTGGCTGGTCGGCGGAGCCGTGCGCGACCGCCTGCTCGGACGGCCGACCGGGGATCTTGACATCGTCGTGGAGGGTGACCCCGGACAGGCAGCGCGCGACGTGGCACGCGCCGCGGGGCGCGCGGCGTGCTTCGCCCTGTCCGAGGAGTTCGGAGCCTGGCGGGTGGTGGCGCGCGACTCCTCCTGGCAGCTCGATGTCGAGCCCCTGCGCGGCGGCTCGCTCGAGGCCGACCTGGCGTTGCGGGATTTCACGGTCAACGCGATCGCCGAACCGATCGCTGGAGGCGAGCCGATCGATCCGCTCGGCGGGCTGGGGGACCTAGCCGCGAGGCGCCTGCGCATGGCCGGGCGGGGAGCGTTCGACGAGGACCCCCTGCGGGTGCTGCGCCTGGTGCGAATGGCTGTCGAGCTGGACATGGAGCCCGACCCCGAGACGCTGGCACGCGCGCGGGCCCACGCCGGAGCGCTCGAGCGCGTGTCCGCCGAGCGGGTGTTCCTGGAGCTGCGCCGCATCCTGGCCGCGCCGCGCGCGCCGTGGGGCCTTCAGACGATGAGCGAGGTGGGCATCGTGGCGGCGGTGCTGCCGGAGCTGGATGCGCTGCGAGGCGTCGAGCAGAACCGCTTTCATCACCGCGACGTCTACGGGCACACGCTCGAGGTGCTCGAGCGCACCATTGCCCTGACCAGCGCCGGTCCCGTCGAGGGCGAGCTGGATGCGCTCCTCGGAGACCACGCCGCCCAGATAGGCGAGCTGCTCGCCGAGCCGCTCGCCGACCGGCTGACGCGTGGAGAGGCGCTGCGTTGGGGCGCGCTGCTGCACGATGCCGCCAAGCCGCTCACCCGCGAGGTGCGCCCGGCGGATGGTCGCGTGACCTTCATCGGCCACGACGTTCGCGGCGCCGAGCTGGCCCGTGCGGTGCTGGGACGCCTGCACGCCTCTGGACGCCTGCGTGACCATGTGGCCGCGCTTGTGCGCCATCACCTACGGCTCGGCTTTCTCGTGCACGAGCCGCAGCCCCTGTCGCCGAGAACGGTGTTCGGCTATCTGCTGCGCCTGCTCGCCGGTGGAGGTGGACGTGACGCTGCTGTCGGTCGCCGATCGCCTGGCCACCCGCGGGGATCGTGCTCTGGAGTCGATCGAAGCCCATCTGAGGGTCGCGCGCCAGCTACTGGCAGATGCGCTGCGCTGGCGCGCTGAAGGCCCTCCGCAGCCGCTGATACGCGGCGACGAGCTGGCCGGTGAGCTCGGCATCCCGCTTGGTCCGCGCGTCGGGGAGCTTCTGCGCGAGCTGGCGGCGGCCCAGTATGCGGGCGAGATCTGCACGCGCGAGCAATCGCTGGCCCATGGCCGCGCCGTGGCCGCGAGGTGGGATGGCCGCCCAGCGCGCTGACCATCTAGGCTTCCGCCAATGGCCGATCCCGACTGCATCTTCTGCAAGATCCTCGCCGGAGATCTCCCCGCCACGATAATCGAGGAAGATGCCCGCACGATCGCCCTCATGGACATCGCGCCGGCCACGCGCGGACACGCTCTCGTGATCCCGCGCGTCCACAGCACGGACCTGCTGAGCGTCGATCCCGAGGATCTGCAGGCGAGTGTCATGACCGCCCAGCGCCTTGCGCTGCGGGCGAAAGAGCATCTGGGCGCCGAAGGCGTGAACCTGATCAACTCCTGCGGCGCCAGGGCCTGGCAGTCGGTCTTTCACTTCCACATCCACATGATCCCGCGCTACGCTGACGACCCACTGCAGCTGCCGTGGGCGCCCGCAGCAGGGGATCCGAAGGAGATCGCCGCCGCCGCGCAGGAGCTTGTGCGTGCGTAGCGAAGTAGTTCCACCGCTACCTATGGGCTTTAGGCGTGTTCAATGACCCATATGAGACGCATGTCCACCGCGCTGCTCGCGAGCCTGCTGCTCGCGGTGGTGCTGCCCGCAGGCTCGACGGCCACGCTGACTGAAGTGGGGGTCCTCGGAGCCACCAGTCCGGCAACCACACCCAGCTGCCCCGGCACCCCATGCCTGGCGGTCAGCCGCACGACCGGGCTCCAGGTGCAGGTCGGGCGGGCCAACCACCCCTTGAGGGTCCCCCGCAACGGGACGATCGTCGCGTGGACGATCATGCTCGGCAAGCCGAACACGACCCAGACCAACTTCTTCAACGCCAACGAGGGGGGCGCGGCCGAAGCCGGCATCGCGATCCTTCGCCCTCAGCGCAAGCCAAATCTCAGCTACAAGCTGGTCTCGCAGAGCCCGCTCGTGAAGCTCCAGCCCTACTTCGGGCTAACGGCACAGTTTCCGCTGGAAAGCACGCTTGCGGTCAAGAAGGGCGACGAGGTGGCGCTGACCGTGCCCACGTGGGCTCCGGTGCTCGCGCTCGGGTTCGGCAAGGACACCTCCTGGCGCGCCAGCCGTAGCAAGGCCCAGTGCTCGAGCACGAGCACGCAGACAGTTCACACGCGCGTAGGGGCCGCGGTGCAGTACTACTGCCTGTACCAGACCGCTCGCCTGACCTACAGCGCCACCCTGATCTCCACCCCCTAGCAGGCCCTCGCCGGGCGGCTCCCCGGCGAGGCACGCGTTCGCTCATGTGCTGGCCGATCGGCGATCCGGCCGATCGGCGACCCTGTCGATCTTCGATCGGTACTCCACTCTGACCGGGTGCTGCCGGGCCCGCGCGCAGGTGCGTTGAGCCCTACGGTGCGTTGGCGCCGCCGGTGGGGCTTGCGCTGCCCGATTCTTCGCTTTTTTCGCCGGAGGCCTTTTCTTTTTCCCCCGCGGAGGTGCCGCCGGAGGAGCTGCCCGAGCCTTCGCTGCCGGATGATTCTCCACCGGTTTCGCTGTTGGAGGCTTCACCGCTCGAGGCTTCCGAGGAGGCGCCTTCGCCTGAGCTGCTCGTGGATTTCGTTGACGTCGTCGAGGTGGTGGTTGTCTTGGTCGCCGCCTTTTCGCCCGACGTGTTCGTCGGCGGGACGATTTCCGGTGTGCTCTTGGGCACTACATCGGAGGCGCTGCTCGAGCTGCCGCACGCGACGAGCGTCAGGCTGACCAGAACGGCCGCCGAGACGGCGGCGGCCCCCCGGGCGGCCGACGGCGGGAACAGGCGACGGCTGTCCTTCAAGCGCTCGCTCACCTCCCGCCGAGCGGGCACTCAGCTGCCCTTCAAACGGGATGGGAGGGGTCCCATGCGCCTACCGCAGGTGGGGCAGTCGTTCAGGTCCTTCTGGGCGAGCTGGCCGCACTCCGAGCAGAAGCGCAGGTTCTCGACGGCCCACGGAAGCTGCGAGCCTGATGGCGCGAGGGGCAGGACCTTGCCGACGACCTCGAGCGGGTCGCCCGACTGGCGGTCCAGGTAGATCTCCCCGGGCTCGGCCTCGATCACTATCTCCCGTCCGTTGGCGCGATTGCGCAGGCGGTAGCGCTGAGGAGTGCTCACGGCGTGAACTGTACCTGAGGCGGTGGGCGAACCGAGGCGGTGCCGCGATCGGGCACATGTAGGCTGCCCATCGGTGCGCGTGCTGATCTTCCATGGCTACCTGCTCAGCGGGACGGGATCGAACGTGTACAACGCCCGCCTGGCCGAGGCGCTATCCAGGCTCGGGCACGAGGTGCACCTGCTCAGCCAGGAGCGCCACCCGGAGGAGCACGCCTTCGTCGACGCGGTCGGTCACTGGGATCGCGGTGAGCTTCAGGTACGCACACTTGGCTGGGCAGCGCGCCAGCGGGCGGGATCCTGCACCGTCTACCGCCCCGATATCGGGGATCTCCTGCCCGTGTACGTTGCCGATCGCTACGAGGGGATCCGGGCGCGGACCTTCGCGCAGTGCAGCGACGAGGAGGTCGCGCACTACATCGCAGCGAACGTGACAGCCGTTCGCGAGCTCCTCGCACTCGCTCGGCCCGAGGCGGCGCTGGCCAACCATCTCGTGATGGGCCCGGTGATCCTGGCCCGTGCGCTCGGCGGTGGGACGCCCTACGCGGTGAAGGTGCACGGGAGCGCGCTGGAGTACACCGTCAAGCCCCAGCCTGAGCGCTTCGTGGGCCTCGCCAGGGAGGGGCTGGCCGGCGCCCGTACGGTGCTGGTCGGCTCGCGTCACACGGCCGTGAGCCTGTGGGAGGCGCTCGGCGGGCGGGATCTGATCGAGCGCACTCGCCTGGGCCCGCCGGGCGTCGACGTCGAGCGCTTCGCCCCCCGCGAGCAGGCGCAGGCCGCTGCGGCAGTAGGTGCTCTGGTCGAGCGCCTTGACCGGCGCGAGGCGAGCGAGTCCTCCGACGCGTTCGCCCACGACGCCCGCGCGGCCGCACGGGCGCTGGCCCGGCTGCAGCCGGGCCGGGACCGGCTGGTGGCGTTCGTGGGGAAGCTGATCGTGAGCAAGGGCATCGATCTGCTCATAGCGGCGTGGCCGCTGGTTCTCGAGCAGGTGGCGGAGGCCCGCCTGGTGGTGGTCGGCTTCGGCGCCTATCGGCGAGGGGTCAGAACGCCTGTGTGCGGCGCTCTCGGCCGGCGACATGCGAGAGGCGAGGGAGATCGCGCTCGCGGGCCGGGCGCTCGAGGAGCGGTCGCCCGGTGCCCGGCCGCTTCGGCATCTGCTCGCGTTCCTCGACGGGCTGGAGGGTGAGGAACGCGAGCGCTACCTTGCGGCAGCATCGCGGATTGAGCGACACCGTCGTGCTGACGGGGCGTCTGGATCACGAGGAGCTGGTCGAGCTGCTGCCGGCGTGCGAGGCGCTCGTCGTTCCGAGCACCTTCCCGGAGGCCTTCGGCATGGTGGCGGCCGAGGCGGCCGCCTGCGGCGTTCTGCCGATAAGCGCGGCCCACTCGGGGCTCGCCGAGGTCAGCGACGCCCTCGCTGGCGCGCTGCCCCGGCAGGTCGCCGAGTGGCTCTCCTTCCCGGTCGACGACGGGGCGGTGAGAGCCCTGGCGGCGCGCCTGCTCAGCTGGCTGCGGGCCGATCCGCAGCTGCGTTCGCTCACCCGCGCGGGCCTGGTCGGCACGGCGCGCGAGCGCTGGTCCTGGGAGGGCGTCGCGCGGGGCGTGCTCTCGGCGGCGCGTGGCGAATTGGGCGATCTGGCCAGGCCGTGACGGCGACACGGCGGCCCGCGAGCAGCAGCCGGGCCACCCGGCCCTTCGGATAGTGTTTCGCGCGCTCATGAGCCCAACTCGCCCCTTTCTCGCCCGCAGCGGCGCCGCTCACCGCAGTCCTGGGCATGAGGCCATGCGCGCCGTGACGTTCGCCCTGGCGGCCGCGCTGGTGCTCGTCACGGCCGGCTGCTCGGTCAAGGGCGCCGATAACGCCGAACCTGATCCTGGGCAAGCAGGCCTTCGTGGCCAAGTGCGGCTCCTGCCACACGCTCGCCCGGGCGGGCACGAAAGGGATCGTCGGCCCCGACCTCGATGATGCCTTCCGTGCGGGCATCGCCGAAGGGCTCGAGCGCAACGCGGTCCGCGGGGTGGTCGAACAGCAGGTGAAAATCCCCAACCCCGAAGGCGCCATGCCCAAGGACCTCGTCAGCGGAGCGACGCTCAGCGACGTCGCAGCCTACGTCTCGCAGGCGGTCGACCGCCCGGGCAAGGACGCGGGGCTGCTCGCCACTGCGGTGCCCGAACCGGGTGCCGGCAAGCCGGCGGTCGAGAAGGCGGGCAAGCTGGCGCTCCATGCGAGCCCGACCGGCCAGCTGGCCTACGTGACGAACAAGGCTACGGCCACCGCGGGGCCGGTCACGATCACGATGCCGAACATGTCGGGCGTCTCGCACAACATCGCCGTCGAACCCGGCTCCGGCGGCGCGACTCAGGCCGGCGCCGCGATCGGGGCGAGCAGCTTCATCACCAAGGGCAGCACCTCCGTCACCGTCACGCTGAAGCCGGGCACCTACACCTATTTCTGCCAGGCCCCGGGGCACCGCGCGGCCGGGATGTGGGGCACGATCACCGTCAAATAAGGCCGTCGATGGTCACAGGATCGCGCGCAGGACGACGATCAAGACGATGATTACGACGGTCAGCACGATCGCGTAGAGCAGCAGGCGAAAGGCCTCGCCCTCCGAGCGCATCGGGTTCAGCACGGTGGCGTTCCTCTCCACTTGCCGCGCAGCTGGCGCGTAGCTCAGAGGACGTAGACGGTCGTGTAGACGACGAGCCACATGATGTCGACGAAGTGCCAGTAGATGCCCGGCACCTCGACGCCGCGGTGCTCCTCGGGACTGTAATGCCCGCGGAAGGAGCGGATCGTCACGCTCAGCAGCAGACACAGCCCGATGAACACGTGCGCGCCGTGCAGGCCCGTGAGCGAGTAGAAGATCGTCTGCTGGGCCGCGTCCTGGGGCGCGAAGCCGATGTTGGCGTACTCGTTGATCTGGATGAACAGGAAGGTGCAGCCGAGCAGGAAGGTCAACAGGATGCCGGCCTTCAGCCCGAAGCGGTTCCCGTGCTTGATCGAGCTCTGCGCCCAGTGCAGCGTGAACGAGGACGACACCAGAATCGCCGTGTTGATGCCCGCCACGAGCTCTGGAACCTCGGTCCCCGGCGCGGGCCACGTCTCTCCCTGGGCGATGCGGATGAAGAAGTAGGCGGTGAAGAACGCCCCGAAGACCATCACCTCGGAGATGATGAAAAGCAGCATCCCCAGCATCGGGGCCTCGACCCGCGAGCTGCGGTTTGCCGCCGGCGGATGCGCCGTGCTCGCCGTGGCCGGCTGCGTGGGCGATGCTGGCTGCCTCCATCGTGGCGCTCGCTAGGCGGCCGGCGCCGCGGTCGTGGTGGGCTTCTGGTCGACGACCACGTGCTCGACCTGCGCGGAGGTGGCGTTGCGCACGCGCTCGATCAGGTTCGCGCGCAGCCAGCCCGAGCGCTCGTCCGGGGAGCGTGGAGATGACGATGTCGTCGACCCTGAACAGCTCCAGCGCGTTCATCGTCGGCGGTGTAGGGGTCGGGGTCTCCGATCATGCCCGAGCTGAGCAGCCCGGCCTCCTGAAGCCGGTCGAGCATCTTCGCCAGACGCGCGCGGGCCTCGCGCGGAGCCGTGCCGCTGCCGTCCTGCTGGGGCACGACGCGCGATGAACAGGTGCTGGCCATCGTGCGCGGCCTTCGCCTTGAGGTGCTCCATCAGCTCCTCGCCGCTCGAGGTCTTGCTGGCGACCACGAGCGTCACGTTGAAGGGAAGCGCCCTCCTGCTCGACGATCGGTGACGATGTGCTCCACCGGAAGCCCCGAGGCGTTCTGGATGCGCTCGATCAGATCCCGCCGCAGCCAGCCGGAGTGTATGGCGGGGTAGGTCGAGACGATGATCTCGTCCGGGCGGTGCTGCGGCGACGGCGTCCATGGTGGCCAGGAACGGGTCGGGATCGCCGACTTCGCCGGCTCGCCTCGATGCCCTCGGCCGTCACGGCCGAGATCGGCCAGATCGACGCGCACCTGGGCGGATTCGCGCACCGCCTCGTCGTAGATCACCAGGCCCGCCGAGGGCTTGCTCTGGGGCACGACCAGGCGGAAGCGCACCTCGCCGGACGCCGGCCCGCGCGCGCACGGCGTCGAGCAGCTTCGCGCCCGCCGAGCGTCCGGTTGGCCACGACCAGAACCTCCTTCATCGCGGATGCCCCCGCCGTCATGCGCTCGGCGCCCGCACGATGCTCGAGCCCGCCCCGACCGTCGGCGGCGGCCGGGGCCGGCGCGAAGATGCCGTGGACCGCGCCCGGGACGCCGTACTCGTAGGGACCGCCGACGACGGTCGGCACGCGGTCGAAGTTGAAGATCGGCGGCGGCGAGGACACCTGCCACTCGAGCGTCATTCCCGCGCCACGGGTTGCCCACGCTGCACCGGTCCTCCGCGCCAGCTCGTGACCATGTTGTAGACGAACACCAGCGTGCTCAGCCCCAGGCCGAAGCTGGCGATCGAGATGAACAGGTTCAGGTCGGCGAACTTGCGCCGCGTAGGTGGCCACGCGCCGGGGCATGCCCTGCAGGCCGAGGACGTGCATCGGGGCGAACGTGAGGTTGAAGAAGACGAACGTGGTCCAGAAGTGCCACTTGCCGAGGCGCTCGTCGTACATGCGCCCGGTCATCTTCGGGAACCAGTAGTAGACGCCGGCGAAGATCGTCATCAGCGAGCCGCCGAACAGCACGTAGTGGATGTGGGCCACGATGAAGTAGGTGGCGCTGACGTGGATGTCGAACGGGATCATCGCGAGCATCACGCCGCTGATCCCGCCGAGCGTGAACGTCGTCAGGAAGCCCAGCGCGAACAGCATCGGCGTGTCCAGGTGCAGCACTCCCCGCCACAGCGTCGCCAGCCACGAGAAGACCTTGATGCCCGTCGGCACGGCGATGATCGCCGTCGTGATCGCCATCGGGATGCGAATCCAGGCGGCCATGCCCGAGGTGAACATGTGGTGCGCCCACACGGTGAAGCCGAGCCCGACGATCGCCAGCAGCGAGAAGGCCATCATGCGGTAGCCGAAGATCGGCTTGCGCGACTTCACGGCGATGATTTCCGAGACGATCCCGAATCCGGGCAGCATCATGATGTAGACCGCCGGGTGGGAGTAGAACCAGAAGACGTGCTGATACATCAGCACGTCCCCGCCCTTGCCGGCGTTGAAGAAGTTGAAGCTGAGCGCGCGGTCGAGCAGGATGAAGAACTGCGAGGCGGCGATGAACGGCGTGGCGATGACGACCAGCAGCGAGGTCGCGAAGTTCGCCCACACGAGCAGCGGCATGCGGAAGAAGCTCATTCCCGGCGCGCGCATCGTGATGATCGTCACCAGGAAGTTCAGCGCGGTCATGATCGAGGAGGCGCCCGCGAACTGGACCGCGACGGAGAAGAACGTCTGCCCGATCGGGGCGTTGATCGACAGCGGCGTGTAGGCCGTCCAGCCGTCGGCGAACGCGCCGCCCGGCGCGAAGAAGCTCAGCGAGCATCATCACGCCGGCGACCGGCAGCAGCCAGAAGGAGAGCGCGTTCAGGCGGGGGAAGGCCATGTCGGGGGCGCCGATCATCAGCGGGATCACGAAGTTCCCGAGGCCGGCGAACACCGGGATCACGAACAGGAAGATGAGCAGCGAGGCGTGGACCGAGAACAGGCCGTTGTAGGTGTTGGCGTCGACGAACTGGGATCCGGGCTGGGCCAGCTGCGCGCGCATCAGCATGCCGATCAGCCCGCCGACGAGCAGGAAGAAGAAGGAGGTGACCGTGTACTGGATGCCGATCACCTTGTGGTCGGTGTTGATGCGGAAGTAGTCCCTCCAGCTGTAGCGCCCCGTGGCCGGAGTGGTCCTCCGGGCGCGTCGGCCTGCCCGATGCCCAGTAGAACCAGTAGTCCATGCCGCCGATCCCGGCCAGGAAGGCGAGCGGCACGGCGAACAGCGAGACCGTCAGGATCGCGTCCGCGTTGAGGTAGTGCGGGTAGGTGGTGTGGCCGGTGGACATGCGCACCAGCCAGGTCAGCGCGAGCGGCGAAGCCGACGCCGAGCACCATCCAGAAGCCGGCGCGGTAGAAGCCCGGGGCGCGGAGCTTCGCGGCCATCAGCGTGTTCCCTTGCAGGTCATCTGGCCTGGGAACATTATCCCGTAGCCCCCCCGGAGGCGGCGCCGGGCCGGCGAGCCGCCTGCCGCCCGCCGGGGCCGTGCTCAGCTGGCTCTTGATCCACGCCTGGAACTGGGCGGGCGGGACGACGTGGACCGTCGAGCGCATCAGCGAGTGCCCGAGCCCGCAGAGCAGGTTGCAGACGACCGGGTAGCTGCCGAGCCGGTCGGGCGTCACGCGCCAGTGTGGTGGTGATGCCGGGCACGACGTCCTCCTGCAGGCGGAAGGCCGGGATCCAGAAGGCGTGGATGACGTCCTTGGAGCGCATGTTGAAGTACACCGTGTCGCCCTTCGGCATGTACAGCTGCGTGCTCTTCAGCGGCGCCCCGCCGGTCACCGACGGCGGGTATTCATAGGACCAGAAGAACTGCTGGCCGATCACGCCTGATCTGCACTTCCGGCACGCCCCTCGGCTTCTTCTCGTTTTCGTGCAGCACCACGAACGAGTAGCCCACCATCCCCAGCAGCAGGACCGCGGGGAGCGCCGTCCAGAAGACCTCCAGGCGCGTGTTGCCGTGGATCGGCGGCCCGTCCTTGAGCTCCTCGCCGGGTTTCATGCGGAACTGCCAGACGCAGTACAGGATCACGGTCACGCACCAGCACGAAGATCGGGATCGTGGCGATCACCAGGACGTGGTAGAGCTGTCGGTGTTCGTGCGCCTGCGTGCTGGCCTGGACCGGGAACCAGTGGATCACGTAGCTCAGCGCGATGCCGATCGCCGTGGCGATCACGGCCGCGATCGACGGCCAGCAGGAGCGAGCGCTGCCTAGACATGGGCGGCGGCTCTGCCGGTGCGTGCGGGAAGTTCTCTGCGGCGATCCTCTCCATCGGGAGGCGTGATCCTAATGCCTTCGTCCGCCTGGAACGGCCGGGACCTTGACGCGGGGGCCTTGTCGCGGTAGATTGAGGCAATCGTTGCAAATATCTGGCAGCCGTTTGCCGCGAGGCTGAGCGGGAAAGGAGCCGGTGATGCAGGTTCGGGAAGGCATGACCCCCACGGTCCTCACGGTCGGGCCGGGCCACACCCTGCGCGCCGTCGCGCGGCTGATGTCCGAGCGCGGCGTCGGCGCCGCCGTGGTCATCGACCCCGACGGACACGGCCCGGGGATCATCACCGAGCGCGACATCCTGCTGTCGCTGCGCGGCGGGCAGGATCCCGACCACGAGCCCGTCGCCGACCACCTCACCCGGGACGTCGTGTTCGCGGCTCCCGACTGGTCCCTGGAGGAGGCCGCGGCGGCGATGGTGCGCGGCGGCTTTCGCCACCTGATCGTCCTCGAGCGGGGAGAGACCGCGGGCATCCTCTCCGTTCGCGACGTCGTGCGCTGCTGGACCGAGGACGGGGCGATCTGCCCGGTACCGGCGAGCGCGGCGGTGGGGTGAGGGACCCAGGGCGAGAGGGACCGGAGGTGTCGCGCGCGGCGGGGGCAACGTGCGCGACGCCGCCCCGGTCAGTCGAGCGGGAGCTCGTCGATGTCGTGCCGCGTGTCTTTGATCCAGCGCACGATGCAGCCGAGCGTCAGGATCACCGCCCACGACCGTGAGCTCGATGAAGGTCGTGATGCCGACGAGCGCCAGCGTGATGCCGACGGCCGTCAGCACCGGCAGGACGGTCGGTCCCGGGAAGGTGGATCTCCTCGCCGACCGGCGGGATCTCGGGGTCGAGCGGGCTCACGAGACGTACACCGCCGCCACGACGAACGTGATGCCGAACATGAACATGCAGATGGCGCACACGATCAGCCCGGTGCGGATGTTCTTGTTTGCCAGGCGCCGGTTCATCGTGGGCGCAAAGAATACCCGGCGCGGGCGGGCCTACAGGTGGACATCGGCGACCATCGCGCAGAACAGCAGCGCGAGGTAGGCGAGCGAGAAGAGGTAGCAGCCTCGAGCGCCGAGCGCCGGTCGGCGCGGCGGTAGAGGCGCACCGCGCCCGCGATGAAGCCGAGCCCGAGCACGAGCGAGGCGACGAGGTAGATCGCGCCGAACCCGCCGGCGCAGAACGGCAGCTGCGTGACCGCATACAGGAGCACCGAGTAGAGCAGGATCTGCCGCCGCGTCTCGGCCTCGCCCGCGCACGACCGGCAGCATCGGCACGCCGACCTTCGCGTACTCGTCCTTCATCAGCAGCGACAGCGCCCAGAAGTGGGGCGGCGTCCAGAAGAACACGATGAAGAACAGGATCACCGCGGTGCCGCTGACCGACCCGGTGACGGCGGCCCAGCCGACCAGCGGGGGGACCGCGCCGGCGGCGCCGCCGATCACGATGTTCTGCGGCGTGCGCCGCTTCAGCCAGACGGTGTAGACGAACACGTAGCCGAGGAAGCCCGCGAACGACAGGGCCGCGGCCAGCGGGTTCACGGTCAGCGACAGCTCGAGCAGCGACAGGCCGGCGAGCGCGCAGCCGAAGGCCAGCGCCGCGCGCGGGGAGACGCGCCCGGAGGGGACCGGGCGCGTGCGACCGTGCGCGCCATGCGCGCGTCGATGTCGCGGTCGAACCAGTGGTTCACGGCGCCGGCGCCGCCGGCCGACAGGTAGCCGCCGAGGCAGGTCAGCGCGACCAGCAGCGGCGAGGGATCGCCGGCCACGTACATCGTGGCGATCGTCGTCAGCAGCAGCAGCGACTGGACCTTCGGCTTGGTCAGCTCGACGTAGTCGCTCAGCGAGCTGGCGCGCGCGCGGCGCCAGCCCCGGCACGCAGACCGGCCGCGGCCGCGCCCCTCGATCGCCGGCGCCACGCCGGCGGGGGCGCCGTGGCCATCAGATCCCGACCTGCGTGGCCCCGGCGGGAACGGTGGCCCCGTCGCGGACGCGCCGGCCCTGCCGGTGCTCCGCCGCTCGACCTCGCGGCGGATGTCCTTCATCGGTTCGGCCGAGCGCACGAGCGGGATCACGTCGAAGTTGTTCGCCGGCGGAGGCGAGGTCGTGAACCACTCCAGCGTGTTCGCCTTCCACGGGTCCGGCCCGGCCGCCACGCCCACCTTGAGGCTGCGCGCGACGTTGACGATCGTCACCAGCACGCCCGCGCCGAGGATGAACGAGCCGACCGTCGAGATCACGTTGTAGAGGGCCAGGTGGCCGACGTTGTCGTACTCGTAGACGCGCCGCGGCATGCCGTCGAGGCCCATCACGTGCTGGATCAGGAACGTGGTCAGGACGCCGAAGAACATCAGCTAGAAGCTCAGCTTGCCCAGGCCCTCGCTGAGCATGCGCCCGGTGATCTTCGGGAACCAGTAGTAGATCGCGGCGAAGATCGTGAACACCGCGCCGCCCATGCAGCACGAAATGCAGGTGCGCCACCACGAAGTACGTTTCGTTGACCTGCCAGTCGATCGGGAACGTGGCCAGGAAGACGCCCGAGATGCCCGCCGATCAGGAACAGCGCGATGGCGCCCGCGCAGAACAGCAGCGGCGTCTTGAATTCGATCGTGCCGCGCCACAGCGTCGCGACCCAGTTGAGGATCTTCACCCCCGTGGGCACGGCGATCAAGTAGGAGCTGAGCATCACGAACACGAGGATCGCCTCGGGTATCGGCGCCGTGAACATGTGGTGCGCCCACGTGAGGAAGCCCAGGAAGGCGATCGCCACGGTCGACGCCGCGATCGCCTTGTAGCCGAAGATCGGCTTGCGCGCGAACACCGGCAGGATCTCCGAGATCATCGCCGAAGCCGGGGAGCACCATGATGTAGACCTCGGGGTGCCCGAAGAACCAGAACAGGTGCTGCCAGAGGATCGGCGAGCCGCCCTGGGCGGGGTCGAAGAAGTGCGTTCCGAAGTGCCGGTCGGTGAGCAGCATCGTGACCGCCGCGGCGATCACGGGCATCGCGAAGATGAGCAGCACCGAGTAGGTGAGGATCGTCCACACGAACAGCGGCAGGCGCCCCCAGCTCATGCCGCGCGCGCGCATGTTGGCGATCGTCGCGTAGAAGTTGATCGCCCCCAGGATCGAGGAGAGGCCGGTCAGGTGGATCAGGTAGATCCAGGCGTCCTCGCCGCCGCTGGGCGAGTAGACCGCGTTCGCCAGCGGTACGCAGCTCGTCCAGCCCGCTTCCGGCGGGTTCCAGAAGATCGAGGCGTAGAAGACGATGCCGCCGGCCAGCAGCAGCCAGAAGGAGAGCGCGTTCAGCCGCGGGAAGGCCATGTCGCGCGCGCCGATCATCAGCGGCAGGAAGTAGTTGGCAAGTGCCGGCCATCATCGGCACGACGAACAGGAACACCATCGTCGTCCCGTGCATCGTGAACAGCTGGTTGTAGGTCTGCGGGGTGACCAGCGTGTTGTTCGGCGCGCCGAGCTGCAGGCGCATCATCAGCGCCTCGACGCCGCCCAGGCAGAAGAACACGAACGTCGTGACCATGTACATGATCCCGATCCGCTTGTGATCGGTGGTGGTGATCCAGCTCGTCCAGCCGCGCGCCTCGCGCTCGACGTGGTGGGCGCTCACCTGGGGGATCGGGGCTACGTACGTGGCCATGTCGTGCGCTGGTCTCCTCGATGTCCTAGGGGTTTTCTACCTGTCCGGCGCCGGTCTGGGCGCTCAGTTTGGCCCGCGCCACCTGCGCCGCGGCGTTGGCCTGGGCGATCAGCTGCTTCTGGTAGGCCAGCCACGCGTCGAACTGGGCGGGCGGAACGGCCTTCACGGTGGCGATCATGCGCGCGTGCCCGCGCCCGCATAGCAGCGCGCACTGCCCGCGGTAGACCCCGGGCTTGCAGACCTTGAACCAGGTGTAGTTGTGGTAGCCGGGCACGGCCTGGAACTTGCCGCCCAGTTCGGGGATCCACCAAGAGTGCACGACGTCCTCGGAGACGATGTCCAGCGTGACCGTCGTGTTCGGTGGGGACGACCATCTTCCTCGTAGGAGTAGGGAGCGCCCAGGCCGTCGGGTTCGTTCGCGCCCGGGTAGACGTACTGCCAGATGTACTGGCGCCCGATGACCGTGATGTTCAGCGATTTGCCGTTCGGGGGCAGCTTGCGCTCGGCGCTGGCGTACAGCAGCGCCGCTCTCGCCGGCCAGGTTGTCGCCGCCCGGGCTCGAGTTTGGGCGGGTTCTGGATGGAGGAGAGCTTGGCGAACGTGACGACGGCGAGAGCGACCAGGATCACCGCCGCGGCGACCGTCCAGCCGACCTCCAGGCGGGTGTTGCCGCGGATCTGCGCGGCGACCGCGCCCTTGCGCGCGCGGAACTTGACCAGCGCATACACCAGGCCACCCTCGACCAGCACGAAGATCACCAGCGCGATGTACAGCGTGATCTTGTAGAGGCTGTTGATCTGGTTCGCGTTGGGCGAGCCGCCCGACTGCGGCGTGAAGAACGCGAGCGTTGAGGGGAGTGGATGGCCCAAGGCGGCGGGGATTCTATTCAGCCCTGGCGCGGCAGCGCTTGATGACTTTTGCCACGAGGATCGACTAGCTGCCGGAGAAGCGTGCCGGGCGCTTTTCCACGAACGCCGTCGCGCCCTCCACGAAAGTCCTCGCTGCCGGCCATCTCCTGCTGGATCCGGGCCTCCAGGTCGAGCTGCTCGTCCATGCGCGAATACAGCCAGTTGTTGAGCTGGCGCTTGGTCCCGGCGTAGGAGCGCGTCGGCCCGCCCGCCAGCCGCGCCGCCAGCGCGGCCGTCTCCTCGCCGAGCCGCGCGTCGTGCGACGACACGGTTGATGAGGCCCCACTCGAGCGCCTGCGCCGCCGCCACGCGCTCGCCGAGCATCGCCATCTCGGTTGCGCGGGCCATGCCGACGCGCGTGGGCACGAACAGCGAGGAGCCGCCGTCGGGGACCAGCCCGATGTTCACGAACGCGAGCAGGAAGTAGGCGCTCTCGGCCGCCACGATCAGATCGCAGCAGAGCGCCAGCGAGCAGCCGATGCCCGCGGCCGGTCCGTTCACCGCGGCGAGGACCGGCTTGGGCATCTCGCGGATGGCGTCCATGATCGGGTGGTAGCGCTCGGTGAGCATCGTGTAGACGTCCGGGCGCCCCTCGGCGTGGTGCTCCGCCGCTCATGTCCTTCAGGTCGGCGCCCGAGGAGAAGGCGCGCCCGGCGCCGGTGATGACCACCGCGCGCACCGCGTCGTCCGCGGCGGCCCCGCGCAGCGCCGCGAGCAGATCCGCGCCGAGCTGCGCGTTCCAGGCGTTCAGCACCTCGGGCCGATTCAGCTCGACCGTGGCGGCGCCGTCGGCCAGGCGCACGTTGACCGTCTCAAGTTGGGTGTTCGACGCGCTCATGGGTCTCCTCTCCTGCTCGCACGGCGTCGATGTCCTGCGCGCGGCGAGCTGCACGGCTGCCGGCTGGGGTTGATCCTATGGTGTGCGGGATGAATCGGCCCGTGATCGGCATCTGCACCGCGCTCGAGCAGGCGCGCTGGAGCGTGTGGGACCAGCAGGCGCTGCTGCTGCCGCGCAACTACGTCGAGGCGGTGCAGCGCGCCGGCGGGTTCGCGCTGCTGCTCCCACCGGATCCCCGCCTGATCGAGGATCCCGGCGAAGCGCTCGAGCTGATCGACGGCCTGCTGCTCGCGGGCGGCGCCGACATCGACCCCGCTCTCCTACGGCCAGCCAGGCGCATCGCCGAGACCGTCGGCAACGGTGCCCGAGCGCGACGCCTTCGAGATCGCGCTGGTGCGGGCGGCGATCGAGCGGGATCTGCCGGTGCTCGGGATCTGCCGCGGCATGCAGCTGATCAACGTCGCGCTGCGGCGGAACGCTGCTGCAGCATCTGCCCGAGCGCTTCGGCCATCACGAGCACCGCCGCGTGGTCGGCTCCTTCGACGGCGCCGACCACGAGGTCGAGCTGGCTCGAGGGCACGCTTGCCGCAGCCGTCGTGGGCGGATCCCGCCATGCCACCAAGTCCCACCATCATCAGGGCGTCGACCGCCTGGGCGAGGGCCTCGGGTCAGCGGCACCTCGCCGATCGACGGGCTCGCCGAGGCGATCGAGCTTCCGGGCAGGAGCTTCGTGCTCGGCGTGCAGTGGCACCCCGAGGCCGACGAGGCGAGCCCGGTCGTCGACGCCCTGGTGCGCAGCCGCGCGAGCCGCCACGCGCAGGCCCGGCAGGCGCGCTCCTGAGCTCGCGTCGCCGGCGCGGCGCTCGCCGGAGGCGCGCCATATACTCCCGCGCGGTGCGGCGGTCGAGCATGAGGAGGGCGGCCCTCAGAGCGACCGCCTGGGGAGTGGTCGCGGCGGGAGTCGCCGCGCCGCTCGCTGCGCAAGCGGGTCAAGGCGCCGCCGATCGTGATGCAGACGGTCGCCTTCGCCGCGCCGGTCGGCCTGTGCGTCGCGGTGCGCCGCTCGCGCGCGCGCGACCTGGCCGCATGCGGTCTGCAGATGTGGGCGTACGTGGCCGCGTACAAGTCCCCCCATGACGATCCCGCCGCGCAGCGCAGGCGCGTGCACATCGACTACCCGATCGTCGCCGACCGCGTGCTGGGCCTGGGCGAGCTGCCGTCCCTGCGCCTGCAGCGCGCGCTGGCTCGGGAGGGCCCGCAGGGCGCCGAATGGGCTCTCGTGGACCGCGTGCTCGTGTGGGCCCACTGGATGTGGTTCATGGTGCCGCATGGCTCGCTCCTGTACATCCTGGCGCGCCATCCGCGGCGCTTCCCGCGCGCCGCGGTCATGACCTATGCGGTGTTCGACATCGGCGCGAGCGTGTACTGGCTGGCGCCGACCGCGCCGCCCTGGTACGCGGCCTCGGCGTGAACGCCGAGGAGGAGCCCGGCGGGCCGGTGGTGCGGCGGATGATGGTCGAGTACGGGGAGCTGTTCTGGAGGACGGCTGGGGCTCGCTCTACAGTGTGTTCGGAGGCAATCCTCTGGCCGCGATGCCCTCGCTGCACTTCGCCACATCCGTGATGGCCGCGCTCCTGCTCGCCGAGGTGGGACCGCTGGCGGGCGCGCTCGGGTCCTCATACGCAGCCACGCTCGGGCTTTGCGCTGGTGTACCTGGGCGAGCACTACCTGGTGGATCTGCTCGCCGGCGCGGCCCTCGCCGGGCGGTGCGCGGGCTCGAGCCGCGCGTCGGACCGCTAGTGCGACGAGTGGGGCGTGCCGTCGCGGCGCTGGAGGCGATGGCACACGAGGCGACCTGAACGGTAGGGAGGGGGAGAGCATGACCCAGAGCGAGCGCCACGAACCGGCAGGCGACGCGCCCGGCGAGCCCGGACCGGCGGTCGCGAAGGACCCCTCCGCCGCCACGGACACCGCCGCTGCAATGGACCGCGCAGCTGCAATGGACCCCGCAGCTGCAATGGACCCCGCAGCTGCAATGGACCCAGCGGCCGCGACTGACCCCTCTGCTCCGACTGACCCCTCTGCTGCAATGGACCCGACCGCCGTCGGGGACACCGCCGTCGTCAGGGACCCCGCGGCTAGGATGGAGTCCGCCCCTGCGACGGCGCCCGCGGGAGGGCCGCCGCAGGACGCCGAGGAGGAGATGCCGCGCGTCGCGGTCACGCGCCGGCGCGCCGTCGGCTTGCCCTGTTCATCCTCGCAGGGGTCGCGTTCCTGTACTTCGTGCTGCCCAAGCTGGCAGGTGTGGGTACCGCCGTGCACCGCCTCGAGCGCGGCGACAAATGGTGGATCGCCGTCGGTGCCGTGCTCGAGCTGCTGCTCGTTCGCCGGCTACGTCGTCCTGTTTCGCGCGGTGTTCGTGCGCGGGCCGAGCCGGATCGGCTGGCGCGAGAGCTATCAGATAACGATGGCCGGCCTGGCCGCGACGCGCCTGTTCGCCGCAGGCGGAGCGGGAGGAGTGGCTCTGACCGCCTGGGCGCTGCGCCGCTCGGGCATGGAGCCCCGGCTGGTCGCCTCCCGGATGGTCGCGTTCCTCGTGCTGCTGTATTCGATCTACATGGGCTCGCTGCTCATCGACGGCATCGGGCTGGCGACCGGCCTGTTCCCGGGGGGCGGCTCGTTCGCGATCACGCTCGTCCCCGCGATCGTGGCGGCGCTCCTGCTTGCCGCCATGGGTGCGGTGGCGATGCTTCCAGACGATGTCGAGCGGCGCCTGTGGCGGTGGGCGTCCGGCTCGGGGGGACTCGCCCGGTGGATTGCGCGAGGGATCGCGGTGCCCGCGCTGGCAGCGAGCGGCGTGCGCACCGCGATCGAGCTGATCCGCGCGCGCGACGTTGGCCTGCTGGGGGCGGTCGCGTGGTGGGGCTTTGACATCTCTGTGCTGTGGGCGATGTTTCACGCGTTCGGCTCGCCCCCGCCGTTCACCGTCATCGTGATGGCCTACTTCGTGGGCATGCTCGGCAACCTGCTGCCCCTGCCCGGTGGGCTCGGCGGCGTCGAGGGGGGCATGATCGGCGCGTTTGTCGCCTTCGGCGTGGACTTCAACCTGGCCGTGCTGGCCGTGCTCTCCTATCGCGCCATCTCCTTCTGGATGCCCACGCCCCTTGGGCGCCGCCGCCTACCTGCAGCTGCGCCGCACCGTGGCTCGCTGGCGCGAGGCGCAGTCGGCGCAACCCGGCGTCTCCGCTTCCAGCGAGCCTGTCGAGGTCACGGGGGGGCCGAGAGCAGCCGGAGCGCTGCAGAGTTCCTGATGGCGCCGTCGCGACAACGCTATACTTTACAAAGTGAAGTGGTGTAGCGGCGGGCGGATGATCACCGACTGGAGTCGCGTCCAGCGACCGCCCAGGGGGCCTGTCGGGGGGTTGGCGGCCATCGGCGGGTAAAGGCGCGAGAATTGGAGATGAGATGAGCGAGATCGAGAACGTGGTAGTGATCGGAAGCGGTCCCGCCGGCTATACGGCCGGCCTCTACACGGCACGCGCCAACCTGCGCCCGCTGGTCGTCGAGGGCTTCGCGTGGGGCGGCCTGCTGCAGCAGACGACCGACGTCGAGAACTACCCCGGCTTCCCCGACGGTGTGATGGGACCGGAGATGATGCAGAAGTTCCGCGAGCAGACGGAGCGTTTCGGGGCACGCCTGCTCACCGAGAGGTCGAGCGGGTCGAGCTTGCAGGCGAGCCGGGCGGAGTGCACAGCGTGTGGGTCGCAGACACCGAGCACAGGGCGCGTACCGTCATGCTGGCGATGGGCGCCGAGCACAAGAAGCTGTCCGTCCCTGGCGAGATGGAGCTGTCAGGCCGCGGGATCAGCTACTGCGCGACGTGCGATGCGGCGTTCTTCCGCGACACTCCGACGATCATCGTCGGCGGCGGGGATTCTGCGATGGAGGAGGCGCTGTTCCTGTCGAAGTTCGCGAGCAAGGTGACGGTCGTGCATCGCCGCGCCGATTTCAGGGCGTCAAAGATCATGCTGAACCGGGCCCGTGAGCAGGACAACATCGAGTTCCTGACGCCCTACACGGTGCGCGAGTTCGTCGCGGGCGAGAACGGAGCCCTGGGTCATGCGACGCTGAGCAACGCCGACACCGGCGAGCAGCGCGAGATTCCCGTCTCGGGCGCCTTCATCGCGATCGGCCACGAGCCGCAGTCGGACCTGGTGAAGGGGCAGATCGACCTGGATGAGGACGGCTACGTGCTGACGGACGGCAAGTCCACCCGCACCAACCGCCCCGGTGTCTTTGCGGCGGGGGATCTCGTCGACCGCACCTACCGGCAGGCCATCACGGCCGCGGGCTCGGGCTGCCAGGCCGCACTGGACGCGGAGTGGTACCTGCGCGACACGCCCGAGGTGCCAACGCCCGCGGATATGCCCTTGGGCGATCTGGCCGAGGCCCAGTGGGCCCCGGCGGCAGAGTCGGCGTAGGACTAACCCAAGATCTCCTCGGCAAGGCGCCCGAGGTCATGGCCGAGGCGCCGGAGGTCATTGGCCGAGGCGCTCGGTGCGCGTGATCGGCTTCCGCGGGGCATGCAGCCACCTCGGGCCTAGAGGGCGCCCTCGAGCTCGAGCAGCCAGCGCTTGCGCTCGACCCCTCCGCCATAGCCGCCGAGCGCGCCGCCGCTGCGCAGGACACGATGGCAGGGGACGACGATCGGCATCGGATTCGAGCCCAGGGCGTTGCCTGCCGCCCTCGAGCCGCGTGGACTGCCGGCGTCGGCGGCCACCTCGGCGTAGCTGAGTAGGCCGCCGTAGGGGATCTCCGAGGTCACGGCCAGAACCCGACGGGCGAAGGGTCCGACCAGCGTCCAGTCGAGCTTCACCGCAAAGGCACGCCGGCGCCCGGCGAAGTACTCCTCGAGCTCACGCCGCACGGGGTCAAGGGGAACGGGCGCCTGCACGATCCGGGGAGATATGCAGCGGGCCAGGCGTTCGAGCACAGAGTCGATCTCCTCCTCAGGGAAGGCCAGTCGCACGAGGCCCCTGGCGGTGGCAGCCGCCAGCAGCGTGCCAAACGGCGAGTCCACGGTCGTGTAGCTCACGTCGGCGAGCCCTTCGGCGGCCACGCGAGTGGTCAGGCGTCGGGCGGCCTGTGCCGCCGCCGACTCGCCGCCGCTTCGCCGGACCTGGGCGGAGCCTCGGCTCTGCCCGTCGTGCGTGCCGCGACGGAGCGCGAGCTCGATCGAATCCATCCCCTCTGACCCGCGAATGCTCATGCCGGCACCACCTTTCTCAATCTGGTCAGTCCCTCGTGCAGCGAGCGCCGGGCAGCCTCTTCCGAGCAGCCGATCGCCGCGGCGATGTCGCGATGGGGCAGATCGGCCACGTAGCGCAGCACGACGGCCGAGCGCTGGCGCGCTGGCAGCGCGCCCACGGCCTCCCACAGGGCCTCGTCGCGTACCGGCGGGGCAGCGGCCGTTCGCTCCTCGACGGCCGCAGGCTCGGCCACCGGCAGCGCGCGTCGGGTGCGCCCGCGATGGGCATCGAGGGCCTTGCGATGGGCGATCGTCAGCACCCAGGCGCGCAGGTTGGAGTCCGCACGCAGGCGCGGGTAGGCGCGCAGCGCCGCGATGAACGTCTCCTGGAAGCAGTCATCGGCTTCGCTGTGCCCGACGATCGAGACCACCAGTCGCCACACGTCCTCGCGGTAGCAGTCAAGGAAGCGCTGAAACGGTGGCAGCCGATCGCTCACGGAGATTGAACGCGCGCGGCCGCTCAAACGTGAGATCGCGTCAGCTCTCGTCGTCATAGGTGAGGAAGCCGGCCCCTGCCGCGCGTCCCAGCCGCCCGGCCGCGACCAGATGGCGCAGCGCCGGAGCCGGACGGTAGCGCTCCTCCCTGTACTCCTCGCACAGCGCCGTGAGCACGGTGAGCACGTGGTCCAGTCCGATCGCATCTGCCCACGCGAACGGGCCTCGCGGGTGGCTGAGGCCGAGCACCATCCCAGTGTCGATGTCATGGGCGTCGCCCACGCCTTCACCGAGAGCGAATGCCGACTCGTTGATCACCTGGCAGACGATTCTCCCGAGCACCAGGCCGGGCGCGTCGCCGACCCACGCGACGTGCTTGCCGAGCGCCCGAAAGAAGCGCTCGGCGCGCGCCGCCGCCACGGGAGATGAGCCCTCGCTGCGCGTCAGCTCCACGAGCCCGGTCTGCGACAGTGGCGAGAGCACGTGGAATCCCACTGAGCTGCCCGCCGGGTCGAGCTCGGCCAGCGAGCCGCTCGCGCAGAGCACCAGCCGGGCGCCTCCCTGCGGTTGACTCGTTGCAGCGCGCCGGTCAGGCTGGCCGCCGGCGGTGCCCGCCTCGCGCTCTGCTCGCGCTGCCTCGCAGTCGACGATCAGAGCCGGCAGCACGCCGCCGGTCGGCGCGTGGGGGAGCGCACCTCGTAGCCGGCCTGCGCAGCCGCGGTGCGCAGCTCGTCGGCGAGCACACCGCTGCCGGCGATCACGACGACACCCTCCCCGTGGCCGGGAACGATCGCCTCGGGCAGAGGGGGGTCCTCGGGCCGGTGGCCCGAGCCCTCCTCGCCGTAGTCGTAATAGCCGCGTCCGCTCTTGCGCCCATGCAGCCCGGCGGCCACGTAGCGAGCCGCGATCATCGAGGGCCGCCAGCGCGGCTCGCCGAAGCTCTGCGCGTAGAAGCTCTGTGAGATCTCAAAGCCGGTGTCCACTCCGACGAGGTCCATCAGCTCGAAGGGCCCCATCCGAAAGCCACCCTCCATGCGGCAGATACGGTCGATCGTCTCCACGTCGGCGATCCGCTCCTGCAACAGGCGCAGCGCCTCCAGGCCAAACGGCCGGTTGCAGCGGTTGACGATGAAGCCCGGCCCGTCCTTGGCGCGGATCACGGTCTTTCCCATCGCCTCGCCCGTGGCGCTGGCAAGCGCGAGCGCCGCGTCCGAGGAGCGCTCGCCGGCGACCACCTCGAGCAGGCGCATCAGCGGGGCCGGGTTGAAGAAGTGCATCCCCACCACGCGCTCGGGATTGCTCGCCGCCGTCGCGATCGCAGTGACGAGCAACGAGGAGGTGTTGGTGGCGAGCACGCACTGTGCGCTGACGATCTCCGACAGCCGTTCATACAGCTCGCGCTTGAGCTCCGGCCGCTCCGGCGCCGCCTCGATCACCAGCTCGCTCGGGGCGAGCTCGCTCAGCTCCGCTACCGCCTGCAGGCGCTCGCAGGCCGCCTGCGCGTCCTCCTCGCAGAGGCGACCGCGTGCGGCTTCTTTGGCCAGCCCGTCCCGGGCGCGCTCGAGACCGCGCTCCAGGGCCTGCGGGACCGGGTCACAGAGCAGGGTCCGGGCTCCAGAGCGGGCTGCCAACTGGGCGATCCCCGAGCCCATCGTGCCCGCTCCCAACACGCCGATGACAGCGGCGGCGCCGCACTCGGGGCCGGCTGTGCCGGCCTTCTCCTGTTTCATCGCCTGCCTCTCCCTCGACGCTCCTTGCCTGCCGACGGGTCAGGCAGGCACGAGCGCGTTGACCCCGGTCATGCCACGGCCGATGATCAGTTTCTGGATCTGCGAGGTTCCCTCATAGAGGGTCGTAACGCGCGCGTCGCGGAAGTAGCGCTCGACGGGGTGATCATCGACGTAGCCGGCGCCGCCGTGCACCTGGATCGCGAGGTTCGCGCACTCCAGCGAGGCCTCGGTCGCGTGTAGCTTGGCGATCGAGGTCTCAAGCGTGTTCGGACGGCCCTTGTCCTTCAGCCAGCCGGCGCGCCACACGAGCATCCGCGAGGCGTCTGTCTTCAGGACCATGTCGGCGATCATCGCCTGCACCAGCTGAAAGCTCGCGATCGGCCTTCCGAACTGCTCGCGCTCCTTGGCGTATCTGACGGACTCATCCACGCATCCCTGACAGATGCCCACGCAGCCGGCCGCGACGGAGTAGCGCCCCGAGTCGAGGTTGGACATCGCGATTTTGAAGCCGTCGCCGACCTCGCCCAGCATGTCATCGTCTGAGACCTCCACGTCTTCGAGCGAGATCGAGCCCGTGTCCGAGGCGTGCAGTCCCATCTTGTGCTCGATCGTCTGCGCCGTGTAGCCCGGCTGGTCGGTGTCCACCAGGAAGCACGCGATCCCCTTGTGCCCCAGGGCCGGATCCGTCTGGGCGAAGATGACTGCCAGCTTGGCGTAGTTAGCCATCGAGATCCACATCTTGGCCCCGTTGATCACCCAGCCGGAATCGGTCTTCCTGGCACGCGTTCGCTGGTTGGCCGCGTCCGAGCCGGTGTCCGGCTCGGTCAGCCCGAAGCAGCCCAGCCACTCGCCCGAGCACAGCTTCGGCAAGTACTTCTTCTTCTGCTCCTCGCTGCCGAACTTCACGATGCCCGAGCACACCAACGAGGTCTGCACCGAGATGACCGTGCGGACCGCCGAGTCGCCGCGTCCGATCTCCTCGACGATCAGGCCGTAGCTGAAGTAGTCCAACCCCGCGCCGCCGTACTCCTGCGGGACAATCGCGCCGAGATAGCCCTGGTCGGCGACCTTCCTCACCATGTCCAGGTCGAAGTGGTGGTTGCGTGCGTTTTCGCGCGACTGGATCACGATCTCCTTGTCGGTGAACTCGCGCGCGGTCTCCTTGATCAGGCGCTGCTCGTCGGTCAGGTCGAAGTCCATGTCTCCTCTTCTTTCAGCCTTGCTTTGGTGTCTTCCAGGACGCGTTCACGCGCCGCTCGATCTCCTGCGCGATGCCGTCAATCGCCAGGCGTTCCTGCGCCAATGAGTCGCGGTCACGCAACGTGATCGTGCGGTCTTCGAGGCTCTGATGGTCGATCGTCAGACAGAACGGCGTGCCTATCTCGTCCTGGCGGCGGTAGCGCCTGCCGATCGCGCCGCCATCATCGTACTCGGCCTGCACCAGCTCGCGCACCGCCCGGTGGACCTCCCGCGCCAGCTCGGGCTGATCATCCTTGCTCACGAGTGGCAGCACGGCGGCCTTCACCGGCGCCAAGCGCGGATGCAGTCGCAGCACCGTGCGCTGCTCGCCCT
Organism: uncultured Solirubrobacteraceae bacterium; assembly: GCA_963767655.1. GTDB lineage: Bacteria > Actinomycetota > Thermoleophilia > Solirubrobacterales > Solirubrobacteraceae > Palsa-744. The sequence goes on along the minus strand of CAVYET010000011.1, from coordinate 79,326 downwards.
TGCCCGTCCCCTCGCGCTCGACGATCTCCTCGTCGTAGGCGTCGACGAGGAAGGCGAGCGTCGCCCGATCGGCCCCCGCGGCCGGCTCGATGACGTGCGGCACGTAGCGTTCTCCGGTCTGCTGGTCGAAGTACTCGAGCTTCTCACCGGAGTGCTGGGCGTGCTGGCTGAGGTCGAAGTCGCCCCGGTTGGCGATCCCCTCGAGCTCCGACCAGCCGATCGGGAACAGGTACTCGACGTCGCTGGTTGCGCTCGAGTAGTGCGAGAGCTCGTCGGGGGTGTGCGCGCGCAGGCGCAGGTGGTCGGGACGGATGCCGAGCTGCACGTACCAGCGCTCGCGCTCGGAGACCCAGTGTTCAAACCACTTCTGCGCCTCCCCGGGGGGACGAAGAACTCCATCTCCATCTGCTCGAACTCCCTCGTTCGGAAGATGAAGTTGCCGGGCGTGATCTCGTTGCGGAAGGACTTGCCCACCTGCGCGATGCCGAACGGCGGTTTCTTGCGCGAGAAGCTCAGTACGTTCTTGAAGTTGATGAAGATCCCCTGCGCGGTCTCGGGGCGCAGATAGGCGGTCGCCCCCGACTCCTTCACCGGTCCGATCGTCGTTTCGAACATCAGGTTGAAGTCGCGCGCCTGTGTGAGCGAGCACTCGTCGCTCTCGCCCGGATGCTTGGAAGGTTTGCGCCCGCACTGCAGCTCCTGCAGGTGGTCGGCGCGAAAGCGCTGCTTGCACGTGCGACAGTCGACCAGCGGGTCGGTGAAGCCGGCGAGGTGGCCCGAGGCCTCCCACACCTTCGGATGCTGCAGGATCGCCGAGTCGATCGCCACGATGTCGTCGCGCTCGGAGAGCATCGCTCGCCACCACTCGCTCTTGATGTTGTTCTTCAACAGCACCCCGTAGTGGCCGTAGTCGTAGGTGGAGCCCACGCCCCCGTAGATCTCAGAAGAGGGGAAGATGAAGCCGCGCCGCTTGCACAGCGCGACGATCTTCTCCATCGTCACGACGTCGCCGCCCGCAGCGCCGGCGGAGGCCGCGCCGGCTGAGGCCGAGCTCGCGCCGGGCGGGGCGGCGGGGGGTTCGCCGTCGCCGGGGCCGGGACTCGTTGAGGATGACTCGCGCATCGCGGCAGGGGATGGTAGTGCAGGCTTCCCGGCGCAAGCGCGGCGGGCGCTCTCCCGGGGCGCGTAAGATGCGCCGCCGTGGCTCGCATCTTGATCGTCGGCGGCGGCTGCCGGGGCCGGCTACTGGCATCCGAGGTGACCGACCAGGGACACGCCGTGCGCGTCACCACCCGCACGGAGGCTCATCGCGCCGCAATCGAGGCGACCGGCGCGGAGTGCTGGGTCGGCACGCCCGATCGCCTGGCCACCCTGCGCGGAGCGCTCGAGAGCGTCACGATCGCCTGCTGGCTGCTCGGCAGCGCCACCGGCACGCCCGAGCAGCTGCGCGACCTGCATGCCTCCCGTCTGCAGTTCTTCCTGACCGAAGTCATCGACACGACCGTGCGGGGCTTCGTCTACGAGGGGGTCGGCGTCACCGTCGCGCCGGCGCTCCTCGCTGACGGCGCGCGGACCGTGAGGCTCATGGGCGAGCGAAACGCGATTCCGACCGCCGTCCTCGACGCGCACCCGAATCTGCTCGACGCCTGGCTCGCCGATGCACGCGCCGCGCTGAACGTGCTGCTGGCGAAGTGACTAGCCGCGTGCCGGCAAGCTGGCGGGACGCCCAGCGAGCCGGCCATATCCCCGAGCCGCCTCGCTTCCGTGGGCACGGGCGGTACTCCGGGGAAACCTTCAGGTCCGCCGGGCCATGAGGGAGTCCTGGCGCTCGAGCAGGTGCTCGACGATGCGGGCCGTCGCTCCCCAGATGATGTGTCCGTCGAGAATGTAGGCGTCGGTCTCAAAGGTGAACCCTCGGCGTTCGATGGTGGTGCGCGTCCTGCTCTCGCGCAGGGCCCTGAGCGGCAGCTCGAGCACGGCGTCCACCTCTCGCGGCGACGGCAGCCAGCGCTGGCCCGCGGCGATAAGACCGACGAACGGGTGGATCAGGTAGTTGGTGGCGAACGTCGATGTGGAGGGTAGCTCGCCGAGCATGCTGACGCCCGCGCGGGGCAGTCCGATCTCCTCCTCGGCCTCGCGCAGGGCCGTCTCCGCCAGATCGCCGTCGCCCGGGTCCCAGCGTCCCCCGGGGAAGGAGATCTCCCCGGCGTGACGCCGCAGATCTGTGCGCCGTCTGGTGAAGACGGCGTGCGGGTCCTGCGACTTGACGTCGACGAACAGCGGTACCAGCACCGCTGCATGGATCGGCTCTGCGGACGGGATCTGATGGATGGCCTGGTGGGGGCTCCGCTCAGGCGGCCAAGTTGACGCGCTCGACACGCTCCTGAAACATGACCTCACCGTCGAGCACACGGTGGACCGGACACTTCGCTGCGATCACGCGCAGGCGCTCGACCTGCTCCTCGGGCACGTCGTCGCCGAGCCGCATCACTAGCTCGAACTTCGTGGGGCAGCCCCGCTCCGCAGCGGTGTACTCGACGTCCACCTCGACGCGCCCGATGTCCCAGCCCTTGCGCTCGGCGTACATCTCCATCGTGATCGCCGTGCATGAGGCGAGGCTGACGGCGAGCAGCTCCTGTGGGTCTGGACCGGTGTCCTGTCCGCCGGCGTCCACGGGCTCGTCGATCGTCAGCTGATGCTCGCGCACGTGCACCGTGTGCCTGAACGTTCCGTCATCGCGCCGTGCCGTTGCCCTCATTCTCGTCAGCCCTCCCGATTGGCTCATATCAGCCCCCTCATGGGCATCGCCTGAATCGCCTCATATACGTCTCATTACATGATACTCGTCGGGCCGCTGCGCTGGATGCCTCGAAGCGCCCTAGTGGAGCGGGCTGAAGAGCAGTCCGGTGAGCAGCTTGGGAAAGAAGTAGGTGGACTTGGGTGGCATGTTCTCACCGGCCGCCGCCACTTCACGGACCTGCTCGACCGGAGTGGGGCGCATCAAGAAGGCGGCATCGTACTCGCCTGATCGGACCATCGCCAGCGCCTCCGCGGTATCGCGCGCGTAGAACAGGCCGTTGAAATGGGAGATGTCATCGTCGCTCAGCCCGAGGGCGCCCTTTAGGAGCAGCGTCTCCAGCACGCCCGTGTCCAGGTGGCGATAGGCCTGTGAGCGCTCGGAGAGGGCGGCGTCGGCGATCGCCTGGCTCTTCAGCTTCAGACGCAGCAGCCGCTCATCGCGTCCGTTGAAGAAGCCGAGCTCGAGTGGACCCTCGCCGGCAGGCGGCGCAACGTCCGCGCTCGCCACCTCGGTGATCTCGAAGTCCCGCTCGATCGCCTCTGCGAGCGCTTGGCGGCGCTCGTCGTTGAGCCTGCCGATCAGGCGATGGGTGGGGAAGACCGTCAGCCCGGGGTCCTCGAGCGCGACCAGGCACATGAGGATGTAGCGGTGCTCACCATCCCCGCCGACCTCCTGCGCGTAGGCCTGCATGGTCTCGTAGCGGTGATGTCCGTCGGCGATCAGCAGCTCGCCGTCGCGGGTGGCGTCCTGCACGGCCGCGATCGCCTCCGCGTCTGACACGCGCCAGAGGCGATGAACCGTGCCGTCGGCGTCGGCGACCTCACCCCACGGTGCCTGCTCGGTGCGCGCAGCGAGCGCGTTCCAGGCCGCCTGTGAGGGGTCGGAGTAGAGGGAGAAGATGGGCGAGATGTTCGTGCGCGTGGCCCGCGTGAGCCGCAGCCTGTCCTCCTTCGGACCGGGATGGGTGCGCTCGTGCGGGCGAACACGCCCGGGGCCGTACTCCTCGATTCGAACCCGACAGAAGAAGCCTCGCCGCGTGCGCGTTCGTCCATCGGGCCCGCTGTAGTCCTGCGTGTGGGCCCATATCGCCGGCTCGCGGTCGCGGGTGAGCGCTCCCTGCAGCTGCCAGCTCTCGAACAGTTCGCGCGCGCTCGCATACGGGTCGGGCTCGCCGCGCGGGAGATCGACGGCGACGACGTTGAACGGCGAGTGCGCGATCAGCGCAGCGCGCTGCTCCGCATCGATCACGTCATACGGTGGCGCCACGACATCGGCAAGCGAACCGACCACGGACTGGTCGTAGTGCAGGGCGCGCAGTGGTTGCACGTCGGCCATAGATCGGTGGCGGACCCTAGCAGCGGCGAGGCGACGGGCAATTGCCGGCCCGATCTCTACGCTTAGGTCCAACGGGGCGTGGCGCAGCCTGGTAGCGCACCTGCTTTGGGAGCAGGGGGTCGCCGGTTCAAATCCGGCCGCCCCGATTAAAGATTGGCCCGTTGGGACTAAGCAGGGACTAAGCGCGCGTACGATCTCGGCTCGGTTGCGCAGCGTGCGCACGCGCCCGTCCGAGCGCACGGCCCGGTATTCGGGCGTGAACCTGCACGTGCAAGGTTGACCTGGATCAGACCGCGGCGAGCGCCCGTTGGGCGACGCGAGGTCGGAGGCGAGGCCGCGGATCGCGCGGGATATCTCGGCCCGAGGCCGAGCAATTCCTCGAACGGCCGAACTGTGACAACGACGGGCATCGAACACGCCGCCGCACTGCCAACCGATCCTGCCGGCCTCGGGGTCCCCGGGGCGCTGCGTCCGGTTGGAGTCGCGAGTGGTGAGTTCTGGCGCTCGTGCGGCGATCAAACTGCTCTCGACATGGGGACGGCGGACAGCTGCTCGCGGTTGCTGTCTTCGTTCAGGTGTGCGAGTGATTGCGAGGACGCGGTCGCATGGGTCACGGCCGTCAGATCCCGCCCGACGCAAAGCGCACCGTACCTCTGCACTGCTCAACCGGCAGTCGCAAGGACGCCAGGATTACCTCGGCCGATCGCGCGTCGTACGGCGCTACTGGGAACATGCTCCGGTTCTGGTTGGCGGGCCGCGTCTGGGGTCGCTCACGCAGCGCCACGGTCAATCCTCAGCACAGCGGAGCCGCGGAGGCCTCCCGCACGGAGATCGTCGAGTGCGACGTTCGCGTCCTCCAAGGGGTAGATCGTGACCTCTGTGCGGATCGGCACCTGCGGCGCCAACGCTAGGAACTCCTCGCCGTCAAGGCGGGTCAGGTTGGCGACCGAGCCGAGCGCTCGCTCACCCCACAGCAGGTCATATGAGAATGCGGGAATGTCGCTCATGTGAATACCGGCGCTGATCACACGCGCCCCCTTCGCGCTGGCGCGCAGTGCGTCGACCATCAAGGCGCCGGCGGGGGCAAACACGATCGCGCCATCTAGTTGCTCCGGTGGGGCCTGCCCGGCTGCTCCGGCCCACTCCGCCCCGAGCTTGCGCGCGAAAGCCTGCCCCTCCTCGTCGCCGGCGCGTGTGAAGGCGAAGACCCGCCGTCCCTGGTGCACAGCAACCTGGCAAAGAATGTGCGCGGAGGCGCCGAAACCGTAGAACCCGATCCGCTCGGCGTCGCCGACCAGTCGCAACGCCCGATATCCGATCAAGCCGGCGCACAGCAACGGCGCCGCCTGCTCGTCTGGGTAGTCGGGGGGGATCGGAAAGCAGAAGCGCTCGTCGGCGACTACCCGCTCCGCGTAGCCGCCGTCGATGTCATAGCCAGTGAAGCGAGCTCGATCGCATAGGTTCTCCCGTCCACTGAGGCAGTAGCGGCACTCGCCGTCCGTCCAGCCCAGCCAGGGGACGCCGATCCGGTCGCCGACGGCGAATCTCTTCGTGCCCTCCCCGGCCCCAATCACCGTCCCCACGATCTGGTGTCCGGGTATCAGCGGAAGCTTCGGTTCGGTCAGATCGCCGTCAAGAATGTGCAGGTCCGTGCGACAGACAGCGCAGGCAGCCACCGATATCAGCACCTGTCCGGCACTGGCCTCGGGATCGCTCACCTCGGAAGGTCGCAGCGCGTCCCCCTGACGCTGGAGAACCATCGCCCGCATCGACAGGATTCTGGCGCATCGTGGGCCGCGTCCGCCAGCTGCCAACAGGCAGACTAAGCGTCAGCAACCCCCTTGCCCGAGAACGAACCGTCTCTCGGACGTCGCCTCTGGCCTTGATCGCCGACGATGACAGCGAGCGGCGGCCCTAACTCAGCCTCGATCCACCGTGCGACTGGGTTTGATGTGAGTGTTTGGGCGGATCGGGGGTTCGGCAGGCGCTCTACGCTGTCACAGGGTGCTTCGTGGTGGCTGGTCACGGCGTGGGCGGTGCCGCGGGCCGTCGCGGGGCCCGTTTCGCGCAGCGGTGAGTGTGCCGGTGTCGGCTGACGGGGTGCGCTGGTCCTCGTCGCGGAGTCGGTCGCTCAGGTCGGAGCAGGGAGCGCCCGGATGCGGGTGAGCGCGTTGGCGAAGTCGGTCTGCCAGGGCCAGCGGGCCGGGAGGTGAAGCGTCCATCGCCGGGCGCTGCGGGTCAGGCGTCCGGGGATCTGCAGCAGTCGGCGGCGCAGTGTGCGGGCAGCACGGACGGTGTCGCCGGGCAGGCCGATCGCGGTGGTCCAGCGGGCGAGGTTGTGGGCCAGGCAGGCGATCACTGTCCACGCGCTGTTGGCGTTGAACTCACCGGAGGGGAAGTGCGCGAGCGCCTGGTCTTTCAGATCGCGGACGGTGAGCTCAACGACGGCGTGTTGGCGGTGCTCAGCCTCGATGAGCGTGATCTCCTCGCTGCGGTTGGTGAGGAACGGGAAGTGGCGCCAGTCGGGCCACAGCTCGGCCTGCGCTCCGAGCAGCCTGGTGCGTCTGACGATCATGCGCTTGCCGGCGTAGGTCGTCTCGGCGATCTGCGCCTCCCCGTCGGCGGGGTAGTCGGCGAGCGTCTGCCAGCCGCCCTCGGGGATGCTCGCGATCGCCTCACAAACACCCTTCTGGCAGCGGATGCTGATCGAATAGAGCCACCCGGCTCCTTCGAGGCGCTTCATCAGCTTGTTGTTCCAGAACGCCGAGTCGGCGCGCAGCAGCTTCTCACCGCTGGCGCCGGCGCGCGTCACGCGGGCGATCAGCTCCTCGGCGAAGCGCACCACCCCGCGGCTTGAGTTCGCCTTGCCCTTCCGCAGGCGCACGTGCAGCACCTCGCCGCTGCCAGCGCGGCTGGCAAGCAGCGGGTGATACCCCCGCTTTTTGGTGTACCCGAACGACGCGCCCTGCTTTTTGTAGCCGTGGACCTCCCCAATGAAACTGTCGACATCCACGACCAGGCGCTCCTCGCCCGGGCCGGCGCCAGCCCGCCACGCGCGCGTGAGCGCCTCGGCGAGCAGCCGGTCGAGTTGGCGCACATGCCCGAAGGTGAACGCCCGCAGGAACGTCCCCAGCGTCGAGGGCGCCGGCAGCCAGCCACCCAACAGCCGGCGCGTGCGACCCGCACGCAGCACCTCGCAGTCATCGATGCAGTCGGCGCCGAGCAGCATCGCGTAGACCAACGCCATCACCTTGCGGCCCGCGTTCGCCGCCCCCGGCCGGTCACTAGCAAGCCTCACCAGCCGGCCCGCGAGCGCCTCGATCCCGAGCCGGCCCGCGAGCGTCGCCACCAGCGCGATCCCCGCGTCGGACACCAGCCGCTCATCGTCGAAGCGCACCTCGACGCCGTCCAGTCCGACCCCCGCGTCATCATGCACCATCTAAGTGACCTCCTGGCACAGGCCCCCGACTGCCCACACAGTCGTGAAAAAGGCCTGCTCAGGAGGTCATTTAAATTTCACTCCCGGACGGAACCCCACCCACCCCATCGGTGGATCCAGGCTCAGACGGTGGCACCGTCGGCCGGGACTGCGGCCTACGGAACCGAAGGTCGGGAGTTCGAATCTCTCCGGGCGCGTGGCGCTTCTCGCCCTTTCCTGCCGCTTTTCGCCGGCAACGCTGGGGATCGCGCGTCAGCGGCTGTATGGTCGTTTCCGCGTCGCCGCCCCAGTGGGTCCACGAGAGTGCACTTCACTGCCTGGCGTCGACCATGCAAGAAGCCGCCTGCTCGCTGAATGCGCGGTCGGCGGCATAACGGGCACTTGAAGCTCGGGCCGCTTCGATAGCCTCACCCGCATCATGCGATATGTCCTGATCCGCAGCAAAGATAGTGCGGAGACGATGATCCCGGAGAGTCCGCTCCCAGCGGAGAAGAACCTCCACGATGTCCTGACTCAGCATCCGGGCTTGCTTCCGGCGGACGACCTCGAACTCCGAGATCCCGTGGTCGTTGGCCGAGAGGCGAATCTGGAATCCGGATACGCCGACTTGGTGCTTCTGGATCAGACTGGGCAGATATGCCTTGTTGAGGTCAAGAACGAGGGGAACCCAGATACCCGCCGCGTTGTTGCCCAGCTCCTCGACTACGCGACAGCGCTCTGGCAACTCGGCGTCGAGGCCAACAGTCAGAAAGCGGACGTCATCGCAGCGTTACGGGTCGTCGGTCGTTTTCCGGAGATGGCGCCGCCAGCCACCTGCCAACGAAGCAGGGGGCTGGAGCAATCGGCCGACTTATCACGCCGGGCTACGTCGAGCGCCCGCCACGAGGAGTCCGGGCGCTAGACGGTCGCTCAGGAGGAGACCACCGCTCAGACCACCGCTCAGACAGTCCACCATTACTCCCTTCGGCATAAGCGGTGCGGTCAGGGGCCTGACGGGAAGTGACTGGTTATCCGACGGATCGGCGCTTTGACGTTGGAGCGCCTCCAGTTTGCGCAGGCAAGGCCATTCACCGTGGCCTCCGCAGAGACGATTGCTGCCCGACGGCTGGCTGGTAGACAGCCGGGCTAGCTCGCCTGGATCGGCGGGCCAGTGTACACGGCACCGCTCGGGCTGCGCCAGCTCACGCGCCAGCGAACACCACGGCTCCTGGAGTGCAGCGTCCAGTAGCCGCGCGAGTTGGTCCTCACCAGCGCCAGCGTTCGGTAGCGGCGTGAGCCTCTCAGCTTGACGTACACCCGTATGCTCGTCACGCCGGTGGCCGGGCGCACCAGCCCCCACAGCGAGTAGCCCCTGTGGGTGCGGGAGACGACGAGCGGCACCGGGAATGCGTAGTAGAGCGGCTTGCGTGCCCGGCGGATCGTCTCAAGACCGGTTCGATAGCCGCGCAGGCGGCCATGAGGAGGTTCGTCGCTCAGCAGGTACTGGGAGAAGGCGACCACCTGCCGGTCTTCCCAGGCGATCTTTTCGGAGATCGCATCGTATTCGGCCTGTTCGGAGAGCGAGACGCCGAGCGGGTTGGGCTTGCTCTCGACGCCGAACTCGGTCAGGTAGATCGGCCGGTGCGCGGGGATCGCGTGCGCGCGGGCGGCCAGCGCGAGGGCGTGGGACAGCCGCGGCAGCGTCCCGATCGTCACCTCGTCCCGTTCGCGCGGGCGGTAGTAGGGCCCCTGCACGGCCGGGTAGGTGTAGGGGTGCTGGGCATAGCCTGAGATCTCAAGCTTCCCGCAGGTGGAGGATTTGCGGTAGTGGGTGTTCAGGCACAGCGCCGCGCGCATGAAGGCCAGCGGCGCGACCTCGCGTTTTGTCCCTTCCCGGCGGATGTTGGCGTGGTCCTGGCCGAAGGGCGAGGTTTCGCCGAAGAGCACCTGCGGGGATTTCAGGCGGGCCGCCTTCAGCCCGGCGTAGCCAGCCTGCCACAGGCCGCGGTAGATGCGCGGCGAGGCCGGCGTGCCGTTGCGGTTCCACTGCGGCATCAGCCAGCCGGCGATGTTGGGCTCGTTCCACAGCGCCCACCACGAGATGAGCGAGCCGTAGTGAAGGCCGACGGCCGTCATGAATTCTTCGAACTGCCTGTCTTCGGGTCGGGTGATGAGGTCCCTCTTGGCGGCCGTCGCCCACTTGGGGACCGGCGAGGTCACCGTCAGCAGCACCTTCCAGCCCAGCCGCTGGGCTTCGCCGATGACCGCGTCGTATGCGCCCCAGTTGTAGCTCACGGGGCTCTTGGCGTTGAAGCTCGGGCGTCGTCTGCTGTTCGCCGCGGGAGCCACGTCGTGCCAGTGCAGCTCGATGCGCAGGTCTTTGACGCCAAGCGTCTGCAGTTGCAGGAACGCTTTGTGACGCGTCTTGCCGTTGAGCAGATCGCGGGGGGCCTCAAAGAACGTGATCTGGCTGTGCGAGGCCAGCGCGGCGGGGGCCGCCAGCGCCCCCAGCCCGGCGCACGCGGTGAGGAGCATTGAAAAAGTTGCAGTTGCCAGCTTGAGGACTGGGCGAGCTTTGATGAGTGACATGAAGAGCTTAGACACGGCCCCCCAGAGGATGTTTCGTGTTGCGCTGCCGTGCGGGACGCGAAAAGAGCATATGGCACGCGTAGGTGTCAGGGTTCGGACAGACTCGCTTCCGATACCCCCACGCCTGCGCCACTGAGCAAGGACCCTGCGCCCTGCGATGGGTTCTCGCGTTGGTCGACGGGCACGAAGCGCACTGCGCGCGGCCGGCAGCGTTCGCTCCAGCGATTACCGGCGTGCTGATCCACCGCGTTCAGGGCTCACGGCGGGCCGGCCCAGCGTGAGCGCTCAGCGATGTCGTCAACATCGCAACAGGACGGCTCACTTCGTTTCGGGGCCTCTTGGCCGTCCGAAGTCCCACGCACTCGCGTCTACCAAAGCGCAGGTCCGTAAAAGTCGCTCCCGCCAGCCCACGTCGTGCTCGGATCCCATGGATCTGGACGCCAGGAACCGTCAGGCGAGGCCAACCGCCTTGACGCCCTATCGTTTGGTTTATTGTGGTGGTGTCCTTGGCCACGGCGTCGCGGGGTGAGCGATGGGAGTGAGGCGTAGGCAGATGAAGGTCACTCTCCTAGGGTTCCTGGGAGCCGTCACGCTGACGGGAGTTACACAGATGCTCGCCCCGGCAGCCTTGGCCGCCCCACCTGCCGTGGGCACCGGTACGGCGGTTGCGATAACCGCCACAACGGCGACGCTCGTCGGAGCGGCCGATCCGGACGGACAGGAAACGACCTACGCCTTCCAGTACGGAACGACAACGGCCTACGCGAGCCAGACCGCGGCTCGCATCCTCGCCCCGCCGATCACCTACAAGACGATAACGGCGGTGGTTACCGGGCTGCGCGCGGGAACGACCTATCACTTTCGCTTGATCGCCGCCAACGAAAGCGGCATCACACCCGGACGCGACGTGATCTTTACGACAGCTGGCCGCGCGCAGCCAGCGGGCGCCCCACCCGTCGCGGTGACCGGCCAAGCAACCGCGATCGGCGATCACAGCGCCGTGCTCACGGGTACGCTCAACCCGTCGAGCACGAATATCCACTACTACTTCGAGCTCGGCACCAGAGAACCGTACGAACTGCAGACCATCAGCCAGAGCCTTCCCGCGGGCCGGGGGCTGACCGTCCAAGCTCCCGTGAGCGGGCTGCAGAGCAACCGGATCTTCTACTACCGGCTGATCGCGGTGGGCGAAAACGGTCAGGTGAGCGCGGGATCGGTGCGCAGCTTCGTGACGGTACCAGCCGGGCGTCTGAGGCCCAAGGCGGTCACGGTGCACATCTCGCCGACCGCTCAGCGGCGCCTGCCTGCGGTCGTGACGGTATCCGGGAGGCTCGTGCCGCCGCCCTCGCTGCCGCGTGCGGCGGCCTGCAGGGGTTTCGTCGACATCGCCTTCCGGCAGCACAACGTGGCGATCCAGCTCCTGCGCGCCGGAATCCATGCGTCCTGTACGTTCAGCCTACGCGCGCGCTTCCTTGCCAACCGGCTGCCCCACCGAGGGCGCATCAACGTGACCGTGCTGTTCCCCGGTAACGAAGTGATGAGCCGGCTGGCCGCCCCCACGAGGACGATTCAGGTCGGATGAGCGACGCGGAACCCCGTTCGTCGGCAGGCCTTGCCGGCTCGGGAGATTGTGTCCTGGCAGGGAAACTGTGTCCTGGCAGCAGGACCCTCACGTTGAGATGGGCGGCGCGCTGACTTTGAAGCGGATGGCCGGTGTTGGAGAGCGGGCATCCGCGCCTTCCGTGGCGCGAACGCCGCCCATGCCTCCTCCGCCGCCCTATACCTCCTCCCGTCTGCGCAAGCATGGGACCGTGTGGGAGCTCTGGCGAGTCGAGTTGTCTAGGGTCTGACCTGTTCTTGCCCCCAAAGGGCGCTAACTGCGAAGGAATCGCTTCCCCCGCTTGAGCCAGTGCGCGCCGCAGGCCCCGGGATAGGCGAGGAATGGTCCTAGGCGGGCCGCTGCCTGCCGGTGCGGTCGCGGTGCTTGCACCCGGGCCAGCAGCAGGGCCGGCGCTGGCCTTCCTCCAGCTCCTCCTGCGTCCGCCGAATGCGGCGCTCTCGGGTGGTCTCCTGCTTGGCATCCTCGACCCAGCAGATGAACTCGTTGCGGGCTAAGGGCGTGATGTCCTTCCAGGCATCGAGTGCAGTGGCGTTGGCGATCAGCGCCGTACGCAGGTCCGCGGGCAGTTTATGCACCACCCCACCGGGCACCCTCTGGCCGCTCACAGGCCGATGGTAGTGAGCCGCAGGCAAGCCGCGCTTCTCCATCCGCTTGTGGGACGCCCTTCCTCCGCACGGTGCCGCCGGCAAGCGCCTGCTTTCGCGGGCCAACGGACATCCCGACGCCGAGCCCGGGCGGACCTGGTTTGCGCGGAAAGGAGGTGTGCCCCGCCTAGCCAGCGAGACGCCCGAGTTGGACGACGTCCGCAAGTCGCCGTTAGCAACAGCATCACGCTCGCTCGCACCAGGAATGCGGGCGCGCGGGGCTGTACGACGCCCGAGTGCGTTGGGATCCTCGCCCGTGCAGCGCCTCGGGCTACGCCAGCTTCCAGACCTCCACGAATGGGTACGCGGTCGGGGGTAGGTGTCCATATCGGGCCGACGCTATGTCTGCAGGTGCTACGTCAGCAGCGAAGGCCCCAGCGCGATTCGAATAACGTTGCTGGCTGGCTTTGCCGCGGCGCCCTACGCGCCGCTGCGTGGACGGCTCGGCTTCTTCGTGGCCGTGCGCGAACCACCAGTCGGAGCCGTCGTGCGACGCGTCGAGCGCGGCTGTGACTTAACCGGAGTGACAGCAGCGCGCAGCTTGTCGAGATCCTTGAGCAGGCTGCGGTTGGTCTTCAGCGCGTCACGCCGCAGCGCCTGCAAGACCTTCGCCAAGTCGCTGTACGCGCGCTGGGCGCCCTTACCCACGTCCTGGGCAAGCGCCTGCAGCGCTTGGCTCGCCTCCTCCAGCGCCTTCTCTAAACGCTGTGTCGCTTGCTCCAGCTGCTTGCGGGTGGACGCGGATGTCGGGGCGGCGCCGGCGCGGGCGCGGCTGGCGGTGCGAGCGGCCGGTTTCTTGGCGGGAGGCATGAGCTGATCTCCTGATCGATCTGGACGTGTCGGGTCGACAAAGCGTTGCGCGCGACGGGCGAGCGGCGGCCCCGAGCCGTCGCTGCCTAGTGGCTCGGCACACTACACGGTGTCGAGACTGATGGAACATTGAATCGCCGGCCACGAGGCGACAGGTTGAAGCTCCCGCCCGTGCGGGTTCGGTGGCGGTGCGCCTGGCCGGTTTCCGCAGGGGAGCGGCGAGCTCGTCGCCTTCGCCCAGCTAAGCGCCGGCGAGTTCGCGGACCGCCTGGGCGGCCGGCACGATGCTGCCGATCCGCCCCGCGGTCTCGCCTGCGTAAAGCGGCGTGACCTCCACGAGACGCTCATCCATGCCCCGCAGGATCGACGCGGGACCGTAGAACGGCAGCGAGCGCCGTTGCATGCACGGCGCACGAGCGCTCATCGAGGACGGCAGCCTGCGCAGCAGCGGCGCGGCGATCCGGTTGAGCGCGCGCACCGGCCCGGGGCCGAGCGGGCTGCTACGACACCAGCGTTCGGTTGCCGCGTTGGGCACCACCCGGTGGCGCTGATGCCACGCGACGCTGAACAGGAGCGTCTCGAACGTGTTGGTCGCACCGAGCACACGCTGCTTGTATACGGAGTGAGCCGCACACTCATCCGTCAGCAGGAAGCGGGTACCGGCGACCGCCGCGGCGGCGCCTGCGTCGAGCGCGCGGCACTTCCACGGCCTCGGCGATCCCGCCGGCGAGCAGTACCGGGTGGTCTCCCGCGACTTCGAGTGCCTTCGGCAGGAACTCGAGCGCGGGTTCTATCCCGAGCAGATGGCCACCCGCCTCGGTCCCCTGGGCGATCAAGCCATCCGCGCCGTCACGCAAGGCGTGCGCCCCCTGCTCGACTGTGCCCACCTGCTGCAGCACGATCACCCTCGCAGCGTGCAGGTGCTCCACCAGCCCCGCATCAAAGCCACAGAACAGCACCACGCAGTCCGCACCGGCATTCACACATGCCTGCACGTGGCTCTTCCTGACGAACGGCATCAGCAGATTGACGGCCATCGGACGGCCGGGCGCGAGGGCGCGCGCCCGAGCGATCTGATCATGCATCTCCTGCTGGGCGAGCATGATCCCAACGGTGCCCAGCCCACCGGCGCCCGAACGGCGCCGGCCAGCTCCGCGCCGGAGGTACCTCCGCCCAAGCCGGCCTGGGCGATCGGATGCTGAAGTCCCAGGCGGTCGAGTAGGTCCATGGCCAGGGCAAGGGTACCCCCAGCGCCCGTTTGGGACTGGCGCCCGCTCGGAGGTGGCGAGGCCCGGTCCTGGCGCAAGGCGGTAGCGCGCCGAGCATCGACGGATACGCTCGATCATCGTTCGGAGCGGGCACGCGCGGTCTAGCGACTGAGACCGTCGCTTGTGGCTAAGTGCTCCGTGTCGTAAGTTCCTTCGGGGTCAGGCGGCCAGGGTGAGTTGGGTTGTCTGGTGCTCCGCGAGTCGGTCGAGCCAGTCGTTGAGATCGTTGCGGGTGAACTTCCAGCCGAATGGTTCGGCGATCTCGTTGTAGAGGTGCTCGAACTCGTTGAGGCGTCGTGCGACGGTTGCGAGCGAGTGGAAGTCGTTGGGGGTGAGGACCTTGCGCTGGACGATCGAGAAGTAGATCTCGATCTGGTTCAGCCAGGAGGCGTGGATCGGGGTGTGAACGAGGATCAGGTTCGGCCAGCGGTGCTGGAGGCGGTCGATCGACGCTTGCCCGCGGTGAGAGGAGCCGTTATCGACGATCCAGAACACGCGCGGGGCGGAGGCGTAGGGCTCCCTGGTCATCACCTGCCAGACCAGTCGGTCAAACGGTTCGATCCCGCCCTTGGGTTCTGAGCGGCCGAACACGCGGCCGCGGCGCACGTCCCAAGCGGCCAGATATGTCAGCGCCCCGCCGCGATCGTAGGTGTGCTCGACGCGCTGGCCACGCCCAACCCCGGGAGCTGGCGGGAGCGTCTGGTGAATCCGCTGCCGGGCTTGGATCGAGGGCTTCTCATCGGCCGAGATGATGCAGTCGCCGGGATGCAGCAGCTTGCCCTCCCAGCGACCCTCGTACAGGTCAAGGATTCTGCCGGCCTTGTGAGCGAAATCGGGATCGGCCGGGAAGATCCAGGAGCGGTACTGCCACGGGCGGATCGCGTCTTCGCGCAGCCAGCGCACGATCGTCGACTGCGACGCATCACAGACTCCGCGCTCCACAACGAGGCGGTGAACGTCAGCCGTTGAGCGGCGCGAGAGCGGAGCGCCCTCGCTCGGCGGCTCGCACGCGACCGCCTTGACCTCGGCGATCTGCTGAGGGGGGAAAGCGGCGCGGGCGACCCGACCGCGCTTCATCCGCCAGACCCTCAAGGCGATGCTCATGAAAGCGTCGTCGCCAGCGGCCGACAGCCTTCGTGCTCATCCCCAGCCGCTCACCGATCTCAGCATTTGAACGACCCTCTGCGGCAAGCAGCACCAGCTTCGCGCGCAACACCTCACGGTGCGGCCGCGTGTAGCACGCGGCGCGATGCACGAGCTCCGTGCGCTCCGTCTGCTCCAACACGATCTCCTGAGCACTCGGACCCGGCATCGCGCACCAGATTCGCCGCCCCTGTTATGACTCCTTCAAACCCAGACGGGATTTACGACCGAAAGCACTAAGAGCCAGCGCGAGCGGCCGGCCGTGCGTAGTTCTCCTTCGCTTGCTGCGGGGGCCCACCGACGGTGTCAGCTTCTCCACCTCTAGCCTTCAGCTCCAAGCGGCGATCAAAGTCGACGCGACTATTCGATGACCGTTGGGCCGCGCAGCCACTATGTGAGATGTGTGGGCTGGCCGCGCTGCAAGTTCACTAGCCATCGGCGCGCTGATACGCCAGAGGAAGCCTTACGCAAGCCGTGCCCGCGCTGTGAGGCCCCGGTGGTTGTGATCCAACGACCCCACCCCGGCAGGCGCGAGCAGGCCGTCAGTGGATCTCGCGCTGGCGCTGGGCGAGAGCGTCGAGGCACTGTCCGGCGGGGGTGAGCGTTGGATCTTGAGGCCTCGCCCGTACGACAGTGAACACGTCGGGTGGCTCGTGTCGCATGGCCGGCGGGGTCGCAGGATCGGCGCTCGGGCGACCGCGTCACCGGTCAGGCGTCAGTAGCAGGGGTCGGTCCCGCGCCGCTCGACAGCGTTGCGGTCCTGGTTTCCGGCTTGGTCGCGGGCGCGCAACGGCGCAACGAAGTAGAAGGTGCCGTGCGACGGTAGTCCCGGAGTGTGGTACGTCGTGACGCCCGGCGGACGTCGTCCATGTGGGCGTCGCGTAGTTCTCCCCGCCCGGCGCGGAGGCGAGATGGATGTAGTACACGATCTGCGAGCTCGGTGAACGGTCAAGGTGCCAGCTGAGCGTGAAGGGCGTCGTCTGGCCGGGTCGCTGTGCGCCGGGTGTGCAGGCGAACGCGCTTCGCAGCCCGGCGAAGTCGGGCGGCGCTGTGTCGCCCGCGGCAGCGCGAGGGGAGTGCCTCACCCACGACCGGCCTCCTGGCAATCCCTAATGCCGACACAGACGCCCTTCGTAGCGGGCTTCAGGCTGTGTTGCGCTCCAGGGTAGTGCGAAGCGCGAGCGCTGCGCTGCGCATGTCCAGATCCTGGTCTGCGAATTCGCGGATCGCGTCGAGCCTGTCTTGCTGTTCAGCGGGAGTACCCTCAACCGCGGGCGTGGAGCGCAACATCTGCGCGTAGCCCGTCAGCGCGTTTTGCGTGGCTCGGTCGATCCGCTCGAGCAGCCGCTTCAGCCGGTCGACCGGCAGCGTGATGGCGAACTTCTGGCGTGCTGGGTCCTCTGCCCACCCGAGGTCGTCCAGTAATCGGGCGGCGTCCTCAGACCGGGTGCGCGCGGCGAGCATCGCCCCGGTGCCACCGTAGCTGAGCGCCGAGTCCAAGTCCTCTGCGCTGCTGGAGAGCTCCAGTAACGTGGCGGCCCGCAGGCGGTCGCACAGCTCGCGCACGATGACCACCTCGGACGACGCCGTCACCGGAGCCCCGGCCTCCCACAGGGTGGGTTCGCGGGATGCGGCGTGATTGAGGCGGTCGGCCACGTCGCCGCGATTGGCAGCGTCCAAGCGGTCTCGCAGCCGTGCGACCTCGTCGCGAAGCCGCTCGTTCTCGATGTCCAGCCGCCGTGTTTGGCGCCGGACAACCGGCAGCTCCGCGAACCGACCGCCCATCGCATCGAACCGGCCGCCCATCGCATGTAGCATGCGCGCAGGCTTGACCGTCAGCGCGCCGATTATCCACATTTTCGAGCGTGGCGGTCGATCTCGGTCAGGATTGTGCCAGCTTCGACCGTGCCGATGGTCTCGGCGCGGCACACGGCATCACCTGGTGGGCGCGCATCCACGGCGGCGCCTCTCTGGTCGTGCGCCTGCCGGGTCGACAGACGCAGTCCCCTAGACGCACTCGAGGCTACACCTCGATGCCGTCACGGCAAGGCGCCGGGGCGCTATTTGCGGGGAAAACCGGACGTCGACGTCGACGGCCGCGCTGAGGCGCGGATCCGCTCGGGACATCCTCATAGGCTGCGGCGGCTGGGTCAGGCCGGCGATTTTCGCGTGATCGTAAAATCAAGCCCGCAGAGTGGCGACCTCGTGGCTAAACCTCGTCGAGCGCTGGTTCGCCGAGCTGAGCACCAAATGGATCAAAAGAAGCGCCCATCGATCCGTCCGTGATCTCGTCGCTTCGATCCGCACCTGGATCACCAACTGGAACGACGACCCCCAGCCCTACATCTGGCACAAAGACCGCGGACCAAATCCTCGACAGTCTCCTACTGCCAGCGAATCAGTCGCGGACCTTGTCGATGAACTGCGGGTCGGGAGAGAGCTTGAACGTCTCGGTGTGGTGGGGCTTGAGCCCAAATGCCCGCCAGATGCGGCTGACCGCGGTCTGGCTCATCCCGGTCGCGGCCGCCATCGAGCGCGTCGACCAGTGCGTAGCATTGGGCCGCTGCTCCTCGAGCGTCTTGACGATCACGCGCTCGACATCCTCGTCGCCGATCGAGCGCGGCTTGCCCGGACGCGGCTCGTCACGCAGTCCGTCAACACCGCGCCTGGCAAACCGACCCCGCCACTTACCCACCGTGTCGGAGCTGCAGCCCAAGCGTGCGGCGATCTCCTTGCTCGGCTCGCCCTCGGCTGCCGCCAGTACGATCCGGCAACGCAGCGCCAGCGCCTGCGCGCTCTTCGGGCGCCGAGCCCACCGCTCAAGCACCTCCCGCTCCTGGTCGCTGAGCACGACCTCCACACGCTGCGCCATGATCGCCTCCAATCGTCGTCGATGACGAAGGAGTTCGCCCTCAGATCCAATATGCCTACGAACTAACGACTCAGGTGACTAGGTGGCGTCTCCTGCAAGTTCGCTGTCTCGGGTAGGTGTTCTGTCTGATCGCTGGAAGTCCTCGCTGATCTATTCGGCGAGGATGGAGGTTGGCGATGGGCGTGGTCAAGCAGATCGAGGTTTCGGCGCAGGATCGAGCGGAGCTCGGGCGGATCCTGCGGGCGGTGAGCTCTGAGGTGCGGATGGTTGAGCGCGCGCGGATCGTGCTGTGCGCAGCGGAGGGTCTGAAGGGATCAGAGATCGCGGAGCGGGTGGGGTGTTCGCTGCCGACGGTGGTCAAGTGGCGCGGGCGCTACGCCCGTGGTGGGCTCCAGGGGCTGCGTGATGCGCCGCGCTCGGGGCGGCCGCTGACGCACGGTCCCGAGGTGCGGGCGTTGTTGATCGCCAAGGCGTGCACCAGGCCCCTGGACGCCGAGACCGGGCAGCGGCGTGAGCGCTGGACCTATGAGGAGCTCGGGCATGAGGTCGGGATGTCGGAGTCCCAGGCGCACGTGATCCTGGGGCGGGCGCAGATCAAGCCGCACCGGACTGACTACTGGATCATGAGCGACTTCTCCAGGCCCGAGTTCGAGGAGCGCATGGGCGAGATCTGCGGGCTGTACCTCGATCCGCCGGAGAACGTGCTGGTCGTCTCCCTGGATGAAAAGACCGGGATCCAGGCCAAGACGCCCACCAAGCCGGACATACCACCCGCCCCCGGGCGTCCGGCCAGACGCGAGCACGAATACATCCGCAACGGCACGCAGTGCCTGTTCGCCTGCCTGAAGGTCCACGAAGGCGACGTGCTCGCGATGGCGTCAAAGACCCGCAACCGGTTTGACCTGATTCGCTTCCTCGATCACCTCGACGCAGAGATCCCCATTGTCGAGGGTCAGAAGATCGTCGCGATCAGCGACAACCTCTCCACCCGCGGCACCCAGGAGGTCACCGACTGGCTGAAGGTCCACCCGCGCTGGAGCTTCCAGTTCACCCCTACCCACGCCTCGTGGCTGAACCAGGTGGAGATCTTCTTCTCGATCCTCTACCGGCGGTTGCTCAAGCACGGGATGTTCACCAGCGAGCAGGACCTCGCCGAGCAGATGCTCGCGTTCATCGAGACCTACAACCAGACCGCCAAACCATTCGCCTGGACCTACACCGGCAAGGTACTCAACGCATGAAACAACAAACTTGCCGGAGGGACCACTAGAGGCACTTCTGCGAACGCTCAACGCGCCTGCTGGGGAGGCGTAGAGAGCCCGCGAGCTGGGGTCAGCCCGGGGGTTGTTGGCTTCGCTGGCGGTCATACGCCTCCCGATCGTGCTTCGGCTTCGGGAGTGGCTGACCGAGGAGTCAGTCCTCCCGCCGTGCTGCTCCACTTCGCCCGATCAAGTCAACGACTGGCCTGCGCCCCGTCGGCAGAGTGCCCACTCGGAGCGCGGCGCTTGGTTCGATCGCGAGCCGACGGGCTCGGTGCGTCCGTACCCGCGTGGCGCTCAGCCGCCGCGACGAGCTCGCGCGTGGATTGCTCGATCCCGCCACACAGCACATCGATGTCCGGTGCCTCGTCGTAGTCGCCGGTGACGCCGAACGTCAGCCCGCCGTCGTAGGAGAAGATGGCCACTCCGATCCGCACGTGTCCCGCGATCGGAACGTAGGGGAAGCACTCGAGCATCCGGCGCCCCGCCGCGTACAGCGGGCGCTGAGGGCCGGGAACGTTGGTCGTCACGGTGTTGACGCTGCGCTGCGGCATCCGGGTGGCGGCGCGAAGCCCGAGCGCGAGCAACATCGCGGGCGCAAACCCGCTGAGACCCACCAAGACCTCGCCCGCGACAGCTTCGCCCGAGTGCTTGAGATGCTCCATCTGGGCCCGCATCGCCACGAGTCGCTCGACGGGATCCTCGATCCCCACGGGCAGGTTGGCGAAGATCGCAGAGACGTGGTTGTTGTACTCGCCGTGCTCCTCGCTGGTGCGCACGGACACCGGCACGAGCGTCCGCACGTCGCGCTGCGTGGACTCTTCGCGCTCGGCGAGCAGTGCGCGAAAGCCGCCTGCGATCACGCTCAGAACGACATCGTTGACGGTGCCGCCGAAGGCGCCGCGGACCCGCTTGATGTCTGACAGCTGTGACCGGGCCCACGCCCAGCGGCGGTGGGGACCTATCGGTCCGTTGAGCGACGAAGCCGGCGGCGGCGGCGCCAAACCCGCCATGGTCCACAGCCCGCGAGCGGTCTCGGCGGCGTCCTTGGCCACACGGCCCGGCGAGCGCGCCGCGGACCGGACGGTACGCAGCTGCTCATACGGGCTGACCGCCCGCCGGGCAAGCGCTTGGGCGGCCAACTCCGCTCCCAACGGCTGACGCTCCGGATGCCAATCGTCTGGTGCAGGGAGCTTGGGATCGCGCTCGGAGTCGAGGATCACGGCCATGAGCTCCGTGCCCGAGACGCCGTCGACCATGCAGTGATGGAGCTTGGTGATGAGCCCCCACCGTCCCTCACTGAGCCCCTCGATGATCCACATCTCCCACAGCGGCTTGCCACGGTCGAGCTGCTGGGACATGACGCGCGCGACCAGGCTGCGCAACTCCTTATCGCCGCCCGGCGGCGGTAGCGCGGTGCGCCGCAGGTGGTAGCCCAGGTTGAAGTGCGGATCGTCGACCCACACCGGCCGGCCGAGCGTGAGCGGCACGAAATGGACTCGCTGTCGGTAGCGCGGGACACTCGGCAGGTGCGCGCGTATCATCCGCGACACGGCCTCGTATCCGGGTGACGATCCCTCGAGGATCGCCACCGTGCCGATATGCATGTGACTCACCGTGTCCTCGAGATGAAGGAATGAGGCGTCTTGGGGGCTCAGGCGCTGCACCACTTCCTCCGCCGGGGTCGACGTTTGCGAGAACCGCTGAACCGTACCACCGCCAGGGCGCCGTCGAGCGTGCGACCCGCGACCCGCGGCGCGCGATGCGAGCGGCGTGCGCTGATCACCCAGGCCCGGCGGCAGGCAGGACGTAGGAGTCAAACGCCGACCGGGAGACACGTGGTCAGCCTTACATTGGGCTGTCACCGACACGCCTGCTCGCAGAGCATTGAGAGCGCCAGCCCTCCGAGCAACAGGGGCGGCAAGTACTGCTTCTGTGTGTCGAACGACGGTCCCACGCCGTGCGCGGGGCCGCCACCCGCCGGGACGAGCCTGGCCGAGCGGATCAGATCGCATGGAAGGTTCGTCCTTTCAGGCCCCGAGATCCGTTGCATCCTTCAGGAAGTCGGGGACAAGAACCGGAGGAAAGGGACATGACCGTGCCGGCGCAAGCCCCTCGCGGGGGGCCAGCATGAGCGCGACGAGGTTTCGCCGACCATCGCCCGCGAGTGGAGCGCGAGCTGTCGCGCGTGCTCTGGTTCGAGAACCCGCGCCGATCACTGGGCCAGCACGTGCCCGTGGTTTATGGCGTTATGAGCGATGCGCCGATCGCGTTGCGCGCAGCTGGGGCGTGGCGGAATCGAGCTTCGACAAAGCGCATGAAAGGGGCTGATACGACGCCGAGCAGCGCGACGCCCTCGACCATAACGGACCCTGGCCGCTACGGCGAAACCCGACGACACGACGATCGAAGTCCACGCCGTCGCGCCGGAAGAACTGTGGGGGCCCCGTCTAGTGGCTCATCCTGCAATTTCGCGCCCGAGTAGTGGTGTCCTGCCGCCGATCTCGAAGTCCTTGCCGACAAGTTCGGCGAGGATGGGAGTCGGTGATGGCTTTGGCAGGAGTTGGCAAGCGGTTGGAGCTCGGCCAGGAGGAGCGGCTCGAACTGGAGCGGATTGTGCGGGCAGCGAGCTCTGAGGTGCGGATGGTTGAGCGCGCGCGGATCGTGCTGTGCGCCGCCGAGGGCGATACGGCTGCGGCGATCGCGGAGCGCCTGGGCTGCGCCGAGCGGACGGTGAAGAAGTGGCGTGGGCGCTACGCGCGCCACCGGATCGAGGGGCTCAGGGATGCGCCGCGTCCCGGCCCTCCTTTGACACACGGTCCTGAGACGCGGGCGTTGTTGATCGCCAAGGCGTGCACGAGGCCGCCGGATACGCCAGAGGGCGCGCGCCAGCAGCGCTGGAGCTACGAGCAATTGGGTGAGGCGGTCGGGATGTCGGGCTCGCAGGCGCACGTGATCCTCTCGCGGGCGGCGATCAAGCCGCACCTGACCGAGTACTGGATCATGAGCGACTTCTCCCAGCCTGAGTTCGAGGAGCGGATGGGCGAGATCTGCGGCCCCCTGTACGTGAACCCGCCGGAGAACGTGCTGGTCGTCTCGATCGACGAGAAGACGGGGATCCAGGCCAAGGCGCCGACCAAGCCCGACTCACCGCCCCAGCCGGGCAAGCCGGCCCGGCGCGAGCACGAGTACACCCGCAACGGCACCCAGTGCCTGTTCGCCTGTCTGAACGTCCAGGAGGGCGACGTGCTGGCGATGCCGTCGAAGACCCGTAACCAGTTCGACCTGATCCGCTTCCTCGACCACCTCGACGAGGAGATCCCGCTCGTCGACGGTCAGCAGATCGTCGCTGTCAGCGACAACCTCTCCACCCGCGGCACCGAGAACGTCCAGAAATGGCTCGAGGCGCACCCGCGCTGGCGCTTCCAGTTCACCCCCACGCACGCCTCGTGGCTCAATCAGGTCGAGATCTTCTTCTCGATCCTGTGGCGGCGGCTGCTCAAGCACGGCATCTTCACCTCCGAGCAGGACCTCGCCCAGCAGATGCTCGCGTTCGTCGAGACCTACAACCAGACCGCCAGCCCGTTCAAGTGGACCTACACCGGCAAGGTCCTTGAGGCGTAAGTGAACGGATCAACAGGATGAGCCACTAGTTGCCGACTACATCGCCGCGCTTCGAGGCGTAGGCTCAGCAAACGACCAGGAAGGGGGTGCATGATGGGTTTCGAGCCCGGAGACGAACCAGCGATGAGGCGCGCCGAGGCGTCGGCGATCGAGCAACTCCGATCCGCCATAGTGCGGCGTCCCGACATTGACCTCGATGACGAGGCCCAGGTGAGCGCGTTGTTCGAGGAGGTCGAGCAGACCCTCAGCGAGGATGAGCAGCAGGCCATCGGCTATCAATGGCTCCACGAGCTAGCGGAGGAGTTGAACCGCGACGAGGGTGGTGCATGATGGCTCGCCGCCTGGCTTGACTGGAGGCGCAAGGGCGGAGTAGCAGGTGCGGTGGTACTGGGCGCCCCGCTGAAGCCCAATGTCGGGGTTGGCGGCCAGCGAGGTGTGGCGCACGCCCTCGTGGTCCACGACGACGGTCGGCTCATAAACGCCGATCACTTGTCCGCAGGACGTGCATCGAAAAATGCATCCTTGCATCCCACAAGTTTCGGCCCTGCAAGCCAGACGCCCGTGCGCAAAACGCCACAGAAGGCCGGGGGCAGACTACGGTCGAGCCACGGCAGGGCCGAAACGGGGGCGTTGATGAACGGGGCCGGGATTGGACGGTAGGGTCCAAGGCCCATACGAACGCATGTGCGCATAGGTCGGGTTTGGGAGACAGTCTCCTGCGAACGCCTGATCGCTTCTTCGCCGCAACGTGCGGGGACTTCGGAACTCGACCCCTATGAAGGCCGCAGCAACTTGTCTAGGATCGCCGCCGCACGGAAGTGGAAGTGGGAGGCGCGCCCCGGTCGATCCCTCCTCCCGGCCGGGAGCGCGCTCATTCCCGCTCAACGTGTCCCTTGCCTCATCCGTTGGGGGCGACACTGGGCCAGCACATGACTCCTCATCCTTGCGCCCTGCGCCAGAGACGATACTCCGGCGAACATTACAGAGCAACGCAGGTACTCTCCGCAAAATGCGGGAAGATTGACCATACCGGCGTTCGCCGGGAAGTGCGGTCATGGCGGTGTTGTCTCCTCCGGCCGCGGAGACGCGGATTTGGGAAGGTCCCAACGAGGGTCTCTGGCGACGCTGTGTCGTCAAGGGGGTGCGCTCGATCGCCAAGGCGCTCGGCGTGAGCATGGCCGAGCTGAGCAAGGCGGTCGAACGCGGCGAATAGGTTGGAGCCCAAAATCAAGCCGTTTCTCGTTCTCGAGTCTGAGCGGCTGGAGGCACTCCGCGAGCTGGACCGCGCCACTGGAGATGAAGCCGAGCTCGAGGCGCTGTTGATCGTCAACGCGCTCTATGTGGCGCAAATGAAGCTACTCGACGAGACCTGCCAGGTCGTTGCCAGCGAACCTTTCGATGAGGATGCCGCGCGATTCTGGAGCTGGGTTTTGCGTGGCGCGACGCTGGGCAGATCGCAGTCGACCAGCGCTGCGACCAGCAGGACGCCTTGGTCGGCCGCATGGGTCCTGCCGCTGCTGGGACTGCGCGCGAGCGCTCGCAAGCGCCCCTTGATCAGTCGTGCGTCGCGCCGACAGCTAAGACAGGATCTACACGCACTCGACGCCCCCCGGAGCTGCCGATTCCGCGCTTCTAGTCCACCGTCTCAGTTTTAGTTGTTGATTGCCTCGAGGGTGACGCGGCCGCGGCGGACCTTCTCAAGGATCGAGTCGGCGCTCGCGGTCCAGGTGAACGGCTGCGGATCGGCGTTGGTGGCGTCGAGGTAGTCACCGATCGCGGCGATGAGGTTGGGGACGCTGTGGAAGATGCCCCGACGGATCGCCTTGTCGGTGAGCTTGCCGAAGAACCGCTCAACGAGGTTCAGCCACGAGCTTGAGGTCGGCGTGAAGTGCAGGTGAAACCGTGGGTGCTTGGCCAGCCAGGCGTCCACGTTGGCGTGCTTGTGGGTGCGGTAGTTATCGAGGATCAGATGGATCTGAAGGCCCTTGGGGACCTCACGGTCGATGATCTGAAGGAACTTCAGGAACTCCTCGTGGCGATGGCGGGGCAGGCACTCCCCGATCACGCTGCCGGTCAGGACGTCCAGCGCGGCGAACAGCGTGGTGGTGCCGTTGCGCTTGTAGTCGTGGGTCATCGTGCCCCCACGCCCGGGCTTCATCGGCAGCGAGGGCTGCGTGCGATCCAGGGCCTGGATCTGGCTCTTCTCGACTACCTGAACGCAGTAGATAACCGGGTGGTTGGTCGCCGGTGGGGATCGGGATGGAGTGGCGAATCGTGATGTCGTCTTCGCCGATCAGCACCTCGCGGACGACGAGCCGGATGATCTGCTGGCGCTGATCGATGGTCAGGCTCTCGGCGTTGGCGGCGAGCCGCGTGCGGAAGCCGTCGAGTGTTTCGGTGAGCTTGAGGTAGATCTCGGCGTCGTGAAGGTCGGCGTCGAGCGCGTCCAGCTGGGCCTGCACGGTGGCCTCGCGTTTGCGCAGCTCGGGCGTGCGAGTGCGGAGCTCCTCGAGCGTGATCAGCTGCTCCTGGTAGCCGTCCAGCAGCCGGCGCAGCGCGGTCTGGGCGCGGGTGAGGTCGCGTGCGAGCGCGTCCCGACGCCCGGTGGCAGGGTGCGTTGCACGCATCGTCTGAAGCCGGCGATCGATCTCGGTCTGGATCAGTGTTGGGTCCTCGAGCAGGCCGAGCACTCGGGTCCAGACGAGCTCGTCGACTTCTGAGAGGCGGACCGGTCGGTTCTCGCAGACGCGCCCTTCGGGGCGGCGGTGGCCGTCGGTGCCCGAGCAGCGGTAGTACTCGCGCAGCCTCCCGTTCTTGCTGCGCGTCGAGCAGCGGTAGTACGCATAGCCGCAGTGACGGCAGACGAGGATCCCCTGCAGCAGCGACGGGCGCTTGGTGTTGCGCGGCGAGATGATCCGGTTGCGCTCCAGTCGCTGTTGGACCAGCTCGAACTGCTCGGCGGTCACGAGCGCCGGTACCGCGATCGCCTTCCACTGCTCGGGCGCCACATGCTCGCGCGAGGTCCGGGCTGAGCGCTGTCCCCGCAGCCGCGCTTGACGCGTGGCGCGCACAGGCGCGTCGGTCGCGTGCGTCTTGCCGTAGGCAGCCTGCCCGGCATACGCAGGATTGCGGAGCATCCCCCAGATGGTGGCGTTGTTCCAGCCCGTCCTGCCGGTCCTGGTCGACACGCCCTGCTCTGAGAGCCAGCGCGCGATCTTCGCGATCGACTCGCCGTCCTCGAGGTAGCGACGGAAGATCTCGCGCACGACCGGTGCCTCGGTCTCGTCGATCTCGAAGAACGCGTCCGCGTGCTCGGAGCGCTTCACATAGCGGTAGCCATACGGCGCGCGAGCCATGACCGACACCGCGCCCGCCCGAGCACGATGCAGCTTCCCGCGACGACAGCGCTCGGCGATCTGCGCCCGCTCGTACTCGGCGATCATCCCCTGGAACTGGCGCAGCAACTCATCCTCAGAGGTACCGGACCGCTCGGGCTCCTTCGCGAAGATCACCTCGACGCCGGCGCGCTGGAACTCCTCGAGCAACAGCACCTGATACGCGTACCGGCGCGCGAGCCGATCCGGCGCGTGACACAGCAGCACCTCGAAGCGGCCCTCGACCGCTAGATCGCGCAACCGCTCAAGCTCCGGGCGGCGCAGCACCGCGCCGGAGACGCCCTCGTCCTCGAACACCAGATCGTCGGCGATCAGCAGCCCGCGCGCGGCGGCGAGCTCACGCAACGCGGCGGTCTGGCTCTGAATCGTCTGCTCGCGACGCTGACGATCCGAGGACACCCTCGCGTAGATCGCAGCCACCCTGCGCGGCCGTCCGATCATGCTGCTGCTCTTGCTCATCATCCCTCCGCTCGTTACCGGTCACACGGCGCCGCTCGGGCGCCAAGAGCACATACGCCTGCGCCAGCCGCGCTTCGGCGAGGCGATCACCGACGAACTCGATCTCAACGCGCCTGGCCACCGGGCCGCTCGCCGGCCTGATCGAGATACCCAGCCACCGCCGCAGCCGTCGCCGCGCTCAACGACAGACCATCGCCCCGCGCGCGCTCGCGCAGGCCACCGATCAACGACGGCGCCAACCGCACCGTGAACACCACCGAGCGCTCCGGCACCACCACACCATCCGGCCGCGCCAACGCCTCGTTCACATACCGACGTGCCTGACGCTCCGACAGACCGAACTCCGCCTGCAACCCCCGCACCGCGTCCGCCGGCGACCAATCGGCCAGCAACTCCACCGCCCGGTTCACCCGAACCGCATACTCGTCGGCATACGCGCGACGCGAGGCCATCAGCCGCTTGAATACAACGTGTCACGGCAGACTCCTTCCCACCGGACGCGCAACCAGCGCTTCGAACTCGAAGTTGCCTACTGCGTTGGTGTCTCCTCGTCCACGCACAGCACCAGTGCTCGCTCTGGCGGATCCAGGTATAGGCCGACGACATCACGAACCTTCTCCACGAACAGCGGGTCGGTTGAGAGCTTGAAGGACTCCACTCGGTGAGGCTGCAAGCCAAACGCCCGCCAGATCCGTGACACAGCGCTCTGGGAGAGCCCAAGGTGCGCCGCCATCGAGCGCGTCGACCAATGCGTGGCGTCCTTCGGGGCGCTCTCGAGCGTCGCCGTGATCACCTCCGCGACCTTCTCATCAGAAATCGTGCGCGGTTTACCGGGGCGGGGCTGGTCAAGCAAACCATCCACACGATCAACAACGAACCGTCCGCGCCACTTCGCGACCGTCATCCGCGTCAACCCGAGACGCTCCGCGAGCTGAGTGTTGTTTTCACCCTCAGCGGCGCCAAGCACTATCCGCGCGCGAACCGCCAAGCCCTGCGCCGACGAGCGCCGACGCGACCACCCCTCCAATATCCGGCGCTCATCATCAGAGAGCACCACCTCCACCGCCCGCGGCCCACGCTGCCCAACACGAGATGCATTCATCCCCAAACACTACCACAAACCGCAGATGAATTAACGACTCAGGACACTAGCTG
This sequence comes from uncultured Solirubrobacteraceae bacterium, assembly GCA_963767655.1. Lineage (GTDB taxonomy): Bacteria > Actinomycetota > Thermoleophilia > Solirubrobacterales > Solirubrobacteraceae > Palsa-744. The sequence goes on along the minus strand of CAVYET010000011.1, from coordinate 50,934 downwards.
GGTGGTGGTCATCGTGATGTCTCCGCCGCTGTTGATGACCGCACCCGGCGTTGGCTGGCTGGTGGGGTTCTCGATCGCGTGCGAGATCGGCGACATCAACCGCTTCTCCTCGCCGACGAAGCTGTGCGGCTACAGCGGCCTGTGCCCGCGGGTGATCCAGTCCGGGGAAACGGACCGTCGCGGGCCGATCTCAAAGCATGGGCCCAAATATCTGCGCTGGGCGCTGTTCGAGGCCCCGCTGAACGCCTGCGACCATCCCCTCTACAAGGAGCGCTACGAGCGCACCAAGAAGCGCCTCGGTCGCCAGCGCGGCCCGAAGGTCGCACAGATCGAGCTCTCCAGCAAGCTCACCGAGGCGATCTGGCACATGCTCACCCGCAACGAACCCTTTGCTCCGGCAGGCGCCCCTATTCGTCTAGCCGCTTGACGGTTCTCTCAGGAAATGCGCCACCGGAGTGACCTCCCATGACACCTGCTCCTCACACCACGATGAGGCGATAGAGAGATGAGCGTTGCTCGCCACCATCAACCCGCGCGCACCATGAACAACGCCAGACTCAGCCCGCGTCAGGCGCCGGCTCCGGCGCACGGTCGCCCCTGCCCCCGGACACGCCTAACCTGCCCGAACTTGCCCAGAAACCAAACCACTACTCCGGAAATTGCGCCCAAAACCCGCTTGACAAACCCGCCTCCTTCATAGAGACGAGGAGCACTCGCCTGTGCTCCAACGCGCCAGACGCTCGCTTGGCCATGGCGAAGGAGGAGTCTCGCGAGCGCTGGGCGAGACGCTCGCGAGTCGTCCGACCCGCTCGTCTCCTTGTTGACGAGCGGTCAGCGCCTCCAGCGGAACAAATCCAAACCCCCGCCGTGAACACCGACGCAAGCTGCAGCAAGTGCTGTGTCTGCGCGCTCAGGCCCACCAGCCGGAGGCCGACCGCTCCACGTTGACCGCGGGCAGAGGCGGGCGAGGACGGCTGGCGCAGCGGTCGACGCGGTGATGATTCTCAGCCTCGGGCTGGAGGTGGCCGCCGCCGAGGACGTGGATACACGGGCGCCAGACTGCGCTTCACGCTTTGCGGAGCCGTCCGTATTTGCTCGGGCGCACAGAGCAGGTCGCGTTCGCCGGGCTGCCGTTGCTCAGGCTCGTCATGCTTCCCGGCGCGCCGCGGGTATGTAGAGGAGCAATGTGGCAAGCGCGAGCACAGCCGCGGCTGCCAGCGGCAGGACGAGGCTCGTCTTCAGCAGCAGTGCCCCCGCGAGCGCTCCGGCGAGCATCCCGAGCACCGCGGCGGTCCTTCGCGTGGAGCCCCTGCCCGTGCCGCCAAAGAGAGGGGAGTCCGCCGCGAGGCCGGTGAGCGTCATCGTGAGCACCGTCGTCGTGAGGTCTGGCACGGCGATCCGACGGACGGTTGCGTTGCGTAGACCCATAGCCAGCGCGAGCAGCGCGACCAGCGCATCACCCGATGCGCCATCCGGGCGCACATCGATGGCTGCAGCCAGGACGGCCGCGAGCGCAATCAGCGACGCCTCGATCGCGAGCGCCCAAGCGAAGTGGCGAGGATGACGGTCTGCCATCCTCGCAGCGAGGACGCCCCCGGCGCCTGCGCCCACGAGGAAGGCTCCAAGCGAGACGAGCGGCGCGACCACAGGCAGTCCGCCGCTGCCGGCGATCCCGAAACCGAGAAAGACGATGTTCCCGGTCATGTTCGCCGTGAAGACATGGCCGAGCCCGAGATAGCTGGTCGCGTCCACCAGGCCGGTCGTGAACGTCAAAACCAGCAACGTCCGGGCGAGCGGGTGATTGATGCTACGACTCGCGCGCTGACTCAGTGACTCGTGTGCAGCACCTGCTGCGGCTGCAGAAACGGACATCGTGTGCTCCCCTCAGGTATGTGGCATCGCTTGCTTGGCCAGAGTCTTCGCGGTGGCGACAGACGGCCTATGATCGACTTCGTGCGGCCGCGCTGGAGGTCGCTGCGCTGACGGTACCGCCAACGATGAATCACAGCGATTCGGCGAGAAAGGGAGCGCGATGACGATCAGCAGCCTGAACCCCGTCATGCTCGGCATGACTGACCTGAAGGTCTCCCCGGTTGCCTTCGGCACCTGGCAGCTGGGGGGTGATTGGGGGCAGTTCGACGAGGACGAGGGGATCGCCGCGATTCGCCGTGCTCGCGAGCTCGGTGTCAACCTCTTCGACACTGCTCAGGGCTACGGCTTCGGCGCCTCGGAGCGACTCCTCGGACGAGCGCTGCGAGACGACCTTGACAACCGGCGCGACGAGGTCGTGGTCGCGACCAAGGGCGGCTTGAGGCTCACCGAGGAGGGTCTCATCCGTGATGCCAGCCCCGCGTGGCTTCGCAGCGGAGCCGAGGACAGCCTGCGTGCGCTGGAAATCGACTACATCGACATCTACCAGGTACACTGGCCCGACCCGAAGGTCGCCTTTTCCGAGACCGCCGCGGCACTTCAGGGGCTCGTGGACGAAGGCAAGATCCGCCACGTCGGTGTCTCCAACTTCGACACGGCTGAGATATCCGAGTTCGCGCGGACGCGCCCGGTGGAGACGGTGCAGCCGCCATACCACCTGTTCCGACGGGATATTGAGGCCGAGTTGCTTCCCTACGCACGCGAGCACAACATCGGGGTGCTTGTCTACGGGCCATTGGCCCATGGGCTGCTGAGCGGAACCATGCACGCAGACAATTCGTTCGCAGATGACGACTGGCGCAGCGGGAGTCCCGCGTTTCAGGGAGATGCCTTCAGCCGGAACCTTCAGGTCGTCGATCAGCTGAAGCGATTCGCTGGCGACGAACTGGGTTGCTCGGTCGCCCAGCTCGCCGTGGCGTGGACGCTTGCGAATCCGGCCGTGAACGTCGCGATCGTCGGCGCCCGGCACCCGAAGCACATCGAAGACAGCCTCGCAGCTGCCGAGCTGAGGCTTAGCGAGGCCGACCTGGAGCAGATCGACCGCATCATGGCCGGCTCCGTGGCCATCGGGGGGCCCACCCCCGAGGCGATGCCGTCCGCCGAATAGCGCACGTAATGCGCCACCCGTTCGACGAAGGAGAGAACTGATGACAAGCTCGCAGGACTCCAACCAAACCACCGTCGCGGTGTTGGGAACCGGCAGCATGGGGGCCCCGATTGCGCGCAACCTGCTCGCCGCGGGCTTTCCGGTATCGGTTTGGAACCGGACGCCCGACAGGGCGGCGCCCCTCGTGGACGACGGCGCCCGACTCGCCCCCTCAGCGGCCGATGCCGCGAAGAATGCCGATGTCGTGCTGACGATGCTGGCGGATGGCGCGGCGGTGGAGGAGACGATGAGCGGCCCGGGAGGGGCCCTTCAGGCGATGCGACCGGGCTCGGTATGGATCCAGATGGCGACGGTGGGTGTCGACTGGATCGGTCGGCTGATCAACCTGGCGGTAGAGCAAAGGGTCGAGCTCGTCGACGCGCCGGTCTCCGGCAGCGACGGCCCCGCCCGGGAAGCCAAGTTGATCGTGCTCGCCTCCGGTCCAGATCAGGCGCGGGCCAGAGTGCTGCCCATCGTTGACGCGATCGGTCGCGAAACCCTCTGGCTCGGGCCGGCCGGACAGGGAACGCGGATGAAGCTCGTGCTCAACAACTGGCTCGTAGCGCAGGTCGAGGCGGTCGCCGAGACCGTCGCCCTGACCGAGGCGCTTGGGCTCGACCCGCACCTGTTCCCGGACGCGATCGACGATGCTCCGCTGGGCTCCCCCTACGCGGTGGCAAAGGCGCGAGCCATGATCTCCGGCGATTTCAGTCCCGGATTCGCCCTTCGGTTGGCGTTCAAGGACGCCAGTCTCGCGCTCGATGCAGCTGAGGAGCTCGGCCTCAGCCTCCCACTCACCGCCGCGCTTGCACCCCGGTGGCGGCAGGCGATCGCCGACGGTCACGCAGACCACGACGTGAGCTCGGTGTTCGTAGAGTCAGCACCGCCGGCGGCGTCAGGCGCGAAAGCGCTGGAGGCCAGTCGGGTTTGAGGATCTCGATCTGGACCGTCTCACTCGTATTGGCGCAAAGCTGCTGTGCGAGTCAATATCGGCGTCACTGGCCCGCGCTAAGTGGGAGCGGGCGTCTCGGGGGGACGCCAACGTACGATCGTATGACAGCAAGCTCGCAGCGCTTCTCGAGGCGCTCGAAGTGGAGGTGCCGACGGCTCTTTTGGAATGGCCGACGGTCCTCCTGACGTGCCGCCCGGCGCGCCTTATGCCACCTGCTAGAACACTCAACCACGAGGAATCGGGCGCCGGCCTTTTGACGATGCGCCGCCGCGACGCGCCTCTCGGCCACATGCCAGACCAGACACACAACCTCCCCTTGGACGGCTGACCCAATGGCCGAGCTTGCCAGCCGGGTCCTGTCGAGCTCACAGCTTCAGACGCTCGCCGAGCACGGCGAAGAGCGGACCGCGCAGGCCGGCGAGACGCTCTATGCGATCGGCGACAAGAGCTACCCATTCATCGCCATCCTGGAGGGGGAGGCAGCGGTGTTGGACGGAGCCGGACGGGAGATCGTCCGCCATGGCGTCGCGGGCTTTCTCGGGGAGGTCAACCTGCTCTCTGGTCAGACCGTCTTCGTCACGGCGGTCGCTACCAGGCCGATGCGCTATGTGGCGGTCGACCGCGAGGTGCTCAGAGGGCTGCTCTTCGAGGACGGCTCGCTGGCGGACCTGCTGCTGTCCGCCTTCGTGGAGCGGCGCGAGGCGCTGCAGCAGTACGAGGGGATCGGGGTCGAGATCATCGGCCCGCGCGAATCGCAGGACACACGCCGCCTGGTCGAGTTCGCGGGCAGACTGAAGCTCCCCTACACCTGGCGCGATCCCGAGGAGAGCGATGACGCTGCAGCACTCACCAAAACGCTCCCATTGGCCGAGCTGCCTCTCGTGCGACTCCCGGGCGGCGCCGAGCTTCACAACCCGAGCAACGGCGAGCTCTCGCGCGCCCTGGGGATCGGCCTGGCGCTCGCGCCGCGCGAGGAGGTCGACCTGCTGATCATTGGCGGGGGACCCGCGGGCCTCGGGGCGGCGGTGTACGGAGCCTCGGAGGGACTCGACACGCTGCTGATCGAGGGGGCCGGCCTCGGCGGCCAGGCGGGCAGCTCCAGGCGGATCGAGAACTACCTCGGCTTTCCGGCCGGTATCACCGGAAGCGAACTGACCAGCCGTGCGATCTCCCAGGCACGGAAGTTCGGCGCCAGGACCGCCACGCCCTATCGCGCTCAGGCGCTGGAACCCGATGGCGAGCGTCACGTCGTCAAGCTCGATGAGAGCGTCGAGGTCGCCGCCCGAGCGGTCCTGCTCGCGACCGGCGCCGAATACCGTCGCCTGCCGGTCGCGGATCTCGACCGCTACGAGGGGATCAGCGTCTTCTATGCCGCCGGCCCGCTGGAGGGTCAGCTATGCGCGGCGCAACGGGTCGCAGTGGTTGGCGGCGGCAACTCCGCCGGGCAGGCGGCGGTTTGGCTGTCGCGCGGAGGTGCGCTCGTCACCCTCCTTCATCGGCGCGCCGACCTGCGCGAGACGATGTCGCAGTACCTGATCGAGGAGCTCGACCGCTACGGGGTGGCTGTGCGCGCTCGCAGCGAAATCCGCGAGCTCCATGGGGCGCATGGACGTCTAGAAGCCGTCACCCTCGCCGACGGCAAGAAGCTGGCATTCGGCTTCCTGTTCCTCTTCCTCGGCGCCGCTCCGTGCACGAGCTGGCTCGATGACGTGATCGCACGGGACTCCAACGGGTTCATCCTCACCGGCGGGGACGCTGCTTCCGAGGGCCTTTTGCAGACGAGCATCCCGGGTGTGTATGCCGCCGGGGACGTGCGTGCCGGTTCGACGAAGCGGTGTGCCACGGCGGTCGGCGAGGGCGCTGCAGTGGTCGGCCTCGTGCACGAGCACCTGGCGTTGGGTCCCGCATCGCCTCGCTAGCGATTGCGCCCGGCAGCCCCTCCCGCCGGGGGGCGTAGACGGCGGTAGGCAGAAGTCGAGAGCGAGAGTGCTCCTTTCGAGTAGGAGCGGAAGCGGGGGCAATCGGGGTCGCGCCGTCGCTCAGAGACGAGCACGAGCACTCGTGCGCAGCGGCGCCGAGACTTCCGCAATGCGCCGAGTAAGCAGGCGTCTGGCTCCCCTCAGCCGACACGCCCCCGCCTCGTCCGTTGCAGCACAGCGGTCGAGGCGGCTGACGACTACCGCCTCCGGCCAAAGGGGGGCCTGAGCGACCGCGCTCGATCGCACCGGCTTCCTCTGTGCCGATAGACGTCTCGTCGACGCCCAGCGCGATGGCATGCGGTATCGATCATCGCTCATGGTGCCGCCTGCTTCGACGCCGTGGTCGCCGGGAGGGGGTTGTGCCAGCGACCGTCTGGGGCGATGAGCTCGTCGGCCTGCGTAGGCCCCCAAGTGCCCGGCTTGTAGGGGTGCGCTCGGTGGTGGGTGACGAGGATGGGATCTACGACCTCCCAGGCAGCCTCGACCGCGTCCTCCCGGGTGAAGAGCGCGCCGTCACCGGCCAGGGCATCGCCGAGCAGCCGCTCGTAGGGCGTCTCCTCGTGTGGCTGGGTGTCGAGTAGAAGAAGCTCGCGCTGTTCGCCGACGAACTCCTCGCTCGGGCGCTTGACGCGTGCGGCGATGGCGATGGCAGCGTCGGGGGAGAGCCGGAAGCGCAGATAGTTCGCCGCGCCGCGTGCCGGCGAGGAGTCGGCGAAAAGCTGCTGTGGCGGCGGCTTGAGCTCGACGAAGATCTCGGTCGCCGTCTCGGGCAGGCACTTGCCGGAGCGCAGGTACCACGGTACCCCCGCCCAGCGCCACGAGTCGACGGAGAGGCGCAGCGCGCAGAAGGTCTCCACGTCGGAGTCTGGTGCCACGCCGGGCTCGTTTCGGTAGCCGACGAACTGGCCGCGCACGAGATCGGAAGAGGTCAGCGGCCGCATGGCCTTGAAGACGTCGAGCTTCTCGCTCTGCAGGGCTCCGAAGCCCCTGGAGGTTGGCGGCTCCATCGCGAGCAGCGCGACCACCTGAAAGAGGTGATTCTCGATCACGTCGCGCACGCATCCAGCGGTCTCGTAGAACGCGCCGCGGCCCTCCACGCCGAAGCTCTCTGCGAGCGTGATCTGGACGCTGGCCACGTAGTTGCGGTTCCAGATCGGCTCCAGGAAGGAGTTGGCGAAGCGAAAGTAGAGGAGGTTCATGATCGCTTCCCTGCCCAGGAAGTGATCGATGCGGAAGATCGAATCTTCAGGAAACACGGATCGCGCAACACGGTTTAGGTCTCTCGCCGAGGCGAGGTCGCGTCCGAACGGCTTCTCGACGATCACGCGCGCGCCTCCTGCCAGACCCGCGGAGCCGAGCCCCTCGATGACCGTCTCAAACAGCGCGGGCGGGATGGCGAGGTAGTGCGCGGGGGCTCCTGCGCCGCCGAGCGCTCGCTTGAGTGCCGCGAACGTGCCAGCGTCGTTGTAGTCGCCGTCGACGTACCCAAGCAGAGCAATCAGCCGGTCGAAGGCGGCCTCGTCGTCGATGCCGCCGACATCCTGCGCAATGCTGTCGCGAACGCGCGCCTGGAGCTGCTGGAGGTCCCACTCCGAGTCGGCGACGCCAATCACCGGAACGGCCAAGACGCCTCGCTTCGCCATCGCATAGAGCGCGGGAAAGATCATCTTGTGGGCGAGATCGCCGGTCGCGCCGAACAGTACGAGCGCATCGGCCGGCCCTGCGCCATCGTGGGCCTTGGCCAAGTCAGAGCCTCCGTTTGTTCGCGCCAAAGGTCACTCGGTGACGCCGCCCTTTAGCCGACCTGGGGCGAGGCTCCGGGCGACGCAGCTCCAAGGAAACGGTCACATAAGTTGTCGTACGCCGAGGGCACAGTCAACGCCCAGCTGCCGAGTCGGTCAGGACTGCACGAAGGCCAGCAGGTCAGCGTTGATCGTTTCGGCCTGGGTGGTCGGCATGCCGTGCGGGAATCCTTTGTAGGTCTTCAGCGTCCCGTTCTGCACGAGCGCCGCAGACAGTGGTCCGGAGTCGGCGTAGGGAACGATCTGGTCGTCGTCGCCGTGCATCACCAGGACCGGCACTGTGATCTCCTTGAGGTCCTCGGTGAAATCGGTCTGCGAGAAGGCAACGATGCCGTCGTAGTGTGCCTTTGCGCCGCCCATCATTCCCTGACGCCACCAGTTCTCGATGATCGCCTCAGAGGATTCCACGCCGGGCCGGTTGAAGCCGTAGAAGGGCCCCGACGGCAGGGCCCGGTAGAACTCAGACCGGTTGGCGGCAAGCTGGGCCTGGAGGTCGTCGAACACGCTCTTCGGCAGACCGCCGGGGTTGGCATCGGTCTGCACCATGAGTGGCGGCACCGAACTGATCAGCACCGCCTTCGCCACTCGGCTCTCACCGTGTCGGGCGATGTAATGCACGACCTCCCCGCCACCGGTTGAGTGCCCGACGTGGACGGCCTCCTGGAGATCGAGATGGGCAGTAAGCACAGCCAGGTCGTCGGCGTAGTGGTCCATGTCGTGGCCGTCGCTTGTCTGCGTGGAGCGTCCGTGTCCGCGCCGGTCATGGGCGATAACGCGGTAGCCGTGCTGTAGGAAGAACAGCATTTGGGTGTCCCAATCGTCGCCCGAAAGCGGCCAGCCGTGGCTGAACACGATCGGTTGGCCTGACCCCCAGTCCTTGTAGAAGATCTCCGTGCCATCGCTCGTAGTGATCGTGCCCATTGCCTGCTTCCTCCTTTGCTCTGGCCGTTGACGCCCAAACCTGCGAGCGGCAGCGTAACACCGCTCTTGGGCAGCCGCAGCGTCGGTGGCCACGCGGCGCATGCCCGCTCCGTTGCCGGTTTGTGGCGAACGCGAGCGCATCGGCGGAGGCGGTTCACACTGTCGGATTGGAGATGCGCCGGGATAAACGAAAGCGCCGGGATCAACCGGCATGGAGATGCGGATGAGAGAGCCGTACATCGAAGAGGTAGCGACTCACGGTGGCCCTGACCATGCGTTGGCGTTCCGTAAGGGCGCAGCGAAGCGTTTGGTAGGGGTAGGTGTGGGCTGGGCTATTGAGCAGCGAAATCAGGCGATTCGGGGTGCTGACGCCGTGTTTATAGGCGGAAGGCAACATCGCTGGCAGCGTTATCGCGAGTTGTCAGTGGATCCCGCGCTGTCGAAGAACCCGGGCACGCACCGAATCTCCATGCGCGAGGACCGGGAGGGCCCACGGTCGCCCGCCGTCGTGATGGCAGGGCGGGCCGCTCGGGGAAGGCGAAGGCCGTAAGCCCGAGATGCACGAGCGTGGGCAGTCGGACAGGCCGGTAGTACCTGCGAGCCCGCTGAACAATGCCGGCGTGCCGGCGGCGGAGGTGGGGGAGGGAAGCGGCCTGGGCAAGGAGAACGCGGTCGGCACACCACGCCCCGGACACAGGGCCGGAGTGAGCGTGCCTAGTGCGCTTGACCGTGTGCGCCGTGCTGCAAGGAAGGACAAGGGTGTGCGGTTCACCGCGCTCCTGCATCACGTTGACGTCGATCGCCTGCGGGAGGCCTATCGGGCGCTTGAGCCCAAGGCCGCGCCGGGGGTGGACGGCGTGACGTGGGAGGACTACGGGCAGGACCTCGAAGAAAACCTTCGGGATCTGCACGCTCGGGTTCATCGCGGGGGTTACCGGGCGAGGCCGTCGCGGAGGGTGTTCATACCGAAGCCCGACGGGCGGCAAAGACCGCTCGGGGTCGCCTCGCTGGAGGACAAGGTCCTCCAGCGGGCGGTGGTCGAAGTGCTGAACAGCGTCTACGAGACGGACTTTCTTGGTTTTTCGTATGGGTTCCGGCCTGGTCGCAGCCCGCATCAGGCGTTGGATGCGCTCGCGTTCGGGATCCAGCGAAAGCGCGTGAATTGGGTGCTCGACACGGATTTCCGTGAGTACTTTTCCAGCCTTGACCATCAGTGGCTGGAGAGGTTCCTTGAGCACCGGATCGCGGATAGGAGGGTCCTGCGGCTGATCCAGAAATGGCTGGCTGCGGGGGTCATCGAGGATGGGGCGTGAACGGCGTTCGAGGAGGGCGTTCCGCAAGGGGCATCGGTTTCTCCGTTGCTCGGGAACGTCTACTTGCACTACGTCTTCGACTTGTGGGCCCACCAATGGAGAACTCGGTACGCGCGCGGTGACGTGGTCATCGTGCGCTTCGCGGACTTATGCGGATATCCGCATAAGTCCGCTTATGCCGAGGTCCGTGTTATGCCGAGCAGGTGCTGGAATCGTAGTAGGCAAGCGGGGGTTCGCGTGAAAAGCTCGGCATAATCGGGTGGGTTGATCGAGTCTTTCCCTTTTGGTTCGACCAGAAGGGAGACTGATCATGAGTAGCGTGCTGGTGGCTGGGGTGGCGGGGCCGTTGGCGGCTTTCGCGCCGGGGTTTCGCGCGGAGCTCGTCCGGCGGGGGTATCGGCCGGGGTCGGCAGCGGAGCAGTTGCGGTTGATGGCGCACGCGAGCGGGTGGCTGGCTGTCCACGGCTTGCAGGCGGGTGATCTGACCGAGGTCCGGGTGGCGCAGGTGATGTCGGAGCGCCGCGCCGCGGGACGCTCGCGGCTGCTGTCACCGCGGGCGATGCTTCCGTTGCTTCTGTACTTGCGCGGCTTGGGGGTCGTGCCGGCAGCGGTAGCGGCTGTTCCGTTGACGTCGAGCGAGGCGCTGATCGCGCGTTACTCGGCGTACTTGCTGGAGCGGCGTGGCCTGGCGCTGTCGAGCGTGCGCAACTATGTCGGCGTCGCCCGTGTGTTCTTGTCCTGGCGGGAGACGGCCGCGGGCGGGCTGCGGCTGGAGGGGCTGGATGCTGCGGCGGTCAGCGAGTTCGTGCTGGGGGATGCGCGGCGGTCGAGCGTCGGCTCAGCGAAGTGCATGGTCACCAGGCTGCGGGCGCTGTTGCGCTTCTTGCACGTGGAGGGCGAGATCGAGCGGGATCTGTCAGGCGCGGTACCGTCGGTCGCGAGCTGGCGGCTGGCGTCGTTGGTGAAGGCGCTGGACGCGCGGTCGCTCGCGCGGCTGCTGGGGAGTTGTGACCGGCGCAGGCGGGTCGGGCGGAGGGATTTCGCGGTCCTCACGTTGCTGTCCCGGCTTGGGTTGCGCGCCGGCGAGGTCGCCGCGCTGCGGCTCTCAGACATCGACTGGCGCGCCGGCGAGGTACTGATCCGCGGTAAGGGCAGCCGCCAGGAGCGTCTGCCGCTGCCAGCTGACGTCGGCGAGACGCTGGCCGGCTGGCTTGCTCGCGGCCGCCCGCGCTGCGAGTCGGTGTTCCTGTTCACGCGTGTCCGTGCACCGCACGGCGGCATCTCCGCTGGTGCTGTCTCCCAAATCGTGCGCCGTGCCTCTCAGCGGGCAGCGTTGCCGATGGTGGGCGCTCACCGCCTGCGGCACACAGCCGCGACCGAGATGTTGCGCGCCGGCGGGAGCCTGAGCGAGGTCGGTCAAGTGCTGCGTCATCGCGGCCCGGATGTCACCTCGATATACGCGAAGGTCGACCGGCTCGCGCTCGCCGCGGTCGTTCAGCCCTGGCCGGGAGTCGTGGCATGAGCGATCTTGATCGACACGTCCAGGAGTACCTGGCCCTCCGCCGCGCGCTGGGGTTCAAGCTCGTCGGGGAGGGCCAGCTGCTCGCCGAGTTCGTGAAGTTCGCCGACACGGTCGGGGAGCGCACGATCACGACCCAGACCGCGCTGGAATGGGCCAGGCTGCCGCGCAGCGCCAGCCCCAACTATCTATCCAGACGGCTGCGAGCGGTCCGTGGTTTCGCGCGCTATCTGCACGCGTTGGATGGCGCCTGCGAGGTCCCGCCGGCCGAGCTTCTGCCCGCGAGCAAGTATCGCCCGACCCCGTACCTCTACCGCGGCCGGGAGATCCTCGCTTTGATCGCGGCCGCCCGCGGGCTTCGCCCGCCGCTGCGAGCGGCGACGTTCCAGACGCTGATCGGGCTGTTGGCCTGCACCGGGCTGCGGATCGGGGAGGCGATCCATCTCGACCGCGAGGATTTCGATCCGGCCCACGGGGTGTTGACCGTCCGTGATTCGAAGTTCGGGAAGTCGCGAGAGGTGCTGCTGCACGAGAGCACCGTCCACGCGCTGGCGGATTACGCCGAGGTCCGCGACCGGCTCTGCCCGCACGCCAAGGAGCGCAGCTTCTTCATCACCACGCGCGGGAGCAGGCTCGCGCACCCCACGATCTACCAGCCGTTCCGGGCGCTGCTGGAGCAAACCGGCGTGCGGCACCCCTCGCCGTCAAGGCGCCCGCGTATACATGATCTGCGCCACTCTTTTGCTGTCAAGACGCTGCTCGGCTGGTATCGCGATGGTGGTGATGTCGCCGCAAGGATGCCGCTGCTGTCCACATACCTCGGTCACGTGGACCCTGTCGCGACCTACTGGTATCTGTCCGCGGCACCGGAGCTGCTCGCGCTCGCCGCCGAGCGTCTGGAGATCGTGTCCGGGGGACGCTCATGAGCGCGCTCGCCCCCACCCTTCAGGCGTTCCTATCCGAACCCACGGACTATGTGGAGCTGGGATAAGAATTCGCCGCAAATTGGGATGTTGAGCGTGGCGGGCTCTACATAGCTTCGGCTTCTTTGCCGACGCCTTGGCGTGGATGACGAGCCGAGACGGAGAGCAAGGAGGGGGGCGATGATCAGCGATCCATCGCGGGTTCGGGTGACGGGCCCGCTCGCGCCGTTCGCGGATGGTTTCGCGATCGAGCTGTCGGCTTGGGGCTACACGTCTGGGTCTGCTGTGCAGCAGATGTATTTGGTGGCTCACTTGAGCCGGTGGCTCGACGCTGAGGGGCTTGAGCCCGCTGCGCTGTCGCCGGTGGTGGTCGAGCGGTTCTGCGGGGCGCGGCGCGCCGCTGGGTACAAGAGCTTGCTGTCGTCCAGGGCCCTGGATTCGCTGGTGGTGTATCTCCGAGGGCTGGGTGTCGTCGTCGAGGAGGACGTGTCGGCGCCGTGCGGGGCGGTGGAGGAGCTGCTGTGTCGCTTTCGGCGGTATCTCGAGATTGAGCGTGGTTTGGTGCCGGGATCCTCGCGCGTTTACGTTCACTGGGTTCGTCCGTTCGTGGAGGGGTTGGCGGGCGAAGACGCGGTCGATTTGACTGGCTTGGACGCCACCGTGGTGCGGCGGTTCGTGGTGGGATTCTGTTCGGGGCGTTCCCGCCGCACGACGGAGGTGATGGTCGCCGCGTTGCGCGCGCTGTTGCGTTTCCTTTACTTCGAAGGCGAGCTTGAGTGGCCGTTGGCGGACGCTGTCCCGTCGGTCGCGGTGTGGAGGCTGTCGGATGTGCCGAGACGCCTCGAGGGCAAGCAGGTGCATAGGCTTCTGGCCGCGTGTGATCGGTGCACCGCGCACGGGCGTCGCGATTTCGCGATCGTGACTGTGCTGGTGCGCTTGGGGCTGCGCGCCGGCGCAGTCGCCGCGTTGTCGCTGGATGACATCGATTGGCGGGCGGGCGAGATCACCGCGGTCGGGAAGGGCGGGCGGTCCGAGCGACTGCCGTTGCCGGTCGACGTGGGCGAGGCGATCGTCGCCTATCTGCGTGATGGGCGGCCGCACCGCACCCTGGATGGGGCGGTGTTCGTGCGGATGCTGGCGCCGTATCGCGCGTTGAGCAGCTCCGGTATCTCGATGGTCGTCATCTCCGCGGCGCGGCGGGCCGGGCTGGGCCAGGTTGGGGCTCATCGGCTGCGGCACACCGCCGCGTCAGAGATGCTGCGCGCCGGCGTGACGCTTCAGGAGATCGGCCAGGTTCTCGGGCACCGCGCCCCGGCCACGACAGCTGTTTACGCGAAGGTTGATCGGGAGGGGCTACGCCAGATCGCCCGTCCTTGGCCGGGGAGCGCGTCATGAACTCGCTGCGCGCATCGCTGGCTGAGTATCTGGCGGTCCGCCGCGCGCTGGGTTACAAGCTCGACACCGCCGAGCGGCTGCTCTCGCAGTTCCTCGATTATCTCGAGGCGCGCGGGGAGCAGCGGATCACGATCGAGCAAGCGCTCGCCTGGGCGATCTTGCCCAACGGCCAGGCGTGCTGGCACGCCCACCGCCTGCAGACGGTGCGCCGCTTTGCGCGCTACCTGCACGCGGCCGACCCGGAGGTGCAGGTGCCACGGGCCGGGCTGTTGCCAGGCCGCTCGCGGCGAGCGACCCCGTACCTCTACACCGACGCGGAGATCGCCGCGCTGATCGCGGCGGCCGACATGCTGGGCACGGCGCACCGAGCAGCGACCTTTCAGACCCTGATCGGTCTCTTGATGGTCACCGGGATGCGGCTCGGGGAGGCGATCGCGCTCGACGCCGACGACCTGGACTACCGGCACGGCGTGCTGACGGTCACCGGCAAGTACGGCAAGACGCGGGAGTTGCCGCTCCTGCCAAGCGCGGTCGATGCGCTGCGCCGTTACCTGCGCCGCCGCGACCGACCGCCATCGCCGCCGGGCGAGCGGCCGCTGCTCGTCTCCGAGGCGGGCACCAGGCTGCTTGCCCCCAACGTGCAGCACGCGTTCGGAAAGCTGCGAGCCCGCGCAGGGCTCGCGCCACGCTCAGCCGCGTGCCGTCCGAGACTGCACGACGCCCGCCACTCCTTCGCCGTGCGGACCCTGCTCGACGCGTATCGCACAGGCGTCGATGTGCGCGGCAGACTCGCGCTGCTCTCCACCTACCTCGGGCACGCGGAGCCCAGGTGGACCTACTGGTACCTGGACGCCGCGCCCGAGCTGATGGGGCTCGCGGCAGAGCGGCTCGAGCGATACGGCGAGCGCGCGCGATGATCACGCTCTCGACTGCCATCCAGGCGTTTTTCACTGACCGTCTGGTCCGCGAGCGAAACGCCAGCCCACACACGATCGCGTCCTACCGCGACACGATCCGGCTGCTGCTCTGCTTCGCGCACCAGCAGACCGGCAAGCAGCCGACCAAGCTCACGCTCGATGATCTCGACGCCGCCCTGATCGGCGCGTTTCTGGATCATCTCGAGCACGCGCGTGGCTGCGGCGCGCGCACCCGCAACCTGCGGCTCACCGCGATCCGCTCGCTGTTTCGCTACTGCGCGCTGCGCTATCCCGAACACGCCGCGCTGATCGAGCGTGTTCTCGCGATCCCGCCCAAGCGCCACGACCGCGCGCTCGTCACGTTCCTCACCGAGCCAGAGCTCGACGCGCTCCTCGACGCTCCCGACCGCTCAACCTGGACCGGCCGCCGTGACCACGCGCTGCTGCTGTTCGCCGCCCAGACAGGACTGCGCGCCTCCGAGCTGATCAAGCTCACCCCCGCCGACCTCCACCTCAGCACCGGTGCGCACGTGATCACGCTCGGCAAGGGACGCAAGCAAAGGATCACCCCGCTCACCAAAGAAACGATCGCCGAGCTCGGTGTCTGGATCACCGAGCGCGCCGGCACCGATACCACGCCGCTGTTCCCGACCCGCACCGGCCGACGGCTGACACGTGACGCGCTCGCGCGCCGGCTCACCAAGTACTCGGCCCAGGCCACGGATCGCTGCCCCTCGCTGAACGAGAAGAACGTCACCCCACACGTGCTCAGGCACACCGCCGCGATGCGGCTGCTGCACGCCGGCATCGACACCACCGTGATCGCGCTCTGGCTCGGCCACGAGCAGGTCGAGACGACCCAGGTTTATCTGCATGCCGACCTTGCGATCAAGGAACAGGCACTCGCCAAGACCAAGCCGCTCGACAGCGCCCCCGGCCGGTACCGGCCGCCGGACCCCCTCCTCAACTTTCTCGACGAACTCGGATGAGCGATTGCTATGCCGACCACAACGCCCGCTCACCCGCTCACCGACAGGTGCTTTGCACCGAGCTCCACATAGTCCGTGGGTTCGGATAGGAACGCCTATGCGGACGTCCGCATAGGCGTTTTTCTCAGAGCGGCTGATCAACGAGAAAGGCGCCAGTCCGCACACGATCGCCGCATACCGCGACACCTTCCGGCTGCTGCTCTGCTTCGCCCGGCAGCACACCGGCAAGCCGCCGTGCAAGCTGGAGATCGAGGATCTCGACGCGCCGCTGATCGCAGAGTTCCTCGATCACCTCGAGCACGACCGCGGCAACAGCCCCCGGACCCGCAACGCGCGCCTGGCTGCGATCCACTCGCTGTTCCGCTTCGCCGGGCTGCGCCACCCCGAGCACGCCGCGGTGATCGCCCGGGTGCTCGCCGTCCCCGCCAAGCGCTTTGACCGCGCGGTCGTCTCATACCTCACCCGCGAGGAGACAGACGCGCTCCTGGCCGCTCCCGACCGCACCCGCTGGGTCGGCCGCCGCGACCACGCGCTGCTGACCCTCGCGATCCAGACCGGTCTACGCGTCTCCGAGCTCACCGCCCTGCTCTGCCAGGACGTGCACCTCAGCACCGGAGCGCATGTGCAATGCACGGGGAAGGCAAGAAAGCAGCGCGCCACTCCGCTGACCGCCGAGACCGTCGCCACGCTAGGTCTCTGGCTGCGCGAACGCGACGGCCAGCCCGACCAGCCGCTGTTTTCGACCAGCCGCGGCAAAGCACTCAGCCGCGACACCGTCGCCCTGCTCGTCGCCAAGCACGCCAAGACCGCCGGCTACCACTGCCCGACACTGCAGAACAAGACAGTCTCACCACACGTGCTGCGTCACACCGCCGCCATGAACCTCCTCCACGCCGGCGTGGACAGCAGCGTGATCGCACTCTGGCTCGGCCACGAGTCCACCGAAGCCACCCAAATCTACCTCCACGCCGACATGACCATCAAGGAGCGAGCCCTCGCACGCACCACGCCACCCAACACGACCCCAGGGCGCTACCGGCCACCCGACACCCTGCTCGCCTTCCTGGAAAGCCTCTGAATTATGCCGAGCTTTTCACGCGAACCCCCGCTTGCCTACTACGATTCCAGCACCTGCTCGGCATAACACGGACCTCGGCATAAGCTGACGACGCCGTGGTGGGATTCGAGCATCGGGATGACGCCGAGCGGTTCTGGGCGGACCTTCGCGACAGGCTCGCGAAGTACAGCTTGGAGCTGAACGCCGAGAAGACGCGCCTGCTCGAGTTCGGACGGTACGCCGCCGAGCGACGGAAAGCGCGGGGTCTTGGCAAGCCTGAGACGTTCCGCTTTCTTGGCTTCACGCACGCGTGCGTGAAGTCCAGGAAGGGGCGCTTCAAGCTCAAGCGGACCACCGACTCGAAACGGATGCGGGCCAAGCTCAACGCCCTCAAAGGCGAGATCGAGCGAGGACGGCATCTGCCCATTCCAGAGCAAGGACGCTGGCTCGCTAGCGTCCTGCGCGGGCACTACCAGTATTACGCGGTGCCCGACAACGGCGAGGCGCTACGCGCCTTCCGCCGCCAGGTGGTGTGGCACTGGCTCAGGGCGCTTCGGCGTCGCAGCCAGCGCACCACGCTGACCTGGGAGCGGATGTCGCGTCTCGCTGACCGATGGCTACCGATACCGCGCGTCCTGCATCCCTGGCCTGAGCAGCGATTCGCCGCCATCACCCAAGGCAGGAGCCCAGTGCGGTAGTCCTGCACGCTGGGATCTGTGCGGGGGGCAGCGCGAGCCCATTGGGCGAAGCGCTGTCCCTACCGCGACAGACGGACTTTCTCGGTTTCTCTTATGGGTTTCGGCCGGGGCGCTCCCCGCATCACGCGTTGGACGCGCTCGCGGCCGCCTTGATTGCATTGCGAATCGTGTCGGGATCGGCCGCCAACGTCGGCAGCGTGTCGTCCCACTGAAGCAGCTGCGTGAGCCACGCAATCCACCAGGCCACGATCCGGCTCCCAGGCTCAAGGGCCTGCCTGAAGACCGCTGCCAGTGTCCTCACTGGGGATACATCTTCAAGAGCAAGCTGACATGGCGGTTTGGTGACTGCGAGGAGGTCTACGAGGCGGGGGATGCCTTCTACGTCCCTCCTGGCCACGCACCCGAGGCCGAGGCAGGCAGCGAGTTCGGGCAGTTCAGCCCCGCCGACCAGCTAGTGCCGGCAGGCGGCATCTCGAGCCCGGCAGGCGGCATCTCGAGCCCGGCAGGCGGTCGCGGCGTGACCCTCGACCGCAGGCGTATGCTCCGCAGTCGTGAGAGGGTGCGTCCTGATCGGTGTGATGGTGGCGGGATGTCTCGCGTTGACGGCGTCCGCGTCGGCCGAACGCTCGTGCGGGTCGATCACCGCGAAGGGCGAACCGTTCCGAGTCACCGCCCACGGGCGCGTGTCCTGCGCGGAAGCTCGGCGCACGATGAAAGTGTTCATGTCCGGCGGGGGGACCGAACACGGCGGCAAGGGCTCGCCGTCGTACAAGAAAACATGGACGCTGCACGGCGGCTGGCGGTGCGGATTTGGAGCTGGCGGCGGAGGCTGCACCCGGAAGAACGGGGAATCGCTGCTCGCGCTTTGGGACGGCCACGCGCCGCGCTAGGGCGAAGCAGGCCCGAGCGCTCGCCAGCCGCCCTACTTTCTTCGAAGAGCAGGAGAGACTTCGTCACGTCCGTCACCGGGGAGGTGATCACGGCGGGGATGCCGTGGCCCTTCTGGCCGACGATTTGGCCAACTCCCTTGCTGTTTTCGCCGGCTGTGCCTAAACCTTCCGAAAACGGCCAGTAGCTACGGGGAGCCGGCAGAGCACGGAAAGGCTAGAATTCGGCTCTGTCAAGCCAAATTTGATGTGCCTCTTCAGCCGGTGTGCTGGCAGGGCGCCGGCTCGATACCGGGCGGCAGCCCCGCAGTCGCGACGAGTTCAAGGCACCGCTCCAGTTCCTGAACGACCCTGAGTGCCGCTTCGCTCGCGTCGCTTTCGGCGAGGTCGACCTTCAGCAGGCTAACAGCGGCGGTGGCAGCCGCGGCGCGAGCGCGGGCTTCGCCTTCGGTGGGTTCGCTCGGTTCGGCGGGTGGGGTGGACGGCGCCGGCGGTGGGCTGGTCGGCGCCTGTGTGGCGGGAGCGCTGCTCGGCGTCGGTGACGGCGCAGCCATCGGGTTGGCCTCCGGCATCGGCACGGGCACCGAACCACCGGCTGTCGTGCGGCCGCTCACGACCGCGCCGCTCGGGCGCGGCAGCGCGGCCGCGGGACTGGCTGCCGCGCTCGCGGTCCTGTGCCTCGCGGCGCGAGCCCTCGGCGCGGGCGTCGAACCGGCTCGTAACGCTGCGGCCGGAGGCGTGAACGTCTGGCGGGTCCTCGTGGAGCCGTTGCCGCGACCGCCTCCCGCGAGGAGTGCGGCACTCAAGATGCCCACGAGGAACGCGGCACCTGTGAGCGCCAGGACAAGCAAGGTGGACAGTCTGCGCATCCTTCATCCTCCACGGCGGCCAGGGACGTTCGGCTTGGCTGGTCCTGCAGCCGTCTGGGAGCTTGCCCACCCAACGGCGACGATCATCGATGCTACACCCGCGACGATCTCCGCGGAAGACTCACGCCCGCTCGTGATACCTGGTGGGTACGGGCGCTGAGAGCTGCCCGCCTACTGATCGTTGAGAATCGCATCGATGGCCATCGGCTCAGCCTGTAGGTCAGCGAGCGCTCCCGCCACTTCGGCGGCCTGCTCGATCGTGGCCGCCGGCCTCTCTGCGATCCAGCGCGCGAGCCAGCGCAGCGCCCACGAGTCGAACTCCCTCGGACTCTCCCGGGCGATCAGCGGCAGGAACCGGGCAGCGGTGGACAGGTCGATCGATTTGCCTTGTTCGATGCGCACTTCCTCGGCCAGCTTCACGGCGAAGCGCAGGTTGCCGCGCTCGAGCGCCCCGTCAAGCTCGGCAGCGGGCTTCCACGGTCGAGGTCCCATGCGAACATATGTTCGCATGGTCGTCAAGCAAGCAGGTCGGCTACAAGAGCATTCGACGCTCCGTTGCTCGGAACCCAAATGCGGGGGTCTCGGGAACGGGGGGCTGCAAACGGTGTCATGTAGTGGCGGTCGCCTTCGGCACGGATGGGCCGGGGGCGGCCTCTCCTGGAATACCCGGCGATCCGGCTCCGTCCCGGTGGTGGCTCGGCCCACACCCCCTTGGGCCGGCACGACGCCGAGCGGGCCGGGCGCACGGTTCAAGCCGGAGCGCTCGACGACTGGGGCCCCTCGGCATAGGCCAGCGCAGCGCTGCGATGTGCGCAGCCCTTCATCTCCGTGATCCGCCGGCCCCGCACCGTCAGCACGACGTAAGCGGATGCCGTGGTCCCGGGGCCGTGCTCGGGGTCGGTGATCGGCCGGGCGGAACGCGACCACAGCGCGGTCCCCGACGTCGAGGACCTCCTCGACCCGCCCCGACTGGCCGCCCTCGAGATTGCGCCTCATCACGTCGAGGATCGCAGCGCGGCTATCGCAGTTCCACGGAGGAGCCGAGCCGAGCAGCCGGCTACAGCGCCATCGTGGTCACGCTCGACACCTGGCTGCTCGGCTGGCGCCCACGCGACCTCAGGCACGCCTATCTACCCTTCCTGAAAGCCGAGGGCGTCGCCAACTACTTCAGCGACCCCGTGTTCCGCTCAGCGCTCGAGAGACCGCCCGAGGAGGACCCCGCACCGGCGATCGGTCACTGGGCCTATCAGTTCGCCAATCCCAGCGTCACCTGGAAGGATCTCGCCTGGCTACGCGAACAGACGAGGCTGCCGATCGTCCTCAAGGGCATCCAGAGCGCAGATGATGCTCGGCGGGCGCTGAACGAGGGTGTAGACGGGCTGATCGTCTCCAACCACGGGGGCCGCCAGGTGGACGGTGCGATCGGCGCGCTCGATGCGCTCCCTCTGGTCCGCGACGTCGTGGGCGGTGATCTGCCGGTCCTGTTCGACAGTGGCGTGCGCACGCGGTGCCGACGTGTTCAAGGCGCTCGCGCTCGGCGCGGACGCCGTGTGTCTGGGCCGTCCCTACGTGTGGGGTCTCGCTGTCGATGGCCGTGCGGGTGTCGAGCATGTGCTGCGCTGCCTGCTCGCCGAGCTGGACCTCACGCTGGCCCTCAGCGGGTACACCGACATCGCGCAGCTGGACGGCTCCAGCGTGACCCGATCGAGCTGATCGCGGCCTGCCATCGACCTCGAGCCATCGCCGCCGCCGTGCGATCAGTCGACGGGCTGGCCGTTGGCGCTGAGCGTCACCTCGATGTTGCCGCGCGTCGCGTTCGAGTAGGGGCAGACCGGCATGGGCGGCGCGAACCAGCTCGACCGCCTTGGCGGGGTCGCTGATCCCGGGCAGGCTCACGGCGAGCTCCACGGCGACGGTGAAGGCTCGCTGCTCGGTGGTGACGAGCATTACCTTGGAGTCGATCGCGACCTCACCGGTCTCCTCGTGCGCCCGTCGAGCCACCGTTCCCAGAGCGCCCTCGAAGCAGGCCGCATAGCCGATCGGCGAAGAGCTGCTCGGGGTTGGTGCCATCGCCCTTGCCGCCCATCTCGGCGGGCACACGCAGGTCGACCTCGAGCTGGCCGTCGGCGGTACGGCCGTGGCCCTCGGTGCGCCCGCCGGTCACGTGTGCCTGCGCGGTATAGATGGCCTTCGTCATGCTGTTGCCTCCGATCGGGGTCTGTGGGCCCAAAGCTCAACGTTCGGGCTGGTCGATCCCGGAAGCGTATCTCTCGCCGATCAACGCCGTGTCTGCCGATACGCTCGCGGCAGTGACAAGGACCGACCGATCGATCGCCGGCGCGCGCAGGCCCGGTTCGCGCGCCGTGCGCGCGCGGAGACCGATGAGCGACCTTGTCTTCCGCGAGCGCCCTGCCGCGGGCGACCCGCGGGGTCTGCTCGTCCTGCACCACGGCCGCGGCGCCGACGAGCGAGATCTGCTCCTGCTCGGCGACGCGCTTGATCCCGGGCGGCGTCTGCACGTGGCCACGCCCCGCGCGCCGCTCACGTTGCCCGGCTGGCGCGGATATCACTGGTACCTCGTTCCACGGGTCGGCCATCCCGACCCCGAGACTTTCTGGGCCGCATACCGTGAGCTCGCCGACCTTCACGACGAGCTGTGGCAGCGCACCGGCCTCACGGCGGCCAACACCGCGCTCGGCGGCTTCTCGATGGGCACGTCATGAGCTACTCGCTCGGCCTCGGTCGGCGATCGCCCGCCCGTCGGCGGCGATTCTCGCCTTCTCCGGCTTCCTACCGACCGTCGAGGGCTGGCAGCCAGAGCTTGAGAGCCGCGCAGGGCGTGCGGGCGTTCATCGCCCACGGCCGGCGCGACCCGGTAATCGACGTCGAGTTCGGCCGCCGCGCCCGCGATCTCCTGCAGGCGGGAGGTCTCGACGTCGAGTACCGCGAGTCCAACGTCACACACCAGATCGACCCCTTCCAGGTTCCGCTGGCGGCCGACTGGCTCGAGCGCGTCCTGACCGCTGAGCCCATCCAGCTCCGATGCGAGCGCGCAGCGCCAATCGCAGCCAGGAGGATGAGCTGCCGAGCGCGCCGGCCTCAGCCGAGCGCGAACAGCGGCCAGCGGCCGGGCACGCCCTTGAGCTCGTGAAAGCCGCGCTCCTCGAACGTGAACGGGCCGCCCACGACTGTGCCGAACACCGTGCCCGAGACGAGCACCTCGCCCGGACCGGCGAGCCCGCACACGCGCGAGGCGATGTGGACGGCCATGCCGCCGACGTCCTCGCCGATCAGCTCGCACTCGCCCGTATGCATCCCGACGCGGACCTCGACGCCCTGCTCGCGCGCCGCGCCGGTGATCGCCAGACGCGCAGCGCAGCGCGCGTGAGGGCGGACCGTCGAATGTCGCCAGGAAGCCGTCGCCGACCGTCTTGATCTCGCGCCCGCCGAAGCGGGCGAGCTCCCTGCGGACCCCCTCGTCGTGGCGGGCCAGCAGATCGCGCCAGCGGCGGTCGCCGAGCTCCGCGGCGCGAGCGGTGGCATCGACGATGTCGGTGAATATCGACCGTCAGCAGGGCCCGCGCGAATTCCCCGCCGCTGCGCGCCCCGGTCAGGAACTCCTCGATCTCCTCGACGATCGCGTCGCTGTCGCCGACGAACGGAAGCGAGTCCGCTCCCATCCAGCTCGACGTAGCGCGCCCCCGGGATGTTCGCGGCCAGATAGCGCGAGTGGCGCACGTCCCACGCCTGATCTCCGTGGCCGGTGCATGACCAGCGTCGGGCACGCCGATGCGTGGCAGCGTCTCGCGCACGTCGAGGCCGGCCGCCGCCTCATGAGGTGTTCGCGCCTCGCCGGGGCTTGCTGCCAGGCGCTGGATGCGCCCATACCACGCGGCGAGCGCCGGGTCCTCGGCCATCGAGGGGGCCACGTCCGAAGTGCGGGTCCTGTCGCTCTCACCCCATGTGGCGATGGTGCGCTCGGTCCACCCCTGGCGTTCCTCCGCGGGTCATCGCCCAGTCGTAGTCCTGCGCCCACGACACGCGAGCCACCGACGCGTACATGATCAGTGCGCCCACGCGATCGGGACGATCGGCGGCGAGCAAGGCGCCCGCGAGTCCGCCCAAGCCGTAGGTGAACAGCGCGGCGCGCTCGCTGCCGGCGGCATCGAGCACTGCGAGCGCGTCCCGCACCTCCTGCTCGAGCGAGTAGGGCTCACCGCCCGTGTCGGACAGCCCCGTGCCGCGGCGATCGAACAGGATCAGGCGGCTGAAGGCAGCAAGTCGCTCCAGCAGTTGACGCAGGCCGGGCGCCTCCCACAGCTGCTCGACCTGAGAGATCCAGCCGGGCAGGAACAGCAGGTCCAAGGTGCCCTCTCCGATGAGCTGGTAGGCGATGCTGGCGTCACCGCTGCGCGCGTATCGCGTTGTTGGTGCCATCAGAGGGCTTCGAGCTGCGTGCGGAAGGAATCCGCCGGCTCCACGCTGGCGCCCGCGGTGTGCACCCGGTCGGCGAGCCAATGATCCGACGTGACCACGCGGATCGTACCCGGCTCGCTGTCGGCAGTGAGCAGGCGGACGATCTCATCGTCGGCTGAGTCGCGACCGGGCCGCGGGGCGTGCGCGACCTCGATCACGGTGGACGCGATCGGCGGGCGCGGCGGCTGCTCGAACACGACGGTGACCTCGTCACCGTTGTGGGCGGCCCACCGCTCGAGTAGGTCGACGAGGCGGACCATCGCCCCGTGCCGGTCCTTCCACCACGCGTCCGGACGTGTCCCGATCACGTTCATCCCGTCGATCACCCACCGCACCGTCGAATCAGCCTACGTCTTTCGCGCGGGCAGGGCGCGGTCACACGCGATGCGTGATCGTCGCGGATCGTGCTGGGAGTCGAATCGTGCTGGAGTTGGGATGCTCATGCGAATCGAGGGCATTCAGACCGGCGACATCGTGGAGGTCGATCACAAGGGTCGACGCTTTCACGCGATCGTGACGGGATCCGCGCCCGGCGGCCTGGCCGTGCAACCGCTGGACCGCCGCGTCAGCCGCTACAGCGCGCACAGCCGCGAGGTCGTTGGACACTGGGTCAAGCGCGGACGCCCGCGGGTGACCCGCGCGCCCCTCAAGCCATCCCCGCGTCAACTGGAGATCGACTTCTAGCGCACGCGCGATCCTCGGCCGCGCCGTGGGCCAAGGCTGACAGCGATCTCAATCGCCGCCGACCGACGCATAGGCCTCCGCGGCGTCCTCGAGGCGGTCATCGCCCCAGAAGAGCTCCTCGCCCGACCGCGATCGTGGGCACTCCAAAGACGCCCAGAGCAAGCGCCTCGTCGGTCGCGCTCCTGCAGGGCGTCCTTGACCGTCTGGTCGCTGAGCGCGTCGCGCAGCTCGTCGCTGTCGATGGCGCATCGCCGGCCGGCCTCGAGCACCGCGTCGAGCTCTGCGAGGTCGGCGCCCTCGAGGAAGGCCAGGCGCATCGCGCTCAGCGCGAACGCTCGCAGCCCTCGCCGTCGGCGCCATCGCTCTGAACGGCGCGGCATAGACCATCGCACGCGCGATCAGCAGGTCGCTGGTGGGCCAGGGGTCCGGCCAGCGGATCGGCCCGAGGCCGCGCATCAGCCGCCCGCGCCTGACAGTCGGCGATGCCCTCCGTCGCGACGCTCGGTCAAGCCCCAGGAGACGCGCCCGTTGGCCTTGAACAGCGCTCCCGCCAGCACTCCCCGCCACCGTGCCTGGGGCAGCAGCCCCCCGATCCGCTCCGCGGCCAGCCAGGAGTAGGGCGACATGGCGCCGAAGAAGAACAGTGGTGGCCCCGGCATCGACAGATCATCTCGCATTGCGGATGAGCTTCCCGCTGCGGTCAAGAAGCCTCGTCGAGCTCGCTGCAGGCTGGAGGGTCGGGCTCAGCCGCGCCTAGGTCTCCGAGACCGCCGAAGCTGCTGCCGGCCGGCGGTAGAAGTCTCGCAGGCGCACGAGCGAGATCGCGCTCACCGCCCCGATCAGCACCAGGCCGGCGCCGATCAAGAGGATCGTCGTTCATCCCATTCACGAATGCGGCCAGCGAGGCTTCGACGATGTCAGAGCGGCCATGTGCCAGCGCCGCGACCGTGTGCGTGCCGCCGGAGGAGACGGCCCTGGCCAGCTCGCCCTGGTCGCCTCCGAGCGAGGCGTGCAGGCTCGTGGCAACTCGATGCTGGAAGATCGCTCCGAGCGCCGCCACCCCGACGGCCAGCCCACCGATGCGGAAGGTGTTGCTGATCCCGGAGGCCATCCCGCTGCGCTCGGAGGGCACGACGCCGAGGGCGATATTCGCGATCGCCGGGTTCGCCAGGCCGACGCCCGCCCCGGCCAGCAGCAGACCCGGAAGCAGCGTGGTCCACTGCGAGCTGGGCGTGATCCCGTGCATCAAGAAGAGCCCCAATGACGTAAGGCCGAGGCCGCCCCCGAGCAACGCCCCCGGCGCCGCTCTGGCCCCCAAGTTGCGCGTGAGCAGCGGCACTATGAACGTCAACACCGTCGCCGGAAGCAGGCGCAGGCCGCCCTGCAGCGGCGAGTAGCCAAGGGCGTTCTGCAGATAGAACGTCAGATAGGGGAACATCGCGAACATCCCGGCGCCGACCGCGAAGGTCGCGAGCGACACGCCACAGAAGGCATGGTTGCCGAACAGCGAGAGATCGAACATCGGACGCCGCTGGCGCAGCTCGACCGCTATGAACACCAGCAGCAGGACGAGCGCCGCCGGTGAGCGAGGCCACGATCAGCGTGCTGCCCCATCCGAGGTCCGTGCCGCGCAGCAGCCCGAAGATCGAGCAGAAAGAGCGCGCCCGAGAAGGTGCTCAGGCCCAGCCAGTCCAGACGCTCGGCATCTGGATCGCGCACGTTGACCATGCGCGCGGCGGAGATCGCGATCGTGGCCACGCCGATCGGGATGTTCACGAAGAAGATCCACTGCCAGCCCAGCCCGTCGGTGAGCACACCCCCGATCAGCGGCCCGACCGCGACGGCCCCGCCGACGGTTGCGCTCCAAGCCGCTATCGCTCGGGTGCGCTCGGCACCTCGGAACTCCTGCGCGATGAGTGCCAGCGAGGTCGCGAACATGGCGGCGCCGCCAAAGCCCTGAAGACCGCGGGCGAAGATCAGCAGCGACATGCTGCCCGACAGCCCGCACATCAGCGAGGCGAGCGTGAACAATGCCGTGCCGCCGATGAAGATCCGCTTGCGTCCTACGCGGTCGGCGAGCGTACCGCTCGTGAGGATCAGGGCCGAGAGGGTCAGCGCGTAGGCGTCGATGACCCATTGCAGGCTCGGTGAAGCTAGCGTGCAGTTCGCGCTGGATCCGCGGCAGGGCCACCTGCACGATCGTCACGTCGACGAGCAGCATGAAGGTGCCGCCGCAGATCGCGATCAGCGTCCAGCCCGTCGCGCGACGGCGGCCCGCGGCCGAGCCGGCGTCCTCGCCGTCGCGCTCGGGGCCAGTGGCCGCTTCCTCTCCGATCCGCCCTTGGCCTGCGTGCACCGGCCAACATTATCCTCTGCGCGTCGCCGTGCAGGGCCAGTCGGTCGCGCATCGTCGCTCCACGCGGCCTGCCCTCTGGCTAGATAGGGTCCAGGGGATGAACAATCGCGTGCTGCTCCTCTCCTGGGAGTACCCGCCGGTGATCGAGGGCGGCCTGGCGCGGCATGTCCGCAAGCTTGCCGAGGCGCTCGTACGTCAGGGGATCGCCGTCGACGTGCTCACGCGGGGGATCGGTCAGGAACCGGAGCTCGCCGGCTCCGGCGAGAGAGAGATCGGCGGTGTGACGGTGCACCGCGTGCGCGAGCCTGGCTGGTCACGGGATCTCAATCGCTTCCTGGCATGGGTGGAGCAGATGAACGACGACATGCTCGCCGCTGGCGAGGCGCTCGCGGAGGAGCGCTCATACGACCTCATACACGGGCACGACTGGCTCGTGGCGCAGGCCTGCGGCGGGCTCGCCGAGAGATTGAGCGTGCCGTACATGACGACGATCCATGCGACCGAGCACGGACGCCATCAGGGGTGGGTCCAGGACCCTCCCCAGTCGCAGATTCATTCGATCGAGCGGTGGATGGCTCAGCGGGCGGACGCTGTGGTCGTGTGCTCCTACTACATGCGAGGACACGTTGCCGACATCTTCAACATCGACGAGCGGCGGATCGTCGTGATCCCCAACGGAGTGGATCCCAGCGAACTGCGCCCGGCGGGAGACCTGCCGGCGCTGCGCCGCTCCTACGCCGCACCGCACGAGAAGCTGGTTCTGCTGGTCGGGCGGCTGGTGTACGAGAAGGGCTTCCAGCTCGCACTCGATGCGCTCCCGGGAGTCATCGAGCGGGTCGGGAACGTGCGCTTCATCGTTGCCGGCAGCGGGACCCACGAGCACGAGCTGAAGGCTAAGGCGCAGCGGCTGGGGCTCTCGGCGCATGGGGTCTTCCTGGGCTGGATCGGCGACGACACGCTGCACTCGCTCTATCGGATCGCCGACCTGTGCGTGGTCCCCTCTATCTATGAGCCGTTCGGGCTCGTGGCGCTGGAGGCGATGGCCTCCGACTGCCCGTGCATAGTCGCCGACACGGGCGGCCTGCGCGAGGTCGTGCCGGTTGGTGAGCGCGTCGGCTTGCGCTTCAACGGCGGCGACGCCGAGCATCTCGGCGCGATGATCGAGCGTCTGCTCGTTGACACACAGTTGCGCGATCGTCTTGTGACGGAGGCCTCTGAGCACGTGCTGCGATTCGACTGGGAGGACATCGCTCAGCGCACGGGCGGCATCTATCGCGAACTGGCTGAGCTTGCGCCGCGCAAGGAAGGAGCGCGAGGAGGATGACCCAGGCATTGCAGGGCCTGATGCAGGACGACTTTCCGCTCACGCTGCATCACATCCGACGCAGGCTGAGCTACTGCGACCCTGCAACCGAGGTCGTGACGCTCACCGACGCCCCCACCACCCAGCGCGCCAGCTTCCGCGAGGTCTCCCAGCGCGTGGACCGCCTCGCGCGCGTGCTCGCGCAACTCGGCGTCAAGCCCGGTGAGCGCGTTGGGACGTTCGCGTGGAACAACCAGCGCCACTTCGAGCTCTACTTCGCGGTGCCCTGCACCGGTGCGGTGCTGCACACGCTGAACATACGTCTCTTCGACGAGCAGATCACCTACATCGTCAACCACGCCGAAGACCAGGTGATCTTCGTAGACGACTCGCTCGTTCCCGTGCTCGAGAAGCTCGCGCCGAGCTTCCACACCGTCGCCCACTACGTGGTCATGGGCGATGGGGACATGGGGACGCTTCCGAACGCGCTGCGCTACGAGGAGCTGCTCGAGCAGGCGGGAGGGGGTGACTTCGACTACCCCGAGCTTGACGAGCGCCAGGCGGCGGCACTGTGTTACACGAGCGGCACGACCGGCAACCCGAAGGGCGTGCTGTACTCGCATCGCTCGATCAGCCTGCACTCAACCGGCACGCTGCTGAGGGACAGCACCGGCCTCTCACGCGTGGATCGGGTGATGGCGGTCGTGCCCATGTTCCACGTCAACGCCTGGGGGCTGCCTTATGGTGCCGCGCTCGCGGGCGCGGACCTGATCCTGCCCGACCGCTTCCTGGCGGCGGAGCCGCTGGCGAGGCTGATCGCAGCCGAGCGCCCGACCCTGATGGGCTGCGTCCCCACGATCTTCGCCGATCTGCTGCGCTACGCCGATGAGCATCGCGACCTGGACGTCTCCTCGCTCTCAAACGCGGCCTGCGGCGGCTCGGCTGTGCCGAGACAGCTGATGAAGGACTTCGAAGAGCGTCATCAGGTGCGGATCTTCCAGGCCTGGGGAATGACCGAGACGAGCCCCGTGGCGACCTATTCGCGCCCGCGGGAGGGTGCACACGATGACGCCTACTGGGACGACCGGGCCAGGCAGGGGCGACCGCTGCCGTGGGTCGAGCTGCGGCTCGTCGACGGCGATGGCGGGGAGGTCCCCTGGGATGGCGTCTCCACTGGCGAGATCGAGGTGCGCGGACCCTGGATCGCCGCGCGCTACTTTCACGACGATTCCGAACTCGAGAAGTTCGCCTCCGGCTGGTTGCGAACTGGCGACATCGCCTCGGTGGACGAGCGCGGGTTCGTGCAGATCACCGATCGCGCCAAGGACGTGATCAAGTCCGGCGGCGAGTGGATCTCCTCGGTGGAGCTCGAGAACCAGGTCATGTCCCACCCCGACGTGGTCGAGGCGGCGGTGATCGCCAAGCCCGACGAGCGCTGGGCCGAGCGCCCCCTATGCTGCGTGGTGCTGCGCGATGGCGCAAGCACAAGCGCTGAAGAGCTGCTCGAGCACCTGAGGGGGAAGGTGGCCAAGTGGTGGCTGCCGGATGAGTTCGCGTTCGTGCCCGAAGTTCCCAAGACGAGCGTCGGCAAGTTCGACAAGAAGGTGCTCCGTGCAAGGCTGACCGAGGGAACGCTCCAGGGCCGCGTATCGGTCTCCTGACGATGGGTGGCGGCGCTGCAGCGGAGTCCGGAAGCGCCCACGGTGCGGCGTTTGCGCTCAAATGCTCGCTCGAAGGCCAGTTCGAGACCCGTCATAGCGGGAAGAACCACGCTGCGGACTGCATTACGACCCCTTTTGCTGATAGACCTTCCGGGCACGAAGCAGGCTACTGGGCGCAAAGGGCGAACCAAACATGATGCTTCGGAGCAGCACCGTCGACAAAGTCACGAAGACACGCCCTCATGAAGGGTCGAAGCGTTCATCACACCATCAACAGGAGGTTGGCATGACTCGGACCGATGTCGTGGCCTCGAGTAGGCCGCAGGCAGCAGGCGCAGCATCGATCAGGATGGGGGTCTCCGGCGCTTCGCGCAGGTTCTTGGGCCTCACCGTGGCATTGCTGCTCGCGGCAGCGCTCGCTGCGCCGACGACGGCTTTGGCGGCCAGCACCGGGGAAACCGGTTACTCGCAGACACCAACGTCGCCAGCGACCACGACGACGAAAACCGAACCGAAAACCGAACCGAAAAGCGGGACCTCGCCGGCCAAAGAAGTGAGCCCGTCGAAAGCCGCTACCACGAGCACGACCCCGACGACCACGAAAACGGAAGCTGCGAAAGCGCAGACGCTGCCGTTCACGGGCCTGGACCTTCGCTGGATCGTCGCGCTCGGCATCCTGATGATGGGCGCGGGCTTCTCGATCGTCACCGTTCAGCGCCGCCAGCGCCGCGGCCGCTGAGTCACACGGAATCTCCATAGCGCAGCGCAAGCGAGGCGGCGGCCGGGCAACCGGCGGCCACCTCTGCGCTGCCGGGGGGCTTGCTCGGAAGCCGGTCCCAACGCGGCCCCGAGCTGGTCAGTGGTCGAAGGGCTGAGGTACGTGCTGAACGGCTGCCGTGCGTACTGCGGCCTACCTCCGTCGGGCGCGTATGGCTGTCGCTTCTTTGGGACGACGCGTGTCGTACCTCGGGGACGACACGCGTCGGCTTTTTTGGGCATCCGTCCAGACCCAAGCGGCGCGGTCAAGAGTTGAGATGCAGCCGCCGACGTTGTCTGCATGAGGCTGATCGGCTCTGTTACCGCAACAATGGCAAAGCGATCGCGAGCGCCCGCACCTGCCGTATGGGGAGTGTGAGCCGGCGCATGGAGGCCTCTGGTGTAGTCGTCGTGCGCAGCCGCGGCACGCTTCCGGAGCGCCTGATCAACGAGCGGCGTGGACTCGTGGTGCGGATCTTGCGCACCGTTGGGGTGGTCGGGCTGTTCGCATACGCCGTCCATTCGCTCCTGGGCTTGGGCGGACATCGCCTTGATGACCTGTTCGAAAACTGGGTCTTCAACGGGCTTCTGTTCGTCGGCGCGGCGCTGTGTCTGCTGCGCGCGGCGTGGTCGAAGCTCGAGCGCGGTGCGTGGACGGCGCTTGGCGTGGGGCTCACCTGCTGGGGGTTGGGCGAGGTCCTCTACACGCTCGACCCCACCCAGGTAATCGACAGCCCCTTCCCGTCCACCAGCGACTTCCTGTGGCTCGTCTTCTATCCGGCGGCCTTCGTGACTCTCGGCCTGCTCGTACGGGCTCGCGTGCGCCACTTCTACCCCAGCCTTTGGCTGGACGGGATTGTCGGAGCTTTGCTTGTCGCGGCGCTCGCATCGCAATTTATCCTGCCGGCGATCGTGTCAGCGACCGGGGGCTCGCTCGCCAGCATCGTGGGCGATCTCATCTATCCCCTCGGGGATCTGCTGCTCGTCGGCTTCGTAATCGGTGTGGTGGCGATCACCGGCTGGCGTCCGGGGCTGATCCTCAGCACAGTCGCCATTGGCCTGGTGCTCGGCGCCGTGGCCGACACGCTGTCGCTGTACTGGTCGGCCAGCGGCCACGGGGAATCGAGCTTCTTTGACTCGCTCTGGCCGGCGTCCGCCGTCGTCCTCGGCTGGGCCGCCTGGCAGCCGGCGCGGCCCCCGGCGGTGATCGTGCTGGGGGGTCGACGGCTGCTCGTGTTCCCTCTGGGTTTCGCGATCACGGCGGTCGGGCTGCTGGCCATTCAGCCTAGCCACCCGCTAACGGCGGCAGCGTACGCGCTGGCGCTGCTCGTCGTCACCGGCGTGATCGTGAGGATGAGCCTGACCTTCTCTGAGAACCTGGCGCTGGTCGACCGCAGCAGCCACGAGGCGCTCACCGACCCTCTGACCGGCCTGGGCAACCGTCGGCGCCTGCTGCTCGATCTCGACGACGTGCTGCAGGCGGCGACCGACCGCGCTCCCTGGTCGCTTCTGCTGCTCGATCTCAACGGATTCAAGCGCTACAACGACACGTTCGGGCATCCCGTCGGTGACGCGCTCTTAGCTCGCCTAGGAGCCAAGCTCGCTCACGCCGCCGCGCCGGACGGCCAGAGCTACCGTCTCGGTGGCGACGAGTTCTGCGTGCTCGCTCCTCTCGAGCGCCGATCGGCCGCGGAGGTCGCTGCCGCCGCGGTCGACGCCCTGTCGGAGCGAGGGCAGGGCTTCGACATCACCACGGCCTGCGGCTACATCATGCTGCCGGAGGAGGCGCAGGACAGCGCGAAGGCGTTGCAGCTCGTCGACGAGCGCCTCTACAGTGACAAGCGCGCCGCATCAGGCGTCCCCGACCAGCTGCGCGACGTGCTGATGCAGGTAATGGCCGAGCGCGAGCCCGACCTGCACGAGCACCTCCACGAGGTAGCGGCCATGACGCGGGTGGTCGGCCAGCACATGGGGCTGTCGGGCGAGGATCTCGAGATCATGGTGCGCGCCGCCGAGCTCCATGACGTGGGCAAGGTTGCGGTGCCGGAAGCCATCCTCCAGAAGCAGAAAGCGCTTGCGCCGGGCGAGCGTACGATCGTCGAGCGACGCTGCGAAGTGGGAGAGCGCATCCTGGCGGCCGCTCCCGCGATGGGCCCAGTTGCCCGCCTCGTGCGCTCGAGCCACGAGAGCTTCGACGGCCGAGGCTACCCCGATGGCTGCACAGGCCTGGAGATCCCCCTGGGAGCAAGGATCATCGCGGTCTGCGACGCGTTCCACGCGATGCGCAGCGATCGACCCTACAGCGAAAGCATCGATACCGCCGAAGCGATACGCGAGCTGCGTCGCAAGGCCGGCATCCAGTTTGACCCCGATGTCGTTGAGGCGTTCTGCGTCAGTCTGGCCGACGGGCGCCTCGGCGCTGGCAGCGAGACAGCGATCTCAGAGCCCTTTCCCGCGGGCTCACAACCCTTCCCCGAGCGCGACCGCGTGGGAGCGTGACGCCATGTTCGCCGTGATCCTCCGCCCCAAGCGCGCGGCCAGGAACGTTCTTCGCAGCCGCATCGTCCGCGTCGCACTGACAGCAAGCATCGGATGCGGAAGCCTGGTCTTTACTTCAGCAGCCTACGCATGGCCCCCCGAAAACGTCTCCCCACCGACGATCTCGGGCACCGCCCAGCAGGGCCAGACGCTCACCGAGAAACACGGAGGCTGGACCAACTTTCCCTCAAGCTACGAATACCAGTGGCTGCGCTGCAACTCCTCCGGCACGAGCTGCGCAGCGATCTCGGGTGCGAGCAACGAAACCTACGTGCCGGTCGCCGAAGACGTCGGTCACAGGCTGCGCGTCCAGGAGACCGCCAGCAATATTTGGGGCCCCGGCGGCCCGGCGGAATCGACGGCAACCGCCGTGGTGGTCCCGCCGGTCCCGACCAACACCTCAGCTCCGACGATCTCGGGCACCGCCCAGCAGGGCCAGACGCTCACCGAGAAACACGGAGGCTGGACCAACTTTCCCTCAAGCTACGAATACCAGTGGCTGCGCTGCAACTCCTCCGGCACGAGCTGCGCAGCGATCTCGGGTGCGAGCAACGAAACCTACGTGCCGGTCGCCGAAGACGTCGGTCACACGCTGCGCGTCCAGGAGACCGCCAGCAACGCCGGCGGCCCCGGCGGCCCGGCGGAATCGACGGCAACCGCCGTGGTGGTCCCGCCGGTCCCGACCTCGCCGCCGGCTGACCCGCCCGCGTCCGGCGACCCACGGTCGGTGCGACCGACGCCCGTCGTGATGACATTCAAGTCGGTGACCGTCAATCGGCAGGGCGAAGCGCCGATCCCGGTGAGCTGCCCGGCCACGGCCGTTGACGGCTGCGAGGGCACGATCGCGATCCGCCTCGGCGGGCCCCCTGCCTCGGCCAAGCGTGTCTTCGCGGCACGCTGTGGACGGGGATGTCGCCCGATCGGCAGCGCTCACTATGAAGCGCGGGCGGGACGGAGGCTCGACGTACGAGTGCACATCGCCTCTTACGTGCGGGGACGGTTGAGGCGAAGCAAGACCATGCGGGTGACACTCACCGCCACGTCCTTCGCAGAAGGACACTCGGTGACGGTTGTCCACACGTTCGCGCTCAAGACCAGCGCGTAGCGTGATCACACCAAGCGACGGGCCGGTCTGCTCTAGGAACTCGGCGTGGCGGCTGACCACTCGGCCTTATGGGCGCGTTTTCCCACGCACAAATACCCGCTGACCCTGTTCGAGCCGATCCCTATTGGGGCTTGAGGCGTCGATGCGCAGGCCTCGGTCCCGCGCTACGACAGAGTTCGCGTCTCGGTACGATTCCGCGTCCAGCAGGGATTCCGGGTCGGGTGAGCAGCAACAGGGGAGGGGCAGATGCCGCTGAAGGTCGTCGGAGCTGGTGTTGGACGGACGGGCACAGCCTCGCTGAAGCTGGCGCTTGAGCAGCTGCTCGGAGGTCGCTGCCACCACATGCTGGAGATCATCAACGATCCCGCTCAGGTGCCAGGGTGGACGGACGCGATCGATGGCCGCGATGTTGATTGGCAGGAACTGTTGAGCGGCTACGTGGCACTGGTCGACTGGCCGGGAGCCTCCTTCTGGCGCGAGATCTCGGCCGCAAATCCCGATGCGCTCGTGTTGCTCTCGACGCGCGACCCCGATGCCTGGTACCGAAGCGCTTCCAACACGATCTTCCACGTCTTTGACGGCCCGCCGCCGGGGCTTGAGCAGTGGTTCGCGGCGGTCCACAGGATGTTTGGGGAGCGCTTCTCCGACGATCTGGGAAACCCCACCGCGATGATGGACGCGTTCGAGCACCACAACGCTCAGGTACGCGCAGGCGTTCCAGCAGGCCGGCTGCTGGAGTGGACTCCCTCAGATGGCTGGGAGCCGATCTGCGAGCGGCTGGACGTCGCTGTCCCGAACGAGGCATTCCCGGCCACCAACAGCACGAATGAAACGCGCGCACTGTTGGGTTTGCCGCCGCTGCCGCAGGCGGGGAGCCCGCGGTCGGCTGAAGGTCCCTGCTGAACACCGTCATCCGGCCCGAGGCGGTCGATCTCGTGACCGACGACGACGCGGCTTCCCGGCAGTTCAGCGGATGGCTTGCGCCCTCGGGGAGACCTTGTGCGCCTTCTTCCCTACGCACAAATACCCACTGACGCTGTTCGAGCCGATTCCGATTGGAGATTGCGGCGTTTGATGAGCCTGTTCTGTTGCGGCTCGGAGCATCGGGCAGCGGGCCTTCAGCCGAACACAGCGTGCCCCGGCCGGTATCGCGCAGGCGAGAACGCCGGTAGTTTGGCGCTCTGGAGAGTGCATGGCGCGGTGCTCGAACACCGGGCTTCTTCTTCGGTGGTCGGTACTTGCGCCACCAGTGCATAAGTCGAGTGCCCATCGGCTGCCCGTCCGAGTACAGGCGTGCTCAGGGTCGCTTCGAGGCGTCCCCCGGGGCGTGCGACGAGCATGCGTGAGCCGTAGCGCTTATAACAGTCGCCACGCTGAACGCCAGAGAAGTACGCCGTCGTCCCGAGCAGCAAAGGCATGCCAGGATATTCCTCTTCCACAGGTGAGAACGGCGACCCCGTGCACGACTCGCTCGTGCCGGCTTCGCCGACGAGCTGCCGGCGCCGGCTCGAAACCGTGTTGACCCTGTATTCCCATTCGTCGTGCATCTGTACAAACGACTCCTTCGGCTCCCATACGAACGCGACGACCGCTCCGTCGAACGCGAGCGCCTGCACTTCGCCGTAGCCGAAGTAGCCCTTGCAGTCCTGGAGGGGGCATTCACTCGGCACGAACCCATGGGGCAGCGCGAGCAGCGCCCGAGGGTGGCGAGGCGAGCAGGTGAGGATCTGCCATACGAGGCCATGCCGCGGCTCCCTGCGTGCGAACGCGACGACCCCGTGCCACATGGCAGGCGTGGTGTCCGAGGCGCCCTGCGGATGCGGAATGGGGATGCGCGATTCGCGCCCGGAGGCGAGCGAGCACGTGGATCGAGCAGCCGCGGCCACTCGATGGCTCCTCTGGCATGCCGCCTGAGTCGCCGGTTCCGTTCATCGTCGGCGTCTTGGTGCAGCGCGAGAACGTCGCCACCGCTCGGCCGCGGGCGTCGCTGCCGACGGTGGCGTCGAACGGTTCGGGTCGCGAGGGGATCGGGAGGACGGATACGCGGCCTGCGTGGTACGCGTGCAGCGTCCAGCCCCTGTTTTCCGGCGCACTCCAGATTAGCCAGCCCTGTCCCGCGGAGATCGGCGACTCAGCAGTCAATGTTGCGATCTTTTCGCCGAGTACGGCCTTCAACGTTGCCGCGGCCGCGAGCGGCGCCATGGTCCCGAGTACACCAGCGACCACCGTCAAGGTCGCGGCGAATCTCGGCCTCATGTGAGTTACAACGTCGCAGATGTATCGGAAGTTGCGAACGCGGTCGCGGGGCGGAGAACGGTCTTGGCAGCATCGTCGACCAGTGTGTGTCCATCGATGGACACCGCGCCGGCGGCCAGGAGCGACGAGCCCGGTGTCCTCGTGCGGCGGGCCATCGACCACCAGCGCGACGACCCGACGGGCTTCCCCGCCATTCAGCGCTTGGCGCTCCACTCCAACTTGTGGGCCTTCTTGGCGGATTGGTAGCGTTGGAGCGCCTCGGGGGAGTCAACGTCGCCGAGTGTCGGATGCGTAGGCACGAGCTCGCGGGCGGCGTCGATGCCAAAGCGCTTGGCGAGCACCGAGCCGAGCGCCTTGACCTTCATCTCACCGAATCCGGGAAGGGCGGTGAGGTTGGCGCGCAGCACGCCAGCGTCGGGTGCGTCAATCCACACCCGAGCTGCGTCGTCGTGGTAGCGCTCGTGCACGTGCACAGCGAGATCATGCACGCGACGTGCCATCGAGGCTGGGAAGCGATGGATCGCCGGCTTCTGTCGGAAGAGCGGCTCGAGGTCCGCCGCGCCGAGCTTTGCGGCGTCGAGCGAGCCCAGTCGTTCACGAAGGACGAGTGGACCGGCGAAGGCCTTTTCGACCGTCACCTGTTGGTCGAGCGCGAAGCCCACCAGCAGCGCCATGGGATCGGCGGCGATGAGTGCGTTGGCCTCGTCGGAGCTCGTGAAGTAGAGGCGGTCGGGCACCCAGCCGATGCTAGCGTGCAGTGGCGCCGGATTCAGTCGGCGGCGGATCACCGGATGAAGACGGATCGCCAGCTACGCAGCCCGTGTGTCTCCCGGTGGGGCGCCGTCGGGAATCCGCCGCCGCTCGGCGACCGCTTCGCCGGCGCGCGGATCGCCACCGGCGACCGTCACGCGAACCTCGGGCGGCAGGCGGGGAACACCGAACGCGCGCATCAGCCCCTCGTGCATGTCGCGCTCGGAGGCGAACAGGATCCGCTCCCGCCCTGGATACTCCCAGTCGAACGGATACTCGCCGGCGTAGGCGCGGCAGGCGCGCAACGTCCTGTCCGCCGCGCGTGCGCACTCCCGCGCGCGCACTCGGTCCCGGCACACGATCACGGCGACCGGCAGCGCATCCCGGCTGCGTCCGTACCGGGTCGTGTGCTCCGACCACCCGGCAAGAAAATGGTCATAGCGCTCGAGCTTGCCGGCATGACGCCCTACGGGTAGGCGGTGGTCAAGCTCGATGATGAGGTCGATGGCTGGAGGTCGCGTCGGCGAACCACCCGGCGTGGAGACCGCCGATGGCTCCGCCGCCGATAGCAGAGGCATGCCCGCACTTTGCGGGCGCGTCCCAGCATTGCCGGTGGCAGCGGAGCGGCTCTCCGTCAGCTCGAGGATCGCATCAGGCCGCACCGTCTCGAACCGCTCCACCTCAGCGCACTCGCCGTCGGCGCCGGTGCGAAGGAAATCGTGCGCCGTTCGGCCACCCGGCAGACGCAGGTCTACGGGCCCCAACGCGACTCTGCCCTCCGACGAGGAGTGCTGCGGGGGAGAGAGGACGGAGTCGGCGGCTCCACGCAGCGTTGGCCGAGCTGCGCCGGTCGCGCGCTCTAGGGCCAGCACCCAGCCCGCCACGTGCACGTCGTGACGCGCCTGTCGCAACCATCGCTCACCTCCCGTGCGGGAGAGATGGGAGGAGGGGTGGGCGACCTCGGGCTCGTCGTCCGCCGGAGCCCTCGCACGATCGGCGCAACTTAGCAACGCGCGCCCGGCGGGGGTGATCACGTAGCACATCGGAACTCCCCCGCCATCCCGACGATGGAACTGGAAGCGCTCGACCAGTCCGGCATCCGACAGGCGCTTAAGCCTTCGCTGGGTCGTGCTCGCCGCACGCCCGGGGTTGAAACGGCGGTGAACCTGACTGGTAAGCACGTGCCTGAGAGTTGCGATGAGGGTCAGGATCTCCAGATCCATGGGGTCTGGCTCGAGCGCCCTTGACGAGCAGACCTGCCTGGCCCAGCGGACACTGTGCGCGCCGTCGAGCTCGACCAACTCGCGGTAACTGTCCGCGGGCGTCGCTGGAAGGCTCGTCCTTCCCTCGTCTGGCGCATCGGGGCCCATTGCTGCGCCACCCGATGGCCCGAGCTGTGCCTGACCGGCTCGAGGTTCAGCGCGCCCATGGTCCCAATGGGGTTGGCGCAGGTCCGTGCGATGACGCCCGCCCCGCTCGAACTGACGCACCGCATGCGCCGCGAGGCGCTCGTGGTCTATCTGCAGCGGGATGGTCTGGGCGATGAACGGAGACTGACGTCCCTCCGGAGTGGCCCAGCTTGCGATCGCGTGATGCTTGGGAAGGTGAAGGCGGACATCGGGTCGCCCGAGCGCCGCGAGATGCGCTGTGCCGGGACGCACCGAGTCAGAGAACTCGGCCATCGTCAGAGCGGCCGCGGCTCTGGCGTCCCGTACGGAGGCCGTCGCGAAATACACGCGATGAGCGAACAGCGCATCGAGCTGGTCGCGGACGTCTCGATCGATCCACTGTGCATCGGTCTGCCAGCAGGCAACGGTCTCGAGGCCGGCGGAGCGCTTCAGCGCCATCGTCTCGGCGAATCCCCGATTGAGGACGAGCGGCGCCTCGTCGACCTTCAGCGCGACGGTCACGCGCTGCTGGGCCGGCACGAGGTCCTGCTGGCGGCCGAGCGAGGCATCCAACATACCCACGAGCAGCTGCATCAACACGGAGGTGTTGCCAGCACCCATTGCGCCGAGAGCGCCCTTCACGACCAGCACCTCTTCTCCCGCGATGATTCGATCGAAGTCAACCATCAGCGAGTCGTTGAGCAGCACCCTCTTGATCGAGGGGGAATTGAGCAGGCGCGCAAGCTTGTTCACGGGGGCGTCGAGCTTCGCCGTCGTCATGCTTCGCGCATCCGCGAGCTGCGCCGTCAACTCTGCGGTGAAGAATTGTGAGATCTCCTTGAACTCAGGCAGGCGACGCACCCGCGCGCCGACGCTGCTTCGGTAGGAGTAGCCCTCCTCGCCCACGGACAGGAGTCGAGCTGCGTCCCATAGCGTCGATTCCCGATCGTGGGCCAGCACCGCGATGATCGCGTTGCGCAGATATCGATCCGATGACGCCCGGATGTCGGCATCGGTGAACAGGTTCTTCAGCGCCGCCACCACGTAGTCGGCGATCACGTCGGCCGGAGCGTCCACGGCCAGAGGATTGAAGCCGCAGGTCGGTCGAGCGAAGTCCAGCAGCGTGCAGGTCCGCGCGGCCGGCACGAGACTCACCGCCGCCTCTGCCGCGTCCCCCTTGGGATCGAACACGATCACCGCGCAACGCTCTCTGCAGAGGTCCTCGGCAACGGTGGCGACGAGGTAGCTCGACTTGCCCTGCTCGACCGCGCCGGGCGCCGCCGTGTTCTGCTTGCGCAGCTCTGCGTGGATGGACACCGGCCCCACGGCGTCGCGCAGGGTGCCGGCTCCTTCACCGGGGCGTAGGATCGACGGCGGCGCCGGTGCCAGCGGCAGGCCGGTCCGTGCAAACGGCACCGTCATATAGTCGATCGAGGGCAGCTGCCAGATGCGGGCGAGCTCGCCCGGGGCGAGCACTCCCTTGCGAAACGACGGAAGCGGGTTGCCTTCGCCCCGCTGCACTCGGCGGCCGTAGAGACCGAACAGGCCGTGACGGATTTCCGTGCCCCGCTCGATGAGGCGGTTCTCCGCGCCGTCCGCTCGCAGCTCGGAGGCGATTCGCTCGCAGCTTGCGCGACGGGGTGCTACCACTCGGAGATCGGCGAAGAACAACGGTCGATGCTGCACGTCAAGAGCGCCTCGCAGCTCGACGTCCTCGACCATCGATCGATCGCGCACCATGAGGTGCTCCCTGCGCTCACGTGAGAGGCGAGCCTCGTGGCGCTTGTACAGATGCTTGCTGAACCGCTCGAAGAGAACCGGCGCCGGCGTCAGTGCTATCTGCACGAAGGTCTGCCCTCCACAGGCGCCCATCGTGGTCATCAGCCGATTGACCGGCGGCTCACGATCGTGATCGATTCGATCAAACGCCTTCACCCTCTTGATGAACTCGGCGTGCTTCTTCAGGCGAAGCACAACCGGCGGCACGCCGACGGCGTGACGGGCCTCGCGCAGGCGACAGTTCGGGTAGGCAGTCTGTAGGGCGGCTTCGATCATCCGCTCCAGGCCCTCCGGGCAGCTGACCGCCAACCAGACCGAGTGTGGATGCCGCTTCGGGAGGCGGTCGCGCTCGAATCGCGCTGGCCGCTGCAGAGAGGATCGGCGATCCTCCTCGCTGGCAGTCGTCTGTGAGGCGGGCGTGTGGTGCACCTCGAGCGCGACCGCCGGCTGACCGAGACACAGGCGTCGCCACCAGCGGCGCAAGAGGCGCTTGTGCAGCACCTCGAACATCGTCACCAGCGCCTCGTGGCCGGCCCGGTCGGTGCGATAGGCCTCGATCTCCAGACGCACATAGCGGCGCCTGCGCCGGGCCTGCCAGCGCGCCAGCACTGCTGCCGTCGCGAGACCGAGTCCGAGTACGGCGAGCAGTCTCGCGGGCGCAAGCCCAGCGTCAGGAGACCAGCG
The DNA here is from genome assembly GCA_963767655.1 of uncultured Solirubrobacteraceae bacterium. Taxonomy (GTDB): domain Bacteria; phylum Actinomycetota; class Thermoleophilia; order Solirubrobacterales; family Solirubrobacteraceae; genus Palsa-744. The sequence continues at coordinate 9,901 of CAVYET010000011.1, read as the reverse complement.
CCAACACGTGCCCGCCATCCGCCGCAAGAGGGTCGCGAGAGACAGGGCCGTGAGGCGGAGCGCGCTCCTCCCGGTCGGGGCTCCACGCAACACCCTTCCGGGACCGCCGCCGAGCAACCACGCGGTCGCCACCATTCCCGAGAACACGGCGAGCAGGCCCAGCAGTCGCCACAACAGGAAGCGAAGCACCTCGTCCTCCTCTCCGACCGCGAGCCGTGAACGGGACGAGGTGAGCCGGACTCACCATCGCGACTCCAAACCGACGGCCCCGAGAGCAGGACCACACGAGCGGGTGGAGTCAGGTGATTGGAAGGATCAGCGTGTGCGGGTCGCCCTGACGACCTGTGCTCCTCGGCTCGACAGCTGCCAGGCATTGGACGCACCCTTCTCCTGGCCGCCCCCCGTGTTCTCGACGAGCTCCAGGCGCGCCAAGCGCGTGAGCAGCTTGGAGATCTGACCCTGATCGACGACGCCCGAGTGTTCGGCGATCTCCCTGTTGCTCGCGCCGGGACGCTCTGCGATGACCATCAGCACACGCACGGTGCGATGAGTCAGGCGCATATTCAGACCGTCAAGCGGGTCCTGGGGCCTGGTGGAGCGAGATCGTCGATACCCGGCGGGCGGCCTGGGCGCCGGGCGGCCGAGCTCGCTGCTGGCGGCCGACGGTCCCAGGTAGGGCAGCACGATCATGCTCATCAGCGGACCGAGCAGAGTGAAGAGAGGTTTGGTGTCGCACTCGAGCAAGCGCGTGTGCAGCACCGCAAAGACCGCCCCCACAACGCCTTCGGCCGTGACCTGCGGCGGCGGGTGGTCCGGATTCGCGAGAGGGCGCCCTCTGTCGATCACCTCGGCGAGCTGCTCGAGCACCTCGCCCCGACGTTCGAGAACCCTTGGCCCAGCACCAAGCGCCTCGACGATGCACACCTTTGCAAGGCCAGGCTCGTCATCCAGGAACGTGAGCAGTCTCGCAAGCCCGGCGCGGATGCCCTCGCGCCACTGCGCCTCCGGCTCATACGCCTCTCTCATCTGAGCGCCCGCGTCGGCGATCGCCTCCTCGAACGCCGCCAGGAAGCAGTCCTCGCGATCGGTGAACACGTCGTAGAACGTCTTCCGCGACACTTTTGCCCGTCCGATCACCTGCGCCACCGTCATCCGCGTGTAGCCGACTTCCTCGACCGCCTCCACCGCAGCCGCAAGCATGCGACTGCGCTGTATCTCGGTGACCTGTCCTCGCGGTAGACCGCTGGGCCCCGGACGCAATCGCGGCGTCGCCGTGCGTGTTCTGTAGATCGAAGACATCTGTTCCCCGTTTGAACTTTTCGCTAACGCTCGGCGAACCGCGGTGCTTCACCCGCCCGCGTCCGAGCTGGTCGGTCTTCGGCGCAAGCAGAAAGCCGCGCGCTGGCCCATAGGATGTTCGCGGGTCTGGCGGCTTAAGTCGAGAGGCGTTTCCCACTTCCGCTTCTCGAATCCTTCGGGCGGGCAAAGAAGGAATTTCGCATTTCGTAAGCGGCGCTATGAGCCATCGTCATCAGCCCCAAGTGATCGAGGCACGATTGGCGAGCATCAAACGAGTACTCGTACCCACGCTTATGGCGGCGCTCGTAGGAGCGGCTGCGGCAAGCGCGGCGCTGCTCATCCTGGGCGCTGGCAACGGGTGCTCAGCGCCCACCGCGCGAACCCGCGCTGCGTCGCTTCGGAGCGCGTACGAGCGCCCGTCGCGAGGTCGAGGCCTCCTCCTCCTCCTCCTCCTCCTCCGGGGCAACTCACGGCCAGCCAGATCTACCAGCGCGACGCCTCGGGCGTCGTCGCGATCAAGGCCGTCACTCCCGAGGGCGAAGACAGCGGTACGGGAATCCTGAACGCACGGCCTGATCCTGACAAACGATCAGGTGATCGCGAATGCGGAAAGCATGAACGGAAGCGGTAGGAGCAGGCAGCGAGGACCCGGTGATCCGCGTCCCCTGACGGTCGCCCCCCGGCTCAGGGCGAATGCGTCGGGCTAATGTCAGCGTCCTTCACCCCTGCTTGGCGCTCCGCCGCGCGCCTCAGGGGTCAACGGGCACCCACAGCTCCTTGCCTCGCGCTTCAAGCCATCCGGGGCGCTTGCGAGCGCCGGCTCGTCGGGGGCGGCATTCTTCGCGTCGTCGCTATTCCTCGAGGAGCGCCGTGGCCCGCTCGCGCATACACGCGGTGGCTTGGTCCAGCGCTCGAGCTGCTCGGGATCGCCCTTGTCCTCGCCGACCGGGCCGCTTGAGAACAGCCAGACCTCGCGCTCGCCAAGCCCTGAGCGCTGCAGCAATCGCAGCGCGTCGCGGCGCCATCGCCCCGTGTACACGGCGCTGCCCAGCACCACCGCTCGGTAGCGCTCAAGCGAGCGAACGCGGCGGGCTCGCTGTACGTCCACCTCCCAACCGGCCGCACTCAGCGCTCTGGCGATCGCCTCCGCGATCTCGGCCGTCGCGCCGTGCTTCGTGCCATACGCGACTAGCACCCGATCTCTGTCGTTCATGCGCCGAAGCTAACGCTCGCCGACCCAGACGCCATCCGCACACAAGTGCGGGTATCGGTCCGTAGTTTGCATCCGGAATCCGCCGCGCGCCCACGAACACCGATCGAGCCTGCGACACCCTATGCACACCGCCGAGTCGCACAACACGCGCGCTACACGCGCGAAGCAGGCGTGTGCCTGCCCTCAGCTAAGTGCTTTCGGTCGTAAATCCCGTCTGGGTTTGAAGGAGTCATAACAGGGGCGGCGAATCTGGTGCGCGATGCCGGGTCCGAGTGCTCAGGAGATCGTGTTGGAGCAGACGGAGCGCACGGAGCTCGTGCATCGCGCCGCGTGCTACACGCGGCCGCACCGTGAGGTGTTGCGCGCGAAGCTGGTGCTGCTTGCCGCAGAGGGTCGTTCAAATGCTGAGATCGGTGAGCGGCTGGGGATGAGCACGAAGGCTGTCGGCCGCTGGCGACGACGCTTTCATGAGCATCGCCTTGAGGGTCTGGCGGATGAAGCGCGGTCGGGTCGCCCGCGCCGCTTTCCCCCCTCAGCAGATCGCCGAGGTCAAGGCGGTCGCGTGCGAGCCGCCGAGCGAGGGCGCTCCGCTCTCGCGCCGCTCAACGGCTGACGTTCACCGCCTCGTTGTGGAGCGCGGAGTCTGTGATGCGTCGCAGTCGACGATCGTGCGCTGGCTGCGCGAAGACGCGATCCGCCCGTGGCAGTACCGCTCCTGGATCTTCCCGGCCGATCCCGATTTCGCTCACAAGGCCGGCAGAATCCTTGACCTGTACGAGGGTCGCTGGGAGGGCAAGCTGCTGCATCCCGGCGACTGCATCATCTCGGCCGATGAGAAGCCCTCGATCCAAGCCCGGCAGCGGATTCACCAGACGCTCCCGCCAGCTCCCGGGGTTGGGCGTGGCCAGCGCGTCGAGCACACCTACGATCGCGGCGGGGCGCTGACATATCTGGCCGCTTGGGACGTGCGCCGCGGCCGCGTGTTCGGCCGCTCAGAACCCAAGGGCGGGATCGAACCGTTTGACCGACTGGTCTGGCAGGTGATGACCAGGGAGCCCTACGCCTCCGCCCCGCGCGTGTTCTGGATCGTCGATAACGGCTCCTCTCACCGCGGGCAAGCGTCGATCGACCGCCTCCAGCACCGCTGGCCGAACCTGATCCTCGTTCACACCCCGATCCACGCCTCCTGGCTGAACCAGATCGAGATCTACTTCTCGATCGTCCAGCGCAAGGTCCTCACCCCCAACGACTTCCACTCGCTCGCAACCGTCGCACGACGCCTCAACGAGTTCGAGCACCTCTACAACGAGATCGCCGAACCATTCGGCTGGAAGTTCACCCGCAACGATCTCAACGACTGGCTCGACCGACTCGCGGAGCACCAGACAACCCAACTCACCCTGGCCGCCTGACCCCGAAGGAACTTACGACACGGAGCACTTAGGCGCTCGGAGATCGGGGCATGAAAATGCGGGCTTGAGGGCTGCTGTTGGGGGCCGATCGTATTAGGGTCGGCTGACCGGGACAGGGGCTTTCAGGGAGAACGCAGTGGGGCAGGCCGTTTTGGACGATGGGCTTCGAGCCCGGGAGTAATCGATGGCCGCCCCTGCGACTTGCCCGGGTGAGCCGTGAGCTCGTATCGGTCGTTGTCGTTAGCCCGCTGCTTCTCCGCGAGTTCAACAATCAAAAGGAGGACGAGGTGAGATCAGCTGGCAGAGCGATCGGGTTGGACGTGCACCGCGATTTCTGTGAGGTCGCGATCGCGCAGGATGGCGAGGTGCGCTCGACGGGTCGGGTCGATACGACGCCCGAGCGACTGGAGCTGTTCGGCGCGAGCCTTGATCCGCGCGATCGGGTGGCGCTTGAGGTGAGCGGCGGCGCGTGGGAGGTCGCGCGAATCCTCGAGCGCCACGTCGCGCGGGTGATTGTCGTGAGCCCTTCCGACACGGGGATCCGCCAGGCGCGCGCGAAGACCGATCGCCTGGACGCGCGCACGCTCGCGCGGCTGCTGGCGGCCGGCGAGCTCGACGGCGTCTGGTCACCGGATGAGCGCTGCCGGGTGATGCGCCGTCGCCTCTCGCGGCGTGAGCAGCTGGTGCGCGCCCGCTCGCGCGCCAAGAACGAGATCCACGCGGTACTCGTGCGCCGGCTCGTGGGCCGCCCACCCGTGGTCTGACCTGTTCGGGGTCAAGGGGCGCCGCTGGCTTGCGCAGCTCGAGCTGCCGCTAGAGGAGACAGAGACGATCGGGGCGTGCCTGCGCCACGTCGAGTTCCTCGACGCAGAGATCGCCGCGGTCGAGCGCCAGATCGCCACGGAGGCGCTTGACTCGCCTGAGATCCGGCGGCTGATGACGGTGCCCGGGGTCAACGTGATCTGCGCGGCGAGTTTCATGGCGGCAGTTGGTGAGATCGGGCGGTTTCGCACGCAGCGCCAGCTGGTCGGCTATCTCGGTCTTGACCCGCGCGTCTACCAGTCAGGATCGCGCCAGCGACGAGCGGACACATCTCAAAGCAAGGCTCCGCATCGACGCGCTGGGCGCTGGTCGAGGCGGCCTGGAGCGCCGTTCGCCAACCCGGCCCCCAGCACGCCTTCTATCAGCGCGTGCGCGCGCGCCGCGGACACGGGATCGCCATTGTCGCGAGCGCGCGCAAGCTCGCGTGCCTGTTCTGGTTCTTGCTCACCCGCGGAGAGGACTACGCCCACCAGCAACCCTCGCTGACCGCCAAGAAGCTGCAGGCTGCTCGAGATCCGCGCCGGCGCCCGCAACGCTGAAGGGCACACCGACCGGCGTGTGGGCCACCAGGCAGGCGATGCGCGAGGGCGAGCGCAGGCTCGCCGAGCAAGCCGAGGCCTCCTACAAGCGGATGGTCCGCGACTGGCAGGCAGCCACGCCGAAGAAGGTGGGCGCGAGCGTGACACCGGGGCGCGCATCACAAAAGCCCTCAAAGGGCAAAGTCGCGCGGCAGACCACGAGCCCCTGACGTCTGCACTTCGACTCGTCCTCTACTCGCGCCCACAAACAGCCTAACCCCCAGCAGGCGCCTTGACAACACAGCCGGCCAGCTCCGGTGGCGACCCCGCCTACCCGAAAAACGGCTCAGTTCACTCCGATCGGCCAAGGCCCGGCCAAAACCAACCCCACAGAGGCGCTCTGCGGCCCTCACGCGGTGAACCGCGACCGATCCCCTATCCGAAATCCACGCAAAATCCAACCAATACTGAGCCCCAGCCCTTGATTTTCATCGGTCGTCCAAGGCGAGCGTGAGCGCGGCCATTGCTCGGACGCTCGCTGCCACGCGGAAGGAGCAGCCGGCCGCGGTCTCGAGCCGCTGCTGGTCGTCCCCGGGCGGCGGCGCCGCGACCATCGTCGAGCGCGGCCGCGTCCAGAGTCGCCGAACCGGTCTACCTCGGCCTGACGCTCGACCTGGTCGCTAGGTGCGCTCGTGGCGGCCGAAGTACCCCGCCGCGGGACCGAGCCGCCGGTGGTGGGGAAGGCCGGCCGCGGTCGCGCGCTGCTCGGCTGCTCTGGGGCTCACCCAGTGGGGGTCGCCGAAGAGCTCGCCGTTGACGATGCGGCCAGCGGGCTTCAGAACGCGGGCCATCTCGCGCCAGGCGGCGTCCTGGTCGGGGATCTCCCCGAGGGTAGTGACGAGCACGACCGCGTCGAACGTTCCGTCGGGGTAGGGCAGATGCTGGGCGTCCGCGCAGGTAGGCGTGATGTTCTGAAGGCCCCGTTCGCGGGCGCGGCGCATCGTGTCGTCGAGCATCGCCTGCTGGAGGTCGAGGATGTCGAGCCGGCCGTCCGGCCCTATCCACTCTGCTAGCGGCAGCGTGTAGTAGCCCGGTGCCAGGGCCGATCTCGAGGATTCGCTCCCCGAGCCGTGGCTCGAGGATCTCGCGCAGCCGCGCGCGGGTGATGAGCGGGTGCGGGGGCTCGAGCCAGAAGCGCTGCGAGTACGGGCACGCTGACGGATGCCGGCGCCACCAGAGCATCGCGCCGATGAGCGACGCTGCGCCCAGCAGGCCGACGAGGCGAGCGTTGCGACCGAGCCGCCGATCGGTGAAGCACATGCCCGCAACGCTAGTCGACACGATCGCGGCGAATCCGTGGCGGCTACGGGGGGGTGCGGCCCATCCGGCGGCTACGCTGCACTCATGCCGGTCGACTTCGAGGCCGAGGGGCTGCTCGACGACCTGCACGACCCGCGCGAGCGCGCCGAGCGCATGGCCCTGTTGCACCACCTCCTGCACCGGGGCGTGCCGCTGGAGGACCTGCGCCGTGCCGCCGCGGAGGGGCGGCTCGTCTTGCTCGCGGTCGAGCGCGCGCTCGACGCGACGGGCGAGGCGTACACCCCGACGGACGTCGCCACCCGAACCGGGCTCGACGTGGAGGCGGTCCGCCGCCTACGCGCCTCGTTCGGTCTCGCCAGCCCCGCCGCCGACGAGCGCGGTCTCGGCGACCCCGACGTCGAGGAGGCGCGGCGCGCGCATGCAGGCACTCGCGTTGGGGTTCACCGAGGAGCAGCTCCTGCGGCTCAATCGCGATGTCGGCATGGCCGCGGCCCAGGTGGCATCGGCGATGCTGCAGGCTGCCGGCGAGGCCGTGCTGCGTCCCGGGGAGGGCGAGCATGAGCTCGCGCACCGCCTCGCGCTCGCCGCGGCGCAGCTGGTGCCGATGGCGGGCTCGACCGCGTCGTATGCCGTCCAGGAGCACCTGCGCGCACAGCTCAGCCGCACAGCGATCACCCCGGCGGAGCTCCGCGCCGGGCACCCGAGCGACCTTCACGAGGTCGCCGTCCTCTTTGCCGACCTTGTCGGCTTCACCGCGCTCGGACAGAGCTCCGGCCCGGAGCGGCTCGGCGACGTCGCCGAGCGTCTGGCGGCCATCGCCGCCGCCGCCGCCGATCCCCCGGTGACCCTCGTGAAGACCCTCGGCGACGGGGCGATGCTCGTCGCACCGGAGCCCGGGGCGCTGCTCGTCGCAGCCGTCGCCCTCCTGACGGCGGCGGAGGCCGAGGGCGCCGGCTTCCCGCGACTGCGCGCCGGCCTCGCGCATGGCGTCGCGCTCGCCCGCGGCGGCGACTGGTTCGGCGAACCCGTGAACCTCGCCAGCCGCATCTGCGACGTGGCGCCGCCCGGCGCGATCCTCGCCTCGGCGAACGTCAAGGACGCATGCCCGTCCGCGCGCTGGGCATTCGCCGGCGTCGAACGCCTGAAGGGAATCCCCGAACCCGTAGAACTCTGGCGGCTCGAACTCGCGCCGGCGGCGTGAGAGTCACGCAGACGAGTGGGTCCCTCTTTCCCGGCGTCTCGATGCTCGGCTGAAGACGCTCGCTTCAAAGGAGGCGTCTTCACTCGATAACCTCTTTGGGCTCTAGAATCCATGGCAGCGACACGAGTATTCCCGTCGCATGCATGATGGTGTTGATCTGTCCTGCGAGCGACTTTACGGTTACGGCCGCAGCTAGGAGCGCCTCATCGACGCCCTCGCGTGCGTTCAGCGTTCTAAGCTGCCGGCGATCGAGTCCGATACCAGCAGTCTCCAGTGCCGCGATGCGCGAACTCAACGCTGGCCCTATCCCAAACCCCTCGATGAGCTCCGCGGCCTGATCCAGCGGGCTAAGCTTGGTTGACACGGCACGAGTTCTATCCCAAGGCGGGGGACGCCGCATTCCGCGCGGCGCCAGGTCTGGATGGCTCGGCTAGCGGTAGCAGACCGAGCCACCGCCTCCCAAGGCGCTCGCTCCAGTCGAGCGACCTCCTGCTGGCATGGCAAGAGGTCATCTGGAGTGCTCTGCTGCCAAGACACGCGATCACTCGCTGTGGCCTCTTGCCTGAGGGGAAGCGGTTGAATTGCGTTCTGCTTCACGCGCAAAGCGAGAGCCCGCCGAACATCGGCGGGTGCGCCTGCTCATCGTCTCTATGAAGAAGGGCCCGTTGTCAAGTAGCGATCTGTAGTTCGGGTCGTCCTCCTTTCACGGCTCTTGGTCTTGGAGCGACGCTCATGTCTCTATGGCCTCCTCGTCGGGAGGATCAGGTGAAATTGGATGTTCGCTCCGGGCGCAAGTCCGAAAAGGGCGGTCAGGCCGCCAGACGAAAAGCGGCGCCTCGGGGAGCGAACTTCTCCTTGCGGGAAAGCATGTGCCAGATAGCGTGGGCGAGTCTGCGCGCGATGTCGACCTGGGCGACCTTGGCGCCGCGCTGCTTGCCCATCCGCTTTCTTGTTTCTCTGGTAGCGCTCGGCGTAGGCGGGGTGCCTCAGCGCGTGCATCGTCGCCTCGAGTAGCGCCCAGCGCAGGTAGGTCGGGCCGTGCTTGGTCAATGGGCCGCGGCGATCCTTCTCACCGGACTGGTTCACGCGCGGACAAAGGCCCGTGTAGCCGGCGAACTTCTCTGGGGATGGGAAGCGCTCGATCTCGCCGATCTCGGCGGCGATCGTGAAGGCGAGGACCCAGCCGATCCCGGGCACCGTCAAGAGCAGCGGGACGTAGGGGTGCTCGGCGTGCCCCTCCTTCAGGCGGCGGTTGATCTCGGCGATCTGGCGTTCGAGGTCGTCGATCAGCTCGATGGAGGCGGTGATGTTGCCCCGCCAGGGCTCGGGCACCTGCAGTCGCTTCAACAGCCGCCGGCCCTCGAGGCCGAACAGGTCGGTGACCGGGCATGACGGCGGCCATGAGATTCTCCCCGTAGGCGGCCATTGAAACTCCCCCCTGGTGGCCACCAATTCTCCCCATGGGTGGCCATCGGATCTCCCCACCGATCTGTCCTGTTCCGGGTGTAGCCCCCCGGCGTGTTGGTGTCCAGCCATTCACGCCGGGAGGCGATCTTGAAGAAAGCAGAGGAAGTGATGGAGATCCTTGAGGCATACGATTTGACGGGCTCGTTGCGGGGAGCAGCGGCGCTCTGCGGCTGTGATCACAAGACGGTCGGCCAATGGGTGCGCGCTCGTGATGCGGCTGGCGGCGAGCCGCGGCCAGCGGGCCGGGCGCGTCCGGTGACCGGTGCGTTCCTGGAGAAGGTCGAGGAGCTGGTGGATCGCTCGCATGGCAAGATCCGCGCCGATAAGGCGCACGAGCGTCTGGTCGCGATGGGCTATCTGGGCTCGGGTCGCTCAACGCGCCGCGCGATCGCCGAGGCCAAGCACCGCTACCGCCAGAAGCACGGCCGGCGCACGAGACCGTGGATCGCCGAGCCCGGGCTGTGGATGCAGTGGGACTATGGCGAGGGGCCCGTGGTCGGGGGTCGCGCGACGTCGCTGTTCTGCTCGTGGCTTGCGTGGTCGCGGTTTCGGGTCGTGCTGCCGTTGTGGGATCGCACGCTGCCGAGCGTGGTGATGGCGCTCGATCGCGCGCTGCGGCGCTTCGGTGGCGCGCCAACCTATGCATTGA
>CAVYET010000010.1:0-3356 GCA_963767655.1 uncultured Solirubrobacteraceae bacterium | reverse complement strand
GTCAGAAGCATGCGCCTCGTCGGCTGGGTGGACTGGGTGTCAGGCCGCACAGATCATCCTTTTTGGCCGATGCGGGCTGGGGGTTGGGGGCGCAGGATGTGATTCCTGCCGGCCATAGGAAGAACCAACAACGGCTCCTGACCCTCGAGAGGAAGGAGTCATCATGGCTAAGAAGCCATCAAGAACGCGGAGACGAGAGCGGCGCAGTCCGCACGCGAGGACGCCCAGCGCGTCCTGCAGGCCGCAGAGCGGGCCCAGCAGATGGCCGAACAGAATGTCGAGGTGATGCGCACCGTCGCCATAGTCGCCGTGGCCGGCCTGGTCCTCGTCGCCCTCGTCCACGCTATGAGGGGAAAGCACCACTGAGCACAACCACCGCCCGGTACGCGGGAGCGGTGGGCCCGAGCCGAAAGCCACTCAGGGCCGTTACGAAGGTCACCGTGTTGTTCTTGGTGGGCTCGGTGAACGCTTCAGTCGCGCGGTAGGACCACCTGCAGACGCTCGATGGCGGGTGCCTCGCGGGTGGACACCGATGGCCGGCGCAACTCATCCTTTTTGGCCGATGCGGGGTGGGGGTTGGGGGCCGTAGGCTCGTGTTTCTGGCGGCCATGGCCGCATCGTCGGGGAAGGCCCGAGCCCGGGTGGGTCGCCTCCCGCCGTGATGGCTGTCGCCGTCGACCGAATGACCGGAAAAGGAGCAGGACGATGAGCAAAGACAACCCTGTGTTTGTGTATGGGGCGGTGTACGCGGATCGTGATGACGCCGATGCCGATTACGACACGCTGCTTGACCTGCATTCGGCCGATCTGGTGGGCAGCTATGACGTCGCGCTGGTGTACAAGGACGATGAGGGCAAGGTGCATGTGACCAAGCACGAGAAGCCGACCCAGCATGGCGCTTGGACGGGTGCCGCCGTCGGCGCGCTGGTGGGGATCGTGTTTCCGCCGGCGATCCTCGGTTCGGCGCTGGTCGGCGCCGCGGCGGGCGGCGGGATCGGGCATGTCATGGGTGGCATGTCGCGCAGCGATGCCAAGGAGCTCGGCGATTACCTCGAACGGGCCAGGCGGCGCTGGTCGTGATCGGCAAGTCGCGCGTGCAGGAGCAGCTCGACAAGGCGCTCACGCATGCGGAGAAAACCCAGGAGAAGGAAATCGACGCTGACGGCAAGGAGCTCGCCAAGGAACTCAACGCGCTGCCCGCCTAGCAGCGCTTCGACCTGGCCGGCACGGCTTTCCGACCACGGAGGAGTGGGACTGCGTGCGAACAGCCGTGCACGACGGCGACGGCCGCGAGCGTGCGAGCCGCTACTTGACCCCACTCGCCGGTGCACGAGTAAGCGGGACCTTGGGGACGGAGGCCGCGAAGCAGGTTCCTGAGGATTAGCGGAGCTGGCATGAACTTTGGAGGGCTTGATGAGCACAACAGCAAAGAGCAAGCGCGGGCATGGTAACGGTGCCCAGCCCGCGGTTGAGAACAAGAAGCAGGCGGCCACGATGCCGCAGAGTGCCGCGGCGCCGTCGCCGTTTACCCCGATCGCTAAGTACGCGTTCCTGTCCAACTGCCATACCGGCGCCCTTGTCGCGCCCGACGGGACTATCGACTGGCTCTGCGTCCCGCGCTTCGACTCGCCCAGCGTGTTTGGAAGCCTGCTCGATCGCGGAGCGGGGAGCTTCCGATTCGGTCCGTTCGGGATCAACGTTCCGAGCGACCGGATCTACGAGCCCGGAACGAACACGCTGGTCACGTCGTGGAAGACGACGACCGGCTGGGTCGTCGTGCGTGACGCGCTCACGATGGGACCACGCCGCGGCGAAGACACGACGACCCCGCACACGCGACCGCCGGCGGACGAGGATGCCGAGCATGTGCTCGTTCGGACGGTCGAGTGCATAGAGGGCAACGTGCAGATCGACCTGGCCTGTGAGCCGGTCTTCGATTACGGCCGCCAAGCCGCTGAGTGGTCGCTCACGCCGGATCGTCACCATGCCGAAGCGACCGGCTCGGGTCAGGCGATCGCACTCCAGACCGACATGCTGATCGGAGTCGAGGCCGGGGCCGCTCGGGCGCGACATGTCCTGCACGCCGGGGAACATTGTTTCTGTGCGGTCTCGTGGGCCGCCGAGGCTCAGGTGCCGACGACGGTCGAGGAGGCCCAGCAGCAGCTGGCCGCCACCACCCGGTTCTGGCGCAACTGGCTGGCGAGGGCACGGATCCCGGACCACGACCTGGGACCGCTGATCCAACGGTCGGCTCTCACGATCAAGGGCCTCACCTACATGCCGACGGGCGCGACCGTCGCCGCGTTGACGACCTCACTGCCGGAGACGCCGGGCGGGGAGCGCAACTGGGACTACCGCTACACGTGGATCCGCGACTCGACGTTCACGCTCCAGGCGCTGCACTACCTCAACCTCGACTGGGAGGCCGCCGAGTTCATGCAGTTCATCGCCGACCTCCAGTGCAACGACGACGGTGCGCTGCAGATCATGTACGGGATCGACGGGCGGCGCGATCTGACGGAGACGCTCCGCGAGGAGCTGTCGGGCTACGCCGGCGCCCACCCGGTGCGGATTGGCAACGGCGCCTTCAACCAGCGCCAGAACGACGTCTTCGGCGCCGCGCTGGACTCGGTGTTGCTGCACACGCGGCGCAGCCAACGGCTGCCGCGACGGCTGTGGCCGCTCGTGCAGGCGCAGGCCGAGTGCGCCACGGCGGTGTGGCGCCAACCTGACCAGGGCATCTGGGAAGCGCGCGGCAAGCCGCAGCAGTACGTCTCCTCGAAGCTGATGTGCTGGGTCGCGCTAGATCGTGCCGCCAAGCTCGCGGAGATCCGCGGAGAGCCGGACCTCGTCGAGCGTTGGGGGGCGACAGCGGCGGAGATCAAGTCCGACATTCTCGAGCACGGAGTCGACAAGCGCGGGGTGCTGCGCCAGCACTACGCCACCGACGAGCTCGACGCCTCCACGCTGCTGGCCGCCATCTTCGGCTTCCTGCCCGGCAACGACGAGCGGCTGCGGGCCACGGTGTTGGCGATCGCCGATGAGCTGACCGAGAACGGGTTCGTGCTGCGCTATCGGACAGGCCAGACGGATGACGGGATGTCCGGCAAAGAGGGCACCTTCGTGATCTGCTCCTTCTGGCTCGTCTCGGCGCTGGCGATCATCGGCGAGATGCAGCGCGCGCGCGACCTGATGGAGAAGCTCGTTCACATCGCATCCCCCCTAGGACTGTATGCCGAGGAGTTCGACGTCGACACAGCCCGGGACCTCGGCAACTTTCCGCAGGCCTTCTCGCACCTCGCGCTGGTCGAGGCCGCCTCGAGGATCATCCTGGCCGAGCGACTGGCGGAGATCAG
>CAVYET010000009.1:0-26174 GCA_963767655.1 uncultured Solirubrobacteraceae bacterium | reverse complement strand
TCCGGTCCGCCGAGCGCGGTCGAGCCCCAGCTGGCGATGCACGCGCCTGACACCACAACCATCCGCACTCCGGCGCCCCCGAGCGCCCGATCGGGCGCCCGGGCGCTCGACTGCGCCCCTTCGTCTGCCACCAGTTCGGCTCGCGCGAGAGCCGAGGATCAGCCCGGCCGCCGGTCAGGAAACGGGCCAGTCCCGTCGCGGTCCGTACGGCCCGCCCTGAAGTACGCGCGAGCTGCATGCCGGGCTTGCTCGGCCAGACTCAATGATGAAGCACGGTTCTCGATCTCGGTCTCCGCGAAGACCAGGCCAATCCTCGCGGGTCCTCAGCCGAGGCGGCGCGCACCAGTTGTCGTCCACGCTTAGGCAACCCCTTGCATGCGACTGGAATCGGCGCAGGGCCGGTGAGCAGCTATGAACGCGATGGGAAGCACGATGATCCTCGGATGAGCGCCGACGTGATCTCCGAGGTCGAGGTGCTGGACGAGTCGCAGGCCCAGCGCTATCGCGAGCTGGCTGCTGCGTCGATCGCGCATTACGGCGGTCGATATCTCGTTCGGGGCGTACTCCCGGACGTTGCTGAGGGAGAGTGGCTCAGCTCGCGCCGCGTGATAGTCGTCGAGTTCCCGGACATGGAGACGTTGCAGCAGTGGTATGAGTCACCCGAGTACGCGGAGGCCTTAGCGATCCGCAGTGCGGCGCTAGACCGACGGCTGCTGTTCGTGGATGGGATCGCTCAATCCTCGGCCTAGCGTCTGGAACTCGCGCGGCGGCGTGATCGAAGTAGAGCGGGAGCCCAGAGCGCCGTCCGTCCGGAACCTGCAAATCGCCAAGAGGAGGGGAGGCGCATCGCGCCCGCTCTCGCGGCTGAGCGAGCGTCTGAACTGAGTCCTCGCCGACCGCGTCGGCCCGCGGGACGACGAGCACGCCGTCCGAGCACAGGCTTTGCACACCGCCCCTTTGGCATGGAAGCAGGCGTCCCCGGCGCGCCCGGCGAGACGATCGCAGCCAATCCAACTCAGGCGTCTCGCTGGATACGCACGCGGCGCCTGCTTTCCGCGCGAAGCGGAACGTCGGCCCCCGGCCGCCGAGAAGTCGAGGAGCGAGAAGCAGTTCTCTGCCGTGGGCGACTTCCGTGGGCGTTCTCGCTAGGACGGTGAGGCATCGCGTTGGCCCGGTGGCCGATGAACGCGGGGTCGCCCGATCGGTCCCGCTGCGTGTTGCTTCGTTGCTTCGCGAACGGGTCCGCTGGGGGCTGCTACTCGGCGGCGCAGTTGGTCGATCAAGGCGCTGTACTGCTGGGGGTCGTCGAATAACGGAGCGTGGTGCCCGGGCATGACCTCGAGGTGCGCGTCGGGGATCCAGCGCGGCGGCGCGCCGGCCGATCTCCTGTCCGCCGCAGCGATCCTCGTTCCCCCAGATCATGAGCACTGGTGCGGCGATATGCTTGAGTTCAGTGTCGGAGAGGAATTCTCCGGCGGGGCCGGCCGAGGCGCATCGCAAGCCACATGTGGCTCAACATCGCTGAACGGATGCCCGGCTGTCGCATGCCCTCATGGACGACATCGAAGAACCCCTCGGGCGCGAGCTCGGCCGCACGGGGTCCGATTGCGCCGCGGGCCAAGGCCCGGCGGGTGACAGCGACACTCGGCGAGCCGATCCGCGCGACCACGTGACGCACCCCGGGCGTGGAGAGCGCGGTGAAGAAGGGATCGCCGCGCATGCCGGGCAGTGCGACGGCAGGAACCCCGAGCGACGCCAGCGCGGTGATCCGCTCCGGCGCATCGACGGCCAGGCAGAGCGCCCACATGCCGCCCAGCGAGGTGCCGATGACCGGGACCCGTTCGAGGTCGAGCGCGTCGAGCAGCGACGTGAGCTGCGCAACCGCGTGCTCGCGCAGCGATCGCCCCGCGTAGTCAAACGCGTCGCTGAGCCCGAACCCCGGCAGGTCGAGGCGATCAGCCGGTAGCCGGCGAGGTAGGGCAGCAACGGCGCCCAGGTCGACGCGCTCATGCCGCTGCCGTGCACGAGCAAGAGCGGCGGACCATCGCCCGCCTCGAGCACACGAACAGCAAGCGGCGGGTCAGCCAGGCGGACGCGTCGGCTGGCGATCTGCATCGCACATGCGGCAAACAACCGCCGCTCGGCCACCTCGAAGGTTGCTGTTGGGTCGTCGGTTGCGTGCTTGGACATCGCTCTCCAAAGTGGATCCTGAACGCCGGCAGCGTTTATGTCCACCCCTGGGCTCTCGTCGACTGCCATGCACCGCGCGAGTACGAATCCAAGTCTCGCCTGGCCGACGCCACGCCTACAAGGACGTTCACGACACGGTGATCATTCCCACTCCAAAGAGGCAAAAACGCCCTGCACGGTTCAGACATCGGAGATTCCTACGAGCGGGGAAGGATCGTTTTGTCGTCGGTGTCTTGAGCTGGCATGGACCACAAATGTGCCACCCCTGATCCCTTGATGGAGGCCTCCGGCGTCGCGGCGGGCGAAATCTCGCGCAACTCCATGGTTGCGCCGAAGGCGTCAACGGGCGTGCGAGAGGGCTCAGCTGTGCCGATCGACGCACTGGTTCTCTCCGACGGTACGCGACTTCGACTCCGGCCTATCGGTTCTGACGATCGCGCTGGCCTGGCGGGACTATTCGCCCGGCTGAGTCCCGAGTCGCGCCGCAGGCGATTCCTTTGCCCGAAGCGCGAATTGACCTCCCGGGAGCTCACGTACCTCACCGATATTGATCACATTTGCCACGAGGCCATCGCTGCAGTCGATCAACGAGACGGCTCGATCGTCGGTGTCGGACGCTACGCCCACGACGCCGATCGGCCGAGTGTCGCTGAGGTAGCCGTGGCGGTGACCGACGAGCTACAGGGCATGGGCATCGGCACCGCCCTCTCCCGTGCACAGTGCAGCGCGCCCGAGCAAACGGCTTTGCGCTTCTCACCGCCACGACGCTGTGGGAGAACCGGCCCGCGCGCGCTCTCCTGCGACGCCTCGGGTTCCGCGCTCGCGCAAATCACGGCAGCGAAATCGAGCACGAGCTGGAGCTCGACTCGAGCAAGGACATTGTGGAGGCGGTTCTCGACGGCTATGCCCACTACAACCGGAACGATGGTGAGCCATCCCTGGATTACTGGCACGAGGATGCCGAGTACTCTATCCGCCCCCGAGGACCCTGACTCTGCGATACATCGAGGGATCGACGCGATCAGGCGCCGGTTGCCGCCTCTTGGCGTGACGCATTCCCTGACCTCCGCGTCGAGGTCCACGAGGCCAAAGCGAACGGGAATCAGGTGTTCGCCTGGGTTCGCTTCGTTGGCAGGGGAGCAGCGAGCGGCGTGCCGATCCACATGGAGCTGGCCCACGTCTGCACCACGCGTCAGGGGCAGGGCCGCAAGCTTCGTCGTGTACCACGGACCGAACTGAGGCCCTCAAGGCTGTGGGGCTAATGGAGTAGATGTCCAACAAACACACTCACACCGACTTCACTCGACGAGTGTGATGAGCGGCTCGCTCGGTCGACCTTGACGGCCAGATCATCGTGGGATCCCTCCCGGCAAATGCACAGCGGCTCGTGCGCGAATGGGCTGCGCTGCATCGCGGGAGCTCGCCTCCAACTGGCGTCGCGCCGGAGCGGGCGAGCCCTTGGAGTCGATCGCGCCGCTGCCCTAGCATTGTCGGCATGGACGAGCTCGTGGACGTAACCGCAGTCGAGGTACTCGCCGACCACGTGCTGCGACTGACGTTCTCGGACGGCATCGTCGGCGACGTCACCTTCGACCCCGAGAAGTGGAAGGGCGTACTCGCGCCACTGGCCGACCCCGAGTTCTTCCGGCAGGCATACGTCAATCCCGAAAGCGGAACCCTGACGTGGCCGGGCGAACTCGACCTGGCGCCTGAGCCTCTTTACGCGGAGGCGTGCGCCCACCGCGTCGCCGTGCGGAACTAGCGGGAGCATCACTAGCGCCCATCCTGGGCTCGCGGCCGGGCCGAGCTCCCGCGCGTACCGCCATCCCACTCCTGCGCCACCGGCGCGAGCCACCCTCAACCGCGCCGGCCGGGAGCGACGGTCACCTCCCCGGAGGGGTTTGACCAAACGAGCGACCCAGCCAGCGCCCGAGCCGCCACCGCACGCGCACCCCTCAACGATCAGACCGCAATGCTCGCGCGAGGCCGCCGATCGCCGCGTAGATCACGAACGGGATCCCGCCGCTTCCCGCGAACGTGACTCCCTACTCGCCGCACGGCACTCCTGATCCTCGCGCGCGGCTGCCCCTGGCCCCTCTCTCGCTCCTTTACTCCACTTCCCTTTCCTTCGGCTCTTCGGCGGCCGGCGGCGTTGTTTTTCTCCTCTCCCTGTCCCGATTCCATCTTCTTGTTCTCTCTCCTACTCCTGATCTTCCCTTGGTTCTCCTGACGCTTTGTTGCTGGCTTGGTGCTCGACCTCGGACACACGTAGGGGGTGCGAGGTCGAGCACCAAGCCAGCCCGCCCGCCCCGTAACGCGGGCCTCTGGCTCGGATTCGGGATCCGGGGTCAAATCCGACCTCAACTCCGCGATTCAGCTCAGCTCGGCGTTCCGCTCCTGAGCCGTTGCGAGTGCGTTCTGGCGCCGCAGCCGGCTGGCGCACATAACCAAGCGTGGCGTACCGGCTAGAAAGCGGAGAGGCGAGGCGGACCCGTGATCCAGTGGACGCGCTCGGCGTGCGCCCGTAGGGTCGAGGTCGCGCTCCTTTCGGCCGCGGAGGCTGACGTGTAGGTTGGCGTCGTGGATTGGGGTCTCGCGACGGTCGGGCTTGTGCTGCTGCTGGTCGCGGGGGTCTCGCGGCGCCTGTCGAACACGCCGATCACGCCGGCGATGGTGGTGGTCCTGCTGGGCGTCCTGGCAGGGCCGTTGGTGCTCGACGAGCTTGCGGTGGGCCCGACGAGCGCGACGGTGCGAAAGCTCGCCGAAGCGACGCTCGCGGTGGTGTTGTTCTCCGACGCCTCGCGCATCGACCTGCGAGCCGTTCGTCGTGAAGCCTCCATGCCGGTGCGATTGCTCGGCGTCGGCCTGCCGCTGACGATCGTCCTGGGCTCGCTGGCCGCCCTCGCCCTGTTCGGGTCGTTCTCCCTCAGCGAGGCTCTGATCCTCGGTGTGATCCTCGCGCCGACCGACGCCGGACTCGGGAGCGCGGTGGTGACGGACCCGAGCCTCCCGCAACGCGTGCGCCAGTCGCTCAACGTCGAGAGCGGCCTCAACGACGGGATCTGCGTCCCGATCCTGTTGATCGTGCTCGCGACGGCATCGGGCGCCGGCGGGCCCAGCCCACCCGGCGCAGGTGGTGGGCGAAGAGATCGGCTATGGACTCCTTGGAGGCATCGTCGCCGGGGTGATCGCCGCCGCGATCGTGAACGCCGCCGGCGCCAGAGACCTCATAGCAGCTGAGTGGCGACAGATCATCCCGGTGGCCGCCGCCGTGCTCGCGTTCGGAATCGCGGAGGCTCTCGGAGGGTCGGGCTTCATCGCGGCCTTCACGGGGGGCGCGCTGTTCGGCCTGATCGCCCGCGAGAAATCGACCGGGACGATGCGCTTCGCCGAAGAGACCGGGGCCGTCCTTGACGCCGTCACGTTCCTCGTCTTCGGAGCGATCCTGCTCGGCCCCGCGCTCGAGCACGTCAGTTGGCAGATCGCGCTCTATGCCGTCCTGAGCCTGACGATCGTTCGCATGCTACCCGTCGCCCTCTGCCTGCTGGGTACGAAGGCGCGAGGCCCGACGGTGGCGTTCATGGGCTGGTTCGGACCGCGTGGGCTTGCCTCGATCGTCTTCGCCGTGATCGTCGAGGACACACATCAGGCTCACGGCAACACATTGCTCACCGCGACCTATCTGACCGTCGGCCTATCGGTCCTGCTCCACGGACTCTCGGCAGCACCGCTGGTCAGTCGCTACGCCGGCTGGTATCGCTCCGCCGCGGGCGAGCGTCCCGGAGCGATGGAGAGTGAGCCGGCGCACGAGCATCGCGCCCGCGGACCCAACGCGCTGCAGGGAAGCTGACCCGCCGCGTCCGTGGAGACCAGTCCGGACCCGGTGGATCAGATCGGTGGTCGCCCGTTCACCGGTCCGCGCGATGGGCACGCAGCGGGTGCCAGGGAAGCGCCCGGAAAAGGATCATGTAGAGCGCTATGGCAAAGTAGAGTGCGACGGCCGCTTGGGGTACCACGAGTCCGAGGAGGATCGCGGCGACGTAGCCGCCGAGGACGGGGAGCAGTTCGAGTGGCGCGTCCTGCTGCTCCTCACCCGCTTCCGGCGGCGTATACAGGTGCTCGCGTCGGGCATAGGCGTCCAGAGCGAAGCTGAGGCTACGGATAACCAACAGGGTGAGCCCGTACAGAGTGACAAAGACGCGCTCCCTCGAGTCGGAGTGCAGCGCGTCTGCGACCAGTTTGGTCGGGAATGGCAGGAACGCCACCACGAGCAATACCAGGAGGTTGATTCGCAGCAACAGCGGATCTGCGCGCGTGAGCCCATCGGTGAGCTGCGTGTGGGCCAGCCAGCCTGCGCCGATTGTGAGGAAGCTGACGAGATAGGCGAGGTAGAACGGCCAGGCGTGAAGCACCTGTTCGAGCGCCGTCCCCGGCGGATGAATCGCGATGTCGAGAACGAGCAGCGTGGCGGCGATCGAGAACACGCCGTCGCTGAATGCTTCCATGCGCGTGGTGCTGAGCGATCGGGATACACGCGATGGATCTTCGCCAGGGGGCACGCGGCAATCTTTCCAGGTTCGTTGATCGATGATTAGCGGTCGTGAGTTTGTGGCCGGTCAGCTCGGCGGTCCGCGAAGGAGGAGGAGCTCCACCACCGATACGACGAACATCGCGCTGGCGACCGCGAGCAGCCCATAGCGGGCGGCAGGCAGCGGAAGGCGGCTACCGATGCCGACGAGGAATAGGACGGCCGCCAGGAAGACCGTGAGTCGCACGTACTTGTCCGCGGTTCCCGCGGCCGACTGGCCACGGCTGAAGTAGGCATCGGCCTTGGCGTTCAGGGCCTTGGCCTGGGCCTGCTGGGGTATCCGGTACTGCGGCATGTCCGACGGATCCGCTGGCGCGTTGGGGTTCGTGAGGGGCTTGGTGGCCCGCCATGCTTCGACGGCGGCGAGTGCGCTCGGGCGCAGCCGCTTGAGCGCGACGCGGAAGAGCAGGGGATTGTGCGAGGCGTAGGCAGTGATTGCGGCATTGAAGTCCACCGAGTCCAGCGTGCGGATCTGGGTCGCTTCGATGGCGGCTTGGTTGGCTTTCGTCCGTGTGGAGGAGGCTTTCGCCAGCGAAAGCGACGAGTCGGTGCCCCACTTGGCCGCTGCGTACCCCGACCATGCGGCCATGATCGCCACGAGCGAGAGCAGCACCGCCTCGGCGATCGAAACGTAGCGGTCACGCCGGGAGTGATCCTCTGGGGCGTGGTGCTCGCGATGCTCGGCGATCTCCTTGCCCACCTCGCTCGCCGAAAGGCCCTCAGGCATCCCGACCACGATCCTCTCTGGCCGAGCGGGGCAAGGTCACGCCGCTGCAGCCGTTTGGGTTGTGGCGGCCGTTTCTGCCGCGGGAGCCGGTTCTTTCGACGAGCCGGGCTGCTCGGCAGGGATCCGCCGGCTGAAGGCCAGTCCGATCAACGCGAAGATGGCGAGTATCGACAGCGCCTCGCGCAGCCCGTCGAGGCGCGCTTTCGCGTTTTCTTCGACGATTGCGTCTGTAGCCCTGGGTGGCACATGAGCCTTGTTGAGCGCGTCCTTCAATTGCTTGTCGGAGATGAAGGGGACGCCACCGGCGAGCTTGGTCGATGCCTGCGATTTGACGCGTGCGGGAACGGCGGAGTTCTGCTGCACCCCCGTCAGAAACGAGGTGCTCAGCGCGGCGATCACGATCGCGCCCGTCAGCGCGGTGCCCATGGAGATGCCGAGGTTCGTGATCGTGTTCTGCAGCCCGCCGACCGCGCTGCTCTGCTCATCGGGAACGGATGAGACGGTGACGGCCCCGAGCTGGGAGGACAGCGCTCCGATTCCGAGGCCGACGAGCAGCATCGGGAAGGTCGTTATCTCCGCTCCCGCGCCTTCCTGGAGCGCGGCGACCAAGATCACGAGGCCGGCAAACATCGCAATGAAACCGAGCTGGACCACCCGGCGCGGCGATGCTTTGGGGAAGAGCTTGGGGATGCCGGCTGCCGCGAGGATCAGGGCGATCGACAGCGGCAGGAACCTCACTCCTGTCTGGATCGCGGAGAGCCCGAGTGCGACGGAGAGGAACAGCGGCACGGCGAAGGCCACCCCGCTTTGCACGAAGAACTGGAAGAAGAACGAGTTCAGGCCGCCGCGCAACACGTGGACCTGCAGGATCTTGGGGTCGAGCAGCGGCTCGCCGCCGCGGGCGAGCACCCGATCCTCCCACTCGATGAACAGGTAGATGACCAGAGCGCCGGCGAGCATCAGCCAGATCACCGGCGAGAGCCCGATCCATTCGGGGGCCCCCGGCTTTGGGTTTGACGAAGCCCCACACGCCCGAGCGCAGGACCCCGAACACGATCAGCCCGAGGCCGAGCGCCGACAGCGCTGTACCCACGAGGTCCAGGTGCCCCCCCTTCTCACGCGGCCCCTCGGGTATGCGGCGGGCGAGGACGAGGATCGCCAGCACGATCACGACCTCGCCCGCGAACACCCAGCGCCATGAGAGGTAGGTGGTGAACAGGCCGCCGACGATCGGGCCGACCCCGATCGCGATCGCGGTCGCGGCGGCGATGAGCCCGTAGGCGCGCGGCCGTTCGGCGGGCTCCGTAGTTCACCGCCACCAGCGCGACGATCGACGGCAGGATCAGCACCGCCCCGATGCCCTCGAGGCAGGACCAGCCGAGCAGCAGCACCCCGAGGCTCGTCGAGATCGCGGTGATGAACGAGCCGCAGCCGTAGATCACGCACCCGATCGCGAAGGCGCGCTTGCGGCCGATGATCTGCCCGACCTTCCCGCCGGTGATCATGAACGCGGCCATCACCAGCGTGTAGAGCGTGATCGCCGTCTGGATCCCGGTGACGGTCGTGCCGACGTCCTTCGCGACCGTCGCGATCGACACGTTCATCACCGAGCTGTCGAGCATCATCAGGAACTGCCCCGCGCACAGCGTCAGCAGAACACCGCCTGCCGCCGCCGCGGCCGCCTTACTCGACACCGAGCTCACCGCCCTCTCACGATCACACGCGGGGGACAGCCGGCTCGCGCCGGCGCTTTGCGTGCGAGGGTCCGCTACCAGCAGCACGCCCAGCACGCTGAAGCGAACGAGCGATGATGATGCCTTACGACGGTCGACCTGCGACTGAGCCGCTATTGCCTACTCAGGGAGCGTTCGGCCATCCCGGCGTTCTCGGCGATGAGGTAGACAAAGACGCCGAGAGAACGGCAACACGATGATGAAGATGATCCACAGGACCTTGGTCCACCCGGACTCGTCGTGGCGACGGAAGATGTCGGCGAACACAATGAAGATGAGCTAGAGCCAGATCACAAGCCCATAGAAGATGAGCATCGTCCAGAGGACTTCGAGGAACGGGTAGCTGGTCGCGAGGATCATGGTGTCGTCCTTTATCTATCGAGGGGGAAGGGAAGGGTGCGGATCGGTAGACTGTGCTGGCTCTCGGATCGTGCGTCTGCATCAAGGTTCTTGCGGCTGCGAGTGTCAGTCCGAGCCATCCTCGACAGCCGACCGCCGCAGCTGACCCGAACGCATCAGCGCCTCGCCCGCCGGCGCGAGCGCCGCCGCACGCCACACACCGACACGGGGCTCAGCGGCCGACCGATCGGGTCTATGAACAGTGAGCAAGGGCCCGTTGCATTGGGCATCTCGCCTTCGAGCACGTCCACGTTGTAGGTGAGCGTCTCGCCGTCCAAGCTCGGGTTCGTGAGCGTGACCACCACGTCCTCGGGCGTCTCGTCCTGGGACGCGAGGAACGAGAGCACGGCGTTCGGGGGATCCTCGAGGAAGCTGTTATCCCCGTCTCCCCAGCCCTCCACGAACTGTGCGGAGGTGAGATGGCCGACAATGCGCTCGGGGCGGTCGGAGAACATCAGGGTGGAGGGTGCCAGCCCCTGCAGTGTCATCGAGCCGTTGCTGCTCGTCACCCCCTGGGCACTCTGGACATACAGCGCCTCGAACTCGTCGGGCTGAGCTGTTGGTTCTGACGACACTTGGATCTCCTTGATCGTGATTTTGGCGGCCACGCCCTCGGCGGTTGGCCCTGTTTGGCTTGGACCGGTGGGGTCCGGCTTCCGACCCACCGTCGGGACGGCGACCGTCACGGGCGGGTCTTGGATCACTCCATCGGGTTAGAGCCCCGTCTCGGCGGTGATGCGGCCGGATTCGACGGCCTCGGTCAGGGCCTTGTAGTCGCGCTCGTTCTGCTCGGCGTAGGCATGGGAGAACTCGACGATCGCGCGGTCGAAGGCGGCGCTCTTGCCGAGGTAGGCGGCGATCGCGATGCGGTCGCCGCTGCGGGCGTGAGCGCGCGCGAGCGTCCAGCCGCACAGCCGGCCGTACGTGGCCATGCCATTGGGGACCATCTGTTCGATTTCCGCCGAGCCCTTCCAGTCCTTCAGCTGACGACCGTAGAAGTCGCGGGCGAGACCTCCTTCTCGTCCAGCTCCTGACTCGACGTGCAACCAGCCGAGGAAGATGTCGCTTGAGGCCTGCATCAGACGCTGTCCGGTGACGACCCGCTCGCCGTGGTTCTCGAACTCGCTGGGCTCGAGGAACTCCTCGAGCACCGAGGACTCGGCCTCCTTCATCTGCAGGAACAGCGGGTCCTGGCCGTCGCGGCCGAGCATCAACGCGATCCAGGCGCGCGTGCCGACGCTGCCCACGCCTACGACCTTGCGTGCGAAGTCGGCCAGCTGGAACTGCTCGAGCAGCACGCGCCGGTCGTGCTGCAGCGTTTCGCGATAGGAGCGTAGGAGCTCGTGCAGCGCATCGAACATCTCGATCGCGCTCGCGGCCCTGCGCGAGGTCATCGATCGGCACGATCAACGGCGGTTCGGCGACGATCCGCGCCTCGCCGTCCACCTCGCGCGTCAGTTTGGAGAACGCCGCCATGCTGTCCTTGGTGCGCGCCTTGGCGAGCGTCTTCTCACTCGCGCTTTACTTGCTTGGGCTTGAACTGCGAGCGAGTTCCTTCAGCACGTCGCCTCGATGTCAAGGTGCGCATACCAAACGTCGAGGTTCTTCATGGCGGCGAAGCCCGCCATCGCGGTGCGGTACGCCTCGACGGTGTCGAGCACGATCTGCTCCTGGTCCTTGACGGGGAACCCGTTGAAGTGCGCGGCGATGAGCATGCTTACGGCGAGGCGCTTGACGTCCCACTCCCACGGCCCGGGAAGCGTCTCGTCGAAGTCGTTGATGTCGAACACCAGTTGACGCTCGGGCGAGGCGAACACGCCGAAGTTCGACAGGTGCGCATCGCCGCAGCACTGCACCTGAAGCCCCGAGCGAGGCGTCGCGGCGAGGTCGCTGGCCATGATCAGCGCAGCTCCCCGGTAGAACGTGAACGGCGAGACCAGCATGCGCCCGTAGCGGATCGGCACGAGCTCCGGCACCCGCGTCTTTGCCTGGCGTTCCAGTAGCTTTATCGGATCAGGGCGCCGCGGCGGCGGGTTGAACTCTGCCTGACTGGCCCGCGGCACTTCGGCACGGGCCGCCTTGCCGCGGGCCACACGCTCTGCGACGCTCAGGTGCGGTACCGCCTTGACCGTACCGTTCCCTTTTGCGGTGGCTGAGCCACGAATCGGGCGAGGCCCACTTGAAGACGCGGACTGTTGAAGGAGACATCGCCTACCCCCTAGGCGTTGTTTGAGGTCTTGGATAGGTGGATGGGCGAGGTACGGCCAGCCCGATAGAGACGCAACACATCGCGACTACGGCTGCCGGTCTTCCGACGATCTTGGGCATCGGGCGCCCTTCCAAAGTCATGGGCGATGTCCCCGCGGCGCTTCGGGCTCGTCCTCCCGGAGCGCGTGGTTCGGCTCATATCCGAGCGCGAGCGCAAGCTTCGGCGCGGCTGAGCTGGTCCGAACGATGCCGGCCGACGGGAGGACCGCTACGAGAGTGTCGACGATTTCTGCGTCCGATGCGCCCGCGGCCTGGGCCGCCTGGACAGTCGCGACATAGGACGGGATACCTCCCTCGATACCGATCAGCACAGCTAGCTTGACGAGCTCACACGTGCGTTGGTCGAGCTCAGGGTCGAGCTCAGCTCCCTCGCCGCCAGACCGGCTCAAGGATTGGATGAAGCCCTCGTCCCTGAGCGCGATTCTCGCGAGCGTGTCTTCGGTCGTGGCCACTGCTCCATTGCAGCGCGGGGACGCCGGGCGAGCATCGGCCATATAGGTTGAAATCGCACGAAGACAGAGTTCAGCGATCTGGGCTAGTCGCCAGGGCGTGCCGCCACCTGCCGCCGGCAAGCCACGGTAAGTAGTTTCCCGCGGGATCGCGCGAAGAAGTTCGCTAGACGGGGGCGATCGGTCCCGTACTCTGCTTGAGAGCGGATGTAATGCTGAGCAGTCAAAGGGGGCACAGGCGATCTCGGTTTCGGAGCGAAGTGACAGGGCGGCTGCGCCGCAGCCGGACGTTCAGGTGCCAGCGCGGATCACTTCAGGGGGACCACGGCTCCATCCGGACTTGATCCCGCGGACTGCGCTACTGCGGCGGCTATTGGCCCACCAAGCGGAGCCCGTCGTGGCGGTCTTCGCGCCGGCGGGATACGGAAAGACGACCCTCCTCGCCCAAGCGTCGGAGTTAGATGGTCGGCGCTTCGGGTGGATCTCGCTCGAGGACGCCGACAATGATCCCGTCGTCCTAGCGGCCGATCTCGCACAGGCTCTTAGTTGGGTCAGCAGCGTTGATCCGACGACCTTCGACGCCGTTAGCAACCCGCCTCACGCGCTATGGTCGACGACGCTCCCGCGGCTTCGAGCGGCCTTCATCTCGATCGAGCATCCGGTGGTGGTGGTGCTCGACGACGTGCATGTGCTTTGCGAGCGCGATGCCTGCGACGTTCTCACCGCGATCTGCGACTACATCCCGGCGGGCTCTCAGCTTATGTTCGCGGGCCGCCACGAGCCGCAGCGTTTTCTCGCTCGTGTCCGAGCTGAGCGTCGTGTTGCTGAGCTGCAGGTCGATGACCTTGCTCTGGACGTGGTCGAGGCGGGGTCCCTGCTTCGCGCCGCTGGGGTCGCTCTCACCGAACAGGAGGTCGCAGAGCTGACGGCCCATACCGAGGGATGGGCCGTCAGCATCTATCTAACAGCGCTCTCCTTGCGTGAGACCGGCACTCGCGATCGGTATGCCGGATCCGAGATCGGCGGAACGCCGCGTCAGATCGCGGACTATATTCAGCTTGAGGTCCTGTCAGGCTTACCGCCCGATCAGGTCGAGTTCTTGACGCGGACCGCTGTGCTGGACCGGATGTGCGGGCCGCTGTGCGACGCTGTGCTCAAGCAGACGGGGAGCGCAGCGATCCTTGAGTCGCTGCAGCAGTCAAACCGCTTGCTCGTGGCGCTCGACCGGCACGGTGAGTGGTACCGCTACCACCACCTCTTCCGTGATCTGCTCGCCCGCGAACTCGACCTCCGCGAGCCAGATGTGATCCCGACGCTCAACCGCCGCGCAGCTGACTGGAGCGAGGATAACGGTGCGCGGGAGGCGGCGATCGCATACGCTCTCGCGGGCGACGACGTCAAGCGCGCCGCGACGCTGGTGGCGGTTTGCGCGATCCCGGCGCACCAGGCCGGGCGGCTCGAGACGGTACGAAAATGGATCGAGCGTCTATCCGAACGTGGAGCCCCACGACAATATCCGGCGGTCGCGGTCCTGGGAGCCTGGTGCGAGGGCCTGTCAGGCCATCCTGTCGAAGCGGAGCGTTGGGCAATTGAGGCCAAACAGGGCAACACCGACCAGCCGGCGCCGGACGGAGGCGCGACGATCGAGCCGTGGGTGAGATGCCTTGAAGCGGCCATGTGCCGCCACGGCGTCGACCGTATGAGGATCGACGCCGAGCGAGCGCTCGAGCTGTCCCCCGACTGGAGCTTGCAGCGACCGGTGGCGTCGAACATGCTCGGCATCGCATTGCTTCTCGCAGGTGATAGCGACCAGGCGGATCAGGTCTTTAGCGACAACTCGCAGGCGGCGAAGGAACTCGACATGCCCAGCAACGCGTCGGTCGCTCTCGCTCAGCGCTCGCTACTGGCGGCGGCGGATGGCGACCTCGACACGGCCGAAAAACTCGCCCAGGACGCGGAGCGATGCGTGCTCGAAGGACGGTTCGAGGCGTATCTGCCGAGTGCGACAACCTTCGCCGCGCTGGGCAGGGTCGCGCTACACCGGGGGGAACTGCCACAGGCGCAGACGCATCTCGCTGGGGCCGACCGCCTGAGACCGCTGCTGACGTACTTCATGCCGTTCAACGGCGTGCAGGTTCGTCTCGAGCTGGTGCGCGCCCGTATCGCTTTGGGCGACGCCGCGGGTGCAATGATCTTGCAAAGGGAGATCGACCAGCTGTTAAGACGGGTCCCCGACCTCGGCGTGCTCGTCGGGCAGGCCGGCGAACTCCGTGATCGGGTCAACGCGATGCACGCCCTGACCGGTGACTGGACCCCACTGCTCACCGAGGCTGAGCTGCAAGTGCTACCGCTGTTGGCAACCCACCTCACCATCGCTGAGATCGCTGAGCGGCGATACGTCTCGCGAGCCACGATCAAGACACAGGCTGTGTCTATCTATCGCAAGTTGGAGGTCACGAAGCGCAGCGAGGCGATCGAGCGCGCGGCGAAGCTCGGTTTGATCGACTCCCTAGCCGTGCCACGTTCTCGCGACTTCGCCCGATCTGGCTGATGAAGTCGGGAGCATCCGACGCTGAAACGTCCACGCATGACCGGGAGGATGCGACGCGATGGCCGACCGGCATCGGCGCATCGCCGCCGGCGGATGCGCCCTAGCGCACTCGCCGCGGTCGAAGCATGGCGGGCCACCAAACCTCTCACGAACCCCAACACGCCAGCGGACCTAGATGACACGCTGCACTCCTCCCACGTCAGCAGGCCCCTCCACCTGACCGCTGAGCGGATTCGACAGCCAAGAAAGGTAGCCAGGATTGCCCCGCGTCGACAATCAGAGCACACGAGCCGGGCCGGCTGCCGGGCGCACCGTCAACGTACGCGCAGGGTACCCCTCGGCCAGCTCATCAAATTTCAACCTATTTGGCCGATGCCGGCCGCCTGCGGCCGCGCTCAAATGTCGACAACCGCCAAGAACAGGAGACGAGATGAGCGACAATCCGGTTTTTATCTACGCCGCGACATACGCGGATGCCGCCGGCGCCGAGGCGGACTACGACATCCTTCTCGAACTGCATGCGGCGAAGCTCGTGGGCACCTATGACGTCGCCTTGGTCACCAAGGACGCCGACGGCAAGGTCCACGTCGAGAAGCACGAGAAGCCCACCCAGCACGGCACCTGGGGAGGCATCGCCGTCGGAGCGGCGGTCGGGGTCGTGGCCGCGCCAGCGGTCATCCCCGCGGCATTGGTCGGCGGCGTCATCGGCGGCCTCGGCGGACACTTCAAAAAGGGCATCTCAAGTGCCGACGCCAAGGAACTGGGCGACCTCATCGAAGCGGGAGAGGCAACGCTGCTCGTGATCGGCGAATCGCGCCTTGAAGAACAGCTCGACAAGATACTCACGCGCGCGGAAAAGACGATCGAGAAGGAAATCGACGTCGACAGCAAGGAGTTCAAGCGCGAACTCGACAAGGCAGAGAAGGAGTACGCCGCGGCCTAGCTGGCCGGACGGGCTGCGGCGACCTCGGTTCGGGCCCGGGGTCGTGCCGCCCGTACTCGAGATCGGGCGGAGGGAGCGGCAAAGTCCACGCGGAGAACCGCTGATCGCTTACGTCCATGAGAGGCGGTGCACCAATGGTTGGGACAACCACACGACGACGCGCGCGCGACAGCGGCCGGCCCGCGGACGCTCTGGTGATTTTCGGGATCACCGGCGATCTCGCGAGGGTGATGACGTTCCGCTCGCTCTACCGGCTCGAGCAGCGCGGACTGCTCTCGCTGCCGATCGTCGGTGTGGCGGTGGACGACTGGACGGTGGAGGATCTCGTCGAGCGCGCGC
Source organism: uncultured Solirubrobacteraceae bacterium (assembly GCA_963767655.1). Taxonomy (GTDB): domain Bacteria; phylum Actinomycetota; class Thermoleophilia; order Solirubrobacterales; family Solirubrobacteraceae; genus Palsa-744. The sequence goes on along the minus strand of CAVYET010000009.1, from coordinate 9,987 downwards.
GAGCCTCGATCTTGGCCACGGGTGAGGAGCTCGACGAGGCGGTGTTCGAGCGGTTCGCGGCGCGCCTTTCCTACGTGCAGGGCGACTTTGGCGACGCGTCCACCTACGAGCGCGTGGGCGATGCGATCGAGGGTGCAGCCATGCCGGTGTTCTATCTCGAGATCCCGCCGTTCCTGTTCGCGACCGTCGTCAAGGGGCTGGCCGAAGCTGGGTTGACGGATTCTGGAAGGGTCGTCGTCGAGAAGCCCTTCGGCCACGATCGCGCCTCTGCCCGAGCGCTGGCCGAGGAGCTCCACGAGTACCTTGACGAGTCCCAGCTCTACCGGATCGATCACTACCTCGGGAAGATGGGCCTCGAGGAGATCATCTTCCTGCGCTTCGCCAACGGATGCTAGAGCCGGTCTGGAACAGCAACCACGTGGAGTGCGTCCAGATCACGATGGCGGAGGACTTCGGCGTCGAGGACCGCGGGCACTTCTACGACCCGGTCGGGGCGCTGCGCGACGTCGTCGTCAACCATCTCATGCAGGTTCTCGCGGCGGCCGCGATGGAGCCTCCGGCCGGAGGCGATCCGAAGACGCTGAAGGATGCCATGGTCTCGGTGTTCCGTGCGATCCCGCAGGCCGACCCGGCGCGCTACGTGCGCGGCCAGTACGACGGCTACCTCGGCATCGACGGCGTCGCTGCCGACTCGACCACTGAGACCTACGCGGCGGTGCGTCTGGAGATCGAAAACTGGCGCTGGTCAGGCGTCCCGTTCTTTCTCCGCACGGGTAAGCGCCTGCCGGTGACGCAGACCGAGATCCGGCTCATCTTCAAGCATGCACCCCGGCTCGGGTTCGCTGCTCTTGAACGGCGACCCGAGCCGAACCAGCTGGTGATCAAGCTGGATCCGTCTACGGGGATTCGGATGGTCCTCGACGCCCGGCGCTCCGACGCTGCGCTGGCCGCGCCGATCCCCTTCGACGTCGAGTTCGCACAGATGGGCGGCGAGGGTGCGACCCCGTATGAGGTGTTGCTCTACGCGGCGATGATCGGCGAAAGCATGCGCTTCACCCGCCAGGATGAGGTCGAAGAGACATGGCGGATCTTCCAGCCCCTGCTCGACGCGCCGCCGCCCGTTCATGCCTACACGCAGGGTACGTGGGGTCCCGAGGCGGCCGGACACGCTCGTCGCCGATCAAGGGGGCTGGCGTGACCCGTGGGCGCAGTCATGAGCGCCGCGGCCCGAAAGCGGGCGGTGTCTAGTGCAGGCGCAAAAAGCCGCAACCGCGGAGAGGGGAGCCGCTCCCAAGACCCGCAGAGAGCTACAACCATTCGAGGGAAGGCGAGGTGATGCGATGAAGGTGGTCATCGTCGGTGGTGTCGCTGGCGGCGCGTCGTGTGCGGCACGCCTGCGCCGGCTGGACGAGCAGGCCGAGATCCTGATGGTGGAGCGTGGGCCCTATGTCTCGTTCGCGAACTGCGGGCTGCCCTACTACGTCGGGAGTGTGATCGAGCACAAGTCCGATCTGCTGGTCGCCAACGAGACGGTGTTCCGGGAGCACTTCAGCGTTGATTGCCGGACCCGCTGCGAGGCGATCGGGGTCTCTGCGGAGAACAAGACCGTGGATCTGCGGGACCTCGCGACCGGCGAGGTGACGAGCGAGTCCTACGACAAGCTCGTCCTGTCGCCGGGGGCGCCCTCGGTCCGCCCGCCGCTTCCCGGGATCGACCTGCCGGGCATCTTCCCGGTGAGGACCGTGCCGGACGCCAGCGAGATCCGTGAGTGGATCGAGCGAGGCACGGGCTTCCTGGCCGGGATGGAGAAGTACTCGGGGTTTCAGACGGTGCGGCCCAAGAAGCGAGCGGTGGTCGTCGGCGGCGGCTTCATCGGCCTGGAGATGACCGAGAACCTTGTTCGTCGCGGCTTCGAGGTGACGGTCGTCGAGATGGCCGACCAGGTCCTCGCCCCGCTCGACCGCGGAGTACGGGCGGCTCATCGAGGACGCTCTCGGTCTGCGCGGCGTCAATGTCGCCCTCAACGACGGCGTTGCCGGCTTCGAGCAGGCCGAGGACGGTGCGCTGGAGGTCTCGACGCAGTCCGGCAAGCGCTATCACGCGGACCTCGTGATCCTCGCGCTCGGAGTGCGGCCGGACACGACGCTGGCGAGCATGGCCGGGGTCGAGATCGGCGAGCTCGGTGGGATCCGCGTGGATGAGCAGATGCGCACGAGCGACCCTGACATCTTCGCCGTCGGCGATGCCGTCGAGGTGAGGGACTTCGTCACCGGGCAGTGGAGCCTGATCGCGCTCGCAGGGCCGGCGAACCGCCAGGCGCGGATCGCCGCCGACGTGATCGCCGGGCGCGATTCGCGCTTCCGCGGCACCCAGGGCACCGTCGATCATCGGCCTCTTCGGCGGGACGGCCGCCTGGACCGGCGCCAGCGAGAAGATGCTCGAGAGTCTCGGCGACAGCGACTACGAGAAGATCTACATCTACCCGAACTCGCACGCGGGCTACTACCCGGGCGCCAAGCCGATCGCGATGAAGGTCCTCTTCCGAAAGTCAGACGGCCGGCTGCTCGGCGCACAGGCGGTCGGCGAGGACGGGGTCGACAAGCGCATCAGCACGCTGGCCCTGGCGATCCAGATGGGTGCGACCGTTTACGACCTCGAGGAGGCCGAGCTCTGCTACGCGCCCCCGTTCGGGAGCGCGAAGGACCCGGTCAACTTCGCCGGGATGGTCGCAGCCGACATCCTTCGCGGCGACATGCCCCAGATCCAGTGGGACTCCGCCAAGGACGGGTTCCTTCTCGATGTGCGCGAGAAGGTCGAGCTTGCGGTCGAGCAGGTGCCCGGCGCGGTCAACATCCCCCTGGGTGAGCTGCGCTCGCGCCTTGATGAGCTCCCCCGCGACCGCGAGATCCACACCATCTGCCGCTCAGGCCAGCGCGCCTACTCAGCCGCACGAATCCTCATGCAGAATGGCTTCGACGCCCGGGTCGTGTCGGGCGGGATGCTCTCGCACGCGATCCTTACGCCAACCTGAGCGCCAGGTCGTTGCCTTGACGTGAACCCCAACGATTTGGCAGACACGCCACGCAGCTCTGACCAGCCGGTGGCCTGCACGACCGAGCAGACGCTGCTCGGCGAGGGTGCGCGATGGGACGCCCGCCGCGAAGAGCTGCTGCGCGTCGACATCCTCGCCGGACGGGTCTACCGCGACCGGGTCGCCGCCGACGGCGCGCTCATTCCCGTGCGCAGCTACCAGCTACCCACAACGGTTGGTGCGATCACGCCCGTCGAGTGCGATGAGGGCTGGCTGCTCGCCGCCGGACGGGGCTTCGTCCACCTCGAGCGGGACGGCTCGCTGCATGCGATCGCCGAGGTGGTGCCGGGCGGAGCCCGGATGAACGACGGCGCGTGTGACCCGGAGGGCCGCTTCTGGGCCGGCGCGATCGCCGACGATCATCGAGCGGGAGGCGGAGCGCTCTACCGACTCAACCGGCGCGGACGGATCGAGCAGATGCTCAGCGGCCTAACGATCCCAAACGGCCTCGGCTGGAGCCCCGACGGCAGCACCATGTACCTGATCGACAGCGGCCCGCGCCTCGTACACGAGTATGCGTTCGACCCCGGCACGGGCGCGATCTCGGCCGGGCGGGTGCTTCTCACCGTGGCTGAGGAGCTCGGAGCACCCGACGGGATGACCGTGGACGCCGCCGGTGACCTGTGGGTGGCGATATACGGGGGTGGACGTGTCCATCGCTACTCCCCGGACGGTGTGCTGCTGCAGGCGCTGATGGTGCCAGCCGAGCAGAGCACGTCCTGCGCGTTCGCCGGGCCCGGGCTCAACCGCCTCTATGTCACGACAGCGACTGAGGACTGGACCGAGGAGCAGCGCCGCGACGAGCCCGCAGCCGGTCTCGCATACCGGTTCGACACCGACGCGACAGGCCTGCCGGCCACGCCATTCCGTCCAGACCCCGACTGGTGGCGGAACACCCTCGCGCGACGCGCAAGCTGACCACAAATGATCCGCCCGGGCCATCGCTGACCACGGTGGGCGGTCCGCCCCTCATGCGCGGGCGTGTAGCTCTGGCTGGGTATCAGGACCTCATCGTCGGCGTCGACACGATGAGCCGCCGATATTCCTGTTGGCGCACCTCGTCTAGATGGCCGGCGCGATTCGTTTGCGGCTCGTGTTCGTTCTGAGCATGAGAGATGCGGCTTGCTGCGGTCCTTCGCAGGCAGCGACCCCGGCTTAGCCGTCAGGTCGCCGGTCGCGCTCTAAGCTCGCTGTCCACTTCGTGGCCGAGCCCGCGCAGCTCCCAGCCGGCGCCGATCCAGAGGGCGCCGCGGAAGATCAGCACGATGCCTATTATCACCGCGAGCGTGGCCAGACTGGGACCGGGCACAGAGAGGATGACGATGCCGGCGACGAAGTCGAAGATCGCGATTGCGATGCTTCCCGCTCGCCCCTCCGGCTCGCCGAAGGCGGCGACGAAGCGCACAACTCCGGCCACGATTAGCCACACGCCGAAGATCAGGACAAAGACAAGGAGCGTGTCGAACGGTTTCTTGATCAGCACCAGACCGGCGACCGCGCTGAGCACGCCAATCAGTGCGAGCATGCCGCGGCCTTCACCTCGGCGAAAGATCGAAGCGACGATCGCCACCACGCCGTCGACGAGCAGCAAGATCCCGGCGATCACTGTGAACGTGGTGAGGGTTTCGTGCGGTGAGACGACGAAGAAGACACCGACGCCCAGCACCGCTACGCCGAACAGCGTGACCAGCCACCACAAGCTCGCGAACCGGGGCAGTTCCTCATCGGCGAACGCGGACATCGTTGACCTCCTCACTAGTTGACGCGAGTCGCGCTGTCGTCTTTCTCGGGAAACTATGCGCCTTGGATGGCTAGCGCATATCCGGAATTACTACGGACGGTGGTCGGTCATTTCGCGCGAGCCGTAGCCTGCGCCTCCCGGTCATCGATCGGCGGACCTGGGAAGATTGCCGCGTGCCCTCTGGCGAAGACACGCCGCGCGCGCCGATCGCTCAGCACCACGCGCATGGAAGCATTTAGCGACGGCGTGTTCTCGATCGCCGCGACGCTGCTGGTGCTGGACCTCGCCATTCATCCGCCGGGCACAGCGCTCGAACAGGTGCTTCATGCCTGGCCCGGATACCTCGCTTACGTCGTCAGCTTCCTGACGATTGGCGCCGGGTGGCTTGCCCACACCGCGCTGACTGATCGGCTCGCGCGGGCAGATCGGGGTTTGTTGCGACTCAACTTGCTCCTCTTGCTGGTGGTGGCGTTCCTGCCATTCCCGACCCGGCTCGTCGCCGACGCCCTGCACCACGAAGGCAGCGAGCGTGTGTTTGTCACGATGTATGGGCTGGTTCTCCTGACAATTCGCATCCTCGGCTTCGCCTTGGACGCCTATGCCCGACACGAGCACCTGTACACACCCTCGGAAGAGGGCGAAGAGCAGCAGGACGAACCACTGGAACTCCTGCCCGCCCTCGGCGGCTATGTGATCGCGATCCTGATCGGACTCGCCGTGCCGACAGTGGCCGTAGCGGGCTACTTCGCCGTCGCGCTCTACATGATCCTCTTCCGGGGGATTCCACGGCACCGGGTCCGTGCCCATCGGGCCCGCCGGTGAGGGGGTAGCGTCCTACAGGGCTGAAAGGCATCGCCGCGCTCCGCTTTCCCGCTCGATCGCGCCGGTCATGCGAGGCCTACGAGCTAGACTGCCCGCGGGTGGTCAGCGAATGTCGTCTGCTTCGCTCGAAGCGATTTCAGACGCCGGGAGCGCCGCTAGAGTCGCCCGGAGCGATTCGGTCAGCTCTGTGGAACCGGTCACCCACCTAAGGAAAGCTCCAGGTGAGCCACTCTTCTCGGAGTGGATCGGCCACGAGGGTATGAGCGCTGGAGAGGCGTCCGAATGACGGACGGTCAAGTTGCGGTGGGCGAGCGTAACTCGACGACCGCCGGTCCGCGCCAGCGCTACGGGGCGGTGCTCGTGGCGATCATCGTTGTGTTCTCGATCCAAGGCATCGCGTCTTCGAGCAAGTGGGAGCAGGTAGTCGTCAGTGTGCTGCTCGGGTTCGTGCTCCTGCTTTCCCTTTGGGAGGCCCGTGCTCGCCGTGGGGTCATGCTGATGGCCATCGTGGTCGTAGTAGGCCTTGTTCTCACCAGCATCGTAGAGTCGGCCAGCGGCACTATCGACAGTGCCGAAACCCGCCTTCCGGACGCCTTCGTCGTGGCACTGACCCCACCCGCGATCGTGCTAGGCGTCATGCGCGACGTGCGCGCAAGGCGCGACGTCACGCTCCAGACCGTCTTCGGTGTGCTGTCCGTGTACATCCTGCTCGGCATGTTCTTTGCCAACTTGTACATCTCGATCGATCATCTCGGCAGCAGCCCGTTCTTCGCCGAAGGTCAGGCAGCGAACGTTGCCAACTGCATCTACTACAGCTTCACGACGTTGACCACCGTGGGCTACGGAGATCTGACGGCTCGCACCGGTCTCGGCCACACCCTGTCCGTATCCGAGGGTCTTCTCGGACAGATCTATCTCGTCACGGTCGTTTCGCTCATCGTGACGAACCTGGGGCGGCGTCGAGCGGCAGTTCAGTGAGCGCGCGCCCCTGGATATCGTGGTCGGCGCTTGTCATCAAGGCGGCGAAGGCGGCGGTTCTCGAAGCTCGCGAGGACTAGAGACCCTTACGCCACATCTACCTCGGGCGCCATGCTTCGCATCATCCCGCGGTGGCCACGAGCGCCGGATCCGCAGCACCGGGGCCGCGCGCCCGGTGCTCGTGCGCCGGCTGACTCTCCATCTCGGGAGGGCGCACGCCTTGGACGGCGCGGTACCAGGCGGCGTAGCGGCTCACGAGCGGCGACGCCGAGAGGCCGTGGACGAGGACCGAGAGGCCCACCGTCAAGTAGCAGGCCGTGAGGATCGTTGCGCCATGAGCCTGATGTGTGTCCTCGACGATCACGGCGAACACGATCGATGCAAGCCCGCGCGGACCGAACCAGCCGATGAACGCCACGGTCGGGGCTCGCGCCTTGGTGCCCAACAGGCAGAGGGCCACGGGCAGCATGCGCACGATCGTCAGGCTCAGCACGGCATAGAGCGCAATCTGCCAACTCACGTGCTCGAGCGCGGGGCCGAGCAGGATGGCGCCGAAGACGAGGAACGTGACGCTGTCGAGCAGCGCCCCAGTCTCCTCGGTGAAGTGGATCGTTGCGGCCGAGTTATCGCGGGCGAGCAGTCCGAACAGTGCGCCCGCCGTGAAGGCCGCGATGAAGCCCGACCCGCCGAGAGCCTCCGCGATCCCAAACGCGAGCACAGCCGCGGCCACGGGGACGATCTGCCGCCACTCATCGGCGATCAGGCGTCTGGCGCCGGCGGTGTTCACGATTGCGGCGGCGATCGCCCCCGCGACGATGCCGCCGGCGAGCCCGTAGCCGATCTCTTCGCCGATCACCTGCGCCGGATAGGCCGCGCCACCGGCTTCGGAGGAGGTCGCCAGAACGATCAACAGGATCGGCACGCAGATCCCGTCGTTCAGTCCGCTCTCGACGTTGAGCGACTGCCGCACACGTTGCGGAAGGCTCGGGTCGGTCACGACCGCGCTGCCGAGCCCGGCGTCCGTCGGCGCAAGGATCACGCCAAGGATCAATGCCTCGCTCAGCGAGAACGATCCGAACAAGGCGAGCGCGACCAGCGCGCCCAGCGCGATCGTCAGCGGCAGACCGATGCCGAGCAGGCGCACCGGCATTGAGGCTTCCCGCCGCAGGGCCCTCAGATCGATACGGGAGGAATCTGAGAACAGCACCACCGCGAGCGTGGCTTCGGCCAGCTTCCGTACCGTCGAACTTGTCGGCCCCACGGTCAGGCCGTCGAACACCAGGGGGCCCACGAGAACACCGATGGCGACCACCACCATCGCCGGCGTGACCGGCGTGCCTGACAGCCGCCGCGACACCGCCGCGACGAGCAACAGCGCAAGTCCGACAGTCGCAAGCCCCCAATCCATGACGCCAAAATACATGGCAGCGCCACCGCCTTGGAGGGACGGTGCCCGGCCGCTCCGGACCGGGCTCGCTGTTCATCGACCCGATCGGCCGACCGTTGAGCCCGGTATCCGTGTGTGGCGTGCGCAGACGGCAGGACCGGATAGCCAGGCGCCTGTAAGGCTCCTTTGATGCTGCCGAGCCTGGACCGCCAAACCGCCTCCGGGCCGATCACCGCGCTTACCGATGGGTCCTGCAGCTTGGCGTCCTCGCCAGACTGATCCGTTGGAGCAGTTCAACGTGCGTTAGTGCTGTCGTCGTCGAAGGATGGCCCACTCGTGACGTCGCCGGTCTAAGGCTTAGACGACTCCCAAGTGCGCATCAACCAGGACACCAAAAGGTAGGCCGAGCGACAGGCGGCTCTCAGGTAACCGCGTGAGACCGCCTGCCGGCGACGCGACGCACGACGAGCACCCCCCCAACGACGGTCGCGACCGCTCCCACAGCCGCGACCGCTCCCACAGCCATCAAGGCGACGGGGGGCAGGAGCCGGCGCATATACCACTTTCCTCCGCGCCACACGACGTAGCCGAGGACCTTGTATCCGGTTCCGCTCATCGCGACAAGTGCGTACTCATAGACGTGCCTTCCCTCACTCTGTCCTGTCCCGAGAGACCCCATGTCTCCCGTTCCGGCGTTCATGTGTCTCGCTAGTGAACGGTCCGTTAACGAGACGCCCGACCAGCAGCCCGCCGTAGCTAACTCGCGGCGGCCGTCTTTTCCTTCGCTGCCTCTTCGAGTTCCCGCTTGAATTCCTTGCTGTCGGCGTCGACTTCCTTCTCGATGGACTTTTTGGCGTGGGTGAGCGCCTTGTCGAGCTGTTCGCCGAGCCGGGACTCTCCGATCACGACCAGCGCCGCTTCTCCTTCTTCCAGCAACTCGCCGAGTTCCTTTGCGTCGCCGCGGGAGATGCCCTTTTTGAAGTGTCCGCCGAGGCCGCCTACAACGCCGCCGACAGCCGCCGCGCCGAGGACCGCCGGCGCGAACACAACTCCGACCAGCGCTCCGACTGCGATACCTCCCCAGGCGCCGTGCTGGGTAGCCTTCTCATGCTTGTGGACGTGGACCTTGCCACCCGCGTCCTTGTTGATAACGGCGGCGTCATAGGTGCCCACGAGCTTGTCTGCATGCAGCTCGAGCAGGACGTCGTAGTCGCCCCAGGCTTCTTCGGTGCTGCCATAGGTCGCGGCGTAGACGAAAACCGGTCGTTCGCTCATCTTGATCTCCAGTTCTGGGCTAGTCGAGTTCTGGGCGCGAGAAGCTCGGCAGTTAGGCTCGCGCCTAAGCGCCTTGACAATAATCGGTCGGTCGATCCTCCGCGTATCCGCCGAAGGCCACGGCCGCGGTCAGGACTTTTCCGCAGAAGGTCGGTAGGGTTGCCTACCTTTGCAACGAACTGAGCGCTGGCTCGCCTTGTGGACCAAGTCCGTATCCATTCCGAGGGGTGCTCCCTGGTGTCCGGTTTGAGGTGGGGCCATGAAGGAGCCCAATCCAAGTGCGATTGACGTCTCTCGCTCCGCCCGGCTCCCCGCCTCCCTCGAACGATAAGGACGTCCATCCTGACCTCCCAAATGTCGCCGTCGAGGTGACGGGCGGCGCGCAGGCCCAGGTCGCGGACCTCCTCCATGCCGGCGAGCACGGCCGCCGCGTCGGAAGCGGAGAGCTCGTCGATGAACTCCTCGACGGGACGTCGACCCGATGCGGTCCTGTACGCGCCAGAGCGGCCGGATCGAACGAGGGTCACCTGCAGTGGGGTCGGCTTTCTTCCAAGAGGGCTTCGCCGCGGTCATCGGGCGAGCTTATGGACCGCTTGGGATTGCCAACTCGACGCGACGCTCACGAGCACCCGGGCCCGACTCGCAGACTGGCTGTGCCCACGCCAGGCGCTTGATTGCGCCGCGCAGCTGGTG
>CAVYET010000008.1:0-26864 GCA_963767655.1 uncultured Solirubrobacteraceae bacterium | reverse complement strand
CCCTATCCGTGGTTTGCCGCAGCGCCGAGGCGAGCTTTACCCGATGGCAGGACCGAAACCCGAGCTAGCGTCAAGCTCGCGCACGGCACGACAGAGACAGGAGGCGCCATGCCCGAAGGACCGCATCATTGCGACGCTCGGCGAGAGCGAGCTGCTGTTGCCCGATCTGATGAGCCGTGCGCTCGTCGGCCAACGACCGGGTCAAGTATCTGCTCACGCTGCTGCAGAGCGCGCGCGCCGCGGCCGACGGCGACGCGGATGCCTCCGATCTGCGCGAGGAGCGGCTCGCCAGCGGCGTCTCGGACGCCGGCCTCGATCGCGTCGTGCACGCAAGCACCCGGCGCGACGACGGCTCCTACGCCATCCCCGGCGCCGCCGAGCTGGTCCGACGCGGCGTTCGGCGAGGTGGAGACCATGCTCGTGCCGCTGCGCGTCGCCGGCGTGAAGGCATCCGGCCCGCTCGGCGAGCGCCTGCACCGGCTTGGGCAGGCGGTGCAGCTCGGACGGGGACGCGATCACCGGCGGAGGACATCTCCCGGCTGACGGCCGGCCGGCGGCGCGAGCAGGACAGCCTGCACCTCGTGGTGATGGATGCTCATCGCGAGCTCAACGGGCTGGCGGGGCGCTTGGCGAGCGAATCGATCGCGGGTGCGCTGGCCTACGGAATCGAGGCGGGCGATCGTCCGCTGGTGGGAGCCTTTGCGCGCGGCGTCGAGCGCACCCAGCGCCTGCGCTTCGACCATCCGGGCCTTGGCACCGTGGCCACGCGCAGCGGCGATGCGCTCGTCGTCCAGAACGACATCGGAGAGACCGACGCGCACGTCGTGGTGATGAAGGTCGTCGACCGCGCGGTGACGGTGATCTACACCGACGTGCACCTCCCGCGGCTGCTGTTCCTTCAGCGGATGCTCGCCGGGCAGGAGCATCCACTGGGAGGACACCCGCTCGCGCGGCGAGCGGCGCCGGCGAGCGAGGATCTCTATCACCTTGCGGTGGGCCGCTTCGAGGCGGATTCCCGAGGCTGCGCTCGAGGCCTTCCTGGAGCTGCTCGGCTCGCGCATGGTCTTCCTGATCGACTGGAACCGCGCGCGCAAGCGTCTGCGCAGCCTGGTGGGAAACCGCGCTGCGGTCGAGCTGCTGGACTGGGCCGCCGAGCGCGAGCACGGGCATATGGCGTTCCTGCTCGCCGGCGGCGAGCAGCTCGTCTATGACGCGTTGACCTTCGCCACCGGGCGGGGCACGCGCGCGGGCGAGTCGCTGATCGACGTGCTCGGCGAGCCGGCGGCCATCTCCTACATGCGTGCCGTCCTGCGCATCTGCTCCGAGGGTCTGCTCGGCGGGACGATCGCTGTCGCTGGTCGGCGACGAGGTCCGCGCCGAGCTGATCGGCTATGTGCGCACCGCTCGCCAGGAGCTGCTCGAGCTGATCGCCGCGCACGCCGAGCTGGTGGTGGCGATCGGCGAGGCGGCGCGCGACGCGCTCGAGCAGGCCGCGCTGGAGCATCCCAGCCGGGATCGCTCGCGAGATCGCGCGGCTGGCGCGCGATTGGGAGCAGCGTGCCGACGAGCTGGTCAACGAGGTGCGCGGAGCGTGCGCGCGCAGCCGAGGATCCGGCGCCCTTCCTGGACCTCGTCCAGGAGGCCGACGACGTGGCCGACGCGCTCGAGGAAGCCACCTACTCCTGGTCGCTGCTGCCCCAGGGGCGGGTCTCGGGAACGGTGCTGGACGAGTCACGGCGGATGATGGCGCTGGTGCTCGACGCGGCTCGCAGTCATCTGCGCGCCGTGCACCTCGCGTCGCGAGATCCAGCGCGGCAGCCCCAGCGAGGACATGGACTCCTTCCTGGAGGCGACCCACCGCATCGTGGCGCTGGAGCGCGATACCGACGAGGCGCTGCGTGAGGTGCAGGCGGCGCTCGTCAGGGAGGTCGATGCGGCCGGCGAGCTGTTCGTCCTCGCGCAGGCGACGCAGGCCTGTGAGGAGGCGGCCGACGCGCTGATGCGGGCCGCTCATCTGCTGCATCGCCAGGTGCTCGGGAACGTGGTGCGCTCCGAGCCGCCGCCGTCCCGGCCGGAGACCATCGCCGACGCGGGCCGTGCCGACGCGCGATGAGAGCGAGTCGATCGAGGAGCTCTACGTCGTCGGCGACGGGGACGCCGACGTGCCCGACGTCGCATCGATCGGCGCCAAGGGCCACGGCCTCGCGCGCATGGCGCGCGCCAGGCTGCCCGTTCCCGAGGCGGCGATCCTCAGCACGGCGGTGTACCGCGACGCTGGCGGCGGGCGGCGACGACGCGCGGCTGCGGATGCTCGTGTCCGCCGCGGTGGGCGCGCTGCAGGCGCGCAGCGGCCTGCGCCTCGGAAGCGCGCGCCGGCCGCTGATCCTCTCGGTGCGCTCGGGGGCCCCCGCGTCGATGCCCGGCATGCTGGAGACGGTGCTGGACGTCGGGCTGTGCGACGAGAGCGTCGAGGGCCTCGTCGCGCTGACCGGCAACCCGCGCCTGGCATGGGACTCCTACCGGCGCCTGGTCGAGTCCTTCGCCCGCGTCGTCGCCGGCTGCCCGCTGGAGCCCTTCGAGCAGGCGACCCGCTGCGCGCATGGAGGCGGCCGGCGTGCGACGTCCGCGCGACCTCGACGCGCGGACGCTGGCCGAGCTCACCGGCGAGCACCTGGAGCGCTTCCGCGCTCTCAGCGGCAAGCCGTTCCCGCAGAACCCGCTCGATCAGGTCGAGGCTGCCGTGCGGGGCGTGCTGGAGTCCTGGGACGCGCCGAAGGCGCGTGAGTATCGCCGCCTGCACGACCTGCCCGAGACGCTCGGCACGGCGGTCATCCTGCAGCGCATGGTGTTCGGCAACGCCGGCGGCGTGTCGGGCTCGGGCGTCGGCTTCACCCGCGACCCCGCCACCGGCGAGCGGCGGCCCTACGTCGAGTTCCTGCCCGACGCGCAGGGCGAGGACATCGTCGGCGGCCGCAGCACGCCCGACGGAGCCGGACAGCTGGCGCTGCTCGCGCCCGAGGTGCACCAGCGCCTGGATGAGGTCTGCCGGGTGCTGGAGGCCGAGTTCCGCGACGCCCAGGAGTTCGAGTTCACCGTTCAGGACGGCGAGCTGTTCCTGCTGCAGACGCGAACCGCCAAGCGCACGCCGTGGGCAGCGCTGCACATCGCGGTGGATCAGGTCCGTGAAGGCCTCGTGTCCAGCAGCGAGGCCCGCGAGCGCCTCGCCGGCCTTGACCTGCAGGGCATCCGTCGCATGCATGTGCGCGACGGCGATCAAGCCCGCGCGATCTGCCAGCGCGCAGCCGGTGAGCATGGGCGTCGCAAGCGGTCCGATCGCGCTCGACGTCGAGGCTGCCGAGCGCATCGCCCAAGAGGGCCGCGCGCCCGTGCTGATACGCCGCGACACCAGCACCGAGGATCTCGCCGGGGTGATCGTCGCGGCGGGCCTGCTCACGGGCAGCGGCGGGCGCACCTCGCACGCCGCCGTCGTCGCGCGCGAGCTCGGCAAGCCCTGCGTCGTGGGCGCGACCGGGATGCGACATCGACCTTGACCGGCGCCGCGTCAGGATCGGCGACCGCGAGTTTGCCGAAGGCGACGAGATCAGCATCGACGGCGAGTCCGGCCGCGTGTTCGCCGGAGCGGTGCAGATCGAGGAGGAACGGCCGACCGACGACCTCGCGATCGTCGCGGGCTGGCAGACGGCCTGAGGGGGTTCAGCGATGGAGCACCAGCGCGGGCCGGCGAGAACGCCGATGGCGACTCTGCTTCCAGGCTAGGAGCATTTGAGGGATTCGTATGCCTGCTTGTAGCTCGTCGCAAGCCCGGCGACCGCAGTCTTCACCGCAGGCTCGGATTCTTTGAGCACGGTTTCGAGGTTCCCCGAGGATTTCGCTGTTGAGACCAGGGTCTTCCCGAGTGCTGCAAGCTCGACCTTGAGTGCATTCTGCGCGGTTTCCACCGGAGCCTTGCTCGACGCGGGCAGATTCTGCGTGGATTCTTTGATCTTGGCCGCTTCCTTTTGCATGACCGAGGCGGCGTCTGTTATTTCTTCGGGCGCCTTTGAGGAGAGCGACAGGCTGGAGAGTTTCGAGAGCTGGGCCTGAATTTCCTTGGTGGAGGAGCACACCTGCGCTGTCGCCTTTTCTCCAGACGATTCGCCACACGCGGCCAGCCCAATCGGGACCAGCAGAATCGCCGCTAGGACCGTCGGCCTCCTACAAATCTTGAACACCGAAGCTCCCCCCAAATCTGACCTGGACACCTGCAGGCTACACCTGGTCAGCCCAGACCGTCTTGCAAATCGCCTTCCGCTCCCCTGGCAGGCTCGCCAGCATCACGGGAGCCTTAGCGCCGGACTCGGCGGTTCTGCCGTCGGCGCACGCCACAGGCGGATACTGGGCTCAACGGTCGCCCAACGCGACCGGCGCTTGGCCGCCGCTGTAGAGAAGCTCCGGTGCTGCGAAGCGGAGCGGTAGCGATGCTGAGCGGCAGGGATGCCTTTGCGGATTGGAAGGGCCCCTGGACGGGGGGATGGAGCGCCTGGTAGGAGGGGTCGTGAGCTTGCGGCGAGGCTCGGATGGGTCGCTGGGTGAGATCGGGGCTGAGGGCGGTGGCGTCGAGCGGGGGTGGCGGGGTTCGAGTTGCGTGGCCGGTCGCCTACGTGGTGGAACCACACAACGTGGCCGGTCGCCCGCGGGCACTGTCGTTGATCCGTGCCGTTCAGCCCCCGCGGGATCTGCAATGACCGACCAGCAGTTCCTCACGGTCCAACAGGTCGCTCAGGAGTTCCAGCTGACCTCGCAGACGATCCGCAACTGGAACTTGGGATGCGGCCCATTGCGCGCCAAGCCAGACGCGCCCCTATCGCGGCGAGAGCGGCCCCACGCGGCTCGGCGCCCGCGGGGCAGCGGTGCACGTAGCTCCCGCCGCGATTCTTCAGCGGCCTTTGCTCGCGGTGCGTTTCGCGGTCGAGCTCCGTTTGGATGCACCTCGTTTCGCGGCAGAGCTCCGTTTCGCGGCCGACTTTGCTGGGCCGCCTGAGCTCAGATCTTTCTGCAGCCGTTCGAGGTCGCGCAGCACGGCCTTGTTCATCTTCTCGAGGTCGCGACGAGCGTCCCGCAGGAGCTTCGCCACGTCTTTGCGAAGGTCTTTGCCCCCGGTCCGGACGCTGCCGCGGATCGCACCCAGCTCCTTCTCGGTGGCCTCGAGTGCTGTCCTGATGCGAGCGATCGCACGTCCGTTCTGCTCGAAGCGCGCACGCGCGGCTGCGGTCACGCGTGCGCCGGCCGCCGGTTTTTTGGCGGCAGCTTTGCGCGAGGATGATGCTTTGCGAGTGGCGGTTTTCCGTGCTTTGGCTTTGCTTATCGGCGGCATTGATGCTCCTTGTCTTTGAACTACAGGACGCTCTGTCGCCGAGCTTCTCATAATTCGCGGCGCTCGTCGCGAGGGCGGCGGAGATACCGCGTCGTCGATCGCAGCGGCGAGGTCGGTCAGCACGGCCAAGATACGCGTCCCGCGCTCGACCCAGCGGCCAACCTAGGTGTCAGAGCGGAGCACGGCCGTTATTGACACCGGGAGTCCGAAGGGCTGTTTCCGCTCGTCCTCCGCCGACCGAACGGCCGGCGCCGGCCAACCGGCCGAGCAACCGGCCCTAGACAACGGATGGGCCATTTCGACCCCCTCCTCTCCTTACCCCAACATGCTGACGGGAGGGGGAGTAGGAGGGGCCGGATGTCAGCCTTTCGCGAGCTGGACGAATCTCGACAGCACCGACCGAGGCTCGGCACAAGCTCGCTCGCCGGGTATGGCGGAACTGCTCACACCGTCGCTCGCGAGCCCGGCTCCGCGTTCAAAGGGTGATACCGATCTAGGCCCACCCAAATGGCAGGGACGCCGTCCCCCACCTGGTATGAGGGCAGGAGTCGCGCAGTCCGCCTACCATCAGGGAGGGCTGCGACGACGGGCGCCCAGAGAAGCCGATGACCCAGACCGACGAGCACCCCGACGAGTTTCAGGCGCTGTTCGCACAGAACGGGCGGATCGGACGCCGCGGCCGACGGCCGGGGCCGCGATGCCTGCCGAGGCGCCGCCTGCTACTCAGGAGTCGACGAACGATTCCCGCTTCTTCAACGAGCGAGGCGTCCTTGCTCGACTACGGCGAGGGCTGCTCGCGCTCGCCGAGGAGCTCACGGAACGACTTCGGCATGCGGGGTCAGACGCCGGAGTCGACGCCCGGGTACGCCCGCGCGGTCGGGCCGCGCGCGTCCCAGCCGCGCGAGGTCCTCGTTTCCCACTAGCCTCGGGTGCAACCGCCGGCGAAGTTGTGGGCGGGCGATCGCCGCATCGGTCGTCCGCCTGACCGAGCACGACACCGTGATGCGGCTCGACACCAGCCCCAAGGGCGTCCACCAGGCGCGCGTCGCGACACGACGCCTGCGCTCGGACCTGCGGACATTCCGGCCGCTTCTCGATGAGGAGTGGGCTTCCTCGCTGCGCGACGAGCTGGGCTGGCTTGCGCGGCTATCGGGAGTTGTCCGTGACGGCGACGTGATGCTCGAGCGGATACGCAGACACGCCGCCAGCTGCCGGAGGTTGATGCCAGGGGCACGGCGGCCGTCGTCGCTACGCTCGAGGCTGCGCGCGGAGAGGACCATGCCAGGCTCCTGAAGTCGCTCCAGGGAGAGCGCTACCTCGCGCTCCTCGACCGGCTGGTTGCGGCGGCCAACGCGCCCGCCATGCTGCTGGAGGGCGACTCCCCGGCCGCCGCAGTCCTCCCGAGGCTCGTGCGCCGCCGGTGGCGGGGGCTCGCGAGACGGGTCAAGGCGCTCGGCGATCCGCCAGCGGACGAGGAGCTGCATGCGGTCCGGATCGAAGCAAAGCGGGGCCGTTACGCCTCCGAGGCCGCACTGCCCCTGCTCGGCCACCAGGCACGCGTGTTCGCGCGCGCCGCCGCCGCCCTGCAGGAGGTGCTCGGCGACCTCAACGACGCCGTCGTGGCGGAGGGATGGTTCCGCGGCTGGGCGGGCGACAGTCTTTCGTCGCCGGCAGCCTTTGCCGCCGGCGAGCTCGCAGGGCTTGAGCGGGCCGCAGCGCAGGAGACGCGAGCGCGCTGGCGGAAGGCATGGAAGGAGCTCTCGTCGCCGAGGCTCCGCTCGTGGATGTGACGGAGAAGATTGTCCGCGTCACCAGGGTGTGTGCTCCCGGCTGCCTTGGCCTTTTCAATGCGCCCGAATGGCTCGAACCATCACGGGGAAATCTCCCCACAAGGCCCTCAAGCCGATCGCGTGGGTGTAGGTGGGTTCAGGGGCGTCCAGATCGTTCAATTTGCGAAGGTTTCTGGACGCGCTGGACAGAGGTCTGATAGCCGATGAGTGGCGGCAGATCGTCCCCGTGGCCGCGGCGGTGCTCGCGTATGGGATTGCGGAGGCTCTCGGCGGGTCTGGCTTCATCGCCGCCTTCACGGCGGGCGCACTGTTCGGCCTGATCGCCCGAAAGGACTCGGCCGGAACGATGCGCTTCGCCGAAGAGACCGGGGCGCTACTCGACGCCGTCACGTTCCTCGTCTTCGGAGCCATCCTGCTCGGCCCCGCGCTCGAGCACGTCAGTTGGCAGATCGCCTTCTATGCCGTGCTGAGCCTGACGATCGTTCGAATGCTGCCCGTGGCCCTCTGCCTGTTGGGAACCAAGGCGTTAGCCCCGACCGTGGCGTTCATCGGTTGGTTCGGCCCACGCGGGCTCGCATCAATCGTGTTTGCGGTGATCGTCGAGGACACCCATCAGGCACACGCCGCAACGATCCTGACGGCCTGCTATCTGACCGTGGGCCTGTCGGTCCTCGTCCACGGCCTTTCGGCGGCGCCGCTCGTGACTCGCTACGCCGCGTGGTATCGCGGCGCCGCAGGCGAGCGCCCGCCCGAGATGGAGAGCAGGCCGGCGCATGAGCACCGGGCTCGAGGAGCCAACGCGTTGCAGGGAAGCCAGTCCGCCGTACGGGCCTGAGTACAGTTTCGGCCCAAGCGGATCAGACCGGTAGCTGCCCGCTCACGGGCGGTGCCGATCCGCACGGGACCGGTGTCGTGGAAGCGCCTCGAAGAGGATCATGTAGAGCGCGACGGCGAAGTAGAGCGCTACGGCCACTCGTGGTGCGACGAGCCCGATGAGGATCGCGATCACATACCCGCCGAGCACGGGAAGCAGTTCGAGTGGTTCGTCCTGCTGCGCCTCGCCCGCTTCCGGGGGCGAGGAGAGGTGCTCGCGTCGGGCATAGGCATCCAGTGCGAAGCCGAGAGCCCGGATGGCAAGCAAGGTCAGCCCGTACATCGTCACAAAGACGCGCTCGCTTGTGTTGGAGTGCAAGGCGTCCGCGACTAGTTTCGTCGGGAATGGCAGGAACGCCACCACGAGCAAGACCAGCAGGTTGATCCGCAGCAACAGCGGATCTGTCCGCGTGAGCCCCTCGGTGAGCTGCGTGTGGCCCAGCCAGGCCGCGCCGATCGTGAGGAAGCTGACGACGTACGCGAAGTAGAACGGCCAGGCTTTGAGCACCTGTTCGAGCGCTGTGCCCGGCGGATGAATCGCGATGTCCAGCACGAGTAGCGTCGCGGCGATCGAGAACACGCCGTCGCTGAATGCTTCCATGCGCGTGGTGCCAAGCGATCGGCGCGCGCGGGGCGTGTCTTCGCCGGAGGGCACGCGGCAATCTTTCCAGGTCCGCCGATCGATGACCCGGAGGCGCAGCACCTCGCTGGTCGCTGACGTGACGCGAGCTCAGCGCCGCAAGCTGTAGCACAGATCACCACGGTCGGCAAGGAGCGGCGAACGTGGGCAGGGCAAGTTATTGCCGGAGTTTGCGAACCCGCGAAGTAGGTTAGACTCCGTGATCGTGGTCGGCGAGCGCAGTATGCCGGGCTTCATCCACGGGCTTCCAAAGACGCAGCAGGCCGTCGCGTTCGCGAGGCGAGCACATGATGGACAGCGGCGTCGGGTAGATGGCGCCCCGTTCATTCTGCACCCGCTCGAGGTCGCCTCGCTGCTCTACTACGCCGGCGCGCCAGACCACCTGATCGCGGCCGGCGTTCTACACGACGCGCTCGAGAAGGCCCACGTGGTCGCTCCCGATCTTCGCGAGGGCTTCGGCAGCCGCGTCGCCGTGCTCGTGCTTGCGGTGAGCGAGGATGAGCGCATCAAAGGATACGCCCAGCGCAAGGCCGCACTCCGCGCGCAGGTGGGCGGTGCGGGCGAGGAGGCGCTGATGCTGTTTGCAGCCGACAAGCTCTCGAAGGTCCGCGAGCTGCACCTGGAACCAACGCCCCCTGGCGAGTCACTCTCGGGCGGCGCTGCTATCACTCGCTCGCGCGGGCGTCGATTGACGCACTACCGACACTGCCTCGCGTTGCTCGAGGACCGACTGCCCGACTATCCACTCGTCGGGCAGCTGCGGACAGAGCTCGACGGACTCTGGGACGGCGCCGTCAGTGCGCGGGTGCTCGCCAGCACGCGCTGAAGTGAGCACAGGCATTGCGTCGTGAGCGGGTCGTCGACCGGACGCTCGCTCTATGCGAATCGGCAGCGATCGTGAGTTTGTGGCCGGTCAGCTCGGTGGTCCGCGAAGGCTGAGGAGCTCCACCACCGATACGACGAACAGCACGCTGGCGACCCCGACCAGCCCATAGCGCGCTGCAGGGAGCGGTAGGCGGCTGCCGATCCCGACGAGAAACAGGACGGCCGCGAGGAAGACCGTGAGGCGCACGTACTTGTCTGCGGTTCCCGCGGCCGACTGGCCGCGGTTGAAGTAGGCATCGGCCTTTGCGTTGAGGGCCTTGGCCTGCGCCTGTTGTGGTATCCGGTACTGCGGCATGTCGGACGGATCCGCTGGCGCGTTGGGGTTCGTGAGGGGCTTGGTGGCCCGCCATGCTTCGACGGCGGCGAGTGCGCTCGGGCGCAGCCGCTTGAGCGCGACGCGGAAGAGCAGGGGATTGTGCGAGGCGTAGGCAGTGATTGCGGCATTGAAGTCCACCGAGTCCAGCGTGCGGATCTGCGTCGCTTCGATGGCGGCTTGGTTGGCCTTCGTCCGTGTGGAGGAGGCTTTCGCCAGCGAAAGCGAGGAGTCGGTGCCCCACTTGGCCGCTGCGTACCCCGACCATGCGGCCATGATCGCCACGAGCGAGAGCAGCACCGCCTCGGCGATCGAAACGTAGCGGTCACGCCGGGAGTGATCCTCTGGCGTGTGCTCGCGATGCTCGGCGATCTCCTTGCCCACCTCGGTCGCCGAAAGACCCTCAGGCATCCCGGCCACGATCCTCTCTGGCCGAGCGGGGCAAAGTCACGCTGCTGCAGCCGTTTGGGTTGCGGGGGCCGTTTCTGCCGCGGGAGCCGGTTCTTTCGAGGAGCCGGGCTGCTCGGCAGGGATCCGCCGGCTGAAGGCCAGTCCGATCAACGCGAAGATGGCGAGTATCGACAGCGCCTCGCGCAGCCCGTCGAGGCGCGCTTTCGCGTTTTCTTCGACGATGGCGTCTGTGGCCCTGGGTGGCACATGAGCCTTGTTGAGCGCCTCCTTCAATTGCTTGTCGGAGATGAAGGGGACGCCACCGGCGAGCTTGGTCGATGGCCTGCGATTTGACGCGGCGCGGGAACGGCGGAGTTCTGCTGCACCCCCGTCAGAAACGAGGTGCTCAGCGCGGCGATGACGATCGCGCCCGTCAGCGCGGTGCCCATGGAGATGCCGAGGTTCGTGATCGTGTTCTGCAGCCCGCCCACCGCGCTGCTCTGCTCATCGGGAACGGAGGAGACGGTGACGGCCCCGAGCTGGGAGGACAGCGCTCCGATTCCGAGGCCGACGAGCAGCATCGGGAAGGTCGTTATCTCCGGTCCCGCGCCTTCCTGGAGCGCGGCGACCAAGATCACGAGGCCGGCAAACATCGCGATGAAACCGAGCTGGACCACCCGGCGCGGCGATGCTTTGGGGAAGAGCTTGGGGATGCCGGCTGCCGCGAGGATCAGGGCGATCGATAGCGGCAGGAACCTCACGCCTGTCTGGATCGCGGAGAGCCCGAGTGCGACGGAGAGGAACAGTGGCACGGCGAATGCCACCCCGCTTTGCACGAAGAACTGGAAGAAGAACGAGTTCAGGCCGCCGCGCAACACGTGGACCTGCAGGATCTTGGGGTCAAGGAGCGGCTCGCCGCCACGGGCGAGCACCCGATCCTCCCACTCGATGAACAGATAGATGACCAGACCGCCCGCGAGCATCAGCCAGATCACCGGCGAGAGCCCGATCCATTCGGGAGCCCCCGGTTTGGGTTTGACGAAACCCCACACGCCTGAGCGCAGGACCCCGAAGACGATCAGCCCGAGGCCGAGCGCCGACAGCGCTGTACCCACGAGGTCCAGGTGCCCCCCCTTCTCACGCGGCCCCTCGGGTATGCGGCGGGCGAGGACGAGGATCGCCAGCACGATCACGACCTCGCCCGCGAACACCCAGCGCCATGAGAGGTAGGTGGTGAACAGGCCGCCGACGATCGGGCCGACCCCGATCGCGATCGCGGTCGCCGCGGCGATGAGCCCGTAGGCGCGCGGCCGTTCGTCGGGTGCCGTAGTTCACCGCCACCAGCGCGACGATCGACGGCAGGATCAGCACGGCCCCGATGCCCTCGAGGCAGGACCATCCGAGCAGCAGCACCCCGAGGCTCGTGCGAGATCGCCGTGATGAACGAGCCGCAGCCGTAGATCACGCACCCGATCGCGAAGGCGCGCTTGCGGCCGATGATCTGGCCGACCTTCCCGCCGGTGATCATGAACGCGGCCATCACCAGCGTGTAGAGCGTGATCGCCGTCTGGATCCCGGTGACGGTCGTGCCGACGTCCTTGGCGACCGTCGCGATCGACACGTTCATCACCGAACTGTCGAGCATCATCAGGAACTGGCCCGCGCACAGGGTCAGCAGAACACCGCCAGCCGCTGCCGCGGTCGCCTTACTCGACACCGAGCTCACCGCCCTTCGCGATCAGACGCCGGGGAGTCGCCGGCTAGCTCGCCGCGTATTCCTTCTCGGCCTTCTCGAGTTCCTTCTGGAACTCCTTGGCGTCGACGTCGATTTCCTTCTCGATCGTCTTTTCGGCGCGCGTGAGCACCTTGTCGAGCTGTTCTTCAACGCGCGACTCGCCGATCACGAACAGCGTCGCTTCTCCGGCGTCGATGAGGTCGCCCAGTTCCTTGGCGGCGTCCTTGGGGATGCCCTTTTTGAAGTGTCCGCCGAGGCCGCCGATGACGCCGCCGACCAGTGCCGCGGGGATGACCGCCGGCGCCGCCACGACCCCGACCGCCGCTCCGACCGCGATGCCTCCCCATGCGCCGTGCTGGGTGGGCTTCTCGTGCTTCTCGACCTGGACCTTGCCGTCGGCGTCCTTGGTGACCAACGCAACGTCATAGGTGCCCACGAGCTTCGCCGCATGCAGTTCGAGAAGGGCGTCGTAGTCCGCCTCGGCGCCGGCGCGGTCGGCGTAGGTCGCGGCGTAGATGAAAACCGGTCTGTCGCTCATTTGATCTCCTTGGTCTTGGTTTGGTCTGGTGTCCGCTACGGGAGCTCGGCAGCCTGCGATGTTGCGGGCACGGGGCGTAACAGCCCCGTGCCCGACGGTGAGGTCACGAGCATTTGAGGGCTTCGAACGCTTTCTTGTAGTCGGCGCCAAGCTTGCTAAGCGAGGCCTTGATCTTGGGTTCAGCACTCTTGAGCGCTGCTTCGAGGTTCGAGGACTTGCTTGCAGAGGCGACGCTCGTGGTGATTACGGCGATTTCGGTCTCGAAGGCTTTGTCTGCGGCATTGATTTCTTCTTTGCTCGCCGTGGGGAGATTCGGTGCCGCTTCATTGATCTGCTTGATGCTCTTGTCGATCGCTTCGACGCTCGCTTTAGCTTCGGTTGGGAAACTCGAGGAGATGGGCAGCGTTTCGAGTTTTTTGATCTGTGCGGAGATTTCGCTGGTCGCCGAGCACACCTGTTTGGTCGCCTTTTCCCCAGACGATTCGCCGCACGCAGCTAGGCCCAGCACGCTGACGAAGAGCGATGTGAGGACGAGCGTCTTACTGAAGGTCTTGAACATCACGGACTCCCCTCTTGCGTTTGACGGGCTTCACTGACTCTGGGACTGCTGAGCCTACTTGCCCGGTCGAGGTAGCGTCGACCGGGTTGGCTAGCCCACCAGGCACCGGCACCTCGGTCATCCGTAAAGGCCGCAGCAGCGTGACGGGGCTCCACCAGGGACGGGTTCCTTCTGACGTGCGAGAGGAGGTCAAGCTCACCGTAGAGCACGTCCCCGACCCGGTCCACATCACCCTGGGTGGTGCGCTCACGCCTTGAAGAGCTCCCCCGCGACCGCGAGATCCACACCATCTGCCGCTCATGCCAACGTGCCTAACTCCGCCGCACGAATCCTCACCCAGATGGCTTCGACGCCCGGGTCGTCTCGGGAGGCATGCTCTGGCACGCGATCCTCACGCCACCCCGAGGGCCAGGTCTCGCGTGGACGTGAACCCCACCTATCAGGCAAAGGCCTCTGCGCTCACGAAACGCGAGCGCCAGTCCCGCCCCTTGCCGACGGGTCGGATCGGTCCTAGAGGCCCGTCTCGGCGATGATGCGACCGGACTCGACCGCCGCGACCAGGGCGTTGTAGTCGCGCTCGTTCTGCTCGGCGTAGGCGTGGGAGAACTCGACGATCGCGCGGTCGAAGCGCGGCGCTCTTGCCGAGGTAGGCGGCGATCGCGATGCGGTCGCCGCTGCGGGCGTGAGCGCGCGCGAGCGTCCAGCCGCACAGCCGGCCGTACTGCGCCATGCCGCTCGGAACCATCTGTTCGATTTCCGCCGAGCCCTTCCAGTCCTTCAGCTGACGCCCGTAGTAATCGCGGGCGATACCGCCTTCTGCGTGCTCCTCGACGTGCAGCCAGCCGAGGAAGATGTCGCTCGAGGCCTGCATCAGACGCTGCCCGCAGACGACCCGCTCGCCGTGGTTCTCGAACTCACTCGGCTCGAGGAACTCCTCGAGCACCGAGGCCTCGGCCTCCTTCATCTGCAGGAACAGCGGGTCCTGGCCGTCCCGGCCGAGCATCAGCGCGATCCAGGCACGGGTGCCGACGCTGCCCACGCCGACGACCTTTCGTGCGAAGTCGCCAGCTGGAACTGCTCGAGCAGCACACGCCGGTCGTGCTGAAGCGTTTCGCGATAGGAGCGTATGCAGCTCGTGCAGTAGGTCGAACATCTGATCGTGCTCCAGCCCGTGGCGAGTTCATCGATCGGCACGATCAACGGCGGTTCGGCGACGATGCGCGCCTCGCCGTCCACCTCGCGCGTCAGTTTGGAGAACGCAGCCATGCTGTCCTTGGTGCGCGCCTTGGCGAGTTGCTTCTCGCCGCGCTTGAGTTCCTTGGGCTTGAACTGCGAGCGGTACTCCTTTAGCACGGCCTCGATGTCAAGGTGCGCATACCAGACGTCGAGGTTCTTCATGGCGGCGAAGCGCGCCATCGCCGTGCGGTATTCCTCGACGGTGTCGAGGACGATCTGCTCCTGGTCCTTGACGGCGAAGCCGTTGAAGCGCGCGGCGATGAGCATGCTCACGGCGAGGCGCTTGACGTCCCACTCCCACGGCCCGGGGAGCGTCTCGTCGAAGTCGTTGATGTCGAACACCAGTTGACGCTCGGGCGAGGCGAACACGCCGAAGTTCGAAAGGTGTGCGTCGCCGCAGCACTGGACCTGAAGCCCCGAGCGAGGCGTCGCGGCGAGGTCGCTGGCCATGATCAGCGCCGCGCCCCGATAAAACGTGAACGGCGAGACCAGCATGCGCCCGTAGCGGATCGGCACGAGCTCAGGTACGCGCGTCTCGGCCTGGCGTTCGAGCAGCTTGATCGGATCAGCGCGTCGCGGCGGCGGCTCAAAGGAGCCATGACTAGCGCGCGGCACCTCGGCCCGCGCAGCCTTGCCACGTGCCGCCCGCTCGGCGACGGTCAGGTGGGGCACGGCAGCCGGCCCTGAGCTCTTCTTCCTGGCGGATGTCGGCGTCGCCATGATCAGCCGACGATACTCCTGTTGGCGCGCCTCGTGGATATGGCCAGCGCAGTCGTTTGGCTGCTCGTGTTCGTCCAGAGCATCAGCGAGGACGTTGTCGCGCGCCGGCGTCCTGGGCGAAGCGGGCGTGTCGTGAGGGGCGCGTCGCGGCCTGCTGCGGCCCTTCGCAGGCAGCGGCACCGACCCGGCTCAGCGTCAGGTTGCCGGTCGCGCTCTAAGCTCGCTGTCCACTTCGCGGCCGAGCCCGCGCAGCTCCCAGCCGGCGACGATCCAGAGGGCGCCGCGGAAGATCAGCACGATGCCGATAATCACCGCGAGCGTGGCCAGACTGGGACCGGGCCAGGAAAGGATGACGATGCCGGCGATGAAGTCGAGGATCGCGATGGCGATGTTTCCCGCCCGCCCCTCGGGCTCGCCGAAGGCGGCGACGAAGCGCACCACTCCGGCCACGATGAGCCACACGCCGAAGATCAGGACAAAGACAACAAGCGTGCCGAACGGTTTCTTGATCAGCACCAGACCGGCGATCGCGCTGAGCACACCGATCATCGCGAGCATGCCGCGGCCTTCACCCCGGCCAAAGATCGAAGCGATGATCGCCAGCACCCCGTCGACCAGCAGAAAGATCCCGGCGATCACGGTGAACGTGCTGAGGGTTTCGTGCGGCGAGGCGACGAAGAAGATACCGACGCCAAGCACGGCTACGCCGAACAACATGACCAACCACCACAGGCTCGCGAACCGGGGCATTTCCTCATCGGCGAACGTTGACATCGTTGACCTCCTCACTAGCTATTGACGCGAGACATGTCGCACGCGCACGGCCTTCATCGCGAGACTATGCGTCCTGGATGAGTGGCGCACATCCGGCATTATCTACGGACGGTGGCGGGTCGTTGCGCTCGGGCGGCAGCCTGCGTCTCCGTGCCATCGATCGGCGGACCTGGGAAGATTGCCGCGTGCCCTCCGGCGAAGACACGCCGCAAGCGCGCCGATCGCTTGGCACTACGCGCATGGAAGCATTCAGCGACGGCGTGTTCTCGATCGCCGCGACGCTACTCGTGCTGGACATCGCGATTCATCCGCCCGGCACAGCGCTCGAACAGGTGCTCAAAGCGTGGCCGTTCTACTTCGCGTATGTCGTCAGCTTCCTCACGATCGGCGCAGCCTGGCTGGGCCACGCGCAGCTCACCGAGGGGCTCACGCGGACAGATCCGCTGTTGCTGCGGATCAACCTGCTGGTCTTGCTCGTGGTGGCGTTCCTGCCATTCCCGACGAAACTAGTCGCGGACGCCTTGCACTCCAACACAAGCGAGCGCGTCTTTGTGACGATGTACGGGCTGACGCTGCTTGCCATCCGGGTTCTCGGCTTCGCACTGGATGCTTATGCCCGACGCGAGCACCTCTCCTCGCCCCCGCAAGTGGGCGAGGCGCAGCAGGACGAACCACGCGAACTGCTTCCCGTGCTCGGCGGGTACCTGGTCGCGATCCTCATCGGACTCGTCGCACCACGAGTGGCCGTGGCGGTCTACTTCGCCGTCGCGCTCTACATGATCCTCTTCGCGGCGCTTCCACGACACCGGTCCCGTGCCCATGGGGCCCGCACGTGAGCGGCGACCTACCGGGCTGACCCGCTCAGGCCTAACTGTGCTCAGGCTGGACGGCGGGTCGGCTGCCTCTTAGCGCGCTGGGTCCCCGGGCCCGATGCTCGTGCGCAGGCCCGCTCTCCATCTCTGGAGGTCGCACGCCTGCGGCGGCGCGGTACCAGTTGGCATAGCGGCTCACGAGCGGCGCCGCCGAGAGGCCGTGGACGAGTACCGAGAGGCCCACGGTCAAATAGCAGGCCGTGAGGATCGTCGCGCCGTGAGCCTGATGTGTGTCCTCGACGATCACCGCGAACACGATCGACGCGAGCCCGCGTGGCCCGAACCAGCCGATGAACGCCACGGTCGGGGCTAGCGCCTTTGTGCCCAGCAGGCAGAGGGCCACGGGCAGCATGCGAACGATCGTCAGGCTCAGCACGGCATAGAGCGCGATCTGCCAGCTCACGTGCTCGAGCGCGGGGCCGAGCAGGACGGCACCGAAGATCAGGAACGTGACGGCGTCGAGTAGCGCCCCCGTCTCCTCGGTGAAGCCCATCGCTCCGGCCGAGTTCTCGCGGGCGATCAGGCCGAACAGTGCACCCGCCGTGAAGGCCGCGATGAAGCCCGACCCGCCGAGAGCCTCCGCGATCCCGTACGCGAGCACCGCTGCGGCCACCGGGATGATCGGTCGCCACGCGTCGTCGATGAGGCGCCTAGCCCCGGCCGTGTTCACGATCCCGGCGGCCATCACCCCGGCGACGATGCCGCCAATGAGCCCGTAGCCGATCTCTTCGCCGATCACCTGCGCCGGATGGACAGCGCCACCGGCCCCGGAGGAGGTCGCCAGAACGATCAACAGGATCGGTACGCAGATCCCGTCGTTCAGCCCGCTCTCGACGTTGAGCGACTGGCGCACACGTTGCGGAAGGCTCGTGTCCGTTACGACGGCGCTGCCGAGCCCCGCGTCCGTCGGCGCGAGGATCACGCCGAGGATCAATGCCTCGCTCAGTGAGAACGACCCGAACAGCGCGAGCGCGACGAGCGCGCCCAGCGCGATCGTCAGCGGAAGACCGATGCCGAGCAGGCGCACCGGAAGGGAGGCTTCCCGCCGCAGGGCCCTGAGATCGATGCGCGAGGAATCTGAGAACAGCACCACCGCGAGCGTGGCTTCGGCCAGCCTCCGCACCGTCAAGCTCGTCGGCCCCACGATGAGGTCGTCGAGCACCAGTGGGCCCGCGAGAACACCGATGGCGACCACCACCATCGCCGGCGTGATCGGCGTGCTGGACAGCCGCCGCGACACCGCCGCGACGAGCAGCAGCGCCAGTCCGACAGTGGCGAGGCCCCAATCCACGGCGCCAACATATAGGGCAGCGCCTTGCGGCCGATATCAGACGCCAACGAGACCTTACGGGTGCGCGCTGTGCGCGTCCGCGGGATCGCGGGCTATTCGCAGCATCCTGTGCGGCGAACTACCGCTGCGAGGTGTCGTGCGCCGGTATAGGATCTCCGCCGTGCTTCGTTCGAAGCCGGTTTTGACGCTCTAGAAGGAGGCCCAGATGTCATCACAACCAGCGGTACAGCCCGGCGAGTTCGAGGCCCTATACGTACAGAGCGCCCAGGGGGTCACGAGCCGCGACGGCGAGTTCACGCTGCACGATCTCGCGCCCTCCACGCTGATGTTCTCCGACCGGCCCGAGCGCATCGTTGGACATCTCACGGCCGCCCAGTTCATAGAGGGCTGGGCAGACGGTGAGAACAGCTTCCTCGACGATCCTCCCAATGCGGTCCTCTCGTTCCTCGAGGAGGGTGACCAGATGCCCGAGGACGTCGTCGTGACGCTCACCAACCCGCACCTGGACGGGGCTAACCTGACCTACAGCGCCACCGTGCTCGAGGGGAAGGTGCCCGACAGCTCCGGGCCGTGCTCGCTGTTCATCGACCCGATCGGCCGGCCGTTGAGCCCGGTATCCGTGTGTGGCGTGCGCCGGCGGCAGAACCGGAGAGCCAGGCGCTAAGGCTCCCTTGTGGGAGCCGGGGTAGCGGCCTGTGCCTCGCGGCGCGAGGCACCGAATCGACTCGCTTGTGCTTTGACGGTGGAGCAGGCGTCTGCGCACGGGCAGCGCAGACGATCGGATCGGACGAGCTGCGAAAGCGCAGACCGCACGGAGCTCAGACTTCTGCTTTCGCCGCAGCTACGCAAACGTCTCGTGCTTCGGAGCATGGACGAGTCGTCGTCGTTTCGCCACCTGGCCGCGCACGACCCTTCCGCGCCCCTTCTGCCGGCCAGTAGACCATCGCCCCCGCTGTAATCCACCAGCACGCACCGCTACCTCGCATGGTGTCTTCGTTCTGAACCGCTCTATCTCCTGTTTGTTTTCGATCCTCAACTTGCTGCTGCCCACTCGCTCCCGCCCACCACTCTGCAGCTGGCCTTGCCATAAACATCTGTGATGTGTTGGTCGAGGAAGGGGGTCCCCGGGTCGAAGCGAAGCGGAGAGGCGGGGACCCCCTTCCTCGGGCCAGCTGCAGAGCCAAATTCCGGGAGCGAGCGGGCAGCAGGGTCTTCGGATAGGGGGTCGTCTCATGAACGAAGACCCAGCGGACCCCCCATCCGAAGACCCGCAGGTGGAGAACCGGCGATCGCGCGCCGGTCTTTGAGCCGCGCTTTCAGTCGGTCGATGCCGCGAGACGAGCAGCCGCTGCAAAGAGCGACGGCAGGTCGTACTCGATGAGGCGCGGCTCACAGACGCCCGGCTCCTCACGAAGCGCCGCCGGCAGGCTCGGCACTCGCCTCATCATCCAGTCACCGGCGAAGATCTGCTCCCGGCTTGCGAACAGCACCCGCTCCCTTGCCGGGTAGGTGTCTTCGTGAGGGCTCGTGTGCTCGCCCGGGGCGTAGTAGGCCGAGAAGGTCTCGTCAGCCGTCTCGATCAGACGATTCAGCGGCACCTCGCGTGAGGTCAGGAAGATCACCGCGGGTGCGATGGCGTGGAAGGCGAAGGACCCCTTTCGCCAGCCGTCGAGCAGCCAGCGGTCATAGCGGCGCAGGCGATCGATCTCCTTATGGGGACGGTCGGTGCGGTCGTACTCGATCAGCACCGCCCAGGAGTCCTCGCCCGCTCCTGCGATCAGGGTGGCGTCGGGCTCAAGGTAGCCCGTGCGACTTGCTACGGGATAGAGGGATGTGCCCGGGGGCAGTTGCGCCGCCGGTGAGCGCTCGGTCTCGCCGTCCCCGTCAATCTCGATGTGCCCGTTGCGCGGACCCAGCCAGCGAAACGGCATCTGAGCGATCAGTGCCTCTTCGCGATCGACGGCCGCTTCTTGAGCGAGGTGAAGCACGATTGATGCGAGCTGCACGTCGTGTTGTGCGTAGCTGATGCTCATGAGCGGCACGGGCGTGTAGCGGTGCTCGTCCGTGACCAACTCGCACTTCCTGAGCGCCGAGAAGCCAAGAGACGTGAGCCGGTAGTTCCACTCGACGCGCCCGTAGGCGGACACCGGTCGGAAGTGGTCCACGTATCCGGCGTCGTGCAGTCGCTTCAGGCGCATTTGCGCCGCGCGCTCCTTGGAGAAGCCCCACCCGAGCGCGGTGAGGTGGCTGGTGGAGAGGAAGTTCGCTCCGTAGAGCAGCGCCATGAGGCGCAGGTCCCGGTCTGTCAGGGCAAACCGAGGCGGCCGTTCCGGTCGCCGTCCCCATGCGATCGTTCCGGCGCTCAAGTCCTCGCCCGCGAGGAGCGCCCTTTGCACGATGGTGAGGCCGGTGTTGGTCATGGATCCGCTGCCGCCATCCCACCGCCGGTCGGTGAGAAGGTGGACGCTGTATAAGCCGCGGCCAGCCGCACTCGCGCAAGCGAACTCGGGCTGGCCAAAGGCACTGAGGGATGCGCACGAGGGTGTTCAGCCCCGGCCCTGTTGGCCGGCTTGTGAGGCAACCGCCTGCCGGCGTAGTCCGGCGCCGGCGCCAGGCGCTACTCAGCTGGTAGCCGCGGCTTCAAGAGACAGCGCCGTCGCCCACAACGGCGTCCTGTTGCTCGTCAGGCTGCGGCACGCGCCTCGATCTCGGGGAGTAGTCGGAGCAACCCCAGCGCGGCCCGGCCGAGAACGGTCAGTTCGGGCATGCTCATTGACTGGGCGACCTGGTCCGGCGACCGACGATGGAAAAAGAGCATTGTCAGGGCGATCTTCTCCGACGTCATAAGTCCAGGCACGAGATCCACGAGGGCGGTCAGCGACACGGGATCGAGTTCGTCGATCCGCCCCTCGAGCATGGGATACAGCGACGCGAGCAAGCGATAAACCTCCTCGACGGACCCGCCGAGGTGCTCCTGCAGATCTGCCGGTTCTGGGGAGTGATCGAGCGTGTCTCCGAGCAACGCCAGCCTCGCCTGAACCTGTTCCGCGAGTTCTGCGGCCGTTTGCTGCCGACCTGCGCGAGCGATCATGCGGTAGAGCGTCGCGCGGCTGATGCCGGTGAGTGCGGTCGCCTCGGACACCGGGAGTCCAGCGTGGAGTGCGCCGGGCAGTAGTCGCTCGATGCGCCGCTCAGCCTCCTCGGCGGCGACCAGGGATGATGCGCGAGCCGCCGCCGACCGACGCAGCTCGGTGCGGAAGAACGACACCTGAAGCTGACGAGCGCGCTCGGCGCGCTTGTCGCGTTCTCGGTAGAGCGTCGCCATCGACGTGAGAATATCATGCCGAGCGAAATCTGTCTCATGGTGAGACGAGAGGGAGCGTAGACCCCCACGGCGATCGCCATCCGCCACCCTTTGCCATTGTTTACCCGGATGTAGCGGAGGCGCCTACGTCCCTGCCGCGGAGCGGAGAAACGTCAGCGCGCGCTCAAGTGGCGCCAACACGGTCTGACCGACGATCTCGTTGTCGTAGGACCGCTCCTGCAGAGAGACGTAAGGGTTGGGTGTGGGCGTGAAGCCAACTGACGCGCGATCGCTCCACCGGGTTGAGGGCGCTTCGCCAAGCGCGAACGTCCCGAGCTGGGCGGCTCCTAGCACGGCCCCGCCATGCGCGTAGACCGTTCCGATGACCGTTTGGCCGTGCACGACGGCGTTCCGTGCATATCGGATGCCGGGGAGCACCGCTCCGTCGAGGTCCGCGTCGCGCTTCGCCCGGTATTGACCGTCGACCGAGACGATAAGGTCCTCAAGCGCGATCAGCCACATGAGCGCCTCGCCCACCGCGGCGAAGGTCTCGCCGCCCGTCGAGACGCGCCCGAGTGCATCAGCCGCGGCGTCGGTCAGCCGGCGTGCACGAGCCGTTGCGTCGCTTCCTGCGGGGATCAGAGGACCAATCAAGCCGGTCAGTCTCGCACGCGTCGCCCGGACGTAGCAGTAGCTTGGGAACCGTGTCAAACATGGTTCCCTGGCAGGTCCGCATCGCACTTGATCCCGGCGAGGTCGGGGCCATCGAGACAGCGATGGCGCTCGAGGTGCCGTGGGAGCAATGGGCCCTCCGTCTCCCACGCGTCGAGGATGAAGCCGCGCCGGCCCTCCTAATCGAAGTACCGGCCGACTCGCACGCAGCGGCGGAGCATGAAGCGGTGGGCATCTACGCCCGGGCGCGGGAGCGCGCCGGGCTTCCTCAGACAGACCCGCTCGTGCTCGGGGCACTCACGCCGATCTTCGCCGACGCTCTCCACGCCCGACTGCTCGACGAAGCCGAAGGACACATCCTGACCGGTCGGCGCGAGTGGGGTGTCGTGCGTGCTCAGACCGCTTGCGAGGTGTACGCCCGGGGTGCCCTTAACCGGCTCGCGGTGGGTCTTCACGAGGACGGTCGGAAGGAGCCCTATCGGCTGTTCCGCGCCCTGACATTCCGCGATCCGAGCGACCGCGCCCTGCTGCGAGCCCTGACCGGAGTCGCGATCGGGGAGCAGAGCTGGTGGCCCGCCTATCGCCTACACGTCGAACGACGCCATCACATCGTGCACGCTGGTCTCTTGGTATCCGAGGACGAGGCTCGCGCGTCGCTCAGCGCCGCTCGTTCGTTCATCGCGTTCCTACAGGAACTGTGGTCGCGGGCTTCTGAAGGACCACAATCAGGGCCGGCTCCGCACCCTCCACGAGAGCCCTGAGCGCCGCCGTCCCGTCCCCGCCGCGACGCATCGCCTGGGCGTACGCGCGCAACGCGAGCGCCGGGTAGCAGTCCGCATCACAAACTGTTGCGTGACGCTACGGTCCCTGGTGCGAGCCCGGCTCGGGCGATTTTGGTCCCTGAACCTCTCCACACGCCCATTCCATCGCGTGAGGCAAAGGTCACTCCGCATAGCCGGGCAGAGCCCGGCCAGTGCATCCGGCAGGGTCGCTCAGCAGTTGGCGCCGACCCGCGCGGCCGACTCCTCAGCGTCGATGATGAAATGCAGGCGTGCCTATCGCCGCAACCGACTGGAATGAGGTCACCGCGCTCGCGACGTGCGGATTGGTGGTTGGTGTCGCGGTCGCGTTGTGGGGCGTGTGGGCGGCCCGCGACGCGGCGCAGAAGGACTTGATCGCGACCCGAGAAGCAGCTGCGGCGGCCGAGCGGGCGACACGCCTGCAGGTCGAGGCTTCGTATAGACCGCTGTTGATTGACGTTCCGCGCTTTGGCCCGATAACTCCGGACATGGAGAGCTTTCCCGACACTGAAGGTGGCGAAGGCCCGTCTCCACCTGAGAGGAGCGAGATGCCGAACCACATCAACGTTCAGATCGGCCCCCGCCTATGGGTCAAGTGCGACCCGCGTGAGCCTTACGTCGAGCTTGAAGACGAGCCAGCTTGCGTCAGCGTTCCGCTGCGCAATGTGGGATGGGGCCTCGCCGTCGTAGATGAGGCGGTCAGGGTCGGCGTGGCAGATCAGGTATATGTGGTTTTTGTGGATCGTCCGCGCGTGCCACCGGGTGAGACGACTCGAGTCACTGTTCTTTTCACGCCGGCCTATCGCGCTGACGAAGCGACCGGGTTCACTCTGACCGTGCCATATGCGGACTTCGTCGGGCGTCAGGTCACCGAGGCAGCGGTATCGCTCTTAGAAGAAGAGTCCGGCGTGTGGCGAGTCGAGAGCGTCGAGCACGTCCATCCAGACGACGGGTCCCGCGAGCAGGCTTGACGCGGTTCGGCCTACGGGCCGCCCGAGACGGTCGCCGTGGCTCCCGACTGGCCGTTGCCGCAAAGTCCGCTCACGACTTCTATGACCGAGGGGTGAACCACCTGCCAGACTCGGTCGCGTGACCGACCTGATCGATCAGCTCGAATATGCGATCCAGAGCTACATCCAAGCGGCGTTGCCAAACGGTCACCGTGGCGCCCAGCAGCTCCCCGACCTGCTCACCGAGTACCGCACGTGGCGGAAGAGGTTCATTGCTGCCCGGCCTCGTCGGTGTCAACTTTCGAGGGAGTTGAGGTCCAGCCCGAAGTTCACCGAGCACCAGGCCGCCCTTAGGGACTGTCGAAAAATAACCTGACAGGGTTCTTGCACCGCTTGTAGAACTGTGGGGTGTGATCGATGAGGTGGCGATTGGTGACCGGTTCAGGGCGTTGGCCGCTGAGCTGAACGAGCGCCAGCGGCGGCTGTGGGCGGCGAGCGAGGCGCGCAGTGCGGGCTGGGGTGGGATTACGGCGACTGCGCGCGCGACGGGCATCTCGGTGGTCACGATCCGCAGGGGGATCGCCGAACTGGAGGCGGGCTCAAGAGTCGATCCAGGGCGTGTGCGCCGTCCGGGCGGTGGGCGCAAGCCGATCCTTGAGCGCGACCCGACGATTCTCGAGGACATCGAGCGGCTGGTTGATGAGGACAGCCGTGGCGATCCGGAGTCGCTATTGCGCTGGACGGCCAGGAGCGTGCGCAATATCGCCGCCTCGCTGCGCGACCTGGGCCACGAGGCGCACTTCAGCACGGTGGCGATGCTGCTGCGGCTGCTGGGGTACTCGCTGCAGGCGAACGTGAAGACCAGAGAGGGCGCCTCCCATCCCGATCGCGACGCTCAGTTCCGGCACATCAACGAGACCGCGAAGGCGGCCGTCGCCGCCGGGCTGCCGGTGATCTCTGTCGATACGAAGAAGAAGGAGCTGGTCGGCGATTTCAAGAACGCAGGGCGCGAATGGCGCCTGCAGGGCAAGCCCGAGCTCGTGCGCGTGCACGACTTCCAGGACAAGCAGCTCGGCAAGGCGATCCCCTACGGCGTCTACGACCTACGCCTGGATGAGGGCTATGTCAACGTCGGCATCGACCACGACACCGCCGAGTTCGCGGTCAACTCGATCCGCAGCTGGTGGAAGCACCTCGGCTCTGCGCGCTACCCGCGCGCGCAGCGCCTGACGATCACCGCCGACTGCGGCGGCTCCAACGGCAACCGCACCAGACTGTGGAAGGTCGAACTGCAGCGCTTCGCCGAGGAGACCGGGCTCGAGATCGAGGTCTGCCACTTCCCGCCCGGCACTTCAAAGTGGAACAAGATCGAGCACCGCCTCTTCTCGTTCATCACCATCAACTGGCGCGGCAAGCCACTCGTATCGCTGGAGACGATCATCAACCTCATCGCCGGCACCAAAACCAGCACCGGCCTGGAGGTCTACGCCCGCCTCGACGAGGGCAGCTACCCCTCGAAAGTGAAAGTCTCAGACGCCGAACTAGCGGCCGTCAATCTCCACGGCAACGACTTCCATCACGAGTGGAACTACCTCATCACTCCGAAAGGTTAATTATTTACAGTCCCTTAGCGCCATCGTTGAAAAGATCGAGGCCGGCGCTGACCTAGGGCCGCATCTGAGCAAGGCGGCCGAAACCGACAGCGGGCGCGATCGGATGCTTCCGACTTCGGCGTCTATCACCTGCATGTCTCGACGAGCATGGAGCCCAGCGGTTGCTACGTCACGCGAGGCAAAGACCTGCTGTTCGCCGCCTTCAAGCCAGACGACGCATACCTCATCGGGATCTACGAGCACGTCACCGACTGGGCGCGCGAGAGCATCCTCGCAACGGTCGCTGAAACTGGCCTGACGCCGGGATCGTCCACGAGCTGCGGAGCGTGGACGGGCTGGAGCGGCAATACTCCGATCCCGACCGCCTCGCCCTCCAGAAGGCCGGGGTTTCCGTGGGAGCGATCGAGGTCGACGGCAAGGTGTTTTCGACCATCGGCCAGAGCATTGGCGGGGCACCTACGAGGCCCAGCAGTTCAGGATGACCGTGATGGAGGTCATGCGGG
Organism: uncultured Solirubrobacteraceae bacterium; assembly: GCA_963767655.1. Taxonomy (GTDB): domain Bacteria; phylum Actinomycetota; class Thermoleophilia; order Solirubrobacterales; family Solirubrobacteraceae; genus Palsa-744. The sequence goes on along the minus strand of CAVYET010000008.1, from coordinate 1,032 downwards.
ATTGGCGGAAAACCTCGCCGATCGCCTGCGGAAGCAACGATTGCCGTGAACAACGCCGCCGGCCGAGAGATCACCGGCGACTGGAGCCGGTCGTCCACGAAGGGATCGCCGGACTCCAGCGCGAGGAGGTCTTCCACCGTATCGTGTCGCTCGCATCCTGAATATGCCGGCGCGATAGCGTGCCTTCGTGAGCCTGACCGAAGTCGCCGTCTGCTGAGCACCATCACGGCAATCGCCGCCATGGCGACGGCGATTGCCTCCTGGCGCTCGGTGCGGGAGACGCGCCACGGCTGGGAAGAGGCGCAACGGGCCGAGCGCCGTCCGCGCCCTTCGAGACATTCACGATCTTGTCGGCCATGCCATAGAGGTCGTCTCGTCGGATGTGGTGGCGGCCGAAGAAGCGCGCACGTTCCTGATCGGTGGTGTCGGTGCTCGCGGGCGGTGGTTCACACTTTGGCCACGACATTCGCGGCAAGATCGCCGCCCTCGGGCGTCGAAGCCGCCACTGTGCTCGAAGGTGGCCGACGCGCTCATCGACGGCGCCGAACCCCGCGGCGAGACCCCAACGCGCTCGCCGAGGCCGAAGCGCAGATCAAGCGTCTCGCTCAGCCCGCATAGTGGCTCGCCTCACGGCTTTTGGTGCCCGCCGGTCGTGGCAACGGTTTGGGGGAACCCCTCCGGATCGCCCCAAAACTGGCCGGATTAGCACGTGCCCGCTCCTAGGGCGCGAATACGCAGCGCCGTTCATCGGCATGCGCGAGAAGCGAGGCTGGCTTCGACGCCTGCGCCGCCAGCCGCGCGAGTACGAGTCAATCAAGCCGCCGAAGAAATAGCGGCCTCAGCCCTATCGCCAGCAACGTTGCGCACCCTCAACCGACCGCCGCGGCCGCTCGCGGTCCTTGTCGCCAACGCTCATCACGCTCATGCACCCTCCGCTCACTCCACCCCGCCGTTTGCCGCGATACCGGTTTGCGTCTGCGCTGGCGCTTGGCTGCCCCAAGGCAACCGCTTGATGGCGCCTCGAAGCTGATG
>CAVYET010000007.1:0-120214 GCA_963767655.1 uncultured Solirubrobacteraceae bacterium | reverse complement strand
GAGCGGCGAACGGGTCTCGAACCCGCGACCTCGAGCTTGGGAAGCTCGCGCTCTACCAACTGAGCTATCGCCGCAACCAGGCAGATATTACGCGGCCGAGGAGCGCCGGCTGGCATGCCGTGACGCTCGATCAGGTGGAGGCCTACTGGCGGACGGCGTGCCGCTGGGCGCGGGCAAACCGATCGTGCTGAGCTTCGACAACGGCTACCACTCCCAATACACCCAGGCCCTGCCCATCCTGCGCAGGGTCGGATGGGTCGGCGATGAGAACCTCCAGCTCGAAGGCCTGCCGCCCTCCCAGGGTGGGCTCAGCCAGCAAGAAGTCCGCGCTCTGCTCGCCGCCGGCTGGGAGCTAGACACCCAGGGAATCAGCCACGCCGACCTCGTAACCCTGGACGCCAAACAGCTCCACGATCAGGTCGCAGTCGCGCGAACCACCCTCCAGCAGCGCTACCACGTTCCCGTGAACTGGTTCTGCTACCCCTTCGGCCACTACAACGCGACGGTCATCGCCGCGGTCAAGGCCGCCGGATATGAGGGGTCCACCATCGTGGTCCCCGGCTGGGCGCACCCCGGAGACGACCCCTACCGCCTGCACCGCCTGCGCGTGCTCGGGGGGACCACGCCCCAAGGGCTGCTGGCGTTGATCGTCGGCATTCGCGAACACCCGCCGGCGCCGGCGCCGTACAACGGCACCTGAACGGCGTCAGCGTGACCTCTGCTCCGCGTCGTAGGAGTGAAGGTGTCCGTGAACGCACATAGCGCTTGCCGATTGGGCGGGCGGTCTGGGGAGCACCGCCACCTCAGCTTCTACGCGCTACGGGACGATCTCCTTCCAGGTGTTCGGAACGGGCTCATCCAATGCAGATCACCGACAGCAGCTTCAGCTTTCGCCGCAAGACCGAGCAGATCAGCAGCGAGGCCACGCTGGTGGGCATCTACGTGCTACGCACCGGCGTCCCCGAAGGCGAGCTTCCCACGGGCGATGTCGTGCGCTCCTACAAGGGACTCGAGCAAGCCGAGCGCGCCTTCAAGAACGTTCAAGGAGCCCCGAGCTGCTGATCCGCCCGATCCGGCCCCCCCGGCGACCTTCGAGAAGGTAGCCCAGCCGACCGCGATCCAGGCCCACGCACTCGACCTCGCCGAACACGCACCCGTCGCCGCGTACGTACGTAGTCACCACCCAGACAGACCACACGGCACCCAAATCCAGGCACACAGCCAAATCCCTCGCCCCAACATGGGAAACCTCGGACTAGAAACCCTTCAGCGCGATGCCGAACAGAGCTCCACCATCGTCCGCCGCTGCGACGAAGGAGGGAATGTCAGGCCGGGTGCGCGTGAACTTGCCAAAGGCAGAGTTGCGCTCGATGTCATCTGCGACGACCGCGCCCTTGCGCAGCGCGCCCCAGGCACCCTCGAGCTCGAAGCGCAGGTTGCGAGCAGTATGGCTGCTGTCATGAACGAACAGATCGATCTCGCCGAGCTCCTCGAGCAGCGCCGGGAGTCGGCTTCTGCTGGTCCCGTTCAGGTACGTCCACCGCGCGCGCAGATCGCGCGGCACTGCTGCGCCGATCTCGGCGTGGAAGGTGGTGTCCAACGCGGGGAGGTCGATGCTGTACAGGCGCCCGCCGCCGTTGCGCTCCAATGCCTCCAGTATCACGCGCGAGGTGATGCCGCGTGCGACGCCTGTCTCCACCACCGACGCGGCGCGCAGATGCCTCGTCAGGCACCAGACCACTCGCGCAAGCCCTCGGTCCCCGTCATCCCAGCCTCCGTAGGCGCCGCGGCCCACCGAGAGACCCTGAAGCTCAAGGGACCTGGTGACATCTGACCACAGTGCGTCGAACTCGCGCGTGGCCTCACAGGGCCAGGTGTGTCCTAGACGCTCGTGCAGGTGCAGCTCCCACTCCGGATCTGCGTCGTATTCGTAGCGGTGAGCAGCGCCCCCGGTCACCAAGCGTCGCGCTCGGCCGACGGCTCGATCGAGTCCGTCGCCGGGCTCGCGGAGCGTCAGCCGCGCTGCTCCCGCTGCCCATCGAATCCGTGCTGACAGGCTGGCTTGCTTGGGGTCGTCGCGGCGGGATTGTGAAATGGAAACCATGGGCTCTGCTTGCCGCGAGCAGGTCGCCTATGGCATCCTAGCGGGCGTGGCAACCAAGAGCAAGAGGTCACGGTTTCGCTCAGGTGAATCCGAGCAGCTGCCCAAGGCCGGCTCGACTCTGGTCACGATCCAAGCGGGCTCCGGATCCAAGCCGCCGCTGTTCTGCGTGCATGCCGAAGCTGGCGACGTCTCCCTCTACTACGGCATCGCACGTCACCTGGCACCCGACCAGCCGGTGCTCGGGCTCCGTGCGCCGCCGGCCGGCGACCTAGGGGCAGAGCAGCGAGTTGAGAAGATGGCCGAGCGCCATGTGCGCGTCATCAGAAGTGCTCAGCCCGACGGTCCGTACATGATCGCGGGCGAGTGCACGGGAGGAGCACTCGCATACGAGATCGCCCAGCAGCTGCGAGCCGCCGGCCAGGAGATCGCTCTGCTGGCGCTCGTCGACGCATTCGCGCCCGGCCTACCGCGACTTCGGAGGTTGATGCCACGACCGGCCTACCGGATGCTCCATCGAACCCGGATCCTCGGCTTTCATCTCGGCAACCTCGTTCGCCTAGACCTGAGCGCCAAGCTGGCGTATGCCGCAGCTAAGGCGAAGCGCGCCCGGATGGCGTTGACGGCCAAAGCCTCCGGCATCCTGAGCCGCTCGGCCGCGAGCGGCTCGCCACAGCTGGCTTTCAGGGAAGCGCTCGCCGCGTACAGCCCTGGGCCCTCCGCGGGGCCCACGGTCCTCTTTCGGGCGGCCAGGCTGCCGCTCGGAATCCAAGCCGTGCCCGATCTGGGATGGGGTGGCCTAGTCGAGAACCTGCAGGTCGAGATAGTCTCCGGCTACTTCACCACGCCGATCTCGGAGCCCGGGGTGCGAATACTCGCCGATCGGCTGTCTCGACATCTGGCGAGTGCTGCCGGCAACGCGTGACGCTCGACCCGGCGAGCTCGGCGCCCCAGCTGCAAGCGAGATCCCCAGGATTTCTCGCACCTATGCAATCATTTCGCAGAGCACACCGTGGTGCACGATGCCTGCACCGGAACCACCGGGCGGAATGGTGGGGGCGTGGCACGCAGTCCGACTTAGCAAGGAGGCGCGGTTAGATGGCGGTGAGGGGTCAAGATCGGGCGGACCCGACGGCGACCTTGTTCAGCAGCTCGCGCAGGCTCGCGATCGCCGAGCATCTCGGCATCCCGACCGAAGTTGTCGGTGGGCCTGCCGGCGCGGGCCTCGGGCGTCTGCGCGCCTGTGGCGGCGCGGAGCTCCTGTGGGCGAGCGCTGACGACGCGGCCGGCGCCACTGGTCTGTGCCCGGGTGCAGAGCGGTGCCTCTAGCATCCCGATCTTCGCCGACATGGTCGGCGACGAGGCGACGGAAGATCTGCTGGCGGACTATGGCGGCACCTGGTCCCGCGCGGTCGAGCTCACCGGCGAGGACGGCGAGCATGTCGCGTCGATCTGGAGAGCGCACGACGGCAGTGTGTTCCTTCCCTTCGATCCTGATGAGGTCTGTCGCAACTACTGGAGCGAGCGCTACTTGGAGGTAATGGGGAACACGACTCATCGACGGGCCTATCGGGCTGCCGTGAAGGGCTACTACCGTGTCCGCGGACTGCTGCCGCGCCCCACCCAGATCTGGCTGCGCCGCCGGTACGCGCGCAGACAGGTGCGCACGCCGTTCCCGAGCTGGCCCGTCGAGACGGCCCTGCACGACTTCTTCGACCTCTTCACGTCACTCCTCGCGGACGTCGCAGGCGAGCCGGTGCCGGGTCTCGCGCCCTGGCCGCACGGTCACACATGGGCGCTGGTGTTGACCCACGACGTCGAGACGGCCGCGGGGCTCGCGGCGCTCGAGCCCGTCCTCGAACTCGAGCGCGGGCTCGGGCTGCGGTCCTCGTGGAACTTCGTTCCTCGCCGTTATGAGGTGGACGAGGATCGCATCGCGGCTCTGGTCGCGGGCGGTTTCGAGGTCGGCGTCCACGGCCTCTATCACGACGGACGCGACCTCGAGTCGCTCACGCGTCTGCAGGAGCGCCTGCCGGCCATGCGAAGCGCCGCGCAGAGCTGGAACGCCGTCGGCTTCCGCTCCCCGGCGACCCATCGTAGGTGGGAGTTGATGCCGCTGCTCGGCTTCGACTACGACAGCTCCTCCCCGGACACCGATCCGTTCGAGCCGCAGGGCGGTGGCTGCTGCACATGGCTGCCGTTCTTCAACCAGGACATGGTCGAGCTGCCGCTGACGATGCCGCAGGACCACACCCTGTTCACGATCCTGCGCCATAGCGACGAGTCGGCGTGGATCAGCAAGGCCGAGTTCCTGCGCGCTCATGGGGGGTTGGCGCTGATCGACACCCATCCCGACTACCTGCTCGAGGATCGGATCATGGACGCCTATCGGCGTCTGCTCGAGCGGTTCGCGACCGACCGGACGGCGTGGAAGCCGCTCCCACGGGACGTGAGCGCGTGGTGGCGTCGCCGGGCGGCTTCGCGGATCGAGCGAGCGGGAGAGGACTGGATCGTGACCGGACCCGCCGCCGAGGAGGCCGAGATCGAACTGGTGGAGGGCACCACGTGGCAATAAGCACCCGATCCACCATGGCTACAGGGCCGGCGGGTGCTCGCGACCTCGAGGTCGCGGTGGTCGGCGCGGGGCCGCACGGCCTGTCGGCCGCCACCCATCTACGCCGCGCCGGGGTGCAGACGCAAGTATTCGGCGCTCCGATGGGGTTCTGGAAGGTCATGCCCGAGGGAATGATGCTCCGTTCGAACATGTCCGCGACGAACATGATCGAGCCGGTTGGGCCGCTGTCGCTCGCCAGCTACGCCGACGCGACCGGGGCGCAGATCGAGCAGCCCGTGCCGTTGAGCGACTTCATCGCGTACGGCTCCTGGGTCCAGCGCATGGCGGTGCCGGACGTCGACGAGCGCACGGTCACCGCGCTGGAGCGCGCTCCAGGCGGATTCAACCTCAATTTCGACGACGGCACTCGCGTGTCAGCTAGCCGAGTCCTCATCGCGTGTGGTATTGCGCCGTTCGAGCGCATGCCGCCAGGATTCGACCACCTGCCTTCCGACCGGGTCTCGCACACCGCCCGTCACCGTGATCTCGGTCGCTTCGCCGGCCAGCGAGTGGCGGTGGTGGGCGGCGGCCAGAGCGCCTTCGAGTGCGCGGCGCTGATGCTGGAGCGCGGCGCGGCGCAGGTCGAGGTCCTGGTCCGCAAGCCCGCCGTCGTCTGGCTCCGCGGCCATGGGGTGAAGAAGGCCCTCGGGCGGCTGGGGCCGATCGTCTATGCGCCCACCGACGTGGGTCCGCTCTGGTACAGCCGGCTCGTCGCCCAGCCCGACCTCTTCCGCCAGCTCCCGCGCGGCGCACAGGACCGGATCGCGGCTCGCTCGATCCGTCCAGCCTGCTCGCACTTCGTCAGGGTGCGGCTCGGCGAGGTTCGCATCAGCACGGGGGTGGGGGTCGCCGGGGCCGAAGCCGACGGCGACACCCTCCGGCTCTCGCTCTCAGACGGGAGCGCGCGCGAGGTCGATCACCTGATGTTCGGCACGGGCTACAAGATCGACGTCACGCGCTACGCCTTCCTGGGCGAGGGCATCCTCGCCGACATGCGTCGAGTGGACGGCTACCCCGTCCTGGGCCGCGGCATGGAGAGCTCGGTGCCCGGCCTGCACATCGTCGGTGCGCCCGCCGCTTGGAGCTTCGGACCGATCATGCGGTTCGTGTCGGGCAGCTGGTACGCGAGTCGCGCTGTCACGCGCGAGATCGCCGGGCGCTCATCCGGGCGGCGGGTCAGCGGCGTCAAGCCGTAGCGCAGGCGCGGCAGATGAGAGGCGCGAGCGACAGGATCGCGCGGGCGCTTGGCAACCGCCGGGCGACTCCCGGAGCGGTCGTTATCGGCGGCGACTATCAGGGGCTCGGCATCGTCCGCAGTCTCGGTCGCCGCGGCATCAGCGTGCTGGTCCTCGACGACGAGCGCTCGATCAGCCGCCACTCCCGCTATGCGACCGCTGCCGTGACGGTTGCCGAGCTTCGCGACGAGGAGAGAACCGTCGAGACGCTGCTCGGCCTGGGAGAGCGCTACGGCCTCGACGGCTGGGTCGTCTTCCCTACCCGCGAGGAGACCGTCGCGGCGCTCTCGCGCCATCGCGAGCGGCTGCTTTCGCGGTTCCGAATCCCCACTCCATCGTGGGACGTGGTCAAGTGGGCGTGGGACAAGCGCAACACCTACGCCCTCGCCGCGGAGCTCGGGATCGCGACTCCCCGGACCTGGACGGTGGGGAACGCGGAGGCGCTGGAGGCCGTCGACGGGAACCCGCCGTTCGCCGTCAAGCCAGCGATCAAGGAGCGCTTCATCTACGCCACCGGTGACAAGGCGTGGCGCGCGGACACGCGCGCGGAGCTCGCTGCCCGCGTGCGGGAGGCAGCGAGCCTGGTCGACGCCGAGGAGGTGATCGTTCAGGAGCTGATCGAGGGATCGGGCGAGACGCAGCTCGCTTACTGTGCGTTCTTCCGGGACGGGCGCTCATCCGCCAGCATGGTCGTTCGCCGGCTGCGCCAGCACCCGCCATTATTCGGACGTGCGAGCACCTTCGTCGAGACGATCGAGAATCCCGAGCTCGAGGAGCTCTCGCAGCGCTTCCTACGCCGGATCGGCTACTACGGGCTCGTCGAGCTCGAGTACAAGCGCGACGCGCGCGACGGACGGACGAAGCTCCTCGACGTAAACGCCCGCACCTGGGGGTACCACAGCCTAGGACAGCGCGCGGGCGTCGACTTCCCCTACTTGCTGTACGCCGATCAGCTGTCGCTGCCGGCGCCCGACGGGCTCCGCGCGCCGTCCGGCGTCTCATGGGTCCGGCTGGCCACGGACATTCCAACCGCCGTCGTCGAGCTGGCACGGGGGGCGCTCGACTGGCGGACGTACGTACGATCGCTGCGAGCGGCCAATGTTGAGTCGGTTTTCAGCCGGGATGACCCGTTTCCTGGCCTGGCGGAGCTGGCGTTGCTGCCGTATCTGGCGGCCAAGCGGGGATTATGAGGGAGACTTGGTCGGGTACTCGGCCGAGCGATGTGGATATGACCCCTGGTGCGGACCGGGAGGAACATGAGGACACGTACGACTACGTCATAGTCGGCGCAGGACCCGCCGGCTGCGCGCTAGCCAACCGCCTCGCTGAAAGCGATCTCGCGAGCGTTTGTGGACCCTCGAGTGCAGGGTGGCCCTTGTGCGCAGTGAGGCTTTCAACAGCGCCGAGCAGGACGAGGTGGGCGTCTTTCAGCTGACCCAGCGCGACGGGATGCGCGCGAGCGCGGCGGAGGCCACGTCTGAGAGCCGCCGTAGGCGCTGAGGCTCAGCAAGCGACCACGTGAGCTGGCGCGGCACGCGCGCTCCCTGACGGAGCGCTCCTCCACTGAAAGTCACACTTCACGCGACGCCTTGGGCGCTCGATGGCGAATCGAGGCTAGTTCAGCAAGCCCCGCCGAAGCGCCCAGCGTGCACGAAGCTCCGCTGCAAGCGTGCGCATGTATCCGCGGTACTCGTACCCCGTAGTAAGGTCCTGGCGCTCGCCGATAACTTGGCCATCGCGCAGGTAGCGTTCTACGGTCTCTACGTAGAGATCAGCGCCGCAGGCAACTGCTCTCGCAAAGAACTCGTGGAGTCCGTCGTGTCGATCCCAGGTCGCACGTGCGACGCCGAAGATCGGCCCGCCGTCGACGGCGGCGGTGCACTCGTGAACCGTCGCGCCGATCCACTCGGGCTCTCCATTGACCACCGGCCAGAATGCGCAGTCGGTGCCGCGGTAGCGTGGCGATATGCCGGTATGCAGGTTGAAGGCGAGGTCGTGAGGAAGGGCAAGCATCTCAGCGCGCACAACCGAGGTGCCAAAAACCAGGAGGGCATCGGGTCTTGCCTGTGTAACCGCGCGAACGGCCTCCGGGCTATTCACACCATCGACCCGGGTCAGGAGGTGCTCGGCGTCGAAACGCGCGGTCGGCTCGTGACCTAGAACCCTGCGCAATGCGGCGGTGCGTGCAGACTTGTCTCGCACGGCTGCCCTGAAGCCGAGGAGGCCAATGCGCGATATGCCTCCGAGCGTGCCCCCGCGAAACGCGCGTCGCAGGCTCGGCCGGCGCACCCGAACATCCACGACGATGGTCTCCACGGGCAACGTGGCGCACAGGCGGTTGACCACGTAGCGGTGCTCTGGTCCGTCGCCGGTGAGAACAACGAGGCGGCGCGGACCAGACGCGAACGGGGTCATGCCGGCGTGGACAGGAAGTCGCGGACAGCGCGCAGCCGAGGGAGGAGCTCGAGCTCCGCCGTGAGCCACGAGAGCGGGCAGTTGCCCAAGCTCACGCGGTTCCACATTCTTCCAGCATGCCCCACGGGATTCGGACGCGACTCAACGAGGAACGACGCCTCATGGCCCGACTCGGCAAGCAGGCGCTCGACGAGCGGGGTGGCATCGCAATGATGGCCGTATGGATAGCTGAACGCCCGAACGGACGTGCCAGCCCACCGCTCAAGCTGTTGTCGGTGATTGACAAGCTCCACCGTGCCCACGGCATCGTTGACGATGGATCGGCAAAAGACATGCGACTGTGTGTGGTTCGCGACCTCACAGCCGAGTTCGGCGAGCCGAGGCAGCTCGGGGTGGTCTAGGAATAGCCCACTCTCCGCCCTTATGCGTGCATGGTCTACGCGATAGCGCTCCGTCAGCTCGTCGCCGAGACGCATCCGCCGTTCGTAGGGTAGATCGGCAACGCAATCGATGATCTGGTCGACGCGATAGCCCCGCGCTGGATGGCCGGTGACCGCCTCCTCGAGCGTCTCGACCCCGATCTGGCCTGCGAGCCAGCACAACAGGTTGTCGAGCGGCAGCGACGCTGGCTCAAGAAATGCCGCGCTGATGAAGAAGACGCTCGGAAGCCCGAGCTGCGCGAGGGCGGGGAGAGCCACATCGAGGATTGAGCGGTATCCATCGTCGAAGGTGATCAGCAGGGCCCGGGGCGGCAGGTGACCAGACAGGACATCATCGAGGTCAACGATCTCGTAGTCGCGGCTGATACGCCCTATGTGCGCCTTGAATAGTGCAACGGGCGTCGTAATGCGCATGGGACCAACAAGGTCGTTGGGCAGGTCGGCCACGTGGTGGTAGAGGGCTACGCGCAAGCCGCCGGGCAACGCACGCCTAGTGCGTTGAAGCGGCGCGGAGTGGAACCCTGGCATGTCCGAGCGATCATACGAGCGACGCTGCGCATGACAACCGTCGGTGGTATAGGTTCCAGACTCGCTCTCTAGCCGCGTGGCTAGTGTCCTAAGTAGGTAGTTCATCTACAACTTGTTGAGGTGTTCTCAGCAACGAGGAGCAGCAGCAGTTGGAGGGCGGGCGCAGCGTCGCAAGAGCGCGCAGGCGCTGGCGCTGCGAGCAGATCGCAGCATCGGATCACGGTGATCGTGCTGACGCTGGCTAATGGACTCGGAGTCGCTGGATGAGATTCTCTAACGCGGGTGCGACGGGCGCGATCTCGAAGGCGACCCATCCCTCGGCGTCGACGACGCTCGTCCGCGAGACGGTCAACGGATATCTGGTACACCTATACACGGGCTATACGCGAAGCAACCGCTTCCGCAATAGTGTCGTCACCGTGGAGGACCTCTCAAATATCTACGGAACGCCGGATGTAGGCAACCGGACGGAGCCAAGTCAGTATGCCTACGTTAACGGCTTGGTGGGCGCCCTGCAGCCGGCGCAGCTCCTCTGACGCCCAGGGATAACGAGTACAAACCGTGTATGCAGTTCACTCGGTGGGAGCGCTTCTTCGACGTGTGGCTCGTCACCGGGAGCGGTCTCTGTGGCTCGCGATCGGAGCGATCGGTGCCGTCGTCTGTACTCATCTCATTGACTTTGGCACTTACCATCTCCGGTACAGAATCCTCAACGCCAACTCCTCCTCCAGTTGGTCTCATGCTGTGTCGGCGGGCGCGCTCGCGGTAGGCGCAGGCGTCTGCCTCGCGGGCGCTTGCCGCCTACCACGACAGCGAGCAGCCTGGATGGCCACCGCAGGAATACTTGCCCTGTTCTTCGTCGATGAGGTTTCCGGATTGCATGCGCACATCGACGCGCTGAGCTACGGCAAGCTGCTGTATGCGCCAATTCTGGTGATCATGGTGTTTTGCGTGTGGCGGCTGACGATGGGCACCCCGTATCTCGCTCTCGTCCGGGCAGGCGTCGTGCTGTTGCTGGCGTCGTATCTGATTCACGTGCTTGAACCGCCCAACATCGCCCATTGGCTCGGGTGGACCAGAGGTGGCTGGGCGTTCCAGGGCGTGGTCGCACTCAAGGAGGGCGCGGAGCTCGCGGGGGTGTTGCTCGCCTTGCTGGGACTGTGGGGTTCCGCCTTTTCACCGGGCACCGTCACATGGTCTTGAGCGCACGACACGGGAGCGTCGGTGATCCACAGTCCAGCGCCTGCAAGCGACGATGCGCCCAAGGATCGACTCGCCAACGGACATGGACCTCCCCCACTTCAGACGACACTTTGATCTGACCCGACTTCGACGGACTCGCGGCCTCGAAAGCGGAGGAAGTCAAGGCCCCTATAATCGCGGGGCCAGACGCCCGCCCACTAGAACTCCAGCCCACCCATGGTTACGACGCCAGACATCCCCCTCACCCGCCTCGATAACGCCGATCCTGCGCTAATGGATGAGCTGCTGGATGCGGTGAAGCGTGTCGCGTACAACGCCGCGTTCACGCTCGGGCCCGAAGTTGAGGCGTTCGAGAGCGAATACGCCGAGTACTGCGGCACCGATCACGCGGTCGGGGTCTCCTCCGGCACTGAGGCCTTGGCGCTCGCGCTGCGCGCGCTCGACGTTCGGCCCGGCGAGGAGGTGATCGTCCCCGCGAACTCGTTCATCGCCACCGCCGAGGCGGTCTCGCTCGTGGGGGCAACTCCGCGCTTCGTGGATGTCGACCCGCGGACCGCGCTGATAACCGCCGAGGCAGTAGAGGCCGCTATCGGCCCTCACACCAGCTGCGTAATCCCGGTCCACCTCTACGGGCGGACGGTCGAGCTCGATCCGCTCGTCGCGCTGGCGCGCGACCGGGGTCTGTCGGTGGTCGAGGATGCCTGCCAGGCGCACGGTGCGCTGCTCGACGGTCGCCGCGTCGGCTCGGTCGGCGACGCGGGGTGCTTCTCGTTCTATCCCTCCAAGAACCTGGGGGCGTGGGGCGACGGCGGTGCGGTGGTCAGCAACGATGCCAGGCTTGCCGAGAGGGTCCGGCTACTACGCGCTCACGGCGAGCACACCCGCTACCACCACGAGCTCGTCGGCACAACGGCTCGTCTTGACGCGATTCAGGCCGCCATCCTGCGCGTCAAGCTGCGGCACCTCGATGATTGGAACGAAGGCCGCCGCTACGTGGGCGGTGCCCTGAGGGGCGCGCTGCAGGGCGGCCCGGTGACTCCGCCTGCGCCCGCTGACGAACGGGGTGACCACGTCTTCCACCAGTTCGTGGTGCAGACAGACGACCGCGACGGGCTTCGCAGGCACCTTGCGGGCGTGGGCGTGGCGAGCGCGCTCCACTACCCGATTCCGATCCATGAAACGCCCGCGTACGCGTCAAGCGGCTCCGCGCAGCCGACTCTCCCGGTCACGGAGGCGCTCGCGAAGCGAGTCTGTTCGCTGCCGATGCACCCGCTCATGACGGACGAGGAGATCGCGCGGGTTGCGGCTGCGGTGCGCGAGTTTGTCCCCGACCGGGAATCTGCACCGCCAGAGTAGTCAGCCGGTACACGTTTACGTTCGAGTCGCGCTTGAAGTCGATCTCGATGAGCCCGTGTCGCGGAGCTCACGCGGAAGCCGCATCGACGGTCGACCACGCTGGGACAGTGGACCGTCTGGCTGCACAGAGTGGGATATGAGAACCCGCATCTCCCCCCACCCGGCACAAGCTCCTGGGGCATGAGCACATCGGGCTCGATCAGCTTGCAAGGGAGGGCACGGCACTCCAAACGCGCGCGGCGAGCTCGTACGTCAACCGTTTGTCCTACGCCCAGCGCACGACGCCCCAGGGCCGGACCGTATGGGTGTAATGCCAGCCCAACTCCTCGTGCGGGCGAGCTAGGAATGCCGCCGTCTCGTCCGCACTAGGCGAGATGCTCGCCGGGCTCAGCCGCGGCGGCCCAGGCTGCGCACGACGCCGAGCGCCCGGTAGTCCTCGCCCGATGCTCCCTTCCCGAGCTCGCTCGGGCGTCGGTTGACCTTCTTCAGGTAACCAGGCAAGGGGCCACCTGAAGCCCTTTCTTTGCATGCCGCGCAGACGATCCCCACAAGCTGATCGAGCAAGTGTGGGTTGCTGTCGATGCGGTCGAGCGGCCCGCGAGGTCTGAGCTCGATCTGCCAAAGGTCCTGAGGGCCGGCGAGCAGCTTGGCGCGGCCGATCCGCTCCAGCCATCGATCCACGGCGCCGATCTCGCTCTGGAAGATGCTGTATGACGGTATCCCCAGATACGCGGCCTCGCGCAGCATCGTCCCCCCCGAGCAGACCACCGCGTCAACGCTCTTTAGCAGCGACACGAACGGGGCGGGCCGGCTGAGGACCAGCGGCTCATGCCTCCAGGCCAGGCCGTGCAGCAGGCCGATCTGGTGCGACTCACGTGGCGAGAACACGACCAGTGTGTCCGCCTGGGCGAGGCGCTCGAGCGTAGCCCTCGCCAGGGAAGTTGAGGCCTGTCGGTAGTAGTGACTCGTCTCGGCCGGTGGGCGAAACAAGACTCGTACGGCATGCTCAGGGACCGGTCCGAGGTCGTACGCCTCGACTGCGTCCACGTCGACACCCGCAAACGTCAGATCCTCCTTGAGGCCTTTAAAGGCCACGAGCTGCGCTGCGCGCAGCCCCCTCCGGAGGAACCCCGCTGGGTCGATCACGTCCGGGTATAAGATCGTCGAATCGGTGATCCTGAACAAGCTGACATGGGCGTGCTCGTAGTCGCCGATGAGGAAGCTCGGGACACCCAGCCGCCAAGCCGCGACGGCTGCGGCGCGCGACGCCGCCAACACCGCGTCGGGCGTGCCCGTGCTAGCGAAGAAGCCTAACAAGTCACGTGCGCGGGTGACGACGGCAGCCGTCTTGCGTAGCCTCCCCCTGCCGACTCTCGTGCCGAAGCGCTGGGCGTGCGCGTGCGCGCGCTCGAGCATCTCCATGGTGCTCCCGTAGTCGCGCGCAGTGATCACCGTCTCGGCCCCCGCCGCCTCGAACGCGCCCCGGAACGGAAGCAGGTACTGGACCTGGGGCGGGTTCTCGATGTCGATCCACACCTTCATTGCACCGGGACCCGATCACCGCTGCCTGCCCCTCGGTTCCCCGCCTCCAGAATGTGGAGCCGGGGAAGGGGAGCGCGGCCCGACCAAGTGTAGAGGACCCACCCGAGGTGATACGAACGGCATTCCCGGTTGAGCCTCACATGCGGACTTCGTGACGGATACCCCCGGGCGGCCGGGCCGAGCCCGCGCAGGTAACGGCGCGCACGGGGCCATCGCTCGACCCGCTCGATCGAGCGATAGAACCATGGACACGGTTCGCTGCGGATCAGAGACGTATCGAGCTCGTTGTGGCCGAAGTTCCACCTCAAGCTTCGCTCGATCGCCTTTTCGATCCCGGATATGCCATACCGCTCGGCTGGCAACAGGAACAGCATCGCCATGCTGTCCTGATGAACGGAGAAGATCGGGTAGACGTCGATCGGTAGCATTGTCCGCACGTCGATCATCCATGGCCATGCGCCGTCGTCGCCCTGGATCGCGAGCACGCGCCGCACGCACCGGGTGAACAGCTCACGTGCCTCGCCGCTGTCGAATGCCTCGCCATACTCTTGCATCGCGCGTAGAAAGTAGACGACGCTCCCGAAGGAGACGGTGTGTGCGCGGTAGCGCCAGACGCTATGCCGGGGCGCGCCCGTAGCCGGGTGCACGAAGCTGGTTCCGATCAGCTCAAACAGCCGGTGCGCAAGCGCTTGCGCCCGCGGGTTCTCCACCCATGAGGTGACTCCCCACAGCATCCACGCCAGCTCTTGCATGTTCAGGCGCCGCTTCGCATCTTCCCGTGCGAGGACCCGCTCGAGACGGTCCAGCGAGCGGTCGACAGCTGGGTGTGAGCGATCCGTCGCCGCGAGCAACACCAGCAGCAGCCCGTGGTCACCGCAGTTCTCGAGCGCGTACTCGTACCTCGAGAGGAACTCCCCCACGCGACCCGCCACGTCACCGAGCCACTCGATCTGGCCACCGTGACGCTCCGCCTGGCTTAGCCCCAGGTACGTGTTGATCGTGTAGCGCAGCGAAAGGGGCATCGCGAAGTCGTTGACGACCTGTCCGTGCTCACCGACGATCGAGGAGCAGGAAAACAGCGCTCGCTGCGGGTCGTAGGCGTGGCTGAGGTAGGCGAGCGCCTCGGCACAATAGTCGTTCACCACGACCCCCCAAGAAACTGGCCGCGAGGACATGAACATCGCTGCCGTGCGAGTACCGTCAGCGGCCGCTGTTTGATGCCGAGAGCCGGTCACGGCGCGGCCTCTAGAGCCGGTAGCTCGGTGGCCGATTCCCACGTCGGCATTTGCCCGGCGAGCTCGGCAACCAGCAAGTCCGCGACCCGAATCGACGCCTTGCCATCCCAGCCTGGCGGCATCCCCAAGTTCCCGGTCTGGTTCGCAAGCCATTTCGGGATCGCCGAGATCGCGTCCGGTCGCAGTCCAAGCAGCCTGTTCGTGCCGTGCGTGATCGTCACCGGCCGCTCGGTGTTCTCACGCAGCGTGAAGCACGGCACGCGTAGATAGGTCGTCTCCTCCTGAACTCCTCCGGAGTCGGTCAAGACGCCGGCCGCAAACGTCTCGAGCGCCAGGAAGTCCAGGTACCCGACCGGGTCAACGAGATGTAGCCCGGATGCACCCGCCGCCTCGCACGACAGGCGCGCGCGCGTGCGCGGGTGCATCGGGAACACGACCGGAAGCTCGCTTGCTAGCTGAGCGAGCGCGGTCATCACCGGCTCGAGCAGCGGACCGTCCACCAGTGCCGGGCGATGCAGCGTGACCAGTAGATAGCCCTGACGCTCGATGCCCAGCTCTGCGTGAACTGTCGAGTCGCCCAGCCTCGAACGCAACGTCACGAGCGTGTCAATCATCGTGTTGCCGACGAACTGAACGCGGTCGCGACCGACGCCCTCGCGACTCAGATTGACCGCGGCCTCGGGGCTGTGGATGAAGCACCAGCGTGAGAGCTGATCGACCAGCAGACGGTTTATCTCCTCCGGCATCGTGCGGTCGAAGCTCCGCAGGCCGGCCTCGAGGTGGGCGATCGGGATCCCGAGCTTGGCGGCAGCGAGGGCGGCGGCAAGCGTCGAGTTGACGTCACCGGGCACAACTACGGCAAGCGGCCGGAGCTCGGTCAGGACAGCCTCCAGACGCTCCAGCGCACGCGCGGTTTGGACTCCGTGTGTGCCAGAGCCGACGCCGAGCAGGTGGTCGGGCTTCGGCAGGCCAAGCTCTTCGAAGAAGACGCCCGACATCTCCGCGTCGTAGTGCTGTCCGGTGTGGACGACGACGTGCCGCGACTCGGGCGCGCGAGCACGCATCTGGTGCACGACCGGCGCCATCTTCACGAAGTTGGGCCGCGCGCCGACGACGTAGACGACGCACGGTGTTGGGACCAATCTCATCGGCAGCAGCACGGTATGGCACCTACAAGCTGTTGCCAACGGCCGTTAGAACAGAACTCTGGGTGACCCTGAGCTATCCATCCGGCTAGGTCTCGGCTGAGCCCCTGGGTTCCACGAAGACCGGTTCAGTGGCTTCCCAACATTCATTGATCGGTGTGGTTGGGCCTCTCCTGCTCAACGTAGAGCTCCTTCTGATGCAGCGCCAGTCGCAGCGCGTCGAGCGTTGTAGGCGTCGATCACGAAGCTGAAGAACACCAAGCCCTACCAGCGGCGCAGGTAGGTGTTTACAACCCACAGCTCATCGGGCCGACAGGCCTTGAGTTAGCGCTGCGCCAGGTCCGGGGGACATTGGGTCCGGGGATCGGCCCGTGTGATCCGCCAGCACTTGCCACGCCGCTCGTCGCCCTGAAGGCCGTTCGGGCGCATCAGACGCTCCACGCGACTGCGGCCAACCTGCTCGTCGCAGCGCAGCAGCGCCTTCCACATCCGCCGCGACCCATAGGCCAGGTAGTTGCGCTCGTGCGTCTCGAGGATCAGGGTGGAGTAGCGGTTCGTGTTGGACGACTCTCGCCGAGCGCCGGCCGCTGGCTAGCTCAGGGTAGGCGGACCGACACGCCCAGGGTCTGATAGATCGGCTCTACCCCGAGCGCGCGGTGCCCGTCGATGAACGCGCTCATCTCGGACGGTGTGGAGCGCGCTCGCCCGCGAAAACACCAAGGCGGCCTTTAGGCTCGGCGCAAAGTCTTGATCTCCTCGCGCTCCTCGCTGCTCAGCAGGTCCTCGCGCCGACCCTCGTCAGCTTCGACCTGTCGCACGTATTTGCGAAGCGTCTCGGGCGCGATGCCCACGTCACGCCAGACATGCGCGATCGGACGCCCAGACTCGAACACCGCGCGCTCCAGCAACTCCTCGGGGTACTTGCTCGCTCTTGCCATGACGCGGACACTTCCGTCAGGCGAACCCTGGCATTGAAGGTGACCTCCGCGTGTACAGGATCAGCCGCCGCACCTAGCCAGGTAGGGAGTGTCTTATGGGCGCTGAGCCTGGTAGACAGCCAGGTGTGCCCGACCTCGCGATGGTCATCGTGTCCTACAACTTGTGTGGGTGGCTGCGGCCGTGACTGGAGTCGGTCTATCCCGCGTGGACGATGAGGACCTGGGGGTGGTGGGCGTCCACAACGACTCCCGGGATGGCTTCGCCGAGCTCGTCGAGCGCGAGTTCCCCCAGGCCGGGGTGCTCAGATCCCAGAACCGTGGATTCGCTGCCCGGAACAACCCGGGCTTGGAGACGGCGTACGCGCCGTTCGTGCTGTTCCTGAACCCCGATACGGAGGTCATTGACGGTACCTTCAGAGAGCTGCTGGATTCGATCGAGACTCGCCCCCTCGGTCGGACTCGCGGGTTGCCGGCGGGAGACGCCCTGTGACTGGACCTCCGGCTCGTTCATGCTCGCACGCCACGAAGCCATCGTAAGCGCGGGCCCGATGGACGAGCGTTACTTCATGTACTGCGAGGAGCCAGGCCTGTGCCTGGGCCTCACGCGGATGGGATGGAACGTGCGGCAGCTCCCTGCGATAACCATCGTCCATCACCCGGGCAAGGCAGGCTGGAGCGGGCGACTGATGGCGCAGCAGGCGTACGCGCGGCGTCAGTACGAGCTGAGGAAGATGTCTCGGGCCAGTGGCCGATTGAGCCGTTCGGCGCTGACCCTCGGCCACCTGCTGTGCGCTGGCTACTTCACTCCTGATGCGGATCTTCGCCGGGCGCGCCGCTCGTGTTCGCGGGCTGCCCTACTGGCGCTGTTCGGACTGTCGCCGCCACCGTCTGCGCGCCGCTGGCCCGAGGTCGGGCCGCAGCCCGGCGATGCCGAGACGAGACAGCCGGCGGTGGCGTGCTCGCCGCTGGCTGAATGACCATGGCTACGGTTTCGTCTGCCAAAGCTCACGGCCACGACACCACACCTCCCGCGCAGGGTGGCGAGTTTCGAGCGCCCGTAATGCGCGGCATGGGCTGGCAGATGGCGACGCGCGGCACGTTCGAGGTGTCGAAGATGGCCGTCGCGATGGTGCTGGCTCGCCTCTTGACCCCGCACGAGTACGGAATCGCAGGCATGGTCCTCGTGGTAGTTGCGTTCGAGCCTGCCCTCTCGGGCGTAGGCCTGGCCTCCTCGCTCGTGCAGCGCTCCGTGATTACCGAGCAGGACAAGTCCACGGCGTTCTGGACGATCGCCGGGATCGGGCTGCTCGTCACCCTCACGGGGATCGCGATCTCGGGACTGGTCGCTCAGTTCTACGGCGATCCTCAAGTCGGGCCGCTGTTCGCGGCCATGTCTTTCGTGTTCCTGCTGAGCTCGCTCAGCGCGGTCCACGTCCATCTGCTCGTGAGAGAGATGGACTTCCGCTCGCTCGAGCTGAGGTCGATGGCGGGTGTCGTTGTCGGTGCCGTCGCCGCGATCGTCGTCGCGGCCGAGGGCGGCGGGCCATGGGCGCTGGTCGCTCAGCAGCTCGCGTTCTTCGGCACGTCTCTCGTGCTTCTGTGGGCGTTCTCGGGCTGGCATCCGAAGCTTATGTACTCCCGCCAGAGCTGGCGTGAGTTGCGAGGCTTCGGTAGAAACGTCTCGGGCACACTACTGATGTTCCAGCTCACGCAGAACACGGACAACGTGCTGATCGGGCGGTTTTTGGGGGCGTCTGCGCTTGGTCCTTACGCGCTCGGCTACAACATCATCCTGCTCCCGTTCAGTCGCATCGCCGCGCCGCTACACCTGGTTCTGTACCCCGTGTTCTCGCGAGTTAAGCACGACCTACGGCGGCTCTCCTCCCTCTGGCTGCGAGTACTGCGGATGATGGCCGCCGTAGCGATGCCCGCGATGCTCGGTCTCGTGGTAGTCGCGCCCGAAATGGTCGACGTGGTCTTTGGTCACCGCTGGCACGAGGCCACGCCGATCATTCAGATCCTCTCGGTTGTGGGCCTCGTATTTGGCCTGCAGGGCTTGAACTCGGTGGTTCTCCAGGCGATAGACCGAACGCGCCTGCTGTTCCGCTATGCGAGCGTGTCCTTCGCAGCCAGTGTCGTCTCGTTCGTCGTCGGCTTGCACTGGGGAATCGTCGGCGTGGCGAGCTGCTTTGCCGCGATCAGCCTATTGATTCAGCCGATCTACCTGCATCTCACCGCACGCGCGATCGGGATCGGCCTGCGCCAGTGCGTCGCGGCGTTGTCGGGCGTGATGCAGGCGACCGTGGTAGCAACGGCGGCGGCCTTCTTCACGCGGGAGCTGTTGGTCGCGCACGGCGTCGCACCGTCCGCTCGCCTGATCGCGACGATCGCCGTCGGGGCGATCGTGTACGTGCCCGTGCTCGCCTGGCGCGCGCACGACGTAGTCAGGGAGGTATGGCAACTTCGCGTTCGTCGGGGCGCCACCCCGGCCGCAAGAGGCGCGGCGGTGTAGCGGTGGCCACCCGCACACGCGTCGGGTTGCTGCTGACTGCGGCCCTCGCGTCCGGCGGCTTTGCAGCCGGAATCACGACGGCGCGCCGCGAGACGACGGCGCGCCGCGAGCTGACCCTGGCGCCACTGTGGATCGAGCCGACCGGGGGAAGCTGCACTCGGCTAGCCTCGCCGGGCGCCTTCGCTGCGGGGCGGGCCTGTGGGAGCTTCCAGGCGGCGTACAACCGCGCGCGGGGTGGGGACCTGGTCCTCGTGCGATGCCCGCAGCCTGAGAAAGCGTGCACGTTTCCCGCCGCCACACTCTCCGGAGACCGCGGCTCTCCCCGACACCGCATTACGTTCCGGTCTGCTCCCGGTTACCGGATCTCCTTCCAGGCGCCGGTGGGATCGGAAGTCCCGGTCCTGCTGGACGGGCTCCACAACGTCAATTTCGTCGACATCAGCTTTGGCCTCGGGAATGTTGGCGATTTCACTCCGAACCTGAGTATCCGGTGCTCGTCGGACATCACCTTCGCCAATGCAAGTGGTCGCCGCTTCCACATCTTCGAGGGAAGCGTGACGATTGCGTTCTACGGCGGATTTTGGGGCAGCTACAGCACACCAGGCGAGCAAGACTCCGGCATCGGGACCACCGGATCCGACGGACCACAGGATCGGTGCGGCGGCCGATCGGTGGCCGGGCCGGCTGCCTACATCACCTTCGATCATGTCACTTGGCATGACGTGTTCACGAGCACGGCCGTGTCGCAGTGGGGCATTTCTCATCCGGATTGCTTCGAGATCAACGGCTACACCGATCACATCACGATTGAGAACAGTCAGTTCTACAACTGCGGTAACACCTTCTTCTCCCTGTACGGGAACCAGGGGCAGGATACGAACCTCACGTTCAAGCACAACTGGCTGCACGACCTCAACGACAACCCCGCGGCCGATGAGTATTACGGGGTCCAGATTCACAGCAACCCGAATGGGCCCGACACCCCGCAGAGAGGCGCAATGGGCAACATCGTGATCACCGACAACCGAGTCTCGCCGGACAATCCCGACGCCGGTTATCCCTACTCGGGCTTCGACATATCCGATGTCATTCCGGAGCCAGGTATGACTACGATCGTGATCGTCGGAAACCGATTCAATATGAACGAGCCGGGAACGGCGTGCCGCGCCTCGAAGGAACCGCCGATCCGAACGGTGTGGCGCAACAACTACTGGGCACGGCACCGTCACCGCTGCTCTCCGGGCCGCTGAGAGCCTCGCGCGGCTTGACCCACGCCGCCAAACCTCGCGGCGGTACTTGCCATGGTCGCAGCCGCGGTCGGCGATCACCCGCTCGGGTCGCCTGCGCGGCCGGCTGAAAGAAGCTCTAAGACCTAGCCGATCGGCTAGCCCGAGGCGGTGAAAAGCCCGCCCGATGACGGTGTGCGGATCTCACAAGCGACCGTAGCATCGTGAGCATGGTTCAACAGCGTGAGGAGATTGCAACGACCCAGCCGCGGCTCTCCCGGCGCGAGACCGAGGTCGTCAAGTTGGCCACGCTCGGACTGACCAATGGTCAGATCGCAGAGCGGCTCGAGGTCAGCACGTACGCGATCAAGTTCCACCTGTCCTCTGTCTACAGCAAGCTCGCCGTCGCTAACCGGACGGAGGCGGCGGTAGCGTATCTAAACCTGTGCGAAAAGGACAGCTCCTGATATGGACTTGCAGCTCTTCCTCAACGTAGTGTGGCGCTCGAAGTGGCTGGTGGCCTTCGGAACGCTGATAGCCATCACACTCGCCGTGCTGACATACGGGCGTAGCACTGAGGTATGGCAGGGCCAGTCCCAGCTGTTGATCACCCAGGCGAGCTTCCCCTATGGCCGTGCCGTGCAGCAGTACGCCATCGGATCGGCGAAGGCGAACATACCGGCTGTTCCGATCGGCGAAGCGTCATACATGTCGGCGCTCGCGCCGGTCTACTCGGCTCTCGCCAACGGCGACGCGGTGCAGGGGCAGCTTCGCCAGCAGCTGCACGTAACTGACTCGGTGAAGGCCGAAAACGTCATCAATTCGACCATTGGTACTAACTTGCCGCTTGTGAACCTCACCGCCACAGCCCCCACACGGGACAGGGCGGCTACGCTGGTTGAGCGGGCTGCCTTGATTCTTCGGACGTACGTCAATCAGCAACAAACGGCGGCCCAGATCTCGCCCAGCCAGCGCGTGCAGCTTTTGATCTTACAGTCAGGCGCCAATGCCCAGCTCGTCAAGGGACACAAGCTCAGCGTTGCGATTCTGGTGTTCTTGGCGGTTCTGACCGGCGTCCTAACGCTCGTGTTCGTGCGGGAGAACCTGCGGGCGAGCGCAGCCACGGAGGCAATCGAGGCCAGCCAGGGGACCGGCGCGGTTGCGCCTGCCTACACAAGAAGTGAGAATCCCATTGTCAAGGACGAGACCACCAACGGAGATCGACCGACGGGTACGCCGCTCGCCGGCGCCAGCGAGCACGTAGCCCCCCCGCCGCGGCCGGCGTCCGGCCTCGGCCCGGCACACTCGGCAGAGCTGAGCGCGGGGCGGGCCGAGGAGGTCCCCTACTGGGTCGTAGGCGAGCCGGAGGCGAGCCCTTGACGCTGTGTTGGTCACCGAGGCGATGGGGGCTCGACGGCGCCGAGCCCACCGAGGCCGAGCGGTCCATCGCGTCGCCAGGAACGCAGCTGGCCGTGGAGCCGGCCAGACACTAGCGGGGAGTCGTCGTGCCCACCGCCACACCGCGCGGACCGCTCGTCTCGGCCGGCCTGTTGGTCGGCGCCACAGCTCTGGTCACCGCGTCGGTCCTGACGAGCACCGACCTGAGTGTCGTCGCACCGCTCGCGCTGCTCTTCGTGCTGATTGTCTCGGCGCATCGCATCCTGCTGCGGTGGGAGGCGATGCTGTGTGCGCTCGTGCTGGTGATCTTCTTCATCCCGATCAAGCGCTACACGCTGCCGTCGTCGCTCCCGTTCAATCTCGAGCCCTACCGGCTGGCGATCGCCTTGGTCGCGCTCGCCTGGATCACGTCCTTACTGATCGACCCGCGGGTGCGTCTTCGTGCGAGCGGCCTCGACTGGCCCCTGTTCGCATTTGCGCTGTCGGCGCTCGCCTCGGTCGCAGTCAACCTGCCACGCCTCGACAGTGTCGGTCTGACCTCGTACTCGGTGAAGGCGCTGACATTCTGGGCCAGCTTCCTGATCCTGTTCTACTTCGTCGTTGGCACTGTCCGCACGCGCACCGACCTCGATCGGGTGCTGCGGGTGCTCGTCGGCTCGGGAGCGGTCGTCGCCCTGGCTGCGCTGGTCGAGTACCGCACACACGTCAACATCTTCAACGAAATGCACCAGTTCTTGCCGTTCCTGCAATACAACGACCCGGCGACCGTCTTGGGGCTCAACAGCTCCTACCTGTCCAGGTCGGGAGGTATGCGGGCATACGCCTCGTCGGCGCATCCGATCGAGCTCGCCGCGGTGCTCGTTATGCTGATCCCGCTCGCGGTGTACCTTTTCAAGAAGACGGGCCAGCGGCGGTGGCTGCTGGCTGCGCTTCTGCTTGGCGCGGGCATGCTCAGCACGATCTCGCGGACGGGGCTTGTGATGCTGGTAGTGGTCGCATACGTCTACCTGCGCTTCCGCCCCCGGCAAACGCTCAGGCTGTGGCCGGCTGTGGTGCCTGCGGTGATAGTGATCTTCGTCGCCGTTCCGCACGCGGTTGGCAGCCTGTACGCCGAGCTCTTTCCACGTGGCGGAATCATCGCCGAACAGTCGGCGACAACCACGAACAACAACGAACTCGTCGCCAACGGACGTCTTGCCCGCGTGGGCCCGGAGCTCGCCAAGGCCTCCCAGCGGCCCCTGCTCGGCGAAGGCTTTGGCAGTCGCGTCACGAGCATCACCGTGGGGTCGACGGGATCGACCACGCTCAACGGCGCACCCCTCGCCCAGACACTCGATGATCAGTGGCTCGGCACGCTGCTCGAAGTCGGGATCGTAGGCACGCTCTCTTTGCTGTGGCTGTTCCGGCGGTCAGTGCGGGTATTGCGGCGAATCGCGCGTGCCGACGACGGGCCCGACGGGTGGCTCGCGGTCGCGTTGATCGCAGCGATCAACAGCTTCACGATCGGAATGTTCACCTTCGATGCGCTGGGCTTCGTCCAGGTGACGCTCGTGCTGTTCCTGATCCTGGCGCTCGGTGCGGCCTTCGTCAAAGTCCAGCACCTGGACGGCGGTGCCCTCGCAGCTGGGAGTCCGGCTCCTAGACCGCGAGAGGGGCCGAAATTCGGTTTGACGGGCTCGAGCAGCCCCCCGCGCATGCCGCGTGCCAGCGGCAGCCGGAAAGCACACCGACTACGTCCGGCGCCAGCACTATTAGCGCGGACGCCGCCGGACCGGCAACCGTCGCCACCATGCGCAGAACCCTGAGCCAGATCGAGGCGAGCTGCTCGCGGTCGCCCTGCACGCCCGAGAACACGGTAGTTCACGCAGGCTGCGGCGCGAGTAGGAGAGCTTCAGGCGCCGATCCGAGAACGTCCACAGCGGGATCAGCGACACCCCCATCATCACGAGCTGCGCTAGACGACCGACACCCAGGGTCAGCAGCCCTCGGCTGCCACGACGATCGCTGCCGCGACCCCGCCACCACGCCGGCGATCGAGCGCAGCCCGAGCGGGCGAAACGCTATCTCGCCGAGCAGCAGGTGGAACCGCACCGAGCTGAGCGCACTTAGCAGGCACACCGACCGACAGCGCTGCGAACGACGGCTGCACATCGGGGTCGGCGTGGAAGCCCGCCACGAGGCCGGACGCGCGATGCAGCCCACGCACACGAGCAGCCTTGGGCGGCGTTCGTCCAGAACACGGTACAGCGATCCTGGTCGGTGATCACCTGTCGCTGCACGAGCGCTGAGGCGCGCGCGACGCCGTCGCGGCCGGCTCGAAGGCGATCACCATCAGAACTATCCCGGCGACTCCACACTCGGGCGGAGTGAGCAGGCGGGCGAGCGTTGATTGCGACGCCGAGCCGCGAGACCTCGAAGACACTCAGCGCGAAGCCGACTTCGACCCCAGACCGCGCAGCGCGGGCGCGCACAGGCTGCCAGGCGGGGCGGGCGTCTGCTCGCTCACGATCGGCCGGCGTGGGGCGGCTGCCCGAACGGAGGAGGCGTCACCCCCAACACCGCCCGTAGGGCAGCCCGCGAGGACGCACGGTGCTGGCGCCGCAGTTCGCGATCCGGCGCAGCGCTGATCAACGTGCGCAGCCCGTGCCTCAGGGCAAGCGCCGCGATCGCGCAAGAGCGATGGACCGGACGAAGGTGCTTGAAGAAGTACTGGCGCCGGGCGTAGGCCTGCTGCGCCGACAGGAGCTCGTTGTAGCCGTCCTTGCCCCAGGGGTGGAGGATGGTCATCGCCGGTGTGTAACGAACCTCGAAGCCGTGCTGCTTGATTCGCAGGCAGAGATCAGGCTCCTCGCAATAGAGGAAGAAGCGCTCGTCCATCAGTCCCGCGGCTCGTACGGCCTCCGCGCGGGCGAGCATGAACGAGCCCGACGTCCAATCGCATGCCACCTCGCGATCGTACGCCGCGGGGTCCAGCTCGCGCTCACCCAGCCACGGGGAACGAAACGGGAAGCGCTCGGAGCCTAGCGACTCGAACAGCAGACGCAGCGCGTTTGGAAACCGACGGATCGTGGGGTAGACGCGACCATCCGGAGTCAGCTGGCGGCACCCGAGCAGCCCCACCTCCGGGCGCTCGCGCATGGCGCGGACGAGGTCGGCAAAATCCCCCTCACGGATCTCGGCGTCGGGGTTTAGGTACAGAACGAACGGCGCATCGATGGTCTCGAAGCCGCGGTTGTTGGCGCACGCGAATCCACGGTTCTCGCAGCGAAGCACCCTGGTCGACGGGAAGTCGCGTTCGACGAGCTCCGCCGAGCCGTCTCTGGAATCGTTGTCGATCACGACGACGTCGAGCAGCACGCCACCAGCGTGCGCATAGACCGAGGCCAGGCAGGGTCCCAGCCACGCCGCGCTGTTGTAGGACACGATCAACACCGCAAGGTCAGCCATATAGGTCGTTGTCTAGCAGCCGCCGCGGGTGACCGGCACTGTCCGCTTGACTAGACGGTGCGGGAGCGACCTGTACCATCGACCTGTGGTCGCCGGCGTCGCGGGATCGTAGAATCGCCGTCGAGGATGTCACATTTAGGCCTCACCTACGCGGCGATCACTCCGGCGCGAGACGAGGAGCAGAACCTCGCTCGCCTGGCTGCGTGCATGACCGCACAGACGGTCACCCCGGCGCAATGGGTCATCGTCGAGAACGGCTCGCGCGACGGGACCCTCGCGCTGGCGCGACGGCTCGCCGCCGAGCACGCCTGGATCACGGTGCTCAGAACGGAGCCTGGCGGCGCCTACGACCGCACCTCGCCTTATATGCGCGCGTTCCACGCCGGGCTCGAGAGGCTCGGCGATGCCGCCGACCTGGTCGTCAAGCTGGACGCCGACGTCTCGATGGAGCCTGGCTACTTCGAGGGCGTTCTCGCCGAGTTCGCGGGCGATCCCACGCTCGGTATCGCCAGCGGGACGCTGCTGGAGAAGCGCGACGGTGAGTGGCGAGAGATCGTCCTGCTCGCCGATCATTGCTGGGGGCCGACGCGGACGTATCGCCGTGCGTGCCTGGAGGCCGTGCTGCCGCTCGACGACGGGGTGAACTATGCGTCGGTCGACGAGACGCAGGCGCACCTGGCGGGTTTCCGGACTGCAACGTTGCGTCACCTGCCGTTCCACCACCATCGCCCCGAGGGCGTGCGCGAAGGGGCCGCGTGGCGGAACTGGTTCCACATGGGCGTCGCCGCTCACCACATGGGTTACAGACCCTCCTACCTGCTCGCGCGCTGCGCGTTCCGGATGCTCCGCGATCGGGCGGCGCCGGCGCTCCTGGCCGGCTACTTGAGCGCGGCGCTCCAAGGGCGGCCCCAGCATGCCGACGTGCGTGTGATCGCAACCCTGCGGGACAACCAGCGCGCCCGCCGCTTTTTCCGCGCCGTGCACTGACGCGCACCTTGGGCGGTGAGCTCCTAGCTGCTTGCCGATATCAGCTCGCGCAGCCGCCCAAACTCGAACGTGTTGCCCCCCAAACGGTGAGGACCCGGTATTTGTACGGCGAGCCCTTCGAGGTCGCGCATTCGGTCGGGGGTGGCAGCCTGTCAAGCCGTTGCCGGAGGCCCGCGTCGGGGTGGCAACGCGGCCGACAGTGCACTCGAACCGCACCGGCGTGTTCGGATTCCACGCGGTCGCGCCGTTGGGCGTATACGTGTTGTTGATCAACCGTGCCAATCGAGCAGAAATATGCCGCGAGATGCCCGCTCTGCCTAGCCGACGGTCTAGGTTCTCACTGCGAGGACTGGTTCTTCGTCCCGTGGCGAAGCGCCCGCGGCCAAGTTACGGTGAGGTCTGAGCATGAATGGTGACCGGAATCTCTTGCACAGGCGACTGTCCAGCACGGCGACTGCAACGGTCGAGTGGGCCCGGGCGACCTCGCGCCTCGCGTGAGCGTAGCGGGGATTGGCTCCCGCCCGTACCGGCTCCCGGCCGACGCGTTCCTGTGCTCCACCGGCATCTAAGGTGAGGGATTCTCAAGTTCGAGCGCAGACACGCCTGATCTCCGACCGGCTCTCGCGCGTGATTGCGTCGCTACCATTACACGCGCCCACGAGGTGCCTTCGGGCGGACCACACTTGATCGCCGCCGCGTGTCACCTAGAAACAGAATAGCCAGCTCCAAGGCCTACTCTGGGTACGTGGCCGTCGTGCTATTGGCCGGCCTCCTACTCGCGCTCAACGAACGACGACCTCATCATCCCGCAAGCGCCCGCGCACAAAACGCGGCGCTCACGCGCGTGCGCCCGGCAGACACGCCCACCTACCGAACGTTCTACATCGACTACACATCCGGTAGCGATGCGAACAGCGGCACTTCCCACGAGTCGCCCTGGAAGCTCGCACCGGGAATGCGCGGCTACGCCGGCTCATACTCACCTATGGCGGGAGATCACTTTATCTTCAAGGGTGGCGTGACGTGGCCTAATTCCGTCTTTCCGCTGGAAGCGATCGGCAGCGGCACGGCCGGCAATAGCGACTACTACGGTGTCGACCCCACATGGTATTCGGGCGCAGGCTTCACCCAGCCGACGTTTAGTGCCGGTGGCGGTGAGATCGCCGGCTCCGATGCCCACTCCGGCTCGAGCCCGGCGGACATGTTCATCGACCTTCGTAATGTCGATTACGTCACGGTGGAAGGCATAACCTTCACCGGGTGGACAGCTACCAACCTGACCACCTACGGTGAGTGCGCGGTCATCGACGTCGATGCCGAAGGCGGTCCAGGAGACCAGAACATCACTATCGACCGGATCAATGTCCTAAATTTCGCTATTGACGACACGAGCGGCTTCAATGGCGCGGATTGTGCCGCAGTGCTTGGATATACCAATCCGCCTTATGCTGGCAACTCAATCGTTGAGAACAGCACCTTTGCGGGCAATGGGAACACCTACGGCACCGCCGTATCGTGCCTTGGAAACGCTGAGAACAATGTGATCTCCGGGATGGTGGGGATGATCTTTCCGTGCGGTCACGGGACCATCAGCGGAAATACGCTGTCGAACTGCGGGTATCCTTCGTTTCCGACTGGAGCGTCGGGCGTGCATGCGGACGCCATACAGGTGAACGCTGCGGATGGCTCATTCTATATTCATGATAACGTCATCCATGACACCGGCGCCTCCGGTACTAATGAGTGCGAGTCGATGCTCGTGGGCAACCCCGGTGAGACTGATTACATTTGGAATAACGTCCTATATAACATCGAGGGCAACAGCATCGGCTTGACGCAGAACGCTGAGCCGGGTGTCAGTGCCTATGTTTGGAACAACACCCTTGCGGGTGGACGGTCGAGCAGCAGCTACTGCCTGCGTGCAGGCCACCAAGGCACCTGGCAAACGGTCGCGTTTAAGAACAATCTGTGCGTCACTATCGCCACGTCGGGCACGCAGGGCGTCGATACGACCGGTGACGGCGCAAGTGTGGGGGCCAACACCGTGGAAATCGATCACAACATCGTGGTCACTCCCTCGCAGGCGACGACGGATGGCTATACCACAAGCGAGCCGTTAGCGTACTCGCCTGCCAACGGGAGTGTCCCGACCGTAAACGCAGGTGTGAATCTCTCCGCCAACTGCACGAGCATCATCACCCTGTGCGTGGATACAACGTACGCCACTGCGCGCAGTCCGCTTCAGCGTCCGGCCACGGGCGCATGGGACGTGGGCGCTTATCAATATGTTGGCTCATCGGGTGCCGGCACAGCTGAATCAGCCAATTTGGCATCGCCGCCACAGGTGGCCTCAACGCCGGGACGGGGGGCCTCAACGCCGGGTTGCCAGGGGAGTGGCTGTGGCGCTCGTCAGGTCGCGATCGTGACAACACGCGCGCTCGTCACTCACGGCGAGACGCACGTCGACATCATTTGCGCAGGCGGCGGGGCAGCGACCCTCTGTCGAGGAACGCTGTCGCTGTCAGTACGCCAGAGCCAGCGCGTCTATCGCCACATCCACGGCCGCTGGCGGACGATCACCGTGAGCAGGACCCGTCTGCTCGCTCGTGCCCACTACGTGGCACGGACCGGCGTAGAGACATTGGTCGTACTGCGACTCGACGCTCGTGCACTCAACCTGCTTGTGCACGCCCGCCGCCATCGGCTGCATGTGCGCGTGAGCGCCACGATCAAGGGTGACCAGACCGCGCGTGGCACGATCATCCTCGAGCTAAAGTCACCGCGTGCTCTAACTTAGCCGGCGCTTCTGATCTTTCGGCCCAGCCATGGCCCAACCCATTACGTTCGGCCAGCGCGTGTGAGAGTCCTTCTGCCATGCAGAATGGGCGACAGGAGGATCGGTCAAGTGAAGCGCAGACGACACACGCCGGAGCAGATCGTCAGGAAGCCCAAGACATGCCAGCAGAACAACCGCACCGACTCTCACAACAGGTGCGCCCATGCAGGGGTCCCGTCATGACCGCCGATGGTGGCGCCAGGCAGGATCACAACGTGGTGCCTATCCGGGCGCCCTCACAGACTTGGACCGGCCAGGGTTCGCGTATTCCCCGGATGTGGATTTGGATGCCCGCAGGATCGACGCGGTGGAGTCATTACGCCCATGGACGTTCGTGATCACCACATGTACGCGCCGACGTCCCAGTTCCCTTTGCCCACTGCTGTGCGGGGTTTGGTGCCGCGCGCCCCCGCATAGCTGGTGTCCGTGCAGAGGCCAAAAAGTTCGCCCGAGCATTTAGTCGCTAGGTTTTCGCCTTTGCCGACCGTGGGCGAGCCTGCTTCCGTGGGCGAGTAGACGTAGGTCTGCGAGGTCGTGTAGCCGTCACTCGTCGCTACGGTGGGTTCGAGCTTGACATCGCCGCCGTTGACGAGTTTGGAGGTTTCCAGGTTTTCCAACACTTCCATATGACTCGTGATGCAGAGGTTGTCTTGGTAGGCGATTTCAGCGTAGCTGCCAGAGTGCCCCGCGCGCAGGCAGGCGCCGGTTCCTAGCGAGCCACCTTCGATGGTGTTGTTCCAAAAGAACGCCTTTTCGCCCGGTTCGCTCTGCTGCGTCAGGGCCGGTGGGTTGCCGCGCAGGCCGTAGAGGACGTTGTTCCAAACGTAGTCCGTCTCAGTGTGATTGCCGATGAGCATGGACTCGCACTCGTTACTTCCTTCCCTGCCTGTATTGGAAATCACGTTGTCATGGATGTAGAACGCGCCGTTGGCTGCATCGACCTGGATCGCGTCAGCATGAATTCCTGTGCCTCCCGCGGGGAAGGACGGATAGCCACAGTTGTTTAGCCGATTCCCACTGACGGTGCCATGACCGCAAGGGTGTATCTGGCCGATCAGCCCCGTGATGACATTGTTCTTCACATTACCGACACACCGAATGGCCTCAAAGTAGCTACTCCCATTGCCTGTGAAGCTGCTGTTTTCGACAACGGATTCGCCCGCAAAGTTCCCATAGGTGGCGGCTAGGACAGCCTTGCATTCATCGGCCTGGTCGGTCGTCTCTTCGCTCACGCTGATTCGGTTGATCGTGATGTGTTCATCACCCTGCATATTGATGACCTCGCAGTTACCGTAGGTCAGAGCACCGCTGCTCGCCTTTAGGCCCTTGAGCGCAATGCCTTCTACCGTAATGTAATCGTTGCCGCGCAGGTCAAAGAAGATGTCCGCGTGTCCACCGCCCGAGTGTTCATCGGAGCTGGTGATTTCGGCGTTTTCTGCGTTGAAGGTGGGTGCCGAATAAGACGCGCCCGCGTGCCAGGTTTTGTTGGCGCCGTAGTAGTCGCGATTAGTCGTCCCGCCGCTGCCCGTTGCAGCCAATGGAAATGTGGCATTAGGCCAGGTCACTCCACCCTTGAAGACAAAGTGATCGCCCGGGGTGTGGGAGTATGAGCCAGCGTAGCCACGCATGCCCGGTGCGCGCTTCCAGGGCGACGCCTCCGAAGTGCCGCTGTTCGAATCGCTACCTGATGTGTAGTCAATGTAGAACGTTCGGTACGCGGACGTTGTCACGGTCCCCGTGCTCACGGCCGTCGCATTTCCCGTGCCTGCTGAATTTTTTGCCGTTTCGACCACGGTCACGGTGTCCCCGACGTCGCTCGAGGTAAGCACATAGCTGCTGCCTGTGGCACCGCTGATCGCAATGCATGCGCCTCCAGTCTGGCTGCAGTCTTCCCATTGGTAGCTCTTGGTGACAGTGGCGGCATTTTCCCATTCGCCAGCGGTCGCGGTGAGTGCCTGGCCGACCTGGGCCGTCCCGCCGATGCTCGGCCGCTTCACGTTCACTGGCGCAAGTGGTGAATCCGGTAGCACGGTCGGGGTCGTGCCCGAGATGGCCGGCGTCGACCCACCCGCGTTGCTCGCGCTCACGACCACGCGCAGCGTGTGCCCGACGTCGCTCGCGGTGAGCTTGTAGCTCGACGCCGTCGCTCCGCCGATGCTCAGGCAGCCTTCACCGAAGGCGTTGCAGTCCTCCCACTGGTAGCCAACCGAGGTCGGTTCGACCGACCAGGTGCCTTTTGACGCGCTGAGCGTCTGGCCTTCGACGGCAGACCCGCTCACGGTGGGCAGTGCCGTATTCGTGGGAGCCGCGGGCAAGACGGTCGCTGTCGCGGCCGACGTGGCCGGCGTCGACCCGCCCGCGTTGCTCGCGCTCACGACCACGCGCAGCGTGTGCCCGAGGTCGCTCGCGGTGAGCTTGTAGCTCGACGCCGTCGCTCCGCCGATGCTCGAGCACGATTCACCCGCCGTGTTGCAGTCCTCCCACTGGTAGCTGTAGCCAGTGGGGCTGTTGGTCCATGTGCCGGTGGTGGCGGTGAGCGTGTTGCCCACCTGCGGCGCACCGGACATGATCGTTGGCGGCACGCTGTTGACCGGCGCAGATCCGGTTTCGCCCGTGGACCCGGTCGGGCCGGTGGGGCCTGTTTCACCCGTGGCGGGGATCTGATACAGGTGCACGCCGTAACCGCCGAAGGTGTCGGTGAAGCGGCCGCTGGACATCGTCAGCGTACGGTTCTCCCCGAGAACAGTGACCGTTCCGTTGCCTGCATTGGGGATGCTGAAGGAAGCCGACCCGCCGTTCGCGTCCACCGCCTCGCTGAAGACGTAGGTCGCCCCGCCGTAGGACTTCTCCATCGTGTCGACCCGGAATGTCGAGGTGACGGCGACGCCGTTTGCGATCGTGTTGCTGTTGAGCACTGGCGCCAAGGATGCGATTTGAGCGTCGTCTGCTTTCATCGTGGCGACCACGGAAGGGAGCGTGAGGCAGCCCGCCTCGATGAAGGTCGGCGAGAAGATGTGGCAGTAGTACACGATCCCGTTCGCGCCGTGGATGAGCGCCAGCCAGCTCTCCGCCTGAATCTGGGCGGGCGTGGGTCCCGCACCGCCCTGTTCAGGGGTGGTCTCGATGAGGGCAAAGAGCGGCTTGTTGCCCACCCAGCGGCGCAGGTTGTCTACGCCCGTGGCGACGATGCTCAGTGGGTAGCCATCGTTGACGGGGTAGACATCGAATGACACGATGTCCGCTCCCTGGGCGTATTCCGAGTACATGGCGGTGTCGCCGGTGCAGGAGCCTCGTCCGGTGTAGCCGGTGTTTGCGACGCCCTGGCCGAAGTTCACATAGACCGGTCGAGATGGATCGGCCGCCTTGTCCTGGCGGTACTCCGCGACGAGCGTGCTCGGAGCGACGCACGGGCCGTACCCTCCTTCGCCGTTCGGCTGAGCGTTGTCGGGCTCGTCGGGGAGCTCCCAGGCCTTGATCACTCCGTTGTTCGGATCGGTCAGCCCCACGGAGTCCTGCTGGGTGATCACGGTCTCGCCGGCGTTCTTCAGCGCCTGCAAAGCGGCTGAGGTGTTCCCTTCCCACTGACCGACGAAGGTGTTGACCCCAATGTTGGCGTAGTTCTGCGCGTTGCTTGTGGCGGTCTGGAACCAGACGCCAATCGGAAAGAAGTCGGGGTTCGTCGACAGTCCGTTTCCGGGGTTCGACACGGTGACGCCGGTGACCACTGCGGTTTGGGCTGAGCTCGCCGAGGCGGACCCACCCGCGTTGCTCGCGCTCACGACCACGCGCAGCGTGTGCCCGACGTCGCTCGCGGTGAGCTTGTAGCTCGACGCCGTCGCTCCGCCGATGCTCGAGCACGATTCACCCGCCGTGTTGCAGTCCTCCCACTGGTAGCCAACCGAGGCCGGTTCGACCGACCAGGTGCCTTTTGACGCGCTGAGCGTTTGGCCTTCGACGGCAGACCCGCTCACGGTGGGCAGTGCCGTATTCGTGGGAGCCGCGGGCAAGCACGGTCGCTGTCGCGGCCGAGGTGGCCGGCGTCGACCCGCCCGCGTTGCTCGCGCTCACGACCACGCGCAGCGTGTGCCCGACGTCGCTCGCGGTGAGCTTGTAGCTCGACGCCGTCGCTCCGCCGATGCTCGAGCACGATTCACCCGCCGT
Organism: uncultured Solirubrobacteraceae bacterium; assembly: GCA_963767655.1. Taxonomy (GTDB): domain Bacteria; phylum Actinomycetota; class Thermoleophilia; order Solirubrobacterales; family Solirubrobacteraceae; genus Palsa-744. Next base: position 86,895 of record CAVYET010000007.1, on the reverse strand, counting down.
GTTGCAGTCCTCCCACTGGTAGCCAACCGAGGTCGGTTCGACCGACCAGGTGCCTTTTGACGCGCTGAGCGTCTGGCCTTCGACGGCAGACCCGCTCACGGTGGGCAGTGCCGTATTCGTGGGAGCGGGCGGCAATACCACGGTCGCGGTCGCGGCCGACGTGGCCGGCGTCGACCCGCCCGCGTTGCTCGCGCTCACGACCACGCGCAGCGTGTGCCCGACGTCGCTCGCGGTGAGCTTGTAGCTCGACGCCGTCGCTCCGCCGATGCTCGAGCACGATTCACCCGCCGTGTTGCAGTCCTCCCACTGGTAGCCAACCGAGGCCGGTTCGACCGACCAGGTGCCTTTTGACGCGCTGAGCGTCTGGCCTTCGACGGCAGACCCGCTCACGGTGGGCAGTGCCGTATTCGTGGGAGCGGGCGGCAATACCACGGTCGCGGTCGCGGCCGAGGTGGCCGGCGTCGACCCACCCGCGTTGCTCGCGCTCACGACCACGCGCACCGTGCCACCGACGTCGCTCGCGGCGAGCGTGTAGCTCGACGCCGTCGCTCCCCCGATACTCAGGCAGCCTTCACCGAAGGCGTTGCAGTCCTCCCACTGGTAGCCAACCGAGGTCGGTTCGCCCGACCAGGTGCCTTTTGACGCGCTGAGCGTTTGGCCTTCGACGGCAGACCCGCTCACGGTGGGCAGTGCCGTATTCGTGGGAGCGGGCGGGGTCGGGGTGGTTTCGTTCGGGGGTTCGGCTTGCGCGGGCGAGTTCGACGGCGAAAGGGGCAGTGTCGGCGGCTCCGAGGCGGCGGAGCTTGTAGCCGTCAAGTATCCCGAGACCGGACAGTGGCGGTAGTAGCTGCCCGGATTCCAAAGAGAGGGGAGCGTTCCTAGTTTGCCCTGGCCGCTGGTCTCGCTCGGGCAAGGTCCCGCCCGACGGTCGCGATAGCGCAGGGTGCCACCATGGCCGAGGATCGCCAGCCAATAGTTCGTGCCTGAGACAAGCTGGGTCTGCGCCATCGGCACTGTGGTCCAGGTCCCATTGGACGCGGGCGCCGAGCCCGTGCTCAGCAGCGAGCCCGGATGGCCGTGGATGTCGCTGTACAGGCCGATCTTCACGGTGGCGGCCGCGTTTTGCCAGCTTATGTAGAGATGCCCGGCGCCTAGTCGGCCTGTTACCGCGGCTCGAAACCGGAACGCTCCAGCGCGACCGGCGGGGAGCGAGTCGCTGGCGAGCTGCACCGCCATTTCACCCAGCAGCAGCGTTCCGACCGGCACAGAGGCGCTCTGAGCGCCGCCGGAACCGACCGCGGCCCCGGGCTTCGCTTGAGTGCGGCGCACGGCCTTTCGCTTGTGGCTCTTGCGGCGGCCGGACTTGCGGTGGATCCTCGCGCGATGGCCTGCGTGTCTCGTTGCAGGACGCGCGCCGAGCGCGCAGGGCACCAATGACGCGCTGAAGACGAGCATCACGGCGACCGCTGTGAAGAGCCTGCGGGTAGGCTGCTCGAAGATCTTAGGCCTTCTTCCGAAATGCGGGGCGGACATGCCTGCCTCGACTCGTCCGCACCACTCAATGAGGCAGGTGCGGGGCTTCTGGACGCTCGATCGTCACGTCGCTCCGAAAGGACGACGGCGACGTACAACCACGGGGACGACACCAAGTCGCGGCTGACCTACAAAGGCCTCGGCGCGGCTAGTTCCTTTGTCTTCTTGCGGGTGTCCTCAACCGTCCCGATGGGTCGATGGGAGCCTGGCTTTCGGATAACCGCCACTTCAGAGTACTACCCATTCGGCTAGGACATCGATCCGGGCGGGGGCGATGAGCGCGAGCTCAAGCCACGCCGCGTGGGGAACAAACGGGTCGGCCCAACCGGATCGCTATGCGGGGGCGGCGCGCCGTCCAAGGTCGAAGCCGCCCTCGGGGTTCCCCGCGGCGCCCTGCTTCTCGGAGTGGAGGCCGATCGGTGTCGCGTCTCGTGACAGACCCCACCAGCGCGGGCGGGGCACATCGTCAGGCTGCGCCTCGCGGCACGGGGCTGGGTCGCGTCGTTGAAGCCTAGAAACTAGCCTTCCGACCGGGAGCTTGGGGCCCGACAGTCTGGTAACCTCGAAAGGAGAAAGGGGGCGTTTTGGATACAAGAGCCGTGCATCCAGGCACTAGTGAGAAGAAGGCTACCTATGAGAAGCCGCTCTTGGAGGAGATTGGGAGTGTCCACGCCGACACTCGGGGGTTCGCGAAGAGCATGGGGCACTCAGACTTTTTCTTCCAACAGCAGGTCCTTCACAACCTCTCGTGACGCATCAAGCGTGACGGCTTGCTTAGGTGCCGCGCGGTAGCTCACGGGGCCGGACCTCGCCGCCCGTGCGGTCGAGGTGCTGTGAGACGGGTTGCCTTGGAAGGTGAAGCCGTCCGACGGTCCGTAGTTCTTGTTGTGTAGCTGGGTTAGGCAGGTGTACCCATCCGACGATCTCCAACACGGGCTGCTCGTAGTTGCCCTTGCCACTCCCTGTTTGATACGGCCCACTGCTGAAAGACCGACGATTGTAGGCGTTAGAATCCCGGGCCTCGCTGGCGATGTCACGTAACCAACCGGGGGGGTCGTATAGCTCGCTGGTGGGGGCGTACGGCTTTCGCGTTTGCGGCGTTCCAGTCGACCGCTCACAGCTCGTAGATGCGCCAGCCCATTGGCCATCGATCGAGCTACGCGTGCGCGTCAGCACCGCGCGGCAGCCAAGCACGGACTACCTTGACGAGCACACAGCCACGCTGCGGCTGCGCTCGGGGGGGTCGGTCGTCGTCGATCGCGCGACCGAGCGAGCCACGTTCTCGCTCCCGGCGCCGCCACGAGCGGCCGCCCTCTTGCATCCTCATCTGGCCTCTGTGGCGGTCGTGGCCTCCTACTGGCACGGCCGCGACAGCTTCCACGCCGGCGGGTTCGTCTCCGACGGCGGAGTGTGGGGGTTGCTCGGCGACAAGGGATCCGGCAAGAGCTCAACGCTCGGGTCGCTGGTGCTAGCAGGCGTTCCCGTGTTCTGCGACGACGTCCTCGTCTTGGACGGGAAGATGGCGCTCGCCGGGCCACGGTCGGTCGATCTTCGTACGGACGCCGCGCGCCGACTCGGCGCCGGAGAGCCTCTCGGCGTGATCGGCGAGCGCGAGCGCTGGCGCTTGGCGCTCGCACCGGTCGAGCCCGAGTTGCCACTCCGTGGCTGGGTCACGCTGCGCTGGGCGCAGGGCACGACAGTGCGGGCCATGCGAGGCTCGGAGCGGCTCCGCGAGCTGCTGGGCCACCGCGCGCTGCGTCTAGGACCGCCCGACCCAAGCACCCCGATCGAGCTGAGCTCGCTTCCGTTCCTGGAGCTCAGCCGGCCCAGGGGCTGGAGCTCAATGCGCGACTCGCTCGCGTGTCTGCTCGACGCGGTGGGCGGTTGACGCCAGCCAAGCCGCCTGCAGCAAGGTAAAGGACTGGGCGACGGGTCGCTCGGTGCGCCAATGGCGCGCGAGCGCCCGCGTATCCACCCACTCCTGAGGGACTCCGGAGCCATCCCAGCGGAGGGCGAACGTGCGCGACCGCGCAGTCCAGAGTGCCTCGTCGAACCGGGCCTTCGAGCTGCGCTTTAGGATCTCCTCGGGGAGCAGCTCCCCGAACAGTGTTCTCATACCGTCGGCGCGCGCGCCAAAGCCGTCGGGCGCGGCGACGGTCGCTACTGCGCTCCAGAACCGTGGGGCCAGCAGCGGGTGCACCAGCAGCACGCCGGTGTCCTGCGCCGTGAGCTCGAGCGCCGCCAGGCCGACCTGTAGGTAGCGAAGCGTCTGCCACCAAGCGAGACGCCTGTGCAGCCGTCGCGGTTCGGCGGCGGTCTCGGCGGCTACCAGCGCCGTCGCGAGCTTCCGCGCGCGCCGCGGTAGCCAGACGGCCGTTATCGGCTCCCGGCGAGCGATCACGGCCTGGCGAACCTCGCGAGGGGCGAATGCGAATCCGAGACTCAGCACATCTCGCGGCCGGGGACGCACCGCCCTGGACGACACCGCCGCCGACCGCAGTCGCCGCGCTGCTGCAAACAGCTCGTCCCCGCCGACCCCAGTGAGCATCGAGCCGCCGCGCGCGGCGTCCAGTAGCGGCAGGTGGAAGTGTACGTTGGCCGGCCATAAGAGGCCGTGAGCGCTCAGCACCCGCTGGGCGTAGGGACCGATCAAGTCGAGCTCGTCGGTGTGCTCGATCCGGACCCAGTCGGACAGACCGAGATGGCGAACGACCCGCTCCTGCCAGCGCGTCTCGCCGGCGCCGGGGGCAGCGGGGAAGCCGTTCGTGGCCGGGATCGGAGCTGGCAAGCCTTCCCGCCGGGCCAGGGTGGTGGCGGCGGCGAGCACGGCGGCCGAGTCGCGTCCGCCTGAGAAGCTGACCAGGCACGGCGGCCGCAGGAGCGCGGGGAGGATCTCCCGCTCCAGCGCGTCGAGCGGCTGGAGTGGTTCGTACCGATCGGCCGCCTCATGCGCCTCGGCCGACTCCGACCGAGCGCCAAACACGATCCCCGAGGCTATCTCGAGCGGGGCCAAGGGCTCAGGTGTCATGGCCGCAGGCGTGCGAGCTCGTGGAACTCCTGTGCACAGGAGTCGTCCTCACCCACCAGCCAGGCGTGGGCTGAGAAGCCCTCCGACGGGGGTGTGACCCCGATCGCGATCTCACAACGGATGTCCTGCGCAGCCAGCCATCGCTGCCGCACCAGGGCACCCTCGAGACAGGTGTGGTGACGACGGCGCAACAGGGCCTCAATCCCGCGGATTGCGGAGGCCGGCAACGGCGGCGGCGGCGGCAGCGTAATCTCCGAGAGCTCCCCTTCTGCGAGCGCTTGGCGCGCCGCCCGCAGAGCCCTGCGTGCCCACCAGGCCGCGCGTAGGGTCGAAACGTCGGGTGGCCGCCGGAGGCTCACGCCGCCAGTAGCCCCCTCTCGGACAGCGCCTCGAGGAAAGCGTCCGTGTCGGCCGCTGCCCTGGCCTCCTCCACGTCGTAGGCGTCGAGGAGTACACCAACGAGCTCCTCCCGGGTGGCGCTCGTGGCGAGTATCCGCCAAAGCAGGACGCCGCAGCCCTTGACCGTCAGGTACACGGCGTCGTGGGCGTCGAGAATCACGATCTCGCCGTCGATCTGCTTCCACTCGAGTTCGTCTGTGCGCAGTCGCAATGTCAGCTTCGACTCCTTAGCTCCCGGATCCGGTCGTGGTGGGATTGAGCGCGAAACGCATCTGCGACCGCCAGCGAGGTACGACGCACCGCATCCGTCCAGTGCTCGCCTCCCTTCGGCTGAGCCGCCCCGATGAGAGTTGCGAGCGCCGCGCCAAGTGCGCGCGTGCCCCCGTGCGGCAGGCCGCAGGCGGGCCCGGCCCATCGTGCCAGGTGGGTCTCGAGCACAGTTCGCTCGCGGACGGTCGCGAGATGGCGCCCCCAGACACGAAGCGACAGAGCGCGGCCACGACCCTGCAGCAGTGCATCAGCGGCCGCGATCGTGGTCCGCCACATCCGCTCAAGGCCCCAGCGACGCGCGAGCTCATCTGCGAGACGGCGATCCTCGTCCCCCAGCACGACCGCGACGTCGATCAGATCGAGCAGCCGTCGCAGAGGCTGGTGCGCCCAGCCATGCGTCGCCAACAACAGAGCATGGGCAGCGGGGACGGGCGCGAGTAAGCCCGCCACGCCGGTGGCGCTCGCCTGGGTCATATCCAGAAGCTCGGCGGTGGCGGGCGGCCGAAGCCACGCCGCATGGTTCGCCTCCCGATGCAGCTCAATCGCAAGGGGGAGGTCCGGCCACGCCAGCGGGCGTAGGTGGTGGATGCCCTCGTAGCGCGCGGGATCGCCCACCTCCACGAACCCGGCAGCGATCAGCGCCCGTTGCACCGCGCCCGCATCGTCGACCAGCAGGTCGAGGTCCCTAAAGGGCCGAACCCCCGGCTCCGGATAGTGGGCGGCGACCTCGGGGCCCTTCATCAATACAAGCGACCCCCCGTAGGCGGCCCGCACGCGCGTCAGCAACACCGGTGCTGCCATCGCCATCATTGCCGCGCCACGCTCGTCGGCACGCAGCTGCGCCGGCACTTTACGTCCCCGGGCACGCCACGCTCGCGCGGCCATGAGCTCCACGCCGTGCAATCGGAGCGCCTCGACGCTCGCCGCGCGGTCGACGATTTCGTCCACGCGCTCCCAGAGTGCGCTCCCCGTGGCCGCCATCTCAATACAATCCGAGTGTTCCGAGTCGCCGCTCGCGCTTCAAGGCGAGCCGGAAGGCGAGCATTCCGGCGGCAAGTGCCATGATCGACAGCGGCGCCAGCTTCGCGAGATCCGAGGCGACCGGCGACCAGCCCATCCCTCCTATCAGTGCTTGCCGCACCCCGTCGATCGCGATGGCCAGCGGGTTGAACCTGGCGATTTCGGCCAGCCAGTGGGGGAGCAGCGCGATTGGGAAGAACGCGCCCGACGCAAGGCCGAGCACAGTGCCGCCCACGGTCATGGCGCCGACGCCGCGGCGGAAGGTCAGGATCCCACCGGCGCTCATGAGGCCCAGTCCCCACAGGAACGGAAGGAAGGCCAGCAGCACCACGAAGGAGGGCAGGATCCCGCTCCGGTGCAGGTCGAGGCCAAAGGCCAGGCCAATCGCAGCGAGGAACAAGCCAAACCGAATCGGCACCCATAGGAGCGCGAATGCGGCCGACCCGGCCTGGATCGTGCCGATCCGCGTCGGTGTCACCAGCAGCGACTCGAGCGTCCCGATCATCTGCTCCATGCGGATCGCAGTCGCAACCTGGCCCAGCATCAAGACGACCACCATGTTGAACACGATCCCGATCGACACGAACTCGAGGTACGTCGCACGGGTCGCCCCATACGCCGGCAGCCGCGAGGGATCGACGAGCTTGCCGATGAAGGAGAACACGATTACCTGGGCGGCGAGCCCAAAGATACCGACCGCGGCCGCCATCCGATAGCTAAGCGCGATCCGTAGGTCCCGGCGCACGAACGCCGGCACCTTCGCCAGCTCGACAAACGCGCTCACGGCGCGCCCTCGCTCATCACTCCGCTCACGACGCGCCCTCGCTCATTACTGCGAGGAACGCCTCCTCGATCACGGCGGGGGCCGTGGGTGGGTGATCCCCTTTGCCGTTCGACAGCCTCGAGCCGGAGCGCTCGCTCGGTGCCCTAGCGACCAGCTCGTCCACCGAGCCTGCAAATCCAACTGATCCGTGGCGCAGGAGTGTGACGGTGTGTGCAAAGTCGCGGATCTCCTCGATCCGCTGGGTGGTCCAGAGGACTGCTGTCCCGCGCTGCGCAAGGCCGGCAATCAGCCCCCGGACTCGCCTCGCGCCCTCCGGATCGAGATCGTGCGTCGCCTCGTCGACGAGTAGCACGGACGGGTCTACCAGCAGCGCCCGCGCCACCGACAGGCGCTTCTGCATCCCGTGCGAATACTGCCCGACAGGGAGCGCCGCCGCGCCCTCGAGCCCAACCTGCTCGAGTGCCTCGCGCGCGCGCTCTCGAGCTGTATGAAGGCGCAGCCCCTGAAGCCTGGCGAAGAACACAAGGTTTTCGGCTCCGCTTATCCGCAGGTAGAACGTCCGATCGCCGGAGGGCACCAAGCCGACCGGTGCCGAGACCATGATCTCGCCGCCATCCGGGTCGACGAGCCCGCACAGGACCCGGATCAGTGTCGTCTTTCCGGCGCCATTCGGCCCCAGGAGTGCATGGATCTCCCGGGGCGCGACGGTCAGGTCCACGCCCGCCAGCGCCACGTCGTTGCGGAACCGGCGGATTAGCCCACGCACTGAGATCGCGACGGCGTCCGTGCCGTCGGCATGACCTCTCCCAGCACGCGCGCTCCCCACGTACGCCTCCGTCAAGGCCCTCGCCGCCCGGGCCCTGCGATCGCAAGCGCCCAGACCTCGTCGATGAAGAAGAAGGCGAGGATCCCCGCGACCCCAGCCCATGCTCCTCGACGCTGGGCCGAGCGCCAGAGACCGCCTAAGCAGACCGCGGTCCAAGCCGCGAGCGCCGCGGCATCCGCGTGATGAGACCAGCTTGAGGCAGAGCTCGCGTTGAGGACCCGGTATCGCCCGACTCCACGCACGGACCGCTCCGCGGATAGGGACTCACAGCCGGTCATCTCGAGAGCTCAAGACGCGACCGCCGCAGGCGCGCTGGTGAGCAACCCGTTAATGTGGGCATAGTGGACGGCTTGCGTTCGGTTCCCGACGTCCAACTTTCGATAGACGTTCCGGAGATGGAACTTGACGGTCTGCTCGGTGACCCACAGCACGGCGGCAATCTGGCCGTTTGTGGAGCCGGCCGCTAACAGTCGAAGCACCTCGAGCTCACGGGTGGTGAGTGAGGAGTCCGCCACTTTCACCGCGCCTGGACAGCCCCCCTTCCACGACCCTGCGCGCGTGTACGTATGGACCACGTGTCCGTCGACCGTCGCACGGATGAGCGTGGCGAGCGCCATCGGATGAGTCTCCTTCGAGATCGCACCGATGGCGCCGGCGTCGAAGATTGCATCGAGCCACTCGTGATCCTCGTGCATCTTCGTCGTTAGCACGATCACGGCGATGCTCTCCTGCTGGGCGTTGATCTGTCTGATGAGATCGACGGCGTGACCGGCATCCTCCATGTCGTCGACCAGAACTACGTCCGGCGCTACATCGACGATCAGCTGTACCGACGCCTTGCCTTCGTCGACATGGTCCAGCAACTTGAACTCGCCGCTCTGCCGCAAACCGATCCGGATTGCTTCGACGATCAACGAGTTCTCTGCAACGATAACTAGTCGCTTCACTGCGGAACCTCCCACCACCCGCTGTTCATCGGTCGTCTCTATCCGGCGATTGGCCACATCACGTCCAGCGGGGCTCCCCGCCTCCGGGATGCAGCCGATCCGCGACTTTCGGCATAACCTAACCGCACCCTGGGTCAGGCGTGCTGGACGAAGGTCCAGGGTTGTGCCTACTCCCTGGGCCGGTCTTGCGATTCTGGCCTACCGCTAGGCCGTCTGCGGGTGCATGCTCAGGCGTGGATGCATCCCATCAGTTCAAGCGAGGCGCGCCGCGGGCGGGCCACCTTCGGAGCAGATACCCGGCTCCCCAGCCCGCACTTCGGCGTTACCGATCTGGCCGATCTCATCGGAGCGATCGACGACCACACGCGGGGCCTGCTGGACCGCGGGCGCAAGGCGAGGCGGGCGTGGCTGGTTCCGCGTATCCTCCTAGTCGCCGATCTTCTCGGCCTCAGCCTTGCTTACCTCCTCGCGACGCTCGTCTGGGGCGGCGACGGGGCACTTGGCTCGGCCGGGGAGTTGCTGTTGTTCGTGCTCACCATCCCATGTTGGGTGGTCGCCGCCAAGCTCCACGGCCTCTACCAGCGCGACCAGGAGCGCGCCGACCATTCGACAACGGACGACATCGTAGGCGTATTTCACATCGTCACGATTGGCGTTTGGCTGCTGCTCGTGGCCTCACGCGTGGCGGGACAAACGGGTCCGGGCATCTATGCCCTCATGACCTTCTGGCTCCTGGCGGTGTGCATCCTGCCGCTGGCGCGGAGGATCGCCCGGGAGGCGTGCAAGCGCACTGGCGCCTACCAGCAGAACGCGGTGATCGTGGGCGCCGGAGACATCGGCCAGCTCATTGGCCGCAAGCTTGTCAAACACCCCGAATACGGGATCAACGTGGTGGGCTTCGTCGACCGCGACCCAAAGGCGCGCCGGGCCGATCTGCCGGAGCAGCTCGTGATCCTGGGCGCACCGGAGCGGCTGCCAGACATCATCGAGAGCCTGGATGTCGAGCGAGTGGTGGTCGCATTCTGTAACGAGCCGATCTCAGAGCTGCTCGGGTTGCTGCGCAAGCTCCGCGACCTCCCGGTTCAGATCGATCTCGTGCCACGTCTGTTCGAGCTCGTCGGACCTCGTCTCACCGTGCACTCGGTCGAGGGGATCCCCCTGATCGGGCTCCCGCCCACCCGCGCGACGAGAAGCTCGCGTGCGATCAAGCGGGCGATCGACGTAGTCGGCGCAAGCATCGGACTGATCCTGCTGGCGCCACTCTTTGCCTACATTGCGGCACGGATACGGCTCGACTCCGACGGACCGATGCTGTTCCGCCAAACGCGACTCGGCGCGGGCATGAAGGAGTTCACGACGCTCAAATTCCGCACGATGAAGGTCGACACGGACCAAACGGCCCACCAAGCGTACATCGCGCAAACGATGTCCTCCACGGCCGAGGCGGGCGAGAACGGGTTATACAAGCTCGACCGCTCCGATTCGGTGACGGAGTTCGGGCGTTGGCTGCGACGGACGAGCCTCGACGAGCTGCCGCAGCTGATCAACGTGCTGCGCGGCGATATGTCACTGGTCGGACCGCGGCCGTGCATTCCCTACGAGGCCGAGCACTTCGAGCCTCATCACCTAGAGCGCTTCTCGATGCCACAGGGGATAACTGGGCTCTGGCAGGTGACCGCAAGAGCCAACGCCACCTACGGGGAGGCGCTCGACATGGACATCGCCTACGTGCGCGGCTGGTCGTTGGGGCTCGACCTTCGGCTGCTGCTGCGCACTCCGCTACAAGTTCTCCGCGATAGGTCTTCGACGGCATGACTCCACTGACGAGCCCGCCAAGCAACGGCGGAGCGCTGAACATCGCTGTCGTCGGGCTCGGCTACTGGGGCCCGAACCTGGTCCGCAACCTGCAGGAGCTGCCGCAGGTGCGCGGTATGACCGCGTGCGACAGGCGCACGGATCGCCTCGCGGCGATCATGCATCGCTTCCCGGCAGCGAAGGCGACGACCAGCTACGACGAGGTGCTCGCCGATGCCTCGATCGATGCCGTGCTGATCGCGACGCCGATCTCGACCCACCACCAGCTCGCGGCCGCGGCCTTGGAAGCCGGAAAGCACGTGCTGGTGGAGAAGCCGCTCGCCGCCTCATCCGAGGAGGTGCTATCGCTGATGAAGCTCGCGGACGAAGGGGGTCTCGTGCTGATGCCAGGCCACACCTTCCTCTACAGCCCTCCGGTTACGATGATCCGCTCGCTGATCGAGGCCGGCGAGGTGGGGGACGTCTACTTCATCTCGACCAGCCGCGTGAACCTCGGCCTGCATCAGTCAGACGTCAGCGTCGCGTGGGACCTCGGTCCACACGACTTCTCGATACTGCAACACTGGCTCGGCCAGACACCCGCGCGTGTGAGCGCGCTCGCACGCAGCTGCATCGTCCCCGGCATCCCAGATGTCGCGTTTATCGATCTCGAGTACGCGGGGGGAACAGTGAGCCACATCGAGCTGTCATGGCTGGCGCCCAGCAAGCTGCGGCGAACCACGATTGTCGGCTCGCGCAAGATGATCATCTACGACGACACGTCAAACGAGCCGGTGCGCCTGTTCGATTCAGGCGCGATGCTGCGAGACCCGGCGACCTTCGGCGAGTTCACGCTCACCTATCGCACCGGCGACATCTTATCGCCCCAGGTCGAGATCGTCGAGCCTCTCTACCGCGAGCTCGAGGACTTCTGCTCGGCGATCACGGACGGCGCTACGCCGCGATCGTCCGCCGAGCTCGGCCTCGAGGTCGTCCGCACAATCGAGGCAGTGGATGCCTCGCTCGCCGGCGCCGGTGCGCGCATCGACGTCGCGTCGACGCGCGCGAAGGCTTGAGGGTCCGTAGACGGTGCTCCTACGGCGGGTCATTTCATGTTGCCTCCGTGCTTCTAATCGCCTGGCTGTCAGCCTTCACCCTGTGCGTCGCGCTCTGCCGGATGGCGGAGTGCGGAGACGCCGTTGACGAGTCGATCGTGGACCGCGCCTACCGCTCAACCGAAGGTGGCCTCGTCGTCCGGGACGACTCTCCCGAGGTGGCGCTTCACGACAGGCGGCCCGCCGCCCCCGCGCGCCTTGCAGTACTCGCCGGCTACGAGGCGACTGGCAGCGAGGTGCCCGATGTCGGCAGCGAGGTGCCCGATTTCGATACCAATAATCCGTTCAGGTGCGCGTAATTGCACGCTTCCGTCCGATTGGCTACGCCGAGCTTGCGATAGATGTTCGAAACGTGGAACTTGACGGTCTGCTCGGTAACCCAGAGCGCCCGTGCGATCTCGCAATTGGTCGCACCCGAAGCCAGCCATTGCAAGATCTCGAGCTCTCGCTTCGTCAGCGAGGAGCGCTCCGCGGGAGCGGCCGCACACGGCTCCATCGTGGTCGTCAAGCTCGTCGGCGAGTGCATCACGTTCCCGTTTATCGTTTCGCGCACGAGCGTGGCGAGTGCACCCGGTTGGATCGCCTTCGAGATCGCGCTCATTGCACCGGCCGCAAACGCCCGCTGCAGCCAGCGTCGGTCCATCTGCATGCTCAGGACCACGATCGCGATCCGTTCGTCTGCCTCGTGGACGCTCCGGATCAGCACGAGCGACTCCTCGGACTGGTCCATGTCGTCAACGAGCACCACGTCCGGAGAGGCCTCCGTGATCGCGTTCGGAGAGGCCTTTCTCGCGTCGACATATCCCACCAGCTCTAACGCAGGACTGTCGCGCAGCGCGATGCGAACTGCCTCCACTAACAGCGCGTTTTCGGCAGCGACGATCACTCGCTTCACAACGGGCTAGCCTCCGCCTGATCGGGGTCATTGTCCCCGGAACGACCTCGATTCATTGAGCCTCCTTGCCCTGCCTATTCCCGCCGTCGATACGAGGCGAGGACCCTGTCCGTCAGGTCGCGTGCAAATCATAGCGCGAAACTCCCGCATTCTGCGTCTTTTTGAAGGCCGACGAAAAGTGACCGTGAAGGGCCCACTCCGCGCCCGCTACAGGGCCGCAAGCTCAGCCTGCCAATCCGAAACCGCAGAGCAGCGCACCGCCCGGCTGCTCTTCGCTCAATGCATTTGCGGAGGGACCGGCATCCCGGAGATCGATGCGGCGTTCGGACCACACGGATCCGGTTCCTTTTTTGATCGAGTACTTCGACAAGCGGTGGGTCGTCTATGGCTGGCCGTCCTCGAACGGCATCGCCTTGGCTCCCCTGACGACGTGGCCCATGGAGGTCGGGGTCGCCGGGGGCTGACCTGACGCGCAGATCTCGCCCTGTGGCAGGGATGGATCGAGGGTTGATGTGTGCTCAGTCCGGTGCGTCGTTCGCGTGGTTCTCCGGGGAGAGGCCGAGGTCGGTGGACGCACGCGATATCGCCCACTCCGCTTGTTCCACGGCTTTGGGAGCGGCGTCCACATCGTGATCGACACGTCCCCGCGTGATCCGAATGGACCTGGGCGTGCCGCCCGGCCTCCACTTCGTGACGCGGATCATCGCGGCTTCGACATCTTCGAGTCGATCGGCGATCTGCTCGTCGCTGAGCCCGGCCAGCTCATAGGCAACGCGGTTGCATTGTTCGGCCAACTCGAGCAGATTGCTCGCCAGCTCGCGCTCCTTGGTGGTCATCGGTTCCTCCCAGGGTTGGAGGCCCCGAGGTCGCAACTACCCTTGCGTGGGGCGCCTGCGTGTCCCGTATGGTCGCCCTCGCGTCGGGAGGTAAGCTCTCTCGTGCCACGGGGTCGGGCGCTTACACGTCGCGGCCCCACCCTTGTATGGAGCGACCACCATAGCCCCTCGGGTGGAGCGCCGCAATCGTCTATCCGTCCAGGGGCATCCGCCCGACTTGGGGCGCTCTTGGATCGGTACGGACCTAAGGCGGAGAAAGTACTTACACTCACGCCCGGGCAAGTGTAGCCCAACGGTTCAGAGTCCAGCGTGCCGTTGGCGATGGCTTGGCCGACTGCTCACCGCGGCCCGCCTCACGCTTGACCAGCTCGGCCGTGCCGTCGAGCGATGCGCCCTTGCCGGTCGCGTCCCGCAAGTCGTCAGCGGTTGCCTCCACGCGCCCGTTGTCGCGCTCTACCAGCTGAGCTATCGCCGCAACCGAGCAGATATTACGCCGCGGCGGTCTACTCTTGGAGCGGTGCAGCGCCGCGTCCTTCCGATCATCGTCTCGCTCGCAGCAGTCGGCCTGATCGCGCTGCTCATCTACGGCGTCTCCGTGCAGGCGGCCAGCCGCACGCTCGATGAGCAGGTTGCTCGCGGGCAGCATCCGAGCGCGCCGGACGCGAGCAGGCCGCTGGCGATGCTCGAAGGGCACGGCCGCGCATCGCTGGCCTCGTTCAAGGGCAGGGTGGTCGTGCTGAACTTCTGGGCATCGTGGTGCGAGCCCTGCCAGACCGAGGCTCCCCTGCTCGAGCGCGCACAGGCTCAGCTCGAGCGTCACGGCGGCACGGTGCTCGGCGTCACCTATCTCGACGCCTCGCCCGATTCGCTGGCGTTCGCACGCCGCGACCACCTGACCTACCCGAACCTGCGCGACGACGAAGGCACATTCGCGCACGCCTACGGCACCGACCAGCTGCCGGAGAGCTTCATCATCGATCGAGACGGGCGGATCGTCGCCGTCTCGCGCGGAGAGATCGGCCAGCCGTTCCTGAACCGCGCGCTAGAAGTGGCGCGTAGCTCATGAGGCGGTTCAGAACGCTCATTGCGGCGGTGATCCTGGCGGCGGGGCTCCTGGCGACGGGGATCCTGGCGGCGCCGCTCGCCGTCGCGGCCGCCCCGGCCGGGGCGCCTGCTGCCGCACCCCGCACCTCCCTGCCGGCGATCGAGCGCCAGGTCATGTGCGTCACGTGCAAGATCCCGCTGAACGTCGCCCAGTCACCGCAGGCCGACCGCGAGCGGGCATACATCCAGAGCCTCATCGACCTGGGCTACGGCGAAGCGCAGATCAAGCGCGCGCTGGTCGGCCAGTACGGTCCGGCCGTGCTCGGCCTGCCGGCCGCGCACGGCTTTGACCTGTCCGCCTATCTCGTGCCGCTCGCCGCGGTGCTCGGACTGCTGGCGCTGCTCGCGCTGCTCCTGCCACGCTGGCGTCGTCAGGCGCGCGCCGAGGGCGCCTGCGAGGCATCGCCGCCCGACGCTCGACGCGGCCGATGCCGCGCGGCTGGACGCGGATCTCGCGCGCTTTGACTGACAGCGACCGGGGCGGACCGGGCGCCGCGCCTCGCTCGAGCGCCTACATCTCCTGCGGCGCGGTCACCCCGAGCAGATCGAGGCTGCGCGCGATCGTGCGCCGGCTCGCGACGCAGAGCGCGATGCGCTGGGACTCGATCGCCTCGGGCTCGGCGCCCACGACGCGGCAGTCGCGGTAGAAGGCGGTGAAGACCTGAGCCAGCTCGAGCGCGTAGGCCGCGATCAGGTGCGGCGCCCTGCGCTCGGCGGCCTCCGAGACCTCGGCGGGAAAAGCGAGCAGAAGCTCGATCAGGGCCCGCTCCGCAGCGTGCAGCGGGCCCTCGCGATCGCCGCTGGCGGCGAGCGCCGCCCGCACCCGCTCCTGCCCCGCCTTGGCGAGGATCGAGAAGATGCGCGCGTGCGCGTACTGCACGTAGTAGACGGGGTTCTCGCTGGACTGCTCGCGCGCCAGGTCGAGATCGAGGTCGACGGTCGTGTCGTGCGAGCGCGCCAGCAGATACCAGCGCATGGCGTCCATGCCTATCTCATTGAGCAGCTCCTCGAGGGTCACGAACTCGCCGGCCCGCTTTGACATCTGCGCACGCTCGCCGCGGCGGACCAGGTGGACGAGCTGCATGATCAACAGCTCCAGGTGCCCGGGGTCGCCGCCGAGGGCCTCGTAGGCCGCCTTCATCCGCTGCACGTAGCCGTGATGATCTGCGCCCCAGACGTCGATCTGGCGATCGAAGCCGCGCTCGCGCTTGTCCTGGTGGTAGGCGATGTCCGAGGCGAAGTAGGTGTACTCGCCGCTCGAGCGCACGAGCACCCGGTCCTTGTCGTCGGCGAACTCGCTCGTGCGCAGCCACAGCGCGCCCTCGCTCTCGTAGGTGTAGCCGCGCTCGGAGAGGATCGACAGCGCGTGCGCCACGGGGCTGGGGTCGCCCTCGTGCAGGGTGCTCTCGTAGGCCCAGTGGTCGAAGCCCTTCACCCCGAAGGCGGCGAGCGAGCCCTGCATCTCCGAGACCATCGCCTTCACGGCCGCGCGACCGACCTCGCCGGGGTCGGCCGAGTCACCCGAGTCGCCCTTGACCAGGGCGAGAAGATGCTCGACGTAGGCGCCGCGATAGCCGTCCTCCGGTACGGGCTCTCCGCGGCTGAGCGCGATCACCGACTCGCCGAGCTTGCGCACCTGCGAGCCGGCGTCGTTGACGTAGAACTCGCGCTCCACGCTGTGACCGTGGAAGGCGAGCACGCGGCCCAGGGCATCACCGTAGGCGGCGTTGCGCGCGTGCCCGACGTGCATCGGCCCGGTCGGGTTGGCGGAGACGAACTCGACGAGGACGCGCTCGGGCGCTGGGGCTCCACCGGCCCCGAACATCTCGCCCGCGCCGAGCACGTCGGCGAGGGCGCCCAGCAGCCACGAATCGGCGAGGAACAGGTTGAGAAACCCCGGGCCGGCCACCTCGAAGCGCTCTAGGCTCGAGCCGAGGCGATCCTGCAGGGCGCTGCCCAGCCGCTGGGCGAACTCACGCGGCGAGGTGTCCAGCCGCGGCGCCAGCAGCAGCGCGGCATTCGTCGAGTAGTCGCCGAAATGCGGGCGCGGCGGGCGCTCGAGCGTGATCGTGCCCCTGCTGGAGCCCTGCGATCCGCTGCCCCCGTCCCGCTGCCGGCTGCGATGGCGCCTCGACCGAGGTGCAGCCGGCAAGCGCCTCCGCCGCGGCCAGCACGGCTCCGCGCAGGCCCTCGAGCGGCGTTGAGACCTTGGTCACGAGCGGTTTACAGACGGCTTGATCATCGGTCCAGCGGATCCAATTGGGGGGTCCGGGGTCGGCGATTGCGATACTAGCTGTGTGAACGACCAAGACTCAGGCGCCGAGCGCCACATCAACATCCATCTCTCCCCCGAGATCATGGGGGGCGTGTATGCGAACTTTGCGAACGTCAGCCACTCCGACTACGAGTTCACGGTGACCTTCGCGCGCGTCGACCACGAGGTCGAGTCCGAGGAGGTACCGGGCGTGGTCGTATCTCGCGTCAACCTCTCTCCGCGCTTCATGCGCGAGTTGATCGACGCGATGGAGGACAACTACTCCAAGTGGCGCACGCGCGAGGGCATCAAGAACCTGCCCGAGTACGGGGGCACGGAGGCCGGCTCGAAGGAGGAGTAGGGCCGCGCGCCAGCAGAACAGCGACGGCAAATGAAGGTCGCGGTCATCTCCGACATCCACGCCAACCGACACGCCTTCGAGGCGACCCTCGATGCGGTCGCGGCGAGCGACGCGGCAGAGCTCTGGTGCCTGGGCGACCTCGTCGGCTACGGAGCCGAGCCCGATGCCTGCGTCGTGCTCGCGCGCGAGCACGCGGCGGTCTGCCTGGCGGGCAACCACGACATGGCGGTAACCGGCGAGATCCCACTGGACGAGTTCTCCCGCGGCGCCAGCCTCGCGGCGCAATGGACCCGCGAGGTGATCGCGCCCGAGAACCTCGCCTTCCTCGCAGGACTTGAGCCCGCAGGCGCAGGAGGGCTCCGTGGGGCTCTACCACGCCAGCCCCCGAGATCCCGTCTGGGAGTACGTCCTGTCGGCGCTGCTCGCCGAGCTGTGCCTGGACGTGCAGCCCCACCGCGTCTGCCTGATCGGCCATTCGCACGTCGCGCTGTCGTTCGTCCGCCAGAGCGGCGCGCTCGCCACGGGAGAGCCCCAGCGCGACGGGACGGTGCTCGATATCGCGCTCGGCGAATGGCTGATCAATCCCGGCAGCGTGGGCCAGCCTCGTGACGGGGACCCGCGCGCCTCCTGGCTGCTGCTCGACCTCGACGACCAGACGGCCTCGTTCCATCGCGTCGAGTACGACATCGCCGGTGCCGCCGGCGCGATCCGCGCGGCGCGCCTGCCGGACTCGCTCGCCGAGCGCCTGGAGTACGGTCAGTGAGCATGCACTGCGACCCGCCCCCGAGGCACCGGGACCTGATCGCCCGCCTGCCCCGAGATCTGATCGCTGGCCGGGTTCCCAGCCGCAGCTGGGCCGCCCGGTTCCTGCTGGCGGGTCTGCTCGGCGTCGCCGGCCCGGTCCTCGCGTCCTGCGGGAGCTCTGGCGCGGGGCTGATTCCTGCCCAGAACGCAGGTCCGCTGCAGAGCGATTTCGACGAAGTCGCCCAGGCCGCGGAAAAAGGCAACGGCAACTGCATCGCCACCGAAGAAAAGATCCTCGAGATGGAGCGGGACTTCACCGCGCTCCCCGGCAGCGTGGACGCGGGCCTGCGCAAGCGCATTCGCGAAGGAGTCTCGAAGCTAAGCGAAGACGCGCTGGGCATATGCAAGCAGCCGCTCGCGCCGAGCACCGCGACGAACACGACGCCCAAGACGACCACGACCAACGCCACCACCTCGACGCCGACCGTCACCCAGCCGACAACCACCTCCACCCAGACCACCCCGACGACGACCCCCACCTCGGGCGCGGGCGGTGGGACCCCGGCGCCCGCGCCGAGCGAAAGCCCGTCGGGCGGGGGCTCAGAACAGGGGGCGGCGGCGGGTCCGGCGGCGCATCCCCCGGGGGCGGCGGCGCTGCCGGGGGTGCCGGTCCGGGCGGCGCGCAGGAAGGAGGCAAATGAACGCCGCCGAGATCGCCGGGCGCTACCGCTTGGAAGGGCGGCTGGGCTTCGGCGGGATGTCCACCGTCCACCTGGCGACCGACATGCGCCTCGAGCGCCCCGTCGCGGTGAAGCTGCTTGCCGAGCACCTCGCCGAGGATCCGACGTTCGTGTCCCGCTTCCAGCGAGAGGCGCAGGCGGCCGCGCGCCTGGTGCACCCCAACATCGTGCAGGTCTTCGACTCCGGACAGGACGAGAGCACGGGCCAGTACTTCATCGTGATGGAGTACATCGAGGGGCGATCCTGCGCCGAGATCCTGCGCGACGAGGGCTGGGTGGAGGTCGAGGATGCGATCTCGATCATCGAGCAGGCCTGCGAGGGCCTGCACTACGCCCACCGTCACGGCGTGGTCCATCGCGACGTCAAGCCCGGCAACCTCCTGCGCGCACGCGAAGGCGCGGTCAAGCTGGCCGACTTCGGCATCGCAAAGGCGACCGAGCAATCGAGCATCACGCAGGTCGGCTCGGTGCTCGGCACCGCCGCCTACCTGGCACCCGAGCAGGCGCGGGGCGAGGAGGCCGGACCCAGTGCCGACCTCTATGCGCTCGGGGTGGTCACCTATCAGCTGATCTCCGGACGCCTGCCGTATGACGCAACGTCGCTGACGGAGCTGGCGCTCAAGCAGCAGCAGGAGGTACCGCCCAGGCTCGACATGCTCGTCGCCGCCGTCAGCCCCGCATTGGCCGACGCCGTCGCGATCGCGCTCGCGCTCGACCCGCAACAGCGCTACCCGAGCGCTCGGGCGATGGGCCGCGCGTTGCGCGACGGCGTCGACGGCATCGCTCCGTCCGGATCACAGGGCACCGCGGGTGCTGCTCCGGCGACCGCGGCGACAAGCGTGCTGAGCAGGAGCCGGGGATCCGCCGACGCGCCCGGTCGCGAGCGAACCGCCACGGCCGCGGGTGCCCTCGCGCCGCGCCGGCCTCGCCCCGGCCCGCCGAGGGACGCCGCGGCGATACCCGCCGCACGGGGCGCGCAGGCCGCGGGGCGCAGTCGCAGCGGGCGCTCGCTGGGCTCTCGGATCTTCCTCGGCCTGCTCGCGCTGCTCGTGGTGGCTGTCCTCGTGGCCGCGGCTGTCCTGGCCACGAAACCAGCTGAAACGAAGGTGGTGCTGCGCACCGTCGTCTACCCTGACGTCCAGCAGGCCTCCTCGGCGCTCAAGCAGCTCGTTTCCGAAAACACCAAATAGCCGGTTGGAGTCAGCCTGCGGCCGGCGCCGAGAGCGCGCCAAGAAATGCTCGCTTCCATCGTCGACGTCAGCCACATCGGCTACCCACTGCTGTTCCTGCTCGTCATGGCCGAGTCCGCGGGCGCTCTCGTCCCGGGTGAGACCGCGCTGATCGGCGGCGCGGTCCTGGCCAGCCGGGGCCAGCTGAGCATCGAGCTGGTGATCGCGCTCGCGGCGACCGCCGCGATCGTGGGTGACAACATCGGCTATCTGATCGGCCGCCATGGCGGGCGCTGGCTGCTCGAGCGACCGGGGCGCCTGCACCGCCAGCGTCTCGAGGTGCTCGAAACCGGAGAGCCGTTCTTCGAACGCCACGGCCCCAAGGCGGTGTTCTTCGGGCGCTTCCTCCTCGGCCTGCGGGTATGGGCATCATGGCTCGCCGGCGCGATGCGCATGCGCTGGGGCACGTTCTTCTTCTGGAACGCCTGCGGCGGCATCGTGTGGGCGACCGCGATCGGCCTGATCGCCTATTTCCTCGGCCGGGCAGCCTCCAATGCCGTCCAGGTCTTCGGCCTCTACGGCCTGGTCGCGTTCCTGCTGGCGGTGGGCGGCGCACTCCTCGCCCATCGCCGCCACCGGCGCCGCACGGCCCACTCCGAGCGCGGGGCCGCCGAACCGACGCACCGCAGCCCGCGGCGCAGTCCACGCGGAGAGCTGGAGCCCCCTCTGGAGCCTCCGCATCGGTAGCGCCCCCAAGCGCCGCCGAGGCGCTCTGATCGATCAGTCGCCGCCGGGGGCGCCGTTGCCGTTGGCGCCGTTGCAGGGCGCAATGCGTTCCCACATGTCCGCCAGCAGGCTCAGCTCACTGTCGGTGAAGCGCGAGAGGAAGTGCTCCCTGACGACCGCCAGGTGGGTTCCGCGCGCCTGCGTCAACCGCTCGCGGCCGATCCGGGTGAGGCAGGCGTAGGAGCCGCGGGCGTCGTGTTCGCAGGAGCAGCGCTCCAGCAGGCCCTCGCGCTCGAGCCGATCGACGAGCCTCGTCAGCCCGCTGCGCGACAGCTGCGCCTGTTCGGCCAGTTCGCACATGCGCATGCGCCCTGCGCTGGCGTGGTCGAGGTGATCCAAGACCTCATACGAGCTGACCGGCAGCCCGTGGGCCTGCTCGAGCTGCGCGTCGAGCCGCTTGGCAAGGCACGCATGGGCGCGCAGAAGCCCTCGCCAGGCGCGCTGGACTGTCTCCGGTGGGTCCCCCTCGCAGACGCTCTGTTGCTCAGCGGGCGAGATCTTGACGGCGGTCTCGGTTGACATGGCGCTCAGAACGTAAAGCCTCCTAGTCGAACATAGCAGCGTCGAAACGCGCATTGCAGAAGATGGGGCTCACGGCCGGGCGCTCCTGCGCGAGCTCATGTGCGCGCCAGCAGCGAGTGGCCGGTCATCTGCGCGGGCTGATCGATGCCGAGCAGCTCGAGCACGGTGGGCGCCACATCGGCCAGTATCCCGTCGCGCTCGCGCAGCGTGACCCCGCCGAGCGTCACGATCAGCGGCACGGGGTTGAGCGAGTGCGCGGTGTTGGGGCTGCCGTCCGGCTCGAGCATGTGATCGGCGTTGCCGTGGTCGGCGGTCACGACGCACACGCCATCAGCCTCCCGCACCGCCGCGACGACCTCGCCGAGGCACTCGTCGACGGTCTCGATCGCCTTTACCGCCGCTTCGATCACGCCGGTGTGCCCGACCATGTCGGCGTTGGCGAAGTTGATGATGGCGAACCTGGGCCTGTCCTGGTGCCATGCGCGCACGAACGCGCCGGCCGCCTCGCGAGCGCTCATCTGCGGCTTGTGGTCGTAGGTCGGCACGTCCCGCGGCGAGTCGACGAGCTCGCGCCGCTCGCCGGCGAGCGGCGCCTCCTCGCCACCGTTGAAGAAGTAGGTGACGTGCGGATACTTCTCCGTCTCGGCAACGTGCAGCTGCGAGGCGCCGGCCCGCTCGAGCACCACCGACAGCGTCGTCTGCGGGTGTTCGGGCAGGAACGCGACGGGATAGGGCCAGCCCTCCTCGTACTCGGTGAAGGTCGCGTAGTGCTCGACCGCGGGCGCACCGCCACGACCAGCCCAGCCCGGCGGCGCCCCGTCCCGCGCCGGCGCCCGTCCCGAAGGCCGGCTCGGCCAGCGCCCTGGTCAGCTGGCGCATGCGGTCCGGCCTGAAGTTGAAGGCGATCACGCTGTCGCCGGGGCGGATCCTCGCCTCCTCGCCCACGAGCGTGGGCTCGATGAACTCATCGGTCTCCCCCCTGTCGTAGGCAGCGCGGACGGCCTGCTCACCGCTGGGCGCATGGTGCGGCGCGCGGCCGTGCACCAGCATGTCGTAGGCGCGCTGGGTCCGCTGCCAGCGCCGGTCGCGGTCCATCGCCCAGTAGCGTCCGACGACCGAGCCGACCCTCACCGATGGCGTGCGGTCGAGCTCGGCCAGGTAGCCGGCGCCGGCGTGCGGCAGGGTGTCGCGGCCGTCGGTGAAGGCGTGCACCACGAGATCCTCGACCTGCAGCGTCCGCGCCATCGCGATCAGGGCCCGCAGGTGATCCAGCGAGGAGTGCACGCCGCCGTCGGACACCAGCCCCAGCAGATGCACCCTGGCGGGCGCCACCAACCCGGGGCGGCCCGTGAGCGCCTCGCGCAGGACTCCGTTCTCGGCCAGCGAGCCGTCCGCGATCGCGTCGTCGATGCGCACGAGGTCCTGGCGCACGACCGCGCCGGCGCCAAGGTTCAGATGCCCGACCTCGGAGTTGCCCATCTGCCCCTCGGGCAGTCCCACCGCTCGCCCGCACGCCGTGAGCGTGGTATGCGGGTAGCTCTGCCAGAGCCCGTCGAAGACCGGCGTGCGCGCGAGCGACACGGCATTGCCCGGTCCCGGCTCCGCCAGCCCCCAACCGTCGAGCACCACCAGGCATGCACACGGGACGGGCAGGCCGGGGGGTGCCGGGGAAGCGCTCATCGCGCGGCGATCGTCGCGATCTCGGCGAAGGAGTCCGCCTGCAGCGATGCTCCGCCCACGAGCGCACCGTCGACGTCCTCGAGCGCCAGCAGCTCGGCCGCGTTCTCCACCTTCACCGATCCGCCGTAGAGGATCCGCACGGCCTCGGCGGCCTGCCCGTCGCGATCGCCCACGAGCGCCCGGATGAAGGCGATCGCCTCCTGCGCCTGCTCGGCGCTCGCCACCCTGCCCGTGCCGATCGCCCAGATCGGCTCGTAGGCGAGCACGACGTCCCCCAGGCGCTCGGCGGGCACGCCGATCAGGTCCTCCCTGACCTGCTGGCGCAGCTTGCGCTCGGTCTCGCCGGCCTCGCGCTCGCCCTCGGTCTCGCCCACGCAGAGGATCGGACGCAAGCCCGCCGCCAGCGCGGCCGGCACCTTCAACGCGAGCGCTCGGTCGGTCTCGCCGAAGTGCTCGCGCCGCTCGGAATGCCCGAGCACCACGCCCTGCACGCCGAGCTCGCTCAGCATCGCAGCCGACACCTCGCCCGTGAAGGCGCCCTCGGGCTCCTGGTGCATGTTCTGCGCGTACACCTCAACGAGCGACCCCCGGGCGCTGTCCACCATCGCATCGAGCGCCGTGAACGGGGTGCAGATCGCGACATCGACGCCGCTCAGTGCCGACACTCGGGGCAGCAGCGCCTGGATGTACTCCTCGGCCTGCTCCCTCGGTCTTGTACATCTTCCAGTTGCCCGCGATCAGCGGCGTCCGGGCGCTCACGAAGCCACACTCGCCCCTTCGAGCGCCTGCGACTCCGGGGAGCGTCTGGCCCTCCACCAGCGCAAGCGTCGCGCCGCCGCCCGTCGACAGGTGGTCGACGGCGTGCTCGAGGCCGAATAGCGCGAGCGCGGCGGCCGAATCGCCGCCCCCGACTACCGTGAGGCCCTTGGCGGTCGCCATCGCCTCGGCCACGGTGCGCGTGCCGCCCGCGATACGGCCGCAGCTCGAAGGCCCCCATCGGGCCGTTCCAGAACACCGTTCCCGCATTCGCGATCTCGCGGGCGTAGCGGGCGGCGGTCGCCGGACCGATGTCGAGGCCCATCCAGTGCGGGGGCACCTCCACTCCGTGGAGCACCCGGTGCTCGGCGTTCTCGGACAGGCTGTCTCCGATCACGAGATCGTCAGGGGTCATCACCGAGGCCCGTCCCGGCTTGAGCGCCTGCTCGAGGAGAGCGCGGGCGTGCGCGGAGTCATCGTCCTCGCACAGCGAGTCGCCCACGTTGTGGCCCTGGGCAGACAGGAACGGGAAGCACATCGCGCCGCCGATCATCAGCACGTCGGCGATCTTCAGGAAGCGGTCGATCACGCCGATCTTGTCGGCCACCTTCGAGCCACCGACGATCACGACGAGCGGTCGGGTGGGGTCCTGCATGATCTTCGTGAGCGTCAGCACCTCGTTTTCCAGCAGGCGCCCCGCGGCGCTCGGCAGCAGGTGCGCCACGCCCTCGGTGGAGGCGTGGGCGCGGTGGCACGCGCCGAAGGCATCGTTGACGTACACGTCCGCGAGCTGTGCCAGCGCCGCGGCGAACTCCGGGGTCGTTCGTCGTCTCGCCTGGCTCGAAGCGCACGTTCTCGAGCAGCAGCACCTCACCCTCGCCGAGCTCCTCGGTGAGCGCCCTCACCTCCTCGCCGACGACCGCCGGGGCGAGCGTCACCTTCGCGTCGGTCAGCTCTCGGAGCCGCTCGGCCACCGGCGCCATCGACAGGCGCTCGTCGCGCACACCCTTCGGACGGCCGAGGTGGGAGACGAGCACGAGCCTGCCCCCGCGAGCGCGCAGCTCCTCGATCGTCTTGAGCGCAGCCACGATCCGGGTGTCGTCGCTCACCACCACATCGCCGTCGGGGTCCGTGCCCTCCGGCACGTTGAAGTCGACCCGCACGAGCACGCGCTTGCCGCGCACGTCCAGCTCGTCAATGCTCCTCAAGGCCTCCCCCATCTTCGGCTCGCTCACCATACCCCCGACTTCAGCCCCTGAGGGACCTGCCCTGCGCCGGTGCCCTCACAGAACCCTCTGCGCGAGATCCACCAGGCGGTTGGAGTAGCCCCACTCGTTGTCATACCAGGCGACCACCTTCAGCATCGTGCCGTCGAGGACGGCCGTCAGCTGCGAGTCGACGATCGCCGAGAACGGCGAGGTGACGATGTCGGTGGACACGATCTCCTCCTCGGTGTACTGCATGAACGGCTCGAGCGGGCCGCTCTGCGCAGCCGCCCGCAGGGCTGCGTTGACCTCCTCCACGCTCGTCTCGCGCTCGCACTCGACGGTGAGGTCGACGACCGAGCCGGTCGGCACGGGAGCGCGGATCGCGAAACCGTGCAGCTTGCCCTGCAGCGCGGGGATCACCAGCCCGATCGCCTTTGCCGCGCCCGTCGAGGCCGGGATCAGGTTCATCGCCGCGGCCCGCGCCCGCCGCAGGTCTTTGTGCGGCAGGTCCTGCAGTCGCTGGTCGGCCGTGTATGCGTGGATCGTCGTCATCAGGCCGTGCTTGATGCCAACGGTGTCGTTGACCACCTTGGCCACCGGCGCCAGGCAGTTGGTCGTGCACGAGGCGTTCGAGATCACGTCGTGTCGATCGCGGTCATAGACCTCGTCGAAGTTCACCCCCAGCACCACCGTCGCGTCGGGATCCTTCGCCGGTGCCGAGATGATCACCTTCCTGGCCCCCTGGGCGAGATGCGTGGCGGCGCCCTCGCGGTCCGTGAACCGCCCGGTCGACTCGATCACGACGTCCACGCCCAGATCCCCCCACGGCAGTGCCGAGGGATCGCGCTCGGCGAGCACCTTGAGCTCCCGCCCATCGACCTCGATGGCACCCTCGCGGGCCTGCACCGTGCCGGGATAGGGACCGAGGATCGAGTCGTATCGGAGCAGGTGCGCGAGCGTCTTGGCGTCTGTCAGATCGTTGACGGCCACCCACTCGATCTCGGCTCCCGTCTCGCGTTCCCGGGCCTCGGCCGCGCGGAACACGTTCCGGCCGATACGACCGAACCCGTTGATTCCCACCCGTACGGACATTCAGCGCCTCCTGAAGCGAAATGAACGATGCCGGGCCTCAGGAGCGTCGCTCCGTTGCCCGGCGACGCGTGGAAGGCTATCAGCGGCGCGGCGCCGCCGGACGCCGCGGCCCGGGAGCGCTCAGGAACTGCGCGGGGCCTTGTCGATGTCGCGATGGGTGACCGCTACATCGAGATCGTCCCAGTCGCGGTAGCGCTTGGCGAGGTGCTCGGCGATGACGACCGAGCGGTGGCGCCCGCCGGTGCAGCCGATCGCGATCACGAGGTGGGCCTTGCCCTCGGCGACGTACTGCGCGAGCAGGAAGTCAAGCAGCGCGTGCAGCCGCGAGTACAGCTCCTCCAGGCGTCCGTCGCGCGCGATGTACTCGATCACGCGCTCGTCGTGGCCGGTCAGCTCGCGCAGCTCGGGCTCGTAGTGCGGGTTCGCCAGGAAGCGGACGTCGAACGCCAGGTCCTCCTCGCGGGGGGGGCCGTGCTTGAAGCCGAAGCTCATGAACGTCAGCGCCAGTCGGCCGGCGGCGCGGCCCGGCAGAAGATCCCCGGAGATCTTGCGCACGAGCGCCGCGGCGGACATGCCGGTCGTGTCGATCACGAGGTCGGCGCGACTGCGCAGCGGCTCCAGCAGCGCCCGCTCGGAGGCGACTCCCGCGGCGACGCTGCCGTCGGGGGCGAGCGGATGGCGGCGGCGGGTCTCCTTGTAGCGGGTGACGAGCGTCTGCTCGGCGGCCTCCAGGAACAGCACGTGATGGGTCAGCCCGAGCGCGTCGAGATCGTCCACGACGGCCCGCAGCGCCTCGAAGTAGACCCCGCCGCGTACGTCGGAGACGACCGCCGCGCGCTCGACCTTGGAGCCCTCGTGCACGAACAGTTCCACCAGCGAGCGGATCATCTCGGGCGGCAGGTTGTCGACGCAGAAGTAGCCCGCGTCCTCGAACACGTTCATCGCCGTCGACTTGCCGGCGCCGGAGAAGCCCGTGATCACCACGAGGTCCTTGCAGGCGCGACTCGCCCGCTCGATCACCGGACTTGGCGCTCGACTTCGCGATCCGTCGCGCCACGCAACGGACGCAGGGGCCTGATCACGGCCATCGGTCTCATTGTGCCCATCGTCGCGGACGCTTGAGCCGTCTGGCCGCCCACGCGCACGGGATGCGCGAGCAGCGCCGCCGACCCGAGCGGCTCAGCCGGCGCGGTGCAGGTGGCCGTGCAGTTCGCGCGCGACCTTGGCCGGCAGACCCGGCACCGCCTGCCAGCTCCTCGCTGGAGGCCGACACGATCGCCTCGGGCGAGCCGAAGTGCGTGAGCAGCGCGCGCTTGCGCGCCGGCCCGACGCCGGGCAGCTCGTCGAGCAGCGAGCCCGTCATCGCCCGGTCGCGCCGCGAGCGGTGGTGGGTGATCGCGAAGCGGTGCGCCTCGTCGCGCACGCGCTGGAGCAGCTGCAGCGCCGGCGTGGAGTGGTCGAGCACGAGCGGCGAGCGGCGCCCCGGGAGGTACAGCTCCTCGATGCGCTTGGCCAGCGAGACGACCGCCACGCCGCGGTCGCGAAAGCCGCGCAGCGGGGCCAGCCCTGCGGCGAGCTGGCCCTTGCCGCCATCGATCACGACCACGTTCGGCAGCGACGGCGAAGCTCGCGTCGTATGCGGGGTCGTGCGGCGAGATGTCGGCTCTGGCGCTCCCACTGCGCAAGCGCCTGCGCAGGACCTCCGCCATCGCGGCGTAGTCGTCGGCGAGCGCCGTCGAGCGTCGCGGATCGTGAAGCGACGGTAGTCGGCCTTCTTCGGCGCCCCGCCCTCGAACACGACCATCGAGGCCACCGTGTGGGTGCCGCCGAGGTTGGAGATGTCGAAGCACTCGATGCGGATCGGCGGCACATCGAGGGCGAGCGCCTCGCGCAGGCCTTCGAGCGCGTCCACCCGGCTCTGACGCCGGCGCTCGGAGCGCAGCCGCTCCTGGTCCAGCGCCAGGCGGGCGTTGCGCTCGGCCAGCTCGAGGATCCGGCGCTTCTCGCCGCGCTCGGCGGCACGCAGCTCGACCTGCCCGCCCCGCCGGCTGGCGAGCGCCTCGGCCAGCGCCGGGCGCGCGGCCAGCTCGCGCTGGACGACGAGCAGCGCCGGGATCGACATGTGTCCGCCGTAGTACTGCAGCATGAACTCCTCGGCCACCTCGGCCACGTCTCGCTCGGTCTCGTTGGACAGGTAGAAGGACTGGCGGTCCGAGAGCACCCCGTCGCGCACCTGGAACACCTGCGCGTTGGCCTCCCTGCCGTCGACGGCGACGGCGACGGCGTCGAGCGTCCCCACCGACTCGTTGGCCACGCGCTGGCGCTCCAGCAGCGAATGCACCGCGCGCAGCCGGTTGCGCTCGAGCGTGGCCTGCTCGAACTCCTCTGCCGGCCGCCGCCTCGCGCATGCGCGTCTCCAGGTCACGCTCGATCGCCTGGAAGCGGCCGGAGAGGAAGTCGATCACGCCCGTCGATGCGCGGCGGTAGTCCTCCTCGGAGACGTAGCCCACGCACGGCGCCTCGCAGCGCTTGATGTAGTAGTCCAGGCACGGGCTGCCGCTGCGCCGCCCCGGCTCTGGGCCGGTGCAGGAGCGGAACATGAACACCTTGGCGAGCACCTCGAGCGTGCCCCGCACGCGCTTGGCGTTCGAGTACGGTCCGAAGTAGGCGCGCCCGGCACGGTGGCGCTCGCGTGTGAAGTAGACGCGCGGAAACGCCTCGTCGAGCGAGATCGCGATGAACGGGTAGGACTTGTCGTCGCGCAGCCGGATGTTGAAACGCGGCCGGTACTGCTTGATGAAGCTCTGCTCGGCCAGCAGCGCCTCGGCCTCGGTGGCCACGACGACGCACTCGATCTGCTCGACGCTCGGCGACCATCTCCGCGTGGCCCGGGCTGCTCGGCACCTGGGCCTTGGCGAAATGCGACGCCACGCGCTTGCGCACCGACTTCGCCTTGCCGACGTACACCACCCGGCCCGCGCCCGTCGCGGAACAGATACACGCCGGGCTGGTCGGGCAAGGCGCGACGCTGCTCGGCGAGGCTCGCCTTCGCGTCGCCGCTGTCGGTATTGCCTCGTGGCGCCATCCACCCGAGGATAGCGAGGCGCCGGCGGCGCGCGCGCGGCCCGTCAGTAGGCGCGCCAGTGACGGTAGCACGGCGAGCAGCGCGTAGATCGACGAGCGCCGATCAGCGCGAACCACACGAGCTCGCCGAAGCCCGTCTGCCACATGCGCTGCGCGGGCGATCAGCGCACAGCGCCCCGAGCGCGAGCGCCCCGTAGAGCAGTCCGCGGTAGCGGTCGCCGAGGCCGTGCAGGGTGACGCGGTGTTCGCGGTACAGGCGCAGCCCGAGATAGGCGATGCCGACGCCGAAGGCCACCCACAGCACGGCTTCGAAGGTGCTCGCCGCGCGTCCGCCCCCGGGCAGGAAGTAGACGGCGGCGGCGATCACCACGACGATCGCCACGTTGCGCGCGGTCTTCACCCGTCCATCAGCTGAGTCTAGGCCAGCCCCTGGCGCGCCGCAGCGGCCGCCGGCCCGGCGGAGCTCAATCGATCAGCGCCTCCAGGCGGCGTAGGCGTCCTCGCACGGCCCGCCGGGCGGCGGTGTGACGCGCCTGCGACTTGGCCGCCTCGTACTGCGTCGCCCACGCCGCCGGGTCGGCGAGCTCCTCCTCCAGCGCGCGCATCGCGGCCTCGGCCTCCTCGACGGCGCGCTCGGCCTTCTGCTGATCGGCCAGGCGGTTCTTGGAGGGCCCTTTGCGTCCTGCCCTGGGCTTTGGCTTCTGCGCCTTCGCTGCCGCCGCGTCGGCCCTTGCTCCCTTCGCGGGCATCGACCGCAGCCGGCGCGACGGCGCCCTTGACCGGGCCGACGGCCCGCGCGCGTGCGGCGGGCGCCACGTGCGGGAGCACTGCCGGCGGGCCCGCCGGCGGCGCAGGCGCCGATGCGCTCCTCGCGCACGCGCACGTACTCCGGCCAGCCGCCGGGGTAGCTGCGCAGCGAGCCGTCCTCGACGGCGATCGTGCGCGTGCCCACCGCGTCGAGCAGCGCGCGGTCGTGGGAGACGAGCAGGATCGCCCCCTCGAAGGAGCGCAGCGCATCCTCCAGCGCCTCGCGACTCTCGATGTCGAGATGGTTCGTGGGCTCGTCCAGGATCAGCACGTTCGGCGGCGCCGCCGAGCCCACGAGGATCGCCAGCGACAGGCGCCGGCGCTCGCCGCCGGAGAGCCCTTCCAGCGGCTTCTCGGCATCCTCGCCGGAGAACAGGAAGCGCCCGAGCAGCGCGCGCGCCTGTCCCGGCGTCAAGCCGGTGGCGCGCTGCGCCGCCTCCAGCACGCTCTGGCCGGGAGGGCCCCCGGCGCCGAGCTCCTCGGCGTGCTGGGAGAGGTAGCCGATCCGCACGTTGTGGCCGGTGCTCAGCCTGCCCGGCCGCGAGCTCGCGCCGCCCGGCGAGCGTTTCGATCAGCGTCGTCTTGCCGCTGCCGTTGGGCCCCACCAGCGAGACGTGCTCGCCGCGCTCCAGCCACAGCTCGGCGTGCTTCGAGCAGCACGACCGCAGCGCTCCCGCTTGCCCGCGGCCTCCAGGCGGGCTCCCCGGCCGCTGCGCGGGCCGCGCCCGTGTCGCCCCCGCCGACCTCGATGCGCGCCGTCCAGCAGCTCGAAGATCACCCGTCCGGAGCGCTCCGGCGAGGAGAAGCTGAACTCCAGGCCCTTGCCGGCCCTGCCCCGCCGTGGCGCCCGGCTCGATGCGCTCGATCTTCGCGAGCCTCTTCACCCGCGACTGCGCCTGGCGCGCCTTCGTGGCCTTGTAGCGGAAGCGCTCGATGAACCGCTCCATGCGCGTGCGATCTCGGCCCGCTGGGAGTCGATCGCCCTGCCCAGCGCGATCTCGCGGGCCGCCTGCTCGCGGCGCCAGTGGTGCCAGGTCCCGGCGAAGAAGCGCGAGCGGCCGCGCCTCGATCTCCAGCACCGCCGTGCCGACCGCCTCCAGGAACCAGCGGTCGTGGGCCACCAGCACCACCGCCGCGTCCAGCTCGACGAGCGTCTGCTCGAGCCACTCGAGCGACTCGATGTCGAGATGGTTGGTGGGCTCGTCCAGCAGCAGCACGTCCGCGCCGGTGGCGAGCGCGCGGGCGAGCGAGGCGCGCGTGAGCTGCCCGCCGGAGAAGGTGTCCAGGGCGCGATCGAGGTCCTCCTCGAGAACCCCAGGCCGCGCGCCATCGCCGTCGGCGCGATCGCGCCACAGATAGCCGCCGCGAGCCTCCAGCCGCGCCTGCGCGCGGGCGTAGCGGGCGAGCAGTCGCCTCGTCGGCCGCTCCCGCGCGGCCATCTTCTGCCTCCAGCCCGCGCAGCTCGGCCTCGATCTGAAGCTCCTCCGCGCAGCCGGACAGCAGGTACTCGCGCAGTCACGGCCAGCGCCGCCGGCTCGCGCCGGGCGGACGCTGGTCGTGCAGCGCGATCCGCACGCCCTTGGCGACGCTCAGCTCGCCGCGGTCGATCGAGGTCTCCCCCGCGAGCATCCGCAGGAGCGTCGTCTTGCCGGCGCCGTTGCGCCCCGCGATCGTCATCCGTTCGCGGCGCTCGAGCTTGAACGACACGCCGCGCAGCAGCGGCTGCCCGGCATGTCCTTGTGCAGGTCCGATGCGATCAACAGGGCCATCGGCTGCTGATACTAGGACCGCTCGCCATCGCGGCAGGACGCCCACGCGCTTCGGTAGGATCTCGCCACGATGCGCCGCCTGCCGATCAGCCTGCTGCGGCCTCGCGCTGCTGCTGGCGCTCGTGCTCGCGCCAGTCGCCCAGGCCGACAACGACGGCCGCGGCTTCTACGGGGCGACCGACGACAAAGTCGTGACCGACGCCGGCTTCATCCTGATCGTGTTCTTCCCGATCTTCGTGTTCGCGATGAGCATGCTCCAGCGGCATCTGGAAAAGCGCAAGGAAGCGCGCAAGGCGGCGCACAAGGCGCTGGGCGACATCCAGTGGCGCGGCGGCTGGTAGTCCCGATCCGTTGATCTGCCAACGCGACCGGCGTCGATGAGCGAGCCCGACCCTCACCGCGAGCACGGCCCCGGCCCCGCGAGCAGCGGGGGTGTGGCGGACGCCGTCCACTACGAGCGCAGGGGCGCGGCTGCGCTGGTGACGATCGACCGCCAGCACAGGCGCAACGCCGTCGACGGGCCCACGGCGGCCGCCCTGCACGACGCCTACCTGCGCTTCGAGGCCGATGAGGAGGCGCGCGTGCTGGTGCTGACCGGCGCCGGCGGCGTGTCCTTCTGCGCGGGCGCCGACCTGAAGGCGACCGACACCTTCGCGCGAGCGGCTGACGAGCGCGGAGGGACCGATGGGCTTCACCCGCCTGACGCCCTCCAAGCCGACCATCGCCGCGATCTCGGGCTTCTGCCTGGCCGGCGGCCTCGAGCTCGCGCTGTGGTGCGACCTGCGGATCGCGACCGAGACCTCGACGCTCGGCTACCCCGAGCGCCGCTGGGGCGTGCCGCTGATCGACGGCGGCACCCAGCGCCTGCCGCGGATCGTGGGGCTCGGGCGCGCGCTCGACATGATCCTCACCGGACGGATGGTCGGCGCCGCGGAGGCCCTGTCGATGGGCCTCCTCACCGAGGTCGTCCCGCCGGGCGCGCACCTCGAGCGCGCGCTGGCGCTCGCCGAGGGGCTCGCGAGCTTCCCCCAGCGCACGATGCTCGCCGACCGGCGCGCGGCGATCGAGGGGCTCGGGCTCCCGCTCGCAGAGGGTCTCGCCCTCGAGGCCAAGGCCGGCCCGGAGGTGTTCGAAGACGGCGCGCGCGGCGCCGCGCGCTTCGCCGCCGGCGAGGGTCGCGCAGGCGCGGGGGCCGGCGCCTAGGCGCGTCGGGCAGCGGAGCCTGACCGCGCGCGCGGGGTCAGGCGCGTGGCTCGAGGCTCATCACGATATGCTCGCATGACCGTGGCCTACTTCGTCACAGGAGCGACCGGCTTCATCGGGCGACGCCTCGTCGAGCGGCTGCTCAACCAGCGCCAGGGCAAGCTCTACGTGCTCGTGCGCGAGGGCTCGATGGCACGGCTGGAGGACCTGATCGAGCGCTGGCGCGCGCGTGGCGGGAGCCTCGGCGGCGAAGCGAATCCAGCCGATCGTCGGGGATCTTCGCAAGCCGCTGCTGGGAGTCGAGCAGGAGCGGTGACGGAGCTGCGCGGCAAGATCACCCACTTCTTCCACCTCGCCGCCGTCTATGACATGACCGCGCCGGCCGAGCGCAACACGGCGGTCAACGTCGGAGGGACGACGCACGCGGTGGAACTGGCGCGGGCGCTCGAGGCCGAGCAGCCTGCACCACGTCTCCTCGATCGCGATCGCCGGCGAGTACAAGGGCCTGTTCGAGGAGGACTTCTTCGACGAGGGCCAGAAGCTGCCCTCCCCCTACCACCGCACCAAGTTCGAGGCCGAGCGGATCGTGCGCGAGCAGCCGTACGTGCCCTGGCGCGTCTATCGGCCGGGGATCGTCGTGGGCGACTCGCAGACCGGCGAGATGGACAAGATCGACGGCCCCTACTACTTCTTCAAGGCGATCCAGCGCACGCGCGCGCTGCTGCCCGAGTGGGTGCCGCTCGTGGGCCTGGACCTCGGCAGGACCAACGTCGTGCCCGTCGACTGGGTGGCGGGAGCGCTCGACCACATCGCGCACGAGCCCGACCTGGACGGCCGCGCCTTCCACCTGACCGACCCGCGGCCCCAGCGCGTGGACGAGCTGTTCAACGAGTTCGCCGCCGCCGCGCACGCACCGCGCTTTGCCGTGAGCGTCGACAAACGGCTGACCGACGCTGGTGCCGACATGGCCGCTGTCGCTGCTGATGCGCGTACCTCCGCTGCGGATCAGGGCGACGGCTCGCGCTGCGCGAGCTCGGCATCCCCGAGGAGGTGCTCGCACACGTCGAGCTGAAGCCCAGGTTCGACACGCGCGCGCGCCGAACGGGCGCTGAAGGGCTCGGCGCTCGAGCAGCCGCCGGAGCTGCACGAGTACGCGCCGCGGCTGTGGGACTACTGGGAGCGCGAGATGGACGACCTCGCCAAAGGCAGCACGCTGAAGGAGGCAGCTCGGCGGCAAGCACGTGCTGATCACGGGCGCCTCCTCGGGAATCGGCAGCGCGCAGCGCGGTCAAAATCGCCGCCGCGGGCGGGGTGCCGCTGCTCGTCGCCCGCAACGTCGAGAAGCTCGAGGAGGTGCGCGCCGAGATCGTCGCCGCGGGCGGCACCGCGTACGTGTACGCGGCCGACCTCGCCGACATGGAGTCCGTCGACCGGCTGGTCGAGCGGGTGCTGGCCGACCACCGCAACGTCGACATGCTCGTCAACAACGCCGGTCGCTCGATCCGGCGCTCGATCGCGCTCAGCTACGACCGCTTCCACGACTTCGAACGCACGATGCAGCTCAACTACTTCGGCGCGGTCAAGCTGATCATCGGGCTGCTGCCGCAGCATGCGCGAGCGCGGCTCGGGGCACATCGTGAACATCTCCTCGATCGGCGTGCAGACCAACCCTCCGCGCTTCTCGGCCTACGTGGCCTCGAAGGCCGCGCTCGACGCGTTCACGCGCGTGGTCGCCTCGGAGGTGGTCGGCGACGGAGTGACGTTCACGACGATCCACATGCCGCTCGTGCGCACGCCGATGATCGCCCCGACGAAGATGTACGACGCCTTTCCCGCGATCACGCCGGAGGAGGCCGGGGAGATGATCTGCGAGGCGCTGCGCTCGCGCCCCAAGCACATGGGCACGCCGCCTGGGGACCTTCGGCGAGGTCGCCTACACGCTCGCGCCGAAGGCGGTCGACCGGCTGCTGCACCTCGCCTACCGCGTGTTCCCCGATTCCGCCGCCTCCAAGGGCGAGAAGGACGTGGAGGAGCGAGGCCTCGTTCGAGCAGATCGCGATGGCCACCTTGACGAGGGGCGTGCACTGGTAGGAGCAGACGCTCCGATCCGGGATGATTGGGCCGTGAGCGACGCGGCGCCGGCCATCGAGGTGCACGCGCTCACCAAGCGCTACGGCGAATACGAGGCGGTGCGTGGCATCGACATCACCGTGCGCCGCGGCGAGGTGTTCGGCCTGCTCGGCCCGAACGGCGCCGGCAAGACGACGACGGTTGAGATCCTCGAGGGCTACCGCGAACGCAGCGGCGGGGAGGTGTCGGTGCTCGGCCACGATCCCGCCAAGCGGTCGATCGAGCTGCGTCGTGCGATCGGCATCGTGCTGCAGTCGGGCGGCATCTACGGCCACGTGACCCCGCGCGAGGCCCTGGGCCACTGGGCCGGCTTCTACGCGCATCCGCGCGGGGTCGAGGAGGTGCTCGCGCTCGCCGGCCTCCAGGAGCAGGCCGATGTGCGCAGCCGCAGGCTCTCGGGCGGGCAGCTGCGGCGGCTGGACTTCGCGCTGGCGTTGGTCGGCGACCCCGAGCTGATGTTCCTGGACGAGCCGACGACGGGCTTCGACCCCGCCGCACGTCACGCCGCATGGGAGACCGTGCGCAGCCTGCGCGACCTCGGCAAGACGATCCTGCTCACGACCCACTACCTCGACGAGGCGCAGGAGCTCGCCGACCGCGTGGCGATCATCAAGGACGGACGCGTGCTCGCCATCGGACCGCCGCGCGAGCTCGGCGTCCGCGGCTCGCACTACCGCGTCGCCTACCGGACCGCGACGGAGAGCTCATCGAACGCCAGACCGATGAGCCCACGCGACTGCTGAACGAGCTGACCAGCGAGGCCCTGAGCCGCGGCGAGGAGCTGCGAGAGCTGAGCGTGGCGCGCCCGACGCTCGAGGACGTCTACCTCGAGCTGACCGCCGATGCCTGATCGCGCCGTCGCGCTCGTGGACGGAACGGGCGCGCCCGGCGCGCTCGCGCTGACCTGGCGCCAGTATCGCCTCGAGCGCCGGATGTTCTGGCGCAACCCGAGCGCGGCCTTCTTCAACTTCCTGCTGCCGCTGCTGTTCCTGATCGCCGGCGGGGCGATCCTGCACGGCAACCAAGCACCAGCTCAACCGGCTCGTGCCCGCGATCGCGGGCATGAGCGTGATGTCGACGACGTTCACGGCGCTCGCATACAACATCGTGTTCCTGCGCGAGCGCGGCGTGCTCAAGCGCATTCGCGGCACGCCGCTGCCGACGAGCTCCTACTTCGGCGGCGTGGCCGCCAACGCGGTCACCAACACGGCGATGCAGATAGCGATCGTGGTGCTCGCGGGACGGCTGTTCTTCGGGATCGGCTGGCCGCAGCAGTGGGTGCAGCTGATCGTCTTCGTGGTCGTGGGGGTCGTCTGCTTCGCGGCGCTGGGCGTCGCCTTCGCCCACGTCGATCCCCAACTTCGAGTCGACCGCCGCGTACGTGAACGCGGTCTTCCTGCCGGTCGTGTTCGTCTCCTTCTTCGTCTTCGATTACAAGGGGGCCCCGGCCTTCCTGCGCACCATTGCCGATGCGCTTCCGCTGCTGCCGCTGATCGAAGGGCTGTCCGGCGCGATGGTCACCGGGGCCAGCCTGAGCAGCAATCTCGAAGCGCTCGCCGTGATCGCGCTGTGGGGCGTCCTCGGGCTGTACCTCGCCGTGCGCGGCTTCTCGTGGGAGCAACTGCGCACGTGAGGGCGAGTCGGCGGGGCCAGGCATGAAGCAGCTGGCCGATGGAGTCTTCCTGCTCGGCGGACGCCCGCCGTATGCGATCAACGTGTACCTGCTCGCGGATGTGCTGATCGACGCCGCCACCCGCCAGGGCGAGAGGCGCATCGTGCGCCAGATCAGCGAGCGCCGGGTGACAGCGCACGCGCTCACCCACGCCCACCCCGACCATCAGGGCTCCAGCCACGCGATCTGCGAGCGGCTCGGCATACCCCTGTGGTGCGGGCAGGCGGACATACCGTCGATCGAGAGCACGGGCGCGATGAAGGCCAACCAGGCACCCGGCCTGCTGGGCGCGCTGCAGGGGCGCTTCTGGACCGGGCCGCCGCATCCGGTCGCGCGCGCATTGAAGGAGGGCGATGACGTGGCCGGCTTCACCGTCCTCGAGACCCCGGGGCACACGCGTGGTCACATCTCCTTCTGGCGCCAGTCCGACCGCGTGCTGATCGTCGGAGACGTGCTGACGAACATCAACCCGCTGACAGGCCTGCCCGGGCTGCACGAGCCGCCGGCGCTGTTCACGCCCGATCCCGCGCGCAACCGTGAGTCAGCGCGCAGGCTCGCCGCGCTCGAGCCGTCGCTGGCGTGCTTCGGCCATGGCGCCCCGCTGCGCGATCCGCACAGGCTCGCAAAGTTCGTCGCCCGCCTGGAGGATTGACGCGGCGATGAGCGACAGCATCTTCACCGCCGAGCGCGGCCGCTTCATGCCGACGGTCCACGCCCGCGGGCCGTGGGATCCGCAGGCACTGCACGGCGGCGCGCCGGCGGCGCTGATCACCGGCCTGTTCGAGCGCATCGAGCCCGGCTCGGAGCTGCCCATCGCTGCCGTTCGATCGCTACCTGTTCATCAACGCAGATCTCACGCTCCACCTGCATCGCCCCGCGTGCGGAGAGTGGATCGGCCTCGACGCCCGCACGGTGGTGCACGGCGGAGGGACCGGGCTCTGCGAGAGCGTGCTCCACGACCTGCGCGGACCGGTCGGGCGCGCATTTCAGACCCTCGTCGTCCAGCCGCGCTGACGGCGAGAGGAGCGTCGGCCGCCTCGCGCCTGTCGGCCGGGCGTGACCTGCGGCTCTCGGATGGGCACCGGCAGGGCACCTGGCCGCTTTAGTTGTCTGTACAACCACTCAGCTATAATGTTGCGCATACAACTACCTGCCGGTCCCACCAGCGCCGGCCAGACAGCAAGGAGCCCGCCGTGTCCAGTCAGGCAGCAGTCGCCGCCGCCCCCGTCAGCATCCTCCCCACGGGCACGTGGAGAGTCGACCCGGTGCATTCGAGCGTCGAGTTCCAGGTCAAGCACCTCGGCATCGCGACCGTCAAGGGCCAGTTCACGGAGTTCGAGGGGACGCTCGAGGTTCAACCCGAGGCGGTCAGGGCATACGGGAGGATCGACGTCGCGAGCGTCGACACGCGCGAGCCTCAGCGCGACGAGCACCTGCGCTCGGCGGACTTCTTCGACGCGCAGCGCTACCCGGAGATCACCTTCGAGTCGGTGGCCGTTCGGCCGCTGACCGAGGACACGTTCGAGATCGACGGCGATCTCACGATCCACGGCATCACCCGGCGCGTGTCGCTGGAGGCGGTCCTCGAGGGCAGCGAGACGGACCCCCAGGGCAACGATCGCGTGGGCCTGTCGGCGGTCGGCGAGATCAACCGCTCAGACCACGACATGAGGTTCAACGCGGCGCTCGGCTCGGGCAACATGCTCGTCAGCGACAGGGTCAAGATCCTGCTCGACGTCTCCGCGATCAAGGACGCCTGAGGGCGGCGCTGTGTGGCCGGGAGGGCGGCGCGGCGTGGTCTGCAGCGGCCACATCGCCCCGGCGCCTGCCCGGCGAGGGCGAGTAGTAGCCTCGAAGGCGATGAGCGGTGCGCATGCCCCCATCGACCCCGCACTGCGCATCAGCTCGGTGGCGCTCGCGGTCAGCGACGTGTCGCGCAGCGCGGACTTCTATGAGCATGTGCTAGGGCTGGCACCGGTCTCTCGCGGGGAGAACGGCGCAGGCCTCGGTGCCGACGGGCAGCGCCCGCCGCTCGAGCTCACGGGCATCGAGCGCCCGACAGCCGCTCCAGGAGGGCGTACCGGGCTATTTCACGTCGCATGGCTTTACCCGTCGCGCGCAGCGCTCGCCGATGCCGTACGACGGATCGCGCACGCCGGCTGGCCGATCGACGGCGCGTCCGACCACGGCGTCTCCGAGGCCCTGTACCTGAGCGACCCGGACGGGCTGGGCATCGAGATCTACGCGGACCGTCCGCGTGCGCAATGGGAGCGCCCGGCCGACGGGCACGGCGTGAACCTCCTCACGCTTCCCCTGGACGTGGAGGACCTGCTGGCGCAGGCCCATGAGGGCCCGCCCCCCGCAATGGGCTCGCAGGCGGCGATCGGACATGTGCATCTCAAGGTCGCCGACGTTCCCCGCGCGCTCGCCTTCTACCGCGACGCGCTCGGCTTCGAGGAGCAGGCCCGCCTGCCCTCGGCGGCCTTCCTGTCCGCCGGCGGCTACCACCACCACGTGGGGCTGAACTCGTGGCAGAGCCGCGGCCAAGGTCCCCCGCCGGAGAGCGCGCCGAGCCTGCGGCGAGTCGAGTTCGAGCTCAGCGACGCGGGCGCGCTCGCCGAGCTGGAGCGCAGGCTGAGCGACAGCCTCGGCGGAACGCCTTCGCCGAGCTCGCCAGACGGTCAGCTGTCCCTGCGCGACCCCGACGGTCAGCTGCTCTGCTTCAGTCGCCGCTGAAGGGCCTCCGCCGGCCTGTTCTTGCGCGCGGCGATCCAGCGGCCGATGATCCGCTCGGACTCGCCCGCCCCGCTCCCGCCGCGGCGCGCGCCCGTGGCTCTCTGCGCCGGCGCCGGGATGAGCCCCTACCGGCGCCGTCCCATCGCAAAGCTCTGCACCGGCGGCGCCACCGCGCGCATGCTCGAGCCCACCTCGAGCTCGTGCACCTGCGCCTGCGCCTCTTCGCTCAGGCCTCCCGGCAGGAAGCGCTCGAGCGCCGCCAGCTCTCTCACGATCACGTTCTGAACCCCTTCCGCCCGCTCCAGACGGCCCCTGGCCAGCAGCAGCGGCTCCGTTCGCGCCAGCTGGCGATAGCGCTCGTACACCGCCCTGGGCACGATCAGGTTGATCGTGCCCCACTCGTCCTCGAACAGCAGGAACATGGTCCCCTTGGCGGTGCCCGGTCGCTGCCGGGCGATGACCAGCCCGGCCACCGCCACCTCACAGCCCCGAGGCAGGCGATCGAGCTGGGCGCTGCTCGCGAGCGCAACCGCGGCGCCCGCAGATCGGTGATCGGGCGACACCGCCAGCCGCTCGCGCAGGACGGCCATCGGATGATCGCCCACCGTCACCCCGCTGGTGGCGTAGTCGGCGATCAGCCGCTGCCAGCGGCCGAGTGAACGCAGGCGGGGCGCTGCCGGCAGCTCCATCCCCAGCGCCAGCTGGGTGCCCTCGCCCGCCTGCTGCCCGGCAGCGGCCATGCCCAGCCCCCACAGGGCCGACCGCCGCTCGCAGGCGCCGAGCAGACCGTCGCAGGCGCCCGACCAGGCCAGCTGCTCGAGCGTCCTGCGCCCTGCGCCGATGCGCGCAGCGAGGTCGCCGAGGCTGCGGAAGGGCCCGTTTCGCTCGCGCTCGGCCACGAGCTCGCGGCACCTCATCGGCCATCACATCCTTGATGTAGCCCAATCCCAGGCGCACGCCCAACCCGGAGCCCTCCCGCCCGGCGGAGACCTCCACCGT
This sequence comes from uncultured Solirubrobacteraceae bacterium, assembly GCA_963767655.1. Classification (GTDB taxonomy): domain Bacteria; phylum Actinomycetota; class Thermoleophilia; order Solirubrobacterales; family Solirubrobacteraceae; genus Palsa-744. The sequence goes on along the minus strand of CAVYET010000007.1, from coordinate 46,632 downwards.
GCAATGCACCTGTGAGGCGTTCACATCGAGGCCGAGCACCTCGATGCCGCGATTCTCCGCCTCGTGCACGAGGCTGTCCGGGGCGTAGAAGCCCATCGGCTGCTCGTTGAGCAGCGCGCATAGGAACTCCGGGCCGTAGTGGACGCGCAGCCACGTCGACTGGTAGGCGAGCAGGCCGAAGGCGGCACCGTGGGCCTTGGGAAAGCCAAAGCCGGCGAAGCCCTCGACCATCTCCCAGATGCGTTCCGCCGTCGCTGGACTCGGCGCCGGCGTGCCGCAGCGCGCCCGCGATGAAGTCCTCGCGATGGCGCTGGAGCATCTCGCGCGAGCGCTTGCGGCTGATCGCCCGGCGCAACCCGTCGGCTTCGCCGGGGCCGAAGCCGGCGAAGGCTTCGGCCACCTGCATCACCTGATCCTGAAAGATGATCGTGCCGAGCGTCTCCTTCAGCACCGGCTCGAGCGTCGGATGATCGTAGGGAACCTCATATGCGGGGTCCTCGCGCAATCTCCTGCGGCGTTCGATGTAGGGGTTGATCGCCCCGCCCTGGATCGGCCCGGGCCGCACGATCGCGACCTGGATCGTCAGATCCTCGAGGTTCTGCGGCCGCGTGCGGCGGATGCGACTGCATCTGGGCGCGGCTCTCGATCTGGAAGACGCCGACCGTGTCGGCCGCGCGGATCGCCCTGAACGTGGGCTGGTCGTCGAACGGGATCCTTGACAAGTCGATGCGCTCGCCGCGCGTGCGCGCGATCTCCTCCACGCAGCGCTCCACCGCCGAGAGCATGCCCAGACCCAGCAGGTCGATCTTCAGAAAGCCCGCGTCCGCGCATGAGTCCTTGTCCCATTGGACTATCTGCCTGCCCTCCATCGCGGCCGGCATGACCGGGCAGCAATCGATCAGCGGCCTGGTCGAGACGATCATGCCGCCCGGGTGCTGGGAGCAGTGGCGAGGCAGCCCCTGGGCCTGCTCGACCAGGCGCCTCAGCCAGTGCCAGCGCTGTGAGCCGAGGGGCGTCCGGCCCGTGAGGGCGCCACGCGGTCCGCAGGAGGAGCTCTCGGTGGATCGCGCGGCCGACAGGGCGAAGTCGATGTCCTCCTCGCCATGCGGCCCATGCGCCTCGGCGCCGCGGGCGATGCGCTCGAGCTCGGCGGCCGGCAGGCCGAGGACCTTCCCCAGCTCGCGGATCGCCCCTCGCACGCGGAAGCTCGGGAAGGCCGCGACCAATGCGGTGTGATCGCGCCCGTAGCGCTCGTGCACCCGCGGGAATCAGCACCTCGCGGATGTCCCGCGGGAAGTCGAGGTCGATGTCCGGCAGTCCGTGCAGGTCCTCGTTCAGGAAGCGCCCGAGCGCCAGCCTGTTGGCGATGGGGTCGATGTGGGAGAGCCCGACGAGGTAGCACACGAGCGAGGAGACCGAGGAGCCCCGTCCGCGTCCGGGCGCCAGCAGCGCGCGCACCGAGTCCGGGCCGCGCACCTCGAGCGCAACTTCCCTGGCGAGCTCGAGCATGTCGTGGTGCAGCAAGAAGAAGCCGGCCAGCCCCAGGTCTCCGATCACGCGCAGCTCCTCCTCCAGGCGGGCATGCGCCTGCGCGCGGGTGGGGCTTGCCCCGTAGCGATCCTGCAGGCGCGCGCCGCACAGCTCGGCCAGTCGCCGCCCGGCGGTCTGATCCTCTGCGCCGGGGTAGCGATAGCCGAGATCGCTGTCGAGATCGAACGTCAGTCGCTCGGCCAGGCAGCAGCGTCTCGCGAACCGCCTCGGGGTGATCGGCGAAGCGACTGGCCATCGCCCGCGGCGCGCTCATCACGTGGCTGTGATTGCCTCGACGCAGCGGCTCCGAGGCGTCGAGCGTGGCATGGTTGCGCAGCGCCACGAACGCATCCTGCAGCTCCGCTCTGGCGCGCGCGTGCGCGTGCACATCGCCGGTGGCCACGCACCGCAGCCCAAATCGCCTGCCGAGGGCGGCCATCGCGTTGTTGCGAGCGCGATCGTGGCGGGCGTAGGGGCGCTGCAGCTCCACGTACAGATCCTCCGGACCGAACGCGTCGAGCAAACGCCGCACCGTCGGCTCGTCGCGGGCGCCGCCGAGCGATCACCGATCGCTGCGCGCAGCCGGTCAGGCAGACGAGGCCCTCGGCGTGGTCGAGCACGGCCTGCAGCTCGACGGACGGATCGGCGCGCTCGGCGGCGATCGGCTCCTGCGCTGGCGCGCTCCCGGGGGGAGCGCTCACCGCTCACGGATCGGTGCGCGAGCGTGATGATCCGGCAGAGATTGCTCCAGCCACGCCCGTCGCGCACGAGCAGCGTGATATGGCGAGGGCCTCCCCCGGCCCGCGTCCCCGTGGTCAGATCGATCTCGGCGCCGTGGATCGCTCTAACACCGTGCGCCTTGGCGGCCTGGGCCAGCTCCATCGAGCCCGAAAGCGAGTTGTGGTCGGTCAGCGCCATCGCCCCATAGCCCAGCTCGCTCGCGCGCCGCGCCAGCTCCTCCGGCAGCGAGACGCCGTCCAGAAAGGAGTACGCCGAGTGGCAGTGCAGCTCCGTGTACGGGGCCGTGGACAGCGCCATCACCTCAGCCGCTTCACGAGCGCTGCATGAACCAGCCGCCCGAGCGCAGGTCGTGGAAGACGATGATGTTGCGCCCCCGCTCGCTCACGAGCTCCCAGTAGCGCCGACGCACCGGCTCGGCGGTCCACCAGCGGTCCTCCACCAGCCAGGACTCGCGCAGCAGCTCGACCGCTTCGCCGTTCACCTCGTGCCGGCATGGCGTCTCCCCAGCGCACGCGCGCGGGCCGGGGCAGGTTCAGGATTCTCGTCAAGGCGACACCTCAGCCGGGAAACGGCGCGAGCACCACCCGCCGCTCGGGCACGCGCGAGTCGGGATCCACGCAGACGGCCCGCAGCGCCGCGTCCGGGCCGCCCACGGCGCGCACCTGGGCGATGGCCTCGCGCAGGCGAGCGGCGCGAGCGGCGCTGTGGGCGGGGTCCTTGTCGAACAGCGCCCGCTGCTCACCCGGCGCGGGACCGAAGCGCTCGACGGTCAACCGCAGTGCCGCGGCCGGGGCCGGGAGCACCAGCAGGCGCACCGCCAGCGCCAGCCGGATGCGCTCGGGGTCCGCGAGCGCCTGGCGGAAGACCACGCGCTCGCGCCAGGCACCGCCCGCGAGCAGCGCGCGCGGAGAGCGCGACGACGCGCAGCGTGCGCCCACGGCGCTCGGGTCGGGCCAGCAGCCGGTCCACCAGCACGCCGAGCACGCGCTCCAAGGCCGGGCCGGAGCTTGCGTCGCCGAGGAGCAGCGTCCTCCCCCAGGCGCTCCTCGAGGCGGCGCGGGCGCAGCGGCGCGTCCTCGCCGCAGGCGAGCCGATGCGCGCATGCGCCTGGCGCTCCGAAGCGGTCGGTGAGCGCCGCGCGTCCCAGCTGCGCCAGCTCGCCGAGCGTGCGCACGCCGAGGCGCTCGAGCGGCTCGAGCAGCGCTTCGGTCTCCGCCCGGAAGCCCAGCAGCCCGACGGGCCTGCCCGGCGAGCCAGCGCCGGGCGTCCGTTCCGTCCAGCACGAGCGGCCGGCGCGAGCGCACCGCCAGGGCGGCCGCCAGCGCACAGAAGCGCGTCGGCCCCGCCCCCACGCGCGCGGGACGCTCAAGCGCGCGCCGGGCAGCGGCGATCGTGGCAGCGTCGCTGCCGTGAAGCCCGCGCAGCCCGCCGGCCTCGAAGTAGGCGAGGCCCGGACGCTCCCCCTCGACGGCCGCGCCGATCGATTCCAGGGCGCGCATCGCGGCCTCCCAGGCCTCGGCCACCCCCACGGGGTCGGCGGGCACGAGGATGCAGATCGGGGCAGCGGGCGAGCGCCTCCCCGAGGAGCATCCCAGCGACCACGCCACGCGCCTCGGCGGCCCCGGAGACCTCTCCGATGCGCCACCGCTGCGCGGAGCCGGCCTGCGGCGCCACCGCCAGGGCGCGTCCCGTCAGCGCCCCCGGCCCCCCGGCGGCGACCACCAGCTCGAAGCGGGGCAGATGGACGCACACGACCATGCGAACATATGTTCGCATATGGTCGCGGCGAACTCAATCCATGGTCAGCGGGCCCTCGGCCGCTCCGCTGAGGAACTGGCGCACGAACGGGTTCTCCGAGGAGAACATCCTCGCCGCGTCGCCCGCGTCCACGATCCGCCCCCGCCACAGCACCGCGATGTACTCGCCGATCTGCCGGGCCGAGGCGATGTTGTGGGTCACGACGATGTAGGTGCCTCCGTGGAGGGCGTGCATCTCCTGGATCAGTTCGCACAGCAGCGCCGTGCGCACCGGGTCCAACCCCGAGTCGGGCTCGTCGAAGATGACGATGTCCGGCTCCATCACCAGCGCCCGCGCGAAGCCCGGCGCGCTTGCGCATCCCCCCGGAGAGCTGCGAGGGCAGGTCGTCCATCGCGTCCGTCAGCCCCACGTCGGCCAGGCGTTCTTTGACCAGCTTGGCGATCTGCGCCTCGGAGGAGTCCGGTGTGCTGGCGCAGCGGGAAGGCGACGTTGTCGAACACCGACATCGACCCGAACAGGGCGCCGTCCTGGAAGAGCACGCCGACTTTGCGCCGCAGGGCCAGCAGCTGGGGCATCGTCAGGGTCGGAACCGATTGCCCGTGCACGATGACATCGCCCGAGTCCGGGAACATCAGCCCGATGATGTGCTTGATCAGCACGCTCTTGCCGGTGCCCGACGGGCCGAGCACGACGGTGATCGTCTCGTCGGGGAAGGCGACGTTCAGCCCGTTCAGGACGGGCACCCCGCCCAGGCGCTTGTGCACGTCGATGCAGCGGATCGACCAGTTGCCCGTGGATCGGGTCGCCGGCGAGGTCGAGCGCGCCGGAGTGGTACTGAAACTCGTCGGTCGTACTCGGCTGCTCGCTCATCCTTTTCCTCCGTAGGTGACGTGCGGGAACTGGCTGGTCTGGCCGTTGAACGTGAACGGACCCTGCTGGTTGCAGCCCGGGCGCCGCCACGTCGTTGGGCGCTTCCGGGATGTTGGCGACTTTGAACTGGAGGATCAGTTCGATCAGGCTCTGGGAGACCGCTTCGTTGGGCGGCCCGCTGACCGAAGGGGCCGAGTTCGCGCACGCGCCGTTGCTGAACACCTGCAGGCCGCCGTTGCCGAGGGCATGGAAGGCGCCGGGCTTGAAGTAGGGGTTCGCGCGGTTCGTGCCCACCCGCTGCGGGTAGACCGCCAGGCTCTTCGGGATTGAAGACCAGCATCGTGCGCAGGTAGTGCTGGTTGGGGCCCTGGCCGAGGGTGCTGCCGTTGGCGCCGTGAGCCTCGGTGGCGGCGGTGAGGTTGGCGAAGAACGCCTGCAGCTCGGGCACGTATTCGCCCAGCGACTGCAGGAACGGGTCGAGGTTGTGCAGCACCGGCCTGAGGTTTTCCAGCAGCGGGACGGTGAGGTTGAGGACCGTCGAGGTGTACGGGCAGGCCCTTCTTGGCGGCCGTCGTCAGCGGCCCCAGCGCGGTGAGGAAGCTGTTGAACTGCGGCGCGAACGGCTTGGCGGCCTGCGAGCAGCTGCGTGAGCTGGCGCTCGACGGGCCGGAATTCGTCCAGGAAGGGGTTGGCGACGACCGAGAAGCGGTCGAGCGTCCGCAGCGCGACGATCGAGCTGAGCCTCGAAGGGCGGCAGCGCGCTGCCAGGTTTCGGCGAACGCCTGGCTCGCTTCGGCGGCCGCGTGGAAGGTGCGCTCGCCGTTGACGATCAGCCCTTCGAGCTGGTGGTCGCGGCCGGCCAGCGCGTTGAAGACGACGCCGGTGTTGTGCACCAGCGCCCGCACGGCCCCTTCCTGGGAGGCGAGGATGGCGAGCAGCTGGTTGGCGTGTTCGACGAACGGTTCGAACGTCGCCAACGAGGCGTTGAGCTGTTCCCCGCGCCCGGCGATCGCCGCGGCCTGGTATTGCATCCACGCCTGGAAGTTGCGCCGCGTGGTGCTGGTTCAGCAGCCGACGAGGATGTCGTCGAGCGTCACGAACGGTTCGACCTGGCGGTCGGCGAGCTTGGCCCCGTCGGCGCAGGTACGGGCCGACCTGGCCCTGGGGAATCAGCTGCACGTAGGTCTCGCCCAGCAGCGTCTTCTGGCGCAGGATCGCGTGCGTGTTCGCGCGGATCGGCGCGTACTGGCTGGCGAGTTCGACCGTCGCGTTGGTCTGCCCGTCGCCCGCCGAGCTTCAGCGAGACGACGTGGCCGACGTCCACGCCGCTGATCTGCACGTCGGACTGTTCGGCCAGCGCCAGCGTGCGCGGGAAAGGCGACGGTGAAGCGGTAGCCCTTCGGCTTTCAGCGGCAGCGGACCGCCGAAGGACTCCCACAGGAACAGCAGCAGCCCGAAGCAGCTCAGCGTGAACAGGATGATCACCAGCAGGTTCCCCAGCGTGGGCGCGCGCTTCTGCATTTCAGTCGCCTCCCCCCGATGCTGCGAGCGGCGAAGCCGGCGTCGCCGACGGCCGGCGTCTGGCCGAACACGCTCGAGTCCAGGCCCGAGAACAGGCCGCCGGCCGGCACGCTTGGGATGGGCGCGGCGCGCTCGCGGCGCCGGCTTCGGTTTGAGGATGCCGTCGGCCTTGCACGCGGCTTCGTTGGGCGGGTTCAGCAGGCCGACGAGCAGGTTGACCGTTGGGTTGACTTCCGCGACGCCTTTGAGGATCGGCGCGACGTTGCAGTTGAGGTAGGTCAGGCCGCGACCGAGCGCCCCGTGGGCGTCGGCGGTGCTCAGCACGCTGTTGAGGTCGTGGTTGCCCCAGTCGAGGAAGAACAGGAAGCCGCCCTGTGTTGGCGCCCGGGTTGTAGGCGAGCTCGTTGAAGAATTCGTTGATCACCGCAAAGCTGCTCGCCAGCTTCGGGAACGCTTCGATCAGCTGCTGGGTGTCGGGCTTGATCTCCTTGACGACCGGCTCGATCTGGCGCGCGAACGGCCGGATTTCGTTCTTGAAGATCGGCGTGGTCTGTTCGGCCAGGCGGCGCGTGGCTTCCTGCGCGGGAGCCGAGCGCGCGAGCGAAGGGCTCGAGCTCGTGCAGCGTCGGGCCCAGCACTTTGGCGGCGGTGGCGAGTCTTGCCCAGCCCCGTCCTGGTCTTGGCCAGGGCGCCGGGAAGCAGGTGCAGGAGGCTCTCGACGTTCTGTTCCTGCTTGGCGAACACCGCGAACACGGCGTTGGAGGCGTCGACGAGCTTGCGACAGCTGCGTGTCCTTTTCGCCCAGCGCTTCGACCAGCAGGCGGAAGTTGTGGATCGAGCGCGCGGTGTTCGCGTGGCGGATTTCCAGCTGCTGGGCGATCTGAGCGATGTCGCGCGCGGTCGGGTAGAAGCGCTTGAGCGTCGCCGAGAACGCCTTGCCGTTGTGGCCGAACCCTTCGCCTGCTCCCGCCAGCAGCAACTGCAGGTAGGCGCGCGTTTCGGCGTCCAGCCCGGCCAGGAACTGGTCGAAGTCGATGTTCGGGGCGGTCTGGGAGACCGGTACGGTGGCGCCGCTGGGCAGGCGCCCGGTGGCGGGCGTGCCCGGATCGACCTCGACCGTCATGTCCTGCAGGTTGGTCTTCGGACGCGTCAGCAGCGTCGTGTTGCGGTACAGGCGCGCGTACTTCGGCGTCAGGCGCATGGTCACCCTCGCGAGCCCTTCGTGCAGCTCCACGCTCGCTACTTCCCCGACCTTCGCGCCGGCGATCGTGACCGCCTGACCCTGCCCGGGAGTCAGCGCCTGGGCGGTCTGGAAGTCGGCCTTCAGCATGTAGTAGCTCTTGCCGAGGATCGGGAACCCAGCCCGGCAGGATGATGTTCTCGTGCGCGAGTATGTAGCCGCCGACGACCGCCGCGATCACGATCATCGTGACCACCGCGATGAACGCCGAGCGGTAGCGCTCGATCTGGTCGCGGACGCCGAGCCCGCCTTCGTGGCTGTCGGCGGGGTTCATCAACCGCTCCCGTCCGCGGGGCCGTGGGACAGCGGGCCGTTGAAGTTGGGCAGCGTCTGCTTGTAGCAGGGCACTTTCGGCTTGTACGGCGGCTCTTCGGCGGGGTAGGCCGGGCGCGTGCCCAGCGGGGGCAGCGATGCGTGGGCGAGCAGCCGCAGGCCCTGGAGTTTCGTGCCGAGGATCGAGACCGGCGCCGGAGCGCAGCGTCTGGCCGCTGCTCGACAGCAGGAAGTTCGCCGCCATCGCGCCGTTGCCGTGAAGTTCTGCCCGATCGAGCCCAGGCCGACCAGCGAGTACCAGAACTCCTTGTAGTCTTCCACGCCCGAGGTGGCCCGCACCGTCCTGCAGCTTGGTGTTGCCGCCGGGAAGATCACGTTCGTCTGGCATTTGCTGAGCACGTCCGACTGTTCCTGGAAGGGGATCTGTTCGGCTCTGCAGGCGCGCGACGAAGGGAGCGGCTTCGGCCAGCCCTTCGGCCACCCCGCCGAGCTCGTTCGGCGCGAGCGAGGCCTTGACCTGTTCGATCCACGGCAGCTGCGCCGCGACCGAGGCGGGCGTCGCCTTGACCCCCGGGATGATGTCGAGAGCGAACGTGCGCAGCGACGGCAGCGCGGCGCCGAGCGCGTTGAAGCCTTCCGTGGCCGCCTTCAGCGAGCTCGGCAGCAGGGCGACCGTCGCGCGCAGGGCGGCGGACTCGTTGGCGAAGGCGCGGAAGAAGGCGTTGAAGTTGACGATCAGTTCGCCGAGCTGCTGCTCGTGGACGTTGAGCGCCGCGGTCACCTTGCCGATCGAGGCCACGAGCTTCGAGAGGTCGTGGGGCCGCGTGCCGGTGATCGCCTGGTTGAGGACCGCGGCGCCGCGCAGCGCGGCGGGCCCTTCGCTGGTAGGCGCGTGTTGAGCGCCTGCGCCCCGTTCAGCCCATACAGTTCGGGATCCTGTTCGGCGTTTTCGGCGGCGTTCGGCTTGCGCGTCAGCCCGTTGCCGAAGCCGATCAGGAAGTTCTGCAGATTGGCGCGCGTGTCGGTGTTCAGCGCGTCGAGCACCTGGTCGAGCTGAACCGGGTCGGCGGTCTGCGTGATCGGCAGCGTCGCTCCCGAGGAGAGCGTCGTGGCCGAGGGGCTGCCCGGCTGCAGTTCGACGAACCAGTTGCCTTCGAGGAACGTGCGCGGACGGATCTTCACCGTCGCATCGGAGTGGATCGGCAGGCCGCCCGCTTCGATTTCCATCGTCACGAGCCCGGCGTTGCCCTCGCGTCGGACCGCGCTGACCTTGCCGACGTCGACGCCCGCGATGCGCACCGGCGAGGTCGGGCGGATGTTGACGGCGCTGGAGAAGACCGCGTTCAGGCGGAAGCCGTGTTTGAACGGGATGTGTTTGGTGAAGCCGAAGTACGACCGCCGATCGCAGCGACGATCACGATCACGATCACCCCCACGCGCGTCGGGGTTGGTCCGCCCCAGCTCGACGACCGGCGTGCGGTCGTAGCGGCGCCACCAGCCCGGAGCCTTCATCCGCCCGATCCCTTCTTCTTGCCGCTCGACAGGCCGAGGTTCGCTTGAGCGTCGAGCTCGGGTACTGTTCACCGAACAGGTTCTGTTCGCGGGTCGTGATTTCGTGCGCCGTCCCGCTGGCGCCCGGGCACGTTGCCGATGACCGCCTTGCCGGCGATGTAGGTCTCGTTGCCCGCTTCGCAGTTGCCCCGCGGCTGGCCGGGGCCGGTGACGTTCGGGTAGGGGTTGGCGTGGAGGTGGTTGTTGTCGATGATCGCGGAGCTGTGGAAGCCGTGTTCGACCGACGGCCCGTTGGCGGGCGCCGAGGAGGGGAAGCCCTCGTTGTTGGGCCCGTTCGGGGACAGCACGAGGCCCGCGCGCGGTGAGCGTGCCGACGCCGATGTTCTCGGAGGTCAGGCTCGCGAGGTTGCGGAACGCGAGCGTGATGTAGTTGCAGTTCGCCTGCGCCGGGCGCGAGGCCCGGCGAGCAGCGGGTTGGCGAGCGTGAGCGTCTGGGTGAAGTCTTCCAGCGACGACCGGGACGATCGGGTTTTCGGCGAAGGCCTGGAGCGCCTGCGCCGATGAGGCCAGCTGTGAGTTCAGCGCGGTCGCGGCCCGCAGGTTGACGGCGCCCACCGTGACGGCGTGGGCGAGCGGCGGGGCGACGGAGACGAGCAGCTTCGCGCTGGGACGCAGCAGGCGCATGAACTCCGTGCTGTTTTCGGTGAAGGTCGCCTGGAACGGGAGCGAGTGGATGGCCTGTTCGAGCGACGGCGGCCCGAGCACGGTCGCGCGTTCGAGCGAGGGGGCGACGCGCGGCCCAGTCGGTGAAGAATTTGTCGAGCTCCACATACAAGGCGGCCTGGGTGTCGGTCACCGAGGCGGCCTGGGAGGAGACCCGGTCGAGCGCGATCCACAGCTCGTGCAGGTCGGTGGCGGGTGCGGCCAGGTTGCGGAACACCGGGATCGCGTTCGTGAGCAGCGGGCGCAGCGTCGCGATCGTGTTGTTCAGCCCCAGCCCGCGTCCGGCGAGGCCGTCGCCGAAGTTCGTTCAGTTGCACCTGGTTGGCCGTCCTGGTCTTTTGCGTCGAACATGTTGAACAGTTCTTCGATGTTCACCGGTTCGCGAACCTGGTGAGCGGGATCGTCCCGCCCGCGCTTGATCGTCCTGCGGGAGTGTGCCCTTTTCCAGCTGCAGGTACTTCAGCCCGATCGAGGACAGCGACTGGACGCTCGCGGTCGTGTCGACGGGCAGCGGTTCCACTCCCTTTTCGAGCTTCAGTTCCGCGACCGCGGTGACGCTGCCCGGTGGCGGGGTCCTGATGGGCCGACAGCGCGCTTGACGATCCCCACCCGCGAGCCGCCGACGCGCACGACGTTCGATGACTCGCAGCCCCGAGGTCTGGGGCAGGACGACCTTGATGTTGTAGGTGGGGACGAACGGCAGCCCGTTGTTCGCGTTGTAGGACAGGTACACGGCCACGACCACGATCAGCGTCGTGATCGCGCCGATCAGCAGGGGACTGCTCGCCAGTGAGCCGCCGCGGCGCCTGTTCATCAGGGCACCTCCGTCGGGTCGCAGCTCAGCAGTTCGCCGTCGGTGAACGGCGAGGATCCGTCGGCGGCGGGCTGGGTCGCCGCGCCCGGGCAGCGGCGCAGCTGGCCGCTGCTTGAGCCCTTCCAGGCCCTGCTGAGCGTTGGCCGCCGGCGTGAGGTTGTTGTTCGCGCCGAGCGTGAAGTCGGGGAACACGGGGCTGATGTGCACGTAGTGGCCGTTGGCGTCGTAGTAGGCGGTGGCCTGGCCGAACGTGCGCAGGGTGCCCTCGAGGTCAGGGCGTGTAGGGACCGAACACGGCGGTGATCGGGAACCGATTCCCGCAGCGCGGTGACGCTGGCTCGGCGAGGACGCTCGTCAGCGCCTTCGCGAGCGCGGGCAGCGTGTTCGGCCGAAATCGGTGAGGTCGTTGTTGCGGTCCCGGGCCGGCTGAACGCCGACGCTGAGGTTTTGCGACGGGCGTGGTGGCCGTGAGCACCAGCGAGCGCAGCGCGGGGAAGAACTTCTGCAGCGGCTTGGTCGTCGGCTTGGATGCTTCGACGAGCTTCGTGAGCGCGGCGAACGTCGACGGGAACTGCGACGAACGTGCGGGTGCCCGCGCGCAGCGCGACGGGCAGCTCGCGCAGGCCCTGGGCGAGCGCCGCCTGCTGGGAGCCGACCGCCTGGAACGTCGTGTCGGCGTTTCCGACCAGGTCGGTGAGCGCTTCCGAGCGCGCGCCGATCGTGGTGACGGCCTTGGCGGTTTCGACGAGGAAGCTCGTGAACACGGGCTGGTCGCGGATCAGCTCCGAGAACAAGTGGTCGGTCGCGGCAAGCGCGGCGGGCGTGTATTCGACCGAGACCCCGTACGCGCGGCTGGCGCCGGCGTACTGTTCGGCGAACCCCTGGATCACCTGCTGCAGGCCCCGGCGCGTCTTCGGGTTCAGCGTGTTGAACAGCTGGTCGAGGTCGACGACTTCGCGCGTCGCCGAGGCCGGCAGCGTCGCGCCCGCCGGCAGCGCGGGGGCGCTGTTGGGCCCCGGCGTGAGCGCGATGTAGCGGTTGGCCACCGTCGACAGCGACGGCACCCTGACCTGCGCGACCGTGCCTTCGTGCAGCGGCGTGAGCGAAGAGTTCGACGTGGATCGTGACCTTCGCCTTGAAGTCGTGGGTCAGTTCGATGTTCGTGACGGTCCCGACCGGCACCCCACCGACCTGCACCTCATCGCCCCGCACGAGCTGGCCGGCTTCGGCGAAGATCAGCTGGTAGTTGGCGCCGCCCCCGCCCGCGAACAGCGAGGTAGGCGACGATCAGCACGACGAGCCCGAGCGCGCTCAGGGCGAGCACCCTTCCGGCACGCGGGCGGCAGTGCGCCCGGCCGCGGCCTCGGGGCGGCGGCGCCGGGCGGCGGCGGGGCGCGGAGCGGCGGGCGGGCTGGGAGGGCTAGCCGTTGCCATGCGCTTCCCCTCCGCTCGCTGCCCTGGGCGCCGGGCCTGTCGGGGATCGCCGCGGGCGAGGGCCCGCTGGCCACGGTCGGGTCGGGGATCTCGCCCAGGCGCGCGATCAGCCTGATCCACTCGTTCGGCGCTCAGCGCCGAGCCGAACGCGCGCGGCGGCGTGCGCAGCGCTCCCGCGCAGCGGACTGAAGCTGACGTGGATGTCGCGCGCGCCCGGCCTGCGTGAGCGCGTTCGCCGACGCCCGGCGTAGCTCATCGGGCTGACGATCCGCGCGGGCCTCGCGAGACCCTGCAGCGTGAGCAGCTTGCGAACCGTGATGTCCGCGATCGAGCCCGGTCCCTCGTGGCCGGCGATCGGGATCGCCGTTCACGGCGGTGATGTCGACGGCCTCCTCGCCGCGAGCTCGCGCACAGACGTTGCCCTGCCGCCGCTGCGCGTCGAGCCGCCGTTGCAGCGCAGCCCGGACACGGTCGGCTTCAGCCCCGACACCGACAGGAACTCGAGCGTCGCCAGCACGCGCTTTTCGACGCCTCCGGCCTCGATCGTCCGGCGCGCGCGCAGCTGGCGAGATGGACGCCGGGGTCGTGCAGCACCTGCGGCTCCAGCTGGCGCTTGGACTCGAGCAGCACCTGCCCGACGCGTCGGCGAGGTCGCGAGGAACGGGTTCTCGCCCTTGGCCCTGAAGATCGACGTGTTTTCAAGCGCCACCCAGCCGTCGAGGATCGGCTTCGGATCGATCAGCGGCGCCTGCACCCCGGCCGGGCGGATCTCGAAAGAGCATGTGCGGGCCGCCGCGCCCGCGGCGCTCGCGGCGCTCGCCGAGGTGCCCGAGCACGGTTCCGGCGATCACCTCAACGCCGGCGCGCAGCGGGTGCAGGTAGACGTCGTCCGGCCCTTCCCTGAAGACCCGCGCATCGGCGGGCTTCGGCGCGGGTGGCGGACCGGCGGCGGCGCCGGGGCGCGCGGCGGAGGCGGCATGACGGGTGCCGATTCCAGTCCCGCCGCGGCGCCCAGCGCGAGCCCCGACACGGTGGCGCCTTCGGACATCGGCGAACGCGGCTGCGCCCCCGCCGTGGCCGGACCGCTCGGAGCCGGTTCGACCGCCCCGCCCGGCTGTGCGATCCGCGCGCTCACCGCGCGTGTGGTCGTGCGGCACGAGCACCGGGTACAGCGGCGCCACCTCGCCGAGCTGCGCGTAGGTGTAGGTGTTGCCGTAGGCGTCGCGCAGCGACACGAACCGCCCGAGCGAGGGCGAGTCGCCGATCTGCACGATCTTCCCGTCCTGCACGGCGATCACCGGCGCGCCGGCCTGCGAGTAGATCGTCGTGCCCACGAGCGTCTGCGCCGGACCCGGTCCGCTCGCCGGCGCGGCGCGGGAAGCCGTCGCTGAAGTGCGACGGCGGCGTGCACCGGGAAGCGCGCTTCGGTGAGCCCGGTGATCGCCCCGAGCAGCCGCGGCGGCGTGCCGCCGAGCAGCTGCGCGCGCAGCATCACCGAGCTCGACGTATGACTGCGAGTGGTTGTAGGAGTAGACCGCCGCCTTGATGTTCGTCGAGCCGCCGGCCGCGCGCAGGTACCTGGCGGCGGCGAAGATCGCGTCGGCGGGGTTGTAGGGGTCCTTGAAGCCGTCGCCGTTGGCGTCCACGCCGTACTGCGCCCACTCCGGCGGCAGGAACTGCATCCATCCCTCGGCTCCGGCGCTCGAGACGCTCAGATCGCGGCCGTAGTCGGTCTCGACCTCGTTGATCGCCGCGAGCACCTGCCAGGGGATCCCGTAGGCCGTGCCCGCCGCCTGATAGATCGGCAGCAGGAACGGCGGGATGCGGAAGCTTTCGATGAAGAAGCTCGGCACGCCCGAGATCGAGGATTCGAGCGCGAGCGGCAGGGACGGCGTGAGCGTCGACGGCGAGGGTGCGTGCTTGTTGCGCGAGCGGCTTCGCGGTGGAGCCTCCCGTCACGCCGAGCAGACCGCCCGCGGCTCCGTCTCGCGATTTGCCGTGGGCGCTGCGAGACCCCGCCGATCCGCCCGGCGTGCCTGCCTGCGCATGCTGGGCCTCGACCTGCGGCGTCGGCGCCGACTTGCGGCCCGCTCGAGCCTGCCGGCGACCGGCGCAGGGTTCACCGCGTCGAGCCGGCGGGCGGACGTCGCCGGCGCTTCGGGCGGTCGGGGTCGAGGTAGTCGTGTCGGCCGGCGTGCCGGTCGTCGTGGTGGCGCGCTGTTCGGCCGCCGAGGCTCATCGCGGCGCGGCCAGCGCCAGCGCGCGCCGCCAGCGCAGCGAGAAGTCCAGAGCAAGAGCCGCAGTCGCTGGGCTCATCGCGCATCACTCAGTTCCCCAGGAGGTAGTTGAGGAGCATCCCGCCGGCGTTCGAGCCTTCCGCCGCGGGCGTGTAGTAGGTGGTGCCGGCGCTCGCACCGCCGACGGGCTGGGCCGCGTGCCCGCTTCGCTCGCCGCTCCCGAGCCCGCCGAGCGCGCTCGCGAGCCGGCGCCGAGCCGGGATAGCTGGCGAGCGCCTGGGCGGGCGTGGCGCCTTTGAGCACCGCCAGCGTCCGCGCCATCACGAGGCTGGTGCGTGCTGGGATTCGAGACCGCGCTCGCCTTGGCGCTCGAGGCCGGTCGAGGCCGCTCGAGGTGGACAGTTTGGCGCTGCACGCCGGAGGAGGGAGTCGAGCGCGTAGGTCAGGCAGATCGTTGCCCAGGCCCTCGGTGCGCAGGAAGTGGCCGAGCGCGTCGTAGCCGTTGGCCGACCCGGCGCCGAGGAAGATGAAGTCCATGATGCGCTCGAGGCCGCCGGTGGAGCGCAGGCTGTGAGCAGCGACGGAGAAGTTGCCCGCAGAACGGCTTGGCGGCGGCGCCGAGGGAGTCCAGATGCTGACAGCAGCGGCTGACCGCCACGAGCGCCGGCCCGGACTGTTTGGCGGTCTTGCCGAGGCTCGTGAAGAAGCGTTTCGGAGCTCTTCGAGAAGGCCGGCAGCTGGGTGAAGGCCTGGTTGATCGCCGGCGCGGCGATGCCGAGGTCGGTGAACACGGGCGTCGTCTGGTCGGCGAGGCGCCGCGAGGCGTTCCATCGCGGGGCCGAGCTGGCGCAGGAACGGCGGGAACAGGATCAGGTTGCGTTCGAGCGCCGCTGAGGTGCCGGGCGCTCGCCTGGGCGACCGTGTTGCTCTGCACGAAGTAGTCGGCGAACTGCTTGCGCACGGCGGCGAGCGGCGCCAGCGCCTTGTCGGAGTCCACCGCCAGCTTGGCCAGCACGTGGTTCTCGCCGGCGAGGATCGCGAGCACCTTGTCCAGTTCCTGCAGCGCCGGGTTGGCGCGGCGGATGACCACGTTCAGGTCGCTTCCGCGCCCGGCCAGACCGACGCCGAGTTCGTTGAGGATGATCGTCAGGCGCTGGCGCTCGGGCAGGCGCGTGATGTCGTTGAGCAGGTCGGGGTCGACCGGGCTGTGGGTGTTCTCGACCGGGCAGCAGCTTCTCGCCGGCGCCTTCCTGGCCGGCGCGGGATCGTCTGCAGCGGCGGCGGCGGCGGCGTGCCTTCCACGCGCGGCTGGGTGGGCAGGCAGTCGACGAACTTCTCGCCGAGCAGCGCCTGGGGGCGGATCGTGCAGCTGGCGTCGGCGCGGAAGTCCTTGAAGCCGGGGTTTTCGATGTCCAGCACGACCGCCGCCTGCGCCTGCGGCGTCGGGCGCCACCGACTGCCACCGTCCCGACCTTGACCCCGTCGATCTTGACGTTCTCGCCGGGGATGACGTTGGCGGCGTCGTCGAAGATCGCGCGGACCGTGTAGCCGCCACCGCTGCCGCCGGCCGAGATGGCGAGCAGCACGACCACCACGAGCGCGGCCACGCACGGCCGCGCCGCGCGACCCCGGCCGCGACCCTCCTCCGCCCGACCGACTCTCTTCCTCAACCCGATCCTTCCTCTACCTCGCGTATCCAACATGCGGGCGGCCCCATCCGCTCGATGGGGCCGCCTGCCCACTTCGTTGTGATCGAGTTTACGCCTCCGCGGGGAAAATACGCAGCCGGGACGGCGATCTCGAGCTGCCCGTTGCTACTTCCTGGGGCAGGGCGCCTTGTAGCTCGCCGTGACCGTTTCGCCGGGCACTGATTCGGCAGATCCGCCGAGACCGGCGAACGGTCAGTTCCGACTTCACCGGGAAGCCGCCTTTCGGGCACGCCCCTTCTTCGGCACGGTGCGCGTAGTAGACCGTCTTCTTGCCCTTCTTGTAGGCGGCGCCGGCGTGACGTTGATCGTTTCCACCGACGCGTCGGGTGCTCCGGGCACCGTTTCGACGAGCGGCACTCGGTCCTCGTCGACCGGCGTGCCGCCGGTAGCTGACGTGAGCCCGAGGAGATGAATTCGAACGCGCGGGCGTCGCGCCCTTGGTGTAGAACTGCAGAGCTTGCCGCCCGGTGCGAAGAAGCCCTGACACCGTGATTTCTCTTCGGTGACTTCTTTGCCGAAGCGTTCATTGCCGAAGGCGTAGCTTTCTTTGGAGCGGACCGTGTGCGGGCTTTCGGGCTGCGGAGCGCGATCGGGAAGGTCAGACGACTTCTTCGGGCACGCTGAGGTTCCGATCGCGGTGTTTCCCTGCGCTTCAAGCGCGGTCGGGTCGAGCAGGTCGGAAACCCTGCCGGTGAATCTTGGTGCCCTTGGGGCACGAACACGTTGACCCCGATCAGCGGCGCCGGGTGGCCTTCGTCGTATTCGGTGCCTTTGATCGTGCATTCGAACTGCCCGGCGGCGCCGGCGCCGAGATGTTGCCGGTGTGGGGGAAGCCCGGGATGGGAACGGCCTTCGCTTTGAAGGCGACCGTCGGGCGCCGCCGACGCGGCGCCGGCAGGCCAAGGACGGCCAGGCTACGAGCAAGGCCAGACAGGTGGATGCTCTGCGCATCAGAATTTCTCTCCTCTGCATTGATGGACAGGTCCGCCTCGATCCGGGTAGCTCCGGAGCCATGCCGGTCCGGCGATATCGAGATCCCCGCCGGGTTTGCGCGGGGAACAATGGCGACTCTGAGCCGCCACCCTATACCGTCGTGACGGATCATTTCAAGTTGGTAACACCCCGGCGAGCGAGAAGTTGCGCCCGCCATCGCCGAGAGGCATTGCGGCGGCGCCGATCGCCTCGCGCAGACAGGCCGCGCCCGGCCGCCGGCGCAAGTGCAGGACTCCGCGCCTCGATAACCCTATACGCCAGGCTGAGAGTTGGCGCCGAGCTCGAGCTCGGCGCCGGCGAACGCGACTCCGAGCGGCTCGAGGATCACCTGGCGCGGACCCTCCTCAACTCGCCCGGACCGCAGCGCGCTGAAGCCCCAGCCGCTCCGCGATCGTCACGATCGCGGCAGCCCTCGCCATCGCGGCAGTAGATGGCGCAGCCCGATCCCATGTTGAACGTCGAGTAGGCCGAGTGCGCGGTCGAGTCCCGCCTGGGCCACGAGGAAGCTCAGCACCTCGGGCACCTCGGGCAGGCTGTCGATGCGATAGGTGAGCGGCTTGGCCGGGCGCATCAGCTTGAGCAGCCCGTGGCCGGTCACGTGGCTGATGTAGCGTCACGGCGAGTCCCTCTCGCAGCAGCGCGGAGACGAGCGGCACGTACATGACCGACGGCTCGAGCAGCGCCTCGCCCAGCGTTACGCCGCTCGCGAGCGCGGTCGCCTAGCCCGTCGGGCAGCCGTGCGGCGAGCAGGCGCGCCAGCGAGGCGCCGTTGGCGTGCAGCCCGCTGGAGGCCACGAGCACGATCTCATCGCCCGCCTCGAGCTCCTGCCCGAGGATCGGCGCGCTGCCCTCGGGCACTACGCCCACAGCGGCACCCGCGAGCTCGATGTCCCGCTCATCGAGCAGCCCGGGCAGTGACGGAGACTCTCCCCCGCCCCACGCGCAGCCCGGCGTCCACGCAGGCCCTGCGCCAGCCCTCGAGCAGGGCCGCCGCGCGCTCGGCCTGCCGGTACCACTCCGAGGCGCCGGTCGCGAAGTAGGCGTTGACGACCAGCGGCAGCGCGCCGACGCAGCAGAGGTCGTTCACGATCGCGGCGACCGTGTCGTAGGCCACGTCGGCGAAGCGATTGATCCCCTGGCCCTCGAGCACTTCGCGCGCGATGATCGACTTCGTGCCCAGGCCCTCCACCACGAACGCGAACGCCCGGCCGCCGAGCTCGAACACGAACGCCGGCTCCCCGCGGGATGAGTCGTGCGCGCGCCCACCGGCCGCCTGCAGCAGGGGCGAGGTGGACAGCGCCTTGGCCATCGCCAGGCGCTTGGCCGCATCGAGCGCGTCGTAGTCCACGCCGGCCGCGCGGTAGCTGACACCATCCGGGCTCATCGGCGATGATCCTAAGCCCATTGCCGACAGGAGAGGACTATGGACTTCCAGCCAAGCCAGCGCTGCTCTGAATTCAAGGAGCGCCTCAACGCGTTCATGGACGATCACGTCTATCCCGCGGAGGAGGTCTACGAGCGCCAGCTGCGCGACTCCGGCGATCCCCACCACCATCCGCCGATCATGGAGGAGCTCAAGTCGCGGGCGCGCGAGGCCGGCCTGTGGAACATGTTCCTGCCGGACGCCACGCTTGGAGCGGGCCTGTCCAACAGCGACTACGCACCGCTTGCGGAGATCCTCGGGCGCTCGTACATCGCCTCGGAGGCCTGCAACTGCTCGGCGCCGGACACCGGCAACATGGAGGTGCTCTTCCACTTCGCCACCGCCGAGCAGAAGGAGCGCTGGCTGATGCCGCTGCTCGACGGGGAGATCCGCTCGGCGTTCGCGATGACCGAGCCCGACGTGGCCTCCTCCGACGCGACGAACATCGAGATGCGCATCGAGCGCGACGGGCGATGACTACGTGCTCAACGGGCGCAAGTGGTGGATCTCGGGCGCCTATCACCCCAACTGCCGGATCATGATCGTGATGGGCAAGACCCTCACCGAGGGTCCCCGCCACCGTCAGCAGAGCCAGATCCTCGTGCCGATCGACACTCCCGGCGTCAAGGTCGTGCGCTCGCTGCCGGTGTTCGGCTACGAGGACCAGGAGGGACATGCCGAAATCGAGTTCACCGATGTCCGCGTCCCCGCCAGCAACCTGATCGCCGGCGAGGGCGACGGCTTCATGATCGCCCAGGCCCGTCTCGGACCCGGGCGCATCCACCACTGCATGCGCTCGATCGGAGCCGCCGAGCGCGCGCTGGAGGCGATGTGCGCGCGGGCGATCTCGCGCGTCACCTTCGGCCAGCCGCTCGCGACGCGCGGCAACATCCAGGACTGGATCGCCGAGTCGCGCATCGAAATCGAGATGGCGCGCCTGCTCACGCTCAAGGCGGCCTGGCTGATGGACACGGTCGGCAACCGCCACGCGCGCACCGAGATCGCGGCGATCAAGGTCGCCGCGCCGAACGTCGCCCTGAAGGTGATCGATCGGGCGATCCAGGTGCACGGCGGCGGCGGCGTCTCGGATGACTTCGCGCTCGCGGCCTCCTACGCGCACATGCGGACCCTGCGTCTGGCCGACGGGCCCGACGAGGTCCACAAGATGTCGATCGCCCGCCGCGAGCTCGCGCCGTACATGCCGCGCGACAACTAGAACCGGAACTCGCCCGTGGCGCCGGAATGCGTCCGTGGCGCCGGAGTGCGTCCGTGGCGCCGGAGTGCGTCCGAGGCGCCGGAATGCGTCCGTGGGCGCCGGAATGCGTCCGAGGGCGCCGGAGTGCGTCCGAGGGGGTCCGGGCGCGTCCGGGGGACCGGAGTGCGTCCGAGGGTCCGGCGAAGAGTACGCTTAGCTCGAGGACGCCGCAAAGCCAGCAAGGGGACTCTGCCGTGAGCACCGTCAGCCGGGATCAGACTCCGCTCGACGAGGTGCGGGTGACCGACCGCCCCAACTTCGACGATGGGCCGCCGCACGAGCTGTTCCGGCGGCTGCGCGCCGAGTGCCCGGTCCACTGGACCGCCGGCATCACCGAATACCCCGACGAGGACGGCTACTGGTCGGTGACGACGGCCGACGACGTGTTCGAGGTCAGCCGCGACTGGCAGACCTTCTCCTCCGAACTGGGCGGATTCGCGGCCCTGAAGAACGCGATCCTCCCGCTCGAGCTGCAGCAGGCGATGTTCATCGGCATGGACCCGCCCAAGCACGATCGCATCAAGGCGCTCTTCCAGCGGGGCTTCACGCCGAAGCGGATCGCCGAGCACGAGGACGCGATCCGCGCGATCACCGTCGACGTGCTCGACCGGCTCGAGGGCAGGGAGAGCTGTGACCTCGTTGGCGACGTCGCCCAGCCGGTCGTGGCACGTGTCATCGGGAGCTTCATGGGCCTCCCGCCTGAGGACGACCAGGCGTGGGCGAACCTCATGAACACGATGCTGGGAGCGGGCGACCCCGACGCCACGCCCGAGGGCGCCCAGATCGTGATGGAGCGCGACGTGCCCGAGATCTTCGCGCGCTGCGCCAAGCTCATCGCCGAACGTCGCGAGGCTCCGACGGACGATCTGACGAGCGTGCTCGTCCACGCCGAGATCGACGGCGAGCGGCTCGAGGACCACGAGATCGTGATGGGCTTCGTGCTGCTCATGGCGGCCGGCAACGACAGCACCAAGGCCACGTACTGCAGCGGCATGCGGGCGCTCATGGAACACCCCGACCAGCGCCGTCGGGTCGTTGAAGATCGGTCTCTGGTGCGAGCCGTGGTCGAGGAGTCGCTGCGCATGTTCCCGGCCTTCGCCCACTTCGCCCGCACCGCGACCTGTGACACCGAGTTGCATGGGCAGACGATCCGCGAGGGCGAGAAGGTGGTGATGTGGTACCCGTCGTCCAATCGCGACGAGACCCGCTACGGGAACCCCGATCGCTTCGACATCGAGCGCAATCCGGAGCACCAGGCATTCGGTGCCGGCGGCCGGCATTTCTGCCTGGGCACCGCCCTCGCGCGCCTGGAGCTGCGGATCCTCATCGAGGAGACGCTCGGGCGCTATCCGGAAATGGAGATCGCCGATATCCCGAGGTACGTCGAGTCGGCGTTCGCCAACCAGCTCAAGACGCTGCCGGTACGGCTGCGCCCGTAGCCGCTCAGCGAGCGCCGGCGCCCTGCGAACGCATGCTCGCGCTGCGCCTGGGTCGGCGCGACGCGAGGCGCTGCAGGCCGCGCAGCTCGGCGACGATCCCGCCGATCAGCTCGGACGGCTCGGGCAGGAGACCCGCATCGGCATTGACGCCGAACGTCACGCCGCCGTTGTAACTGAAGACCGTGACGCTGAGCCCGACGCTGCCGGATCGTGGCGCCATGATGAGCATGCCCGTCACGGGGGTGCCGGCCAGTCGAATCGGTCTGTCCGGCCCCACGATGTTAGATACCACCACGGTCGCCTTCGAGGAGAAGAAGTCGATTGAAAGCCGCTCGCTGGCGGGCGGCGAGATCCCGATCATGCTCAGCCCGTCGAACGTGACGCGGCCCTCTCCTGAGCGCTTGATCTCGGTCATGCGCCGCTGCACGCACGCAAGCCGCTCTCGCCGATCCTCGAGGCCGATCGGCAGCGTCAGGAAGACGAGGCCGAAGCGGTTGCCGAGCTCGCGCGGGATGGGCTCCTGGAGCGGGCGCAGGTTGAACGGCATGTACGCACGGATCTCCTCGACGAGGCTGCCGCGGGCGGCCAGGTAGCCGCGCAGGGCGCCGGCGAGCGCCGCGAGCGCGACGTCGTTGACCGTCGCGCCGCTCGGACGCCCGATCCGCTTGACCTCCTCGAGCGACATCGGCGTCGTCCAGCCCGTGCGCTGGGCGACGCTCAGAGAGCCCTTCAGCACCGTCTGTGTATCCGGACCGGTGCGCGCGATCTTCACCAGCGACCGCGTGTCGACGCCCGCGATGCGCCCGCGGAGGATGCCGCCCGGGTCCGAGACGGTGCGGCGCGTCTCGCGGGCGAACGCCGTTGCGAGCCTGCGAGACGCGAGCAGCGCGGGCGCCGCGTAGGCGGCCGGCCCCGGAAGCGACGGCCACTGCCGCCCGGCATCGCGCGCAATGCCGTCATCGGAGGCGTGATCGCTGAGGGACAGCAGCACCCGCGCGAGCGAGATCCCGTCGACGATGCAGTGGTGGATTCGCCAGACGATCGCGGCGCCGCCGCCGAAGCCATCTATCAGGTGCGCGCTCCACAGCGGCCTGTCGCGATCCAGCGGTCTCGACTGCAGCTCTCCGACGAACTCCTCGAGCGCGGCCTGGTCGCCGGGGGCGGGCAGGGCGTGGCGGTGCACGTGCCGGCTCAACTCGAAGCGTGGATCCTCCTCCCAACGTGGCGTGCCGATCGGAATGCGCGGCTCCACCACGCATTGGCGAAAGCGCGGGAAACGCCCGACCAACTGCTCACGCAGCCGCTCTTCGACTGTCTCCCAGTCGATCGGTCGCGCAGACCAGAGGAGACTCGTGATGATCGCGAGGTTGGTCGGACGATCCATGCGCAGCCAGGCTGCGTCGATGGGGCTCATCTCACTCACCGGTAGGCACCTCGCACCGGTAGGCAGCTCGCGTCGGCCGCGCGAGGACGTGGCGGACCACCAGCGGGAGCGGCACACTGGTAAACATCTGTTTACCGACCGTAGTGAGCCTTGGTGGTCGTGTCAATCCGGTAAAACCCGATAATCTTGCTGGTCTAGGTGCTGCGGGCGTTAACGGGTATTTACCGAAGGGGCTGTCCAGGGTATGAGCGCGAAGCCGCATACTCGTAGACATCGGCACAGGTCGCCGAGCCTTGAGACGCGCTCGGAGCGCAAGCAGCGCACGCGCGAGGCGCTCCTGGACGGCGCGCTGGCGCTGCTTGACGATCGCGCCTTCGGAAGCCTCAGCCTGCGCGAGGTCACGCGCGCAGCGGGAATCGTTCCGGCCGGCTTCTACCGGCACTTTGAGAACATGGACGAGCTTGGCTTTGCGCTCATCGATGAGTCGTTTCGCCGGCTGCGCGGGATGCTCCGCAGTGTGCGAGAGGATCGCCGCGACTCCGGCGGAGTGATCCGCGCATCGGTCGCGATCCTCGTTCGTCACGTGCACGAGAACCGCGCGTACTTCCGCTTCATCGCGCGAGAGCGCAGCGGCGGGGTGCCCGCGCTGCGACGAGCGATCCGGAGCGAGATCCGCCTGTTCAGCAGCGAGCTTGCAACCGATCTTGCGCGCTTTCCCGAGCTGGACACGTGGAGCTCCGAGGACCTGCAGATGATCGCCGCGCTGATGGTGAGCACGATGGTCGCAACGGTGGAGGCGATCCTCGACGCGCCCCCAGAGGATCCGCTGGCCGAGCAGGAGATCGTTCTCACTGCTGAGAAGCAGCTGCGCCTGATCGCGCTCGCGATCTCGCGGTGGCGCAGTGTCCCGGTGCGCCCGCGCCCGCTCTCGCTCGAGAAGGGTCTCACGACCAGGCGATCGTAGCTCGGGCGCAGGAGCGCGCGGACTAGACTCCTGGCGTGGAGTTCGGCGTCGGTTATTTCGCGACCCACTACGGGATGGGTCCCGGGGAGTTGGCGCACCTGGTCGAGCAGCGCGGGCACGAGTCGCTGTTCTTCCCCGAGCACACGCACATTCCCGCGAGCCGCGAGACTCCCTACCCGCCCGGTGGGGAGCTGCCGCGCAAATACTTCCACTCCTATGACCTGTTCGTCGCGCTGAGCATGGCCGCGGCGGCGACGTCGCAGCTGCGTGTGTGCAGCGGCATCTGTCTGGTCGTCGAGCGGGACCCGATCACGACCGCCAAGGAGGTGGCGAGCGTCGACCGTCTCTCCGGCGGGCGCCTGGAGTTCGGCGTCGGCGCGGGCTGGAACCGGGAGGAGATGCGCAACCATGGCACCGATCCGCGCGTGCGGATGGCGATCATGGCCGAGCGGATCGAGGCGATGAAGGCGATCTGGACGCAGGATGAGGCGAGCTACCACGGCGAGCACGTCGACTTCGAGCGCATCTGGTCATGGCCGAAGCCTGCTCAGCGACCACATCCGCCGGTGCTCGTCGGCGGCAACGGCCCGACGGTGCTCGACCGCGTGCTGCGCTTCGGCGACGCCTGGCTGCCCAACCATCTCGGCGACGACCTGCTCGAGCGGGCGCGTGAGCTGTGGGCGCGCGCCGAGCGTCCGATCGACGTGATGGTGATGGGAGCGCCGGCCAAACCGGCGGTCCTCGAGCAGTTCGAGAAGGCCGGCGTGCGGCGGGTGGTGCGCTGGATCCCCTCGGCGCCACTTGGCCCGGTCGAACGCGCGCTCGAGCGCTGGGAGGGAGCGATCGCCGAGCTCCACGGAGAGTGACCGCGGCCGAGGCGAGGCGCCGCTTCGAGGCGGCCAGCGTGGCGCGCCTGGCGACGGTCGACGCCCGCGGGCAGCCACACCTCGTGCCGATCGTCTTCGCCCTCGAGCGCGAGACGATCTACAGCGTCGTGGATACCAAGCCGAAGCGCACCATGGAGCTCAAGCGCCTGCAGAACGTCAGGTCCAACCCCCGGGTCTCGCTGCTGGTCGATCACTACGACGACTGCGACTGGGACACGCTGTGGTGGGTGCGCGCAGACGGCGTGGGCCGGGTGCTGGAGGCGGCCGAGGCCGAGGCCCGCGCCGCCATGCGGCTCCTGGCTGAGCGCCACCCGCAGCAGCGCCCCGCCGGCCCCGTGCTGGCCGTGGACGTCGAGCGCTGGTCGGGCTGGTCGGCACGCGCAGCGGGCTGACCGGGGACAGGGCGCTCAGCCGATTGTGTCAACCGCCGCTCAGCGATAGCGTCCAGGAAGGTGACGAGTGCTCGCAAGTTCAGTGGTCGACCGGATTCGGTGGCCGCCGCGCGCCGATTCGTTCGAGACGCGCTGAGCGATCAGTCGCGCGAAGTAATTGATGCAGCCGAGCTGATGGCCTCCGAGCTCGCCACCAACTGCGTCCAGCATGCGGGCACCGACTTCGAGCTCGTGGTCGAGTCGCAGGACGAGATCCGCGTGGAGGTGCGTGACACGAACCGCCACCGGCCGATGCTCCGGTTCCCAACGCCGAGGGAGCCGAAGGGTCGAGGGCTCCAGATCGTCGAAGCGATGTCCGACAGCTGGGGCGTCACCCAGTCACCGGACGGCAAGACGGTGTGGTTCGTCCTCGGGCGGCGGAGGGGCGTCTCCAACGGGACCGTCTCGCGGCGTGCCGCGGGCGATCTGGAGGCCGGCGACGGCCATCACCACGACCCAAGCGGCCGGCCCCAAGGTTAGGGGAGAAGTACGGACGGGCTGCGCGGCCTGACCCCGATGGCGCAGTTGTGCCCGGCGGGCTAGGTTGCAGGCATAGACTATGTCAAGCGGCAGCGGGAGGCCGGGGTGAGCAGCTCAGCAGGCGGGACAACCGGAGCATCGACCAGCACCAACTTCAAGCACGTTCGCTTCTTCGAGGAGATCGGCATCGAGGACGTCCCGCTGGTGGGGGGCAAGAACGCCTCGCTGGGCGAGATGTACCGCAACCTCTCGAGCGAGGGCGTGCGGGTGCCCAACGGCTTTGCGATCACCGCGGAGGCGTACCGATACATGCTCGAGGCGGCGGGCGCCTGGGAGGCGCTGCACGACGCCCTGGATAACCTGGAGCCCGACGATGTCCGCGACCTGGCGCGGCGCGCGAAACGCGCACGTGACATCGTCTATGGCGCAGGCCTGCCGGAGGACCTCAAGCGCGAGATCATCGACAGCTACCGGCTGCTGCAGGAGCAGTACGGGGACGAGGTGAGCCTCGCCGTGCGCTCCTCCGCGACTGCCGAGGATCTCCCCACCGCGAGCTTTGCCGGGCAGCAGGAGAGCTACCTGAACATCCACGGCGAGGAGAACCTGCTCGACGCTTGCCGTCGCTGCTTCGCCAGCCTCTTCACCGACCGCGCGATCCACTACCGCATCGACCAGGGGTTCGACCACTTCGCGATCGGGCTGTCGATCGGCGTGATGAAGATGATCCGCTCCGACCTGTCGGCTTCCGGTGTCTTCTTCTCGCTGGACACCGAGTCCGGATTCCGTGACGTGGTCTTCATCACGGGCGCCTACGGCCTGGGCGAGAACGTGGTGCAGGGGGCCGTGGAGCCGGACGAGTTCTACGTCCACAAGCCGACCTTCGAAGCGGGCCACAGGGCGGTGCTGCGCCGTCTGCTGGGCGACAAGGCGGTCAAGATGATCTTCCTCGAAGGCGGGACCAAGCAAACCACCCGCAACGTGCCCACACCCAAGGCCGACCGCGAGCACTTCTGCATCAGCGATGAGGACGTGCTCGAGCTGGCCGACTACGCGATCAAGATCGAGCGCCACTACGGCCGGCCGATGGACATGGAGTGGGCAAAGGACGGCCTCGACGGCAACATCTATCTCGTCCAGGCAAGGCCGGAGACCGTCGCCTCCCAGCGCGAGGTCACCTCGCTTGAGAGCTACGTCCTCGACAGCCACGGCGAGGTGCTGACCGAGGGCCGCTCCGTGGGCGAAAAGATCGCCTCGGGCGACGCGAGATCCATCGCGAACGTCGGCGAGCTGTCGACGTTCCAGCCCGGCGAGGTGCTGGTCGCCGACATCACCACTCCCGACTGGGAGCCGGTGATGAAGACCGCCGCGGCCATCGTCACAAACCGTGGCGGGCGCACCTGCCACGCTGCGATCATCGCCCGCGAGCTGGGAATTCCGGCGGTCGTCGGCGCCGGCGACGCGACCACCACGCTCGCGGGCGCCGGAATGCTGACGGTGTCCTGCTCCGAGGGTGACACCGGGCGGATCTACCGCGGCAAGGTGCCGTTCCACGTCGAGCGCACCGAGGTCGGCGACATCCCGCGCCCGCACACGAAGATCATGATCAACCTCGGCAACCCGGATCTCGCCTTCAAGACCTCCTTCCTGCCCAACGACGGCGTCGGGCTGGCGCGAATGGAGTTCATCATCAGCGAGTACATCAAGGCCCATCCGCTCGCCCTGATCCATCCCGAGCAGGTCACGGACCCGCAGGCACGCGAGACGGTGGCAAGGCTCGTCCGCGGCTTTCCCGACGGGGAGAGCTTCTTCGTGCAGTGCCTGTCGGAGGGCATTGGCACGATCGCTGCGGCGTTCTGGCCGAGGCCGGTCGTCGTGCGCATGTCGGACTTCAAGACCAACGAGTACGCGAGCCTCGTCGGCGGCGCCGACTTCGAGCCGCTAGAGGCAAACCCGATGCTCGGCTTCCGCGGCGCCGCGCGCTACGCGCATCCCGCCTACGCAGAGGGCTTCGCGCTCGAGTGCCGGGCGATGAAGCGGGTGCGCGAGGAGATGGGGCTTACCAACGTCGTCCTCATGATCCCGTTCGTTCGCCGTCTCGACGAGGCCGACCGAGTCCTGGCGCGCATGGCCGAGCTCGGACTGGAGCGTGGCAAGGACGGACTGGAGGTCTACGCGATGTGCGAGATTCCCAACAACGTGCTGCTCATCGACGAGTTCGCCCAGCGCTTCGACGGTTTCTCGATCGGCTCCAACGATCTCACCCAGCTCACGCTCGGCGTCGACCGCGACTCGGAGATCGTGGCGTTCGACTACGACGAGCGCGACGAGGGCGTCTTGGAGATGCTCCGTCTGGCAGTCGAGGGCTGCGCCCGCAATGGGATCCACTCGGGCCTGTGCGGGCAGGCACCCTCGGACTACCCCGATATGGCCGAGTACCTCGTCAAGCTGGGCATCGACTCGATCAGCCTCAATCCCGACACGGTGCTCAAGACGACCCAGCAGGTCCTCGAGCTCGAGGGGGCGCCTCGCGCCGGCTCGCTGTAGCGCAGCGGATGCGCCCCAGAAGCCAGTGGCCCGTGCGCTCCGGGCCGGCAGCTCGCCGCGCTAGCAGCTCGCCGCGCTAGCAGCTCTCCAGACCCACGGCTTCGAGGGCGTCCGATATCGAGGCGTAGGTTCGGACCGCCGTGGCCTTGCCCTCGCGAATGCTCCAGACCTGTGCAAGTCGCTGCTCGACCGGGATCGCCGTGCGCCTGCCCTTCGCCGTGAGCCGGGCGGCGACCACCACAGATTGACCGGCCTCCCAGAGCCTCTCCGGCTGAAAGCGAATCTCACTCATCGCATCCTGGAAGGACTGCAGGTAGCGGCGCACTCCGTCGTGGCCGCGATAGGTGTCGGGCTCCGCCGAGAACGCCGGAGGTATCTCCGCTTCGAAGTCGGGGTCGATGCACGCGAGGATGCGCACCAGATCTCCGCTGTTGAAGGCCTCGAATATGCGCCGCAGCGCATCGACGTTCCCCTCGGGCATCGCCCGCGGAGTCTCCCGCAGCACGAGCGGGACCAGCGCCGAAACGGCGCGCCCTACCGCTTCGATCACACCCGGATGGACGGCCTACTCATCCCCGCAGGGCGGGGGCAAAGGGCCATGGGGTTGGTAGGTACTTCGTATTCGCCGTGAGCGCACGCTCTGTGGCTGACCGGAGTAGCTTGTACGCCTGATGGCGTCGATGAAGAGAAAGCTCGCGCGCAAGGCGGTCAAGTCCACGGCCAAGCACTCCGCTCGCCGAGCCGCCTCGACGCTGCAGCGCAAGCCGATACGAACGACGACGACACTGGCGATCGGCGTTGTCGTGGGGCTGATCATAGGCGTGCTGGTCGGACGTGCCAGCGACGGCGAAGTCCAGACGGTGTCGGGGCCAACGCCCGAAAACGGCGCATAGGGACTCGGATGGCCCGCAGCAAGGGGCGTCGTGAATCGTTCCCGCGATGAATTGCCTTGGCGCCCAATCAGCCGCGGAGGGCCCGCAGGGCATTGCCGATCACAGCGAGGTCGATGACCTCCTGAAACAGCGCTCCCGCGACTGGCGGCAGATAGCCGGCGGCCGCCACGCACATCGCGCCGACGCTGAGGCTCATTCCCGCGATCACGCTTTGGCGGGCGATGAACAGCGCCCGCCGGCCGACGTGAAGTGCGTCGGCGACACGGTCGACCCGGTCGACGGTGATGACGGCGTCGGCGGTCTCCGAGGAGACCGTCGCGCCGGCCGCCCCCATGGCGATGCCGAGATCAGCCAGCGCGAGCGCGGGCGCGTCGTTGACGCCGTCGCCGACCATGACGACCGGGCGTAGCCTCGGGTCGGTACGCAGGCTGCGAACGACCTCGAGCTTCTCGGCGGGAGATTGCTCGGCGTAGACCCGGTCCACACCTAGCTCACGCCCGACGCGCTCGGCTACCGAGCGACGGTCCCCGGAGACCATCGCCACATGACGGACGCCCTCGGCACGCAGGCGCTCGACGATGCGATCGGCGTCCGCGCGCAGCTCGTCGGCCATCACGACGACCCCGGCGAGGTGGCCGTCGATCCCCACCAGTACGTGGGCCTCGCCGGACCCATATCCACTCAGCGTCGTGGCCGAGGCGAGCTCGCCCGGCGACACCCCGGCACCACTGAGGAACCTCCGGCTGCCAACCGCCACGCGATGACCGTCGACAGCCCCCTCGATTCCCTGGCCCGGCTCCTCTCGGACGTCGGTCGGGACCTCGAGCTCGAGCTCCGCCCTGCCCGCGGCGTTCACCAGCGCCTGTCCAAGGGCGTGCGCGGACATCCAGTCGACCGAAGCTGCCAGTCGCAACAGCTCGTCGGCCTGCACCTCGCCGCGGGTCACGATCTCGCGCACATCCGGCGTGCCGACGGTGAGCGTGCCGGTCTTGTCGAACAGAACGGTACGGGCTTCGCCAAGCGTCTCGATCGCCCCCGCCCCCTTGACGATCACTCCGACCCGGGCTGCACGCGAGAGGCCCGACACGAGCGCGATCGGGGCAGCGAGGATCAGCGGGCAAGGCGTCGCAACCACGACGACCGCGAGTGCTCGAACCGGGTCGCCGCTGATCGCCCAGGCTGCGGCCGCGAGCAGCAGCGTCGCCGGCAGGAAGAAGCCGGCATAACGGTCTGCCATTCGCACGAACGGCGCTCGCTGCGCCTGTGCCTGTTCGACCAGCCGCACCAGCGCGGCATAGGCGCTGTCGGCCGCGGGTCGGTCGGCCCGGACCTCAAACGGTGCACCCGCATTCCCAACACCGCTCAGCACCGACATGCCGCGTGCGATGGTCTCCGGGAGCGGCTCGCCGCTCAGGGTGCTGGTATCGACGACCGCCTCTCCGCTCAGCACCGTGCCGTCCACCGGGACGACTTCGCCGGTTCGCACCACGATGACATCGCCCACCCCTACCTGCTCGGCCGGAACCTCCTGCACCCGATCGTCGACCCGCAGCTGGGCGACCTTGGGCGCACGCTGCACGAGCGCCGTCAGCTCCCGGCGAGCCCGGGTCGAGGCCAGGTCCTCAAGAGTCGAGCCACCGGTGAACATGATCCCGACGATCAGCCCGGCGAGCTCTTCTCCGAGCGCTAGCGACCCGACCATCGCCACCAGAGCGATCGTGTCCACGCCCATGTGGTGTTCGACGACGACCGTGCGGGCCACCTCGATCGCCAGCTCCGCCGCAAGTAGCGCCACCGCACCTCGCCAGATCGCGTCGCCGGCAGCACTGGCCCCTGTGACGTGCGCCAATCCACCGGCCGTCAGCGCGACGAGCGCGAACACCGCGAGGATGGGAGCGCGATGCTGGACTAGGCCGCGCCAAGTTCTACGCGAGGTGTCAGCAACTCGTCTCGCCCGCGTGCGAGACGAAGCAGCGGAGGATGCCCTGCCCGACGCCACGTCAGCCTCCCGGGATCGCTCGGCGGTGCCGGGCGACCGCCCCTCCCAGCTCAGCGACTGCTCGGGGAGGACGAGTGCGAGCGTGCGAGATACGCCCGGGCTCGATGCCGCTCGACAGTCTCATGCTCGAGTTTGACGCTACACAGATCGAGCACCGCGTGATCGTTGGGAGGCCGGACGACGTCTACTCCGTGGCTGTTCGCGCGGAACTCCTCGACGCTGTCAGACGAAGCAGGGCGGTGCGGGCTGTTCGCGCTGCGCGCCGATGTGCGGCGGCTGGCTGAATTCGCCGCAACGGCCTGGCGGCGCCAGACATCGTGGTCGGCAAATACAGCCCCGGCGCGATTCGCGCCGGTCGAGCCTCGCACATCGCCGTGAGACACACGCATGCAGGCTGGCGTATCACGTGGACGCCGGGGGTGCTGGCGACAGAGCAGCTGCTGAGCGTCCGCTTCGTTGACGGCGCCCAGGTGATGCTGCTCGCCAAGCGCGCCCAGCTGGGCCGCCGCTCGATCGGCCTCCGGCACCCAGACGGTCCAGGCACGCACGCCGGCTCGATCGTAGGACGCTTCAAGCTCGTCGCGGATCGCCGCAAGCGCCCCCGCGTCCTCATACACGACCGCGTTGACGATCGACCTGTTAGGACAGGACGGCACCACCGCCGCGAGGATCCCGTCGCGCTCCACGACCGTACCGCCCGGCGAACGCTCGCCGAGGAGCCGGTAGAACGCACGCATGTTCGCGTGCATCGCCGCGAGCGCGATCTTCAATCGCTTGCCCGCCTGACCACCATGACCCACGGCCACCCCACGCCGCGGACTGCTCACGCCGCCATCATATGCCAGGATCGAACCCGCTCAGCGGCCCCCGTCGGCCAGGCCCCGAGCGGGCGGCTCTGAGGGTCCGCGAGGCAGCTCGACGCCGGGCGTGCGCTACCGGGGCAGGCTGCACCGCTTGAGCCCACAGGTATCCCGGCCCGGGGTGCGAGCATGCGCGGAACGGGAACGGGACCACCTTCGACGCGCGCTGATGCGGCGGAAAAACGCGCAGCCCCGCAGCCGTCACCGGGCGACAGGCCGAGGCCGAGAAGTTGCTTACGTCGACGATCTCCAGCACCACTGACGCGGTGGCTCGGTTGGCGAGCGTGACCAGTGGCTTGCGAGAGACGTAGCGGCCCGACCCGCTGCCGAGCTGCTGGCCGCCGAGGTCGACCGCCGCGACCCTGGGGTAGCCGATGAGCGTGCACGCGTGCCCGGACAGGTTGCTGAGCTTCAGTCTGTAATAGATGCTGCCCGCCGTACCGGAGCCCTGCGTGTCCATCCAGATGACCAGCCCGGATGTCATGCAGCTCGGCGCGCCGGTCACAGCGGCAGGCGCCGCTGGAAATGCGGCGAGCCGGGTCACGGGTGCCAGCGCCACGGCGCAGGCTGACGTAGCCGCGGCGACGCCGGCATAGCCGAGACGTCTACGCATTTGGACGGAAGGCCTCCTCCTGGGTGAGCGTCCCGAGGGAGCCTACCCCCGCGCTAGTGCGGTCGCGCCGTACCTGCGCCTTCGCTCAGTAGCTGAAGACGGTGGCGTCGTCCTCGCCGATCCATTCCCACAGGGGGGTGGCCCCCCCGATGCGCGCTACCGGGACGATCGCCTGCTCGTCCAGGGCCCGCGCTTTGAAACAGAACGGGCACAGCAGCAGCTCGCCTCCGCCCTGCACGAACTGGTCGAACAGCCTC
Organism: uncultured Solirubrobacteraceae bacterium; assembly: GCA_963767655.1. GTDB lineage: Bacteria > Actinomycetota > Thermoleophilia > Solirubrobacterales > Solirubrobacteraceae > Palsa-744. The sequence goes on along the minus strand of CAVYET010000007.1, from coordinate 13,848 downwards.
GCCACCGGCGGAGACCCGGCCGCCTCGATCGCCTGCGCATAGCCCGGCAGGCCGAGACGCACGGCCTCCTTCGTAGTGAACATGGTCACCGGGCGCCCCTGTTCCAGAGCGGCCACGGCGACTAGGAACGCCACCGTGACGCGCTCGGCGTCCTCGTGGCCAGTCGCGAGGTTGACCACGACCTTCCCCTTGACTTGCGCCATCGCTTCCACCTCCGACTAGACCCTATGGGCACCTGCCCGACCGGCGTATCCTATGGGTCCAGGAGCGGCTCGGGCAGGGGTCGCAACCGGTAACGTCAAGGTCGCCGCCGGGACACGATGCGTCCTCCGCTGGGACCGCGATCGTGCGTTTCTCGCCATCCAGGCCGCCGAGCAGCTCACGGAACGTGTCACGATCGTTGACGATCCGCCGCGAGAGTCCTTGCCGGTGTCCGATCAGGACCGTGCGATCGAGTTCTGTGTCGCGGGTGGCTTGTTCAGAAGCCCGCTTGTTCCCAGGTCCGTTCGCCGAGGATGTTCTGGACCGAGTCGATGTAGGACTGCTGGGCGGAGTTGTTCCACGGATAAGGCTCAAACCACGCCCCGATGCTGTCCCACTGCTGGCCTGAGCTGTAGCCGCTTGTGCACCAGTTGCAGTAGCCGTCGTAGTAGAAGCGAACCGTGGCCGCTTGGAAGTCGACATTGAACGCTGTGCTCTTCCAGCGCAGGGGCTCGGTGCCGATACCGAGCGAGCTGTCAGGCCGCCACCTCACCTGGGCGATGCCCATCGATTCATAGACTTCGCTGGTGCCCGGGATCTGGGCCAGGGGCGGATACAGCCCGTACCAGGTATTAGAGACGCTGGCGCGGTCGCCCAGCGCGCTCTGACGCCACCACGACTCCTGCACGTACTGGGCCCGCAGCCAGTCTTCGGGGATCCCCCACTTGTGCGCGGCCCACTGGATCAGGTCGTCGGTGGAGGGGCTGCTCATCCCATCAAGCCCGTCGACGTACGCGTTGAGTGGATTTGCCTGATCGGCCGTCTGGCCGTACGGGTTGACCGCGATGTGGAAACCCTGCAGCTCTGCCGCAGTGGGCACGTAGTCGTTGGCTTCTAGGTTGTCCGGACGCTGCTCTGACTTGGGCATGACCAGCGCAGCTGCATTTGCGTCTGAAAGCGGAGGGGTACCGACCGCCGTCCAGGTGGTCTGGGGGTATCCGCCTGCGCCACCGGTCGGTGCAGCCGACACCGTTTCGGATGGCGGGGAAAGTGCGCCGGCAGCGTCATATGCAACCACGTAGTAGCTGTACGTGGTCCCGTTGGTGAGGCCTGTGTCGGTGAAGCCCGTACTCTGGGTCTGCGCCACCTGCCCGCCGTTGCGATATACGCGGTAGCCGCCCACCCCGCGGCTGGCGCCCGAGGCACCCCAGGACAGCACCACCTCGGTGTCGCCGGCGGTCGTGGAGAGGCCCGCAGGCGCACTGGGAGGCGTCACACCTAAGCCGCCGGAGGGCGGCTCGCCCCCGATAGCGCTGGCGGGTGGGGCGCTTCCGGACGCCCCCGGAGGCGAACCAACCGCGGTGCTTGCTTTGTGTCTTGTGAACTTCCTGGCCTTGCGTCGACGGTGGGAGCGTCGCGTCGCACAGCGCTGCGCATGATCGTGGCGATGCCGGCGCGATGTGCGTGCTGAGGGCACCTTTTTGGAATGCGAGCTGCAGCTGCGCTTGGCAGCGCCAAATGCGCTAGTGCTGACAGCCGGCAACAATGTCAGGGCTATCGCGACGGCAACGGTCGCGATCGCCCCCAAGGCGGTCGGGCGTCCGGCGAGTTGTGCTGTGCGTGCCACCACAGTTACCCTCCCTTGCGTGACCAGCCGACCACGAACGCGCGGGTGACCCACCGAGCGCTACCGGCTGATCGATCCGCTAGACGCTAGACCAGGCGTCCAACCGCAACAAGGCAACTGGACGACCGTCGGATGGGGGGACTCCGAGCCCGATCCGACGCCAAACCGCCGCTGGCGCTGGACGGACCGCTGGCGCCAATGCCCGACGAGTTCCTCGTCGCGCCGCCTCGGCGGGCTATTTGCGCGCAAGGCCTCCGGCCCGTACCACCACCGCGATCTCGCCGTCTGGCTCGCGGAGGACAAGGCTCTCGCAAACGACCATGTCCCTCTCACGTTCTCGCAACGTAAGCGGCGAGCACTATTTCGCGCCCTCGACACATAGACGCAAGGCTCCGGTGGCGCTTACTTGACGATTGTGAAGCTCAATGAGTGCGGCGTCGAGGGTACGCCTTGGGCGTACCCTCGAGAGCGGCTGACTGCAAGTCGGCCGCTCTCGCTCGTGTGCTACTTGGAGTCGCCTGATCCGCTCAGCGACTTGCCTGCATTGTCCACAACCTTGCGCAGGAACTCGGACTGTGTGTGGACCAGCCGCTGCACCATCTCCAGGGCGGAGTCCGTGATCTCCTCCCTCCTGGATTGACCCTCACCGCGCTGAGGCAGCGCCTCATCGACAGTGGCGAGGAACTTCCGCACAGCCTCGATCGCGCTCTGCGCTCCATCCTCGAGCTCCCTGAGCACGTCCTCGGACAGCTCCGTGGTTCGCTGAACTGAGCTCCTCGCACCGCGCTTCCCACGGCTCGCCGGAGGTTTGCGAGCAGTAGTTTTCTTTCTTGCAGGCGGGCGCCGTTTGGCTTCGGGCATCGGCTCCTCCACTTTCAGGATCTTGGTCTTGCAATCGGAACTTCTGACAGATCTCTACCACGAATGCGTTCCCTATGGAAGAGGTTGACAAACTGAAATCCGCTGAGGGGCTTGACCTGGCCATCGATGCTCGCCTGGCTGGTGAGCATCCTGCACAGGGTGGCCGCAGACGCGCCCGAAGCTCAGCGCTTTCACCGCGGCGCTTGCGGGCGGCGCCTGGGAAGCCTGAGCGCCGCGGGTAGGGCCAGGGCGACCATGAGGTCACCGCGCAGCTTGAGCTTGCCCGCGATCAAGAGTCGCGAGGCGCTGGCTGCACCGCCAACTAGCCGCAGGAACGCCACCGGCTCGAGCTCGAGCGTCAACGTCGGTCTGCGTGCGCCGCGTCTTGATCTCCGGCACCGGCCGTCGGTGAGCGTGAGCTGGTTCGGCGGGCTCATCAGTGGGCCTGGCCGCGCTTGCCACCTACGTCCGCTCCAGCAGGCCCACCCCGAGCGGTCCGATGACCTGTTCGAACTGCACCACACGCTCGAGCTCGCGAACCTCGTCGTCGAGCACGTCTCGCCACTCGCCCGCGGCGCCGTCGGGCAGCACCAGCGACCCCACGCCGCCCGGCCACAACCGCACGACGACGAGAACGTCGTGGTCGCCGCGCACGAAGGCGCACACGGTCGGGCCGGCCGCCACCGGCACGTAGGAGCCCGACAAACGCCTCGGGGCGGCGCTCGCGCAGCTCCAGGGCAGCCACGATCACGTGGAGCTTGGCCGTTTCGGGCGTCGGCGGTGCGCCGGCCCGCAAGTCCGCCAACGCCGAGATCCTACGCTCCCAGTCCACCGGGCCCCTGTTGTCGGGATCCACCAGCTCGAGCAGCTCCAGCTCGTCGCCCTGGTAGATGTCAGGCACGCCGGGACAGGTGAGCTTCAGGAGCGTCTGACCGATCGCAGCGCGACTGCCCCGGGCCGCGACCTCAGCCGCGAACGGCTCGAAGTCCTCGAGGAACGGCGGGTGCTCCAGCACGCGGGCGCAGAACCGCTCGATCCGCGCCTCCCGTTCGCGGTCCGGACGCAGCCAGTTGGTGTGCAGCTTCGCCTCACGTAGTGCCTTGCGCATGTAGCCCACCAGGCGCTCGCGATCGATCGGCCAGGCGCCGAGGAGCGTCTGGTAGAGCAGGTACTCCTCGCCTGCGTCGGGCACACCGCCTGCCCGAAAAGCCGCGTTGAGCTCGCGCCAGCGCAGCACGTGCGCGCGCCACTCGCGAGGCATCTCGGCGATCACGGCGATGCGTGCGCGCACATCGCCGCTGCGCTTGGTGTCGTGCGTCGAGGTGGCCAGCAGCCCCCGTGGAAAACGACGCGCGCGCTCCACGTTGCGCGCATGGAACGTCTCCACTCCGATGCCGAAGCGCTCCGGATCGCCCCCCACCTCATTGAGGGCCAGCAGGCGGTTGTAGCGGTAGAAGGCCGTGTCCTCGACCCCCTTTGCCTTGATCGCGGGCGACGTCTGCTGGAAGCGCACCATGAGCTCCGGTGGCTGTGGCGTCTGCAGCAGCAGGGCGCTCGCCAGGCGCGCAGGCATCTGCGCCAGCTCGATCGAGACGCGGTCGAAGTCGCTCACGATGCCGGAGGAGGGCTCCACGTATGTCCGGTAGGCCGGCAGCCGCGCGAGCGATTCGGGGATTCCGGGCAGGTTCGCGATCCGAAGCAGGCGCTCGACCTCGGGCCGGAACGTCGTGGTCGCCTGCTCGAGCTGCGCGCCCAGGGCCACTTCGGAGAAGCTCCGCCGATCGCCGGTGAACTCAGCGTACAGCTGCGTCAAGCTCTCCTCCCCCCACTGGTCCACGAACAGCGCGGTGACATCGTTGAGGAACTCGTAGCCGACGGTGCCCTCGACAGGCCAGTCGCGCAGCGCCTCGTTCGTTTGCAGGATCTTCTCCACCCATACCTGCGCGACGCCCTCCTGGCGCAGGCGGTGCAGGTAGCCGGCCGGATCGGCCAAGCCGTCGATATGGTCGATGCGCAGGCCGTCCACGATCCCCTCACGCACGAGCTGCAGCACCTTTTCGTGGGTTGCCTGGAACACCTCGTCGTCCTCTTGGCGCACACCCGCGAGCTCGTCGATGTCGAAGAAGCGCCGATGGCGGCCGGTGACGGGATCGATGTCGAAGAACCGGCCGCGCAAGCGCTCGTCGACCCAGAAGGGGTTCTCCTCGCAGGCGGCCATGTGGTTCGGCACGATGTCGACGATCACGCCGAGCCCTGCGCCGGCCAGCTCACGCAGACCCCGCTCGCCCCCGAGCTCCTCCGAGACGCGGCTCGGGTCGACGACGTCGTAGCCGCTCATCGAGCTCGAACGCGCTTGTAGCAGGGGCGAGAGGTAGAGATGACTGACGCCCAGCTCGCTCAGGTAAGGCACGAGCGTGCGCGCCTCTTGGAAGCCCAGCCCGCCACCGAGCTGGAGACGGTAGGTGGCGCGCATCGGCGGTCAGCCTTGCCGCCCCGCTCGCTTGAGCATCGTCACCGAGCGGCTCGGCGCCACGAGCTCGCCTCGGGCGTTGACCTGGAAGGCGCCCGCCTCAAGTTCGGGTTCGGCCGTCGAGAGCTCGAACTCCCAGCGCTCGCCGAAGCGGCGCGAAGGCAGCCTGAACGTCAGGTCTTCAGGCTCGGCGTTGAAGATCAGCAACCACGAGTCATCGCGGATCTTCTCTCCGTGGACGCCGGAGTAGCGGAGCGCCTGACCATTCAGAAACAGGCCGAGCGAATGCAGGTCGTGGCGTGCCCAATCGCGTTGGGTCAGCTTGAGCCCGTCCAGGCGAAACCACCACGCGTCGGGCAGGCCCGTCCCCCCCACGACGTCGTTGAAGAAGCGCCGGTTGCGGAAGATCGGGTGCTCCCTGCGCAGCGCTATCGAGCCGCTTGGTGAAGGCGAGCAGGTGCTCGCGCGGCTTGTCGAGATCCCAGTCGTACCACGACAGCTCGTTGTCCTGGCACCAGGCGTTGTTGTTGCCGAGCTGCGTGCGGCCGAGCTCGTCACCGCCGCACAGCATCGGCACGCCGAGCGAGAAGAACAGTGTCGTGAGGAAGTTGCGCTGCTGGCGCGCGCGCAGCGCAGCCACCTCGGGATCGTCGGTGGGCCCTTCGACGCCGCAATTCCAGCTGCGGTTGTCATCGCTTCCGTCACGCCCGCCCTCGCCGTTGGCCTCGTTGCGCTTGTGCTCGTAGCTGACGAGGTCGGCGAGCGTGAAGCCGTCGTGGCAGGTGATGAAGTTGATCGACGCGAACGGGTCGCGGTCGTGTGAGTAGAGGTCACTGGACCCGGTCAGACGCGAGGCGAGCTCGCTGGCTGGCGCCTGCCCACGCCAGAAGTCCCGGATCACATCGCGGTACACCCCGTTCCACTCGGTCCACAGCGGCGGAAACTTGCCCACCTGGTAGCCGCCCGGCCCCAGATCCCACGGCTCGGCGATCAGCTTGACCTGCGACAGCACCGGGTCCTGGTAGATGACGTCGAAGAACGACGACAAGCGATCCACGTCGTACAGCTCGCGCGCGAGCGCGGACGCGAGGTCGAAGCGGAAGCCGTCCACGTGGCATTCCGTCACCCAGTAGCGCAGCGAGTCCATGATCAGCCGCAGCACGCTCGGGTGGCGCGGGTTGAACGAGTTACCGGTGCCTGTGAAGTCCATGTAGTGACGCGGATCCTCGGGCACGAGCCGGTAGTAGCTGGCGTTGTCGATGCCCCTGAACGAGAGCATCGGACCGAGGTGGTTGCCCTCTGCCGTGTGGTTGTAGACGACATCGAGGATCACCTCGATTCCCGCGCCGTGCAGCGCCTTCACCATGCCCTTGAACTCGCGCAGCTGCTCACCGCTGCGAGCCAGTTGCCGCGTAGGATGCGTGCGGCGCCAGGTAGCCGATCGAGCTGTAGCCCCAGTAGTTCGTGAGGCCCCGCTCGCGCAGGAAGCTCTCGTCCGCGATGTGGTGGATCGGCAGCAACTCGACCGCGGTCACGCCGAGCGAGGCCAGGTACTCGATCGCCGGCGCGGACGCGAGTCCAGCGTAGGTGCCGCGCAGATCCTCGCGCACCTCGGGGTGACGCATCGTAAAGCCCCTAACGTGCGTCTCGTAGATGACCGTGTCGTTCCAGGGCGTGCGCGGTGGCCGGTCGTCCTCCCAGTCGAAGGCCTGGTCCACGACCAGGCACTTGGGGATCGCCTCGACGTCGTCCTCGTCGTCGGGCTCGAGATCGGCGTCCGGCGTGTCGTCGGGAACGTAGGGCAGCACGTTGGCCGCCTCCCAGCGGATAGGTCCCTCGATCACCTTCGCGTAGGGGTCGATCAGCAGCTTCGTGGCATTGAAGCGATGGCCACTGGTGGGCTCATACGGGCCGTGGACGCGGTAGCCGTAGCGCTGACCGGGGCCGACCCCCGGCAGGTAGCAATGCCAGTTGTAGGCGGTGCGCTCGGTGAGCTCGATGCGCCTCTCACGATCCCGCTCGTCGAAGAGGCACAGCTCGACGCGCTCACCGTTCTCTGAGAACAGCGAGAAGTTCGTCCCCTCGCCGTCCCAGGTGGCTCCCAGCGGGAACGGGCGGCCGGGCCAGACCTCGCTCATCGCAGCAACGCTCCCGCGAGCGGCGCCAACCGCACCCCGTCCCGCTCCGGCTGGGCTGGCGGGTGCGTCGCGAGTACGACCTGGCCGCCAGCGCACGGCACGAGCGTCTCCGCTTCGGCGAAGTTGCACAGCAGCTGGAACTGACCGCGGTGCACACGCAGCCAGCGCTTCGCCTCATCGAAGGCAACCTCCGCATCGCCCGCGGGCAGCGCGCGCCGAACGCGCAGGAGCTCGGCGTACAGCGCGCACAGGCGCGGGTCACGCTCGCGCGTGAGCTTTGAGCGCATGAAGGTCTCGGGCGCCTGTGGGTCGGGCAGCGCACCGGCATAGGCGGCGAAGCGCGCGAACTCGCGCCGTCGGCCCTCGCTCGTGGCCTGCGCGATCTCGACATCGATGTGATCGGTGAAGAACTGGAACGGTGCCCGCTCACCGTACTCCTCGCCCATGAAGAGCATGGGCGTAAACGGCGACAGCAGGACGCAGAAGGCTGCCAGCGGCCGCACCTGGACCGGCAGCCGATCGCCGAGGGCACGATTGCCCACCTGGTCGTGGTTCTGGCAGAAGACGACGAACTGCGCGGGTGCCCGATCGCCGGCGGGCGCTCCGAAGCGACGCCGCCGATACGCCGAGTACGTCCCGTCGTGCACGAACGGCCGCCGGAACGCCTTCGCGAGATCGCTCAGCGCGCCGAAATCCGCGTAGTAGCCATCGCGGTCGCCGGTTAGAAGCACGCGCAGCGCATGATGGAAGTCGTCGGCCCACTGCGCGTCGTGCCCGTGGCCTCCGACGTCGGCGGGGCGAATCACCTTGGGGTCGTTGAGCCCGCTCTCTGCGATCACGAGCGCTCGCGGGTCGACCGCGTGAACCCGCGTGGCCAGCTCGCGCAGGATGGGGTGTGCGCTCTCGTCGTGGATGGCATGGATCGCGTCGAGTCGGAGCCCGTCGAGGTGGAAGTCCCGCACCCAGCCCTCGGCGCTCTGCAGCACCCACTCACGCACGGGGTCGCACCGTTCGTCGTCATAGTTGATCGCCTTGCCCCACGGAGTCTTGTGCTTGTCGGTGAAGTAGGGCCCGAAGGCCTCCATCGCCTTGACGCCTGAAGCTCCCACGTGGTTGTAGACGACGTCCAGGACCACGCCGATCCCCTCCGCATGAGCCGCGTCGATGAGCCGCTGCAAGGCCCTCGGCCCGCCGTAGCCGGAGAAGGCGGCAGAGATCTGCACCCCATCATATCCCCAGCCGCGCTGGCCCGGGAACTCGGCGACGGGCATCAGCTCGATCGCCGTGATGCCCAGCTCGCGCAGCCCGCGCAGGTGCGGGATCACGGCGCCGAATGTGCCCGCCTCGGTGAACGTGCCTACGTGCAGCTCGTAGAGCACGAGATCCTCGAGCGGAACCCCGCCCCAGTCGTGATCGCTCCAATCGAACTCGCGCGTGTCGAGCACGCGCGAGGGACCGCGGATGCCCGCGGGCTGCCAGCGTGAGCAAGGATCCGGCAGCGGCGTTCCGTCGAGCAGGATCCAGTAGTCCTCGCCCGCGGATGCCGGCAGCAGCCGCTCATGTACGCCGTGACCGGCGTCCTCGAGCGTGTGATCCTCGCCGCGCAACCGCACGGCCACCCGTCGCGCCCGCGGCGCCCACACACGGAAGCAGGCCTCCCGCCCGTCGTACGGCACAGCCCCGAGCCGTCGCTCCCAGGCGTACGTCATCGAGCCTCGGGCACGAACCACACGACGGCGAGCGGCGGTAGGAGCACCTCCGCCGAGCAGGGCTGACCGTGCCACGCGGTCGGCTCGGCCGCGATCCCGCCGAGGTTGCCGACATCGCCGCCTCCATAATGGCGGCTGTCGCTGTTCAGCACCTCGATCCAGCGCCCAGGGCCTGGCAGGCCGATGCGGTAGCGCAGCTTGGGGGCGGGATTGAAGTTGCAGGCGCAGACGAGCACATCGCGTCGCTCGCGGGAGGCCCGAATGAAGCAGAGCGTGTTGCCGTCGACGTCGTTCGGTTCGAGCCAGCAGAAGCCGGCCGGGTCGTCGTCGAGCTCCCACAGCGCCGGGCGCTCGCGATAGATGCGATTGAGGTCGCATACGAGCGAATGAACACCGCGATGCTCGGGCTGCTCGAGCAGGTGCCAGTCGAGCGAGCGCTCGTGGCTCCACTCCGCCTCCTGCGCCAGCTCGCCGCCCATGAACAGGAGCTTCTTGCCCGGGTGGGCCCACATGTACGCGTACAGCGCGCGCAGATTCGCAAGTCTCTGCCAGCGGTCGCCGGGCATCCGGGACAGCAGGGAGCCCTTGCCATGCACGACCTCATCGTGCGACAGCGGCAGGATGAAGTTCTCGCTGTACGCGTACAGCAGGCTGAAGGTCAGCTCGTGGTGGTGGTAGCGGCGGAATACAGGGTCGCGCTGAAAGTAGCCGAGCGTATCGTGCATCCAACCCATGTTCCACTTGAAGCCGAACCCCAGCCCGCCGAGGTAGGTCGGCCGCGAGACGCCGGGCCATGCGGTCGACTCCTCCGCCGCCGACACGATGCCCGGCTCGCGCGCATGCAGTACCTCGTTGAGCTCGCGCAGGAACGCGATCGCCTCGAGGTCCTCGCGGCCGCCGTAGCGGTTGGGCAGCCACTCGCCCTCGCCGCGCGAGTAGTCGAGGTACAGCATCGATGCGACTGCGTCCACGCGCAGTCCGTCGGCGTGATACTCGCGCAGCCAGAACAGGGCGCTGGCCAGCAGGAAGTTGCGGACCTCGTTGCGGGCGAAGTTGAACTCGAGCGTGCCCCAGTCCGGGTGGACGGCGCGCCGCAGATCCTCGTGCTCGTAGAGGGCGGTCCCGTCGAAGCGCGCGAGCGCCCACTCGTCGCGCGGGAAGTGCGCCGGCACCCAGTCGAGGATCACCCCGATCCCCGCCGCGTGCAGGCAGTCGATCAGCTCGCGCAGATCGTCCGGCGAGCCGTGGCGCGGCGTCGGCGCGAAGTACGAGGTCACCTGGTAGCCCCACGAGCCGCTGAAGGGATGGGCCATCACAGGCAGCAACTCGACGTGCGTGAAGCCTAGCTCGGCGACATAGGCGGCGAGCTCCTCGGCCAGCTCGAGGTAGCTCAGGCGGCGGTTCCCCTCGAGTGGATTCAAGCGCCAGGACGACAGGTGCACCTCGTAGATCGAGATAGGCTCGCGCAGCGGGTCCGCCGCGCGGCGACGCTCGAGCCAGCGTTCATCGCGCCAGCGGTGGCGCGGACGCTGGACCACCGACGCCGTCTGTGGCGGATGCTCGACCTCGAACGCAAACGGATCCGCCCGCAACAGCAGCGCACCGTCGTGGGCGCGGATCTCGAACTTGTAGCGTGCGCCGCTCGTCTCGCCGGGGATGAACAGCTCCCACACTCCCGCGCCGCCCAGCGAGCGCATCTGGTGCAGGCGCCCATCCCACGCGTTGAAGTCCCCCACAACGCTCGCCGAGCGCGCGTTCGGCGCCCACACGGCGAAGCTCGTACCGGTCGTGCCGGCGATCTCGCGCACGTGGGCGCCGAGCCGCTCGTAGAGCAGCTCGTGCCGTCCCTCGGCGACCAGGTGCAGGTCCAGCTCGCCGAGCGTGGGCAGGTAGGCGTAGGGGTCGCGGAGCGAGACGCTTCCCTGCGGGTAGTCGACCTGCAGCTCGTAGTCGAGTGGTAGGACCGCGCCCTTCACGACGCCCTCGAACACCCCCGCGGGGTGACGCCGGCGCAGCGTCACCGGCTCTCTTCCGTCCGAGCAGCGCGCGCACCCGCCGCGCGCCTGGACGGAAGGCGCGGATCACGACGCCGCCGTCGTGCGGGTGGGCGCCGAGCAGCGCGTGGGGATCGGGATCGTCGCAGGCTACGAGGCGCTCGATCTCCTGCTCGATGCTCACGTCGTCCTGGCCTCGAGCAGGCGCGAGAGCGCCGCCACTGGGATCGGCACCCAGTCGGGCCGGTGATCGATCTCGTAACGCAGCTCGTAGACGGCCTTTTCGAGCTCGAGGAACGCGAGCATGTGCTCGATCGCCGCGCGATCCGAGGGCAGCAGGTTGGGGTCGACGCTGCCGAGGTAGCCCTCGACGAAGGTCTGCCGCGCGCGCGTTTCCCAATCGTCGCGGCGGGCGCACGCCCCGGTGCAGCTCGGCGACGGCGGCCGCATAGGCGAAGGAGCCGAGCATGCACGCCACGTCACGCAGGGCCGAGCGCTTGCGACGCCGCTCCAGCAGCGAGCGGGCCGGCTCGCCCTCGAAGTCGACGATCACCCATCCGCGCGGGGTGGCCATCGTCTGGCCGAGGTGGAAGTCGCCGTGGTGGCGGATCAGGCGCCCGCCCGTGGCCCTTTGGGCCGCGTACCGCACGTACTCGCGCAGCTCCTCGCTGCGGCGCGCTATCGGCTCGAGCGCGGGATCGTCAGAATGATCGTCGAGCGTCCGCTCGAGATGCTCATCGATCGTGGCGGCGAGCAGCGCGGTCGTCTCGAGGCTCGCCTCTTCGGGTGCGAAATCCGGATCCGCGGGTCGGAGGCGAGCAGCGTGTGCATGCGCCCGGTCACCGCGCCCAGCTCGGCGAGCGATGCCATCAGCGTGTCGCCCTCGCCGGCGACGAGCGCATCGAGCGTCAGCCGCCAGCCATCGCGTGCTCCAGCCACATGACGAACGGCGATGCCGAGCGTAGCGTCGATGCGCTCGCCGCGATGCTCGAACCAACCGAGCAGCTCGGCGATGTTCTCGCAGCGGCGCTCGGACAGGAAGCGCAGCATCTCGAGTTCCGGATTCGTGCCCGCCGCGAGCCTGCGGAACACCTTGAGCACGACCTGCTCGTCGAACACGAGCGACGTGTTGCTCTGCTCGCCGGTGAGCGCACGCACGCGTGCCGCCGTCGGCCAGTGGTGCCGATCCCTGGAGCCCGTGGAACTCGACCCGGCCGCTCGCCCGCTCGACGACGGCGGATGCGCTCAGCAGCCGTGCCAGCCGCCTGCACTGCGCTGGATCGCCGAGCGCCCCGTAGACGACCCAGCCGTCGGCCTCGCAGATCGACTTCGTCGTCGAGTCCACCCGCCGCCGGACGCAGTCCGACCAGCACGTGGTAGAGGTCACGCGTGCCGGAGTGCAGGCGCGCCTCCACGAGCGCCAGGACGAGCGGAGGCTCGCCGCCGAGCGGTAGTGCCTCCACCACGCTCGCCTCGAGCGATGCCGCGCCCCTTGGTCGCATACCAGCGCCGCTGTGCGATCCAGGCGGCCAGCGCGGCCTGGTCGACGAAGTCCAGTTCGCCGTCGGCGAACGCCGCCGCCACCCCGTTTGCGCTCACGAGCCGCCTCGCCTCTCGCCGTCGTTCGCCTCCTGCTCGAGCAAGAACCAGAAGAAGCCGCGCGGGGCGAAGGTGAGCAGGTAGGACAGCTCGCCGAGGCGCGGAAAGCGCGAGCGACCGAACATCTCGACCGGATAGCGGCCCTCGTACTGCGACAGGTCGAGCTCGACGGCCTGCGCCGAGCGCGCGAAGTTGTGCGCGCACAGCGCCACGTCATCCTCGTAGCGGCGGATGTGCGCGAAGATGCGCGGGTTGCTGCTCTGCAGCGGCTCGTAGCTTCCCATGCCAAACACCGGGTGCTCCTTGCGCAGCGCGATGATGCGCTGCATCCAGCGCAGCAGTGAAGTGGGGGTTCGCAGCTGCGCCTCGACGTTGACGGCCTGGAAACCGTAGACGGGATCCATCAGCGGCGGCAGGTAGAGTTGCGCAAAGTCCGCCGGCGAGAAGCCGCCGTTGCGGTCGCCCGTCCACTGCATTGGCGTGCGCACCGAGTCGCGGTCGCCGAGATAGACGTTATCGCCCATTCCGATCTCGTCGCCGTAGTAGAGGATCGGGCTGCCCGGAAGCGAGAACAGGACCGCCGTCATCAGCTCCATCTCGTCGCGGCCGTTGTCGAGCAGCGGCGCGAGGCGTCGGCGGATGCCGAGGTTGAGCTTCCCGCGCGGGTCCTTCGCGTACTCGGCGTACATGTATTCGCGCTCTTCGGCGGTGACCATCTCGAGCGTCAGCTCGTCGTGGTTGCGCAGGAACAGGCCCCACTGGCAGGCGTCCGGGATCTCGGGCGTGCCGGCGAGGGTTTCGTACACCGGCGTGGCGTCCTCGCCGCCGCAGCGCCATGAACATGCGCGGCATGACCGGGAAATGAAAAGCCATGTGGCACTCGTCGCCCTCACCGAAGTACTTCACGACGTCAGCCGGCCGCTGGTTTGCCTCCGCGAGCAGCACGCGGTCCGGGTAGGCGGCCTCGACCTCGGCTGCGCACGCGCCTCAGGAACGCGTGGGTCTCGGGCAGGTTCTCGCAGTTGGTGCCCTCACGCGCGAACAGGTACGGCACCGCGTCGAGCCGCAGCCCGTCGAGCCCGAGCTCCAGCCAGAAGCGGATCACGTCGAGCATCGCCTCCTGGACCTCGGGGTTGTCGTAGTTGAGGTCCGGCTGGTGCTCGAAGAAGCGATGCCAGTAGTAGGCGCCCGCGACCGGGTCCCACGTCCAGTTGGAGGACTGGGTATCGACGAAGATGACCCGCGCGTC
>CAVYET010000006.1:0-580323 GCA_963767655.1 uncultured Solirubrobacteraceae bacterium | reverse complement strand
TCCGAGTCGCACCAGCCGCTCCGGGTCGATCTGACCGAAGCAGTCGGCGATATCGGCGTCAACAACATGAACGCACCCGTAGTTGAGCCACTTATAGATGGCCAACGACGCGTCCTTGGTGCTGAGCCCTGGCCGAAACCCGAAGGAACTGGGCAAAAGTCGGCCTCAAAGACGGCTCGATAATGAGCCGACAGGCCTGCTGAACCACCCTATCCTTCACGGTCGGGATCGAGAGCGGCCTGGACCGTCCGGGCTTGCCGGGCTTGGGTATGTTGGACCCGACGGGCCGGCTCGCCCGGTAGGTCCCCTCCCGCACTCCCTGGCAACCCCCTCCAGGAACGCTCGACCCCGGCTGCCTCGATCTGCTCGATCGAGCACCGGTCCACTCCGTAGGTCCCTTGATTCGCTTCACCAGCTGCCAAGCCCGCCCGAGCACGTCGACCCGGTAGAGCTTGTCCCGCAGCGAATGGAACCTGCGATCTCCGTCTGCCTTGGCTGCACGGTAAGCTTGCGTTGCAGTTCTCGGACCGAGTCTTTGGACACCGCTTACCCCTCTGGGACTGGCGCCGGTCTTTCCCTGCGAACCACAAGCACCGCTGAAGCAGGGAGCCTTTGCTCCGGGCAAGTTCTGTTGTCTTGCCCATCAACGCTCATACGTCCCCTCCGACTCCCCCACGCCCGTCCCCCGCCACTTCGGGCGCTGCCTTATAGGCGGGGTTATCCGGCTGGAGATCAGGCCGGAAGACGCGGGGGTCTCCCGCGTTACCCCCCGTAGCTTTCCCTGCATGCCACCCCTGATACGCCGGGGAGCCCGGGGCGGCAATGCTCGCTCTAACCGCCTCGGTGGCAGCCTTCGCCATGAAGGAAGAGGCTCGGCGCTCCCAATACCCCCCGAGAAGGAGGGTGGGGCTTACGACGCTACACATAGGTTCACTTGCGTTGCGGCCTGCAGGTTTGCGTGGACCCCAAAAGGGCCTTTGTCGGGCGGCTTCGAGACGGCGGATCGCTCCCCCGCCCCGCGCCCCTCACTACCGGGCTGAACGAGCAATTGCCCAGGCTGGACTCTCACCAGCAAGCTACGGGTCATCCGCGGCGCACTCCTCCCGCCGCCACGTCGATCCGTGCATGCGGTTGTCGGGATAGAGATTGAGCGCGTGCACCACCACAGGGTCCGGCGGCTGTTCCGTCGCTTTCGCTCCGGGCCTTACCCCAGGCTCCCAAGTGGTCACGTTTCTCAAAGCCCCCCTACGATCCCGGACGGTCGGATTTCCCGAGTCCGGTTCTGGCCTCGGCTCTGCACGCCATTTCTCAGGGCGGGCCTTCCCCCACGGCGCGAAACTGCGGTGCTGGCGCACCCTTCGCCCCGACGCGGTGGAGTTTGCATCGCCCCTTCGCCACGACGCAGGCCCCGCGTAATCCAGCTCTGCGTCTGGTGCGTACCCACTGTCGTGGCCACCGAGTGCCCAGAGCCCCTTTGCCCGGAGCGGGCGTTACCCGCGCCGGGGCGGCCTCGAAAGCCGCCTGGAGGGGCGTTACCCCCTCGTCGTCGCTCGTACGGGCTCATGCGCCAGACCACCCCCCTCCCCGCGCCTCCGGTATTCCCGTTGTGCGCGCGGTCTTTGCAGGTTGTCGCCAGCCCCTGCTGGGCGATGGCCCTTCCCGACATTATCTCTGCGACCCTTGTGCAGGTGCTCGGACCCATACCCCGCCGCGCTCCTCGGCTGCACTTGTCCATTCCTTCACCGAGGACACCGGCCTCACCCCACGGGAAACGGGTTCGGCGCGCGGATCTATCCCCACATGGCAGCTTCCGTGGGGAGCCGTATTTCGTGGCTGCAGTCATTCGATCACCTTCGGGCTCCTGCACTCGCTCGGCCTCCAGACTGCTCCGACCGCAGCGCGCAAGCGCCGGGCCGCCAGGCCTTTCACACCACGCATCGCCCGGCCGGTTACCCGAACCGGGATGTGGCGTCGCTTCACGTCCGACATGGACAACTGACGTGGCTGGACTCTCACCAGCTGGGTCGCAGCCTTGTCGGCTGCTCCCTCCCGCACACGGCTCACCGACGCCCTTCACCGCCGGCATTCGGCTTGCCCCGCTTGACCCGCCAGTCCCGGAAGGGGCTGGGGGTGACGACGAGTCGGTCGAGGCTGACCAGTCCCATGCGGTTCGGTGACACGAAGGCCACGACGGTCATGCCGTAGCCCGATCTCCGTTTGTGGCGCTTGGCCACGAACAGAGCGAGTCGCCTGAGCGCATAGGTGGTGATGCGGGTGAAGTGAAGGCGGCTATTCCCGTAGCGGAAATAGTTCGCCCAGCCGCGCAGGAACCGGTTCAGGTCCTGCACGATCACTTCGACCGGGTCGCGGAGCCGCTTGGAATCCGTGATCTCACGGATCCGGTCGCGGGCTCTTTGCATCGCCTCTCGTGAGGGCCAGCGGGCGAGGAATCTGAGGTGTTTATAGCCACGCTCACCGCGCACCCGGCGGTGGTGGAAGCCGAGGAAATCAAGCCCCTCGCCTCCCTCCTCCAGGTGCACGATCCGGGTCTTGGCCGCCTTGGGCTCGAGGCCCAACTCGGCCAGGATCGACCGCAGCGCACTGAGTGCCGCCTCGGCCTCCCGTTTTGCTGTGGCAGCACACCACCAGGTCATCCGCGAAGCGCACCAGCACCCCTGTCCCGCGCTCGGCCCACTGCCGGTCGAGCCGATGCAGATAGACGTTGCACAGAACGGGCGAAACAACACCGCCCTGGGGAGTGCCGGTCACCTCGCGGTGGACCGCACCATCTGCCATCACCCCCGCGCGCAACATCGCACGCAGGAGCTTCAGCAGGTTGCGGTCGACTGACCCGCTCCTCGATCGCCGACATCAACCCCGAGTGCGGGATCGCCTCGAAACAGTTGGCGATGTCCGACTCAAGAACCCAGCGCCTGCCCCTCCGGGACTCATCGATCAAGACCTGGAGCGCGTCGTGCTGTGATCGCTTGGGCCTGAACCCAAACGAGCACGGCAGGAAGTCGGCCTCGAAGATCGGCTCAATGACGATCTTCGTGGCCGCCTGGACGACGCGGTCACGGACGGCGGGGATCGACAGCGGCCTCTGCTCGCCCTCCCTGCCGGGCTTCGGTATGAACACCCGGCGAGCTGGAAGCGGACGCCAGCGCCCGTCCCTCAGATCCGCGGCCAGCTCATCGAGCAGACGGGAGACCCCGTAGCTGCTCGATGTCGGCGATGGTCTGTTCATCGATGCCGGCCGCGCCTTTGTTGGCGCGCACCAGCTCCCACGCACGCTCCAAGACATCCTTCCTTGAGACCTTGTCGTAGAGCGCGTGGAACCGTCGTGCGGGATCGGCCTTGGCCGCCCGGTAGAGCGTTCGCTGCAGTTCTCGGACTTGATCCTGCTTGGTGGTCCTAGCCATGATCTGGCACTCACCGATCCTTCCCTGTGCGTGACGCATGGACGAAGCAGCGGCCCTTCCCTCACCGCGGGTTCTGTTGTCCCGTCGGCTCAAGCGGTACTACGGCCGCCTCCGACACCCTCCCGGCACGACATCCACTTCCCGGCTGAGCGCCGGTTATAGGACGCGACTCTCCGGCCGCACCCGATCCATCGGGCCGCCGGGCCGGGGAGGGTCTCCCCAGTTCCCGCCGCCACCTTCTGAGCGTTCCGAGCCCTCATACGCCGGGAGGTTCATCGGGGCTGCAATCCAGGATCTACACCCCTTCCATGGCCTTCGCCGTGACGAGCCGCGGCTCGGCTCCTCCTCTTCCCCGCCCTCACGGGCAGGCGTCCTTACGACGCGGCAGACTTCGCTTGACGCTTCGGACCGCTCAGTCGCTCCCCCTGACAGGGCTTTTGACGCTGCGCTTCGACCCCGGGCGTTTCCCCCCGAAGCCGGCAGCCTGCTACCGGGCCTCCTGACAGCTACCCGGGCGGGACTCGCACCCGCTGGCGACGACGAGCTTATGTTGGATCAGCTACTCAATAAGCACCTCCAACTTCTGGGCACACCCCGCGTCGGACGAGCTGCAGGCGTCTCGCCTAACGCGCCGGACACGCCTCCTTTGGCACGGATGCGAGCGTCTCGCGCAACGGAGAGCAGACGAGTGCACATCGTCCTGAGCGCAAGCGCACCCCGGAGGGAGCATGGTGCTCGCATTCCTCGGCGACCAGCCGTGTCGGCGAAAGAATGCTAGCTACTCCGACCCTATCCTCCCAGGCTCGGCACGGATCTCCAATTGCGCGACAGCTAGCGCGGCGGCTGCGCGGAGACGGCGGCGCGCGCCTGATCGGCGAGCGGCTCCTGCAGGCGGCGCACGCCGTCGAGGTGGTCGCCTGTCCAGATCACGCGAACGCCGGTCGCCGTGGCGTTACCGTCGGAGCCGCTGAGGTCGCGCTCGACCGCCTCGATCAGGTGCCCGTCGGCGACCTCGTCGCGTGCCAGCGGATCGGGGACCTGCTCGGCGCCGGTGAGGCTGGCGGCGAAGCGCTCGTACCAGCTCGCGACATGCTCGGCGGCGAGAATCAGCTCGCGGCGGGCAGCGGAGCGCTCGCCGCTTGCTTCGCCCCCGTGCCAAAGGTCGAGCACGGCGTCGCCCGCCAGGCGCACGCCGGTCACGCCCGTGACGAGCCCTGCCATGTCGGCGAGCGGCGCGCGCTTTGACCCGCGCTCGATCAGGTAGCCGCGGAAGGTCTCATCCAGCCGGTACGAGGCGGCGGCTGCGTCGAGTGCCTTGCGCTGCGGCGGCGGGAACTGCGGGCCGGAGGGATCGCAGCAGCCGACACCGTAGGCGACCGCGTCGGCAAGATACCCCACGCTGTCGCGGTATGCGCGTGCGAGCGCGCTGCGCAGCGCAGCGCCGGCGCCGCGCGGCCAGAAAAGCAAGCCGACGAGCAGGCTGACGGCGCAGCCGAGCGCCACGTCCTCGATGCGCACGAGCCCGATTTTCCAGCCGGCCGGTGCGATCAGGTTGAAGAGGATCAACAGTGTCAGCGTGAACGCCGCCTGACCCCCTGCGAAGGAGATACAGGCCGGGGCGAGGCCGGCGAACAGTATCGCGATCGGCAGCAGTGCCCATAGCAGCGTGGTGTCCGTCCCGATCAGGTACACGAGCGCGCCCCCGACGGCAAACCCGACCGCCGTCCCCGCCAGCGCGCGCAGGACGTTCTGCCCGGTGCTGACCGCATTCGAGCGCAGCACCGCGAGTGCCCCGAACACGACCCAGAAGCCGTGCTGCACCGTGGTGAGGTCGGCAACCAGCACGGCGAGGGCGAGGGCGACGGCGCCGCGCACGCTGTTCTGCAACGTCAGCGAGTGTCGCTCGATGTAGGCACCGGCCTGCTCGTGCGCCTCAGCCAGCGGCCCGTGTACGCCCTCGGGCTGGCGGCCCAGCAGCCGGTCCATCCACGAGCGCCGTGCGGCGGCGGCCGCGAGGTCGGCGCTGCTCGCGATCTGCCCGACGATGAAGCTCAGCTGCTGCGCGCGGAAGCTCGGGTCAAGCGAGGAGACGACCCTCTCGGCGAGCGCACCGTCGTGATCGCCGCCGGGCGGCTGGCCGGGCGGCAGCGCGGTGGTCACCTCTTCGAGCTCCGCAAGCGCGGCGCGCAAGCGCTCGACCGACCGGCGCAGCGCCGTGCGCGTGCGCCCCGGGTCCTCCAGCAGGTCGGCCGCGTCGGCCAGCACTTCGGCGGCAGCGGTCTTGACGGCACCGACGCGGCGACTCGCGCGTGGCGAGTGCCGCTTCGGCGCGGAGCGCAGCATGATCGTGTCTAGCCAGCGCAGCTCGTCGATCACCTGCACGACCGCGCGCGCGTCGGCGGACAGCGCGGTCGGCCGGTACGGGGTGGCGAAGAACAGGTCTTGCATCTTCTGGACGGCCTGCTGCGCGGCGGCGATCGCAGCGTGATGCGTCCGCTCCCGCTCGTTGTCTGCGGGATCGCCCATCATGTAGGCGACGTCGCTGCGCAGCCGCGCCGCCAACGCACGCGCGGTCTCGATTGCCGCCACGCGCACCGGGTTGCGCGTCGGTGCGGGCCACAGCAGCGAGATCGCCAGCAGCGACACACCGGCGGCGAGGCCCCAGCCCGCGACCCGTTCGGGGATCGACGATGGGGGACCCTGCAGGGAGACGGGCAGGATGAAGGCGAGCAGCAGAGTGGTGGTGGCGCCAGCGAGGACCGAGCTCAGCACGCCGGCGAACAACACGCCGAAGGCGACGACGCCCATGCTGAGGGCCGCCAGCCAAGTCGTGCGCGAGACGAGCGTGGCGAGGCAGATCAGAGCTGCGCAGGCGAGCCCGAGCGCGGTCTGGTCGAGCAGGCGGTCTTTGATCGAGCCCGAGAAGTCGACCAGTAGCAACATCGCGAACGAGCCGAAGGCGGCGAACGTGGCGAGCAGCGGCTCCCCGATCACCTTGTCGCCGAGCGCGAACACCGCGGGCATTAGCAGCGCCGCGCGCGTAGCGCGACGCAGCGCGGCGTAACCGGGGTCGCGGACACGCAGCCAGCCGACCACCCCTGCCATCGGCCGCGCTGCGCTTGTGAGCCGCTGGGTCAAAGAATCCGCTCCCATCGCTGCCTCTGATTATCAAGTGCGTCGGCCCACGGCGGTGCCGCGCGGCGAGTTCGCGGAGCCATGAGACGATGCTCTCGATACCTGAGCGCGCCTCCGCCGCGGTCTTGGTGCCTCGTGACCGGGTCCTCGTCTCCCTTACTCGGCCACAGCGACATCGCGGCTCGGCTGGATCATGCCGCGCGGAGTGGCCCAAGTGGCCGCCATGGGCACGCGTAGCCATCGACCGTTACCTCCGTCGATCCCGTTGGCGGCGACTGCTTTGCGGCGGAGAGCGAGCGCCTCGGTGGACAAGGGCGAGAAGGTCGAGTTGGACGAAAGCCAAACGTCTCGGAGGGGGACGCCCAGACGACTGCTTTCAGCTCAACGCGGGCGTCTCGGGACCGCGAGATGAGACGATCGCAACTCGGGGCATGAAAATGCGGGGTTGAAGGCTGCTGTTGGGGCCGATCGTATTAGGGTTGGCTGACCGGGACAGGGGCTTTCAGGGAGAACGCAGTTGGGCAGGCCGTTTTGGACGATGGGCTTCGAGCCCGAGCATGCTCGATGGCCGCCCCTGCGACTTGCCCGGGTGAGCCGTGAGCTCGTATCGGTCGTTGTCGTTTGCCCGCTGCTTCTCCGCGAGTTCAACAAATTAGAGGGAGGACGTGGTGAGACGAGCTGGTAGGGCGATCGGCGTGGACGTGCACCGCGATTTCTGTGAGGTCGCGATCGCGCGGGATGGTGAGGTTTGCTCGGCGGGTCGGGTCGATACGACGCCCGAGCGGCTGGAGCTTTTTGGCGCGAGCCTTGATCCGCGCGATCGGGTGGCGCTGGAGGTGAGCGGCAGCGCGTGGGAGGTCGCGCGGATCCTTGAGCGACACGTCGCGCGCGTGGTCGTCGTGAGTCCTGCCGATACGGGGATCCGTCAGGCGCGCGCGAAGACCGACCGGCTGGATGCGCGCACGCTCGCTCGCCTGTTGGCGGTCGGTGAGCTGGACGGGGTCTGGTCACCGGATGAGCGCTGCCGGGTGATGCGCCGTCGCCTCTCGCGGCGTGAGCAGCTGGTGCGTGCTCGCTCGCGCGCCAAGAATGAGATCCACGCGGTGCTCGTGCGCCGGCTCGTGGGCAGCCCGCCCGTTTCTGACGTGTTCGGGGTCAAGGGGCGCCGCTGGCTCGAGAAACTCGAGCTGCCACTCGAGGAGACAGAGACGATCCAGGCGTGCATGCGCCACATCGACTTCCTCGACTCAGAGATCGACGCGGTTGAGCGCCAGGTCGCCGCGGAGGCCCTGCGCTCGGCGGAGATCAGGCGGCTGATGACCCTACCCGGGGTCAACGTGATCTGCGCGGCGACATTCATGGCAGCGGTCGGCGAGATCGGGCGGTTTCGCACGCAGCGCCAGCTGGTCGGCTATCTCGGTCTTGACCCGCGCGTCTATCAGTCAGGCTCAGCGCCGGCGACGGGCGGACACATCTCAAAGATGGCATGAACAGGACCTCCCTCGGCTCAGCGCGAGATTCTTCGCGCGAATGGTCAATGCCGGAACTCGAAGGAGGCCCCGAGATGACGATCGTAGCTGGGTTTGACGTGCACCGCACACAGATCACATTCGACGCGCTGGACACCAACAGCGGCGAGGTGAAGCGCGGACGGATCGACGCGACGCCGACGGCAGTCGAGCGCTGGGTCGGGCGCTTCGCCGGGCACGAGGTGCATGTCGCGCTCGAGGCGTGCACCGGCTGGTTGTTCGTCTCCCGCGCGCTGGAGCATGCCGGCGCAACCCCGCACCTCGCAGAGCCGGTCGAGACGCACGCGCTGCGCGGGCGCAAGCGGCGGGCGAAGACCGATCGCGAGGACGCGCGCTGGCTGCGCCAGCTGCTGTGCGAGGGACGTCTACCAGAGTCCTGGATGCCGCCCGAGCACGTGCGCGAATGGCGTTCGCGCGCGCGGTTGCGAAAGACGCTCGTCGACGAGCGCACGCAGTGGCTGCAGCGCATCCAGGCGACGCTGTTTCATCACGGCATCGGCGGCGTGCCCGACAAGCTGAACGGCAGCGGCGGACGTGAGTTCCTCGATCAGCTCGAGCTGCCCGCTGACGCACGCGAGCGAATCGACATCTCGCTCGCGATGGTCGACTCACTCGAGGGTCAGCTGCGCCCGCTCGAGGCGGAGCTTCGCAAACTCGCGCGCCGGCAGACCGGCTGCCGTGCGTTGATGGAGCTCTTCGGCATGGGGGAACTTACCGCGCTGGTCACGCTCACAGAGCTCGGCGACGTCGAGCGTCTGTCGGCGTCGCGCAAGGCCGTGCGGATGGCCGGGATCGACATCGGCGTGCACCGCTCCGACCGACGCTCACGCGTGGGCAAGCTCAACCGCCAGGGCTCGCCGCACCTGCGCTGGGCGCTCTATGAGGCCGCCCTGTCGGCGTGTCGCTCGACAAGCCCCGACCACCAGGACTACCTCGCGCTGAAGGCGCGTGGGCTCTCGCACACGCGGGCGTCGCTGACGATCGCGCGCAAGCTGGCGCGTCGCTCCTTCCACATCCTGCGCGAGCTGGGTCCCGCCGCGCTCGAGCCGATCCCGACAACCTGACCACCCTCGATCCGCCACTCCGCCGCCCAGACTCCAAGATGGCACCCAAGCTTCCGACCAGCTCCCCCAAGCCCTGTGGCTCCCACGCCAGCGTGGCGGCCCAACAAAGACCGAGCGGTCGGAGTCGCTCCACCCGGAACGACCGATCAACCATCACGTCACCGACCATCAGGTCGCGGACCCAGATAAGCCCGGGCATCCGCGGAGCGAACCATGACCCCATCAACCACAACCACTCACCACCGACGCTTGACAAGGGGGCCCCTGTTCAGATAAGCAGGGCTCTGCATCGACGCGCTGGGCGCTGGTCGAGGCGGCCTGGAGCGCCGTTCGCCAGCCCGGCCCGTTGCACGCCTTCTATCAGCGCGTGCGTGCCCGCCGCGGACATGGGATCGCGATCGTCGCGAGCGCGCGCAAGCTCGCGTGCCTGTTCTGGTTTCTACTCACCCGCGGCGAGGACTAACCAGCAACCCTCATTGACCGCCAAGAAGCTCAGACTGCTCGAGATTCGCGCCGGCGCCCGCACACTGAAGGGCACACCCACCGGCGTGTGGGCGACAAGGCAGGCGATGCGCGAGGGCGAGCGCAAGCTCGCCGAGCAAGCCGAGTCCTCCTACAAGCGGATGGTCCGCGACTGGCAGGCCGCCACACCGAAGAAAGCGGGCGCGAGCGTGACACCGGGGCGCGCATCACAAAAGCCCTCAAAGGGCAAGGTCGCGCGGCAGACCACGAGCCCCTGACGTCTGCACTTCGACTCGTCCTCTACTCGCGCCCACAAACAGCCTACCTCCCGCCAGGCGCCCCGACAACCCCGCCCGCCGCCTCCCGGCCGCGCCCCCGCCTGCCCGAAAAAACGGCCGAATTCACTCCGATCGCTCCAGGGCTGGCCGAAACCAACCACACACAGGCGTTCTGCGGCCCTCACGAGGTGAACCACGACCGATCCCCTATCCGAAATCCTCGCAAAGTACGACCGATACCGAGACCCCAGCCCTTGATTTTCATCGGTCGTCCCGAGCAGGCGTCTGGAGCGCAGCTCGGCGGACGCTCGCAAAGCGGGCGATGCGGAAGTGTCAGGGCCCCGCTGGCACGCCGGACGCGCAGCGACCGCGGGGAAGGGCTATGCGCTGCTAAGCGCGGCGGCGAAACGCTCCACGATCGCGGCCGCCGGCTCCACCGCGGCAACGGCGCCCACGCCTTGGCCAGCGTACATCGCCGTAGCCTCGATGTCGCCCTCAATACCCGCGAGCGGCGGGTTGGACGCGTAGCGCAGCATGCCACCGGCAACCTCCTCACCCTCGCCTGGACGCTCGCCCGAGGGCGGGCTGCCAGCGGCCTCCCAGCGCTCGTAGGTGCTGTTGCGGAGCACGCGATGCGGCGACTCCGCCCAGCCCACGTCGAAGAGCTGGGTCAGCACGGTGTCGCGAGCTTCGGCTTCCAGCAGACGCGCCTTGTAGCGCGGATGTGCGTCGGACTCGTCGCTGGCCAAGAATCGGGTGCCCATGACGACAGCCTTGGCGCCAGCAGCAAGCGCGGCACGTGCGGACGCCGGATCGCCGATCCCGCCCGCGGCAAGCAATGGCAGCGACACGGCTCGTCGCACCTCGGCCAACAGCGACAGCAGACCCACGACGCCCTGCACATGGCCGCCAGCCTCGACACCCTGCACGATCAGCGCGTCGGCGCCCGCATCTGCCGCCGCACGAGCGGCGTCCGCCGAGCCGACCTGTACCAACACTCGCGCGCCGCCGGCGCTCGCGCGTGCAACCAGTTGCGGACGAAGTCCGAACGAGAACGAAACGATCGGTGCGCGCTCCTCAACAGCCACCTCAAGCCGCTCGTCCTGCTCGAAGTCGAGCACGAGGTTCACGCAAAACGGGCGGTCCGTTATCTGCGTGATCGAGCGGATCTGCTCGCGCAAGACCTCCGGCTCGGTCCACGACGCGCCCAACGTCCCGAGGCCTCCCGCCTGCGACACCTCGCCAGCGAGTCGCACCGCGCCCGCCCGGCCCAGGGGCGCCTGCATGACGGGAACCTTCAAACCAAACGCACCCACGAAGCGAGCCTACAAGCCCTGAAAGGCAGGCGTCCCGCCGAGGGTAGAGCCGGTGCCCGATTTGGACGAGCCTCGACAGCGCAGACCGGCCAACCTAAGACGGCTGCTTTCGCCGTGGGCGAAGCGAGCGTCGGGCGCGTCGGAGTGCGGACGAGTGGTCGTCGTCCGGAGCGAGTGTTCGCAGCGCTGGCTCCGACGCTCACTCGGCCCGGAAAGCGGTGGCGCACCCGAGTGGTGACCGTGCTCTCAGGCACAGGCCGCCACCCGACCCGTCATCCGCTTAGTGGTTTCTTCTCGGGCCGCACCTCACGTAGGGGTGGGTCCGGTCGGCCAGGTTGCTCTGCTCAATAGCTGAAGACGGTGGCGTCTTCCTCGCCGATCCACTGCCACAGAGGGGTGGCCCCCCCGAGGCGTGCGCCTGAGACGATCGCCTGCTCGTCCAGGGCGCGCGCATTGAAACAGACCGGGCACAGCAGAAGCTCGCCGCCGCCCTCCACAAACTGGTCAAACAGCTTCGCCACAGGTGGAGACCCGGCCGCCTCTATCGCCTGCGCATACCCCGGCAGGCCGAGGCGCACGGCCTCCTTGGTAGTGAACATCGTCACTGGGCGTCCCTGTTCCAAAGCCGCCACGGCGACCAGAAACGCCACCGTCACGCGCTCGGCGTCCTCGTGGCCGGTTGCGAGGTTGACCACAACCTTCCCCTTGCCCTCCGCCATTACTAAGACCTCCTAGTAGACAACATCGGCGCCTGTCCGGCCCGCGTACTCTACGGCGCCAGGGAGCGGTTAGCCAAGTTCAATTGTGGTAGTGCTGAAATGTCAGCTTGTCGGTGAGGCTCGTGGCTCACGCGGCGTTGACGGCGGAGTCGGTGATTTCCTCCCTCCCTGGACGGCTCGCCGCGCGGCTATGAAGGCCATTGGGGCTGGCGTAGGCGCGCGGCGCTACCGTGAGTTGCCTCGTGAGCGACGACCGCTCCCATTGGGAGAACACCTACTCGAAGAAGGCGCCGGAGAAGGTCAGCTGGTATGAGCCGCGCCCGCGACGCTCGCTCGAACTCATCCAGGCGACCGGCCTTCTTCGGGGAGGCTGCCACGGAACCAAGTGTGATCGGATGGATGCCCGCGGCAGCGATCTACTTCCGTGACCCAGACGGGCACATGCTCGAGTACCTCGCGATGCTTGAAAGCCCAGCCCGACCCGAGTTAGGCATCGTGGCCTGGTCGGAGCAGAGCGAATGGACTCAGGTCACCTAGATCGGTAGCCGGATGTGACCGGGCCCGACGCCGTACACGCCAGCTTTGAAGGCCTTGACAGCCCTGGGCAAAGGGACTCGTTGTTGTGAATTGGCCGCGCCTACGGATTCCGCGCAAGTAGCGCTCCGGCTGGCCCGGCTGAAGTTAGCCTGCGAGCCGTGACGCGTCTCAAGAAGACAAGGCTTCAGAGAGCGGCGAATGCGATTGGAAGCCCGCTGCGCATTTGGCCGCTCCGCCTGGGTCTCCCAAGTCCGCCCTACACGCGACGTAACGCGATCATCGTCGAGACGATCGGGCGTCGCTCGGGCAAGCGCCGCCGGGTACCGGTCGGATTCCTGGAAGAGGATGGCAAGCTGATCGTGGTGGCAGAGGATGGTCTCGCCGCCTCGTGGGTGCGCAACTCTCTCGCCCGGGACGGTCGTCTGCGGGTCTTCCTCCACGGGAGATGGCGTGACGCCCGTCTGGAGCCTCGGCAGGGCGACCCGGAGTTCTACTTGCGTCGCATGAACAGGACCCACGCCGCGTTCGTGCGGATGGAGTCTTCCGCCCCCGAGCTCGTGGAGATCACGCCGGACTAGTCGCTGCTCTCTGGGCCAGCGGCTGAGCCCCCGCCAGCCCTGAGCCAAGCAAACGGTTTTGATCGAATTCCGCCCGCTGCGGATTCCACGCTGACCCAAGCCCCGTCCGTCCAGCACAGCTGCGTCGCTTGGCGAGCGACGCGAAACAGCGCATCCCGAAAAGCCATCCCCCGGCCGCATTACGCTATCCAGGAATGCTGGCAACGTTCTTTAGCCAGCCGGTCGTCTGGTCGACCAGCCTGGTCGAAGTCCTCACGCTGACCTCGATCGTGGCGTTCGTTGTCGGCGCCTACCGGCACATCGAATGTCACCACAGCGGCTGCCACCGCTTCGGGCGATTCCCGCACGGCCACTACAAGCTATGCCGAGTCCATCACCCGCAGGTCCCCACCGCGGGTCGAATCGATCAGGCACGCATCGACGAAGTCGTCCCGACGCCTCAGGGGGAAGTGCCGCAGGCCAAGCCAACGCGAGCCCAGCCCTGAGCGACCCTCCCGGACGTCGGTCGCAGGAGGGACGCCCCGCGGGTGCGCCCAAGCGGACGGCCGAAGTCGTAACCTCGAACGGCGTGAGGCTCTGACCGAGACCCGGCGCTCGCGGCCCTGCCAGTCCGGCAAAGCGAATCGTTGTTGTGAATTGGCCGGAGCTGCGGATACCGCGCTGATGCCGCTCAGTCAGGCGCGTCGGCCGCATCCGGCTCTCGGGCGAGCCCGAGGTCGGAGAGCGCGCGCTCGCTGCTCAAGTACGCGACGAGCCGCGCTACGAGGCCGTCGCGCACGTGGAACAAAGCAGCTCCCTGCTGTCCGAGCCTTGCTGTTTCCAGCCCGCTTGTCTTGCCGCGCCCGCCGTACCGGACGAGCACGAGCACACGATCGCCGTCTAGCTCGCGGACCTCGTCGGCCTTGGTTCTATACCCCTCCCAGATTCCTAGCGTGCCACGCCAGGCCTCTGCCATACCCCCCAACCCCCTGGCAGTCTCGTGATCCGGCCCATCTGCGAGCACGAATTCGATGTTCGGGTCCGCCCACTCGGCGGAGCTGAAGTCGCCACGCTCCCACGCGGCAAGGATCGAGCGCACGAGGCTCATGTTCGCCGACATCGGCCAAGTATGCAGGCTTGGCCGCTTGGAGCTCCTGCCAGCCCTGGGCGTAGCACGCCTCCAGACTTGTGCTTTGGTGCAACAGGAGGCGTCGTCGTGACGGCGGGTCGCGCTTTCGGATCGGACGACGAGCACTCGTGCCAGCGACGGCTGAGCAGACTTGCGCTTCCCCATGGCTAAGGAGGCGTCTCCGGCGAGGCGCCCGAGAGTGCTAGTCCTCGTCCGAGGCGAGCGTCTGCTCCGGTCCGACGTGCAAGCTCGCTTGGGTTCGCAAAGCAGCGCTGATGGCAGTCGGGATACTTGCCTGCGCGATGGCCGAGGAGTCCACGACGCCTTGACGCGGAGGCGGCGGTTAGAAGGTCAACAGAGGACCTGCACCACTGCGACTACTACGCGGCGGTTGCCGTTTACTCGCAGGACGCGGTCTGGGACACGTCGGCGATCGGGCTAGGCAGGTTGAGCTCGATTCCGTGATTCTGTCGCTCAACCTCTGCCCTTGCGCGCGCGCTGGCGGATGCCCGTCATGTATCACCGACCAACGACTGCGCTTCTGCGACGCCGACGACGAGTTCATGAAGGTCGCCGCCGACCTCGAGGCGACTCGACTGGTCGATCCCGCCGACCTTCACCGGAGCGAAGCCGGCGACTCGTATCGACCGCTCGACCTCCGCGCCGGCACGGTCATCGTCGGTCACGTAGAACAGGACCGCCAGCTCGGGGGAACGGTTGCTGGATGACTGGAACAGCTCGGCCGGGAGGGTTCCAAACGCCATCGCCAGATGTGCGCCCGCCGGCAACCAGCCACGTACGACCGTGCCGGAGGACTGCCCTTCCGGCAGCAACCGCGAGACCCTGCCGTTCGCATCGAGGCCGACCGGGTTGCTCGGAACGATCACGACCTCGTCGGTCCACGAGTCGGCGATTTCCTCGATGACGCCCTTCAACACGACGAACCGCAGCGCGAGGACGACGGCGTCGGCACCCTGCAGCGCGTCCCGGTTATCGGCAGCGACTGTCGCCGCTCGACCGATCTGTCCGGCCAGCGCTCGCGCCGACTCCTTGTCGGAGCTCGAGAGGCGCAGAGCCTCGCCGCCGGACGCAAGCTGGCGGGCGATCACCGATCCGAGCCCTCCGGTGCCGATGATCGCCGTGGTCATGGCCGGGCCTCGCTCAGCGTCACGTTTTAACGCTGTCGGCTCACTGAAGCTCCTCGGTGACGGTACTCGACGGCCAATGAGTGGGGGCCCAGTCGCCCTCTGGGTCCGTCGTTTGCCCGACCTCGATCAGATGGCCGTCGGGGTCGCGGATGTAGCAACGGATCTCGTACTGGTGCTGCTTCGGCGGCGTCAAGAACTCAGCACCCCTGGCGCTCCATTCGGCATACACCGACGCGATGTCCTTCACCCGGATATTGACGAAGCTGCTGACCCGGTCGAGGTCGCGCGGCGTCTCCAGGGTGACGGAGGGCTTGTCGTCGGTCGGGCCTCCGCCCGCATTCATGACGATCCAGCTGTTGGCTAGCGCGACGTTGGTCGGCTTTGGGGAGAAGACCACCTTGCCGCCGAGCACCTCGCTGTAGAAGCGCCGAGAGCGTCCGACGTCGTCAGAGACGATGAAGTGAGTCAAAACCATCTCCGCGGGGCGGCCGCCGGAGGTGCTCGACTGCCAGTAAGGAGGCGACCAGTCTCCGTCTGGGTCGGTGGTCTGCCCCACCTCGATCAGATGACCGTCGGGGTCGCGGATGTAGCAGCGAGTCTCGTAGGCGTGCTGCTTCGGCGGCGTCAGGAATTGAGCGCCGCGGGCGCTCCATTCGGCATACACGGCCTCGATGTCCTTCACTCGGATATTGAGGAAGCTGCTGACCCGGTCGAGGTCGCGCGGCGTCTCCAGGGTGACTGTGGGCTTGTCGTCGGTCGGGCCTCCGCCCACGTTGATGATGATCCAGCTGTTGGCCAGGGCGACATAGGTCAGCCCTCCCGGGCCGGAAAAGATCACCTTGCCGCCGAGCACTTCGGTATAGAAGCGGCGGGAACGCTCTACATCATCGGAGACGATGAAGTGGGTCAAGACCAGCTCGTGGTCGGTGGTGCTCATGCTGACCTCCCTTGTGAATTGACTCCATAGACGCCGCAGCTGCGCGCGAGCTGCGGTGGCCGACCACGGGCGACCACGCGTCGACCAGGACGGACCGTTACCGCAACGATGCTTCTGGGAGAGCTGACCACGCCAAGTCGTCGCGTCTACGTGCTCACCATGGCCGCGAGTGGCGGGAAGGCCGGCGGCCGCTTTTCGACAAAACTCTGGACACCCTCCGCGAAATCTGGCTTCGAGAACGATTCGAGCATCAACACATTGGCGTGCTCCAGCGCATCGCCGAGCGGTCTGGTCAGCGCCTCGTACACCTGCCGCTTGATCGTTGCCATGCTCGCCGGGGAGACGTTCGCGGCGACGTCGCGCGCGTACTCGAGCGCGACCTCGAGCACCAGCTCGTCCTCGACGGCGCGGTTGACAAGCCCGAGCTCGGCCGCCTCCGAGCCACGAAACACGCGTGCGGAGATGAGCAGATCGAGCGCGCGGGCGGGACCGACGAGTCGCGGCAGGATCCAGGAGGTACCGTGCTCGGCGATCAATCCCCGCCGCGAGAACGCGGTGGTCAGCTTCGCGTTCTCCGCGCAGAAGCGGACGTCGCACGTCAGCGCAAACGCAAGCCCGAGGCCTGCGCAGGCGCCATTGATCGCTGCGATCACGGGCTTCGGGATCGACATCGCGAACGTGATCGGCCTCGTGTCCGTGCGATTGGCTCTCGCCTCGACCGCACCGCCATCGCTCGAGAGGGCGCTCAGGTCGTTCATGTCGGCGCCCGGGCAGAACCCGCGGCCTGCACCGGTGATAACGATCACCCGCACGCGCTCGTCCTCGGCGCATGTCTGGAGCAGGTCGAACAGCGCAATCTGCATCCCATACGTCCAGGCGTTCAGACGATCGGGGCGGTTCAGCGTCAACAGCGCAACGCCGTCATCGCCGACCTCACACAGCACGACGTCTTCCATCCTGTCCTCCTCTCAGCTTCGGGCGTCGGGCGAGCCTAGCGGCCGTGCGCCAGAGTCGCTACCAGCTCCGCCATGGCGATCACCGACACCTCGTCATCATGGCTGTCGGGATGACGCTCGCCCGCACGCTCGACCGGGACGGGCCGGCGGATCTCGTTGGCGCGGAAGGCGAGGCCGCCCGCACCGCCTGAACGCACTTCCATCAAACGCCGCCTGCGGCCGGTCCGTTACGGCATGCCCACCAGCTCATTCCCAAGCCCGCTCTCAAACGCCGCCGGTGGTGCCTCCCTTGCGCGAAAACCAGCAGCGCAACGGCTGGACGCGTCAGCCGTCAGCGAGCACGTGTCGGCCGCGCTCCTTCCACGCGCGAAGCCGGCCGATCGGTGTTGGCCGTCAGCCGAGTAGCTCAGAATCGTGGGCGCGGAAGATGCGATCGTAATGGTCGGCTCCGGGTTCGTGCAACGCCTGGATCAGGGCACGGATCTTGGGCGTCATGACGAGCAGGTACCGCGCCATCTGGCCACGCCGTGCATTGCCATACGCGTGCGGGGTCCCCTTTGGCGCCAGCACACCACCACCGGCACCCACCTCGAATGTCTCCTCACCAAGCCGGAACCGGAGGGCGCCCTGAAGCACGTACCACGCCTCGTCGTCCTCGTGATGTACGTGCAAGGGCGCGATCCAGTCCGACTCTAATCGGCCCGGGTCCGTCCACTCAACGATCACGAAGTCACTCTCCGGCCCTCCCAACTGCTGGCTCGAGGTCGGGCGTGGCATCGCCGCAGTATCCACCAGCAGCGCCAGCACCACAAATCGCTCGCCGCGAAGGAGTTCGAGAGGCACGAGGCGCGTGTGCGTCGCCCCAGGCTCCTCCCTGGCGCGAAAAGCAGGCGCCCCCCGCGTAGCCAGCGAGACGCCTGAGTTGGACGATCCGCGACAGTCCAGTCCGACCGACCTCAGACTGCAGCTCTCGCATGGCGAAGCGAGCGTCTCGCGTGCCGGAGCACGGACTTGTGGTCGTCGTCCAAGGCGCAAGCGAAGCGCGCCGGTGCTGAGGCGCTCGCAATGCGCGGCGAGCAGGCGTGTCGCTGGAGCGGCAAAGAGCGTCCGTCAGACGCGGCTCACCGCGATGTCCCGCCCGGAATGCTGAGCGCCCGGACTAGCCGCTATACCCTGCCCCGGGGTTGAACGACCCGCCCACGAACCTGATTCGCCCAAGGAGGCGCCCGTGAGTCACGACCGCTCCCACGCGATGGATCATGTCGTCGTCGTGCTGTTCGAGAACCGGTCCCTGGACAACATGCTGGGGCATCTCTACGGACCGAAGGACGGCAAGAGCTTCGAGGGCGTGGTCGGTAAGGACCTCAGCAATCCGATCCCGGCATGGGCCGAACACGGCTCCGAGCGCAAGGTGGTGCCCTACAACATCACCACCGACTTGAACTCACCGAACCCGGACTCCGGCGAGGAGTACTTCCACACCAATACCCAGCTCTACAACACGCTGGACGAGCACAACCGCTTCAAGATCGGCGAGGCGGTCAGCGCACCGTGGAATGTCCCGCCGCCCGGTACCGAGCCGAACATGGAAGGGTTCGTGACCGACTACATCAGCACCTTCACCGGCGAGGTCGGCCGCCAGCCCACATACGAAGAGTACGCGCAGATCATGACCGGCTACACGCCGCAGCAGGTGCCCGTGCTCAGCGGCATCGCCCGTGAGTTCGGGGTGTTCGACCACTGGTTCTGCGAGGTCCCGTCGCAGACCTTCATGAACCGGTCGTTCTGGACGGCGGCGACATCGTCGGGGCTGGTCGTCAACAGCCCGGCGACGAAGTGGTTCACGAAGAACGACGCGGAAACGATCTTCGAGAGGCTCGAGGCGCACGGCAGGAGCTGGAAGGTCTACGTCGGGGAACCGATGTGCGTGTCGTTCGCCGGCATCATCCACTACCCCCGGTTGAAGGACCGCCTGGCGACGCACTTCGTGCCGTTCGCCGAGTTCGAGAAGGACGCTGCCGCTGGAACCCTGCCCGACTTCTCCTTCATCGAACCGGACATGGCATCGGGCCACTCCGACTACCACCCGGCGTTTGGTCGATCGTTCATCGGCGGCAACGTCGACATCGGACTGGACGCGCCCTCCGGCGTGCTTGGCGGCGAGGCCTTCTTGGAGCGGATCTTCAACGCCTACAGTTCCATGACCTCAGAGTCGGGCACCAACGTCTGGAACACCGCCCTTCTGATCGGCTGGGATGAGCCAGGCGGAACCTACGACCACGTGGCGCCCGGAGCGGTCCCGCCGCCCGACCCGGCCGCGCCCGAAGGCGAGTTCGGCTTCAAGTTCGACCGTTCGGGCTACCGAGTACCGGCGATCATCGCCTCGCCTTGGGTTGAGCCGGGTTCGGTCTACAACGAGGAATACCGCCACACCTCGCTGATCGCGACGTTGCGCAAGCGGTGGGACCTGGGCGAGGCGCTGACCCAACGCGATGCCTCGGCACGCACCTTCGAGCACGTCTTCAGCCGCGATATCGCGCGTGGCCCCGAGACTTGGGCCACCTTCAAGGCCCAGCCGCTGCCTAGTTGGCACATGGACCCCGAGGTCGTGGGCAAAGCCATCAGCACGCTGGGCAAGCACATCGGGGCCGGCGTCATCGAGAAGGCCAGGGAGCTTGGCGTCGAGCTCCCTCCGCAACTGGCCGACCCCTCCGCGGAACTCACGCCGGAGATCATCATCGAGGTCGTAAGGGGCATCGGCTTCCACTTCTTCCCGCTATTGGCGCCGGTCGCCGGCGACAGCCACTGAGGCGAGCGCGAGAGCAGACTTCCGCTTTCTGGGACGAGGGAGCGTCTCACGACGACCGTGACAGACGCTCGGATTGGACGACTAACGAGCGTGTCGGACGCCGCCGGCTCCGCACCCGCTTTTGCGGGATGTCGAGCGTCTGGTCGGAGCGGAGATCGCAGGCGCGACAAGCCTCGAGTCTCGCCAGCGACTGTCTCGCGGCACAGCGCCCTGCGTAGCTAGCGCCGCCTACGCCGGCACCGCGAGCTTGAGCTCGGAAACCTCGGCCGGCGCGTGCTCGCCATCGCCCAGGTACAGCGCGACCGCCTCCTGAAGCCCTTCGAGCAGCTCGTCGAGCGTGTCGCCGGAGGCGAACGTCGCCGGGCAGCTCTGGAACCTCGGCCCAGTAGGTGCCCTCCTCGTGGTGGATGCGCGCGGTGTACTCCATCAGTGCTCTGATCGTCGCGGTCGTGACGCTCACTTGAGCCCCGCCTGACGGAGGATAGCCGTGGCCAGGTCCGGTGGATAGTCGCGGTTCTTGTGGTGGGGCAAGGTGATCGGCCGCGCGCCGGGCTTGGTCATCTTGACGACGTGCTTGCCTCCGCGCGTCATCGTC
This sequence comes from uncultured Solirubrobacteraceae bacterium, assembly GCA_963767655.1. Lineage (GTDB taxonomy): Bacteria > Actinomycetota > Thermoleophilia > Solirubrobacterales > Solirubrobacteraceae > Palsa-744. The sequence continues at coordinate 559,730 of CAVYET010000006.1, read as the reverse complement.
CATCCGTTCTGCTCGAGCAGCTTGCGCGCGGACTTCTGGTTGAGCACCATCATCGGCTCCTGCGACGCTCAGCGCGACGCGCGCTCCGGCGAAGGCCCGGTTGAGGGTCTCGACGTCCTGCGGGCGACTCTTGGCGTGCAGGTAGCGCTCGGTCGTGCTCAGCCGTGAGTGCCCGAGGAAGGCCTGGACGAAGTGGGCGCCGGCCTCGCGCGCGACGAGCGAGCCGGCGGCGTGGCGCAGCGCGTGGAAGCGCAGCGGCCGCAGGCCCGCCGCGTCGCGCGCGCGCGTGTAGCGACGCCGCACGGCTGAGCGATCGAGCCGGCGGCCCAGCCGCGAGCAGAAGACGTAGTCGTCGCGGCCGCGTGTAGTCGCCAGCGGTCGGCGAGGCGCGCGAGCGCCGCGGCCGCGGCGAGTCGGCGAGCGGCAGCGCCCTGGCCTGCCAGCTCTTGGTCGGGCCCTCGACGCCGGCGCTGACGGCGCGGTGCACGATCACGCGGCGGCCGCTCGAGGTCGACGTCCTCCCAGCGCAGCGCGAGCAGCTCGCCGAGGCGCATGCCCGTGTAAGCGGCGACGCGGTAGAGCTCGGCGTCCTGGCGATCCTCCCACGCCCGCCATTCGGCCTCGTCGGCGGCGAGCTCGCCGTGCTGCGGCCCCCGATGGGCGCCGCGGCACGCCGCGCGCGCTAGCGCCTCGATCTCCTCCGGCTCGAAGAAGTCGAGCACGGCCGGCGGGCATCTCGCGCCGCTTGCTCGTGCCGCTTACCGGGTTGTGCTGGAGGGCGTAGGTGTCCTCGCGATAGGCGTAGGAGAACATCGCGCCGAGCACCTCGCGGTGCTTGTTGACCGAGCGCGCGCTGATGCCCGCCGCGCTCGAGGCCGCGCAGGAACGTCGCCACCTCGGCGGTCGTGACCTTCGCGATCCGCCGCGTCGCCGAGCGCGTGCATGATCCGACCCGCGCTGCTGCCCGGGCCACGCCGGTGTGGCGTGCCGGGCTCCGTGAGCAGGTAGCCGTAGTCCTGAGCATCGTCGCCGGCTTCGCGCCCTTCTCGCGCTCGAACGTAGTCGAGCCACTCCGCTCGCCAGCTCGCGCACCGTCGCGCCGCGCAGCTCTCGCCGCTCACGCCGCCGCTCTTCGATCTCGCGCTCGGCCGCGTCGTGCTCGGCGACGAGCTCGGCCATGCGCACGTCGCTCGCTTCTCGTCGAACCAGCCGCTCGGGCACGCGCCCGCGGCGCGGCCGCCAGCCGCCGTCCGGGGCCCGCTCAAGCCACGCCGAGCCGACCCGCCGCTTGACCTGGGAGCCACCCCGACGCCACTTCGCCTCGTAGAAGGGATGCCCTTCGGCGTCGCATCCGGACGACCAGCGCGCCGGTCGGAAGTCGGTCCATTTCAGTCAGGGTACCACCAGGGTACCGCGGTCGCCAGGGTACCGGATCGGGTACCGCTTGAGCCCTAATGGCCCATATCTATGGGCGAAAAGCTAAGTGAAAAGCCCCGAAACTCCGCGCTCCGACCCCCTGCCTCCTGGATCGCACCCAGGAGGTCGCCGGTTCGAGTCCGGCTAGCTCCACTACGAGAGAGGCCTGCAAAGATGGCATGAACAGGACCTCCCTCGGCTCAGCGCGAGATTCTTCGTGCGAATGGTCAATGCCGGAACTCGAAGGAGGCCCCGAGATGACGATCGTAGCTGGGTTTGACGTGCACCGCACACAGATCACATTCGACGCGCTGGACACCAACAGCGGCGAGGTGAAGCGCGGACGGATCCACGCGACGCCGACGGCAGTCGAGCGCTGGGTCGCGCGTTCGCCGGGCACGAGGTGCATGTCGCGCTCGAGGCGTGTGCACCGGCTGGTTGTTCGTCTCCCGCGCGCTGGAGCATGCCGGCGCAACCCCGCACCTCGCAGAGCCGGTCGAGACGCACGCGCTGCGCGGGCGCAAGCGGCGGGCGAAGACCGATCGCGAGGACGCGCGCTGGCTGCGCCAGCTGCTGTGCGAGGGACGTCTACCAGAGTCCTGGATGCCGCCCGAGCACGTGCGCGAATGGCGTTCGCGCGTGCGGTTGCGAAAGACGCTCGTCTACGAGCGCACGCAGTGGCTGCAGCGCATCCAGGCGACGCTGTTTCATCACGGCATCGGCGGCGTGCCCGACAAGCTGAACGGCAGCGGCGGACGTGAGTTCCTCGATCAGCTCGAGCTGCCCGCTGACGCACGCGAGCGAATCGACATCTCGCTTGCGATGGTCGACTCACTCGAGGGTCAGCTGCGCCCGCTCGAGGCGGAGCTTCGCAAACTCGCGCGCCGGCAGACCGGCTGCCGTGCGTTGATGGAGCTCTTCGGCATGGGGGAACTTACCGCGCTGGTCACGCTCACAGAGCTCGGCGACGTCGAGCGTCTGTCGGCGTCGCGCAAGGCCGTGCGGATGGCCGGGATCGACATCGGCGTGCACCGCTCCGACCGACGCTCACGCGTGGGCAAGCTCAACCGCCAGGGCTCGCCGCACCTGCGCTGGGGCGCTCTATGAGGCCGCCCTGTCGGCGTGTCGCTCGACAAGCCCCGACCACCAGGACTACCTCGCGCTGAAGGCGCGTGGGCTCTCGCACACGCGGGCGTCGCTGACGATCGCGCGCAAGCTGGCGCGTCGCTCCTTCCACATCCTGCGCGAGCTGGGTCCCGCCGCGCTCGAGCCGATCCCGACAACCTGACCACCCTCGATCCGCCACTCCGCCGCCCAGACTCCAAGATGGCACCCAAGCTTCCGACCAGCTCCCCCAAGCCCTGTGGCTCCCACGCCAGCGTGGCGGCCCAACAAAGACCGAGCGGTCGGAGTCGCTCCACCCGGAACGACCGATCAACCATCACGTCACCGACCATCAGGTCGCGGACCCAGATAAGCCCGGGCATCCGCGGAGCGAACCATGACCCCATCAACCACAACCACTCACCACCGACGCTTGACAAGGGGGCCCCTGTTCAGATAAGCAGGGCTCGCCCGGACCTGCAGGGCAGACGACGCGCAGACGTGGGAGCGCGCGCTAGCGGCGACCCCCGATCCCCTCCCAAGCGAGCTGCTCGATGCGCTTCTCGACCGCCTGCGACGGACCGACGACGACCACAGCCTCGGCTACATAGGTGAGCGTTTGCGCAACTCAGCCGACACGGAAGCAGTAAGAACGCTCGCGGCGACATCGCCCGAGTTCGAGTCCGCGTTGCGCCCGCTGCTCGCCGCCGACGGCAACCTCGCGGCACAACGCACCGCGCTCAGCGAGCTACGGAGCCAGCTAGAGGCCGGCGGAAGACCCGAGACGAGGGGACTTGGATGGCTGAGATCCGTGACCGACGATTCGCTGCTCGATGATCTGTTCGCCTGCTTGGAGCTGGTCTACGGGCCGAGTACCAAGGCGAGCGATACGGAGAATCTCTTCGTCAACGACGTCGTCACACTGGTCACGGCCGCCATCCGGGAGGTCGGCGGACTTGCTGGCGTCGAGCGGTACGACCGCTTGATCGGACGGGGGAAGGGTTCCAGTTCCTCCAATCCGAGCGGGAAACGGTCGCGCACGCGCTGCTTGAGCGGCAGGGTCTGGCGGCCGCGGCGACTGCGGCGACGGCACACGGTCTCCCGGCCTTCGACCGCGACGGTGTGTGACCCGTGTGCGCCCGGCAGATCCTCGGACCGTGCGCAGCGCTCATGCGCTGGCCGGTCGATGCCTCGATCACCGCGCAGCTTCAGGTGTCTTCGTGCACCTGCCCAAGGCGGCGTAGCACGAGAAGTGGCCCGGCGCTGGCGATGCGCCGCTCCGAGCTGTGCCTGGGCAAGTTGGGCGGTGCCGGCCAGCAGCCGCCTAAGTGCTCCGTGTCGTAAGTTCCTTCGGGGTCAGGCGGCCAGGGTGAGTTGGGTTGTCTGGTGCTCCGCGAGTCGGTCGAGCCAGTCGTTGAGATCGTTGCGGGTGAACTTCCAGCCGAATGGTTCGGCGATCTCGTTGTAGAGGTGCTCGAACTCGTTGAGGCGTCGTGCGACGGTTGCGAGCGAGTGGAAGTCGTTGGGGGTGAGGACCTTGCGCTGGACGATCGAGAAGTAGATCTCGATCTGGTTCAGCCAGGAGGCGTGGATCGGGGTGTGAACGAGGATCAGGTTCGGCCAGCGGTGCTGGAGGCGGTCGATCGACGCTTGCCCGCGGTGAGAGGAGCCGTTATCGACGATCCAGAACACGCGCGGGGCGGAGGCGTAGGGCTCCCTGGTCATCACCTGCCAGACCAGTCGGTCAAACGGTTCGATCCCGCCCTTGGGTTCTGAGCGGCCGAACACGCGGCCGCGGCGCACGTCCCAAGCGGCCAGATATGTCAGCGCCCCGCCGCGATCGTAGGTGTGCTCGACGCGCTGGCCACGCCCAACCCCGGGAGCTGGCGGGAGCGTCTGGTGAATCCGCTGCCGGGCTTGGATCGAGGGCTTCTCATCGGCCGAGATGATGCAGTCGCCGGGATGCAGCAGCTTGCCCTCCCAGCGACCCTCGTACAGGTCAAGGATTCTGCCGGCCTTGTGAGCGAAATCGGGATCGGCCGGGAAGATCCAGGAGCGGTACTGCCACGGGCGGATCGCGTCTTCGCGCAGCCAGCGCACGATCGTCGACTGCGACGCATCACAGACTCCGCGCTCCACAACGAGGCGGTGAACGTCAGCCGTTGAGCGGCGCGAGAGCGGAGCGCCCTCGCTCGGCGGCTCGCACGCGACCGCCTTGACCTCGGCGATCTGCTGAGGGGGGAAAGCGGCGCGGGCGACCCGACCGCGCTTCATCCGCCAGACCCTCAAGGCGATGCTCATGAAAGCGTCGTCGCCAGCGGCCGACAGCCTTCGTGCTCATCCCCAGCCGCTCACCGATCTCAGCATTTGAACGACCCTCTGCGGCAAGCAGCACCAGCTTCGCGCGCAACACCTCACGGTGCGGCCGCGTGTAGCACGCGGCGCGATGCACGAGCTCCGTGCGCTCCGTCTGCTCCAACACGATCTCCTGAGCACTCGGACCCGGCATCGCGCACCAGATTCGCCGCCCCTGTTATGACTCCTTCAAACCCAGACGGGATTTACGACCGAAAGCACTAAGCCGGACGCAGTGGCTTGCGCCCGACGCGGCGAGGACGCGATCCCCGGGAACTATGGGGTCTTCTCGCCCTTTGGGGGTGAATCTGAGCGCGAACGAGCATCTGCCCTGGCTCGTCGTCGGCCCCCCGGCCGACGTGATCGCCGTTTCAGCGGGGCCGAAGCCCGGGTCAAGCGGGCAGAAGACCTGCAAACCCCAGGGTCCGCGGGCGTCGGCACGTCCCCGAGCCCCGCTTGACGCGCGGCGCATGGCTCCGCTATACCGGCCCGCCCCGGCGAGGGCGCCAACAACGACCTGCGCAAGTTCCGAAGCACCGCCCGGGAGCCCGAAATCGGTAAGCGTTCAGTCCCCCGGCCGGTCGGGCTCAGGTGAGCAGTGGAACTGGATCGTCGCGGGCGTGCGCAGCGATGGCGTCGGTGAGGTAGACGAACAGCGAGCGCCGCTGCAGCCGACAGGTGGTGTGCGCCGAGAGCAACCGCCCGATGCGTTGCTCGCCGTCTTTGGATTGGCTGCCGAGCGAGAGCTTGCGGTAGATGACGGCGCTGCGCAGTGCGCGCTCGGCGTGGTTGTTGGTCGGCTGCACGCCCTTGACCGAGGCGAAGGTCCATAGGGCGGGCCAGGCCTTCAGCAGGTTGTGCGCCATCCCGCGGCAGCGCTTGTTGCGCGCGCTCTTTGTCGCGTAGCGGCGGATGATCGGCTTGTACTCGCGTTGCAGTGAGCGGATCGTGCGCTTCAGCTCTGAGCGCTCCTGAGTGTGGGCGAAGACCTCGAAGGCCCAGAAGACGCGCTCGCAGAGGGCAAGGCCGTGCTCGCCGAACTCCTTCTCGGCCGCCAAACCCTCGGCGTGCGCCTTGAAATCGCGGCGCAGGTGCACCCAGCAGAGCTGACGGCGCGCCAACGGCAGGTGCGAGTAGGCCCACCAGCGGTCGGAGGTCACGATCGCCCGGGTGTCGGCAAGGAGCTCTTTGGCGTGATCCTCGTGACGACCAGAAGCGACGTGCAGGTATGCGTGGCGGCGATCGAAGATGCCCCACAGCGCGCGGCGCTCACCCGCGGTGCGCCACCCCGTCTCGTCCATGTTCACCGTGCGGCTGGCGCGCAACCGCCCAAGCAGGTCGGCATGCGGCTCGGCGAGCGCGTCCGCGGCCCGACCAAGGATCGCATCGACTGTGCCGGTGCTGATCCTCGAGGAGAACAGCTGCTCGCAGCACTCCACAACATCGCGCCGGCTGATCCGGTTGCGGATCGAGAGGGTCGCGACGGCCGCCCGCAAGCGCGGACCGAACGCGCTCTGTGAAACCTCGCTCGGGAGCTTCCCCCGCACGCGCTTGCCGCAGTTCGGGCAGCGCACCCGCTGGCAGCGATGCTCCGTGACCTGCACCGAGATCACGGGCAGCTCCTCGATTTGCCAGCGCACCGGCTCACCCACCGCGAGGCGCTCGCGGGCTGCGAAAGCGTGTCCGCAGCGGCAGCGCTCGGGCCAATGCTCGACCACGTCATCCACCGCCCACGCCGGCAACAGCGGCCGTCCCTTGCCCTCATGGCCGCTCTGGGCACCCTGGGAGCGTCCGGATGGGTCCTTGCCGCGCTCGGCCGTCCGCCCGGGCGGGTCAGAGCTCGGGGGAGCCGAGGAGTTGCGCGAGCTGCGATTCAGCCGGCGCTCGAGCCCGACGATCCGCTCTTCCTGCTTGAGGATCCGCTCGCCCTGCTCGGCGACCTGGGCGCTCAGCCGCTGGATCTGCTCATCCATCCGCAGCAGCACCGCGATGACGACCTCACGACCCTGCTCGTAGATCGCCTCGGCCTCCGCGCGCTCCACACCCCGGGATTCGACGCGCCGGGGTTATGTCCCCCAACCAACTGAACGGTTACCGAAATCGGCCTCCCTGCAGGGCATTTGCCCGTCCCGGAGGTTCGCGCTTCACCCCCAAACGAACCGAAGCGCCGAACTATGTTCACCTGGTGAGTGGATGCATCTTCTGCTGCCTCCCGTTCAGCCGGAAGCGGCGGCGTAGCGAGGAGCACATCTGGCCCATGTGGATGCACGGCCTCCTGCCTGAGAAGCCGGGGGCCCAGCGCCTGTTCGATGCGTGGCTGAACTCGTACGTTTGGCTAGCGCAGTGGGCGTTTGAGGCCGACGCGCTGCCGATAAGACCGGAGGATGATCGGACGTGTTTGCAGCTTCGCCTTAGTCACGGCGCTGCTGGCGTTGGCACACCCGGGCTCGGCCGGCGCCCAGCCTAGCGGGCGATTCGTGAGCTGCGCCGCGGCCAGCGGCGGCTGTCGGCTGACGTTGCCTCGCATCGGTGCGCCTCCCCTCTCAGACGCAACTGCAGCCCGGCTCGTGCAGCGCTCGCGGTGGGAGCCGCGGCCCGACAACACCGTCGCCAATCATCGCGTGCCTAGCAGCGCGGACCTCGCCTACTTCCGCGCGCACAGCGAAATGCCCTACAAGGACCAGGTCACGGGCGCATACACCGGGACCACCGACGAGATCATCCAATGGGCAGCCTACAAGCACGGTCTTGATCCAAATCTGCTCCGCGCTGTGGCAGCCGTGGAGTCCTGGTGGCACATGTCAACGGTGGGAGCCGAAGGCGATTCATTCGGTCTCTTTCAGCTTCGCCGCCCCTACCAATGTTGCGATTTTCTCGCCGCGGGCGATACGGCCTTCAACGCCGACTACTACGCCGCAATCCTGCGCGCCTTCTACGACGGTCGCGAGACCTGGCTAAATGGCGTCACAGGTAACGGAGCTCCCTACCGACCGGGCGATTTGTGGGGAAGCGTCGGCGCCTGGTTCTCCGGTCGCTGGCACGACCCGGGCGCCGAAGGTTACATCGCCAAGGTCAAGCTGTATTTGCGCTTGCGTGTGTGGCACCAGCGCGGCTTCTAGCCCCGAGCGTGCAGCAACGACCGCGCCCCCGGCAAGCGGGGGCGCGGAAACGTCCGGTTGAGCAGCGATTCTTCGGCTTGTCAACTGTCGAAGATCGAGCTTTGGAGGTTCACCTTGAAGGTGATGCGTGATGGACGCCCGGTAACCGTAGAAGTCACCTCGGACGGAGCGGGCTTGGTCTCGCACGCGGGCAGCGCGCTGCTCGCCCAGGCGGCGGACAAGCTCGGGCTGACCCGGGCGCTGTCGTTGCGGCTGGCGGGCCTGAAGCAGCGTCGTCGTGGTCATGACCCGGGCCGGGTGATCCGCGATCTGGCGGTGATGCTCGCCGACGGCGGGGAGTGCGTGTCCGATCTCGGGGCGGTGCGCGATCAGGAGGCCTTGTTCGGAGCGGTGGCGTCTGACTCCACCGCGTTCCGGGTGATCGACCGGATCGCGACCGAGCCCGGGCTGTTGGAGGTGCTGCGCTCGGCGCACGGGCGGGCGCGCGAGCGGTTCTGGAAGTGCCATGGCGCGCCCGAGTCCTTGACGATCGACATCGATGCGACGCTGATCGCCGCGCACTCCGAGAAGGAGCGCGCGGCCGGCAACTACAAGGGCGGCTTCGGGTTCCATCCGCTGGCGGCCTACGCCGATGAGACGCACGAGGCGCTGGGGGCGATGCTCAGACCCGGCAACGCCGGCTCCAACACGACCGCCGACCACAAGACGGTGTTGGACCTGGCGCTCGAGCAGATCCCGGCCCAGTACATCGAGGACCTCCAGATCCTGGTGCGCGCGGACACGGCCGGGGCCACGCACGGGCTGGCCGACTATTGCCGCGAGGCTCGCATGCGGTTCTCGGTCGGCTATGAGCTGACCGAGCAGGTTCGCACAGCGATCCTTCAAATCCCCGAGGATGCTTGGGTGGCGGCGCTCGACCAGGACGGGTCCGAGCGCGATAACGGGCAGGTCGCCGAGATCACAGACCGCGTCGAGCTCTCCTCCTGGCCTGAGGGTTCCAGGCTGATCGTGCGGCGTGAGCGCCCGCACCCTGGAGCGCAGCTCTCCTTCACCGACCACGACGGCTACCGCTTCCAGGCGATCCTCACCGACCAGCCCGATCAGGACATCGCGGTGCTCGAGTGCCGCCACCGCCAGCACGCCCACGTCGAGGACCGGATCCGCGACGACAAGGACACGGGCCTTCAGAAGCTCCCGTTCAAGGAGTTCCAGCTCAACGAGGTGTGGTTGGAGATCGTCATGCTCGCGCACGACCTGATTAGGCTCGATCGCATTGAGCATCTCAGACGACGGAGTCCACCATCGACCCGGGGAACGCCTCGGCCATGGAGTTCGCCTTGATGCAGGTCAAGCTCCTCGCCATCGAGCCAGACGCCGACGAGCCGCCTAGCCAGGGCCCGGCGAGTAAAGGGGTCTCTCATAGGCCCACCTATGGGCCCACCCAGGACGTGCGATCGCGGTCGACGGCGTCCGAGAGCGTCTGAAAACGCTCTTGACGCCCCTGATACAGCCGGCGTTCCCGGCAGTGAGACCTTGATTACGAGTGAAGTGGGCTATCAACTAAGCTACCTCGGCGCTTGTCCTGCGAACAGCTTTGCGCGCACCAGCCCGTCATCGCAGTGGCCGCACTGGGGCGCACGAAACCCGTACGAGCGCGTGCGGGCTGCTTTGCGGCAGACACGCAAGTTCGCAGAAGCGAACATCAGCCCTGCGTGGTCTTGCGGCGCCTGGCGCCGCCCGCGGCGCCCCGGTGCCCCCGTGGTTACGGCCCGGCGGCCGCCGGCCCGCCGTAGATGTAGCCGCTGGCAGCGTCCGCCGGTGCCCAGTGTTCGTGAACCTGCAGCCGCGGACTCCAAGCGGTGGCGCGCCAGTTTGAATCGTCGATCAGCACTCGCGAGCCCGAGATTTGCTGCCACGTAGCCCACGTGCCCGGGCGTGCCTGGGGTGTCAGGAGCGTAGACGGCGATTGCGCCGACCGCTGGTCGCGAGCCCTCTGGGACCCGGCCCTTGGCTTCGCGCAGCCATTCCCCGGCGGCGCCGTGGACCATGCCTATGAGGTCGGGCCGGCGCCCGGCTGCATACCAGGTGCACTGGCCGGTGGGGAACGGGTCCCTCGCAAAGCAGACGCCCTGGCTGTCGCAGGACTCGCCGGCAGATGGCGTGCCCTCGGCCGGGGCCCCCAGAAGCGCGCCTGAGCGCGCTGGAAAGCCCATTTCCCCCTTGTACCAGGAGGCCGCCCAGCTCGCGCCTTCGCGGCAGGTGGCGGTGAACGTCCACACGCCCTTCGGCGCGCGCACGGGCGCTCTCCAGCGCCAAACCACGCTGCCCAGCCGGCGGCTCGGCAGCGTCTTCTCCAAGTGCGCCGCGCTGATCTGCAGCGTGCAGGCGGTCGTGGTCGGAGCCGAGACGGCCACCGTGAGCAGGTTCACGGAGCCCACCTTCGCGTCGGCGCTCACGCGCAGGCCCACCCGGAAGGGCAGCGACGCCGCGCCCGCGCGCGCCGTTCGAGCCCCGCGCGCGCCGTTCGAGCCCCGCGCGCTGCCGGAGCGAGCGCTAAGCCTGCCACCAAGGTGGTCAGTATCAGCGGCGCTGCGACCTGGGCGGTGCGGCTTGTCATGACGGCATTATCGGCTCATTGACCAAGCCGTGGCGCAGGATGTTCTCGCTGACGATGCGGGCCTCGACGAACTCGAGCAGGTAGTCGGACCCGCCCGCACCTCGAGCTCGCACCGGAGGGCGACGCAGCCGCCGCACAAGGCTGAGACTAGCGGCGGCGAGCCCGCCGGTCTCGCGGCGACATCGCTTCAACTTCGCCGCCCTATACGGGTGGCGAGTCTCCCTGAGGTGCAACGCCCGCGCGAGCGTCCCCGTCATGGCTCAGGCCGGGTGCGCCCCAGCCCAGGCCACGATCTCGCGCGAGCCGTCGACGACAGTGCCGTCGTCCAGAACGAGCGTCGGCACCCACCGATTGCCGGTCAGATGTTCGACCTCCCGGCGCCCCGACGTCGCGTTGAGGAACCGCGGCAGGATCGCCAGGCCATAGGAGCGGATCACTTCCGGGTCGTACCCGGCGTCCTTCAGCGCCCTGTGGGCGTTGCGGCACGGATGCCCACCCGGGCGCCATGGGGCGGGGAAGGTCCCGTAACAGATGTACAGCTTCATCAGCGCCCTCTTCCCTCGGCTTTGCGGTGATGGTCAAGTTTGGCAGACATCACCCACGCCGATCTCTGCACCCATGGGGGCCGCCTGCGGCGCTGCCCGTCCAGCGTGTGCTCGGATTGGCCGCGCTCGCATCGCGTTAGTCTGCGAGGACGATGCCCGACCCTGCCAAACGAGGCGGCCAGCGTGGGCGAATCGCGCTCGTGCTGGCCGGCGGCGGGGCGCGCGGGGCCTACGAGATGGGTGCGCTGGCTGCGCTGGCGCCGGCCCTCGCAGCGCGCGGCCAGACCCCGGACATCGTCGTCGGAACCAGCATCGGCGCGCTCAACAGTGCGTTTCTGGCGGCCCGCGCGGATGAGCCGCTCGAGGTGGCGGTCGCTGCCGGCCTCCAGATGTGGCGTGGGCTGCGTTGGCGCGACGCGTTTCGTCCGCTGGTCTCGCCGTCCGAGCTCGGTCGTCTCCTCGGTGCGGCCGCGATGCTCGCCGGGTTGCCCGGGGCCGACATGTCCGGGCTGCTCGACCCCTCGCCGCTGCGCGAGACCCTCGGGCGACTTGTCGCCTTCAAGCAGATCGCGGCCAACGTAAAGGACGGCACGTTGACGGCCGCCGCGGTGGTGGCAACGGCTTACGCGACAACGCGCAGCGTCGTCTTCCATGATGGCGGCCCGCCGCTCGGCCCCGACGCGGTGCGCGCGATCGACTACTTCGCGACTTCCCTCGCGCCAGAGCACGTGCTCGCGTCCGCGGCGATCCCCGGCGCGTTCCCGGCCGTCGAGGTCCGGCGCCCGCGCGCCGCAGCCGGCTGGTACGGCGACGGTGGCGTGCGCCTCAACTCGCCGCTCAAGCCGGCGCTGTCGCTGGGTGCCGAGCGGGTCGTGGTGATCGGCCTAAACTCGTCGTTGACCACCCCGCAGCCCTCGGCGCGGCCCGACGCGATCGACGGCCTCGCCCAGCTGCTCCAGGTAGTGCTGGCCGATCAGCTCGCCGACGACGTCGCGACGCTCGCCACCGTCAACGAGACGCTCGCCGGCGGCCACGGAGCCGGCCGCGGGCGCCGCCGGAGGATTCCCTACATCTTCGTCGCCCCGAGCGATCGCCTGGAGATCGGCCGGCTCGCGCGCGATGTCTATAGGCGTCGCTACGCCGGCATCAGCGCTCTTGTGCGCGACAGCGACCTCGCGCTGCTCGGGCGGATCGTCGACGCCGAGCGCAGCCCGGTCCACGGCGAGCTCCTCAGCTACCTGTTCCTTGCGCGCGAGTTCCTCGACGGGCTGATCGCGATCGGCCGACGCGACGCCGAGCGCTGGCTTGACACTCGGCACGATGCCGGCCTGTGGCAGGTCGGCCGGCTACCCACCGGGACAAGCACTGCGGCCCGTCGCAACCGGCCGCGCAGCCCCCGAGCCCGCCCGGCCCGCACCTGACACGGGACACGGCGTCGGCGTTCTCATCGTGCGCTCGCTCGGACGCAGGCAGGTAAGCACGTTCCCAAGGATCAGGCCAAACTGAAAGTAGGTCACACCCGCCGCTGGCACGCTGTCGAAGCTTACCGCTGAGCTGCTCTGAAACGCGACACCGGTGATCGTGACCGCCCTGCCCGGAGCGGCAGATGCGGGCGAGAAGTTGATAACCGACAAGGTGGGCATGAACGACGCTTTGCTTGTGACTTTCTTGATCGGCGTGGTAACCGAGATCGGCCCCGCAGGCGCACCGTTCGGCTCGGTTGCTTCTATCTGCGTGGGCGAGCGCACCGCAAAGCTCGCGCTGATGCCACCGAACTGCACCTTCGTTGCGCCGTTGAACGCAGTCCCTGTGATCGTTACCGAACTTCCGGTGACGCCGGAGGTCGGAGTGAAGCTGGAGATCGTCGGCGCGTTGGAGACGAATCGTCGTGGGGAGGGACGGGTACGCTAGATCGCGCGCTCACGGCCGCGCCAGTAAGGGCTCACGACTCAGTTGTTGTGGGAGCGATCGTGTAGTTCCACTCGCCGTGGAATGGGTTTCGTGTGATGTTCACGGCCGCGAGTTCCTCGTCTGTGACTTCGACTTCCTTGGGGTAGGGGCGGTGGTCGAGCTGGGCGTAGACCTTCAGCCCGGTGCTGGTTGTCGTGGCGGCGATCAGGCTGATGATGACCTCGTGGCTGATCAAGGGCTTGCCGCGCCAGTTGATGCTCATGAAGCTGAACAGCCGGTGCTCGATCTTGTTCCACTTGCTCGTGCCGGGCGGGAAGTGACAGACGGTGATCTTTAGGCCGGTGGCGTCGGCGAGCTTTCCCAGCTCGACCTTCCACAGGCGGGTGCGGTAGCTGTTGGAGCCCCCGGAGTCGGCGGTGATCGTCAGCTCGCTGGCGTGCGGGTAGCGCTCCCGTCCGAGGTTCTCCCACCAGCCGCGGATGCTCGCGGCGGCGAACTGCGCGGTGTCGCGATCCACGCCGACGTTGACCCAGCCCTCATCGCGGGTGAGGTCGAGCACCCCATAGGGGATCGCGTGTCCGAGATCCTTGTCCTTGAAGTCGTGCGTGCGCACCAGCGTGGGCTTGCCCGTCGGCTCGAGCTCTCGGCCGACAGCCTTGAAATCCCCGATCAGCTCGCGCTTCTTGGTATCCACGCTGATCACCGGCTCACGCCGCTCGATCGCGCGGGCGACCGTGTCATTGATGTGCGCAAACTGCGCGTCACGGTCGGGGTGATCTGCTCCCTCACGCGTCTTCTGGTTGGCCTGCAGGCTGTAACCCATTCGCTTGAGCAGCCGCAGCACCGTGCGGTCTGAGACCTCATAGCCACGCTCGGCCAGCGCCCGCGCGAGCTTCGCGGCGCTCTTGGACGTCCAGCGAAGCGGCGAGCAGGGACGCCCCGAGTCTCCGGCGCCACCAGACGCTCGAGCTCCTCTTCGATCCCGGGATGGGTCTCTGAGACGGCCTTGCTCCCAGCTCCCGCCCGACGCACACGGCCCTCCCGCAGCACCTCGCCCGATTCGAGCTCGCGCACGCCACGACGGATCGTCTCTTCGTGAAGCCCGGTCGCCCGAGCGACAGCCCGGATCCCGCCAAACCCATGCGAAGAAGCCTCCGCCGCCGCCCACAGCCGCCGCGTGCGCTCGTTCAGCGCCTCGCTACTGCTCAACAGCCGGTAGCGCTCCGCGATCGCCGCCTCATCAATCACACCACCCTATTCAACACACCCACCCATGACTCCTGCACTAATTTCGTCGTGATCCCTAAGGCTCGCGCAGCAGGCGCTTGAAGATCTTGCCCGAGTCCTCGCGGGGCAGTGAATCGGTGAACTCGACGACACGCCGGGTCTTGTAGCCAGCGAGCCTCGAGCCGACATGGTCCCGCACGGCGTCGGCACTGAGCGCCGCTCCGTCGTGGAGCTCAACATGCGCGGCGAGCGCCTCGCCGAATTCGTCGTCGGGGATCCCAAAGACCGCGCAGTCGCGGATCCCCTCGAGAGACAGCAGGCACGCCTCGATCTCGGCGGGGTAGATGTTCACACCGCCGCTGATCACCATGTCGCTGCGGCGATCGTTGAGGTACAGATAGCCGTCGGCGTCAAGGTAGCCGACATCGCCGCAGCTGACCAGACCATCGCGCTCGACCGCGCGGCGCTTCTCCTCGTCGCCGGCGTAGGTGAAGTTGGGCCAGATGTCCAACCACATGTAGACCTCGCCGGACTTGCCGCGCGGAAGCTCACTGCCTTCGACATCGAGGATCTTCACCGCGGCCCGCTCGATCGGCCGTCCGACGGTGCCGGGGTGGGCGAGCCACTCCGCGCTGGTGCAGAATACGACGGGCCCCGTCTCGGTTCCACCGTAGTACTCAGCGATGATCGGTCCCAGCCAGTCGATCATCGCCCGCTTGATCTCAGGTGGGCATGGCGCCGCCGCGTGCACGACCCAGCGCAGCGATGAGAGGTCATAACGTGAGCGCACCTGCTCAGGCAGGGAAAGCAGGCGCACGAACATCGTCGGGACCATCTGCACGACCGAGACGCGATGCTCGGCCACTATGCGCAGAAACTCCTCGGCGTCGAAGCTCGTCATGATCGTCATGTCCATGCCGTGGATAGCGGCCGCGAGCGCATAGACGTTGGGCGCGGTGTGATTACATCGGCGCCGGGACGATGGTGCGCTCATCGGGCCCGAGTTGAAAGATCTCATTGAGCATCGCGCGCGCCGCATCGCGCTGCTCATCGGTGAATGGGGTGCGCACCACACCCTTCGGCTGCCCAGTGGTACCCGAGGTGTAGATGATGCTGGCCGGCGCGGTCTCGGCCGGCTGTGTCCAGGGCTCGTTGTTCGCCAGCCAGTCGGTCCAACTCAGCGCGCCGTCGGGGAGCTCGACCGGAGAGCGCTCGCCATCGACCGGCACGACGACGACGACGAGCGCCTCTGGCAGGCTCGGCACGACCGCGGGCAGGAGGTCGGCGTGCACGATGAGCGCCTTGGCGCCACTGTCGCTAAGCACGTGAGCGACCTCGTCGCCACGCCAGTGCCAGTTGATCGGCACCGCGTTGGCGGCAAGCGGGACCGTCGCGATCGAGGCCTCGAGGAACTCGATGGAGTTGCGCAACAGGAGCGCCACCCGATCGCCGGAACCGACGCCGAGCTCGAGCAGCCCGCGAGTCACACGCAGCGCACGCCCGAACAGATCGGCATAGGTCGTAAAGCGAGCGCCGCAGCGAACACCAACCTGCTCCTGCGCCGACATCGAGTGGATGCTAGCTCTGGCTGACGGTCGGCAGCGTGGCGGCCGGGACGTAGGCGTAGTACGTCCCCCAGTTGAACGCGACCTGCTCGGCGCCGGCCGAGCAGGAGTACTCGTAGTAGGTGCCCGTCCAAGCCGACGCCCACGTCGAGCCGGGCCCCTCGGCCGTCACAGTGCAGGAGAAGCCCGCACGGCTATATGCGCTCCCTCTTGCCGCGTCGGCCCCGACCGCAACCGCTTCGGCGACCTCACAGCTCGCGCCGGCCACGGCGATCTGCGCGTAAACCGACTGGTCGGGAAATTTCTTGGCCTGGCATTGGCCGCCTCCTACCGACGTCGGCTGAAGAGTGCCCGAGTTCGGCCCGTTAGGGCCCGAACCGGGAGCGTAGTTACTCCAGGATGTCCCCGCGTGCGCGAACGTCTTGCCCGTGCTTCGACTTACAACATAGGCGCAGAACCGGTGCCGTTCTGTATTCCTCGCAAAGAAGTGGATGACGATCGAGAAGTGCTTGTCCCGGACGATCGATCTACTAACGAACACGAAGATGGAGCGCCGTTTGGACTCCGCCCGGTAGGTACCTGCGCAAGGGGTGCTGTACGGGGCCTCCCATCCGTAGATGTAGTCTGCGGATCCGCCGGCGAAGCCCGAGGCCGTGTACTGAAAGGGGGTGCCGAGCCTGTTCAGGTGCGGACCCCGCAGCGTGATCGAGCTTCCGGCGGCGAGCGCGTTCGTGCTCACGCCGAGTGCGAGCACGCCGACGGCTGACAGCACAACACCTAACCGAATGGATCCCTGCGACCGCACGTCGCTACCCCAGCCTCTAGAAGCTCTTTGAGAGCACGAACCTAACGCAGCCCGTTCTGCCTCGCAAGCCCAGGTGGCTCACCCCACCGCGGCGGCGCCGACCACGAGCGGGCGCACAAACGGCGGTACCTTCTTCAACTCGTCGCGCGTTAGATCGGTGATCGTAAAGCCCGCTGCCCGAATTCCCTTCAGGGTGTCTCGGTTGCAGTCGCAGCGGACCACGAACTGGTTGAGAGCATTGAGCCGGTCCTGCCAGCGGGCCAGCCGTGGCTCCTCCGAGCGCACGTGCTCGATGACAGCAACCGGCCGTCGAGCTTCAGCACCCGGCGGATCTCGCCGAGCGCGGCCGACTGGTCCTTCACTGCACAGAGCACGAGCGTGGAGACCGCAACGTCGAAATGCCCATCCTCGAAGGGGAGCTCTTCGGCGGAAGCCAGCACGAGCTCTGCCGGCAGCGTGTCGTGCTCCGCCAGGCGACGCTCGAGCCGGCGCGCCATCGGCCTCTCGGGCTCGGTGACGGTGAGCGCCTCCACGTCCTCGCCGTAGAACGGTAGGTTCGCTCCGGTGCCGCCGCCGATCTCAAGCACACGCCCACGGCTGTTCGCCAGCACGGCCTGGCGATGCGCGCGCAGCCCAGCCTTCTCGGTGCCGGCCCCCATGCGGTCGTAGGTGGCTGCGAAGATCCTGCGTCCGAGACTCATCGCTGCTCTTTCCTCCCAGCATGACCAGGTACTCCGCCTAGCCTACAGGCTAGGGCGTTAACGCCGCGGCCACCAGCGCCGTATCCTCGGAGGCGCGGCAGTAGCAGACCTTCCCGTCGCGGAACTTCCAGTAGTGGTGAAGGTTCATCGCGTCGTCCTTGCCGGTCGCGGTGACCGTGAACGCGTATCGCAGGAATACGTGCACATCACCGTCGTCGTTAGCCGCGAAGCTCAGGGGCGCGAACTCCGTCACCGGGCCGGTCTGGGCGATACCTTCGAAAAAGCTGGGGCCTCACCCTTGCCGTGCTTGGGGCGTACCACGGCGCGGATTCGATCGCGGCGTCTGTCGACCAGTCGACATCGTCGGTGACGGACTCGAGGATGGCGTCCACATCCCCGCCACCGAATGCGTCGTACATCGCCTTGATGGTCTCGACGTTCTGCTCAGCACCCACTCTTGGCTCCTCTTCTGATTGAGGCCGATATCAGCGGCCGGTGTTCATGCCGTTGCGTCTTCCATGCGACCTCGACAGCTCAACCGAAGGACGGCGGGATCTCGAGCGGCCGTTGTCGATCAGACCGCGGCCGCGATCCAAAGGCCTCGTCGGCCGCACTGCTCAGCGCCCGCCTGCCGTGGCCGACACGATCCAGGTCGAGGCCCCAGCGCGAACGCCGTCGGTCTGCTGGAACTCGCCAAGACCGGCGCGCAGTGCGCTGCGCACAGGCTCTTGGAGCTGCGCAGCACGATCACCGAGGAGGCGGAGGATCTCTCCGGCCGGACCGAGCGCCGTCACCAGGTCGACGGCCTCCTCAATGTCACGGCCAATCAAGATCGGCAGGTCGCAACGGTACAGGCTGACCTCGGCGTAGCCGGCGCGACTTCAGGATCTCGCTGGTGGTGTCGGCGTCGGCCATCGAGAACGGCCCGGGCCCACATGTTGGCTCGTCGTACTCCTCGGGTCGACTCACGATGCCTTCGACGATGGTCTGGGCGCGGTACAGCCAGTCGTTGTCCTCGCGCCGGCGCCAGACGACCATCACGAGCCGACCGTCGGACGCGAGCGCGCTCCTTACGTTGGCGAGTGCCGCCACGGGGTTGGCGAAGAACATCGTCCCAAACCTCGAGAAGACCAGGTCGTAAGGCCCACCCAGCTCGTCCGTCTGCACGTCGGCCACGGCGTAGCGCACGTTTGCCAACCCCATCTCGGCCGTCTCACGACGTGCCGTCTCGATAAAGCGAGGGGAGACATCGACGCCCACCACGTCGCCGTCAGGGCCGGCCATGCCCGCGATGCGCTGAGTCGTGTCGCCAAAGCCGCAGCCGACATCGAGCACCCGCTGCCCGGCGCTTGGCGGGACGAGCTGCAGAGCCCTCTCGCCGTGGGCGCCCAGGCCGGTGGTCACAAGCGCGCGAAAGCGAACGAAGCGCTCGTACAGCGGGCCGTCCCACGCCTCGATCGCCTCCGCGTTCGGGCGCTCGATCTCAACTCCTACTGTGGTTGAGGTCATCGCGGTAGGTGGGCCCCCGCCGGGCGATCGCGTGATGGCTAGGCGATCGCGCCGGGGACCTCATCTTTGAGCGCTTGGCTGATCTCCTGGCGCAGCTCAGGGGTGTCCTCGTGCCGGTGCGCGGTGATCGCGTGGACCGCGGCGGCCTCGATTACGTGCTCCTCGCTCCCGGCCATCGCCAGATCACAGTTGTTCTCGCTCGGCATCTCTCGGCAGTCGATGTATTTGCGCGGCATAGGCTCTCCCTCTTCGCAGGTAGGTAGGGAACCTACCTAGACTAGTATCGTATGTCAACGTCGTCGGCATGAGCCGCCCGCTAAGGCTTGACGCCCGTACAAACGCCCATGAGTGATCCAAGCAGCAAGCCATTCGGAGAGGCCGTGCGGGGCCTGATGGACCAGCGCGGCCTCACGTATCGCGGCCTGGCGGAGGCCACCCGTCAGGTCGATGGCAAGGGGATGACGCACGCGCACATCAACATGCTGGCCAACGGGCACGACCGACCGTCAATGCGCGCGATGGAGCTGATCGCGCACGCATGCGGCGTCGAGTCGGACTATTTCGCCGAGTATCGACTGGCTGCCGCGATGCGAGAGCTCGATCCCGATGCGGTCGGGCTCGAGCAGGCGCTCGAGAACCTCAATCGCCGCCTCGGCGCACGTAGGCTCGCTGGTGCCAAAGCACAAGGAATGCCACAGTTCCAAGCGCGACCTCGTCCCACCGGCTAGCGATCGGATCGGCTGGGCTGAGAGCCACTACAAGCAGCCCGGCCCAACCCAGCCATGCAATTCGGACACCTTTGCGCGTTACCTCCGGGTAGCGCCAGATCATCCGCACCAGCCGCCCTGCGAAGTAGCCAAGATCGTCTCTGTCGCCGAGCAGCCACGCGGTAGCCGACAGCACCAGCAGACCCAAGACGAACATTAGGTAGCCCAGAGGCCGAAGCAGAGATCGAACTACAGGCACGACGATCATCTCAAAGGGTTGCCGAACGATTGAGGCTACCACTGCGCCAGTCCCGGAGTTGGCCGGGAGCAGGCGTCCGGCACGCGCGATCGGACGACGCCTGCGGCCGTGGCCTGGCGGCGAGCTCTTGCAGCAGTCAGCTCAGCGACCGGGGCGAGAAGCCGCTGCCGGTCTACAGGCTCGCAGGGCAGCTCGAACGCCGACGGGCTAAGCTTCGACGCACCGTCCTGCGCGCTTGCGGGATGCATCCACGCGTTCACGCCGGAATCGGCGTCAAGAATGGGCTCGGGCCGCCTGGAGGATCCCTCTAACGCCGAGACCGAGGAGGCGGCCTCAAGCCGCGTCTCGGAAATGCCGACCAAGTGGGTCATGGGAGCTGAAGAACCAGCCCCGGGCTCGCAGGCGGGTCAAACGCCGACACCGCCCTCGCCGCCCGATCCGATGTCCGAGCTCGACGCGGACGTCCGCCCTCTCGGCGAGGCGCTGAAGGCGCGCACCTCCGACGTACTCGACCTGACGATTGCGCGCGCCAAGGGGCGCTACGACGATGTCGACGCCGTGGTTCAGGAGCGCTTTCACCGAATCAACCGGAACGCCACGATCGCGATAGCGCGATGGATGGCGGGGGAGGGTGCAGAGGCTGCTATCGAGGCCGGCAAGGAAACCTGGCTCATCTACGGGGAGCTTGCCGCGCATCGTGCCGCGTCGCTGAACCAGCTGACGAAACGTTGCCTATGGTGGCGCGACTCGGTGGCCGAGGTGCTGCGCCAGAGCGCCACGCAGTTGGCGGTCTCACCCGAGGCGCTCTCTCAAGCCCTGAACATCGCCCAGCTGAGCTTCGAGTTCAGCCTGGTGCGGATGTCCAAGTGCTTCGATATCGAGCGCCAGCGAAAAGACGAAGAGCTCTCCCGCCGCGAGGAGGAGCTCGCCTTCATGGCCACCCACGACGCGTTGACCGGGCTGCCGAACCGGACGCTCATCCTGGATCGCGTCGAGCAGATGCTCGCGCGTTGCGCTCGCAACCAGGCACAGGTTGTGGCCCTGTTCATTGATATCGACAACTTCAAGAACGTCAACGACACGCTCGGCCATGCGACCGGGGACGAGCTCCTGCAAGCGGTTGCCGCGAGGCTCGACGGTGTCGTCCGTGGCTCCGATGCCCTCGGACGTCTCGGCGGCGACGAGTTCGTCGTGGTGTGTGAGGAGCCCTCGCTCGAGGCAGGACCCGAACTGATCGCCGAGCGCCTCCTGGAAGCGCTCAAGCCCGCATTCAAGCTGGGGCTGGAGGAGGAGGCCCACTTCTCCGTGAGCGCAAGCGTCGGAATCGCGGTGGGTGAACGAACCTCCGCCGATGAGCTGCTGCGCCAGGCGGACATCGCGATGTACCAGGCCAAGTGGGACGGCAAGAATCGCTACGCGGTGTTCGAGACCGGTATGGAGGACATCATCCAGGGACGCTCCGAGCTCGAGATGGACCTGCGCTACGCGCTGGAGAGGGAGGAGTTCTTCCTCGTCTACCAGCCGACGTTCGCCCTCAGCGACATGAGCCAGACGGGCCTGGAGGCGTTGATCCGCTGGAAGCACCCTGTGCGAGGGGTGGTGCCACCCGATGAGTTCATCCCGCTCGCCGAGGAGACCGGGATCATCACGGAGATCGGCAAGTGGGTTCTCGACCACGCCTGCTCCCAGGGGGCCGCGTGGCGTGACGCGGGGTACTCCGTCGGCATGGCGGTCAACGTCTCCGCGCGCCAGCTCGACTGCGATCAGCTCGTAGCCGACATCGAAGGAGCGCTGTCCATCAGCGGCCTGGAGCCGGGAGCGCTGACGATCGAGATCACCGAGACGACGCTCATGCGCAACGTCGAGGAGACCGCCCGCCGACTGTCCGCCGTCAAGGACCTGGGCGTTCGCATCGCGATCGACGATTTCGGCACCGGATACTCCTCGCTCGCACATCTGCAGCGCTTCCCGGTGGACGCGTTGAAGATCGACCGGTCGTTCATCACCGGGTTGAGCCAGAACAAGGAGGGCGAGACGCTCATCCACACGCTCGTGCAGCTGGGTAAGGCTCTCTCGATCGAGACCTACGCCGAGGGCATCGAGCAGGAGCAGCAGCTGGCCAAGCTCAGGGATGAGCACTGTGACAGCGGACAGGGCTTTCTCTTCGCGCGCCCCCTCGACGTGAGCGCCACCGAGGCCTTCATGGAGAGCTGGGCCTCCCCCGCTTCGAGGACGCCCTGAGCTGAGCCTGTCCTCGACCTCGGGCCGCTCTCCGTTATGGTCAGCGGGTCGTGTCAGTGGGCTCGATCAGCGGGCTCGATCAGCGGGCTCGTATTTGTGTGGGCGCGGTTGCCAGCTGTCGGGCCGATGTCTCTCGCAGCCAGGCGGTGGCCGACAACCGTGCCAGGACCCCAGGGAGGAGAACCGAATGCCGATCGTCTTCATAAGCCAGGCTCCGTCTCGCGAGCTCTACGAGCAGGTGGCCGCAGAGACCCATGTGGATGCCGAGAGGCCAGCCGGGTTGGTCGTCCACACCGCGTCGGAGCTTGCGGATGGAAGCGTGCGGATCATCGACGTCTGGGAGTCCCAAGAGGACGTGGATGCCTTTGAGCGGGACCGGCTGGGACCTGCGTTCGCGGCTGTCGGCGCACCGACCGGGCCACCGCAGCGCGAGGTCATTGAACCGTTTCACGTCATCCGCTAGTCCCTGCAATAGTGCCCGTCATCATCATCTCGGCCAGCCAGACTCGCGCCTGCTTGGGAGCGAGACGTTCCCGATGAGCCTGCTCCCCAACAGGGTGTCCGTCGGGCACTACACGGACGAGACGGGGCGCACCGGCTGCACGGTTATCCTCGCCCCGGACGGCGCGGTCGCGGGCGTGGATGTCCGCGGCGCGGCACCGGGGACACTCGGCACCGACGCGCTACGTCCCGGGACGGTGATCGAGACGGGACATGCGGTGCTCCTCACCGGTGGAAGCCTCTTCGGCCTCGTCGCAGCGGGCGGCGTGATGCGCTACCTCGAGGAGCGCGGGGTGGGATCGGTGTTCGGTTCGATCTGCATCCCGGGCGTCGCCGCCGCCGTGATCTTCGACCTGCTGGCCGGTGATCCGAAGGCCAGACCCGATGCCGACGCCGGCTACGCCGCCTGCGAGGCAGCTACCGACACACCCGCAATCGGCGCCGTCGGCGCGGGTACCGGAGCCACGGTGGCCAAGGCCGGTGACGGAACACAGACGCGGCCGGGCGGGATCGGCCTCGCAAGCACCCGGGCAGGCGGTGCGACGGTCGCCGCGGTGGTCGTGGCCAACAGCGTCGGCGGCATCTGGGACGAGGAGCACAGCGAGTGGGTCGCCCCGCTGACCGCCTGGGACCACGCCTCGAATCTCATCCCGGGCACCAACACGACGATCGGCGCGGTCATCACCGACACACGGCTGAGCAAGGAACAGGCCAACCGCGTGGCCACCGTCGCGCACGACGGCATCGCGCGGGCGGTGCGCCCGGCGCACACGATGTATGACGGCGACACCCTCTTCTGTCTGGCGACGGGCGCCGTGGCCGCACCCTACGACTCGGTCGAGGTGGCCGCCGCGGATGCGGTGGCGCGGGCGACCGCCGTGGGCGTGCGGGCGGCGGGGGAATGACGGATGTCGACCTATCTCTGCGGTGGGGCGGCGGTGGACCCCTTCGCAGTCGATCTCGCACCGCGCTCGCCGATCGCCGCCACGATCAGGCTCAGCTCGAACAGTAGGTACAGGGGTACGGTCTCCAGTATGAGCGTAATCGCGTCCCCGGGCAGAAACGCCGCCACCAGGCCGCACGCCAGGAGCGCGTAGCGGCGGTTGTGCCGCAGCTGTCGCACCGAGACGATTTCGGCGCGGGTTACAGCGAGGATCGCGACCGGCACCTGAAAGACGAGCCCCATGGCCAGCAGCGTGATGGCCGCGAAGCGATAGTACTGACCGGCCTGCACGAGAACGTTGAACTCGCCGCTGTTGAAGTTGACGAAGAAGCGCACCGCCGCCGGCAGCACAACGAAGTAGCCGAACGCGACACCGGCGGCGAACAGGAGGGGAATCGCCAGCATCAACGGAGCCGTCGCGCGCTGCTGGGAGGGACTGAGTGCAGGCAGCAGGAAGCCGTAGAGCTCATACAGCACGACCGGCAGGGCCAGCAGCAGCGCGAAGATCAGAGCGATGCCCATCGTGCTGACAAACGGCTCGCCGATCCCCAGGGTCACCGGCTTCTCGCCGGCCGGAGGCACCGACAGCCCCAGGATCGCCCGCTGCAGCTGCGGTTCCACCGCGTTCAGCGACGCGCGAGTCGCAGCCGTGGCGCCACTGCCGGGGTGCCGAAGCGTTGCCACCACCACCTCGAGCTGGCCGGCGAGGATGCGCGCGTTCTGCTGGACGGCGTAGGTCGCGCCGAGCGGCCCGTTTCCCGCTCGAACCTGCTTCTGCGTCTGGTGCGCAAGCGGCTGATTGACGATTCGCAGCAGCGCGTGGCTCTGCCACACGCAGAGGCCGAACGCCACAGCAATTGCCGCCAGACAGACGATCAGCCGCGTTCGCAGCTCCTCGAGGTGATCGACGACGCTGAGGCGGTCCTCATGGCCGATCCTGCCGACGGCGACAGCCATTGTGCTCTCACCCTGCCGCTAGGCGCCGTGCTCGCCCGCACCTGGTTGCCTGTGGACGTGCTCGCCGGGAGTGCTCGTGCTCAGCGTGCCCCGCCCGAGCTCAGCGGGGTGGGAGTTCTCCCCGCTCAACGACTCCTTGAAGCCGCGCATGCCCGCACCGAGCGAGCGCCCCATCTCGGGCAGGCGCTTCGCTCCGAATACGAGCAGCAGCAGAACGCCCAGGAACAGCAGGTGAATTGGATTATCGAAGCCAAGCATCTCAGTTGCTCCTTGATCTTGTTCGTATTGACAATGCGGTTCGTGACGCGAAGCGTCGATGGGGACCGACGGCGCTCGAGCAGACACACAGCGGTCGGTCACCTAGCGCCGTCCCCACGGCGGAGAAGTGACCGGCGCAAGCGCAGCCTGCCCGAGCGTGCCGTTGGTCGCTTATCCGCGCGGCCTCGCCGCGTCCGCGGCCCGCGCCAGCTCCTTCAACTCGCGGAAGAACGCGGGCGGCTGGCCGATGAACAGTCCGTCGGCGGCGAGGAATTCGACGGCGCCCATCGCCGCCTCCTGGGTGTTCGTCGGGCGAACGATCGAACAGGCCGGGAACTTCCGCTTCAGGAAGATCGTCGGCTCGGGCATGATCAGGTTCGTTTGGAATTCTTCGCCACCGAACGGAGGTTCATTCAGGTTCGGGAATTCCAGCCCGTTGGTCGGATCGGTCAGCGGCGGAGCGTTGCCGGCCTTGTCGTGCCAGGTCTGGAAATGCATTGCCTCGGTGGGCCCGATGCTGAGCAGCACTCGAAGCACCTCCGGATCTGAGACCCTTTGGGCAAGCGAGGGATACAGGCTCGTGCCCCCTTGCTCGATCGTCCCGAAATGAAATCCCGCTGTGTTCGCGATCGCCTGGATGTGCTTTTCAGGTTCCAGATCGGCTTCGTTGCGCGGAATCGCTGGGAACTGCCCTTTCGTGAGCCCCGGCACTGCCTGCGCGAAGGAGTCACCGAAGTCGGGGTTCCTGGTGGCGCTCCGGTAGCGCGTCCACCAACTGGTGTCCACGGTCAGCTGCATCAGATTGGTGAGCCGGCCGATCTGCTGCGCACCATGGGCTTTGCTGCTCGGCAGCTTGCGGAAGCGATCCAGGTTGACGGGATCGGCGCCTCTCGATTCGAGATAGGCGTTGATGAACCTGAAGTGAGAGATCTCGTCCTCGGTGTTGTCGTGGATGTACTGGGACATGTCTTCGTCGAGCTTTTCCAGCGCGGCAACGTACGGTGGGCTGCCACTGCCGCCGGGCACCTCGCTGTCCTGAATGCCTCCCAGCTCGTTGTACTGCTGCCAGAGATCGGCCTCGAGGATCTCGGCGGCGGCGAGGAACCGAAGGATCGCGGCGTCGCCCGCGGTGAGGCCGAACCTGGGCCCATCGGCCAGAGCCGTCGTCGCAGCCGCAAGCGGCCCAAAGGCCGCGCCGGCACCGACGGCCATGCCGCCTGCCAAGAACGACCTGCGCGAGAGACCGCTCGTCGCGGGGGGGTCCGACGGCGTCGCGTCCGCTCCATTCGTTGCGGGCACGGAGGGATCCTGCGTGAAGCTGTGCATGCTGTACCTTTCTCTCGGGGGAGTGGTCATGAAAAGCGCTACTCCCCCAATGACTCAGCTCCTCGCGGTTCCTTCCCGACCGGCCCGATGATTCACCCAAGGGCAACAATTCCGCGCCGACGGCAGCGCCGGGCATGAGCGTCGTCGAGCAAGGCACGCTCCTCATCGCCGACATCGGCGGCTACACGCGCTATCTCAGCAGCGTGGAGCTCGAGCACTCACACGACATCCTCGCCGACCTGATCGGCGTGGTGGCCACCAGCCTGGGGCGTTCGCTGAAGATTGCCAAGCTCGAGGGCGACGCCGTGTTCTGCTTTGGTAGGAACGCCGAGCTGCTCGACGACCTGTACGACTGCTACTCGGAGTTCGTCCGCAGGCAGCGCACGATCGCGCTGAACACGACCTGCGGCTGCGACGCCTGCCGGCGGATCCCAGAGCTCGAGCTGAAGTTCGTCGCGCATCACGGGTCATTCGTCGAGCATGAGGTCGCGGGCGGAAATGAGCTCGTCGGCCCTGACGTGATCGTGGTCCATCGGATGCTGAAGAACTCGGTATCCGAGCGCGATGGAATGCACGCCTACGCTCTGCTCAGCGACGCCTGCCTCACCGCCCTGTCCCTCGACACGGCGGGACTGCGCGAGCACTCCGAGCGCTACGGAGACATAGGGGAGATCCAGGGGGTCGTGATCGACCTGCAGAAGAGCGGACACGCGGAAACGGCGGTCAAGCTCGCAGACGGTGATGCCGAGGTCCTGCTCTCAGAGGAGGTGCGCGCGTCCGTGCCAAGAACCTGGCACGCGCTCACCGATGCCGCCGAGCAGCTTTGCTGGCGAGTCGGCGCCACGAGTATCGAGCCGGACGGCGAGCCCGGCCTTGGAACAAAGACGCACTGCGTGCACGGCAAGACGACCTTCACCCAGGAGATTGTCGACTGGCAACCCCAGCGTTACTACTCCTTTACCGAGCGCACCCCGATCGGCGAAGTCCTCTGGACGATCGAGCTCGAGCCGCTGGAGCGCGGGCTGACGCGCGTGATCTGGCGCATCGCTCTCGCCGGTGGACGCGGGCAGCGGATGCTCTACTCGCTGTTCGGACGGCGCATGCGCAGTCAGCTGCAGGCGAATATCGTGGCCCTCGCGCATTTCCTCAACGCCGGGAGCGATGCACGCGCCGTCGGAGAGCTCGAGCCGAGCTGATGGTTGGTCGTCCGAGGGGATTCGCCTAGCGGTAGGCCTCGATGAGCAGCCGCGCCATTGCCTTTCCCCGGCGTGCCGCGTCGATGTCGCCCTCGGCCGCTGACACGATCGAGCCCTTCATGAGGATGTGCCAGGACTGCGCGAAGGAGGCTGTATCGCGCAATCCCGCCTCATCGGCAAAGCGCCTCACGAACCCGCGAATCCGCTCCAGATAGAGAATGCTCGCGCTGCCGGCCGGATGGCCTGCGCCCATCTCCAGCAGGACATTGATGAACGCGCACGCCTCGAAGTCCTGGCGGTGAAACCACTCGTCGAAGACATCGAAGATCGCCAGCAGGCGCTCCTCGGGCGTGGCCCCGCGGCGCTCCGCCTCGGCTACTACGAAGTCTCGCGTCCAGCGCTGTTCGCGCAGCTCAAGGAAGGCCAGCACGAGCTCGTCCTTGGAGGAGAAATGCTTGTAAAGGCTCGCCTTCGCAACCCCGGCCGAGGAGATCACCTCGTCGACGCCCACGGCGCGTACGCCGCGGCGGGAGAACAGCTCATAGGCGCTCTCGAGGATACGGTCGCGCGCGCCTGGCCCTGCAACGGTCGCCTCGGCCACGTGCGCAGTGTAGCAGTAGACAGGCCGGTCTGTCTGTGCTAGCGTGACGCAATCCGGTGTGCGGCGCGCCGTGAGGGACGGCGCCCCGAGAGAGAGAAGGGAGTTCGCCATGATCCCGGCAGGCACCGTACCCTCCGCTCCGCAGCGCAGGCTCGAGGCGCGGGCGCCCGAGACCGAGCTCTTGTTTCGCCGCAGCCGGCATGGAGACAGGGTTGCTCGGGAGAGGTTGACCCTGCGCTTCTTGCCACTCGCGCGCAAGCTCGCGCGACGTTACTCGCACTCCTCGCTGTCGAGTGAGGATCTCGTGCAGGTCGCGAGCGTCGCTCTGCTGAAGGCGATCGACCGCTTCGATCCGTCACGCGGCACGACTTTTCAGGCGTTTGCCATACCGACGATACTCGGCGAGCTGAGGCGTCATTTCCGCGACGCCGCGTGGGCGCTGCACGTCACGCGCTCCGCCCAGGAGCGTGCGCTCTCGGTCCAAGCGGCGATCGAGCAATTGTCGGCTCGCCACGGGCGCTCACCGACGGTGCGCGAGATCGCCGTATATCTCGAGCTCGCCGAGGAGGACATCCTCGATGGCCTGCGTGCGAGCAAAGCGTACGCCACGACCTCGCTCGACGCTCCAACTCGGGGTGAGGATGAGGAGGACGGCACAACACTCGGCAGCGAGATGGGCGACGAGGACGCCGGCTATGAGTTGGTCGAGCGAAGAATCCTGCTCGACGGTGCCGTTGGTGCTCTGTCCGAATACGAGCAGCGGATACTCCATATGCGCTTCGTCGCCGGCATGAGCCAGAGCCAAATCGGCGAGCGACTGGGGATCTCCCAGATGCAGGTTTCGCGCCTGCTGCGACGCACCCTCGAGAGCCTTCGGATGCGCCTCGGCGGCGCCTTCGACTCGTGAGACCCGCCTTCTCACGCTGCTGCGCGACAGCGTAGCAACCGACGCGACATCCGCGTGCGGGCGGCCGCATCGGGCGGACGCTGCGACGCCTCCGGCCGAGAGGCGACGTCGCCCACGTGCGAGGGGCGACCTCGGCCACGCGCGAGCGGCGACCTCGGCCACGCGCCAGACGCGACACTCGATCGCCAACGCTCGTGGAGCGAGGTGCCGAACCGCCCTTATTGCTGGAGCTGTGACCGCCAGCCGCCACTCTCGCCGGAGCGGCTCACCCATAGGGCTGTGGGCGCCGCAGTGGCGGGGACTTGCCATCGGCCTGATCCTGTGCACCACGTTCATCGCCGCCGAGGCGCTTGCGGTGATAACGATCATGCCGCGCGTCGCACACGATCTCGGTGGTCTACACCTGTACGGATGGGTGTTCAGCGCCTTCATGCTCGGCAGCCTCGTCGGCACGGTCGCCGCAGGCCGCGCCGCCGACCGCGCCGCCGACCGCGCCCGTCCGGCCCGACCCTTTCTCGCGGGCATCGCGTTGTTCGCATCGGGCCTGGCGGTGGCCGGTCTCGCTCCCTCGATGGCCGTGCTGGTCGCCGGACGCACCACGCAGGGCCTGGGCTCCGGCGCGGTGCCGGCGGTCTCCTACGTTGCCATCGGCCGCGGCCTGCCCGCGGGCCTGCGAGCCCGGATGCTGGCCGCGCTGTCGGCCGCCTGGGTGCTACCGGGAGTGCTCGGGCCGGTGCTGAGCGTCGTGGTCAGCGACCTGCTCGGCTGGCGCTGGGTCTTCATCGGCCTGATCCCGCTCGTTGCCGTCGCCGGGCTCCTCGCCCTGCCCGCGCTCGTTCGCCTCGGTCGGCCTGCCGCCCGGCCGGCCGGCGAGCACCGGCTTCTCGATGCCATCCTGACCGCGGCGGGGAGCGGCCTGTTCCTCGCCGGCCTCAGCGCCGGCAGCACAGCGGCCGCTGTCGGACTACTGGTCGGTGGGCTCGCCGCCGGCCTACCGGCTCTGCGCCGCCTGTTGCCCACTGGCACTCTCAAGGCCCAGGCCGGGCTACCGGCAGTCATTCTCAGCCGAGGTCTTCTGACGTTCGCCTTCTTCAGCGGCGATGCCTTCGTCACGCTCACGATTACGACCGTGCTGCATCACAGCACGGCGGTGGCCAGCCTCGCAATCACCGGCTCCACCCTCGCGTGGGCGGCCGGCGCCTGGCTGCAGGTCCGCCTCGGCAGCAGGTGGGATGGGCGCGTGCTGGTAAACGCCGGCGTCACGCTGGTCCTGATCGGAATCGCGGGGATGGTGCTCTCGCTGCGCCCCAGTGTCACCGTCGCAGAGGCGGCAGCTGCCTGGACCGTCGCCGGCCTGGGCATGGGACTCGCCTACGCTCCGACCTCGCTGATGATGCTGCGCTCGGCCTCACCTGGACGGGAAGGCTGGGCATCGGCTTCCCTGACCCTCGCTGACGTTCTCGGCACCGCGCTCGGCGCCGGCGTCGGCGGAGCGGCACTAGTCGTGGGCGCCGATCGCGGCTGGCCGCTCTCGAGCGCCGTGACGGTCGCGTTCACCCTGGCCGCAAGCGCGGCAGTCGTGGCGCTCGCTGTGGCACATCGACTGCCGCTGTACAAGCAGGACCACCGGCGCTCGCCGCAATCTCCGGTCGAGCTAGCCCGCGAGATGGGCCAGAAACCAGCGCGCGTGCAGCATTAGCCTCGGCGGGGAACGCGCACGATGCTCGGGCGCGTCTACCCCGCCAAGGGTGGATTTCAGTTTCCCCGTGCCCCAACCGATGAATCGGGTGCGTTCGCTCGCGACACGAGATTACGACTACCACGACCGATGCACTCCCCCTCAGCGACCACACCCCCCAGCAAGGCCCACCTTGAGCGCGCACGAGACGACTGAGCAGGCGCTCGCCCAGCACGCTCGGGAACACAAGGCGCTCGCCCGTCTCGGCCAGGTCGCGCTGCGCGAGCACGAGCTGAGGACGCTCTTCGACGAGGTCGTCGTGACGGTGATAGACACGCTCGGTTTGCAGCTGTGCGGCGTGTCCAGGCTACGCGAGGACGAGCAGGCGCTCGACGTTATCGTCTCCGCCGGCGATGACCCCAACCCCTCGCGGGTGCTGCCGGCGGGCAAGGGAACTCAGGCTGGCTACGCGCTGCACACGCACGAGCCGGTGGTCAGCGAGGACCTGCGAACCGAGACCCGGTTCAACGCCGCCCCCCTACGCAGCCTCGGCATGCTGAGCGGCATGAGCGCGATCATCGAGGGACACGAGCGTCCCTTTGGCGTGCTGAGCGCGCACACGGGCCAGGCCAGGCGCTTCAGCTGCGATGACGTGCCCTTCCTCGTCGCTGTCGCCAACGTGCTGTCCGCGGCGGTGGAGCGCAACCGCAAAGAGCAGGCAGCGCGACACGCCGCCCTGCACGACCCCTTGACCGGTCTTCCCAACCGCACCCTCGCGCTCGACCGTCTCGATCGCGCGCTTGCGCGGCGCCGACGCGACGGCACCACCGTCGCGCTCCTGTTGCTGAACCTCGACCGCTTCAAGATCGTCAACGACTCACTCGGGCACGGGGCTGGCGACGAGGTTCTGGTCGTGCTCGCGGCGCGCCTGCGCGAGACCCTTCGGGTGAACGATACAGCCGCCCGCATGAGCGCCGACGAGTTCGCCGTGATCTGCGAGAGCCACGGTGACGTGCACGGTGTCGTCGAGCTGGCCAAACATATCGGCGCGGCATTTGCCCAACCGCTGGCTATCGGCGGCGGGAAGCGCGTATTCACAGTCAGCGTCGGCATCGCCGTCGCCGAGCATGCCGAGGACACCTCGGCCTCCATGCTGCGCGATGCAGACGCGGCCATAAACCGCGCCAAGCATCGAGGGCCCGGCTCCTATGAACTGTTCGACGCGGCGATGCGCGCTCAGGTTCTCTCGCGCCTTCGCACCGAGACCGAGTTGCGCCGCGCGATCGATGACGAGGAGCTGTGCGTGCACTACCAGCCGATCATCGACGTCGCCAGCGGACGACCCGTGGCCGTCGAGGCGCTCGTTCGCTGGCAGCATCCCCGCCAGGGGCTCGTCCCACCGCTGGACTTCATCCCCATCGCCGAGGAGACCGGGCTCATAGCCTCGCTCGGAAGGTATGTGCTCGAGCGAGCCTGCGAACAGACCGCGGGCTGGCAGCGGCGCTTTGAAGTTCCCCTGAGGCTGTTCGTCAACGTCTCGGGCCTACAGATAACCGACCCGGTCTTTCCGCGCGAGGTTGCGGACATCGCGACCCGCAGCGGTCTGCTTCCGGGAACGCTCGGGCTCGAGGTGACGGAGAGCGTCCTCATCGACGAGCGGGGTTCGCGGACGGTGCTCAACGGCCTCCACGAGCACGGGCTGCGGCTGCTGCTCGACGACTTCGGCACCGGATACTCCTCGCTGAGCTACCTGCGAAGCTTTCCCCTGGACGGCGTCAAGGTGGATCGCTCCTTCGTCGACGGCCTGTCCGACGATCGGGACGATGCGGCGATAATCAGGGCGATCGTCGACATGTGCCAGGCTCTGGAGCTCGTCACGGTGGCCGAGGGCGTCGAGTCTCAAGAGCAGTTCAAACTGCTGCGCCAGCTCGGTTGCGAGTATGTGCAGGGCTATCTCCTGTGCCATCCGCTGGCGGCACAGGACGTCGGCGACTACCTGGCGCGCCACCTGCCGGTAGGCGCATCGGAGCGACTCAGGCACCCGCAGCCGCCCTCCCGCGTCCGCCGTACGCCGCGCCGCCCGGTGAGGGCCTAAAGTATGAGCCTCGCCCGCGCTCGCACGCCCGTGGCCGGCCGGGCGATGTTAGGATCGCCGCGTGCGCTTGGACGCTGCGGGGGAGAATCAGCTCGAGCGGGTCATCGCGCGTACGAACGTGCCGCCCCGTCGGCTGCTGCAAACACAGAGCATGGGCGTCCGTTGCGATGCCTGACTGGTCCGATGCCGACGACGCGATAATCGCTGGCGACCTCACAGCTGCGCTCGCATATCTGACCCCGGCGGAAGGCGCCGTCGTGACGCCGGTGGCGCCGGTCGGCCTGCGCGACCGAGCTGCCGGCACCGTCGGCTTCACGACCTCGCTCGGGTTCGGCCAGAAGCTCGAGCGGATCGACCAGAACCCGAACGTGGCGCTCGCCTATCACGCCCGCGAGCATGGCTTTGCCCACGAGCCGCGCTTCGTGCTCGTGCAGGGCAAGGCGAGTTACGACGCCGACCCCGACCGGGCGACGCTGGAAGCGCTGCGACCGGCGGCGGCTCGGTTCATGGGTCCGCCGCAGACCGGCCTGTTCTGGGATCGCTGGCTGAGCGCCTACTACGCCGACCGGGTCCTGGTCACCGTGCAGGTCGAGCGCGTCGTCTCCTGGCCGGACAGCCGATGCGCGGGTGAGGCGACCGTGGTCGGGAGCCCGATCCCGGCTGCAGCGCCACCGAACCAGGCCGCCCCCTCGGGCGGCGTCGGGCCGCGAATC
Organism: uncultured Solirubrobacteraceae bacterium; assembly: GCA_963767655.1. GTDB lineage: Bacteria > Actinomycetota > Thermoleophilia > Solirubrobacterales > Solirubrobacteraceae > Palsa-744. The sequence continues at coordinate 526,474 of CAVYET010000006.1, read as the reverse complement.
GACGTCGTGCGCGCGGCTCGCCGGCTGCGGGCGCTTCCCCACGTCCTCCTCGCTTACCGTGGGGGCGACGGCCTGCCGGCGATCGTCGCGGTCAACGGTGGGCGCCGGCGGCCCGGAGGGCATCTCGCTCGAGGGGGCCCTCCCGGGCGGCTGGCGCCGCGCCGGCCTGATGGCCCACCGATACGAGCCGAAGCTGATCGGGCTGGAGACCCGCATGCACGGGCTGGCTGCAGGAGGGAATCTACGCACCACACACCGAGAAGGGCTTTCGCGCGCCGGCCAACAAGACTCTCCTGCTGCTGGCCAACGGCTTCCTGGCGCGGCGCGGGCTCAAGCGAGCCAGAGCTCAACGAGAGCTTCTTGCGCAGGCCGGCTCGGGCTGATCGCCCTCAGCCGGCTGCGAGCCGTTGATGAACCAGCCGTACGGCCATCGAGCCCTCCCCGACGGCGGAGGCCACGCGCTTGACCGAACCCGAGTAGGCGCCGTTGCGGTTCTCCGGCTCCTCGACGTCCACGCCGACGGGCACGCTCATGCCGAGTCCCCGAGCACGGCGCGCCGATGCCTGCGGCGCAGGCCGGCAAGGGCCACCGGCAGGCGCCCTCGAACGCCGCCCGCCCGCCGTGCGCCGACGGCGCGGCAGCGCCTGAGCGCTCGCGCGTAGCGCCAGAAGTCCACCTGCATCGTGTGGCGCTCCGAGCGGACGTAGCGCCTGGCCATGGCGGCCTGATCGGCGGCGATCCACGCCTCCATCTCTCGCTCGGACGGCAGCTGCGCCGCGCCGGTGATCAGATCGGCGACCCATTCGGACTGCAGCTCCATGAGCGGGATGTTCGATCCCACCGTCTGTACGAAGCCGATGAAGAACAACCCGGGCCGGTCGGGCCTCAGCACCCGCTGGTAGAGAGGCATCGCGTTGCCGGCGGGGTCGTAGAGGTCGCTGTCGAGAAATGGAAGCGAGACGTGGTAACCGGTCGCGTAGACGAGCGTGTCGACGTGCTCGTGCGTGCCGTCGGCAAAGCCCACCTCCTCGCCTTCCAGCCGCTCGACGTTCGGCTTCATTGTGATGTCCCCGTGCCCCACACGGTCATAGAGCTCGGCGGACACCGTCGGATGGGCGGACAGGAGCCGGTGGTCGGGCTTTGGCAGCCCGCGGTCCTCGGGTCGACCGACGGCGACACGCAGGATCAGCTCGTACGCCGCCCGTTCGAGGCGGAACGGGATATACGCGTTGAGCTGCGAACCGAACTGGTCGATCGGCCGGCCGAATGCGTACTTGGGCAGCACATGCACCCCGTGGCGGGTCGCGAGCAAGACGCGGCGGGCGAGCTTGGCCGCATCGCAAGCGATGTCCATTCCTGAGTTGCCGACGCCGATGACGAGCACATCCCTGTTCGTGAACACCTCGGGCTCGAGGTACTCGTGGGAGTGGAAGCAGCTACCGGTGAACTCGCCCGGGAAGTCCGGGATCTTGGGCACGCTGTGATGGCCGTTCGCGACGAGGACGCAGCGATAGGAGCGCGCGCCCAGCCGGGTGGTCACGCTCCAGCCGGCCGAACCCGGCGCGCCGGGGCCGGTGATGGGCTCGACGTGCGTGACGGGCGTGTTGAACTGAACGCGCCCGCTCAGCCCGAAGTGCTCAGCGAAGTCCTGGAAGTACCGCGCCATCAACTCGTGCGAGGGGTAGTCCGGCCAGTCGCCGGGCATCGGGTAGGACGGATACTGCGTGAGTGGACGCGAGCTGTTCAGGTGCAGCGTCTCGTACGCCGCCGCCCCGCCGTTGTCGTTGTCGATACGCCACAGGCCGCCGACCATCGAGCCCTTCTCGAACCATTCGAAGCTGATACCGCGGTCGACCAGCGCCTTGGCGGCCGCCAGCCCCGAGGGCCCGGCACCGATGACGCACGCTTCGGCCGCGAAGGAGCTCACATCGGCGCGCCGACACGCAGCGAGTCGAACAGCGCCGTCCAGCGCTCGTGGTCGTGGTCCGGCGGAAGACTGAGCGCGATGCGCGTGGCGATATCGCCGTAACGGCGCTGGACCTCGGCGAGCGCCTGCTCGGGCGTGCCGATGACGGCGAACGTGCGCAGAATCTCGTCATCGATCAGGTCGGCGATCCTCTCCCACTCGCCGCGCTTGGTCATCGCGTTCAGCTCGTCCTGCAGCTCGCCCCAGCCGTGCAGCTCGAGCACGGGACGGTAGGCCGGCGTCGAGCCGTAGAAGGCAATCTGCTGCTTGACCAGCTGCGCGCCCTCGGCGATCTCCTCCTCGGAGTCGCGTGCGACGACGAAGCCCGGGGCGCTGATGTCGAACTCCTCGAGGCCGCGTCCGATCTTCGCCCGCCCGCGCTCGAGAGCGGGAACCGTGACCTCTCGCACGTAGCGCTCAGTGGAGAATCCGTGGCAAAGCAGCCCGTCCGCGACCTCACCGGCCGCTTCGGTCATCAGCGGCCCGACGCCCGCGAGCATGATCTTTGGCGGGCCGTGCGGATTGGGACCCGGGTTGAAGAACGGCGACATCAGGGTGTGCGTATAGAACTCGCCACGGAAATCGAGTGGGGCGCCGCTCCCCCACGTATCCCAGATCGCACGAATCGCCATCACGAACTCGCGCATGCGCGCGGCCGGCCTGGACCACGGCATCGAGTAGCGCTTGGTGATGTGCGGCTTGATCTGGGAGCCGAGCCCGAGAACGAAGCGCCCCTCGGAGAGCCTCTGCAGGTCGTTTGCCTGCATGGCGACGGTCATCGGGTTGCGCGCGAATGCGACTGCGATCGCGGTCCCGATCTCGATCTGCTCGGTCCGCTCGGCCGCCACCGCACAGGCGACAAAGGGGTCGACCTGGGTCTCGACCGACCACCAGCCGTCGTAGCCGCTGCGCTCCGCCTCCAGCGCCGCGGCCCCGGCATCATCGACCGTCGCGGCATAGCCGTTCGCATCCACCTTCATCATCAATCCCCGATCGGCTCGTCCGGAGGCCCAAGCTATCAGACCGCGCCCTGATCCCCCGGTGCCGATCCGGGCGTTAAGAGGTCCGGCCCGCGGGGGCAGCGGACCGGACGGGTGCACTTAGTGCTTTCGGTCGTAAATCCCGTCTGGGTTTGAAGGAGTCATAACAGGGGCGGCGAATCTGGTGCGCGATGCCGGGTCCGAGTGCTCAGGAGATCGTGTTGGAGCAGACGGAGCGCACGGAGCTCGTGCATCGCGCCGCGTGCTACACGCGGCCGCACCGTGAGGTGTTGCGCGCGAAGCTGGTGCTGCTTGCCGCAGAGGGTCGTTCAAATGCTGAGATCGGTGAGCGGCTGGGGATGAGCACGAAGGCTGTCGGCCGCTGGCGACGACGCTTTCATGAGCATCGCCTTGAGGGTCTGGCGGATGAAGCGCGGTCGGGTCGCCCGCGCCGCTTTCCCCCCTCAGCAGATCGCCGAGGTCAAGGCGGTCGCGTGCGAGCCGCCGAGCGAGGGCGCTCCGCTCTCGCGCCGCTCAACGGCTGACGTTCACCGCCTCGTTGTGGAGCGCGGAGTCTGTGATGCGTCGCAGTCGACGATCGTGCGCTGGCTGCGCGAAGACGCGATCCGCCCGTGGCAGTACCGCTCCTGGATCTTCCCGGCCGATCCCGATTTCGCTCACAAGGCCGGCAGAATCCTTGACCTGTACGAGGGTCGCTGGGAGGGCAAGCTGCTGCATCCCGGCGACTGCATCATCTCGGCCGATGAGAAGCCCTCGATCCAAGCCCGGCAGCGGATTCACCAGACGCTCCCGCCAGCTCCCGGGGTTGGGCGTGGCCAGCGCGTCGAGCACACCTACGATCGCGGCGGGGCGCTGACATATCTGGCCGCTTGGGACGTGCGCCGCGGCCGCGTGTTCGGCCGCTCAGAACCCAAGGGCGGGATCGAACCGTTTGACCGACTGGTCTGGCAGGTGATGACCAGGGAGCCCTACGCCTCCGCCCCGCGCGTGTTCTGGATCGTCGATAACGGCTCCTCTCACCGCGGGCAAGCGTCGATCGACCGCCTCCAGCACCGCTGGCCGAACCTGATCCTCGTTCACACCCCGATCCACGCCTCCTGGCTGAACCAGATCGAGATCTACTTCTCGATCGTCCAGCGCAAGGTCCTCACCCCCAACGACTTCCACTCGCTCGCAACCGTCGCACGACGCCTCAACGAGTTCGAGCACCTCTACAACGAGATCGCCGAACCATTCGGCTGGAAGTTCACCCGCAACGATCTCAACGACTGGCTCGACCGACTCGCGGAGCACCAGACAACCCAACTCACCCTGGCCGCCTGACCCCGAAGGAACTTACGACACGGAGCACTTAGGAGGAGGCCTTGTGCGTTGCGACTCGGAAGTCGCATCTACGAGTATCCCCCTGTGGATGAAGGCCAGCTAAGAGCCAGCCTCAGTCGCAGTAAAGGTTTTGTGACGATTCCCCGTGGCACGGCGGGTGCGAGAAGGCGGACGCTCCGAGGCGGGTGCGAGAAGGCGGAAGCTCCGACGCGGGTGCGAGGAGGCGGACGCGGCACGGCCTGCGCGGCACGGCCTGCGCGGCCGGCCTGCCGGCACTCCTGATCGCACTCACTAGTTTTTGCGCATGAGCGCCACCGATGAGCTGCTGGCCAACAACGCAACGTGGGCCGCCGCGCGGCCGAGGAGCGACCTTCCGCGCTCCCCGGCCACGAGGATCGCCGTGCTCGCCTGCATGGATGCGCGCCTTGATGTCTTCGCCGCCCTCGGGCTCAAGGCAGGCGACGCGCACGTCATCCGCAACGCAGGGGGCGCCGCCACAGACGACGCGATCCGCTCGCTGGCGATCTCTCAACGCCTGCTCGGGACCGAGGAGATCATCCTCATCCACCACACCGACTGCGGGATGCTGACCTTCTCCGAAGAGGCCTTCAGAGAGTCGCTGCTGGCGGAGACCGGCACCGAGCCGCAGTGGCCTGCGGTGATCTTCTCCGATCTGCAGGAGAACGTCCGCCGCTCGATCGCGCGTATCAGGGCGAGCCCCTTCCTCCTGCGCACGGACTCGCTGCGCGGGTTCGTCTACGAGGTCGACAGCGGCCGCCTCGTCGAGGTCGTCTGATCTCCGGCGCAGCTCCTATCGATACTGCCCGCGCGGGTCGGGCAGCGGCGTGAGCGTGTCCTCGAGCCGCGCGCGCAGGGCCTCGAACCGTGGCGGCAACGACAGCCGCTCCCCCAGGTGTGCAGCATCCTCGTCGACCGCGAATCCGGGGCCGATGGTCGCGATCTCGAACAGCACGCCGCTGGGCTCACGGAAGTAGACCGAGCGGAAATAGAAGCGATCGATCACCGGCGTCGGATGGGCGCCCGCCGCCTGCACACGCTCGCGCCAGGCCTCCTCATCCTGGGGCTGCGCCGCAAAAGCCACGTGGTGGACGGTGCCGGCGCCGGGCCTCGGGTACGCGTCCGCCGCAGCGGCGTCGTAGGCGTAGAAGCCGCTGCGCCGCTCACCCCGCACCTCCCAGCGACCGGCACCCTCGTTGGCGAATCCGAGCGTCTCCGCCAGCAGTGCTCGCTGCGCGCCGGATCGCTCGCGTAGGCGCGCACGCCGTCGAAGCCCTGCAGGGCGTGCTCGGGCGGTATATCGGGCGCGCGGGCCATCAGCGGCTCCTCCCCGCTCGCCACCTGCACCAACTCGTGCTCGAGGCCCTCCGGATCTGCGAACAGCAGGCCGCCCTCCGTAGGCTGCACGGCGATGTCGCGCTCGCCCAGTCGCTGCATCCAGAACTCCAGCGCCTGCCGGGATGAGACCCGCCAGACGATCCGATGCACCATGCCGGCGCCCGCGCGCCCGCGCGCCGCGCCCGGATACTCGAAGAAAGTCAGATCGGCGCCCGGCGAGCCGTGCTCGTCGCCGTAGAACAGGTGGTAGACCGTGGGATCGTCCTGGTTGACGGTCTTCTTGACCATCCTCAGGCCGAGCACGCCGGCGTAGAACTCGACGTTCCCGACCGCGTCGGCCGTGATCGCGGTGATGTGGTGAATGCCCTCCAGCCTCATCCGGACCTGCCATTATCGCCTGAGTGCAAGATGGATCACTGATCCCGCGCTTCGGCCGCGCGCGGCGCGATCCCTCGCTCGCGGTGCTCGAAGGCCTGCATCCCCTCAAGCATGCGCTGCGCTTCGGCGCGAACGTGCTCGAAGCCGTCTCACCCGACCCTGCCGAGCTCGACCGCCTCGCGGCGCTGCTCGCGCCCGATGTCGGCGCGCGCCTGCACGCGCTCGTCCGCGAGGTGGAGCCCTCCGTCTTCGACCAGCTCGCTCCGCTGGCGCCGAGGACCGGCGTGATGAGCCTGGCCGAGCGCCCCCGCGTCGAGGTCGCGGCCGTGCTCGCGGAACGTCGCGCCAGCTCCGGTTGTCCTGCTCGAGGACCCGCGCGACCTCGGCAACATGGGGGCCTGCGTGCGGGTCGCCGCGGCCGCCGACGTCGCGGGGGTGCTCACCACCGGCAGCCACGACCCATGGCACCCTGACGCGCTGCGGGGCGCCGCCGGGCTGCACTACGCGGTGCCGGTCGCCCGCGTGGACGCCTGCGCAGGACCTCGATCACCTCGACCGTCCGCTGCTCGCCATCGATCCCGACCGGCGAGCCGCTGGACCCATTCGAGCTGCCCCCGCGCGCCGTGCTCGCCTTCGGCACGGAGCGCCAGGGCCTCAGCCCCGAGCTCCTCGCGCGGGCCGACGCGCTCCTGAGCATTCCCATGCGACCCGGGGTCTCCAGCCTCAACCTGGCGACCTCGGTGGCCGCCGTGCTGTTCGCATGGCGGCTCTGCTCGCGCACCGCCTCGGCAGTCGCCTGAGAGTCCGCTACGCGTCGACGGCGCTCGCGCCCACATCCGCGCGAGCGTGGGCTTCGACGCCGTCGAGCAGCCGCCAGTTGCCGCGCAACGCGCCCCGCGCGCACCGCACCATGCGCTCGGACTTCTCCTGCGGATCGGCCGCTTCGCCGATCAGCTGCTCGATCAGCTCGCGCGCGTGGCGTGCGTGCTCGCGGTCGCGCTGCTCGTGCAGCCTGAAGTACTCGACCTCCGGGCCTTGTGCGCTGTAACCGTAGTGGCTCGTCAGGCCTTCGAGCTTGGTCCTCGAGATCTCGGGCTGGCCGGCCTCGATCGCGTACAGCACCGCCAGGTGCTCGAGGAGGTCCCCGCCGGCCGTCCAGGCGCGCACGCACTCCTGCGTCTGCGCAAGCGCCGGCGCCGCCGGCGATCCCTTCAGGTGCTCTGAGCTGGCCCCCTCAACGGTCCCACACGACCGGGCCGAGGCCGCGTGCGCGAACTGCTCCCACAGCGCCACGTGCGCCGCCTCCTCCTCGGCGTGGCGCCACAGTCCCGGACCCTCGCTGCCCCCCGCGCTCGCCGCAGCCATCGCGGACGCCTTCGCTAGCGCGACCGCGGCGTGACGGTACTCCCCGGCATAGACGTCGAGCTCCTGTGCGCTCAGCTCACCTGCGCTCCAACGTTGATAGAACGGGTGCTCGAGCACGCTGAGGGCGCGGCGGGTGCGATCGAGCCTGACATGGACGTCCACGGGAAACTCCCTTCTCGCTCTGCTTGTCGGCGGCTAGGCCGGATTGACGGTGAGCGTGCCTTCCATGCCGGCCTGGCGATGACCGGGGACCGAGCAGTAGAAGGTGTAGGTACCGGGCTTTAGGTTGAGCGTGAGCGTCTTGCTTCCGCCCACGAAGGTCGGGGTCGCGCCGAGCACAGTGCTCCCCTGCGCCACGGTCACGTTGTGTTCCAGCGAGGACATGTTCGTCATCGTGATCATCACCTTCCCGGCTGCGGCGGTCAGCTGACGGGTGTCATAGCTGAGCTGACCGGCCGTATTGGCCGCGAGGCTCAGCGAGCTCGAGGCCCCTGCGGCGGGGGAGGACGGCGGTGGCGGCGTACCGGTGGTCGCCTTCGGCGCAGACGTGGTTGGCGTCGTGGCGCCTGCGGACGGCGATTCGCCCCCGGCCGTGCTCTGCGGCGGCGTGCTCGCGGCGGCGGAACCCGTCTTCGCCGGCGTGCTCGCGGTGAGGACCGCGGTGGCCGCGGTTGCGAGCACGAGCACCACGCTGACGGCGATCACGACACGCTCGCCGTCCTGTCCACCCGGGAAGTCGGGGCGGCGCATGCCGATTGCCATGGAGACGATCATCGCCCAGACGACGAGCACACCGCCCGCTACGTAGAAGGGGACCCTGCTCTTCTCGGCCGCCAGGATCGGCGCCAGCTGTAGGCTCGCCGCGTGCATCGTCGGCGAGCCTAACCGATGGAGCAGCGGGCCGCAGTCGCCAGGGCCCGGCCGCAGCCCTCGGTCCCCGGCCGCAGCCCTCGGTCCCCGGCTCCAGCCCTCGGTCCCCGGCTCCAGCCCTCAGTCCCCCGCAGTCTGCGCGCTTCGCGGCGCCTGCTCCCCGGCCTCGAGGACGGGGGCCGAGCCGGCGGCGCGCAGCTCATAGCCGTTGCGGGCAGCCGCGTCGGCTCCGGAGAGCACCTCATCGGCGCGGCTGAAGCGCGACAGCCCGTCCTGCAACGCGATCGGCAGGAGCGCTGAGACCCGCTCTGTGACCGACAGCTGCTTGGGCACGTGCACGTCGAAGCGTGGCACGCGCAGGGTCTCGAGGATCGCCTCGGCGACCTGATGGGGCTCGATCTTCCTGAACTGGCGATTGCGCGGTTCCGTCAAGCCGAGGGCGAGTTCGGTGTTGACCGCCACCGGGCTGATCACGGAGATCTCAACCCCCGTTCCGCGTAGTTCCTTGCGCACGGAGCGGCTCAGGTTGATGACGGCGGCCTTGCTGGCGCAGTAGGTCGCGCCGCCCGGGACGCCGTACTTGCCCGCCTGCGAGGCGATGTTCACGACATGACCCCATCCACGGCCGATCATTCGGGGCAGGAAGACCTTCATGCCGAGGATGGGACCGTGCACGTTGATGTCCAGGATGCGCCGCGCGGTGGCGTCGTCCTCCTCGAGGAACGGGCCGATCGGCATGATGCCGGCGTTGTTCACCAGCACGTCCGCCGGTCCGAGCTGCTCTTCGACGCCGTGCAGGAAGGCCGAGAACGAGGCACGGTCGGTCACGTCGAGAGCCAGCGCGACGGCGCTGGGGCCCAGCTCGCCCGCCGTCTGCCGGGCTGCCGGCAGGTCAACGTCACCGATCGCCACCCTCATGCCCTCGCGCAGGAGTGCCTGTGCGGTCACCCGGCCTATGCCGCGTGCGCCGCCCGTGATCGCGACCGTCTGTCCAGCGAGGTTGCGGGGCTGCTTGGCCATGTCGGTCCTCCAGGTGGGGTCTAGCTGGGCGCTGTCGGCCCCTTACGCTATCGCGCAGGAGAAGATGCGGACTCACACAAGCTTGTAAACAGGCAGTACCCTCATTACATGTCCTCCTTCCAATTCGAGGGCCAGCGCATCGCCTACACCGTCCACGGCGGCGGTCCTGCGGCGATCACCCCGGCCGGCGGGCGTGGACGGACGGCGAAAAGCGCGGTGGCGAGCTCACGCCCCGTGATCCTCGTCCACGGCCTGCTGCTCTCCCAGGAGATGAACCGGCCGCTGGCCGCAGACCTGGCGGCTTGCGGCAACAGGGTCATCACCGTCGACCTGCTCGGCCACGGCCAATCGGACCGCCCGCGGGACATGTGGCGCTACTCGATGGCGATCTTCGCCCAGCAGGTGATTGCGCTGATGGACCACCTGCAGCTGGAGCAGGCCGTCGTGATGGGCACCTCCCTTGGCGCGAACACGGCACTCGAGCTCGCCTCGGTTGCGCCCGAGCGGTTGCGCGGGATGGTCATCGAGATGCCGGTGCTCGACAACGCGCTCTTGTGGAGCGCGCTCTTCTTCACGCCGCCGCTGGTGGCGCTCACCTTCGGCGAGCCCGTGATGAAGCTGCTGGCACAGGGCGCGCGCGCGATTCCCCGCCGGCTGCTTTCCCACTACGGCAACGTCATGCTCGACCTCCTGCGCCAGGATCCCGGTCCAGGCGGCGCGCTGCTGCAGGGCCTGTTCTTCGGGCGCATCGCGCCCCACCGCAGCGAGCGGCGCACCTTCCAGGTGCCTACGCTCGTGCTCGGCCACCGCCGCGACCCCGTGCACCCCTTCTCGGACGCCGGCATGCTGGCGGACGAGCTGCCGAACGCTCGCCTCATCGTGGCCGACTCACTCGTGGAGCTGCGCATGCGGCCCGAGCGACTAACGGGAGAGATCGCCTCCTTCCTGGATCACGTCTGGAGCCCCCGGTCCAGAGCCCTCGCCGGCAGCTCCAAGCGCGCACGACGCTCCGGCGCCGGTTCGGCCTAGAACGTCTCACCGCCCTGCGCGGCGGGCCAGCGAAACCTCGCTACTTGGCGGGAAACAGTTCGATTTCGTTGACGCTCACGCGCCCCGGCGCCTGCGGCGTGCCCACCGAGGAGGCGGGGGCCCGGCTGATCCAAAGCACCACGAAGCGAAAGCCCTTCGTGGAGTCTCCGAGCTTGATCGCCTGGTGGCGCTTCTTGTTCACGGTCGGCTTTGTCAGCTTGACCCACGCGGGGTCGTTGATCGTGGCGGGAGGGGCGCTTCCGTTGGCGGCGAACACCTGCACTGTCATGCCGGGCGTGGAGGAGATGAGCTCGAGCGAGGACAGCTTCTGTGGCGCCCGCAGATCCACCACCAGGCCCACCGCCATCTTGGGTGCGATGTCGGGGTAGACGGGCGCCGTCCACGCGGTCGAGGTTTCGCCGTCGATCGTGAGGCTGGGTTCGCCGAAGTCGCTCGCCGGGTAGTTGTCAGGGTTGTAGGTGCTGACCGCGTTCGTGTCGAGCACTATTGCCGGCGGCGGTGCGGGCGTGCTGCTCGGGACCGTCGTCGGAGTGCTGGCGGTGGGAGTGCTTTTGGTGGGGCTGCTCGCGACAGGAGCGCTGGTGGCTGCCGGTTTCGGCGTGGCAGCGGCGAGCGGGATCTTCGGCGGTTTGTAGGTGGATTTTGGCGGAGGGGCGCTGGTCGTCGTCGCGGTGCTCGGCGTCGTGGCAGGGGGCGGCGCCTGCGCGGTGCCCGTGGTGGGAGTGGTGCCCGTGGCGGTGGGGGCCCGCACGACGACCGCCGTCGCCGGGTGGGCTTCCTTGTTGTTCAACGCCGCGTAGGCCGCAGTGGCCGCTCCTATCAGGAGGATCGCGGTGGCGCCGAGAATGGTCGCCGTCGAGCGCCACCCCGGCGTGCGCGTGGAGAGGCTGCCCGGAGCGGCGGCGCCACACTCCAGGCACCAGCCCTGCTCTGGGTCCATCGGCAACCCGCACTTGGCGCACGTCTGCTTCGGGGTCGCCTCGCCAGAGTCCGGCTCGGGGCCGGAGGGCTCTGAAGCAGGTGGCCGCTCGTCCGAGACGGCCGGCGGAGAGTCGGCAAGCAGCGTGGCCACGGCGCCTAATTCTAGCCCAGCCGCCGTCCGGCTCGATCCGGTGAACCGCCGGTCATCTCGGCGAGGGCGGACCCTCGGGCACGATCTCCCGCCCGGTGGGCTTCAAGTCCCGGTCGAGCTCGAGCTGCCAGTAGTAGCGGGTGAACGTCATGCCGGCGCGGAACTCTCCCACGTGGGGCTCGATCGCCTCGCCGGCGGCCATGCGGACGATCAGCTCCGGATAGCTGCGCCCGGACAGCGCCGCATAGACGGGCGCGGGGAAGGCGCCGCCGAAGCGCGCGTTCACATCGGTGATCCCCAGCCCGATCTCCGGGTCGCGAAAGACCTGAATCGTGGCCGGCCCCGCTATCCGCAGCGCCTCCATCGTCTCGTCGCCCCAGCTCGATGAGCTCGGCGTCGTGGATCACCTGGCCCTTGATCGACTCACCTCCGCGCGACTCGAGCATCGTGCGCGGAATCGCGTTCAGGCACCGGCCGTGGAGGTCGCCGAGGCAGTCGATCGAGAGCTCGGGACCGCCCATCGCCCGCTGGACCATCGTCGGCTCGGCAACGTAGCCGGTGAAGAAGCGCGCCTGCGAGGGATCCTCGGCGCGGTGAATCGAGCGCGCGCCGGAGCCCCGGCGGGGCTTGACCATGACCGGGTAGGCGATCGCGTCGAGGTCGTCCTCGGCGCGCACGGTCGGGGCGAGACGGCAGCGAATGCCGGCCGCAGCAGCAGGTGGGTCTCATACTTGTCGTAGGTCGCCCGCGCGACCTCCGCCGAGGGCACGAGCGCCGGCAGGCGCCCGTCGGCGCGCGCGCTGGCGAGCACCTCGATGTCGAGATCGGTCAGCGGCAGCACGACGCCCACCCTGTGCTCCTCGCACAGGCGCTCGAGCGCGGGCAGGTAGCCGGGGTCATCGATCAGCGGCGCCGAAGCGCGCACCTGCGCCGCGTACTGGGCCGGAGCGAGCGCAGAGGGGTCGACGGCGACCGTCGTCGTCAGGCGCGCGAAGCAGGACACGATGTCGTAGCGCTTGCCAGCGCCGGTCAAGCAGCACGGCCGGCCGGCTCATGTTCCCCCCTTCCAGCCGCCCTCCTGTCCCTTGTACAGGCCGGAGCCGCCGAGGACGATCACGACCGTGCGCCACAGGATCTTCAGATCGATCGACAGCGAGCGATGCTCGATGTAGAACAGGTCGAGCTCGATCCGCTCATCCCAGGGCAGCGAGGCGCGGCCGTTCACCTGCGCCCAGCCGGTGATGCCGGGCTTGATCGCCAGGCGCCCGCGCTGGCGAGGGGTGTACTGATCGACCTGTGCCGGCAGGGTGGGCCGCGGACCGATCAGAGTCATGTCCCCGCGCAGCACGTTGAGCAGGTTAGGGAGCTCATCCAGCGATGTCCTGCGCAGGAACGTGCCCACATGCGTGATGCGGGGGTCGTTGGCGTCGATCGCCAGTCCGGCGCCTTTGTGCTCGGCGCCCTGCACCATCGTGCGCAGTTTCAGCACGTCGAACACCGCGCCGTCGAGCCCGGAGCGGCGCTGTCGGTAGATGACCGGCCCCGCAGACTCCAGGCGGATCGCCAGCATCGCCACCGCGAGCACGGGCGCGGCAAGCACCAGCACGACCGAGGAGACGAGGATGTCGACCGTGCGGCGAACCATCACCTGGTCCCCTCGGCTGCCTCCCACCACGCAGCGGTGCCGTGGCGCAGCCAGTCCCACAGGCCCGGGCGATCGAGGCGGTGCTGAGAACGTAGTAGCGCGCGATCAGCAGCGCCCGCAAGCGCAGCATGCCCGCGAGCGCGGCCGCCAGCAGCAGGGCGATCTGCAGGTCGAAGGTCACGACGTAGAGCGCGCCGGCCGCCGATTGCCAGCAGCGCAGACGTTGCTCGCGAGCGCGATCACGTGCAGCGCAGGTGTGCAGTAGCGCAGCAGCCGGTGGGAGAAGATCATCACGGCATAGCCGGGCGGGTAGCCGCGGACAGAGAGCATTCCACCCCGCAGCAGGATCGGCCAGGTGTGACTCATCATGCGCCGCTTGCGGGCGAACTCCCCCCCGAGCGAAGGGACCATCTTCTCGCTGGCGCGCGCGTTCGGCACGTACACCGCGCGCAGGCCGCGCTTGACCATGTTGAAGGGCAGCGACAGGTCGTGGCCCATGATCGGATCGACCACGATGTAGGTGTCGCGACGGGTCGCGTAGATGGCGCCGTTGCCAGCGGTGATCGAGGAGAGCCGCGACTCCCACCCGCGCACGGCCAGCTCATAGCGCCAGTAGACCCCCTCCTGGTTGGGGGCGCCCGCAGCGCCCGTCGCCGGCACGAACTGCACCCGCCCGCAGGCGTAGCCCACGCGCGCATCGGCGAACGCACCGACCAGCGTCCGTGCCGCGTCGGGCGCCCACTGCGCGTTGGCATCGGAGAACGCCACGATCTCCCCCTGCGCCCGCTCGACAGCGGCGTCCTGAGCGCGGATCTTGCCACCGCGCGCCAGCTCGAGCACGACATCGGCGCCCGCCTCACGCGCGCGCGCCGCAGTCGCGTCAGAGCAGCCGTCGCACGCGACGATCACCTCCAGGCGCTCGCGCGGATAGTCGAGGCTCAGCGCATTCGCGACCTTCTCGGCGATCACCGACTCCTCGTCGTGCGCCGCCACGATCAGCGACAGGCGGGGGAGCGGCGCGACAGGCGCAGGCAGCGCGCCACCATCCGGGCCGCGGCTGCGCGAGAGCACCCGCGCGAGCACAGCCAGCGCCGCCGCGTAGCCGAGCTGCGTCCACACGATCAGGCCGACCGACAGCCAGAAGACGATCTCGAGCGCGGTCCTCATCGCCTAGCGCCCTTTGCCCTGGAGCGCCTCGTACAGCGACAGCGTCTGCCGGGCGATGCCATCCCAGGCGTACTCCCCGGCGGCTGCGGCGCGTGCGCTCGCCGCCATCGCGGCGAGCGCCACCGGGTCCCCCAGCAGCTCAGCGAGCGCCTCGCCGAGGGCACGGGGGTCTCCCGCCGGCACGCTGCGCGCTGCACCGGTCGCGGCGATCTCGGGAAAGCCGCCCACGTCGCTGAGCAGCAGCGGCGCACCTGCTCCCAGTGCGGTGAAGGCGACGCCGGACTGGTCGAGCCTCGCGGTAGGGGAGCACGACGAGGCTCGCGCGGCGCATCAGCGCAAACGCCTCGGCGTCGGACACGAATCGTAGACACGAACCGCACACCGGCCGGCGCCGCGGCCCGCAGGGCGCCGAGGTCCATGCGAGGCATGCCCACTACCCACAGCTCTGCACCCTCGGGCGCCCCGGGCGCCGCCTCCCCCCACGCGTCGAGCAGGACGTCGAGCCCCTTGTAGGGGCGCAGCAGCCCGAACATCAACGCCACCGGGCCCCGGGCTCCGGACAGCTCGGCCGGCAGCGCGGACCCCGACTCGGCCCCGCCGCCCGGCCCCCACTCCCACGGGCGCAGCACGCCGTGGCGGATCACGTGCACGCGGGCCGGCTCGACGCCGAGCTCGTCGGTCAGGCGACGGCGGCCGTCGCGCGGAGTGGACGACGATGGCGTCGAAGTGCTCGTACATCCGCCGCTGGGCCTCGCGCTGCCCGCGACGTGGCTCGCGCGGAAGGATGTCGTGGGCGGTCAGCACGAGCGGGGGCGGGTCGCCGCCCGCCGAGCGCATGTGTCCCAGCAGGTGCCGATCCAGATGCTGGACGGTGAGCCACTGGAAGTGCACGACGTCGGCCGAGCGCGCGGCGGCACGGTAGCGGAGCATGTCAGGCACGTGCTGGGCGAGCTTGCCCAGCATTCGCAGGCGCGATCCTCGCCTGCCCGGAGTGATGCGGTAGAAGAACTCGCGTCTCAGATACCCCTCGGCAGGGGCCACGTCTCCGTAGGCGAAGCGGCTCGTGTACAGCTCGACCTCGGCTCCCGCCGCCGCCAGCGCGCGGCACAGCGCGTGGTCGTAGGGCGGCGTGTAGGCCGAGGGGTCGACGACGTGGACGCGCACGGCAGGGACAATAGGTGTGCCCGCGGAGACAATACGTCCATGACAGCCGCCGAGCCGCCCGCCGCCCCCCTCCACGATGGGGACTCGATCGAGCTGTCCTACTGCGTCGTGAACACCTCCCAGCGCGAGCTTCTCGTGCGCGGACTTGACGCGATCGAGCGCGAGCGCGGGAGCGTGCCGTTCGCCACCGAGGTGCTCGTGCTCGACAACGGCTCGCGCGACGGCTCCGCGCAGGCGGCCCGCGAGCACCCGGCCGTCGATCAGACGATCGCGCTGCCCGAACGCCGCGGCAAGGCGCTCAACGACTCGGAGCTCCTGCGCCGCGCGCGCGGACGCTTCGCGCTGCTGCTGAACGAGGACTCGGAGCTTCGACCGGGGGCGACTCGCGCCCTGCACGAGGCCCTCGCGCAGCACCCCGGGGCGGCGTGCGCCGGCGCCAGGCTCGTGCGCCCCGACGGTGTCCGCGCAGGCCTCGGCGTGGCGCTTCCCGACGGTGGCCACCGCCGTCGCGGGCGCTCTGATGCTGCATCGCCTGCTGACCGTCCAGAGCAGCGGACGGCGCACGCGCGAGGTCGACTGGTGCCAGTCGGCCGCGCTGCTCGTGAGGCGTGCGGCCGCCGAGGAGGTCGGCTATCTGGACCCTGACTTCTTCGTCTACTCCGACGAGGTCGACTTCGCGCGCCGCCTGCGCGACGCCGGCTGGCGCAGCGTCTACGTGCCCGAGGCGCGTGGCCGTCCACCACGAGCAGCTGTCCACCGACGCAGTCCCCGAGCGGCGGATCGTAGAGCTGGCTCGCAACCGCGACCTGTACATGCGCAAGCACCACTCCGCCGCGGCCGCGCGCCTTGTACGCTGGCTGACCGCGTGGACCTACGCGCTGCGCGCGCTCGCAGCGCTCGTGCTGCCAGGGCACTCCGCCCGACGCTACTGGCGCCACGTCACCGCCACCCTGCGCCCCGCGCGCGGCCAGGGCCTGCGAGAGGCGGCCGCCGAGTACAACCGCGGCGGGGGATGAACCGCAGCGGGGGATGAACCACGGCTAGAGGTCGCGTAGCGGGTCCTCGGCATACTGCTCCACTTCACCGTGCCCTGCCCTGAAGGCCACGACACGTCGGCGGCCGTCGGCCAGCAGCGCCTTCGCCTGCGCGCGCTCGTGGGGATGGAAGAATCGCGTGAGCCCCAGCAGCGCCGGCACCAGCGCGAGCCACAACACGCGCAGCACCAGGCCGGCGGCGCCGCTCGCCGGCAGCAGCAGCTCACCGCGAGACCGCCACGCCGGCGAGGATCGCCGCCAGCTGCGCCAGCCGGCGCCATTCGAAGCCGACCTTGAAGAGGCTGCGGGTGAGCAGGTAGGACACGACGAGCATCACCGCGTACGCGCCGCACAGCGCAAGCCCCGCGCCGGCGATGCCCAGCCCGGCGCGGCTGTGCGGGACGAGCAGCACCAGCAGCACCACGTTGACGACCAGCCCGACCACGGCCGCGAGGAGGTTGCGCGAGGTCACGCGCGCGCGACCGGCGATCACGATGAACACCAGGTACAGCCCGTACAGCGCCCAGCCCAGCGCGAGCCACGGCAGCGCACGGTAGGCGCCGAAGAACATCTGCGCCGCCAGCAGCCTGACCAGCCATCGGCCGAGCAGCGCCACGGCGCAGACGACTACGCCGGTCGCGAGCGCGTAGTAGGTCGTCACGAGCGAGTACAGCCGCGCGGCCTCCTCGTCGCTCTCGATCGAGTACGCCAGCGGCGGCCATGCGTACTGGAACCCGCGCACCACCACGAACACGACCGTGGCCAGCTTGATGGCGACCGCGTAGAGCCCGGCCGAGGTGTGGGAGTAGACGCGGAACAGGTAGAAGCGGTCGGCCACCTGCAGCGCGTAGACGCTTGCATCGGCCGGCACCGTCGGCAGGCCGAAGTGCAGCATCGCCCGCAGATCGGCGAGCCTCGCGAGCAGCGAGAAGCGCGCTCGCAGCACCCACCACAGGCCGAGCACCACGATCGCCGACGCGCCGAAGTTGCCCAGCAGCAGTCCGCGCGCGCCCTGACCTGCGAACACGACGAGCAGGATCGTGAAGGTGACGGTCATCGCGACGTTGGCGCCCGACGCGTACACATAGGCGCGCGTCTGCTCGTCCACGCGCAGCTGCGCGTAGGCCATCTCGAGGTTGGTGAAGGCCCACAGCCCGAGCGCGGCGCAGTCGATCAGCTCGGGGTCGTCCGCTCCCAGCAGCAGGCGCGAGACCTCGCTCGCAAAGGCCACCACCAGCAGCGCGGCGAGCGTCGTCGTCCACGCCACTGCGGCGGTCGCCGATCGGGTGATGCGATCACGCCGGGCGGGATCCTCATCGTCGAAGTAGAAGCGGATGTACGCCTCACCGATCCCGAAGCGCAGCACGATGCTCGACAGGATCACCGCGGTGAGGAGGGATTCGGCGGCACCGTAGGCGGTGGGGCTGAGGTGGCGCGTGTAAAGCGGCAGGGTGATCAGTGCCAGGCCCTTGGCGATGATGTCCCCGAACTGGTAGGCGGCCCCGGTCGTCACCAGGCGCTTGAGGTAGCCGCGCACGACTCAGACGCTACTGACAGCCCCGAGGCTGCCGCCCGCGGCCCGCACGCTCGCCCGCCCCCAGATCGACCCCGGCGCGCGCGCGCAGGCGACGCCGACTGCGAGCAGCGTCCAGGTGAGGGGATCCTCGAGGAAGTCGGCGTAGGTCCACGTGTGCAGCATCAGGGCGGCGAAGCAGGCCGCGATCGCGATCCGCGGTGGAGCTCGCGCGGCATCGCGGAAGAGCACCACGAAGGCCACGACCAACAGCGCCGCGTAGAGGGCCAGCCCGACGATCCCCTGCTCGGCGGCGACGGTCACCGGGATCGTGTGCGACGCCGAGGTGGCATTCTGGACGCTCGCCCTGCCGTGGCGCTCGTACTCGGTTTCGAACGATCCAGAGCCGTAGCCCTGCAGCGGCCGATCGGCGAACAGTTCCAGGCCGCCGGAGACCAGGTTGGTGCGTCCGCTCGTGGCGTTGTTGGCGGAGGCGCCCGAGCCCTTCAGTCCGAAATGCAGGCTGGACGGAGCTGCCAGCAGGATGACGACGGCGATCGCGAGCAGTGCGAGCACGACGTAGATGGTTCCGCGCACGTCCCAGCGAAACGCCGCCAGCACCGCCAGCCCGAGCAGCAGCGCCGCGATGCTCGACTCGGAGAAGCTCGTTATCAGGCCGGCCATCAGCCATGCCAGCACCGCTGCGCCGAGCAGCACATCCCGCCGGCGGCGGCTCCACAGCACGACCGTCGTGACCATGATCATCACCAGCGCCAGAAAGCGCCCGTAGATGCTCGGGTCAAAGAAGACCGAGTTGACCCTGAAGTAGTTGTCGTATTGATTGGCGGCGACCACCTTGGGGTTCAGGAACAGCGTCTTCCGGAGTACTCGACGAAGCCGACACCCGCGAACAGGACCGCCAGCGCAACCGCCACGGCCAAGGCAGGCGAGCAGCAGCTCGCGCGTCCAGCGCACATCCCGCAGCAGCACGAACAGCAGACCGAACGGCAGGTAGAAGAAGGCGATGTTCTCGGCGGCCTTGGCGTGGTCGGCCGAGTAGGCCGCCTGGGCCGCGTACAGCACGACGGATGCCAGCAGTAGCCATTCAAGGCCCCTCGGCGAGAGCCATCCCGACGGCCGCCGCAGCGACCCCGGCGCCGGCTCGTGCACGCGCGGGGTGCCGGGCTCCTCAGCCGCACCCCCTTCGGGCGAGAGCTCCGCCGCACGACCGCTCCGGAGCGCCATGAGCCTCGCGAGTCCCCCCGCGGCCACCACCAGATACAGCGGCACCAGCAGGTTCACGGTCCTGCCGTCCGCGGCGATCGGCAGCCTGAACGGAAGCGCCAGCACGACGAGCAGCGGGAAGGCCTCGGGGCGCCTGCGCATCAGCAGCGCCAGGGCGAGCACCACCGCCAGCCCGCCGAGGAGCGCCGCCGCTATCACCCCCGGGCGGGGCAGCTTGGTCGCCAACAGCAGGAAGCTCACGCCGCTCATCACCCGACCAGGGTGAAGCTCCGGGGCGATTCCACCGTGCGCTGCTGTTTGCGCAGGCTCACCCGCACGCGGTATTCGCCGGCCGCAGCCAGCCTGCCATCGATCGTGGGCAGCAGGATCACGCGGCCGTGGGCCCCGGCGAGCACGCGGTACTGGCGCGCCGTGCCCAGGCGCCCGTTCCAGCGCAGAGAAAGCGCTTTGTAGCGGGTCACGGGAAGGTCGCGCACGAGCGTGGCCACGGTGGGACCGCCCGCCTTGATGATCGTCACCGTCACCTCGTCGGCCTCGGCGAGCTTGAACGAGATCCGCTCCGCTTTGATGCGCCCGGCGGGCGCCGGGGAGAAGAAGGGAGTCAGCTTGAAGGCCTGGACGGCCGTCGGCGTGTGCTTGAGCCGCTGGGTGATGAAGAACGCAACGAAGCAGGCGAGGACCAACAGCCCAAACACGATCTGCGCCGGCCGATCGGCGATCGGCCGGCCGGTCTCAGCGGTCAATCGCCGACCCGGCCCTTCGGGCCGTGTGCCCCCGATCCGAGATCGCCCAGCGCGAAGCGCTCCAGTGTGTCCGCACGCAGGCCCAACCGCAGCGTCTCCAGCGAGAGGACGTCGTCCGGGGCGATGTTGCCGAGGTTGCACTCGCTGCCAAAGCGCTTGAGCAGCCACGCCTGCTGGGCGCGCAGCGGCGCCTCGAAGATCAGCCGATCGGTGTCGATCGCGTGGGCGATCTCGTCGATCAGGCCGGTCCTCACCTCCCCGTCGGCACGGTAGATGCCAGCAGTTCCCGACTCCCTTGCCTCGGCGATCACCTTCCACGCACCTGCCTGCAGATCGCGTTCGATCTGCTCCACCCACACGTACGGCGCCATGATGAAGGCGGCATCCTTGCTGCCGACCTCTGCGAGCACGGTGAACTCGCGGGCGAGACGCTGGATCAGCTCGCGCTTGACCGCCGGTTCGAGCGTGATCGTCCCGTCGGACACCTCGACGTGACGCAGACCAAGCTCACGCAGCCAGGCCACGAGGCCGTCGACCCGGTTCTGGCGAATGGCCAGCTCGGTGAGCGTGCCGCCGAGCACCACGGGTATCCCGTGAGCGGCGTAGCGCTCGAGCTTGAGGCGCAGGTTGCCGCTGACGAGCGCCGTTCCCCAGCCGAGCTTCACGACGTCGACGCTCGCGCCCGCGACCTCGAGCAGGCCCTCCACCTGCGCGATCGACAGTCCGCGGTCGATCACATGCGTCAGCCCGCGCTCGCGCGGCTTGACGGAACGGTCGGGTATGTCCAGGAAGCCCGTTGCCGACATCACGGCGCCGCTGTGGCGGTGCCTGACGATTCTCCACCTCCACCGGCGGACGCCGCCCTGTCGGCGCCCACGACCACCACCACCGTGGCCGAGCTCGCGAGCGCTGCGGTGGCCGATTCAAGCGGCTGCACCCGGCTCACCGACAGCGACCGCGCGACCCCCTGGGCATCGGCTCGATGACCGGGGGCGTACTCCACGACGGTGACCCCGTTGGCGCCCGGCGGACGTCCGGCCAGCGGGGTGGCCTGGGAGTAGCCGCTCTGGTGTAGTTCGCCGGAGACGTCGTGGGCGAGGTTCGACGTCTCGGTGCCGTTGAGCACTACGACGTGCGTTTCGGCTGGGCTGGCCGCCGGCCGGGAGGCTTCGGTGGAGGTTCGCTTGGCGTGTGTCGTGGGGTGCCGCGCGCGAGCTTGATCGTTCGTGGTCGAGATCGAGCTCGTCGTGCCGCCCGGACTCGAGCCGCCGATCGAGGTGAGGATCACGACGAGCGCCGCCACGGCGACGAGCACGCCGCCGACGATCACCATCGTCGCCCGCGCCGGCGAGCGGTCGGACCGGGACGACCGCGCCGCACGGCTGGAGCGCCGCGACGGCGGCATCGCGGCGGACCGATCGGTCCGGCTGCCTGCCGTGGCCGCCGCGGCTCGCGGGGCCGGAGGCGCAGGCGGGCGGCGCGCAGGTGCCGGGGCGGGGGGGCGGGGTGTGGCACTCCCCGCCGCCTCGGACTCCGCAGTCGCAACAGGAGCCGCAGTCGCGACAGGAGCCGCGGTCGCCACGCCGGCCGCGGCGGCCGCCGTGACGGGCGCGGAGGGAGAGGCGCGGACCGGCGCTGGATGAATCGGGACGCGGCGGAGCCGGGGTGGCGGGTCTCGCTGCTACGGGCGCTCCCGCGCCCGTAGCAGCCTGGTCCGGCTGCGCGTGACCGTCAGGGCGTGCGGCCTCGTTGGCGCCCCCCGCCCTCGACGCCTGGGTGGGCACCGCAGAGAGGGGCTCGGCGGCGGACGAGGGTGCAGTGGAAGGGGCCTGCGTGGGGGGCGCATCGGCGGGCGCATCGGCGGGCGTGACGGGCGTCGGCGCCTCTGACTGCGCGAGGCGCCCCGCGCTCGTCTGCGGAGCGCCGCTCAGCGCCGAGGCGGCCGGGGCCATCGCCGCCGCCGCCACGGGAGCCGAACCGTCCGCCGCGGAGGCCGGTGCGCCCGCGGCCCGGCTGCTTGCCGCGATCGCCGCCGCGCTGGCGGGGGCGGCGCTCTTCTCGGAGGAGTCCGTCAGCGCCTTGGCCCGAATCGAGCCCGTGGGTGGACCCGCTGCGGTCACCGGCTGGCCCACGGCGGTGGGCTGGCCCACGGCGGTCGCCGGCTCAGCGACCGCCGGCTGCCCCGCGACCGTCGCGGGCTGGCCGGTCGCGGTCGCGGGCTGGCCGGTCGCGGACTGGCCGGGCGCGGGCGGGACGGCTCCAGAAGCTGGTGGGGGGATGGGCGGTCGCACGGCGGGCGGCATCGCGCCGGTGGCGTGCGCATTGGTCGCAGCGGCGCGGGGGACAGGCCTGACGGCGCCCCCGGGCTGCTGCACACGTGCTGCGGCCGCAGCGCTCACACGCTGCTCGAGATCGGCGGCGCGCTCAGGCGCGCGGCCGGCCCACTCGCGCAGCCGCTTCAGCTCGCGAGCCTGCGAGAACACGAGCAGCGACAGCACAGCGATGCCGAACAGCGCGGCAAACGCGGCGATGGCGCCGGCCTTCGTGAACGAATTCGAAAGCGAGAACGCGAGCAGCAAGGACGTCATCAACCCCCGGAGTGTAAGAGCGGCGCAGGCGCACTGTGCAGACCGTCGCGCGGGCCATGCTGGGCGGCACCGTCGGAGCGGTCCTCGAGCCGGGCCGCGGAGAGCTCGGACACCTTCGCCGCGAGTCCCGCCGCGTCGCCCTCGAGCACCAGCAGCCCGATCTCCGAGAACATCGATTCCACGTCCTGGACCGGCAGCGGCTCGCGCTCGGCCAGCAGGATCTTCTCGGCGATGGTCGCTCGTGGACGCTCGTAGCTGTTGAACAGATCCTCGTGCAGCTTCTCGCCGGGGCGACGGCCGACGATCTCGATGTCGATGTCGTGATCGGGATCGAGCCCGGAGAGCTCGATCATCGCCCGCGCGAGCTCCATGATGCGAACCGGCTCGCCCATGTCGAGCACGAAGACCTTGGCGCCCGCCCCTCGCCCTGCGGTCCCGCCGACAATCCGCTCGCGGGCACCGGCGGCCGTGAGCTCGGCGGACGACGCCGCCCCGCCGCCCGCGAGCGAGCCGGAGCGAATGATCAGCTGGACGGCCTCGGGAATCGTCATGAAGTATCGGGTCATGCGCTCATCGGTAACAGTCACGGGGCCGCCGCGCTCGATCTGACGACGGAAGATCGGCACGACGCTGCCCGAGGAGCCGAGGACGTTCCCAAAACGCACCGCGGCATAGCCTGTGTCCGGGAAGCGCGCCGTGGCCGCCTCGAGGGCGAACTCGGCAAGCGCCTTGGAAGCTCCCATGACGGTCGCGGGTGCCACAGCCTTGTCGGTGGACACGAGCACGAAGCGCTTTGCGCTGAGCGCGCCTGCCACGTGTGCGACGACCCTCGTGGCAATCGCGTTGTTGCGAACCGCCTCCACCGGGTTGGCCTCCATCAGCCCGACGTGCTTGTAGGCGGCGGCGTGGAAGACGACGGTCGGCCGGTGCTCGGCGAAGACCTCGCGCATGCGCTCCTCCTCCTTGCAGTCCGCCAGCACGGCGTCCAGCACCGCGGCGGGCACGTGGCGCTCATCCTGGAGCTCGCGCTGGATCGCGAAGAGGTTGTCCTCGGCGTGGTCGAGCAGCACGATGCGGTGCGGCTCGACCCGCGCGATCTGACGAGAGAGCTCGGCGCCAATCGAGCCGCCGGCGCCGGTGATGAGCACGGTCTCGCCCGCCAGGTAGGCGCCAACGCGATCGAGCTCCACGCGCACGGGCTCCCGGCCGAGCACGTCCTCGACCTGCACCTCGCGCACCTGCCTGGCGATGGTGCCGTGGTCCTGGAGCAGCTCGAACACGGTGGGCAGCGTGCGTACCGGTATGCCGCGCTGGCGGCACTCGCGCACGATGCGCGCCCGTGTGGACCCCGGCGCCGAGGGGATCGCGATGATGACTTCGTCGGGCTCGGACTCCTCGAGGATGCGGGGAAGATCATCCTCGGTGTTGCCGCGCACCCGCACCCCGTCGATGCGCAGCCCGCGCTTGCCCGGGTCATCGTCGAGGAAGCCCACAGGCGAGAGCCCGAGCTCACGGTTGCGCGCGATCTCCCGCAGGACCAGCCGCCCGCCGTCGCCGGCACCGGCGATCAGCACGCTGCGCTCGCCCTTGCGCCCACCCCGAAAGGCCGCCAGCGGACGGCGCTCGTAGACGGTGCGCGCGAGCACGCGCACCCCGAGCAGGAACAGCAGGCAGAGCAGGAAGAACAGCACGATCACGCCGTTGGGCAGGCCAATCGTCGAGGTGCCGTGGTTGGTGGGGTGCTGAACCGGACGAAAGACCACGATGGCCACGACCGTCAGCAGCACGATCACCACGATCGCGCGCATCACCGCCTCGTAGTCCCGCTGGCCCGAGTAGCGCCAGCGGCGCTGATAGACGCGCGCGAAGATCAGGACCGGCAGGCTCCCGAGCAGCACCCACCAGATCGTCCGCTCGCGCAGATCCTCATAGAGACCGCTGGGACCGTTGTCGAAGCGCAGCTGAAAGGCAAGGTAGTACGCGAGCGCGACCAGGGCCCCGTCCAGCGCGAGCTGAAGCAGCGAGTGGCGGTGTAGGGGCAGGGCCGCCGAGCGGATCCGTCGGCGCATTGTCTGTGAATTGTAGGGGGGTCAGCCAACGACAGGCGAGAGGAGCAGCTCCGTCAACAGCCGGGGGTCCCGACGGATGCGGGCCTCGGCGCCCGCGCGGGCGCGCCTGCCGAGATCGAGCTCCTCCACGCTGCTCAGCTTGCGCAGACGGCCCTCGGCGATCAGCCCTTCGTCGACGGCGCCCAGGCGTCCTTCGAAGGTCGTGTAGACAGGGACGCCCAGTGCGACGGCCTCGCGGTTCATGGTTCCACCGGCCGAGATGACGAGATCGGCGTGGGCGATCAGCGACTGGGCATCGATCGCGTGCTCTGGCACGACGAAGCCCGGCACCATGCTGAGCTCGCGCCGCTGGGGGTCCACGCGCGGCAGCACCACCGGCTGCACCCCATCGTCGGCGGCGGCGGTGCGCAGACGGTCGAGCACGCGGGCGAACAGCTCGTTATCGAAGCGGTGGTACAGCGAGACCTCCGGCGGCGGGCGCACCACGATCAGCGGGCGGGTGCGATCAAGGCGCAGCTGCGCGAGGACCGCGGCGTCGGGCTCGAAGTCCGCGAGGTAGTACTCCTCCTTCAGGCCCTCGTAGGTTCGGACCTTGCCCCTGGCGCCGTAGCGCGCCAGCCGTGCGAGCGGGATCGCGGCCGGCACGACCACCGCACGCGCCAGGCGGCAGTTGACGTTGTGCTGCACGGTGGCCCACTCGTAGTCGAACATCGTCGCGCTCGGCACGCGCAGCATCGCCGCCGCGATGGTCACGTCGTTGGACCCGTGGCCGAGCGCGAGGTCGAAGCTCTTCGCGCCGTTGGCGCGGGCGTTGGCACGCGCCCAGCGCACGAGCGCGGCAGAGCGCGACGCCAGACCGGCGGCCTTGGCCGCCAAGCGCCCGCCGCGATGGTGACCGATTGCGGTGTGGACGATGCCGAAGCGCTCGCACAGCTCGATCGTCTGTGCGAAGTCGCGGGCGGTCACGTGCACGTCATGGCCGTCCGCGGTCAGCTGCTCGATTACCGGACGCATCACCAGCACGTGCGGGCTGTTCGTCAGATCGATCCAGATGCGCATGAAAGACGCACGCTATCGTTGCGCTGCCCGTGCTCGTCCTCGCCTCGATCTCCGAAACGCTGGTGAACGAAACCTCGCACTTCGTGCGCGAAGGCGGGCTGTCCGGCATCTTCGCGCTGATGGCGCTGGGCTCAGCGTGCATCCCGATCCCCTCGGAGGTCGTGATGCTGTTCGCCGGGTTCGCCGTCGCAGACCCCGGCCAGAGCGCCTCTCAGCATCACATGACGATGCTCGGGATCATCCTCGCCGGGCTGCTCGGCACGATGGTCGGCTCGTGGGTCGCCTACGGGGTGGGCCGGGGTGGGCGCCTCGAGCTGCTCGAACGGCACGGCGGCAAGGTGCACATGGGGCCCGCCCAGATCGAGCGCGCCGACCGCTGGTTCCAGCGCTACGGCGAGCCCACGGTCCTCTTCGGCCGGCTCATGCCGCTCGTCAGGGCGTTCGTGTCGCTGCCGGCCGGCGTCGCCAGGATGCCGCTTGGGCGCTTCACGGTGCTCTCGCTGATCGGGGCCACGCCTTGGGTGGTGGGACTGGCCTTCGCCGGTCACGCGCTGGGCGGCGAATGGAAGAGCGCGCGCAAGTACTTCGAGTACGTCGACTACGCGATCCTCGCGCTCGTCGTGATCGCCATCGGCTACTCGATCGTCCACCGCCGCCGCAGCGAGCGCGCCCGACAGCGGACGTGAGCTGACGCGCGAAGCGGTGCTCTACCGCGTGCGGAAACCCGCGCTTTCACTTGACCAGGCGGTCGCCCTGGGCCTTCTGCAGGGTCCGACCGAGCTGCTGCCGGTCTCCTCCTCGGCGCACACGGCCCTGCTGCCCTGGCTGGCCGGCGAGCAGCTACTCCGAGCTCGATCCCGAGCTGCGCAAGTCGTTTGAGATCGCCCTGCACGCGGGAGCCGGTCTCGCGCTCGCGATCGACATGCGCCGGGAGCTGCTGGAGGGACTGCTCGCGATCGACCGCCGCCGGGGAGCGATGATCGCATGCTCGCTGGCGCCGCCGGCGATTGCCGGCTACGCGCTGCGCGGACTGATCGAGCGCCGGCTCGGCGGACCGCGTCGATCGCCGTCTGTCTGATCGCCGGCGGTGTGGCGATGGCGCTCGCGGACTCCAACCCGCGCGCAAGCCGCCGTTTCAGTGACGCCGGTCCGCGCGACGGGATGGCGCTCGGCCTCGCCCAGGCCGTGGCGCTCATTCCCGGAGTCTCGCGCAACGGCGCGACCCTGACCGCAGCGCGAGCGCGCGGTTTCGCGCGTGGCGACGCGCAGGCGCTCTCATGGCACGCGGCACTGCCGGTGATCCTCGGGGCGAGCGCACTGGAGCTGCGCCGGCTGGGGGGTGCGCGCGCCACACCTGAGCAGCGGCGGGCGCTCGCCAGCGGCGCCGGCGCGGCCTTCCTCTCGACGCTCCTGAGCGCCCGCCTCCTCCGCCGAGCGCCGCGCGGGCGAGCCCTGCTGCCGTTCGCTCTGTATCGCGCAGCGCTCGCGCTCGTGGTCGCTCGGCCGTCTGCGTCGCGCGCACAATAGAGGCCGATGACCGTCCTGGGCACGTTGCTCGGCGGACGCTACCGCCTCGACGCCGAGATCGGGCGTGGCGGCATGTCCAGCGTCTACCGGGCGTTCGACACCGTGCTCGAGCGTCCGGTCGCGATCAAGCTGATGCATCGCGAGATCGCCTCGGATTCCGATCAGCTCGAGCGCTTCCGTCGCGAGGCGCGCTCGGTGGCGCAGCTCAACCACCCGCACGTGGTCACCGTGATCGACGCCGGCGAGGAGCCCTCGCCCCACGACGATCAGAACGCGCCCGGCGGGACGGTGGGCTCGCCGTACATCGTGCTCGAGTACGTCGAAGGCGAGACGCTCAAGGAGCTCATCCGTCGCGAGGGTCCGCTCGAGATCCCGCAGGCGATCGCCTACGCGATCGAGATCGCGCGTGCGCTCGGCGCCGCCCACGAGCGTCTGATCGTCCATCGCGACGTCAAGCCGCAGAACATCCTCATCGGCGTGGAAGGCGGCGCGAAGATCACCGACTTCGGCATCGCCCGCACGCTGACCGAGGAGGCGCTGACGATGGCCGGCAGGGTCCTCGGTACGACCGACTACGTCTCGCCCGAGCAGGCTCTCGGTCAACCGGTCACCGGGCAGTCCGACCTGTATTCGCTGGGCATCGTCCTGTATGAGATGCTCACCGGCGAGGTTCCCTTCCGCGGCGACTCGCCGGTCGCGGTCGCGATGAGGCACGTGCGCGAGGAGGTGCCCGACGTCCAGCTGCTGCGCCCGAGCGTGTCCGCCGCCACCGCCGAGGTGATCGATCGCGCGGTCGCCAAGGACCTCGCCGTTCGCTATCCCGACGCCGCGAGCATGGTCGCCGACCTCGAGGAAGTGCTCGCGATCGAGGCCTCGCGCGCCGGTCAGGCCACGGGCGAGGTGACGACGGTGCTGCGCACCCTGCCCGGTACGGCGCGCCGGCGGCTGCCGTGGCGCATGCGCCACCCCGCGCGCTGGTTCGCGTCGCTGGCCATCGTCGTTGTGGCCGCGGCCATCGCGCTCGTGGTGGCGGCGGGACACACCCGCCGGGGCACCGGCGTGGCCCCCGGCGTCGTTGCCAGATCGGGCCTGTCTCCCGTTCAGCTCGCCCAGACCTCCGCCCACGGCTACAACCCGTTCGGCACCGGTCCGGAAAACCACGATCAGATCGAGAACGTCGTCGACAGCGACCCGAACACGACGTGGAGCACCGAGGACTACTACGACGGCACCCTGAAGAAGGCGGGAGGAGTCGGCTCAGGCCTGTATCTGGACGCCTCCCCCGGCGTGGTCGGCAAGGCGATCGAAATCCAGACGCCAACGCCCGGTTTCGCTGTACAGATCTACGCCGCCAACCAGATCCAGCTCTCCCTCCCCTACGGCGACTCGACGCCCCTGCCCGCACGCGGCTGGCAGGGACCGGTCGGCAAAAGCAGCTTCGTCGAGAGCCACGAACGCGTCCAGCTGAACGTCGGCGGCCAGCGCTCTCGCTACTACCTGATCTGGATCACGACGCTTCCGCCCAACATGGAGTCGGCGTCGATCGACGAGCTGACGCTGTTCAGATAGGTGAGCTTCTATAACGGTAGGCCCGCCGCTGCTCGTGGCGCTCGAGGGCCAGCCGGCAGAGGCGGTCCACGAGCTCCGGGTAGGGCACGCCGGAGGCCTCCATCAGCTTGGCGTAGACGCTCGTCGGGGTGAATCCGGGCATCGTGTTCAGCTCGTTCACGACCACCTGCTCGCCGTCGACGAAGAAGTCCACCCTCGCGAGCCCGTCGCAGCCGGCGTGAACGAACGCCTGCAGCGCGAGCTCCCTGACCCGCTCGCTCGCCGCCGCGGAGATGCCGGCCGGCACCCTCAGCTCCATGCCCCCGACGCTGTACTTCGCGCGGAAGTCATACCAGTCCCCGGCAAAGACGATCTCACCGGGCTCTGAGACCTGCGCCGGCGGATCGCCGGCCGATCGCACGGAGCGCAGCGTGCCGAGCACGCCGCACTCCACCTCCGTGCCCGGCGCCATCGCCTCCACGATCACCAGCGCGTCGTGCGCGAACGCCTGCTCGAGTGCCTCGCCCACACCCTCCGTGGCGCTGACCTTGACGATCCCCACCGACGAGCCCAGGTGCGCCGGCTTGACGAACACGGGCAGTCCCAGCTGCGCGATCTCGTTCAGCACCCGCTCGCCCGAGCTCCTGAAGCGATCCTCCCGCACGCCGACATAGTCGACAGAGGGCAGACCGACTGCGGACATCAGCTGCTTGAAGAGCACCTTGTTGATGCTCACCGCCGACGCCGCCACGCCCGCGCCGACGTAGGCGACGTCGAGCATCTCGAGCAGTCCCTGCACGGTGCCGTCCTCGCCGAACGGGCCGTGGAGTACCGGAAAGACGACATCGGCGCCCAGGAGCCCACCCGCGGGGCTCACGCTGATGCGCTCATCGTCGTGCCTCCAGGTCCCGTCGCGAGCGATCTGGACCGACATGACCTCGTGACCCGACCTCAAGAGCGCCTCGCGCACCGCCGCTCCCGAGGACAGCGACACGTCATGCTCGGAGGAGCGACCTCCGGCGAGCACCGCGACCGTGAGCGCCTGCTCGGATGATGCGCCGCTCACGCTCATGCCCTGGCTCAGCCGGCCGGGGGGGTCGCCGGCGGGCTGGTCGTGGTCGGCGTGGTGGGGGTAGTCGTGGTGGGGGTGGTCGTGGTGGGGGTCGTACTCGGCGTCGTCTGCGAGCCGAGCACGCCGACCGTGATCGTCACGGTTGCCCCCTTGCGCGCGTGCGTGCCGGCCGCGGGGTGCTGCCTGAGCACGAGCCCGACCTGAGCCGGTTCGGTGGTCGTCGCGGTCACCATCTTGGGCACGAACCCGGCTCCGCCGAGCGCCGCTGCGGCCTGCGTCTCGCTCTCCCCCACGACGTTGGGGACCGTGGCTTCGTTCGGGGCCTGCGCCACCACCAGGTTCACCTTCCCGCCGGCGCGCAGCGAGGAGCCGGCGGCAGGGGATTGCGAGAGCACGGTTCCCGGCGTCTGCGAGCTCGAGACCTGCTGCGTGACGGTGCCAACGGCGAGACCCGCCGTCGAGATGGCGGATTCGGCGGCGAGGCGGGGCTGGCCGACCGTGTTTGGCACGCGTATCGGAGCCGGGCCGCTCGAGACGAGCACGGTCACCGCGCTGCCCACCGGCAGCCGCGTGCCGGCGGCCGGTTCGGTGCCGATCACCAGGCCTTCGGCGACCGACGCGCTCGCCCTCGTCTTGGTCCGCGGCTGAAAGCCGGCTCGGCGCAGCGTGTCGACAGCCTGCGCCGCGCTGAGACCTTCGACGCTCGGCAGCGCAACACGCGCGGGGCCGCTTGAGACCGTGATCGTGACGCGGGAGCCTTTCTTCAGGATCCGCCCGACGGACGGCGTCTGCGCGAACACGGTGCCGCTGGCGAAGGTCGCGCTGGGCGCGGAGGTCGCGACGGGGTCCAGCCCGGCGAGCTTCAGCCGGCCGGCCGCCGTCTGCTCTGTGAGGCCGATGACGTTCGGCACGCGCACCCGGCCGTGGCCGGGGAGGAAGACCAGCGCCAGCGCCACCAGCGCGGCGACGAACGTCGCCGCGCACGCCCACAGGAGCACGCGGCGGGTCCCGGGTCCGTCGTCCTGCTCCTCCTCTTCCCCGGGGTCGCGGCGGGCAGCAACAGTGGGCCTGTGCCGTGATCGACCTGCGCCGGTGCGGCCTGCACAGGCACGCGCTGCAGGCACCAGCACGCGGCGCTCCTGCAGCAGGGCGTCGATGAATTCCTCTGCGTTGGCGTAGCGCATCGCCGGGTCCTTGGCCAGCGCGCGCAGCACGATCCAGTCCAGGCCGGGAGGAAGGGCCGGGTTAACCGAGCTCGGCGGAAGCGGCTCGGCCGAGACCTGCTTGAAGGCGATCGCGACCGCCGTCTCGCCCTCGAAGGGAACGGTCCCGGTGAGCAGCTCGTAGAGGATCACGCCGACCGAGTACACGTCCGAGCTCGCGCTCACCGCGTGTCCCTGCGCCTGCTCGGGGGACAGGTATTGCGCGGTGCCCATGATCGAGCCCGTCAGGGTCATGTCCGAAGCACCGGCGTGAGCGATCCCGAAGTCGGTGACGCGCGCACGGCCCTCCTCGTCGAGAATCACGTTGTGGGGCTTCAGGTCGCGGTGGATGACGCCGCGTTTGTGCGCGAAGCGGGCGGCGCGCAGGATCTGCACGACGATGTCGATCGCAACGGCCGGATCGAGCGGCCCCTGCTCGCGCACGATCGTCTTCAGCGAGCGCCCCGCCACGTACTCCATCGCGATGTAGTAGGTCCCGTTCCACTCGCCCCGGTCGAAGATCGCGACGATGTTGGGGTGCGAGAGCGCGGCCGCGCTGGAGGCCTCGCGCCGGAAGCGCTCGACGAACTCCTGGTCTTCGGCGAAGTGGTGGTGCAGGACCTTCACCGCGACCTGCCTGCCGAGAAGCTGGTCTTCCGCCAGGTACACCTCGGCCATGCCTCCCGATCCCAGCCGTGAGAGCACCCGGTAGCGCCCATCGATGATCGTCTCGGCCTCGATCATCGCAGCAGCTGTTCCATCACCTGCCTGGCAACGGGCGCAGCAAACGCGGCACCCTGACCAGGCACCCCCTGGAGCGTCACCGCGATCGCCACGGTGGGGTCCTCCGCCGGCGCGAAGGCGATGAACCACACGTTGTTGATCGCAGTCCCGATCTGCGTCTCGGCGGTGCCCGTCTTGCCCGCCACCTGCACGCCCGGGATCTGGGCCTCGGTGCCCGTGCCTTCGTTGACGACCGCCTCCATCATCGAGGTGACCGCGGAGGCCGTCGAAGGCTTCATCACGACCGACTGCAGCTGCGCAGAGATGCGTTCCACGGTGCGCCCGTCGGCGTCGACGATCCTCTGCGCGAGATGGGGCGACCATGAGCCGGCCGTGGTTGGCCACCGCGGCGGCGACCTCGGCCATCTGCAGCGGAACCACCTCGAGTTTGTCCTGGCCGATTCCCATCCGCCCGACGTCGACGAGCGGGCTGGTCGGTCTCATCAGGCGCGAGCCCTGATAGGAACCGCTCGCGGACATCTGTTCGGCCGGATAGTCGAGCCTGGGCTTGCGGTCGAAGCCGAAGCGGTCCATGTAGCGCGCCATCGTCCGCTTGCCAAGCCGTTCGGCAACCTGCGCCCACACGGTGTTAACCGATTTGGCCAGCGCCTCGGTGAGGGTTATCGAGCCAAGGCTCTCGTTGTCGTCGTTCTGCAAGGGGACACCGGAGATCAGCACGTTGTCGCGCCCGCTCAGCGTCGATTCGGGGGTGAAGGTCCCGGTATCGATGGCGGCCGTCGCGGTCACCACCTTGAAGGTCGAGCCCGGCGCATAGCCGAACTGGGTGGCGCGGTTGACGAGCGGTTTGCCCCGTTGCGTCCCTCGTCAGCACCCCGTAGGCTCTGGGCGAGCGCAGGGCATTTGGATCGAAGCCGGGAGTCGAGGCCATCACCTTGACCGCGCCGGTGCGCGGGTCGAGCGCGACCACCGCCCCCTGGTGCCCGTCGAGCGCCGAGATGGCGACGCGCTGCGCGGCTGGGTCCAGGGTGGTGACGACCTCATCGCCCTGCGGCTTGCGCCCCTGGAGCTGATCGAGGATCGTCTGCAGGTTGGTGCCGGCTTCGCCGTTCAAGGCGTCGTTTCGAAAGCGCTCGATTCCGCTCTGGCCGAGGTCGGGAGAGATGTAGGAGTAGCCGACGGCGTGCGCGAACTCTTCGCCGGTCGGGTAGATCCGCTGATAGATGCCTTCCGTCCCGCGCACGCTGCGCGCGAGCACGGTGCCGTCCGCTGCCAGGATCGGGCCGCGGTCGATGCGCTCCTGCTCCAGCAGCCGCCGCGCGTTCAGGCGGTTTTCGCGCAGCGAGGACGCTTCGAAGACCGTCCAGCGCGAGGTGAACGCGACGAGCAGCGCGAACAGGAGGGCGACGAGCCCGTACAGGCGGACGATTGGCCGGTTCACCGCAGCGGCCTCATTCGAGCTGCCCCAGTTCGAGGCTGCGTATCAACGCCGCGGCGTCGCCTTCGGAGCGCAGGGAGTGATCGAGCAGCGTGCGCCGCCGTTCGGAAGGGAGCGTTGAGGCGCTGACACCGGAGACGAAGTCGCTGCTGTACAGATCCACGTTGACGGGCAGCCGGTAGGGAACCCCGCGGAAGAGGGTCACGAGACCTCTGTTGTTGGTGCCGATGAAGTAGACCGACTGCGACGCGAGGTAGAGCGCGGAGCCGACCGCCCCCAGCACGATCAGCACTCCCACGAGCACCCCGAGGCGCCGCAGGCGCATCCCCCGGCGCGCGTGCGACGCGGACTCGCGCGAGGGGCGCCTCGCCCACCCAGGGCGGGGCTGGCGCCGGCGTACGCGCCGGAGGAGCGATCATCGTGGCCTGCCCGCCGAGCGAGCCCTCCGGGGGCTGCTCGGTGACCGAGCGCGCCGGCGCCTCTAGGTGCTCGGGCGCCTGTGGGGCCTCCCCGGGCGCAGTAGCGGCCTGCACGTCCTCGAGTCGCAGCAGAACAACCGTGATGTTGTCCCGCCCGCCGGCCTCGTTGGCGGCCGCAACCAGAGCCTCTCCCGCGTCCTTCAGCCGCGGATGCGCGAGCAGCAGCGCCGTCAGCTGTGCCTCCTCCACCATCGTCGTGAGCCCGTCGCTGCACAGCAGATAGACGTCGCCATCGCGGCCGTCGAAGGAACGGGTGTCGACCTCGACCTCCAGCTCGGGCCCGAGCGCGCGCGTGATCACCGAGCGCTGGGGGTGCTCGATCGCCTCCTCCGGAGTGAGGCGGCCTTGGCGCACGAGCTCATCGACCAGCGAGTGGTCGTCGGTCAGGCGCAGCAGCTCGCCGTCGCGCAGGCAGTAGACGCGGCTGTCGCCGACGTGCGCGATCGCCACCTCGCGCTCACCGACGTAGACGGCGGTGAGCGTCGTGCCCATGCCGGCCTGCTCGGCGTTCGAGTGGGAGAGCTCATGAATGCGAGTGTTGGCGGCGAGCGCGAGGGTGGAGAGGGCGAGCTCCGGTTCGGCGGCGTCCTCGAGGCCGTTCCTGAACGACTCCACTGCGATCCGCGAGGCCACCTCTCCGGCCTGGGCGCCCCCCATGCCGTCGGCGACCACGAACAGTGGCGAGCGGGCGAGCAGGGAGTCCTCGTTCGCCCGCCGCTGGCGCCCCGTGTCGGTCCCCGCGTAGTGTTCGGCCACGCGCAGCATCTCAGTCGACCTCGAACGCGAATTCGCTGTCGCCGATGCGCACGCGATCCCCTGGATGCAACGGGCGGACCGTCTGCAGCAGCTCCTCGTTGAGGAACGTGCCGTTGGTGGAGTCGAGATCCTCGATGACCATTATGTTGCCCTGCTCGTAGATGCGGGCGTGCCGCGAGGAGGCGAAGGGATCCTCCAGCCGGATCTCGGCGCGATCGCCTCGCCCGAGGACCACATCCTCATCGAGGTCGTAGATCATCCCCGGATCGTGGCCCGGAGCCCGCTCGACCACCAGCCGGGGGGCTCGATGCGCGACGTCGGCGCTGCCCAGCGCTGAGGCCGAATACAGCCCGGTGGCGTCGGGCGGGATCGTTGCGGCGTCGGGTCGGCGATCGCTGGCAAAGGGTGCGCCGCCCCCACCCAGATCCTTGCGGGCGCTGCGCACCACCCACAGCAGGAACAGGTACAGCACGGCCAGGAAGCCGAACTTCAGCGCGACCGATATTGGCTCCAGCGTGGTCATCCAAGTTCGAAGATGATCTCGGTCGAGCCGAGTTCGATGCGGTCTCCCGGGTGCAGGGCCTGCGTGCCGCGAACGCTCTGGCCGTTGACGAGCACGCCGTTGGTCGAGGCCGAGATCCTCGACCGACCAGCCCTCCGGCGCGGGACGGATGTCGGCGTGCCGGCGCGAGACGCCGACGTCATCCAGCACGACGTCGCAATCTCGGCTGCGCCCGACCGTGCCTCCCTCGGACGGCAGCGGCAGGCGGCGCCCGCCGACCACGATCACCGCACGAGGAGGCTCGCGGTGAGCGCGCGCCTCCTCCAACGAGCCGGCCACAGCGCCTGGAGGTGCTGTAGATCATCGTCTGGCCGTGCTCCTCCGGCGGTTGGAGCTCCGCCGGCGCGCGGCCCCGCTGCTCGGCGGCGTGGACGGCCACGTGCACCGACCGTGCCTGTATTCCGAATTCACCGAGCGCGAGGCGCTCGTCGGTGTGAAAGGAGATGAGCGGTGGTGAGACGAGGATCAGCTGCTCGCGCCGTGCGTGCTCCAGCAGGTAGGCACAGAGCTCGTCGAGGACCTCGTGCTCGACTCCCTCGTAACGCGTACGGTCCTGCGGTGAGAGCCACACCGAGTACTCGTTGGGGGCGTAGATGCGCGACACCGACACGGTGCGATGAGCATCCATCTCGCGCGCCAGCTTGCGCGCCAGCTCCATCGGGCTCACCTCCGAGCGGAACATGCGTCCGAAGGCGCCCTCGACGAGGTTCGCGATCGTGGTCTCGACGCTCTTGAGCAGATTCATCGGCAGGCGGCCCCGGGCGCGGCGGAGCCGTGGGCCATGCTACGTCAGACGGGACCGCGCAGAGCGCGAGCGCCCACCGCACCACGCCTCCGACGAGCGCCCCGAGGACCGCGCCGCGGGGGAGGGGATGGGCGCCGGCGCCGCAGACCGCCGTCCAGCAGCGGCGCAGCCGCAGCGAGCGCGCCCGACCAGACGGTGACCGCCACCACGTCGAGGGTCGCGCTCCGCGCCACGCACCATCCACGGCAGCAGCACTGCGGCCAGAGCCCACAGGGCCGCCCCGAGCAGCGCGCCGAGGCTGAGCATCGGGGCGAGGACGTGGCTGCCGCACTCGACAGCGAGCCCTCCCACACCGCCCGCGGGGGCGTGCCCGGGGGCAGGCCCAGCCACAGATCCCGTGCCAGCAACGGCTCGGCGACGGTCAGCCACCAGTAGCCGAGCGCTCCGAGCGTCGCCCGCTTGCGCCAGCAGCCGGCCTGCCCGGCGATCGCCGGAAAGGCGCCCGCGAGGGCGAGCGAGGCCGAGCACCGGCGCGAGTGCGCCCCCGAGCCAGGAGGGCCCGCAGCGCCGAGGCAGCAGTAGAAGCGGCGCGGCGGCGGCGAGCAGCAGCAACGCCGCACCGGGCAGACCGCTCGCCAGCTGCCAGACCACCGCCGCCAAGGCGCCCGCGAGCCACAGCGATCGCGGCAGCGGCTGTGAGCCGACCGCCCCGCGAGCCGGCGAGGGCGGCTCGGCAGTGCTCCCGTGTGCCGGGACCTCGGCCATCGCCCGCGCGGCCCGGCTCGCGGCCGGGCTCGCGGCCGGGGCAGCGCCCGGCGCGTCGTCGATCCTTGCTCGGCGCGGCGATCCGCGCCGAGGGCGGAGCGCTCGCCTCGCTCGCGTGCCCGCTCCAGGGCCAGCCGCAGCTGCTCGAGCGTCCCGCGCGCGGACGGCGACGGGGCGAGCGCGGCGTCCAGCGCGCGAGTAAGCGTGGCGCGGCAGGTCCTCGCGACGGCGCTCCAGCGGAGGAAGCGGGCTGCCGATGCGCCGTGCGGTGGCGGCCGGCGTCGCGCCGCGCACAGGGTTCACGCCGCAAAGCGCCTCGTAGAGGACGAGCGCCAGGGCGTACAGGTCCGCCTCCTCTCCCACCTGCAGGCCCTCGCTCTGCTCGGGTGCCATGTATGCGAGCGTGCCCAGCACGTCCCCGGTGCGCGTCAGCACGTCCTCGCCGGCCAGGCTCGCGCCGCCGAAGTCGGTCAGCTTCGCCGTCGCCGAGGAACCCCTCGGCTCTCGGCGCGCGCTCGTCGGCCTCGTCGGGCACGAGCACGTTCTGCGGCTTGACGTCGCGGTGGATGACTCCACGCGCATGGGCATGCGCGAGCGCGCATGCCAGCGCGATGCCGATCTCGAAGCACCTCCTCGTCGGACAGCGCGCGCGCGGCGATCAGCTGAGCGAGGGTCCGGCCGTGGACCAGCTCCGAGATCAGGTAGAACGCGTCCTGCACGGCGCACGCCTCGTACAGGGCCACGATCGCGGGGTGGGCCAGGCGGGCGCCGGCGAGCGCCTCGCGGCTGGCACGCTCGCCGTCTCCGCCTGGTGCCAGCGAGACCCGCTTGACGGCCACCTCGCGGTGCAGCAGCTCGTCGTGGGCGCGCCACACCACCCCGAAGCCGCCCTGAGCCCAGACATTCGAGCAGCCGGTAGCGTCCGAGCACGAGATCGTCGACAGCCGGGGGCGCCGATCTCGCCGCCCGGGTCTGCCGTCCTGCGGGGTTTGACGAGCGTGAGCAGCGACTCCACCGGGTCCCAGGTTCGCCGCCCGCAGGCGCAGCTCCTGCCGCGTGCGGCAGGAGAAGGCGCATTGACCGAGAAGTTGCACCCTGCCGAGGGGGTGGCTGGCGTCATACTGGGGCACTTCCGGAATCCCTGCAAGGAGCGAGCTTTTGTCGTTCTTCGAAGACGGTGAGGACACAGCGCCCCAGCCGTCACCGCGACCGGCGTTCGGGCGCCGCGCCTCCGCAGCGCCCCCGACCGCGGCGCCCGCAGCGCTCGGGACGCCCGCTGCCGCTCGACCAGCACACGCTGATGGTGCGCCGCCGCGTGGCGGCGGGCGTCGGCGTGGTGCTGCTGATCGTGATCGTCCTCGTCGTGAACGGCTGCCTGAAAAGCCAGCGAACGCAGGCGCTGAAGGACTACAACCGCAACGTCAGCCTGATCGCCACGGAATCCGTCGAACAGGTGTCGAACCCGCTCTTCTCCACGCTCAACGGCGCCGCGGGCAAGTCGGCGCTGAACGTCGAGGAGCAGGTCGATCAGCTGCGCATCCAGGCGCAGAGTCTCGCCAATCGCGCCAAGGCTCTCAGCGTGCCTGGCGAAATGGCCGCCGCCCAGCGCAACTTCACGCTCGCGATGAACCTGCGCGTCGAAGGAGTGACCAAGGTGGCGGCGCTCCTGCCCACGGCGTTGGGCGCCAACGGCAAGCAGGCCCTGCACGCTGATCGCGGGCGACATGGAGATCTTCCTGGCCTCCGACGTGATCTACTCCCAGCGGGTCGCCCCGCTGATCCAGCAGACGCTCGCATCAAACGGGATTCACGGCCTGAGCAACGGCTACCAGCGGCTTCCTTCCCAACCTCGGCTGGCTCGAACCGGCGACGGTCTCGGCGCGCATCACCGGCCAGTCGGCGAGCGCTTCCCAGACCAGTCACCGGCAACCACGGCAGCGCCCTGAAGGGAACCAGCGTCGGCACCAATACGCTGGAAACCGAACCCACGCTCAACCACATCACCGGCGGGGGCAGCCCGACGTTCACGGTTCAGGTCGAAAACTCCGGTGAATTCCCGGAGACCAATGTCAAGGTCGACGTGACCGTGACGGCCGGCGGCAAACAGTTCAAGGCCTCCCACGCGATCGAAAAGACCGAACCCGGCAAGACCGTCAGCGTCGACATCCCGGTCGCCGGCGTCCCGCTCGGCGTGGCCTCGAAGATCGAAACCTACATCGAGACGGTGCCCGGCGAGAACGACGCCGAAAACAACAAGGGCAACTACCTGGCGATCTTCGAACAGTAGGGCTGAGCACCTTGCCGGTGGCCGGAGCGGCTAACTTGTGACCGTGGCCGCAACGCTCACCGACACCCAGGGCATCGTCGCGATCGGGGCGGCGGCGATCGCGCTGGTGGCGCTCCTGCTGAGCCTGTGGCTGCTGGTCGTGGTGCGTCGACTTCGCCGTGCGCAACGGCTCGTGCTGGGCGGCGGCGAGCAGCGCGACCTGGTGGCTCACGCGGCCGGCATGCAGGACGCGTTCGAGGCGCTGCGCGAGTATGTCGAGGATGCGGGCAGACGCCTGGACGCGCGCCTGCTCAGCGCGGAGACCGCCCTGCGGGAGGGCGCTCGCGCACCGCGCGCTCGTGCGCTACGACGCCTACAACGAGCTCTCGGGCCGCCAGTCGGTCTCGATCGCGCTGCTCGACGACGAGCGCTCGGGGATCGTGCTCTCGTGCATCCACCACCGCGACCAGGCTCGCGTGTATGCCAAGCAGGTGCTCGACGGGCAGGCCGAACTGGAGCTCTCTCCGGAGGAGGCAGAGGCCGTGCGCCTCGCCCTGTTGCCCACCGGCCGAGCCGGGGATGGCTCAGAGCCGGGCGCCTGACATGGCCCGGCGCCCGCGCGTCGGCTATCTCGGCCCGGAGGGAACGTTCAGCGAGGAGGCCATGCTGTCGAGCGCCGCCGCGGAGTCCGTGGAGCCCGTGCCGCTGCAGACGATCTACGACACGGTCATGGCGGTTGCGCCGCGGGGACGTGGACTGGGCCGTGGTGCCGATCGAGAACTCGCTCGAGGGGTCGGTGAGCGTCACGCTCGACCTGCTCGCGGGCGAGGCAGACGACGTGGAGATCGTCGGG
This sequence comes from uncultured Solirubrobacteraceae bacterium, assembly GCA_963767655.1. Lineage (GTDB taxonomy): Bacteria > Actinomycetota > Thermoleophilia > Solirubrobacterales > Solirubrobacteraceae > Palsa-744. The sequence continues at coordinate 486,892 of CAVYET010000006.1, read as the reverse complement.
GAGACCCTGCTGCGGGTGCGACACTCGCTGATCGCCGCAGAGCCACTCGAGCTGAGGGAGATCGACACGGTGCTGACCCATCCACAGGTCCCTGGACAGTGCACGCTGTTTCTGCGCCGCGAGCTGGCCCACGCGAAGATCCTGCCCGCCAGCTCGACCGCCGAGGCCGTGCGGACCGTCGCGGGCGAGCGTCGCGGGGGCGACGGACACGGGCGTGCAGCGCTTGGAACAGCCCTGGCGGCCAGGATATACGGCGCCACGGTCCTGCGGGAGGGGGTGCAGGACCGCGACGACAACGAAACGCGATTCATTTGGCTTTCGCGCTCGCGAAGGGACAGCGACCGGTCGCAGATCGAGCCTCCGCTGCGCTCCGGTGCGGCCGGCGAGTGGAAGACCTCGCTCGTGTTCTGGGGTCCCGGCGCCGAACGCCCCGGCTGGCTCGTGCGCTGCCTGGATGAGTTCGCGCGCCGCGACATCAACCTCACGAAGATCGAGTCGCGCCCCCGGCGCGAGTGGCTTGGCAGCTACATGTTCTTTGCCGACCTGAGCGGCCGCCCGGACCGAGACGGCCGTCGAGGAGGCCATCGCGGGCCTGCGCGCGCTCTGCGAGCAGGTGCGAGTGCTCGGCTCATACCGCAGCGGGCGCCCGTCGCCGGCGCCGGCGGCTTGAGAGTTGCCGGGTTTCCACGACCACGAAATGACAAGCGCCCCGCTAGACTGCGGCGCTGAAGATGGAAAGCACAGTCCCACCAGAGCCGGTGGGGTCCGTGCCGCCTTCCGAGCACCAGCGGCACGGACCTGACACATCGCCGACGGCGGCGATGGGTGGTCGGGTGCTCGTGCTGAACGCCACGTACGAGCCGATCAACGTGTGCACGGTGCGCGGGCCGTGGTGCTGCTGCTGAAGGAGAAGGCCGAGCTGCTGGAGCGTGGACGGCGTGAGCTTCACTCCGAGAGCTCGACGCTCGCGCGGCCCGTGGTGATCCGCCTGATCAGCTACGTCCACGTGCCGCGCGATGCCCACCGGCGCAAGATCACTCGCCGGGCCGTGTTCGCCCGCGACAGCTGGACCTGCCAGTACTGCGGGTCGCGCTCCAACCTCACCGTGGACCATGTGATTCCGCGGTCCAAGGGCGGCTCCTCGAGCTGGGAGAACATCGTTGCCTCGTGCGCTCCGTGCAACCGGCGCAAGGGCGACCGGCTGCCCCGCCAGGCGGGCATGCACCCGCGCCGCGCCCCGCGCACCCCGCGCGCGGAGATCTTCATCCGGGTCGCGAGCCCCACGATCCCCTCGGCCTGGCTGCAGTACCTGCCGCAGGCGGCCTGAGCGTCCAGATGGCCGCGTCGCTGTCGTGCGCCGGGATGGGCAGTCGACGGCGCAGCGACGACGAAGGGCGCCCAACAGCGGCGCCCTTCGCGATGCTGCTCTGACTGGAAAGACCGAGACGGCGAAAAAGGCGGCCGGAGGGACCAGAGCCGGCGGTCGTCTCGGGGTGTCCCGGGTTGGATTCCGCTAAGCGGTCCAGCCTGCCCGACCTAGCGGCCGGTCACCTCCAGGGTCCCGTACGAACTGTCAGCTAACGTTAGGACCACCTCCTTTCTCTGGTCTACGCAGCGTAGCGGACGCGACCGACGCTGCCCGGTCTTGGAGATCGCTTTCAGCGGAAGATGGCGCCGAACTCCTGCGGTGTAGGTGGCACCGGGCTGGCCTTCGGCGAGTGCCGCCGGCACGCTGGCGACGACGCCGATCCCGGTGTCGCGATATTGGCCTTCGAGGATGTTCGCGAGGTGCTCGGGCGACGCTATCCAGGCTTGCACGATGGCCTGCGGCGTAGACAGGCCGAGGGTGCCCCAGGCGAGATTCTCGCCGATCGCGTAGCCGTCCATCGGGCCGGGGATATAGCCGCTCGATCTGATCCGATCAGCGGGCGTCTGGCCCGAGGGAGACACGTGCTGGAAGTAGTCCGCGGAGACCATTTCCCGGCTGTGGGATTCGGCCGCCTGCTCGAGGTCGCCGTTGATCGCCAGCGGCACCTCTGCCGTTCTCTGCACGCTACCTTGTTGACGAGGCACAGCACCGCCGACTGCACGAGGCCGACGTTGGCCGGTTCGGGGATGAGCTGCGTGAACTGGCACGGGGTGGCGAGGACCTTGGCGATGGCCGACGCGCGAGCCGATCCCGCGAGGTCGGATCGGGGCGCGCCCTGTGCCGTTCGCGGCCTGCGCCCGGAGCGTGCGTGGGAACGGGGAGCAGCCGTGCGGCAGCCCAACAGGGGCCCGTGCCCGGCGCTGTCCGACAGCGGACGGCATCCTCCACCGGCGCCGAGCGCTGCGCCCGGAGCTGGCGCCAGAAGCAGGCCGGAAGCGAGCATCACAGTGGCAGCTGCTGCAAGAGTGCGTTTCCCAACCACCCTCAGACTGTCGGCCGCTGAAACAGCTCATCTGAGCAAGGCGGCCCCAATCTGGACAAGTGGAAGAGGTGGGCCGGGTGTCAGCCCTCGCCGCGGGCGCCGTTGTCCGCCGGCGCGCCGCCGACCTCGGCCGCGCCCTCAGAGCGCTCCTCGCCTTCGCCCTCGTCCGTTTCGACCACCAGCGCCACCGCGCTGACGAGATCCTCCTCCCTTGAGGTTCATCACCCGCACGCCGGTGGCCGAGCGCCCCTGCCGGGAGATGCCTCCGGCCGAGGTCCGCTGGACCATGCCGCCGACGCTGATGAACACCAGCTCCTGGTGATCGCGGACGACCAGCGCACCGGCCAGACCGCCCTTTTTCTCGGTCAGCCCGATCGTCTTCACGCCTTTCGCACCGCGATTGGTCTTGCGGTACTGGCCGATCGGAGTGCGCTTGCCATAGCCGTTTTCGGTAACGACCAGGAGGTCCATGTCGTCGCGCGCCACATCCATCGCTATGACCTGCCCATCCTTTCCGACGTCCATTCCGCGCACGCCGGTCGTGTCGCGCCCCATCGCTCGCGCGTCGGACTCGGCGAAGCGAACCGTCAGCCCTGCGCGCGAGACCATGATCACCTCGTCATCGGGGTCGACCGCGCGAACGGCGAGCAGCTCGTCGTCGTCGCGGATGTTGATCGCGATGATGCCGTCTGCCTTGATCGGCGTGTTGTAGGCGTCAAGCTCGGTCTTCTTGACCGTGCCGCTGCGCGTGGCGAATACGAGGTACTTCGCCTCGGAGAAGTCGCGAGTAGAGAGGACGGCCTGGATCATCTCACCCTCGCGCAGCGGCAGGACGTTGACCAGCGCCCGTCCCTTTGCGGTTCTCGAGGCCTCGGGCAGCTCATAGACCTTCGAGCGGTAGACCTTGCCGCGGTTGGAGAAGAACAGCAGATAGTCGTGCGAGGAGCACACGAACAGGTGCTCGATGAAGTCGCCGTCCTTCATGTCCATCCCGGTCACGCCGCGCCCGCCGCGCTGCTGCTGGCGGTAGGTGGCGAGCGGCAGCGACTTGATGTATCCGCTCTGGGTGATCGTGATCACCATCTGCTGGTCGGCGATCAGGTCCTCGATGTCGATCTCGTCCTCGGAGTGGGTGATCTCGGAGCGGCGCTCGTCGCCGAAGCGCTCGGAGATCTCCGATGAGCTCCTCCTTGATCACGGCCAGCACACGCGACTCGTCGCCGAGGATCGCCCGCAGCTCGGCGATCCGCTCGGTCACGTCGGCGTGCTCCTGTTTGATCCCGTCGGCCTCCAGCGCGGTGAGCTGGGAGAGACGCAGGTCGAGGATCGCCGTCGCCTGGATATGGCTGAGCTCGAAGCGCGCGACGAGCTGCTCGCGCGCCGTGTCGCGGTCGCGCGAACCGCGGATCAGCTCGATGATCGCGTCGAGATTGCTCGAGCGCGATCAGCAGCCCCTCGAGGATGTGCGCGCGGGCCTCCTTCTCGGACAGCTCGTGCTTGGTGCGGCGCACGATCACTTCGCGCTGGTGGGCCACGTAGTTGCGGATCACCGCGAGCAGGTTCAGCGTGCGCGGCACGTTGTCGACGAGCGCGACCATGTTCACGCCGAAGGTGGACTGCATCGGCGTGTGCTTGTAGAGCTTGTTGAGCACGACCTTCGGGATCGCGTCGCGCTTGAGCTCGATCACCAGGCGCATGCCGCGCTTGTCGGACTCGTCGCGCAGGTCGGAGATCTCGGGGATCCGTTTCTCGTGGACGAGGTCGGCGATCTTGCCGATCAGCCCACCGTCGCCGCCCTTCTTGACCATGAAGGGCAGCTCGGTCACGACGATCGCCTCCTTGCCCTGCTTCAGCGGCTCGATGTGGGCGCGCGCCTGGACGCGCACGCGCCCGCGGCCGGTCTCGTACGCGTCTCGGATGCCGGCGCGTCCGAGGATGATCCCGCCGGTGGGGAAGTCCGGGCCCTTGATGTGCTTCATCAACCCGCCGACGTCGATCTCAGGATCGTCGATGTAGGCGATCGTCGCGGCGATCACCTCGCGCAGGTTGTGCGGCGGGATGTTCGTCGCCATGCCCACCGCGATACCCGAGGATCCGTTGACGAGCAGGTTCGGGAAGCGCGCGGGCAGCACCAGCGGTTCCTGGCGCGAGCCGTCGTAGTTGGGCACGAAGTCGACGGTGTCCATGTCGAGATCGCGCAGCATCTCGGTGGCGATGCGGGCCAGGCGCGCCTCGGTGTAGCGCATGGCGGCAGCCGGATCATCGTCGACGGAGCCGAAGTTGCCCTGGCCGTCGACGAGCTCGTTGCGCATCGAGAAGTCCTGTGCCATGCGCACGAGCGTGTCGTAGATCGCCGAGTCGCCGTGCGGGTGATAGTTGCCCATCACCTCGCCGACGATCTTGGCGCACTTGGCGTATGAGCGAGTCGGGCCGAGGCCGAGCTCGTTCATCGCGTAGAGCACGCGGCGGTGCACGGGCTTCAGCCCGTCGCGCACGTCGGGCAGCGCGCGCCCGACGATCACCGACATCGCGTAGTCGAGGTACGCCGTGCGCATCTCCTCCTCGAGGGCGCGCGGTTCGATGTTGCCCCCGCTGATCACATCAGCCGACGCCACTGTGCCTCCTCACGGTCATGCGCGCGTCATGCCTCTCACACATCGAGGTTCGCGACGGCGCGGGCGTTCTCTTCGATGAACTCCCGCCTGGGCTCGACCTGGTCGCCCATCAGCTTGGAGAAGATACGGTCGGCGACCGCGGCGTCCTCGAGCGTCACCTGCGCGAGCATGCGCGTCGTCGGCGACATGGTGGTTTCGCCCAGCTGATCGGCGTTCATCTCGCCGAGCCCCTTGAAGCGCTGTAGCTTTGATTCCCTTCTGGGCGACCGTCATCACGGCGGTGCGAAGCGCCTCGAAGGAGGGTGCGCTCTCGCGCGCGTCGCCCAGGCGCACATCGAACGCCGGCGTGCCGGCGAGCTCGATCAGCTGAGCGTGCACGCGCGCGAGCTGGCGGTACTCCTGGGAGTCGAACAGCGTGCGCTTGATGCGGTGGGTGCGGGCAAAGCCGGTGTTCGCCTCCACCGCCTTCACGCGTATCTCGATGGGATCCTGCTCGATCGAGCTCGGTGGCGTGGGTCTCGCCCTCGAGACCCGCGCGGCTGAGCAGCTCGACCGCCGCCTCGGCGCTCATCACCTGCTCGCCGAGCAGCGAGGACTCCTCGAGGAACTGGACCATGTCGTGGCCGTGCACCGCGCGCAGCGACGATGACCAGCCCTCGTACTGCTTGAGCAGCCTGGAGAAGCGCTGCCAGCGCGCCTCGGTGAGCTTGAACTGGCGTGCCGTGGCGGTCGAAGACCTCGATCTTCTCCCACTTGTCCGCCAGCAGGATGTCCTCGAGCTCGGAGTCCTTTTCGATGTAGCGCTCGCGCGAGCCCTGCTTGAGCTTGTAGAGGGGCGGCTTGGCGATGTAGACGTAGCCGGCCTCGATCAGCTCCTGCATCTCGCGGAACAGCAGGGTGAGGACGAGCGTGCGGATGTGCGCGCCGTCGACATCGGCGTCCGTCATCAGCACGACCTTGTGGTAGCGCGCGTTCTCGATGTTGAACTCGTCGCGCACCCCGGTGCCGATCGCGGTGATGAGCGCCTGGATCTCGGTGTTCTGGAGCACCTTGTCGATGCGCGACTTCTCGACGTTCAGGATCTTGCCGCGCAGCGGCAGCACGGCCTGGGTGTTGCGGTCGCGGCCCTGCTTGGCCGAGCCGCCGGCGGAGTCGCCCTCGACGACGAACAGCTCGGCGAGCGCCGGGTCCTTGATCGAGCAGTCGGCGAGCTTGCCCGGCAGAGTGGAGTTCTCGAGCGCGGACTTGCGCCGGGTGAGGTCGCGCGCCTTGCGCGCCGCCTCGCGCGCCCGCTGGGCCTGGACGGACTTCATGATCACGGCGCGCGCCTCGCTAGGGTTCTCCTCCAGGAACTCCCCGAGCCCAGTGTTCACGATCGACTCGACGAAGCCCGCCATGCCGGGGTTGCCGAGCTTGGTCTTGGTCTGACCCTCGAACTGCGGGTCGCGAAGCTTGACGGAGATAACGGCGGTGAGCCCCTCGCGCACGTCCTCGCCCGACAGGTTGTCCTCTTTCTCCTTCAGCAGCCCATGATCGCGCGCGTACTTGTTGAGCGTACGGGTGAGCGCGGAGCGGAAGCCGCTCATGTGCGATCCGCCCTCGCGTGTGTTGATGTTGTTGGCGAAGGAGTGGATCGACTCCTGATAGGAGGAGTTCCACTGCATCGCGACCTCGGCGGCGCCCTCCTCGCTCTCGCCGGAGAAGAACACGACCTTACGGTGGACGGTGTCCTTGTTCTCGTTCAGATATGCGACGAAGTCCTCGATGCCGCCCTCGTAGCGGAATGTCGCGGAATGGCCCGAGCCACGCTCATCGACGAGCGAGATCTCGAGGCGGCGCGTGAGAAAGGCGGTCTCGCGCAGGCGCTCCTCGAGCGTGTAGAAGTCCAGCGCAAGCGTCTCGAAGATGTCGGCGTCGGGCAGGAACGTGACCGTGGTCCCGGTGGGCGCCTTCGCAGCGAGCTTCTCGCCCTTGAGGAGCTCGCTCTGTGCGACCCCGCGCGAGTACTCCTGCGAGAAGACGTGGCCGTCGCGGCGGATGTTCACCGACAGGCGCTCCGAGAGGGCGTTTACGACCGAGACCCCGACGCCGTGCAGCCCGCCGGAGACCTTGTAGCCGCCGCCGTCACCGAACTTGCCGCCGGAGTGCAGGACGGTGAGGACGACCTCGACCGCGGGCCGGCCCTCCTTCTCCATCGTGGCGACGGGGATTCCGCGGCCGTTGTCCGACACCGTGACGGAGTCGTCCGGGTGGATCGTGACGGAGACCTGCGTGCAGAAGCCGGCCAGCGCCTCGTCGACGGAGTTGTCGACGACCTCATAGACGAGATGGTGCAGCCCCATGATGCCGGTGGAGCCGATGTACATGCCCGGTCGCTTGCGAACGGCCTCCAGGCCCTCGAGAACGGTGATGTCCTGCGCGTCGTAGCTTGAGGGCCCGCCCGTCATCGACGGGTCGTTGGCGCCGCCTTTGGCGACGCCCTCCTGAGAACTGTTGCTGCCTTTGGCCAATGGCCCTCCGATGACGTGAGAACGCCCCGGATTCCGGGGCGCAAAGACCACGGCCGAGGCGTATGTAGTGTGTCTTGAACAATAGCAGGTGGCCCCGCCGCGCAAACGCTTCCAAGACCGCTAAATGCCTGCAAATACGGGAGAAATTGAGCGACGGCAAGCTTGCCGCAGTGGCCTCTGGCGAAAGCGGATTTGAGGCACCTGGCACGTGATGTCGCAAGTTGTAGCGCTCAGCCCCCGTCCGGCAGCGCAGCTCCCGGATGGCGTTGGACCCCAGCGCAGCGTTCAGGCGGGCCACGAGCTCCCCGGCCATGAGGTCGAGCTCCTGCGCCCACACCGACGCGGCACAGGTGACCGTGAGGACACCGTCGCGCTCGGCGCTCGGCTGGGCCGCGGCAGCGATCGCGGGACCGGCCGTAGGCCCCCAGATCTCCTGCACACGGGCGAGTGTGGTTGCCGGGGCGAGCACGCCGACGACCCCTTCCAGAGCCAGCGACAGCGAGCGGGGGGCCGCGCGGTTCACGCCGCGAGCACCTCGCTGCGAATCGCGCCGGCACTTATACGCAGGCGGGTGACGGCCGCATCGCCGGCGCCGGGCACGTGGCTCAGATCGGTCGTGGCGATAACGCTCTGCCCTGCGCTCGAGAGCTCGCCCGCAAGCAGCTCGCGGCGGTCCGAGTCCAGCTCGCTCATCACGTCGTCGAGAAGCATCAGCGGCGTGCGGCCGCGCTCGCGTGCCAGCACGGCGCGCTCGGCGAGCAGCAGGGCGAGCAGCGCCAGACGCTGCTCGCCCTGCGAGCCGTAGAGGCGCAAGTCCCTTCCGTCGCGCACGATCGCGAGCTCATCGCGGTGTGGCCCGTAGCTCGAGAAGCCGCGCTCGAGATCGGCTCGGAGCCGCGCGCTCAGCTCGGCGAGGAACTCGCTCTCGTCACCGGCACGCGAGCGCGGTCGGTATGCGAGCGCCACATCGCCGCTGCACCCCAGCCGCGCAGCGCGCTCGGCGAACGGCTCGGCGAGCAGCGCCACGGCCACGGCCCGCTGCGAGGTCAGCTCCATCGCCTTGCTCGCCAGCTCGCGATCCCACGTGGACAGAGTTGCCCGAGAAGCGTGCCCGCCGCGGATCCGTGCGAGCAGAGCGTTGCGCTGGGCGAGCACTCTGGAGTACTCACGCCGCACGCCTGCCCGCAGCGGCCAGATGGCCGCGATCACTTGGTCCAGATGCGCGCGACGCAGGCCGGGCGAGCCCTTCAGAAGCTCGAGGCGCTCGGGGAGGAAGACGCTCAGCAAAGGTCTCTGCTCGAGATCCACCAGCCGCTCCACCGGCGCGCCGTCGCAGGTCATGCGCTTCTCCGGCCGCGTGCTGCCGGGAGGCCTCCCGTAGCCCACGCTCAGCTCATGCCCCCGCTGGCCATCCGCGAGCGCGACCACCACGCGCGTAGTCTGGGCGCCAAAGCGGACCAGCTCGCGCTCGTTGCGAGCTCGCGGCGAGTGGGCGGTGCAGCCAAAGTAGATCGCCTCGAGCAGGTTCGACTTGCCCTCGCCGTTTGGCCCGTACACGACGGTGAGGCGCTCTCCGACGGAGGCCTCGGCCCTTGCATAGCTGCGAAAATCGCGCATCTGCACGCTGACGACGCGCATCTTCAGCGGCCCACGACGTCACACGTTGAGGCGAATGGGCATGATCAGATAGACAAAGTCACCCGCGTCCGGTGATTCGATCAGGCCCGGGCGCAGTGGGCTGATCAGCTTGAGCACGAGTTCGTCCGCTTCCACGCTCTCGAGCCCGTCGCGCAGGAACTCCGGGTTGAATCCGATCTCGAAGTCCTCGCCGTGAAAGGGAATCGGAATCGACTCGCTGGCGTTCCCGATGTCGGGGGTCTGAGCCGAGATGGTCAGCGTGCCCTCGCTGAAGCTCAGGCGTAGCGGTGCGTTCTTCTGGGCGAGCAGGCTGATGCGCCGCACCACGTCGGCCAGCTCGGCGGTGGAGAGGCGGAGCTCATGCTCCACCGACTCGGGGAGCAGTTGCCGGTAGTTCGGGAATTGGCCATCGATGAGTCGCGAGGAGAGCACCACATCTCCGAGCTCGAAGACGACCTGGCTCTGCCCCCACGCTGACGGCGACCGAGTCGCCGTCCGCCTGCTGGGCGATCCTGGCCAACTCCGCCAGTGCGCGTGCGGGAACGTTCGCCTCGAGGCTCCCCGGCAGTGGCTGCTCGAGCGCCGTCTCCTTCACGCTGAGACGGTAGGAGTCGGTGGCGACCATACGCAGCTGCTGCCCTGAGGCAGACATCAAGATTCCGGTCAGAACCGGGCGGGTCTCGTCGCGCGAGGCCGAGCGTGCGACCCGGGCGACGGTCTGCACGAACGCGTCGGCGGGCAGCGTGATCCGTGTCTCCGCCGCCGGGCCGGGTAATGTCGGGAAGTCCTCCGAGCGCAGCGTTCGTAGATGAAATGTCGCCGGGCCACAGATCAGCTCCACGTCCTGCTCTGCGCTCCTGAGCTCCAGTGTCAGCTGCTCGGCAGGCAGCGAGCGAGCAACGTCCAGCAGCAGTCGCGCGGGCAGGACAACCGAGCCCGGTTGGCTGACCTCGGCTCGAAGTGGAACTCGAAGGCCGATCTCCATGTCCGTTGCGAGTAGCTCGGGGGGCGAGGATCCGGGCGCCGAGATCATCACGCCGGACAGCGCCTGCACGGCGCTGCGAGTCGACGCGACGCGCGTGACGGTCTGCAGCTGCGCCAAGAGATCGGCTGCTGAGAGAGATAACTTCACGATGACACCGTTAGGGACAAGGAGGGATTAGTAGGGACTGTGAATATGTGCATAGGTCTTTCAGCGCAGGTGATGTGCGCGGTGGAGCTTGTGGATCGTGCTGTGGAGGGCTTTTTGAGAGTCTGTCAGGGACGGCGGTCGGGCAACGATGTGGAGAGGCTGTGACGGATCTCATCCACAGCTCGACGCGCAGCGTGATCATCTGCGATGCGCGCGGACGTACGCCGCCACGCGTGCAGGACGGTGGTGTGATCACGCCCACCGAACTGCGTTCCGATCGCGGGCAGCGATTCGCTCGTCAGCTCGCGTGCAAGGTACATCGCTACCTGCCGGGGCCAGGTGATGCGGGAGCTACGCGAGGAGGAGAGCAGCTCGTCGTGTGAGATCCCGAAGTGCTCGCATGCGCAAGCCTGGATGTTGGCGATAGAGCTCGCGCCGGCGAGCTCGCGCGAAGGGGGGTAGAGGCGCTCGAGAACCTCCTGTGCGAGTTCGGCCGTGAGAGGGCGTCCCGTGAGCGAGCTGAAGGCGACGATACGAATCAGGGCGCCCTCGAGCGCTCGCACGTTGGTGGCGACCCGCTCGGCGATGAGTTCGAGCGCAGTGTTCTCGACGAGATCGATGTGATCGTGCTGGGCCCGCTTGCGCAGGATCGTCAGCCGCGTGCCGGGGTCAGGCGGTTCGATGTCGGTGACGAGCCCGGCAGCGAAGCGCTCGCGCAGGCGGTCCTCGAGTGCCTGCAGGTTCTGCGGCGCACGATCGGATGTGAGCACGATCTGGCGGCCGGCGTCGTGGAGCGCGTTGAAGGTATGGAAGAACTCCTCCTCGGTCCTGGCCTTGCGCTCGAGGAACTGCACGTCGTCGAGCAGCAGGATGTCGACGTGGCGAAAGCGGGCCTTGAAGGAGTCGGTCCTGCCGCCCCCGAGGGCGCCCAGGAACTCGTTTGTGAAGGCCTCGCCGGTCGTGCATCGGACGGTCAGGCCGGGAGTGTGGGTGAGTAGGAGCCTTGCTATCGAGCTGAGCAGGTGAGTCTTCCCGACACCCGGTGGGCCGCAGATGAACAGGGGATTGTAGGCCTGGGCGGGCATCTCGGCGACCGTGAGTGCGGCTGCGTGTGCCAGTCGGTTGCAGTCGCCGATGACGAACTGCTCGAAGGTGAGCTTGGGGTTGCCGAGCGGGCCGACGGTCGAGCGGGGTGCCGAGAGGTTCGTCTGCTGCATCGTCTGCTGCGGGCCCAGCAGATGCATCGCGGGTGTTATCGGCCGCAGCGACGAGCTCGACGACCACGCCCGGGCCGAGGACGATTCGGGCGCAGTCGCTGAGAACACGGCCGAAACGGTCGCGAATCCAGATGCGGGCATGAGCCGGAGCCTCGAGGAGCAGGCGCTCATCCGACAGCGAGCGCGCTCGCAGCGGAGCCAGCCAGATGCGATACGTGGGCTCGTCGACCGCGCACGCGAGCTCCGCTTGCACCAGTGTCCATGTGTGCTCGAGCTCGGCGCTCACGGCAGCGTGTATCGGCTTCTCCCCGGGGAAGTGGTCGGACTGCGGCTATTTGAGGGGGGCCCTCTTGGAGCCCGGTCAGGCGACTATAACCCACGCTTTGGAGCCCTCGGCGGGCACTGATCGCAATTGGCGGGAAAATTTGAGGAGCGCGCTCTGGTCGTATACTTGGCGACGAGCCCGTCGCGACACAGGGTGGATTTGGAGTCGCCTGAAGGAGGCCCGCCGTCGGCGCAGAAGAGGACGATGAAGCGCACCTATCAGCCAAAGAAGCGCAAGCGCGCCCGTGCCCACGGGTTCCGTGCCCGCATGCGCTCGCGCGCCGGTCGGCTCACGCTCAAGCGCCGCCGGGGCAAGGGACGCAGGCGCCTGTCTGCTTGATGGTGTCTCCCGCGCGATGAAACCGCGGCACTCCACTCGCGGACGGCTCTCGCGCAGCGTGGAGTTCGAGCGGGTGTACAGGCAGGGCCGCTCGACGGCCAATCGCCAGCTGGTGCTGTACACGTTTCCGAATCCCTCCACCGAGAGCACGCGTCTGGGACTGTCGGTGTCGCGAAAGGTCGGCGGGGCGGTGGAGCGCAACCGCGTGAAGCGACTGCTGCGCGAGGCATTCGCGCGGTGCGAGGGCGAGCTGCTCCCGGGCCAGGACCTGGTCCTCGTCGCCCGCGCTGCGGCGCTCGAGCTGGCCGACCGCGAGGGTCTCGAGGGCGTACACGCAGCACTCGAGGATTTGATCGCCAGGGCGGGAATCGGTCGCGGCGCCCCTGCGGCCGCCGGGGCGCAGGGCGAGTGAGCGGGGCGGGCCCATCGCCGGAGGAACTGCCGAGCGCCTCCTCGCCTACGGCCGCCTCACGGGTAGCCCGGTCGATCGCGATCACCCCGATCGTCGTCTATCGGCACCTGGTGTCGCCCCTGATTGGAAGGCGCTGCAAGTACGAGCCCACGTGCTCGCGCTATGCGGTGGAGGCGATCCGGGAGTACGGCATACTTAGGGGCTTCATACTGGCCGGCTGGCGCCTGCTGAGGTGCAATCCGTGGAGCTATGGCGGGTACGATCCGGTGGAGGCCCAGCGGGTGTTCAGGATGCGACCCCATGCCGGCGTCTAGAGCGGTCGCCGGATCGGCGGTCGCCTGCGCGCCCGCGAGCTCGCCACGCGACAGCGACCAGCCGCCCGACATGACCACCCCAGATCTCCAACGCGCATGCTAATCGTCGCCAACGTCATCGAGGACGCGTTCTCGCCGCTCATCAACCTGTTCGAATCGGTCCTGGTCTGGATCCACGATCACATTCCGCTGACCAGCTGGGGGCTGGCGATCGTCCTGCTGACCGTTCTCATCCGGGCGATCCTGATGCCGCTGACGTTCAGGCAGCTGAAGTCCATGCAGGAGATGCAGCGGCTGGCTCCGCAGATAAACGCGCTGAAAGAGAAGTACAAGGAGGACAAACAGCGCCAGCAGCAGGAGATCATGAAGTTCTATCAGGAGCACAAAATCAACCCCCTTGCCTCCTGCCTGCCGCTGCTGCTGCAGCTGCCCGTGTTCATCTCGCTGTTCTACATGCTGCGCACCGACCTCAAGCTCGACATCTGCGGCCGGCAGCTGAAGCAACACTTCCACGTCATCCCCTACGGGCCGCTGCCGAAGATCCCGCCGAGCCAGTTGGCGGCGACCGGCTGCAACCAGGTCGCCCCGGGTTCGGCCAAATTCCTGTTCATCCCCGATATCACCTACAAGGCGACGGGCGCCGCGCTGATCGTCCTGATCCTCCTGTACGTGGGCTCGCAGGTCGCCTCGACGCTGGTGGCCACAGCCACGGCTGACCCGAACCAGCGCCGGCTGCTGCTGCTGCTGCCGGTCGTGTTCGTCGTGATCCTCTACAGGTACCCGGCAGGACTCCTGGTCTACTGGATCACGACGAACCTGTGGACGATCGGCCAGCAGTACTTCATACGCCACCGAATGCCCCCGCCGGCGCGGGCGGATCCCACGCAGGGGAAGGGCGGCAGCGGCCCGCCAGACGGCGACTCGCCGAACGGAAAGCCGAGCCTGCCGCGCGGCCCGCAGGAGAAGCCGGCGCTCGCCGGCGCCGGCGTCGCTGGCTCGGCGCCGCCGCCCCCTCCGCGCAAGAAGAAGAAACGCTCGGGCCGGCGACGATGAGCGACGAACGGGAGGATGGGGAGTGGACGGCCGAGGATCTGGACGATCTCGAGCCGGCCGAGCTGTTGGAAGACCTGCTGGAGGAGATCGCCGAAGGGCTTCGGCTCGACTGCGACGTCGAGGTCGAGGAGGGCGATGAGGTGCTGACGGGCCGCCTAAACGGAGACGATCTCGGGCTCTTCATCGGCCGGCACGGGCAGACGATCGACGCCGTGCAGCACCTCGCTCAACGAATCGTGTTTCCCGAAGGCCCTTCGTCGGTGCGCGTCGTCATCGACGCCGACGGCTATCGCGAGCGGCGCACGCAGTTGCTGCAGGATGATGCCGACGACGCGGCGGAAGAGGCGCTGCAGTCGGGCCGACCCGTTGAGCTGGACCCGATGCCGCCGTGGGAGCGGCGGATCATCCACGAGTATCTGCGCGAGCGCGGCGACGTCGAGACCCACAGCGAAGGGGTGGAGCCTGAGCGCTACCTGGTCGTCTCGCCGCTCGCCTGAGCTTCCGGCGGGCGTTTCACGTGAAAACCTCCCGATCGGTCGCACTGCGACATGGGAGCGCCGGTGGACTCAGATGATCGTGTAGACGCTGCCCTCGAGGGACTTGCGGGGAGGTATGGCCTGAGTGCGCCCCAGGTCGAGCAGCTCGAGCAGCTGCTCGATGCGCTCGCGCGAGATGAGCGTGCGCCGACGGCGGTGCGCAGTCCTCAGCAGGCGATAGACGTGCACGTCGCCGACTCGCTCGTGGCGTTGGAGCTCGAGCCGGTGCGCTCGGCGCATACGATCGCCGACCTCGGCAGCGGCGCGGGCTTCCCCGGTTTGGCGCTGGCCATTGGGCTCGCGGCCGACGTGCGGCTGGTGGAGAGTCAGGCCAAGAAGAGCGCGTTCCTCGAGGATGTCATCGCGAGGACGGAGCTAGGCAACGCGAGTGCCGTGTGCGCGCGTGTCGAGGAGTGGCGCGAGGGTTTGGGGGCCCACGACGTGGTGGTGGCCCGCGCGCTCGCGGCGCAGCCGGTCGTGCTCGAGTACGCGGCGCCAATGCTGCGCATCGGGCGGTGCGCTGGTGGACTGGCGCGCGGGGCGGGTTTACGCTGACGAGCAGGCAGCGCTGCAAGCCGCCGAGGTGCTGGGCATGCAGCGCGTGGAGGTCCGCCGCGTGCAGCCGTTCGCGAGCGCCAGAGCCCGGAATCTGCACGTCTACCTGAAGGTGAGCTCCACGCCCGAGTGCTTTCCACGGCGAGCGGGCATCGCCCGCAAGCGGCCGCTGGGGCGGGGGAGCCGTGGATGATTGCGAGCTCGGGAGCTCGCATGGCCGCGGGCGGCCGACACGGCCCGTGCACGCCCGCTAGCTTGACGGCCGTGGGCACGGTGTATGCGATCGCCAACCAGAAGGGCGGAGTGGGCAAGACCACGACGGCGGTGAACGTCGCCGCGTGCATTGCAGAGGCCGGATGCGAGACCCTGTTGGTGGATGTCGATCCGCAGGCCAACGCGACGGTGGGACTGGGGATCGCGCGAAGCCATACGCCAGGTCTGTATGAGGTCCTGGCCGGCGAGGCCACCGCGGCGCAGGCTTTGACGCCCTCCAGCATCCCCGGCCTCCAGGTGCTCCCGGCGGGCGCCGGGCTGGCGGGCGCCAACATCGAGCTCCCGCGAATGGAGGGATTCGAGCGGCTGCTGCGCGAGAGCCTGGAGCCGGTGCGGGATCGGTTCGAGTACGTCCTGCTGGATTGCCCGCCGTCGCTCGGTCCGCTGACCGTGAGTGCCCTGGTCGCCGCCGACCGGGTGATCGTTCCGGTGCAGACGGAGTACTTCGCCCTCGAGGGCCTTGCCGGGCTCTTCGAGACGCTCGCGCTGCTTCAGCGCGAGTTGAACCCCCGGCTGACGGTGGCCGGGATGCTGCTTACGATGCACGACAGCCGCACGCGCCTCGGGCGCGATGTCGAGAGAGAGGTCAGAGGACACTTTCCCGACCTGGTGTTCGATACGGTTATCCCGCGCAACGTAAGGGTGGGGGAGGCGCCGAGCTACGGGTTGCCGGTGACCCACCACGATCCTCACAGTGCGGGCGCGGAGGCATACTTCGAATTGGCCAAGGAGGTCGCGGCACGTGGCTAGGCCCAGACCGGGTATGGGCAGGGGCCTGGAGGCGATCCTGTCGGCGTCGTCCGAGGGCGAGGACGCAGGCGCCGAAGAGCTGCGTGAGCTTCCCCTCGAGCTGATCTCGCCGAACCCCAAGCAGCCCCGCCGCCGCTTCGATCAGAGTGCGCTCGTGGCGCTCGCCGGGTCGCTCGGGGAGCGCGGACTGCTGCAGCCCGTGCTCGTGCGTCCAAAGCCCGGCGGGACCTACGAGCTGATTGCCGGCGAGCGCCGCTGGAGGGCGGCAAGGATCGCCGGCCTGGACACCATCCCGGCGCTCGTGCGCCAGCGCGACGATGCTGAAACGCTCGAGCTCGCCCTTATCGAGAACATGGCGCGGGAGGACCTCAATCCGATCGAGGAGGCGCGTGCCTGCGCCGCGCTGGTGGAGGAGCTCGACCTGACGCGCGAGCAGGTCGGGCGGCGCGTCGGTCGAAGTCGCGCCGCCGTGAGCAACCTGATGAGGCTGCTGGAGCTGCCCGATGAGGTGATCGAGCTGCTGGCATCCGAGAGCTTGAGCGAGGGACACGGAAGGGCACTGCTGCTGGCCGAAGACCACGGCGCACGCAGGCAGCTCGCACTCGCAGCCGTCGGTGAGGGCTGGTCGGTGAGAACCGTGGAAGCACGAGCTCGAGAGAGCAACGCAGCCGAGCGGACGGCGCCGGACGGCGCGAGGTCGGGCAGGCCAGGCGCTCGCGCCGATCACCCCGACCAGCAGCAGGCGATCGCGGAGATCGCGGAGGCTCTCGGATCGGCGCTCGGAGCCGAGGTGCGCGTTAAGGCCGGGCGCGACGGCGGATATCGGGCGGAGCTGTCCTTCTCGACGCCCGCGGAGGCCATCGAGCTGGCACGCCGACTGCAGCTCCGCACGGGTGCGAACGGCCGCTAGAATCGGCGCCCGCGGGGCGATTAGCTCAGCTGGTTAGAGCGCTTCTCTGATAAGGAAGAGGTCCCTGGTTCGAGTCCAGGATCGCCCATCGAACGACGTCCGTGGAACACACGGGGCCGCTGGGGGGTTGTCCCTACGCCGGCCGGCCATGCAGGACCGTCTACGCCACGTCAGGCCTCGGTGCCCCATGATGCTGTCGTGACCGAACGCGCCTATGACGAATCGTTTCCAGGGGTGCCGCGGATCCCGGCGTCGGCTGGGGCCCTGATCTTCGACACGGCCGGGCGGCTCCTGATCGTGAAGCCCAACTACAAGAAGGGCTGGTCGATTCCCGGCGGCCAGATCGAAGCGGGTGGCGAGTCGCCCTGGGAGGCGTGCCGGCGCGAGACTCTGGAGGAGTGCGCCCTCGAGATCGAGCACGGTCGGCTCGTGTGCGTCGACTTCCTGCGCCCGAAGGCAAGCCGCCCCGGCGGGCTCCGGTTCGTGTTCCATTGCGGCTCGTTCACCGACGAGCGGCTCGGAGCCATCAGCCTCCAGGAGGCGGAGATCGAAGAGCATCGCCTGCTGGAGCTGTCAGAGGCGCGTGCGCTGCTGAGCGGCCCCCTCCGGCGGCGGGTGTCAGCATCCCTCGCCGCCGAGCGCTGCGTCTACCTCGAGGACGGCCGGTCCGTCTCGGGCGTGGTTTGACTCCCGCAAGCGAGCCGGTAGACGGGGTGGTTCATCAGGCGCCCACGCAGGCCGCGTCCGCTCCGGCGCCCGGAAGCGGGCAGACGGGCGGGGAGACGTGCAGGGCTTCGGTAACGGGCGCGCCGAGTTCGCCGAACGGCCGCGCCGTCCACGCCACCGTCCACGGCGCCAGCGCGTTTGCGGGCCAGCGGCCAGCGGGGTTGAAGACGGGTACGGCGCGCAGCGCTTCCTCGGCCGGCGAGACCTGCTCGGGCGCGCCGAATCGGCCGGTTCGTGGGTCGCCGACCGCGGCGAGGACCGGTCCCAGGTAGCGCCGGGGTTCCGGTCTGATCCACGTGACCAGGACGCCGTGCGGCCCGGCAGCTGCGGCTACTTCTGCCTCCTGCTGGCCGGGCGGCGAGATGGTATGCGCTGCGCCATAGCGCGAGCCAGAGGGAGCGGCGACCATCACGGCGGTCGGCACGGGCCCGGGACTCGGACCCGACGAGCCCACCCGGGCGAGGAACGCGACCAACGGCGCACCGCCGGGCGGCGCCACGAGCGGCGGGCGCAAGACTGATGCCGCTGCTCGCCCCGTTGAGACCGTACGTGCTGCGCTGGAGCAGCTGTGCCGGCGCGAAGCGTCGCGCGTGGGCCGGCTGCACCGCCACCCGCACGTATCCGGGCGATTCGCACCCCCCCTCGCACAGCTGAGTGTGATACCAGGCGACGACCGCCTCTCCGCCGGCCGTTAGGAAGACGGAGACATCGTTCTCGGTGCCCTCGGCGGCCGGCCCGATGTCTTGCTGCGGAGTCCAGCTGCCGCCACGTCGCACGCGGGCGAACATACGTTCGTGTGGCTCGTTGCTGGCAAAGGCGATCGCCATCGCGCCGTGGGAGCCGACGCCCGCTTGCGCCCTTTCGGCCTCGGCGGAGCCGTTGAGCAGCTGCGGCGCTCCAAAGGCGCTGCCAGCAGGGCGCACGCTCGCCCACACCTTACGGTGGAAGCCGTGGCGGTCGGCGGAGATCCAAGCCAGCAGCAGGTCTCCGCGTGCGTCGCCGGCCAGGCTCGCCCTGCCGGCGAACACGGACCCGCGTACGCTCAACGGGCGGCCGAACGCTCCGGCGGTGGAGCCGAGCGCAACGGCCGCGGCGCTCGTGTTGAGGCCGGTGGGCGTGAGGATAAGCTGCGCGACATGGCCGCCGCCGAGGTCCACGAGCGTGCGCCCGTTGAAGCCGTGTGGCAGCGCCCGCGGCGGTCCGAACTGGAGGCCAGCGCCCGCCACCGCCTCGCCGGCGCCTTCTGTTCGGTGTGGCGCGCCGATCTCCAGCTTACAGCTCGGACCGTCTGGGCCGACGCGGGTGCCGCACTTCTTGTATCGGACATCAGTCGGCGATTGGGTTCGCTGACTGCGCGGCAGTGACCACGGTGGCGCGTCGGCCGTAGGCAGGTGCCGACCGCTGAGAAGATCGGACGCCGAGCCGAGCATCGCGATAGGTTGCCCGCCATGACGACGGCCAGCAGCGACGCCACTCCGCCGTCGCCCGCAGAGCCCCGCCGCCCCAACCTCGTGCTGCTGATCACAGACCAGCAGCGAGCGCCGATGCACTGGCCCGACGAGCCGGGCTGGCTCGACGCTCTGACCCCCGGCGATGCGGAGCTGCGACGGAGCGGCCTGTCGTTCACCAGCGCGTGCACTGCGACCTCGATGTGCTCGCCGAGCCGCGCGTCGTTTCTTACCGGCACCTATCCCTCGCGCCACGGGGTGACCCTTACGCTCACGACCGGCGACCTGAAGCCGAACCCGGCGCCATCTCCCCGCGGTGATCCGGGAGGTGACCCGCCTTGCCGCGAACGGGGACGTTCCCCGCGCCCGTCTCGCCCGAGCCTTCCTTCGCGGATTGCTGCGGCTTGGGCCGCACAGCGGCGGGGAGCCTGAGCTCTCGGCCGAGATCGCGACGCTGGGGACGCGCCTGCGAGAGGCCGGCTACACCGTCGTCTACAAGGGCAAGTGGCACCTCACGGCGCCGCTGGCCGGCGGGCACGACTGGGGCCAGCCGACGCCGAGCGGATCGGAGCGCGACTTCGGCTTCGGTGGCTGGGAGCCGCCCGACGCGGGCGAGAACGTCGAACCCAGCCATTTCGGCGGCGGCACCGCTGGGCGGTCGGGAATGGGCTGGGACGAGGACTACATCCGCCAGGTCGAGCGCTTCCTCGGGCAGGAGGACCTGCCCGAGCCGTTCTGCCTGATCGTCTCGCTCGTCAACCCCCACGACGTGCTCGGCTACCCCGACTCGTTCCGGGCAGGCGGCTATCGGCGCGAGGACTTTGGCCATCTCCACGTGCCGCTGCCCCCCACGATCGACGAGTCGCTCGCCGAGAAGCCGAGCGTTCATTCGCTGATGAAGCTCGGGCAGATCTCCTACATCGGCCCGCTGCGCTCGCGCCGGGCGCAGCTCGATTACGTGAACTTCTACGCCCACCTCCAGGAGCTCGTCGACGAGAAGATCCGGCGCCTGCTGAAAGCCCTGGGCGATGCCCGTGAGCCGCGCTCCCTGCGTGCGCGGACGATCGTCGCCAGGATCTCCGACCACGGCGAGATGGGGCTCTCCCACGGCGGCCTTCGCCAGAAGATGTTCAACGCCTACGAGGAGACGATCCGTGTTCCCCTCGTTGTCTCGAATCCGCTGCTCTTCCCGCACGGCGCCGAGACGGACACGCCCGCGTCGCTCGTCGACCTCCTGCCGACGTTCCTCGGTCTCGCCGCGCGCCCACGCCGACGGCCCTCTCGACGGCGCGAGCCTCTGCGGCGTGCTCGCCCGCCACGCCGCCCCCGACCGGGCGGCCGTCCAGGCAGCCGGCGTGGACCTGGGCGGCGTCCTCGATGCGACCCGCAGCCAGGATGTGCGCGAGCATGTTCTCTTCACCTACGACGACCACCAGGCGGCGACGGCCCAGCAGGAGGCTCCCGGCCAGCCCAACAGGATCCGCTGCGTGCGCGACCGGCGCTGGAAGTACGCGGTCTACCTCGACCCGCAGCGCAGGGTTCCGCCGGAGCACGAGCTCTACGATCTCGACGCCGATCCCAACGAGGCACGCAATCTGGTCGAGAAGGCCACAGGGCGTGCGCGCACACCCGCTGCCGCACGCGCACGCGAGCGCCTCGAGCAGGCGCTCGCCGACGAGTGCGCGCGCACGGGGACCCTGGCGCCTGGGCTGACGTGGTTCGAACGCTGAGTTCCTGATCGCGCGGTCACTACAGTTCAGGTCGATGAGCGACATCGGGGATGGGCCGTTCCACAAGGGCGAGCACGTCTGGGTGATCCAGGCCGACGGCTCGCAACGGGCGGCCGAGTATGTCGGGGTTGGCGAGACGAGCGCGTGGTTCGGGGGCCCGCCAACGGTCATCGTCGTCTACCCGGATACGCACTCCGGTGAGGCCGTGGAGGCCGACCGCGTGATACCGCGCGAGTCGGGATAGGACGGTCGATCGCGCCGCGGAAACGGCGCGGCCCAACGACAGGACCCGCTACCCTCAGCGGACGCCCGGAGGGCCTGGGCTCGTTGCGATCGCCCGCGGTGTCACGGCGACTCCGCCGTAAAGCGGTTGGCCCGCCGCCGTAAACCGGTCGGCCCTCCCGCCGCAGACTTGCACACTTTCAGCGAACTCATTCATCGACGTGCCCGGCTCGTTCTCGCGCTGACCGGCGCGCTCACCGTGATCGCGGGCGTCGTCGGCGCCGGCGTTGTCGGCTCGCTGAGAAGCGGCGGTACCTCTGACCCGCATGCTCCGAGCGTGACCGCCCAACAGCAGATCGTTGCGGCGAGCGGTGTCTCCTCGCAGCCGGGGCTGGTGGCGCTCGTGCGCACGCCCGGGCCCGTGCTCGGCGAGCGCGGTCGCGCGCTGCTCGCGCGCGTCGCCGGCGAGATGCGCTCGCGGGGAGCCGTATCGCAGGTGATCAGTATCCTGGATGCGCGCGAACCGGCCACGCTGCTCTCGCGGGACCGCCACGCAACGCTCGTGCTCGGCTTCTTTGCCGCGCGTGCCTCCGAACGTGCAGACACGGCCGCGGCGCGAGCGGTCGCAGATGCGCTGCGCACCACACCCGGCGTGACCGTCGGCGGCGATCAGCTCACGTTCAGCCAGCTCGAAGGCACGATCTCCGCGCAGCTGCCGCAGGTCGAGCTGATCGCGTTCTCGATCCTCCTGTTGCTTTCCTTGGTCGCCTTTCGTGGGCTCGTCGCGGCGACGCTGCCCCTGATGGTCGGCGCGGTCGCGGTGGCCGGAAGCCTGCTGATCATGCGCGCGCTCGCGCAGGTCACCTCGCTGTCGGTCTACTCGCTGAACCTCGTGACCGGCCTCGGGCTCGGACTCGCGATCGATTACGCGCTGTTCGTCGTGTACCGCTACCGCGAGGAGCTCGCCCGATGCGGGCACTGCTCGGAAGCGCTCGAGCGGACGCTGCGGACGGCCGGTCGCACGGTCGCCTTCTCTTCGCTCACGGTCTCGGTGGCGCTGCTGTCACTGCTCGTGTTTCCGCAGCGGATGCTCTCCTCGATGGGGATCGCCGCCGCTGTGGTCACGCTCCTCGCCGCCAGCGCCGCCCTTGTCCCGCTGGCGGCGCTCCTGGCGCTGCTCGGCCCGCGCATCAACGCGCTGTCGCCGAAGCGTCTGCAGCGCGCGCGCCGGCGTGCTGAGGGTTCGCCCGTGGAGGGTCGCTGGTACCGGCTTGCCAGGTGGGTCATGCGCCGGCCCGCGCGTGTGGCCACGGCCTGTGCGGTGTGCCTGCTGGCGCTCGGGCTGGCGGCTCTGCACGTGCAGCTCGGGGCGACCGACGCGCGCGTGCTGCCGCCCGGATCGAGCGCCCGCGTCGTGGACGCGGCATTGGCCACCCAGTTCGCTGCCGACCCCGCGGATCCGGTCGCGGCGCTCGTGCACGCCCCCGACCGAGCCGGTGCGGCGCTCGAGCACTACCGCTCGCAGCTCGCGCGCCTGCCCGGCGCCGCGGCCGCACAGGCGCCCACCCGGATTGCGGCCCGTTTGTGGCGGGTGGACGTACTCGCCGCGCATCCGCCGCTCAGCGCTGCGGCGCAGCGCCTCATCGGCGAGATCCACGCCCTTGGCGCTCCCTATCGCGTCGCGCTGACCGGCGTGGCGGCGCAGCAGTACGACCAGCACATGAGCCTGCGCTCGCACATCGCCCTGGCGCTCGTGATCGTGATGGCGACGACGTTGATCATTCTGTTCACGATGACGGGGTCGGTTGCGCTTGCGATCAAGTCGCTCGTCATGAACCTGCTGACGCTCAGCGCGGCATTCGGCATCCTTGTGCTGGTCTTCCAGGATGGCCGGCTGCAGAGTCTGCTCGGCTACACCGCGACCGGCTCGCTCGAGCAGACGAACATGATCATCCTGTTCATCATCGCGTTCGGCCTGTCCACCGACTACGGCGTGTTTCTGCTCGCACGCATCAAGGAGATGCACGACGCCGGTGCCTGCGACGAGGTGGCGGTCGCGACCGGCCTCGAGCGCAGCGGGCGCGTGGTCAGCGCGGCGGCGCTGCTGTTCTGTGTCGCCGTGGGATCTCTCGCTGCGTCAAGTGTGGCATCGCTAAAGGAGTTCGGCGTGGGCGCCGCGTTGGCCGTGATCATCGATGCGACGGTCGTGCGTGCGCTTCTCGTTCCGGCGCTGATGGCGCTGCTCGGGCGTGTCAACTGGTGGGCGCCGCGAGCGTTGCGAGGATTCGCCGCCCGCTCCTGGGCGCATCCGGCGGACGTCCTGCGCGAGCGCATAGCCGTCGAACACCCCGGGGTTCACAAGGTACGACGGGCCGAGAGGTAGCCGCCAGCGAAGCGC
Source organism: uncultured Solirubrobacteraceae bacterium (assembly GCA_963767655.1). GTDB lineage: Bacteria > Actinomycetota > Thermoleophilia > Solirubrobacterales > Solirubrobacteraceae > Palsa-744. Next base: position 463,378 of record CAVYET010000006.1, on the reverse strand, counting down.
GGCCGAACCGCACTCCGCCAACCGGGCCGGCCGGCGGAGTGCGGCTGCGGTCAATCCCTGTCTGATGTCGCGATCAGTGGGTGAGGAAATTGAGGTTGACGATAGACCCCATCACGGCGTAGCCGAGCTTGGTGGGATGGATGTCGGCTTCACTGCTTGCCGGGTTGAATTTGCCACCCGGGCACATCCCCGTGAAGGCACAAATCGTCGGAATGTCGAACTTTTCGAATGCTTCGCCGCCGTAGAACCCTGCAGTGTTGAACTCGGGCTCCACGCTGACGAAGCTCGCCCCGGGCACTTTGGCCGTGACGCTCGCCAGCGTTTCGTTGAGGATCTTGAGCGACTTGTCTCCACCCGGCGCCGGCAGCAGCGTCGGGTAGGGGTTGTAGTTGCCGATCACCACGATCTGTGCGTTCGGCGCGGCAGCCCGCAGCTGCCCGAGGATGGAGCCCACGTTGGCGGCGATGTGTCCGTACTCTGCTGCTACCTGCGCTTCGGTGCACGTATATGTCGCCGGGAAGCCGCACGTGTGCTCAATGAACTGCAGCACGTCGTTCGCGCCGATGTCCAGCGTGATCGGGCTGACGTCGGGGTTCGCGGCCAGGATCGCGAGCGCGTCGGCCAGCTGCGATTTGGATGCGTAGGGATGATGCAACCAAACCCAGGGGAAGGGGGTCCCGGTCGGACCGCCCGCGCAGTAGCCTTCGATGCCGGAGCCGTTGATCAACGTTTCGCTGGTCTCGCCTGGGCAGCCCTCATCGATGATCTGCAGGTGGGGGTTGGCAGATTTAAGGGCGGCGCCGAAGTCGTTGACGTAGCCTTCTTCGTAGTTCGCCGGGTTGATGGCGGGGAGTTCTTTTGCGAACTGCGCTTGGTGGAAGCCGTAGGTGAGCGAGTCGCCGAGCGCCAGATAGGTGCTTCCGACCTCAAAGGCACCCGCGGCCGGAGCGACGACGAGCGCGCCGGCAGCGACGACACAGCACGCGAGCAAGCAGGCTCGCACGCGAGCAAAGACGGACATAGCTCCTCCTTGTTTGGACCGTACCCCGTCGGGCCCCGTCGGCTCCGACAAGGCTGGACAAGTAGCCTAACCGGCCTGGGGCGCGTTTGACAAGCCCCTGTCGGGCCGGCCGCGGTGCCCGGTAACCGATGCCCGGGAGAGCGCCCACGGACCCGTCCAGGGGGGCTAAGGCATGCGCCTTCTGCTGCCGATATGGCCTCGTGGCCCTGCCCCCCCCATGCTCGTCGCGCTCTGGCACCGTGCGCTCCCCCGCGCGCCGGCCGGTGCTCGCTCTCGTATCGACCGCACTCGTCCTGGTCGGAGCGCTGCTGGCGCCCGTGACGGCGGGCGCTGTCGTCAAGACGATCGAAGTCGGCCCCGGCACGAACACGGAAGTGGGGCTGCAGCCGCGTGAAGTCAACGAATCGCGCGACCCAGGGGAACTCGCGCCGGAATTTGCGAACACCGGCGAAGGGGCCGTCCTGCACGGAGCGCAGACCTACGTGATCTACTGGGATCCGACCGACAGTTACCACGGCGACTGGCAGAATCTGATCGATACCTTCATGCACGCGATGGGCGTCGACAGCGGCTCGCTCGGCAACGTGTTTGCAGTCGATGAGCAGTACAGCGACAGGTCGAACCAGCCGGCGTCCTACCACTCGACCTTCATGGGCGCCTACACGGATACCGCGAAGTATCCAGTGTCGGGCTGCATCGACCCGGCTCCCCTGCTGTCCATAGACCAGCTCATTATTAAAGGCAGTCACACACCGGTCTGCCTGACGAACACACAAATACAGGAAGAACTCAAGGCATTCATCGCGCTCCACGGCCTACCCAAGGGCATGGGCACGATGTACTACGTTCTAACCCCCCCGGGCGTGACGGTCTGCGTGGACAAGGAAGCCGAACACTGCTCGGACTATTCGGGGTCCACCGTCGAAGCGAGTTACCTCAACAGCTTCTGCAGCTACCACTCGGATATCAATCCAGACGGGGAATCGAATCCGGAAGCGGCCCGCAGCGGCGACGGGAACACGATCCTCTACGGAGTCGTCCCGTGGACGGCCGGAGGGCAGGGCGACTGGCACCTCGCTTTCGAAGACCAGACGCCGGCGTTCGCGTGCCAGGACGGAGGCTTCAATCCGACCAGCGAACCGCCGGAGTTGAAAGAGGAAGCTAAACAGAAGACCACAAAAGAAGAAGAAGAATTCAACGAAAAGACCCCGGAAGAAAAAGAAAAGGCTCTGAAGGCCGAACGCCTGGAAGGGCCACACGAGGAGGAGCCCAACCAGGCAGGCCGCGGACCTGACGGCGCCTACGACACCGGCCTGGCGGATCTGATCATCAACCAGATCGCGGTCGAGCAGCAGAACACAGTGACGAATCCTCTGCTCAACGCCTGGCAGGACCCTGCGCGCGACGAAGTCACCGACGAGTGTCGCAACTTCTTTGCGAGCGGAACTATGGGCGGCTCCCTCGGCGCAAACACTCTCACCGAAGCCGGGACACTGTCAAACCAGCTAATTGACGGTCATAACTATTACCTGAATAGCGCCTTCGATCTCGCTGCACTGCGACTTCCGTACCCTGGCGTCGCCTGCATGGGTAACGTCAATCTCGACCCCACATTCTCCATACCGAACCCGGTAAACGTCCACGAACAGGTCGCCTTTGATGGCATGGAGTCGAACATCACCCTCGATGCCGCGAGCCACTTTGCCCATCCCGGCGAAATCACGACGACCTACGCCACCTACACGTGGATCATTCGTGGGCCCAACAACGAAGTCGAAGAAGTCTCCGGCTTTGCCCCCGGCGCACCCGCCTGCACCGTGCCGTGGCTCACTCCGTGCGCCGCGAGCATCTTCCATAACTTTGAATACGGTGGGACGTACAACGTAACGCTGCTGGTGAAGGACGTCGGAGGAAACGAAGCCAGCAAGAGCGAAGCGATCACCGTAAACGGCCCGCCGCGGCCGGCTTCCCCGGGTGCCTCGGGCCCGTCCGGTTCGAGCAGCGCATCCTCGTCCGGTTCGAGCAGCGCATCCTCGTCCGGCACAACGGGCGGGTCGGGAGCAGGAGGCAAAGGCTCCGCTGCGCCGACGGCGACGGCCGCGATCCTCTCGCGCTCGCTGAAAAGCGTGCTGTCCAGCGGACTGCTGATCCGTTACTCGGTGAACGAGCAGGTGGCGGGTCACTTCGAGGTGCTGCTGGCGGCCTCGACGGCGCGGCGCATCGGCCTGCATGGGCCGAAAGCGACCGGGCTTGCCGCAGGCACGCCGCCGCAGATCGTGATCGCCAAAGCGATCCTCGTGACCACGCGGGGAGGGCGCAAGACGCTGAGGATCAAGTTCGGACGGGCGACGGCGGCGCGTCTTCGCCGGCTGGGCAAAGTGTCACTGACGGTCAGGCTCGTGGTCCGCAACGCCTCGGCCAGCCCGGCGAGCACGACGGTGCTGAGCCTCGTGAAACTGCGCCGCTGAGGGCTGCGAACCGCTGAGGGCCGCGAACCGCTGAGGCTCTCAGGTGTGAGGGTAACGTCAGTCCGAGGAGCGGTGCTCGCGCCGCTCGCGGACCCGCCTGCGAAAGACGAAGTACCACAGCGCTGCGAGCAGGATCCAGCCGACGAGGATCGACAGCAGCGAGATCACGCCGAGTGCGGTGTTGTTGCCGCTTGCCGCTTCCCCGTCCAGCGCGAGCGGGAGGGATAGCAGCGTGGCGAAGAGCGCTCCCACGCGTCCTCTACAGGCCCGGCCAGTGCCGGACGACGTAGCCCGAGTTGTCGACCGCCCCGACCAGCCAGCGCGAGGCGTAGACGCCGCTGCGTCCTGCCGTGTCGTACAGCATGCCGTCGACATACATATAGGTGTGGCCGGCGTTCGCCAGGACGGTGATGTAGCGCCCGGGACCGGGAGCGCCCCAACTCTCAAGTTCGCCCGAGGTCTCGGGCGCACTCAGCAGTCCGCCGGCCGCGAGCGCGTAGCTCACCGATCCCGAGCAGTCGTAGGCATTGTCCACGAATGAGGCATGCCCGCCGCCGAAGACGTAGGGGAAGTCGGCGATCGCGTTGGCCCCTGCGATCACCTTCTGCACGACTTCGGGAACGTCGGTCGGGATCGCGATCGTGCCATTGCCGCCGATCGACTCGCCCCCCGTGACGGGCGTCAGCTCCCGGCGCTGAGTCTGCAGGGCCGTGCGTTCGGCGGCGTGCATCTGCGCGAGCTCCGCGCGCACTTCGGCATCCGACGGCGCGCCGGCGGCGACGGCCTCTTCACCGGCGCGAGCGGGTGTGGCGGCCGCCTTGTGGTGCACCGAGGGGGGAGCCGGATAGCTGCTGGATTCCTGCGGGTCGGCGACCTCCTTGGCGACGCCCTTCGGGTCGGCTGCCGCGGCCGGGGCGATGACCGCGGGAGCGCCGTGCACAGCCGCCTGCGCGCCGGAGGCGTGGGCCGATCGACCGACGCCTGTTTCACCGCAGCCGGCCAGCGCCGTCAGGGCCAGCAGAGGGAGCAACATGGCAACCACGCGCGGGCAGGAGCTCATCGCTACATAGGCTAGCGACGGCATCCGCGCCCGGGGGCGATACCCTACGCAGATGCACGAGGAAACCGCCGCCGTGGGGATCCGGCCCCACGTCCGCCTCCTGCACGGAATGCGCCGGCCCGCAAACTGGCTGCAGCTCGTCCGCTTCGCGCTCGTGGGCGCCCTCGGATTCGTGGTCAACCTGGTGGTCTACGCGATCTGCGTGCACCCGCTCGGCATCGAGTACCACGTCGCTGCGGCAATCGCGTGGTTGGTGGCGGTGCTCAACAACTTCGTGCTCAACCGCCATTGGACGTTCGACGCGCGCGGGGATGCGGCGCACCGGCAGGCGGTTCGCTTCGTGATCGTCAGCCTGGTCGCGTTCGGCTTCAGCCAGCTGCTGCTCACCGCCTTCGTGGAGTGGGCCGGCCTGGCAAAGGTCCCCGCGCAGGCGCTGGCCGTGGCGGCGGCGACGCCCCTGAACTTCCTGGGGAACAAGCTCTGGAGCTTCCGGGCGTCCGCCTGAGCCCGGCGACCCGCGCCCCGGCTCGGCGGCGCCCAGCGGTCCATTGGCGGCGTCCAGCGGGTACCTATACTCTGGCCTTTCCCCCTCTCGGAGGATCCCTGTGCAGGAGATGGTCATCTACGGCGTCAGCTTTGACATGGTTGGCAAGCAGCCAATCGTGCTTCTGAAGACGGTTGACGGCAACAAGTTCCTGCCGATCTGGATCGGCCATCCCGAGGCCGCCTCGATCCTGATGAAGCTCCAGGGGGCGGGAACGCCAAGACCGATGACCCATGACCTGCTGTGCGACATCCTCGGTGAGCTCGACGTCAAGTGCACGCAGGTGTCGGTGACCGAGCTTCGCGAGAACACCTTCTTCGCCTCGATCACCTTGAGCGTCGCCGGCAGGGAGCTCGAGATCGACTCTCGCCCGAGTGACGCGATCGCGCTCGCCGTGCGCTCCGGTGCCCCGATATACGCCGCCGAGGAGGTCATCTCGGAGTCGGCCATCGAGTTCGAGCACGACGTGGAGGAGTCCGAGGACGTCGTGGAGAAGTTCAAGGAGTTCCTCGATCAGGTCTCACCGGAGGACTTCGCCGCCGGCGACTCTTAACGAGCGAGCCTCATACCGCCGAGCGGTGGGTGCGATCGCGGGGGAGGGTTCTGTATGAGCCTCGCCCGGGTGGGTGGCGATCTCCGAGCTTGCGGCGTTCTTCGACGCGGCTTGGGGTGGGGTCCCGGCGTGGATGGTGGCCAGGCGTAGCCTCCGATTGAAGTGACGACACAGGGTCGTCGGTAGAGCGCAAGTCGCGCTGCGAACCCGCTACGGGGCGCCTGGGAGGCGATCGCCATGGCCACCATCTCAAGCCTACTGCGCGAGCGCGTGACGCTGCGCGTGCGTTCGGTCGACCGGATCTTCCTGGCCGGCTATGTGCCCAGGCTGCAGTCCGAGGGGCTCGTGGTGCGCTTCCTTTTGGACCGCGCGCCATCGCTGGGCGATGGCAAGGTTCGGATCCCCTCGCCGGCGCTGCTGGGCAAGGTCGGCCAGTCCTACGTGCAGGCGATCGACCGTTTCGCTGTTGAGAACGAGATCCCGCTCGTGCGCTTTTCGAAGGGCGACTGCAAGGAGGAGCTCGCCCGGCCGTATATCCGCGCGGCTGAGCGTGCGGGCCGCTTCGGGGTCGTGATGATCGGCGTCGCGCAGGAGAAGGCCAGGGCGTGGCGCGGGTTTCGCAACGGAGGTCCGGCGTCGCACCCGCATTTCTCATACCGGCGCATGTCGGTGTTCGTCAACCACTACTACTTCTACGTGCGCGACCCCGAGTGGGGGCCCGCCTCCATCAAGACGTGCGCCTACGCGCCCTACCCGTTGTGGCTGTGCCTGAACGGCCACGAGTGGGCCAAGCGCCAAGCCGAACGACGCGGCCTCTCCTTCCAGGCGCTGGACAACGGTTTCCGTTCGGCCGAGGACGCTGGGGCACTGGCCGAGATCTGCGCGTCGCTGAGCGACCGGCACATCGAGCGATTCTTCGCCCGTTGGGAGGCCCGGCTGCCGCAGCCCTTCACCGCAGCGGACTTGCGCCCGCTCAGGCGCAACGGCCTCATCCGCCGCGTCCCCAAAAAGCCAGCGCTACGAGCTGACCGACGACGGCAGGCGGACCGCCGCCTTCTTCACCAAGACCTACACGCGAATCGTCAACCCCTCACTCGCCGAGCTCGACCCCCACCTACCGCACGAGATCGCACAGCGCGCACCCCTCGCGCGCGCCTGGCGCGCATTCGAGCAAGCCCTCGACACCCGCATCGCCGAGGCAGCCATCATGACCTGAAAAGATGACCCAACCGTGCATCTTCTTACGACCAAGGCGGGCTAGCCGCCAGGCAACGCGATCGCCGCCTAGCGCGTCGTCGCGCTTGCGAGGATTCGCTCCACCAGCTGCTCAAAGGAGATCTCAGCCGCGTCGGCGGCGAGCGGCAGGAGGCTCGTTTCGGTCAGGCCGGGGACCACGTTGGTCTCGAGCACCAGCAGCTCGTCGCTGTCCTCTTCGAGCATCAGGTCGACCCGCGCCACACCGTGACAGCCGAGCAGCCGGTAGGTCTCGAGGGCAAGCTCCTGCGCGCGCGTGGTCGTCTCCGTGCCGAGCTCGGCCGGACAGACGAACGTCGTCATCCCGATCTCATAGCGGGACTCGTAGTTGTAGAAGTCCTCCTCCCGGGGGATCGCCTCCACCACCGGAAGCGCGAGCGGCTCCTCGTCCGGCTGCTGGGAGTCGAGCACCGACACCGCCAGGTCGCGGCCTTTCACGTAGCTCTCGATGACCACAGTGCGATCGTAGGAGAGCGCGCCCACGATCGCGCCGGGCAGCTCCTCGCTTGAGCGAGCGAACTTCACACCCAGGGCCGAGCCCTGGCTCCCCGGCTTAACGACCAGCGGGAAGCCGAGGTCGGCCTCGACATCCGGCAGCGCCGCCGCTGCGCCCAGCTCTTTGAACGAGGCCTCGCGAAAGAAGTGAAAGTCGGGCGTGGGAATGCCGGCCTCGCGCATGATGTGCTTGGCGAGCACCTTGTCGGTGCAGCGCATGCACGCCGAGGGCCCCGAGCCGGTGTAGGGGATCCCCAGCGCCTCGAGCAGTCCCTGCACGGTGCCGTCCTCCCCGTCGCGGCCGTGCAGGGCGATGAACGCCGCGTCAAGTCTCGCCTCCTGCAGCTGCGCGACCAGCTGGGGCCCCGCGTCGATGGCGACCACCTCGTGCCCGAGCCGGCTGAGCGCGTTCTGTGCCTGAGCCCCCGAGCGCAGCGACACCTGACGCTCGAGCGAGTTGCCCCCCTTGAGCACGGCGACGCGCGTCACGCGCTGCGACCGGCTCGTCCCCGCCCTCCTCGGCGCGGCAGCTCGACGACGTCCGCAAGCCCAGCGCTCTTCGCCGGCGCCGTGTCCTTGGTGGCGGCGCTGGCGGGGTCTGCCGGCTCGTGGCCGGGCAGGGATCCGGTGAGCACTCCGAACAGGCCTGCCTGGCCGTCCATGACCTTGCCGATCCGCCGCACGCCCTCGCGGATGTCCTCCTCGGGCACCCCAGCGAAGTTCAGCCTCATCGAGGAGGCGCCGCGGCGGCCATCCATATACGCGGCGCGCCCGGGCACGAACGCCACGCCCTCGCTGTGCGCTAGCAGGTCGGTCGTGTCGACGCCGTCATTCAGCGTCGCCCAGATGAACATCCCGCCCTGCGGCCTGGTCCAGGTCGCCCTGCCGCCGAAGTGCTCCTCCAGAGCCTCGAGCATCGTGTCGCGCCGTTGGCTGTAGCGCTCCCTCAGGCGCTCCAGGTACTGGCGCCAGTCGCCGTCCTTGAAGTAGGCGGCGACGAACAGCTGGGTCACGGCCGAGGAGCAGAGGTCGGCGCCCTGTTTGCCGAGGTTGAGCTTCTCGAGCACGGGCCTGGGGGCCACCGCCCAACCGAGGCGCAGCCCCGGGGAGAGGATCTTCGAGAAGGTGCCCAGGTAGATGACGAGGTCAGAGGCGCCGCCACGTCCGACCGCCTCGGCATCGAGCGAGTAGAGCGTCGGCAGCGGCTCGCCCTCGTAGCGCAGCAGACCGTAGGGATTGTCCTCGAGCACCAGCAGCTCGCGCTCGCGTGCGACCTCGACCAGCCGCCGACGTCGGGGCAGCGACATAGTCACGCCACCCGGGTTCTGGAAGTTGGGAATCGTGTAGATGAACTTCGGCCTGCGGCCCTGAGCCGCCAGCCGGTCGAGCGTCCGCTCGAGCTCGTCGATCGGCATCCCGTCGGCGTCCATCTCGATCTGCTCCACCTCGGCCTGGTATGCGCCGAAGGTCGGCACGGCGCCGGGATAGGTCGGGGCCTCCGCGACGATCACGTCACCGGGATCGATCAGCGCCTTGCACACCAGATCGATCACCTGCTGGCCTCCTGTGGTCACGATCACCTCGGCCGGATCGACGGCCGTGCCCTCCTCGGCCATGACCTCGACGATGCACTCCACGGCCGCGGCCATGCCCTCGGTCGGGCCGTACTGCAGCGCTCGTGCCGTCGACTCGGCCGCAACCTGCGACATCAGCTTCGCGTACAGCTCGGGTGCGAACATCGTCGTGTCGGGCAGCCCGCCGGCCAGGGAGATCACCTCCGGGCGCTCGGTGAGCGCCATCATCTCGCGCATCGCCGAGCTTTTCATCCCGCGCGTACGCGCGGCGAACAGGCTCTCGTAGCGAGCGAGCTCGTGCGCGGGGGGCCGTGTGCCTCGTCCGTCACCTGCGCCTTTGCTGGATCGATCCATTTGCCTGTCGCCTCCGGTTCACCCCCACGCCGGCCGAGCCGCTGTCGCGACGGGTGGCGGGTCGTCTATCGTGCCGACGGATCGCGGTTTCCTCGGCACCTGCACGGTAGCGCACGCCCGCACGCGGGCTGCATGAACGGCTTCTTCTATGAACGGCATCTTCTTCTCCATAGGTCTCGGCGCCGGCCTCGCGGCTGCCTGCGGGCTGCGGCCGTTCCTGCCGCTGCTGCTCGCCGGAGCGCTCGCCTCGGCCGGCGCCCTGGGCGTTAGCTTCGCTGCGGAACCGTTCCGCTTTCTGCAGGAAAGCTGGTGGCTGTCTGATCGTCGTCGTCGCGCTCGGGGCTGCCTACGTCGCTGCAGCTCCTCGGGGGGCTCTCCCCCACGATCGACCCGACCAGGGGCTCGCGGCGCGTCGACCCGCTCGCCGCATCGATCGTGGGCCTCGGCCTCGGAGCCGGCGCGCTGCTGTTCGCGGGAACGCTCGCCGCGCACGGCGACAGCTACTGGCCGGGCCTGCTAGCCGGCCTGCTCGCCGCCGGACTCGCCCAGCGCGCCTCTGCACCGGTCATCGCCGGCGCTCGCGCGCGACTCACCGACGGCGCGGCCAAGAACGCGCTCACCGTGTATCTCGACGCGGCATCGCTTCTCGTTGCAGCGCTGGTCGCGCTGCTTCATCCGCTCGGCTACGTGGCGGTCCTCCTGCTCGGGTGGTTCTTGTGGCGGGTCAGAGCCCGCCGCGATGAGAAGTACGCCGGGCTGCGCATATTGCGGCGCTGAAGGCTCCGTGACCCCGACGCCAGCCAAGCTCGTCCTCTGCGTGATCGACGCGATGGCGCCCACGATGCTCGAGCGCGCGGTCGCTCAGGGCGCCGCACCGATGCTCGGCGAGCTGATGCAGCGAGGCCGCTACGTGCCCGACTGCGTTGCCGCGTTTCCCTCCGTGACGCCTGTCTGCGCAGCCTCGATCGTCACGGGCGTCGCCCAGGACCGCCACCGGATTCCGGCCATGAACTGGTTTCACCGCGAGGAGGACCGCTATGTCGAGTACGGCTCGAGCTTTCGCGCCGCGCAGCGCTTCGGCATCGCGCGGCAGCTGACCGACACGATCTACAACATGAATCGTGCCCACCTCTCGAGCGAGACCCCGACCGTGTTCGAGACGCTTGACGACGCGCAGGTGCGGACGGCGGGCACCACCTATTTGATGTATCGCGGCCGGCACCGCCACGAGCCCCAGCGCGACACCGCCCTGACCCGCATCGCCTCGACCCTGGTGCGTCATCCGGTGATGGGTCCGCGGGAGCTGTTCTACGCCGACATCTTCGCGTCGCGGCGCACGGGCTGTCGCTCGGGACTCGGCATGCCCGGAATGCGCGACCGTCATTCCGGCTGCGTCTCGGCCTACCTGGTCGAGCACGACCTGTTCGACTTCCTGCTGCTTTCCCTGCCGGACAACGACTGGTACTCGCACAAGTACGGACCGGACGCGCAGGTTCAGTCGATCGCGCAGGCCGACCACCAGCTCGCCCGCGTGTTCCAGGCCTCCGGCGGGATCGAGGAGTTTCTCGCCGAGCATGCGCTGATCGTGATGGCCGACCATTCCCAGGCGCCCGTCGCGCACACGATCGCACTCCAGGAGGAGCTCTCGGCGCTGGGCGTGCGCGGACCGTCGGGCTCCTCGTCGTGGGCGGGCGGCGAAGAGCCCCGCATTGCCGTCTGTCCCTCCCAGCGCGCGGCGATGGTCTATGCCCTGCACGAGTCAGAGCGCGACGCGATGCGCGCCTCCGTGGTGACGCGCGCGCTGACGATCGAGGGGGTCGAGCACGTCATGTGGCTGGCACGCGACGCCCATGATGTCCCCAGCGAGGGGATCGTCTCCAGTCCCGTGCACGGCGAGCTGCGCTTCCGTCCCGGCGGCGAGGTCGAGGACGAGCGGCGGTGTCCGCTGGAGCGTCGAAGGGCCGCTTGGCCGTCCTCGATGGGGTCATCGAGGACGGCCGCCTGCGCACCCCCACCTATCCAAACGCCCTCGCCCGCGTGTGGTCGGCGCTCATGTGCCCGACTTCGGGCGAGGTCCTGCTGTCGGCCGCACCCGGATACGAGTTCGTCGACTGGGGTGGCCAGGCGCACGTCGGAGGCGGCAGCCATGGCTCGCTTCACGCCTGCGACTCGCTCGGCGCGCTCGTGCTGTGCGGGATCGCGACTCCCGAGCGCGAGCCGGCCCAGTGGACGATCACGCGACGTCGCCCCGCTCGTGCGCTCGCACTTCGGATGCGCCGAGGAGTAGCGCTGAGATCGGCTTCGAACGCGTACTCTCGCCCGGTGATGCATCGTCTTTGCGCACTCGTCCTCTGCGTCGCCGCGTGCCTGTTGCCCGCCCGTGCATCTGCCGCGCCGTCGCCCGCACCCCTCCCAGCCGCCGCCCCGATTCACCGCCCCCGCGCAGGACACCTCCGCGGGTCATTCGGCGAGCACGGAAACGCTGGTTGCGGTCGTCGCCTCGAACACGCCGCCGGCCGGGCGCAGCGCTGTCGGCAAACAAAGTCCTGGCGATCGCGGGCAGGCTCTCAAAGATGCGCGCCGTGCGTGCGAAGTACCCCGGGTCCTTCGGAAACGCCTATCTGGATGGTCCCTCCCGCTGGCAGGTGAGCTTCTTCTCCCGCAACGGCAAGAAGGAGATCGGCCAGGTGATCCTCGACGAAAGCGCCGGATCGGCGAGGGTGCTCGAACAGTGGACCGGCTTCCAGGTCGCCTGGACGATGGCGCGCGGCTACCGCGGCGCGTTCGGCAGGCATGTGAACGCGCTGTATGTCTGGCTGCCCCTGTGTGTCCTGTTCATCCTCCCGTTCGTCGATGTCCGCCGTCCGTTCTCGCTTCTGCACCTCGATCTGCTCGTGCTGCTGTCCTTCTCGGTCTCGCTGGCGTTCTTCAACCACGCGCACCTCTACGCCTCGGTGCCGCTTGCCTATCCTCCGCTGCTGTATGTCCTCGCGCGCATGCTCGCCCTCGCGCGCCGCGGGCGCGGCGATTTGGAGCAGCCCAAGCCACTGCGGCTGCTCGTACCCGTGCCCTGGCTTGCGCTCGGGGTGGTCTTCCTGCTGGGCTTTCGGGTAGCGCTCAACGTGACCGACTCGAACGTCATCGACGTCGGCTACGCCGGAGTCATCGGGGCGCAGCGCATCGTCCAGGGCAAGCCGCTGTACGGCTCCTACCCGTCGAACAACGAACACGGCGACACCTACGGCCCGGTCAACTACGAGGCGTACGTACCGTTCGAGCGACTCTTCGGCTGGAGCGGGGCCTGGGATGACCTGCCCGCGGCCCACGGTGCGGCGATCGCCTTCGACCTGCTCGCGGCCGCTCTGCTGTTCTTGCTGGGGCGCCGCGTGCGCGGCCCGGCGCTGGGGGTCGCGCTGGCGTATGCCTGGGCGGCGTATCCCTTCACGCTGTTCACGCTGGAGAGCAACTCCAACGATGCGCTCGTGGCGGTGCTCGTGCTCGCAGCGCTGCTCGCCGCAAGCTACGAGTCCGAGCTCGCGCGCGTGGCGCGCGGTGCCTTCAGCGCGCTGGCGGGGCTGACGAAGTTCGCTCCGCTGCTGCTCGCTCCCCTGTTTGCCACCCACGGCCTGCGCGCGCAGGCGCCCGCCCGGCGTGCGCGCTCGCTGGCCCTGTTCGTGGCGGCGTTTGCGGGCACGGCGGCGCTCGCCTCGATCCCGGCCATGAGCCACGACTCGCTGCACGAGATCTACGAGCGGACGATCGCCTACCAGGCAAACCGCGGCTCGCCATTCTCGGTGTGGGGGCTCTACGGCGGCCTCGGAGGGCTCCAGCTGGCCGTCCAGATCGCGGCCGTCGCGCTCGCGATCGCGCTGGCGGTCCTTCCGCGCCGCCCGGACCTCATCGGCCTGGCGGCCGCGTGCGCGGCGGTGATCGTCGCCACGCAGCTGGGCATCGACCACTGGTTCTACCTCTACGTACCCTGGTTCTTCCCACTCGCGATGATCGCCCTGCTCGGCCGCTTCGCCGATCCTACGAGTCGGCCCGCGGCCGTGGCATCAGCACCTGCTCGATGGAGTCAGCCCGCAGCGGCCGCGAGCAGCGGATCAGCACTCCCATGAGCCATGGATCCTCTTCAGAGGTTTCAAAGCGGATGGGCATCTGCGTGAGCAGCGACTGGATCGCCTGCTCACGCTTGACGCCGATGACGCCGCCTCGGGGACCGGTCATGCCGACGTCGGTGATGTAAGCGGTGCCGCCCGGGAGCACGCGTGCGTCAGCGGTGGGCACGTGGGTGTGGGTGCCCACGACGGCCGTCACCCGCCCGTCCAGGTTCCACCCCATCGCGACCTTCTCGGAGGTGGCCTCGGCGTGCATGTCCACGAGCACGTGGTCGACCTCGCCGAGCTCGCCGAGGGCCACCTCGATCTCCGTGAACGCCGAGCGACCGGCTCGCAGGTAGAGGTTCCCGCTGAGGCTCACCACGCCCAGGCGCAGCCCGTTGCACTCCACCACGCAGAAGCCGTGACCGGGCTGGCTGCGCAGGAAGTTGGCCGGGCGCACGATCCGCGGCTGGGAGTCGAGGTAGGGGTAGATCTCCCGGCGGTGGTAGGTGTGGTTGCCCAGAGTGATCGCGTCGATGCCCGCGTCGAGGAGCTCATCGGCGATCTTTGGCGTTATCCCCAGCCCGCCGGCGACGTTCTCGCCATTGACGACGACGAACTCGGGCGCGTAGCGCTCGCGCAGGATCGGAAGGCACTCGAGCAGCGTGCGGCGCCCGATGCCCCCGACGAGGTCGCCGACGAACAGAATGCTGATCGTGCTCGGCGGCCGGCCATCGGCCGCCTCGTTCTCAGCCATACTTTGCCGATGCTGGGAGGCAGATGAGCGGCTTCTCCGAGAGCACGCGCGAGGCCGCCCCGCCGAGCGAGCAGGAGCTGCCCGACTCCTCGGGCGCGGAGCAACTCGAGCCGCCCCGTACCGTCATTCCCCGCTGGGTGCAGCTGGTGCTGCTGCCGCTCGCCGTGCTCGCTGTGTGGGCGCTCGCGAAAGCCGCCGGGAAAGTGCTGCTGCTGTTCATCGTGGCGGGGATCATCGCGCTGATCCTCAACCCGGTCGTTGCCCTGTTGCAGCGCGCGCGGCTACCCCGTGGACTGGCGGTGCTGGCCGTGTACCTCGCCTTCTTCCTGGCGCTCGCGGGGATCGCCTTCCTGCTGTCAAACCCCATCTCCAATCAGGTTAAGTCATTTACCCACAACCTGCCCTCGCTCGTCAATGAAGCCAACGTGACCGTCGTCAATCTCGAAGGCGAACTGCACAAAGTCGGTGTGCACGTGAAGTTCTCCGAACAGGGCAAGACTGCGCTGCAGACGCTGCAGGGCAAACTCGCCAAGAGCGCCGGCAAATTCGTGAGCTTTCGGCGGCGCGCTGCTGACCGAAGCGGTCAGCGCCGGGATCGACCTGGTGCTCGTCTTCGTCCTCTCCGTCTACATGCTTCTCTACGGCTCGCGAATAGGGGCGCTGGTGCGCAGGATGATGCCCGCGGGCACCAAGGACGACGACTATCCGACGCTCGTGCAGCAGGCGGTCTCCCGCTACGTCGGCGGACAGCTGCTGTTCAGCGTCATCATGGGCACGACCGTGGGCGTGGCCCTGTACATCTTCGGCGTCCTCGGCATCTTTCCCGACGGCAGCAGATATGCGGTCGTGTTCGGCGTGTTCTTCGGCCTGATGGAGCTGATCCCCTACCTGGGGCCGATCCTCGGTGCGCTGCCCCCGATCCTTGTCGCGCTGTTCTCGGACCCCATCAGCGCGCTGTGGGTCGGCCTGCTGTTCCTCGGTATCCAGCAGCTCGAGGGCCACGTGGTCGCGCCGCAGATATTTGGCCACACCCTGCGCATCAACCCCCTGGTGGTGATCTTCGCGCTCCTGCTGGGTCAGCACATCTACGGGATCATTGGCGCCCTGATGGCGCTTCCCATCCTGTCGGTGCTGCGCGAGACGGCGTTCTATCTGAGCCGTCACGTGACCCTCGAACGGTGGGGTCACTCGCAGGACGGGCTCCTGTGAGTGCGCTCGCAGAGCCGCCGATCCTCAGCGTGCAGGGAATCGACAAGCGCTTCGGCAAGCGCGAGGCGCTGCGCGGCATCAGCTTCGAGGTCAGGCCCAATGAGCTCGTCGCCGTCGTCGGGCCGAATGGCGCCGGCAAGACCACGCTCCTTTCGATCCTCGCCGGCGTCCAGCGCCCCAGCGCCGGGCGGGTCGTCGGTCCGGCGCTGCGCGTCCGCGGGCGGGCGGGCGATCGGGTGGGCGCCGCAGCAGGCCGCCCTCTACTCGAAGCTCTCGGTCGAGGAGAACCTGCGGCTGTTCGCGCACCTGGAGAGGGTGGCCGACCCCGAGGCGGCTGTGGAGCGCATGCTCGCGCACACGGGCCTGGGCGAGCGAGCGCGCGAGCGCGTGGAACGTCTGTCGGGGGGCAACCGCCAGCGGGTGAACGTGGCGCTCGCGTTGATCGCCGAGCCGACGATGCTGGCGCTCGATGAGCCCTCCTCGGCGCTGGATCCGCGCCAGCGCGCCCGCCTGTGGGAGTTCCTCGGCGAGCTCGCCAGATCGGCCGGTCCGGAACCGGGCGCCGCCAGCGGCGGCACGAGCGTGCTCTTCGCGACGCACCATCTCGGCGAGGTGCGCCGCTATGCCACGCGGGCGATCGTGCTCGCCGACGGCGAGCTCCTGTTCGACGGCTCACCGGCGGAGCTGATCGCCGCGAGCGGCGGGATCGAGGACGACCTCGAGCGGGCCTTCGTCACGTTTCTGGCCGAGCGCGGCCACTGAATGCGCTGGCTGCTCGCCAAGGACCTGCTGATCCTCCGCCGCTCGCGGCTGCTGCTGGTCGTGCTGATCGTCTATCCGGTCGCGATCGCGCTGCTGATCGGGCTGGCGATCTCGCGCAGCCCCTCCCGGCCACGCGTGGCGATCGTCGATGAGACGCCGCCCGGGCAGACGATCCAGGTCGGCAGCCAGCGCGTCCAGGTGAGCCAGTACGCCAAGCAGGTATTCGACCAGGTCGAATCGGTGCCCGTGCCCTCGCGCGCGGAGGCCGTCGAAAAGGTCAAGCAGGGCGACGTGCTGGCGGCCGTGGTGATTCCCGCAAACATCGCCACGGCGATCTCCTCGGATGTCGTTCCCGCGCGCCTGGAGGTCATCTACAACGGCAACGCGCTCGAGCAGTCGCTCGTGAGCTCGACGATCAACTCGGCGCTTGCGCAGGCGAACCTCGGATTCTCCGAGACAGATCCAGCAGGCTGCGGCCAGGGCCATCGATCAGCTGCTGGGAGGCGGCAACCTCGGCCTGCTCGGGGGTCCGCAGAACACGATCGGGCTGGGCCAGATCCCACCCGCCCTGCGGAGGATCATCGCCCGCCAGCCGCCGGGTCCGGATCGCGCCGAGCTCGAACGGATCTCGAGCTTCGCAAACTTCGCCGCCGAGAACCTGTCGGTTAGCAAGAAGGTGCTCTCGATCGTCAGCCAGCCGATCCAGGTCCAGAGCTCGCTGCTGCATGGCCGGCGCACGCCGCTGAACACGTTCGCCGTGGTCGTAGCGGTGAGCGTCTCGCTGATGTTCATCGGCGTGCTGCTCGCCGCCGGCAGCGTCGCGCTCGAGCGTGAAGAGGGCGCGCTCATGCGCCTCCTGCGCGGCCTCGTCTCGCGCGAGCGTCTGCTGCTCGAGAAGGTGCTGCTCGCCGCTGGCTGCTCGTTCGTGGTCGCCTTCGCGATGCTCGCCGGAGTCAGCGCCTTCGTCACGCTCGACTGGGCCGCATCGGTCAGTGGGTTGCGGCTCTGGCCTTCGGCGCGCTCGCGTTCGGCGCGCTCGGCGTGGCGATCGGCGCGCTCGCCCGCGAGGTGCGCGCCGCCTCGCTGCTGGCGTTTCTGCTCTCGCTGCCGCTGGCCTTCCTCGCGCTCGTGCCCGCGGGATCGCTCGCCGTGCGGCCTGAACGACGCGATCGCGGTGGTCTCCTTCGTCTTTCCCTTCAAGGCATCGCTCGAGGCGCTCGACGCGGCCGTCAACGGCGCATCTCCCTCGATCGGCTCTCCGCTCGCTCACCTCGCGGGACTGACGGTCCTGTTCGCGCTGCTCGCGCGCGCGGGGCTGCAGCGCATCGACTGACGCACGCCGCCGCACGCGCGCAGGCGGTGAGGCTCTAACCTGATCAGGGCCATGGCCTTCCCGAAGACGCGCATGCGCAGACTGCGCGCCACCGCCGGCTTGCGCGGGCTCGTTCGCGAGACGGAGCTGAGCGCCGGGCGGCTCATGCTGCCGCTGTTCGTCGTGGAAGGCCCCACCGGCGAGCGCGGCGCGCGAGCCGATCGCGACCATGCCCGGCGTCGAGCGCCTGTCGATCTCCGCCGCGGTCGCGGAGGCGCGCGAGGCCGCCGCGCTGGGGATCGCCGCGGTGATGCTGTTCGGGATTCCCTCCGAGAAGGACGAGCAGGGCTCGGGGGCCTGGGATGAGGAGGGCGTCGTGCAGGTGGCGGCGCGCGCGCATCAAGCAGGCGCGGCCCGAGCTGCTCGTGGTCACCGACGTGTGCCTGTGCGAGTACACGACCCACGGGCACTGTGGCGTGCTGCGGACGGACGGCAGCGTGGACAACGACGCGACCGTCGAGCTGCTGGCGCGCACGGCCGTGAGCCACGCGCGCGCCGGCGCCGACCTGGTGGCTCCCTCGGACATGATGGACGGGCGCGTCGGCGCGATCAGGGAGGAGCTGGACGGCGAGGGGTTCTCCGAGGTCCCGATCCTCGCCTACTCCGCGAAGTTCGCCTCCGCCTTCTACGGGCCGTTCCGCGAGGCCGCCGGCTCCACGCCGGCGTTCGGCGACCGGCGCGGCTACCAGCTGGATCCCGCAAACGGCAGCGAGGCGGTGCGCGAGGCGCTGCTCGACGTGCAGGAGGGTGCGGACATGGTGATGGTCAAGCCGGCGCTCGCCTACGGCGACCTGATCAGCGCGGTCAAGCGCGCCACGCAGCCTGCCGCTGGCCGCCTACAACGTCAGCGGCGAGTACGCGATGGTCAAGGCGGCGGCGGCCGCCGGCTATATCGACGAGCGTGCGACGGTGCTCGAGATCCTCACCTCCCTGCATCGCGCCGGCGCCGACACGATCATCTCCTACCACGCGAAGGACGCGGCCCGATGGCTGAGCGAGCAGAGCTGAAAGAGCCCGCGGCGGGCTCCGGAGCGTGCGCTCGGCGCGGTTGCCAAGACCCGCAGCCGCAAGGATGGCGCGGCGATTGCGCTCGACGATCTCGACCGCAGGCTGCTCAACCTGATGCAGGGCAGCTTCCCGATCGCACCGCGGCCCTACCGGCACGTGTCCGAGCTGGGCGGGATCGGCGAGGCGGAGGCGATGAGCCGCGTGCAGCGGCTGCTTGACAAGCGCATCATCCGGCAGGTCACGCCGATCTTCGACACGCGGGCGCTGGGCTACTCCTCGATGCTCGTGGCCGCCAAGGTCGATCCCGAGCACCCGCACCGTGCGGCCCAGGTGATCAACGAACATCCGGGCGTCTCGCACAACTACCTGCGCAACCACGATTTCAACCTGTGGTTCACGATCGCGACCGAGCCGGACTCCGAGCTCGGCTTGGAGGGCACGCTCGAGGTGCTGGCGCGGGAGGCGGGCGCCGAGTCGGTGCGCCAGCTGCCCACGCTGAAGCTGTTCAAGATCCGCATGGACCTCGAAATGGAGGGCGACACGCAGGCGCTCGCGAGCGCGGCCCAGGTGTCCGAGCCGATCGAGCTCGATCCCCAGCCCTACGACGAGCTGGACATCGCCGTGATCCGCGCGCTCCAGGGACACATGCCCGTCGTGCAGGAGCCCTACGCGCAGGCGGCCGGCGAGGTCGGACTGACCCAGGAGCGCTTCCTCGAGCACCTCGAAGGGATGCAGGAGCGGGGGCTGCTGCGCCGCGTCGCGGCGATCCTCTACCACCGCCGCGCCGGTTTCTCGGCCAACGGGATGGGCGTGTGGAAGGTGCCCGACGAGCAGATCTCTGATATCGGCCGCAGGATGGCGGCGGTGCGGGGCATCTCCCACTGCTACCAGCGCCCAACCTACGAGGACTGGCCGTACTCTGTGTTCACGATGGCCCACGGGCGCTCCAAGGAGGAGTGCGACGCGGTGCTCGACGCGATCGCTGAGCAGACCGGAATCCACGAGCGTGCCACCCTCTACTCCTCAACCGAGTTCAAGAAGATCCGCCTCCGCTACTTCACCGAGGACTTCAAGAAGTGGGAGCGCGCGCACGCTGGTTGAGGCGCGGCGTCCCGGCACCCGGCGGGCAGCGCCCTGACTGGCTTGACCGACACTCGCTCAGCGGCGCTGTACGAGCGCGCGCTGGAGGTGATTCCCGGCGGGGTCAACTCCCCCGTGCGGGCGATGCGCGCGATCGGGCGCGACCCGCTGTTCGTCGACCGCGGGGAGGGCGCCGAGCTCTTCGACGTCGACGGCAACCGCTACATCGACTATGTCTGCTCCTGGGGCCCGTTGATCCACGGCCACGCCCATCCGCGGGTGCTCGCCGCCGTGGGCGAGGCGGCGGCCAGCGGGACGAGCTTCGGCGCGCCGACCCCGGGCGAGGTCGAGCTGGCGGTCGAGGTGAGGCGCCGGATGGAGGGCGTGGACATGCTGCGCATGACCTCCTCGGGCACGGAGGCCACGATGACTGCCATGCGCCTTGCGCGCGCGGCGACCGGGCGCGAGCAGATCCTGAAGTTCGCGGGCGCCTACCACGGACACGTCGACGGCCTGCTCGCCGACGCGGGTTCGGGTCTGGCCACCCAGGCGATCCCAGCGAGCCCCGGCGTGCCGGCGAGCGCGGCGGCGGGTACCGTCGTGGTGGGCTGGAACGACCCCGAGGCGCTGATCGCCGCGACCGAGCGCTTCGAGCTCGCGGCGATCCTGGCGGAGCCGCTGCCCGCCAACATGGGCCTCGTCCCGGCGCAGGACGGGTTCCTCGAGCTCCTGCGCGAGCGCGCCGAGAAGAACGGGGCGCTGCTCGTGCTCGACGAGGTGATCAGCGGCTTCCGCGTCGCGCGCGGCGGCGCGCAGGAGCGCACCGGCGTGAGCGCAGACCTGACGATCCTGGGCAAGATCCTCGGCGGCGGGCTTCCGGCCGCGGCGGTGGGCGGCAGGGCCGAGTTGATGCGCATGCTCGCGCCTTCGGGAGATGTCTACCAGGCGGGGACGCTGTCGGGCAACCCGCTCGCCGTGGCCGCCGGGCTGGCGACGCTCGAGCTGCTCGACGAGTCCGCATACCTGCGGCTGGCTGCGCTCACCGACCGGCTCGCCTCGGGGCTGCGCGATGCCGCGGCGGGGCTGCCCGTGCAGATCTCGAGCGCGCCCGGTCTGTTGACCGTGTTCTTCAGCGAGCGCCCCGTCACCTGCCTTCGCGACGCCCTTGCGTGCGACCTGCGAGCGTACGGCGCCTGGTGCCGGGAGCTGCTCTCGCGCGGGGTCTACCCTCCGCCGTCGCAGTTCGAGGCATGGTTTCCCGTCGCTGGCCCACAGCGCCGAGCAGATCGAGCGCACGGTGAGGCGGCCGCGGCGGCCTTCGCCTACCTCCACGAGCGCGGGTGGAGAGGATGAGCGACGTGCTGGAGCGGCTGGCGAGGCTGTTGCGCGAGGAGGGCGGGCTGATGGCCACGCTCGTCGTCCCCGACTCGCAGGTCGCAGCCGCCGGGCTCCGAGCAGACGGGAGCCCGGCACGCGCCGCCGCCGAAGGCCCCCGCGCCGAGGGCAGGCGCGAGGAGTACGAGCTGCTTGTCGAGGCGATCTACGAGGGCTATCTGCTGCACTACGGCTCGCCGCGGGTCGTGCGGGCGTCCGAGGCCGACCTTCGGCCTGCTGGCCGGCGATCGGCTGTATGCGATCGGGCTGGCGCTGCTGGTCCCGCTGGGCGACACCGACGCCGTGGCGGAGCTGGCCGACACGATCACGCTCAGCGCGCTCGCGCAGGCGGCGGGCGAGCTGGCGCTGGCCGACGCGGTGTGGGCGGCCGGCGCGCGCGCCGTGGGATGGGGCTCCAGCGACGCCCACAGGCGCGCGAAGGAACTGGTCTTCGCGGGCGCGCCTGAGGCGATCGAGGCGATGCGCACAAGCGCGATGGGCC
Source organism: uncultured Solirubrobacteraceae bacterium (assembly GCA_963767655.1). Classification (GTDB taxonomy): domain Bacteria; phylum Actinomycetota; class Thermoleophilia; order Solirubrobacterales; family Solirubrobacteraceae; genus Palsa-744. Next base: position 441,891 of record CAVYET010000006.1, on the reverse strand, counting down.
TGCCGGCGCCGCCCTGAATCCCGCCTCGATATTGTTCGTTGCCGGTGGCCGACAAGCACGCAAAGCACAAGTCCAAGTACACGCTCGACCGGCAGATCCCGGGCGCGTTCGAGGGCGAGACGATCACCCGCAGGCGGTTCATGACCGGCACCGCCAACGGGCGCGGGCATCGTCGCCGCCATGTCCTTCACGCTGCCCGCGCTCGGCTTCGCGATCGGCCCGATCTTCAAAAGCACGCCGCACCGCTGGGAAACCGTGGGCACGATCGACGACTTCCCGGAAAACAACTACGTCCCCGTGGTCGTCACGCTCACCCCGGGCATCGGCGAGGCCGGCAAGTCGCACGGTGTACGTGCGCAAGCGCAACCCGGCGATCGACACCGACCGCTATGACCGCGACACGCGCTTCATCGCGATCACGAGCCGCTGCGCGCATCTGGGCTGCCCGGTGCGCTGGGTGGATGCCGCCGAGCGCTTCATCTGCCCCTGCCACGGCGGCGTCTATGACCTGCTCGGAGTCCCTGTCGGCGGACCCCCGGTGCGACCCCTCGACCGCTTCTACACGCGCGTGGTCGGCGAAGAGGTGCAGGTCGGGCCGCGCTTCAGCGTCAACAGCGAGCTGCGCCGCTTCTCCCCGCGCGACCCCGGCGAGCCGCTGGACGGCATCGGCCAGTACCTCTACCCGTCAAGGCCCGGCGCCCAGAAACTGTAGGCCGGAGAGCGACCCGACATCGTGCCCAAGCTCCCAGCCGCCCCGATACCGTCCGCCCTGAAGGCGCCGCCCTCCCGCCCGGGCGAGGAGCAACGGCAAGAGGCCTCCCACAGAGCACGGCAAGAACGCCGGAATCACGCGTCGTCGACTGGGTCGACGAGCGCACCTCGCTGAGCGGCGCCGCCCGCTGGCTGATGTTCAGGAAGGTGCCCAAGGGCACCAACTGGTTCTACACGCTCGGCTCGGCCACCATGTTCGCCTTCCTCTCCCAGGCCGTGACGGGCGTGTTCCTGGCGATGTACTACCGGCCGGACCCCTCCGGCGGCGCGTATGAATCGATTCGCTACGTCACCAACGACGTGTTCCTCGGCCAGTTCGTGCGCGGCATGCACAAGTGGGGGTCGAGCGTGATGGTGATCCTCGTGTTCCTGCACATGGCCCGCACGTTCTTCTTCGGCGCCTACAAGTACCCGCGCGAGCTCAACTGGGTGATCGGGGTGGTGCTGCTGATCCTGACGATGGTCATGTCCTTCACCGGCTATCTGCTGCCGTTCGACCAGCGCGCCTACTGGGCGACGATCGTGGGCGTGAACATCAACGGCACCGGCCCGCTGATCGGGCCCTATCTGAGCGACTTCCTGCGCGGAGGTCTCCGAATTCGGCGCGACGACGCTGTCGCGCTTCTATGCCATCCACATGCTGCTGATCCCCGGCCTGCTCGCCGCGCTGATCGGCGCCCATCTCTACCTGGTGGCCAAGCTCGGCACGACCGCGCCGCCCTGGACGAAAGCCGAGAAGCGACACCGAGCTGCGCGAGGCCGAGGTGTAGCGGCGATGCACCGCCACGCGACGGACGGCAACCCGCGATCGATCAGCGTCGCGCGATGAACCAGCGCGAGAAGGAGGAATACCTCCGCGAGTACGCGATCCTGAAGGCGCAGGGCAAGCCGTTCTTCCCCTACGCGGTGGCCAAGGACGCGGTGATGGCGTGCGTGGTGATGGCGGTCATCATCACGATGTCGCTGGTGCTCGGCGCCGAGCTCGGCTCGAAGGCGAACCCGACGACCACCACCTACGTGCCGCGTCCGGAGTGGTACTTCTTCTTCCTGTTCGAGGTCCTGCGCGTGATCAAGCCGCCGAGCCTCGTGGGGCTGGCGACGATCGGCGTCCCCACGATCGCGATGATCCTGCTGTTCCTGCTGCCGTTCTACGATCGCGGTCCCGAGCGCCGCCCCGAGCGCCGTCCGATCGCCACGGTGACGGGCATCGTCGTGATCGGCGCGATGGCGTTCCTCACCTATCAGGGCGCCAACGCGGGCTCGCCGACCGTCATCGAAATGGCGACGCCCGACGGCGATCGTGCAGGCCGGCGGAAAGACCCTCGCCGAATACGAAGCCGGCAAGGAGGTCGTCGCCCAGTCGGGCTGCCTGGCCTGCCACAAGATCGGCGACAACGGCAACGCCGGTCCGGGGCCCGACCTGACCCACATCGGCGCGCGGCTCCCCCGCCAGGGGATCGCGCGCACGCTCGTGAACCCGACGGCGCCGATGCCGTCGTTCAAGAACCTGCCGCCGCAGAAGTTCAAGGCGGTCGTCAACTTCCTGTCGCAGCTGAAGTAGCGTTCGGTCCATGCCCGCTCAGCAAGGCGCCGGGGCCGGCCGACCGCCGATCGCCACCGCACCGAGCAATGCGCAGAGGCGCTCCGGCGCGATCGGACCTCCAGTCGCGAGGCGAATCCCCCGGGCGTGCTGCAGGCGGGCCAGGTGCGCGCGATGTTCGATCGCATCGCGGGGGTGTACGACCTGATGAACACCGCGATGACCGCCGGCCTGCACCATCGCTGGCGCGAGCGTGCCGCCGAGCTCGCGCAGGGTGGGCCCGGGCAACGCGCGTGCTCGACGTCGCCACCGGCACCGGCGATCTGGCGATCGAGCTCGCGCGCCGCGTCTCCCCGGGGGGAGAGGTGGTCGGCTGCGACTTCGCCGAGGGCATGCTCGCGCGAGCGCGCGCCAAGGCCCCCGCGCAGAGCGGACTGGCACGTGCAGCCGCGGTTCGAGTGGGCCGACGCGCTGGAGCTGCCCTATGAGGACGACCTCTTCGACGCGGCGACGGTGGGCTTCGGCGCCCGCAACTTCACCGACCTTCGGCGCGGCCTCGAGGAGATGGCGCGCGTCGTGCGACCCGGCGGGCGCGTGGTGGTGCTCGAGATCACCACCCCCACGCGGCCCCCGCTGTCGCTCTTCTACCGACTGTGGTTCGACCGGATCGTGCCCGCCCTCGGGCGGCTCGCGGGAGCGCTCGCCGAGGCGCTCGTCGCGGCTCGCGGGATCGCCGCCGCCGGCGACGATCGCCGACGCCTACACCTACCTGCCCAACTCGGTCAAACGCTTCCCGGCGCCGGCCGTGCTCGCGGCGGAGATGGAGCGCGCGGGCCTCGTCGACATCGGCTACCTGCTCACGGCCGGAGGCATCGTCGCCATCCACGCCGGCACGGTTCCCGCAGAAAGGGCATGATGAGCACGGTGGTTGGGCAGCACAGTCGCCGCAGCCCCACGGGGGGCGTGGACGGGCTCGACGCGATCATGCGGCGCGGCGGCCGCGAGCTGCGCGAGCGCATGGCCCGCACCGAGCTGCACCTCGAGCGGGTGACCGCGCAGGCCGGCGCGCCGCTGGCGTCGCATGCCAACGCCACGATCATGGCCGGCGGCAAGCGGCTGCGCCCGCTGCTCGTCGTGCTGGCCGCCGAGTCGGCCGGCGGACCGCCCGAGCACCGTCGAGGGCGAGGAGCGCCTGGTGCGCGCAGCGGTCGCGGTCGAGCTCGTGCACTCGGCGACGCTCGTCCACGACGACCTGATCGACGGCGCCCAGCTGCGGCGCGGCCACCCCACGGTGGCCGCGGTCGCCGGGCGCGGGCTCGCGATCGCGACCGGCGACCTGCTGTTCTCGCGGGCGTTCGCCGAGCTCGCGCGCAACGAGGACGCCGCACAGCTGCGCGCGCTCTCGCAGGCCAGCTCGGCGCTCGCCGCCGGCGAGCTGCTGCAGCGCGAGGACGCCTACGCGTCGCACGTGGCGGTCGAGCGCTACCTGAGGCGCTGCGAGCTGAAGACGGCGGCGCTGTTCGAGGCCGCCTGCCGCCTGGGAGCGCTCACGGCGCGTGGGCGGATCGAGCGCGCTCGCCGAGGCGCTCGGCGCGTTCGCCCGGCGCATCGGGCTGGCCTTCCAGATGCTCGACGACGTGCTCGACGTGTCCGGCCCGGTCGAGCGCACCGGCAAGTCGCGCGGGCAGCGACCTGCTCGACGGCACCGTCACGCTGCCGCTTCATCCTGGCGCGCGAGCGCGAGCAGGAGCTGGCCGCGTTCGACCTCAGCCGCGCTGGAGCGTCCCGAGCAGGCGGAGGCGCTGTGCGAGCGGATCGCCGCCACGGGGGCGCTGGACGAGGCCAGGGAGCAGGCTCTGGCGGTCGTCGCGGAGGCCAAGGCGGCGCTGCCGGCGATCCTCCCGCGATGGCCGCTCGGCGCTGCTCGACATGGTGGCCGACGCGGTCGTCGAGCGCTACCGCTAAGGGTGGCGTCAGGATCAGGGCCGGCTCAGAAGTCGCTGGGGACGATCAGGTCGGCGTCGAGCGCGCGGATGAAGAACTCGATTTCGTCAGACATGTTCGCGTGCGTCACGCGCCTGAGGTCGCCGAGCAGCGCGGCGGCGGCGCGGTCGAGCTCGTCCTCGAGACGCTCGACGGCCGCCTGCTCGAAGACGCCCTCGCGCCTTGACTCGCACTCGGGACAGCGCAGGACGATTCGCCAGTGGCGGGGGCCCTCCTCGGACCAGTCCAGCGGAAACACCAGCTCGCCCGCGCAGTGAAAGCAGACGTGCAGCTGATCCGGCGAGCAGGCGCCGCTCGGCGCGCCCCGCGGCGGTCTGATGGACGATGTCCATGTTCTTGGCGCCGGGCGGCTGGTGCGCCATGCCGGATCTCGGGATGCTGGCTGTCGGGATCGAGTCGAAGGACATGGCTCCCTCCACGTCATCGACCCACGGGACGGGCGCCTTTAGCTCGGCGGCCGCAGCGGCTGGCTGCAAGCGCGCAGCGGCGCCGCCGCGGCTGATCGCATGCCGGCCGGCGGGCGAAAAGGGCGCGGTGGTAGGTTCATGAGGGCCATGCCCAGCGCGATTCGCACGATCGGCCACGAGGATCGGCTCAGCCTCGTGGACCATCTCGATGAGCTGCGCAGCCCGCCTGATCGTCAGCGCAGCCGTGCTGGCCGTCGCGTTCGGCTTCTGCCTGTGGCAGAACCACGCGCTGCTGCACATCATCAACAAACCTCTGCAGACGCAGACGCGCAAGCAGGTCGCCAAGGGGCGAGGGAACGGTCGGACAGGCCGTGCTCGCCCAGCAGGGCGTGCTCAAGGTCGCGCGCGATACGCAGGGCCGCCCTGACGGTCGCTGGCCAGCCGCAGCAGCGGCCTCTCGGCGCAGGCGCGCGCCCAGCTGCTGCCGCTGATCGGCCTGCTGAAGGCCGACGTGGCCAAGATCCCGCGCAACCCGACCGGGCGACAATCCCGTCACGCTCGGCGTGGGCGAGCCGTTCACGACCACCATCAAGGTGGCGCTGTACTTCGCGCTGCGTCATCTCGCTGCCGGTGATCCTGTACGAGCTCTACGGCTTCATCGCTGCCCGCGCTCAGCCCCAGCGAGAGGCGCGTCACCGTGCCGCTGCTGCTGGCCGGTCCCGTTCCTGTTCGCGGCCGGCGTGCTGTTCGGCTACTTCGTCGTGCTGCCCGCGGCCGTGCGCTTCTTCGTGAACTTCAACGCCAGCGAGTTCAACGTGCTCGTCCAGGCGAGCCAGTTCTACGGGTTCGCCGCGACCGTGCTGCTCGCGATGGGCCTCGTCTTCCAGGTGCCCGTCGTCGATCCTCGCGGCCACCCGCGCCGGCATCGTCACGCCGCGGCAGCTGCGCAAGAACCGCCGCTACGCGATCGTGGCGTGCGCGGCGGTGGCCGCGTTCCTGCCCGGGCGACGCGATCACGCTCCTGCTGGAGACGGTACCGCTGTATGTGCTCTACGAGGCGAGTATCCTGCTGGCATCGCTCGTTGAGCGATCGGAGACGGCGTCGGCAGATGGCGGCCGTTGATCGGTCGGCCGGCACGAGCAGCCGAAGGCGCCGGGATCCTCAGGGGGAATCCGGCGCGATCCCAAGACGACGCAACGGAGCCAAGCGTGCAGGAGATAATCGACCACGTAGACCAAGAGCTGTCCGACTGATGCTGTTCGATCTCAGAGGACGCGGACCGCCGCCGCACGGTCCGGGTGATCTACATGGGCCTGGCCCTCCTGATGGGCGTCGGCCTGGTCGGCTTCGGCGTCGGCGGCGGCTTCGGCAGGCGGCGGCCTGCTGAACGCCGCACCAAAACGAAGGCTCGAGCGGCGCGAGCTTCGCCAAGCGAAATCAAGAAGTACCGAAGCTCACGCAGGCAGCAGCCGAACAACGCGAGCGCCTGGGAACACCTGCTCAAGGCCCAGCTGCACGAAGCGGGCAACGAAGCGTACGTCACGCCAGCGGGCAGCGGTGACGAGCAAGGGCAAGGAACTGTTCCAGCAGGCCGCGCATTCGTGGAACACGCTATCTCGCGCTGAATCCCGCGGCAAGCCCAACCCCGAACTGGCCCAGCTGATGGTGAACGTGTTCGGCGAAGAAGGCCTCAACGAACCGGCCGCGGCGGTGCAGGTCCTGCAGATCGTGGTCGCCGCGCGGCCCACGAGCGCCTCGCTATTACGCGCGCTCGCCGAGTACGCCTACCAGGCGCACAACCCGCGCGTCGGCGACCTCGCCTCCGCAAAGGCGGTCAGCCTCGCCCCGGCCGCGCAGCGGCCGCGGCTGAAGACCGAACTTGCGGCGATCAAGAAGAACCCGACCGGTACGACCGAAGAAGCGGCGTCGTCCAAGACCGGTCAGAAATTCACGGTCAAACGGAGCGCCAACGGATCCATCACGGCGACCCCGGCACCACCACGACGACGACCACCCACCCCCGCCGGGCAAGCGCCGAGCAAGAAATAGCCCGGAGCGCGCGTCGTGGTCAGCTCTGGGGAGACCCGGCGATCGTCCGTGCGCGTGCAGCTGGACCGTGCGCCCGAGGAGGATGCCCCGCGCTACACCGCGCGCCTGCTGATCGGCTGCGCCGACCGCCCGGGGATCGTGGCCGCGGTGTCCGGCTTCCTGTTCGAGCGGGGAGCGAACATCGTCTCCTCCCACCAGTACTCCTCGGATCCCACCGGCGGCAGGTTCTTCCTGCGCACCGAGTTCTTCCTCGAGGGCCTGGCACCGAGCCGCTCGACGGCCGAGCTTTCGAGCAGGAGCTTTCGACGCAGCAGGTCGCCGGGCGCTTCGAGATGGACTGGGAGATCCGCTGGTGGGGCGAGCGCCAGCGCATCGCGATCCTCGTCTCACGCCACGACCACTGCCTGCTCGACCTGCTCTGGCGCTGGCGTCGCGGCGAGCTCGACGCGGAGATCGTGGCGGTGATCTCCAACCACCGCGACCTGGAGCCCGAGGCGGTGGCGGCGGGCGTCCCCTTCCACCATGTCCCGGTGGAGAAGGACCGCAAGGAGCAGGCCGAGGAGGCCATGCTCGAGCTGCTCGCGCGGCAACGCCGACGTGCTCGTCCTCGCCCGCTACATGCAGATCCTCAGCGGCGACTTCCTGCAGCGGGTGGGCATGCCGGCGATCAACATCCACCACTCCTTCCTGCCCGCGTTCGCCGGCGCCGACCCCTACCGGCGGGCGCACGAGCGGGGCGTGAAGCTGATCGGCGCCACCGCCCACTACGTCACCGAGCAGCTCGACGACGGGCCGATCATCGACCAGGACGTCGTCCGCGTCGACCACCGCCAGAGCGCCCAGCGAGCTCGAGCGCGTCGGCCGCGACGTCGAGCGGCTGGTCCTGGCCAGGGCCGTGGCGCTGCACCTGGACGACCGCGTGATCATCGACGGCAGGCGCACGGTCGTGTTCTGAGGTGCCGACCCGGCTCGGCGTGCCGGCCCCCGCTTGGCTAGAATCGCAGACCGAGCCGGCCGATCCCGCCGGCGCCCTCACGGGCCGTTAGCTCAACCGGCAGAGCAGGGGCCTCTTAAGCCCAAGGTTCCGGGTTCGATCCCCGGACGGCCCATCAAACTGCCCCGCTAATCGGGGGTTTTTTGATTTACCGGGACAGTCCGAGTAGACAAATGTGTCCCGAATATGTCCCGAGAATCGTGTAGCCTTGGGGCGCAGACAGCCTCATGCCCCAGCTGCTGCAGCCTCTCCAGCCCCCCAGCGGGCACGTCTTCCGCGTCGAGCGCAAGCGCGGTCCCGTGTGGTACGCCAAGTACCGGCTCCCCGACGGACGCCAGGTGCAGCGCAGGATCGGACCGGCTCGACCGAGCGCGGTCGGCCGGCCGCTGGGTATCTGGCGAAGCGCACGGCCGAGGCGTGGCTCGACGAGCTGCTGGGAGAGGCGAGGCGTGGAAGCGCGTGGGTTCGAGAGCGGGCGTGCGAGGCGCGCTGGTCGCGCTGGTTAGATGCGCGGCGGCCTTGGCGTGGCAGGCAGGAGTGTCGTGGGGGCGCTGGTCAGGCGGGCGGCGTGCGCCAGAGCTCGAGGACCTGCTCGACGTCTGCGCGAACGCGGTCGCGAGCCTCGAAACGCTCGACGCCCGCCATCAGCAACTCGTCGTAGTCGGTCTCGCCGTGACGCACCGCCGCCACCACCGCGAGGGTGACAGCCTGCCGGTCAAGCGCGCGAGCCGCCGCGGTCCGCCCCACCCTGCCGCTGCCTCGATCACCGGTGTGCCTTGCGATCTCCTTCGCCCGGGCCGGCGGGCAGCCCGGGAAGAGACGTCTGATCTCGCCCGCGAGCTCGCGCTGGAACTCGAGGTCTTCCCCTGAGCGCCGCTCACGCTCGCGCTCGCGGCGTCGGGCCCGCGCATCCTCGTCGACCAGGCACTCCGCCTCTGCCTGCTCGATCGCCGCCTCCTCGACGAGCACCCCCTGGCGCTCATAGCGCTTGCGCGCTCGGCTGAAGCGCACGAGCACCGCCGAGAGGCCGCTGTGCTTGCGCGCGCGGCGGGTCAGTGCCGCGTCTCCGGAGGGCAGGAAGACGAGGTGGGCGAGGTCCGCGCAGGACATGCACAGCGGGCCCTGATCCTCCATCACGAGCCAGCCCCCGTCCGTGCTTTCGCAAGCCGCACACGTCCACTCGCTCAGCGGCGAGACGACCACGAGGTTCGCCGAGCGGCGCGAGACGCTCATGGGCTCGATCGTAGCCTGACCCGGGCGCGCGGGATGCTGTCGAGCCGTCGGCATTCGTGCGGAGCTAGGTGCCGGGTTTCTCGTCGAGCACCACCTCGTACATCTCCACCGAGGTTCGGGCGCCGCGCCCGCCGGCCGGCGTCACTTCGTTCATCGCAGCATCGACCCGCCGCAGGTCGTCCTCTGTCTCACAGAGGACCAGGTTCACTCCGCGATTGCTCTCGCGATCGACCAGCAGCATCATCCGCGCGACGGCGTCACTCACTCTCTCAAACGGAGTGCCCTGCCCGCCACCGCGAATCGTGTCGCGAACGCCCGCGGCGAACTCGTCCCAGTTGCGGTCGCCACCCTCGAACCTCGCGATCCGTACGTACATGCTGCGCTCTCCTCTCCCAGGCGGTCGGCTCAGTCGCGCGACTCTATCGGGCGACGGTCCTCGGTGGATCTTGCCAACCCCGAAGCTTCCGGTCCCAAAGCCGCTCGCCATCCACCGTCGGCGTGGGCTTCCCGCCTGCGACCGCTTCGGCGACGAGGCGCTCACCGGGTCCGGTCGGACCTGCGCGGCACCGGACGATCGCAACCGCCCAAACGCGAGCGCCCGAGTGCCGATCGGCCAGGTGCCCGCACGGGATGAAACCCAGCCGTCCTCTGCGACGCGCGAGACGCTCGCTTAGCCCATGGCGAAGCAGTCGTCTCGGGAGCCGGCGATCGGACGAGTGCTCGTCGTGCGGACCAGGCGTGGGGGGTGAGGCTTGGTGGACGCCCGCAAATCGCGCAGAGCGACACTGCTCCCGCCTTAGCCCGCTAGGGTCAGCACCTACACGATGCCTCGCCCCGTCATTCTCGTCGTTGACGAAGACCAGGTCGTCCTCGAGGACGTCGCGACTCAGCTCGCTCAGCGCTATGCCCACGACTACAGGGTCGAGCAGCTGAGCGACGCAAAGCGGGCGCTGCGGATGCTGGCGGCGCTGGCCAGCGCCGGCGAAGAGGTGGCGCTGGTGCTCGCGGGCAAGTCGCTCCTCGATGCGACCAGCGGTGAGTTGTTCGACCGAACGCGGCGGCTCCATCCGCACGCCAAGCGTGGGCTGGTCGTCCCGGCGAGCGCCTGGGTAGACCGGTCGAGCGCCGAGGCGATCCTGGGCTCGATCGCGCTGGGGCGAATCGACTACTACATCACCAGACCGGCCGGGTCGCTGGACGAGGTGTTCCATCAAGCCATCTCGAGCTTCTTGCTCGAGTGGGCGACTGAGCGACGCATGGTTCCGCATACGATCCACATTGTCGGTGAGTCATGGTCGGGGAGGGCTGCCGAGCTGAGGGAGGTGTTCGAGCAATGCGCAGTGCCGCACGCCTTCTGTCTGGCCGACTCCGACCAGGGGCGCGAGCTCCTCGCACAGGCAGGTTCCGAGGCGAAGCTCCCACTGATGGTCCTTCCCGACGGACGAGTGCTGGGCGACCCGTCTGACGCCGAGATCGCACGGGCCGCTGGCGCTCCGGTCGACCCTGAGGAGCACGTCTTCGACCTCGTTATCGTCGGCTCAGGGCCGGCGGGCCTATCCGCGGCGGTCTACGGAGCCTCTGAGGGGCTGCGCACCCTCGTGGTGGACAAAGGCGGCATCGGCGGCCAGGCCCGGTCGAGCTCGTTGATACGCAACTACCTGGGCTTCCCGGGCGGAGTGAGCGGGAATCGACTCGCTGAGCAGGCGTACGAGCAGGCATCGGCCTTCGGCGCGAGCTTCGTCTTGATGCACACGGCGACCGCGCTCAGTCGCTCGCGGAACCGGCTGCACGTCTCACTCTCAGACGGCCGCTTGGTCAGTGCCAGAACGGTGATCCTCGCGACCGGCGCCAGCTACCGCAGATTGGGCGTCCCCTCGCTCGAGGCCTTGAATGGCGCTGGCGTTTTCTACGGCGCTCCAGCCTCCTCGGAGGCGCATGCGCTCGGCGGAAAGGACGCCTACATCGTCGGCGGCGGGAACTCGGCTGGGCAGTCCGCGCTGCACCTTGCCCGTTACGCGCGCCGCGTCACGCTTGTCGTGCGCGCTGCATCGCTCGAGGCAGGGATGTCCCAGTATCTGGTGCGCCAGGTCGAGGCCGCTCCGAACGTGGAAGTGCGCGCCGGTACCGCAGTAGTCGGCGGTGGAGGGGATGGCCGTTTGCAGAAGCTGGTCCTGCGGGAGAGCGCCACCGGAGAGGAGGAGACCGTCGGCGCCGATGCGCTCTTTGTGCTGATCGGCGCTCGACCGCACACCGACTGGCTGCCCCATGAAATAGCGCGTGACGCCAGCGGCTTCCTGTTTACGGGCGATGACCTCCCGGACAACCACGGCTGGCCGCTCGAGCGCCGGCCGTTCGCGCTCGAGACGAGCATGCCGGGGGTGTTTGCGGCCGGAGACGTACGGCATGCCTCCGTCAAGCGCGTGGCCTCTGCGGTGGGAGAGGGCTCGATCGCGGTGCAGACCGTCCACAGCCTCCTCGCGGATGAGCCGCTGCAGTCCGGTCAGGCGGCCCGCGACGGCACGCCCGCGGCGAGCGCCGGGGCTCACTAGGCCCGGTGTTGGCTCCTCACACGCAGCCGGAGATGTGGACGTCAAAGCGAGCCTCAACCGGCATTCGACGCACTGGTGAGGAAGTCGAACTGATCGATGTGCCGACGCGAGCATCCGGTACGCGACCGCGCGCAGATGCGGTCTGTGCTGCTGGAAGCGTTCGGTCAACCACGCCCGCTCATCCATCGGCGGCTCATCGTCTCCTGCGGGTTGGAGAAGCTGGGCAGATGCGACCATCATGATGCGGGTGGGTCGGCGTCACCGCGCGGCGATGAGGATCAGCGAGCCGACAGCGAGCGCAAGGTAGAAGCCGGGGAACGCGAGGTTGTAGAGCACCCGAGCGCGGACGTGGGTAGCGATCGCGCCGACGAAGAACAACACCAGCCCCATTGCAGCCGCAATCCCGATCGGTCGCGCCCACAGCAGCCCAATCAGAAGCCCGGCCGCGCCGGCGGCCTTCAGCGCGCCGAGCAATGGGAGCCAGCCCTCCGCAACGCCCAGTTCAGCGGAATTGGCAAGCACGAACGGGGCACGGAGGAAGTCGGCCGCCGCTGCCGCGGCGTTCACGACGAAGGTGCCGACAACGACTGTCACGTACGTAGCAAACATCAGATCTCTCCCTTCAATCGAGCCTGCTTCACGCTCCTTAAGACACGCGCGGCCCGGAGAACCTGACCGGCACGCCTCGGGCGCAGAGGCCGGCGCGAGCCGCGCTCTGGGTCGCGCCTACCTGACGGCACAGCTATTTACGCGGCGTCCGCCGTCGGTCCCGCTTCGCGCGGAAAGATGGCATGAGCAGGGACCTCCTCAGCTCAAGCGCGGATAGTCCGCGTAGGTGTTTCAAACCGTGGAGCTTGAGGAGGCCCCAGATGACAATCGTAATGGGACTTGACCAGCACAGAGCGCAGATCACTGCCGAGTGGCTCGATAGCGCGACGGGCGAGGTGTCCAGGGCGCGTTTGGCGCCGGCACACCGCGAGAGCGTGCGACGATTCCTGAGCCGCTTCAGCGGCCAGGATCTGGAGGTTGGTCAGCGAGCAGCTCGCGCCGGCAGAACTCGACATCCCCACAGGCCTCAAGGCCCAGCGCATCACGTATTCGCTTGGCCTTGGCGGCCATCGTGCTCTTCGGCACTCCGAGCAGCTCGCTCAGGCGGTCGGCCGTTAGGTGCGGAGCCTCGCTGGGATCGAACAGGAAGTTGTCGGAACCCACAGCGTAGATGGCTCCTGCTGCCCAGGTGCGCAGGCCGCCGTGCTCGAGCGGCGAGGGGCGCTTGCGCGCCAGCTTCGCTACAAGCCGGCGGCAGAGCTCGGCGTACTCGGCGTCGAGATGCTCGAGGCAGACCCGATCGGTGATCGCGAGGATCTCACCGACGTGACCGCGCATCGCTGTCGGTACCCGCAGCTCGTCATCTGCAGCTGACATTGCAATACCTCCTCCTTCACGTTCAATACCGCCACGAACGATGTCGCCCGTACCGGACGCGACCGCCACGCCGGTCAGCCGCGTCCCTGCTCCGGTCAGGCTCCTGCCTGTCCGCAAAGGCATCCCTGCCGCTCAGCGTCGCTGCGCTCCGCCTCGCAGCACACAGTTCCAGCCAAGGTGACATCGAATACGGCGTATACACGCTGGGGAGCGCGGGGGTGAGGAACCGTGACCGCGGCCGAGAGGTGGTGCTGGCGCGGTGCTACCTTGCGTTCATGACCCGATCTGAACTACACCGCTTGGTCGACGAGCTTCCGGATGAGAGCGTGGATGCCGCGGGCGTCCTTCTGACTCGCGCTCGTGATCCCCTCGTGGCGGTCCTTGAGGCCGCTCCGCTGGACGATGAGCCGTATGCCGAGGAAGATCGAGCGGCTTCCGAGGAAGGTTGGTCTGCATATCGGCGCGGCGACGCCGTCAAGCTGAGCGAGCTGCGAGCGGAGCTCGAGTCTGACGCCTGAGCTGCCCCAGTGGGATGTGATCGTTGCGCCCACTGTCAGCAAGACGTTGCGGCGCCTGCCACGAAACGAGCGCGAGCGAATCATCGCCGCGATCGAGCGACTCCCCGCCGGGGACGTGCGCCGGCTAACCGGCCGGGAGGGGTGAGTGGCGTCTCCGGGTCGGAGACTGGCGCGCGCTGATCCGCCTCGATCAGCAGGCGCATCCAATCGTTGTGACGGCGGTCAAGCCTCGTGGTGGTGCGTACGATCGCTGAAGTCCGCGAGCTGGCGATTTCGTGTCCCGAAATATGTCCCGAAATCGACAGATATGACCCCATCCAACACGCTCCATCCTGCGCGAATCCCCCGTAAACTCGCGTAACACGGCGTCCTGGGCCTCCCTCTTAAGCCCAAGGTTCCGGGTTCGATCCCCGGGCGGCCCACTCCTGGATGTGCCTGCGGCTCGGCGCTGGGCGCCCTGGCTGCGACCTCGGCGCCGGCGGCGGATCGGCCGGCTCACCGGCCTATCGGCTGACGATCCGCAATCAGCTCTCCAAGCTGTCGTTCGCTCAGAGCATCGAAGAGGTGGCGGAGCCGGGAACAAAGGAAGGCGTGCTGGGCGCCTACTATCCACATGGCAGCTACATGACCACACAGGAATTCGAAGCACGTTGGTGCGGGGGCGCTAGCGCATAGTCGCTCCACGACGGATACTGGTAGTGGGCCGATCATCGGCCCAGGTCCGGGGACTCGTCCAGGCGGACGCGAGAAACACACAGGAGGGATAGCGATGGCAACGGTCGGGAGCGACATCAGTAGCGTCGAGCTGGCTGAGAGCGAGCTGTGGGAGAACGGGCCGCCGTATGAGCTCTTCAAGGAGCTGCGGGCCAAGTGCCCGGTGCACCGGACCGAGCGGATCGAGCAGTACCCCTCGGAGGCGGGATTCTGGTCGGTGACCACGGCCGACGACGTGCACACGGTCAGCCGCGACTGGGAGACCTACTCCTCGGAACTGGGCGGGGTCACGGTGTTCGCTGAGATCTTCCCGCTCGAGCTCGCGCGGGGGATGTTCATCGGGATGGACCCGCCGAAGCACGACCGCATCAAGGCACTGTTCCAGCGCGGATTCACGCCCAAGCGAATCGCCGACCACGAGGAGCGCATCAGGGCGATCGTGGTCGACGTGCTGGACCGTCTGGACGGCCGCGAGCGCTGTGACCTCGTCTCCGACGTGGCCCAGCCGGTGGTCTCGCGCGTGATCTCGAGCTTCATGGGGCTGTCGCCCGAGGAAGACGCGATCTGGGCGCGGATCGTCAACTCCACGCTGGCCCCCGACGATCCCGATCTCGCTCCGGAAGGCATTGAGGGCGTGCTCGAGAAAGACGTGCCGGAGATCTTCGAGCGCTGCGGCAAGCTGATCGCCGAGCGCCGCGAGAACCCGACAGACGATCTGACGAGCGTGCTGGTGCACGCCGAAGTCGACGGCGAGAAACTCGAGGAGGTCGACATCGTGATGGGCTTCTTCCTGCTGATGGCCGCCGGCAACGACTCGACCAAGGCCACCTATTCGAGCGGCATGCGGGCGCTGATGGAGAACCCCGGCCAGAAGCGCGAGCTGATCGACGATCCGGCGCTGATCCCCGGGGCGGTCGAGGAGGCGCTGCGGATGTTCCCGGCCTTCGCCCACTTCCGCCGCACCGCCACCTGCGACACCGAGCTTCACGGCCAGAAGATCAAACAGGGGGAGAAGGTCGTGATGTGGTACGTGTCCTCCAACCGCGACGAGACCCGCTACGAGGACCCCGACCGCTTCGACATCCATCGCAACCCGGAGCACCAGGCCTTCGGCGCCGGCGGTCGGCACTTCTGCCTCGGCACCGCGCTGGCGCGCCTGGAGCTGCGGATCATGATCGAGGAGACGCTGAGGCGCTTCCCCGAGATCGAGCTCGACGGAGTGCCGGCGCCCGCCCAGGCGCTGTTCGTCAACCAGCTGAAGACGCTGCCGGTGAGGCTTCATGCAGGCGCTCAGGACGCCTGAGGAGCGCTTCCAGGACCTCGACGGCTTCGGCTGGGAGGCACGGTACGCGGAGGTGGGAGCGGATGGCACGGCCGTCCGCATGGCCTACGTGGATGAGGGACCTCCGCACGCCCGTCCGGTCCTGCTGCTGCACGGAGAGCCGACGTGGTCCTACCTCTACAGGAGGATGATCCCGCCGCTGCTGGACGCAGGGCTGCGAGTGATCGCCCCCGATCTGATCGGCTTCGGGCGCTCGGACAAGCCGGCGGCCGCCGAGGACTACACCTACGCGCGCCACGTCGGGTGGTTGACGGACCTGGTCGCGGGCCATCTCGATCTGCGCGACGCCGTGCTCTTCTGTCAGGACTGGGGCGGACTGCTCGGACTGCGGCTCCTCGCCGCGCACCCCGATCGCTTTGCCGCGGTCGTCGCCTCGAATACGATGCTGCCCACCGGAGATCACGACCCGGGCGACGCGTTCAGGGCGTGGCGCGAGTTCTCGAGGACGGCCGAGACGTTCGAAATCGGCCGCATGATCAACGGCGGAACGGCGCGCGAACTCTCGCCGCAGGAGATCGCGGCCTACGACGCTCCCTTCCCCGATGACCGCTTCAAGGTCGGAGCGCGCCAGTTCCCCTCGCTGGTCCCGATCACGCCAGACGACCCCGCCTCGATGCCCAACCGGGAGGCGTGGGAGGTCCTGAAACGATGGGAGAGGCCGTTCGTGTGCGCCTTCGGCGACTCCGACCCGATCACCCGCGGTGGTGACCGGGTCCTGGAGAGGCTGATCCCGGGTGCGCAGGGGCAGCCGCATACGACGCTCGAGGGCGTCGCCCACTTCAGCCAGGAGGATGCACCGGAGCAGCTCGCCGAGATCCTTGTATCGGTCGCGGCGCGGTAGCGTGATCGCCAGAGTGCGCCGTCGCTAATCGAACGTGCGCCCGACCGCGGGCTGCTGCGAGAGGATCGGCGCAGTCCGCGTCGACTCGGTCCGCGGGCGCAGTGCGCCCACTTTTCTCCCTTCGGCATCTCTGATCGCCCACTGCAGGCGCTCGAGCAACTGGGCGGCGGAGTGCCGGTTGTTCAGATGCTCCGGGCGAACCTGTTTCTCGTCGAGCAGCACAGTGCGCTGATCATCGGACTGCACCACTATTCTCGCCATAATCTCTCCCTCCCTCGCGGGTCATCTCCTCCTCCGCGACTGCCATTCCCTTCCTACGCCTATGCAAACGCAGAAGCAAGCGAAGACCGCGCTGTTTGCGGCAGTTCCGTTTGCCCGCATGGGCCGTGCGGGGATGACACTAAGTGCGGTTCTGTGTCCTAGCGCGGCTGGCGATCGACGGCTGATCGACTGTCGTGGGAGATCAGCGTATCCAGGCCGGCGTCGGTCCATATCACCTGCTCGCGCCCGGGCCCCACGCCCACGAGCGCGACCGGGGCACCGACGTGCTCGGCGATGAAGTCGAGATACTCGCACGCGGCGTCGGGCAGGTCGGAGTGGCTGCGGCATTCACCGAGGTCCGCGCTCCACCCGCGCAGCTCGGTGAGCCCGGCGGTGGTGTGGTGGAGCACGGTCTGGTGGTAGGGGAAATCGTCGAACGTCGCCCCTTCGGCTCCCTGGTAGCTCGTGCACACCTGGATGCGGTCCAGTCCGGAGAGCACGTCGAGCTTGGTCACCACGAGCGCGGTCATCGTGTTCAGCCGCGCCGCGTAGCGCAGCGCGACGAGATCCAGCCAGCCTGTCCGCCGTGGCCGTCCGGTCGTGGTGCCGAACTCGCCGCCACGCTGCCTGATCTGCTCTCCCATCGCTTCGTGCAGCTCGCTGGGAAACGGACCGGCGCCCACGCGCGTGGTGTAGGCCTTCGAGACCCCCCAGATCTCATCGATGCTCTTGGGTCCGACGCCGGTCCCCACGCACGCCGCACCCGCCAGCGGGTTGGATGAGGTGACGAACGGATAGGTGCCGTGGTCGATGTCGAGCATCGCCCCCTGTGCGCCCTCGAAGATCACCTTCCTGCCGTCGTCGAGCATGTCCCACATCAGCTTGGAGGTGTCGGCGATGTGCTGCTCCAGGCGGTGGCCGAAGACGAGGTATTCCTCGGTCATCGTGTGCAGGTCGAGCGTCGGGTCCTTCTCGAAGGGGCGCAGCGACAGTCGCTTCGGCTCCATCGCTGCGACGATCTTCTTCTTCAGGATCTTCTCGTCCAGCAGGTCCTGCACGCGAATGCCCAGGCGCGCCGCCTTGTCCGCGTAGCAGGGCCCGATGCCCCTGCGCGTCGTTCCGATCTGCAGCCTCCCCAGTTTGGCCTCGCCGGCGGAGTCGAGCAGCAGGTGGTAGGGCATGATCAGGTGCGCGTTGGCCGAGATGCGCAACCCGCTCACGTCCACGCGCCGTGCCCTCAGGGCGTCGAGCTCATCGATCAGGATCTTGCGGGTCGATCACCACCCCGTTGCCGATCACGCAGCGCTTGCCCGGATAGAGGATCCCGGAGGGGATCAGGTGGAGCTTCCACTCCTCGCCGCCACGAACGATCGTATGCCCGGCGTTGTTTCCACCCTGAAACCTCACCACCGCGTCGGCCTGCTCGGCGAGCAGGTCGGTGATCTTGCCCTTTCCCTCATCGCCCCACTGGGCGCCCACGATCACTATTCCGGGCATGCCAAACGGAGTGTAGGAGGGCCGGGGTCAGGCCGAGCGCGCCGGGGCGCGGAACTCGCGCCGCTTGTCCTCGCCGAACAGGGGGATCAGGTCGCCGCATATCTCAACCAGGCGCGAGACCGTGCGCGAGCCGAGACGCTCGGTGAGTTCGTCGGGCATGAGGTTGCTCGTCGCCACGATCGCCCGCTCGGCCTCGTAGCGGGCGTTGACGATCGAGTACAGCTGCTCGAGCACCCAGTCGGTCTGGTTCTCGGCCCCGAGGTCATCGAGGTGCAGCAGGTCGACCGCCGTCAGCCGATCCATGAAGTCCAGCATCCCGCTCTCGGAGTCCATCGATTCGCGCAGCAGGTTCAGCAGGCGCGGAAGCGAGTAGATGGCTACCGAACGGCCCGCGTCGAGGGCCCCTTTGGAGACGAGCATGGCCAGCGTGGTCTTGCCCGTACCGACATCCCCGGCGATCCACAATCCCCTGCCCGAGTTGAGGTTCTGCTCGATCGTTTGCAGGTAGCGGCGTATGGATTGGATCTGATCGGGGGCCGTCCTGGCGATGTCGCTCACGGGCGGTCTCTCGAAGGACACGCCCTGATAGCGCCGGGGGACACGGCCCTCGAGCTGTGCGGCGCGGACCCGCGCGATCCGCCCGGCGCGGCAGGGGCAGTCCGATGCGGTGTTCGTCTGCTCATCCACGACGAAGCCGGTGCCGTCGCACATGTCAAACGGACACGGGCCCCCTCTCCCCGGGGAACGGCCGATCACGCTCAGGTGCGCCTGTGCCGGCGGGCGCTCGTCCATGCTCACGCGTCGGGCCCTGCAGGGGGGGTCTCTGGGCTCGGCGGCGCCGGCGATCCCGACGCGAAGCGCTGTTCGCGGCCGTAGTTCATGAACCTCGGATACTCCTTCTGGAAGGTGAGCGTGACTTTGCCCGTTGCCCCGTTGCGATGCTTGGCAATGATTAGGTCGGCCTCGCCCGGGCGCTCTGACTCCTCGTCGTAGTAGTCCTCTCGGTATATGAACATCACCAGGTCGGAGTCCTGCTCGAGGTTCCCGCTCTCGCGCAGGTCCGAGAGCTGGGGCTTCTTGTCGGGACGCTGCTCGACGGCGCGGCTGAGCTGCGACAGCGCTATCACCGGCACCGCCAGCTCGCGTGCCAGGATCTTCAGCCCGCGGCTGAGCTCGCCCACGGCGGTCACACGACTGTCGTAGCGACTGTCGGTGCGCATCAACTGCAGGTAGTCGATGATGATCAGGCCGAGTCCCCCCTCCAGCTGGCTGTGCAGGCGGCGGGCCTTGGCGCGGATCTCGAGCATCCCCACGTCGCTCGAGTCGTCAACCCACAGCGGCGCGCTCGCCAGCCGCTGGGAGGCCTTGAGGATCTTTGGCCAGCGCTGCTCTGCCACCCGACCCTTGCGCAGCTCCTCTCCCTTGATGCGCGCCTGGGAGGCGACGAAGCGCTGCGCGAGCTCGGCCTCGGCCATCTCCAGTGAGAACAGGGCCACCGGCCTGTTCTTTTCCACGGCCGCGTTTTCCGCGATGTTGCATACGAGCGCGCTCTTGCCCATCGCGGGACGAGCGGCGATGATGATCAGGTTCCCGGGCTGAAAGCCGCCGGTGATCTCATCGAGGTCCTTGAAGCCGGACGGCGTCCCCGTCAGCGAGGTGCCTTCGAGCGACAGCCTGTGCAGCTTGTCGAGCTCCTCGTGCAGCACCTCCTCGATTGCGCGGAAGTCCTTCTGCCGATCATCGCGCGCGACCTCGAGCATCGCCTTCTCCGCCTGCTCGACCAGATCGCGGGGCGGCGCCTGATGTCCGAGCACGCTCTCCTGGATCTCGTAGGAGGCGCTCAGCAGGCGGCGCAACAGCGCGTTCTCGCGCACGATCTTGGCGTAGCGGCGGGCGTGTCCGACCGCAGGCACGACGCCGGTGAGCTCGTCCACCGCCGCCTGGCCGCCCACCTCGTCGAGCCTGCCCGCCTGGCGCAGCCGGTCGGTGACCGTCAGCACGTCCACCGGCTCGCTTTCGTTGTAGAGCTCGAGCATGGTCTCGTATATGACCCCGTGGCGCTCGCGGTAGAAGTCCTCCGCCCGCAGCCCCTCTTCGATCACCAGCGCGTAGAGCGAGCGGTCGGAGAGCAGGATCGCGCCCAGCACCGACTGCTCGGCCTCGAGGTTGTGCGGCGGGGCGATCACCCCGCCGTTGGCGCCCGCCGCGCCGTTGAGTGCAGAGACGGCGCTCATAGCTCGGGCGAGTCTAGGACGGCCTCGGCTCTGCTCCTCGACGGCTCTTCGCTATGTCGGCCGAAAATGTTTCCCACGAACATATGTTCGCAGCCGGTGCGGACCCCAACGGAGATCATCAAGACGGGCCGGCGGCGTCGGCCGGCGGGCCGGCCTACTTCTTGGCCACGACCATCGTCTTGATGGTGGCGGTCACGTTCTCGACCACATCCACCACGACCATGTAGGTGCCGACGTTCTTGATCGGCTCGGGCAGGTGCACGCTTCGTTTGTCGATCTTCAACCCGCGCGCTTCCCTGATCGCCGTCGCGATGTCCTGGGCGGTGACCGAGCCGAACAGCCGCCCGTCGGCGCCGGCCTGCTGGGGGACCGTGAGGACGGTCCGGTTCAGCAGGTTAACGTTCTCCTGCGCCCTCTCCACGGCGTTGCGCTCGGCCCGCTCGGCGGCCGCCTGGCGCTCGCGTATCGCCTGCACCGCCCCCGTGGTGGCCGGCTGCGCGAGCTTGCGCGGAATCAGGTAGTTGCGCAGGTAGCCCTTCGATACGTCGACCACGCTGCCCTGCTCACCGAGCGTCTCGACATCCTGCAGCAGTATCGCCTCCGGCACGCCGCCCTACCGTTCCCGTTCGCCCCGTTCACGGCGCGGGCTGTCGTCACGCCCGCCCTCGTTCACGTAGGGCAGGAGTGCCAACTCGCGCGCGCGCTTGACGGCCCGAGCGATCTGAACCTGATGGCGGCGGCAGGAGCCGGTGATGCGCCGCGAGCGGATCTTGCCCTTCTCTGAGATGAACTTCCTCAGCGACGCGACGTCCTTGTAGTCGACCTGCTCGACCTTGTCGCGGCAGTGCTGGCAGGGCTTGCGCCGGCCGCCGCCGGGCCCGCCCTTCTTGTCTCGCCGGCGAACCGGCTTGCCGCGACCGCGTGCTTTTGCCATCAGCGCTGAACCTCGCTACTCAGAACGGAATGTCATCGTCGCCGGTCCCGCCGGCGACCGGTGCGGGCTGAAAATCCCCTTCATCAACCGGGATGTCGCTGCCCCTGGAGATCCCGGCGCCCGGCGAACCGCCTCCCACGGAGGCCTCGTCTCGCGAGCCGAGGAACTGCACCGAGTCGGCAATGATATCGGTTGCCTGGCGTTTCGTGCCGTCCTGCGCCTCCCACTCGCGCCACTCGAGCCGCCCGTCGATGGCGACCGGGCGCCCCTTGGACAGGTAGCGAGCGGCGTTCTCGCCCTGGGCGCCCCAGACCGTGACGTTGAAGTAGTTGGGCTTGTCCTCCCATTCGCCGGTGCTGCCGTTCTTGCGGCGCGTGTTGCAGGCGATGCGCAGACTGCACACCGACATGCCGCTCGGCAACGAGCGCAGTTCGGGATCGGCGGTCAGGTTTCCGGTCATCACGACCCTGTTGATGTTGGTGGCGGCCACGGCTCTCGTTCCTTTCTCGGCTTGTCTGGTCCCGGGATCCGGGACCGCTGCCATTCCTCAGACTCGGCTTTGGAGTCTAGAGGTGCCTGCGGGCAGGACGCTGTCGCCGCCGCTCACGATCGCGCACGCCGGTTGGAGGCGCGCGAGGAGGTGCCGAAGACCTCGTCCCAATAGGGCGCGCTGATGCCGAAGCCGCGCGTGTCGTCCTGGAAGTGGTGGCGCATGTGCCGCTCGCGCAGCAGCCTGGCCAGCCGTCCCCGCGGACGGAAGTGGTGCAGGTAGTAGTGGGTCATGTCGTACACGAGATAGCCGGCGAAGAAGCCCGCGGCGATCGCGGGGGCGTAGTGTGCCCCGAAGACCAGATACAGCAGCCCGAAGACGCATGCCGCCAGCGGCACACTGACCGCGGGCGGCATCACCAGGCGCAGGGGATCGTTCGGATGGTCGTGGTGGACGCCGTGAATGATCCAGTGCAGCCGCGCTCCCAGGCCGTCCTGCGGCTCGAAGTGGAAGACCACCCGGTGAAGCCAGTACTCAAACAGCGTCCACAGCGCGTAGCCCGCGGCGGCGAACCCCACCAGTTCGGCCACGCTCAAGCGTTCCAGCCCCCACGCCGTCAGCAGGACGATCGCGGGCACGAAGATGAGCACCGGCACCGCCGGATGCACGCGTGACAGGGCGTCCAGCGTCCTGGACTCGAACATCGGCGGAGAAGCGCGCAGCCTGTCGCTCCTGCTCGTCGCGCTGTCGCTCATGTCTTCCGCCCTGGCCCAGCCCATGGCTCGATCTTATTACTGCCGCGCCGCTGGCATAACCGTCGCCCGCTCGACCCGGCGGGCGCTCGCTGCGCAAGAGGCGATCACTACGCCGGCCCGCCGACCTCGGCCGCGACCTCGCTGTCGATTCCCGTCTCGGCCGTCGCGCCGCTCTCGGCCGTCGCCCCGCTCTCGGCCGTCGCCCCGGTCTCGGCCGGTGCCCCGACCCCGGTCCCCCCCTCGGTCTCGCGCGGCGCCCGGGCCTCGACTGCCGCGGTGCCGGTCTGCGGCACCTCCGTAAGGGCCGGGGCCGCCGGGACCTCCCGCATCTCCGGCACGCCCGGCTTCAGCTTGATGATCCGAAAGCGCAGGATGCCGTCGGTGATCCTGAGCGTCCGCTCGAGCTCGGCCAGCAGCGCCGGTGCCCCGGCGTGGAACTGCAGCAGGTGGTACTCCGCCACGGCCTTGCGCTCGATCGGGTAAGTGAGCGTCCTGTCACCCCAGTCGTCGTGGCGCAGGAGCTCCCCCTGTGCCTCGATCGTGGCGCGCGCGTCGGCGATGATCTTCGCACGCGTGGGCTCCTCGGCCTCGGGGTCGAGCAGGATCATGAGGTCGTATGTGGGCGCGGGCAGGGTCACGTCGCTTTGGGGAAGCCTAGCGGCTTCGGCCCTTCGCACGGATGTCTGCCAGCTGCTCGTCGATCCAGTCACCGGGGTCGCGCGAGGTCACGATCTGAGCCAGACCGCTTGCGCGACGGCGCCGCTCGGCCGGATCCATCGTCAACGCGGCATAGATCGAGTTCGCCAGCTCCTCGATGTCGAACGGATTCACCGACAGCGCGTAGCAGCCGAGCTCCTCGTGAGCGCCGGTGTTCTCCGACAGGATCGACACCCCATCGCGCTCGTTCACGATCGGTCCCTCCTTGGCCACGAGGTTCATTCCGTCGAACATCGCGTTCACCAGCAGCACGTCGTAGTGCTTGTATGCGGCCATCGCCTCCTCCAGATCGTCGCGCAGCTTGAGCTGGATCGGCATCCAGTCGGGCGTACCGTGCCGGTGGTTGACGACCGCCACCAGCGCCTCGATCCGCTCCAGGTACTCCGCGTACTGGGGCACATCGGTGCGCGAGGGCATCATCTGGGCGACGAACGTGACCCGCTCGGAGAACTCGGGGTGCTGCTCGAGGAACAGGTCGAACGCCGAGAATCCGCGCAGCACGTTCTTGCTGAGGTCGGCTCGGTCCACGCGCAGGATCAGAAAGTCCCTGCGCCGGGTCAGCAGCTCGCGCTCGAACTCGCTGACCCGCTCGCTCTGGGCGATCAGCCGCGTGGCTTTGTGGTCGATCGGCAGCGGGTAGGCACGCACCCATACCTCACGCTCCCCGAACCACACCACGCCGCGCTCGAAGTCCACCTCCAGATCCATCAGATCGCGGCAGCACTGCAGGAAGTTGCGCCTGTAGGAGCGAGTGTGAAAGCCGACTATGTCGTTGGCCAAGAGGCCTGTGAAGATCTCCTCGCGGATGCGCGTTGGCAGTACGCGCCAGGCGTCGGACTGCGTCCAGGGAATGTGGATGAAGTGGTGCAGGAATGCGTCCGGACGCGCCCGGCGCACGAGATCCGGGAGCGTGTAAAGGTGGTAGTCGTGGACCATCACGACAGGCTCCTGCGAGCCCTCCAGCTCCTCCACCACGGCCCGTGCCAGATCCTCGTTGACCGCGTTGTAGCCGAACTCGAACGCCTCGATCTCGTCCCGCCGGATGTCCGGCGCGTTGGACAGGTCCCACAGGTAGTGCTGGATGAACCACAGCATCGGGTTGGCGAACACGTTGTAGAAGCGGTCGTAGGCCCGCGGGTCGCTGACGACCAGGCGCACCTGAAACTCGCCCCCCGCCGGCGAGCGCACCGGGAAGGCCCGACCGCCGTTGCTGTCCGACATCTCCGCGTCGTGCTCGGACATCGCGGAGGCGATCCAGATAGCTTCCCGATGCGACGCCAGGCCCGTGAGTGCCGTCACCAGCCCGCCCGATCCACGCTGGACCTCGCCGCCGGCGTAGAAGGTCACCGGCCCGCGGTTCGACACCAACACCAGCGGCGTTTGTGGCGGCGCTCCGCTCATGCTTCACGCAGCTCGTTGAAGATCCGCAGGTAGTCACGCAGGTATCGCGGCATCAGGAAGTGCGTTCGCACGTGCTCCTTGCCGCGCCTGCCAAGCGCCTTTCCGAGTGCCGGGTCCCCGAGCACGTTGAGGCTGCGCTCGGCGCACTGCTCGACGCTCGACACCAGGTATCCGGTCACGCCGTCTTCGATCTGCAGCGGTATCCCGCCGACATCTCCTCCGATGAACGGCCGCGCCTTCCAGATCGCCTCGGACACGGTCAGCCCGAAGCCCTCGCGGGTGGACTTCTGGATGAGCACGTCGGCGTGTGACTGAAACGCGTTGACCTCGATCGCTCCCACGTTGTTGAAGTTGTTGAGAATGTGTATGTGCGGGTCGCCGTCCGCGTGGGCGATTGTCGCATTGAAGAAGTCCCAGCCCTCGGGATCGTCGCTGGCCATCGAGCCCACGAGCGCGAGCTGCACCTCCGGCATGGACTCCTTGACCGCACGGTAGGCGTCGATGACTCCGAGCGGGTCCTTCCAGGGGTCGAAGCGCGAAACCTGGCACATCAGCGGCCGGTCGAGATCGATTCCGAACTGCCCGCACACGAACGAGGCGTCCTCCGGCGAGAGCGCCATGTTCTTCGGCGTCAGCGGGTCTATCGCCGGTGGCACGACGTTGACCCTGCCGTTCATCCCTGCTGGCACGTACTCGCGCATGTGGAAGAGCGACTCGGGGTAGTCCGTTATGTGGGGCAGGAACTTCGCGATCGTCTCGGGGTTGGGGGTCGACAGGTCGATGTGACACCGCCACACCCAGCCGGCGGCCTTCTCGGGCACCAGGCCGTGGAGGGCGGCGGGCTGCGGGTCGTGGACCAGACACACGTCCCAGCCGCCCGAGAGCTCGCGTGCGTTCATCTCGTTGTACTGCCGCCAGACCTCCCACTGCTCCTCGTCGAGATCCGTGGCAGCGCCCTGAAGCGCGTTGTGCATGAGCTTGGTCGCGTTGAAGAACTCCTCGCGACCGTAGATCACCTGCCACTCACAGTCCAGCCCGACATCGCGCATGAGCGGCACGAGCGTGTAGAGGATCTCCGACACGCCACCGCCGAACGCGGTGGCCGAGATGTGCACCACGCGCCTGCCCTTCAACGGCTCGGCCAGCTCGTGAATCTCGGCGATCAGATCCCGCCCGCATATGTGCGTGTAGTCGGCGAGCGACTTGTGTCCTACTGCCACGGGCTGGAGCACGCGGTTGCACGATACCTAACGGGGTGCCTGCGATCTTGGGGCGATACGGCAGGCCGGTCATCGAACTATGGTCTAGACGAATGTTCAACTGGCGCCTCTACCGTGCGGCCCTGCTGCCGGTCGTGCTCGCGCTCGCGATCGCCGCCTTCTCTCTGTCGGCGTGGCCTGCCCCCGACACCTCGACGCTGGCCCCGGACGCCTTCAACGGCGCTCGCGCGCTGGCCGAGGCCAGAAGCCTCGCGCTGCGCTTCCCCGACCGTCGTCCCGGCAGCGCAGGCGACCGGGCGCTCGCCGCGCACGTCGCGCGCGAGCTCGAGGCCCTCGGCGGCACGGCCGGCGGGGGCTTCTCGGTGCGTACGACCCGTTTTCGGGCCCAGACGATCGACGGCGAACGCTCGCTCATCACGGTGATAGCGCAGCGCCCGGGTTCGACCAACGCGGCGCCGATCGTGATCATCGCCCACCGCGACGCCGCGGCCCGGCGCGCCGAGGCCGAGGTCTCGGGCACGGCCGCGCTGCTCGAGCTCGCGCGCGCGTTCTCCACGCGCGAGACCCGGCGCACGATCATCCTCGTGTCCACCAGCGGCGGCAGCGGCGGCGATGGGGGCGCGGCGAACTTCGTGGCCCAGGCGCACGGGCCCTTCGACGCGGCGATCGTGCTCGGTGACCTTGCGGGCACACACGAGCGCAAGCCGTTCGTGGTGCCGTTCTCCGACGGCTTCGGCTCGGCGCCCGCTGCAGCTGCAGCGCACGGTCGCCAGCGCGATCGCCCAGCAGCTCGGCACCGATCCGGGAGCGCCCAGCATGATCGGCCAGCTCGCCCACCTCGCGTTTCCCGTTCACCACCGGCGAACAGGGGCCGCTGAATGCGGCCGGGCTGCCGGCGGTGCTCGTCCAGGTCTCCGGCGAAGCAGGACCTGGCGGCTGGTGAGCCGGTGAGCTCCGAACGCCTGGAGGGCTTCGGCCGCGGCGTCCTCGAGCGCGGTGGACGCCCTCGACACCGCGCCGGAAGTCTCGGAAGCAATGCAGACGGGCGTGCTCATACAGCACCAGACGTTTCCCGCGTGGGCGCTGCGCCTGCTGGTCGCATCGCTGCTCTTGGGACCGCTGCTGCTGGCCGTCGACGCGCTCGCGCGCCTGCGCCGCCGCCGCGAGCCGGTCGGGCGCTGGATGCTGTGGTCGCTCGCCTGTGCGCTCCCATTCCTGCTCTGCGCGCTGTTCGCCTATCCTGCTCGGGCAGCTGGGCATCCTCCAGGCCGCTCCCGCCACGCCGGTGCTGCCGACCGCGATGCCCTTCGACGGTTCGGCGGCGGGAGCCGTCGCGGCGGTCGCGCTGGTGCTCGCGCTGGCCTGGCTCACGTGGCCGATCCTGCTGCGGCGACTGAGGCTCGAGGTGCGCCCGAGCTCGGACGCCGCCGGGCTCGCGACGCTGTTCGTGCTGCTCGCCGTGTGCCTGGTCGTGTGGGCGCTAGATCCGTTCAGCGCCCTGCTGCTGCTGCCCGCGCTCCATCTCTTCCTCCTCATCGCCTCGCCCGAGCGCCGCCCGCGCCCGCCTGTAGCGCTGGCCCTGGTGGCGCTGGCCCTGGCGCCGCTGGCCCTGCTCGTCTCCTTCTACGCCCACCAGCTCGGCCTGGGTCCCGGCGAGGTGGCCTGGACGTGCCGTGCTGCTGCTCGCCGGTGGCCACGTCGGGCTCTTGGGGGCGCTCGTCTGGAGCCTTGCGCTCGGCTGCATGGCCGCGGGCGTGGTCCTGGCGACGACGCCGGCAACCTCCACGAGCGAACGAGGGGTCCGGGGGCGTTGGCGAGATCACCATTCGCGGACCTCGTCTCCTACGCAGGTCCCGGTTCGCTCGGCGGAACCGAGTCGGCTCTTCGCCGCTAGCTCCCCGGTCCCTCGTCGGCTACCCGGTGGTATCCGGGGTTATGCTGGCATGGCCCACTCAGCCATGTCCGACATGCCCGTCAGCACCAGCCCACCCCGCGAACAGACGCCGCTGCACAGAGTGCCGGCGCGCCGCCGTTCGGGCCCGCGCCGCCTCGCGGCGCG
Organism: uncultured Solirubrobacteraceae bacterium; assembly: GCA_963767655.1. Taxonomy (GTDB): domain Bacteria; phylum Actinomycetota; class Thermoleophilia; order Solirubrobacterales; family Solirubrobacteraceae; genus Palsa-744. The sequence continues at coordinate 413,935 of CAVYET010000006.1, read as the reverse complement.
CCTGCTGGCGTGCGCGCTGATCGGACTGGGCGCCCTGGCGCTGCTGGACGTGGGGATCACGCTTGTCTGGCAGGAGCCGTTCACAGCGCTCTACGCCAAGTTCCGCCAGGACCACCTGGCCCATGCGCTGCGCGCGATCGAACGCGCCGCCCCCACGGCGGTCGAGCGGCGGGCGCTCGCGAACCTGCCCAACGAGCGCAGGCGGATAGCGTTTCTCGCCGGCCAGCTCGAGCACCACGCCGCCAGCGGCGTCGGCGGTCGGACGCATCATTATCCCGCGCATCGGCGCCAGCTACGTGATCGTCAAGGGCGTGGGCACCGAAGAACTGAAGGGCGGCCCCGGTATCTATTCGGAAACGAGCTTCCCCGGGATCCCCGGCACGACGGCGATCGCCGGACATCGCACGACCTACCTGGCGCCCTTCCGCCACATCGACTCACTTCGATCCGGCAACCGGATCCTGCTGTACATGCCCTATGCGCACTTCACCTACACGGTCATCGGCCGCGAGGTTGTCGCGCCCACGGACGTCCCCGCCGCGGTCAACGAGGTCGGCTATTCGAGGCTCGTGCTGTCCGCCTGCACGCCGCTGTTCAGCGCCGCCAAACGCCTGCTCGTGTTCGCCCACCTCACGCGAACCGTGCCCGTGGGCGCCGCACGCAGGCTGGGGGCCGGTGTGGTGCCCGCGCCGATCGAAGCGCCCGGCCCGCTGAGTCGCCGGGTCAAGGTCCGCCCGCAGTTCCTACCACCGGTGCTCGAATCCTCTCAGCGCCAGCTCCTCACCCCGCTGGTCTAGGAGCGAGACGCCCGGTGGGCCGTCCACCGCCAGGCCGATCCAGCTTATCCCGACGTCGCTCACCGCCGCTCACCGCGTCCTGGGCGCGCGTGCGATCCGCGGGCGCCACGCAGAAGCACAGCTCGTAGTCTTCGCCGCCCGTGGCCGCCAGCTCCCAGGCCGGCATGCCCAGTTCGGCGCGATCTCGCTGACGCCGTCCTCGAGCGGAAGCGCATCGAGATCGACCCGCAGGCGCACGCCGCTGGCGCGGCCGATGTGCCCGGCGTCGGTGGCGAGCCCGTCGGAGAGATCGATCAACGCGTGCACGCCGGCGGCCGCCAGGGCCCGCCCCTCGGCCAGGCGCGGCGCCGGGTTCCTCATGCGCGCGAGCAGCGCACCCCGCGTCAGGCGGCTCGCGCGCGCCCTTCGATCAATGCCAGCGCGGCCTGCGCACCGCCCAGCCGCCCCGTCACGCCGATGAGATCTCCCACCAGCGCTCCGTCGCGTCCGACAAGCTCCTCGGCGGCGTCGGCCCAGCCCACGACCGTCACGCACACGGTCAGGACCGGTGCGCTGACCACGTCTCCCCCCGCGATCGTCGTGCCGGTCTGCGCGGCCAGCGTTCGCGCGCCCCGCAGGAGCTCGAGGCCCTCGCTCCTCGCCGAACCCCGGCGGCAGGCCGAGCGCGAGGTAGGCCTCGCCCGCCTCGGCGCCCATCGCCGCCAGGTCCGACAGCGCGCCGGCGAGCGCACGGCGTCCAACCTCGGCCGCGCGTCGCCCAGTCCTCACCCAGGCGGAAGTGAACACCCTCGACCATCGCGTCGACCGAGGTCACGCAGATGGCACGCGCGCGTACCACCGCCGCGTCGTCTCCCATGCCCCGCACGATCCTCGACGTCCGTGGCGCGCTCTCGCCACCGCCCAGGCCTGTCCCCGACGCCCGGCGCTCTCCGAGCGGGCGGTGAAGCTCGGCCGCGATGGATTCGATCAGGGAGAGCTCAGCGATGCCGGTAGACGATCCGCGCGCGGTCCAGATCGTAGGGGGAGAGCTCGCAGCGGACGCGATCGCCGGGCAGGATGCGGATGCGGAAGCGTCGCATCTTGCCGGCCACATGCCCGAGCACGATGTGTTCGTTGTCCAGCTTCACGCGGAACATCGCGTTGGGCAGAGCCTCGATCACCTCGCCCTCGAATTCGACCTTGTCCTCCTTCGCCACGCGCATATCCCATCTGGGCCGCCCGGATGCGCTGACGCGAGCGGTCCTTCGACTTTGTAGCTGAGACTCAAACTACCAGTGCGACGTCAGCCCGGGGCGGCCCCGCCCGTCGCGCTTTCGCCGGGTTGGCCCGTCGCCGGCGGCCTGGTCGGCGTCACCGGCGTAGTCGTCCTGGGAGCGGGCGGGCCCGAGGTGTTCGGGGCGCCGCCGGACCCGCCGAAGTGCCGCCCCAGAGCTTCATTGTTGGGAGCGCCCCCCTGTCCATGCCGGCGAGCGTGGCCCTTGGTGGCGCTTTCACTCGGTTCAAAGGATTCGATGCCCGGAATCGATTCGGTTCGCCCGGTGGTGGCGAACTTGCCGAAGAACGGCTGGTAGGAGATCGATTCCTTGGGCGGGGGGAAGGGCACGCACGCCTTTCCTTCGGTCACCGCCGACATGTAGGCGTGCCAGATTTCCGCCGGCAGGTAACCGCCCTGCTGGGGCTCGCCGTGCACGTCGGTCATCGATACGCGCCTGTTGGGATAGCCCATCCATACGACGGTCGAGTAGTTGGGCGTGTAGCCGTCGAGCCAGGCGTCGACCAGTTCGCTGGTCGTGCCCGTCTTGGCAGCCGTCGGACAGCCGATCGCCGAGCGCGTGCGCGGTGCCGCTGTGCACGTTCTGCTCGAGGATGTTCGTCTCCTCGGCGGTCACCCCTTCGCTCAGGACCTTCGCACGGTGCGGCCGGCCCCAGTTGGAATCCACGTGTGCCGTCGGGGAACACCACCTTCGTGATCGCGATCGGGGTGTTGCGCCAGCCGCCGTCGGCGAGCGTCGCATAGACGTCGGCCATTTCCAGCGGCGTCACGCCCAAGCGTCAGCCCGCCGAGCGCCTCGGCGGGAAAGCTCGACAGATGCGTGGTGACACCCATCTTGTATGCCATCTGGGTAACGGTCTGCTCCCCGAGGTCGGCGGCGAGCTGCGCGTAGACGGTGTTGTCGGAGGCGAGCGTCGCATTGACGAGGTTGAGCGACTTGTTCAGCGAGGTGCCCTCGAACGTCTTCACTTCATAGGTCGGGTAGCCCGTGCAGCCATCCCGGCTCGAGCGTGTGCGAGAGGTAGTAGGTGCTGTTCGGGTCGACCCCGCGCGAGAGCGCGTCGGCGAGGTCGATCGCCTTGAACGTCGAGCCTGGCTGGCGATGTCCGTCGGCAGCGAGGTTGTACTGGGACTGCTCGTAGCTCTCGGACTCCGCCATCGCCTCGATGTCGCCGTTGGTGGGGTTCAGCGTGACGATCGCCGACGCCGGGTCTTCGGGCTCGTTGAGCACTTCCGCGATCGCCTTGCGCGCGAGACGCTGCATCCTCAGATCGATCGTCGTGTAGACCTGCAGGCCTCCCTGCTTGACGGTCTTCGCGCCGTAGCGATGGACGAGCTGCTCGCGCACGTATTCGAAGAAGAAGTTCTCGCGCCGCTGTGAGTAGAAGTTGCCGTACTTGACCCCCAGCGGCGACGCCTCCGCGTTCGCGGCCTGCGCGGCGGTGATGTAGTGCGAGTTCGGCCATCTTCGCGAGCACCTCGTTGCGCCTCTGCCGGGCGGCGCCAGGGTCGAGGAAGGGGTTGTACTGGGAGGGCGCCTGGGGAAGGCCGGCGAGCAGCGCGGACTGCGCGAGGTCGAGCTGGGACGCCGGCTTGTCGAAGAACACGCGCGCCGCCGCCTGTACCCCGATCGCCGTCTGCCCGCCGACCGTGCCATAGGGGACGCTGTTCAGATAGCTCGTGAGGATCGAGCGCTTGCTGTGGTGTTTCTCGTACTCGATCGCCAGCTTGGCCTCGATGATCTTCTGCCTGCAGCGTGCGCTGGTCGCCTCCCAGGTAGAGGTTGCGCATCAGCTGCATCGTGATCGTCGAGCCGCCCTGCAGCGCGGCGCCGTGGAGGATGTCCTTCACGGCCGCGCGGAAGATCCCGGTCAGGTCGACGCCGTTGTTCTTGTAGAAGCGCTGGTCCTCGATCGCGACCGTGGCGTTCTTCAGGTCTGCGGGGATTTCGCTCCAGGAGACGGGGCTGCGCAGCTCGTCGGACTGGATGAAGCCCAGCCGCGTGCCGTCGGCGGCGAACACCTGCGAGGAGCCGCCGCTCAGGATCGGGTGCAGCTTTGCGATCGCGGGAGCCGACCGGGCGACGCTCAGGACGTAGCCGACCGCCGCGATCGCGCCCACGATCATTACCGCGGCGAGCACCGCCGCCGCCGACGAGCAGTGAATCGCGCTGGGCCGCTGCGGTTGTGCCTGCGCCGGCGCTGTCGTGCTTGCCTTGACATCTCGGAGGAAGCCGAGATTACCGCGCGGAGTGTGATTTCCTGCCATTTGCGCTGCAGTGCGGACCCGCGCGCTCGGCGCCAAACCACATGAACTCCGACACCGCCGAGCTGGCCATCCTGGACACCGCAAGCGAGCTGGTCGCCGCCGTTCGGGCCTCGGCGGCGCGCGGGCGCCGGCCGGCCGGCCGCCGTGCGCCGCCGATGGGCGCGGCTGCGCGCCGACCCGCGCACGCATGGCCGCCGTGCGCGACAGCTGGCAGGCGCTGTGGAGCTCACGCCTGCTCGTGTGGCTCGCGGGGGTGGGAACGCTGCTGGCGTTCGGCTTCGGGCCGGTGCGCAACGCGCTTCAACCCGCCCGGCGTGACGAGGGGATTCGGGTGGCTCGGCGACCTGCTGGCGGCCCCCGCCGCGCGCTGGGACGCCTCCTGGTACCTGGTGATCGCGCACTACGGCTACCGGCCCGACCTGGGCCCGTTCACCTCCTCGCGCACGGCGTTCTTCCCGCTCTATCCGCTCGGCCTGCACGCGATCGCGTGGCTCCGGCCTGCCGCCGGTGCTCGCCGGCGTGCTCCTGTCGCTGCTGCGCGCTGGCGCTCGCCCTGTACGGCATCCATCGCCTGACCACGCTCGAGCTGACGCGTCATGCACCCGGGCGGCATCCCCAGCGCGCGGGCGGCGCGAGGTGGCTCGCCTGGCCGTGCTCATCACCGCGTTCGCGCCGATGGCGTTCTACTTCTCGGCGGTCTACTCCGAGTCGCTCTACCTCGCGCTGTCGGTCGGCCTGTTCTGGTGCGCCCGCCACGGCCGCTGGGCGGCGGTGGGAGCGCTCGGCGCGCTGGCCGGCGCGACGCGCAGCGCGGGCGTCGTGCTCGCGCCTGCCGGCTCTGATCCTCTACCTGTACGGACCGCGCGAGGACCGAGCGCCCGACTTCCCGGCGGCCCGGCGATGGCGCCCCCGCTACCGGCTGCGCCGCGACATCGCTGTGGCTGGTCTCGTGCCGGCCGGCCTCGGCCTGTACATGGCCTACCTCGCCGCCTCCGGCGGCGACGCGCTGATGCCGTTCCACGCCCAGGACGTCTGGGGCAGGCACTTCGCGGGCCCCTACCTCGGCGTGTGGGACGGGATCAAGGCCGCGCTTCGAGGGCGCGCGCCAGCTGCTGTCCTTCCAGCGCCACCATCGTCTACTTCCCGAGCGCCGGCGGCAGCCCGTTCGTCGCCGCCGGGCACAACCTGATGCTGCTCGCCTTCCTGATCGCCGCCGTTCCGGCCGTGGTGGGCGTGCTGCGCACGCTTCCGCTCGCCTACGGCGTCTACGTCATCGCCGCGCTCGCCCTGCCGCTCTCCTACCCGGTGACGCTCCCAGCCGCTGATGTCGCTGCCGCGCTTTCTCGTGGTGCTGTTCCCGCTGAGCATGTGGCTCGCCGCGTGGCTGGCCGCCCACCCCCGCGCGCAGAGGCCGGCGCTGGCGGTGTCGGCCCTGCTCGAGGCGTTCTTCGTCGCCCAGTTCGCCACCTGGCACTGGGTGGCCTAGCCCGATGGACGAGCTTCCCGAGAGAGCCGCTCACCGCTGCAGGCCGCGCCCGCCGTCGCCGGTAGACCGCCGGCTGGCAGCCCTCGCGGCAGCCGCCGCTGCACTCCTCGCGCTCGCCGGCGACGGACTGGCCCCCGTGGACGGCGCCGCTGGCGCTCATCGGGGGCCTCGTGCTGGCGGCCGTCGGCGGCCTGATCGTCGACATCCCGGCGCTGGCGTTCGGGGCGAGCATCACCGCCTCGCATGTGCCCGCCGGGCTTGACGATCGCCGACACGGTCGTGCAGGACGTCGCGTTCGTGCTCGCGGCGGTGTTCTTCGCGCAGCTGGGCGGGCGCAGCGTGAGCGCGTGGCAGTTCGGCCTGCGACCTACCCGCCGCGGGGCGGGCGATACGGCTGCTGCTGCTCACGCTGCTCGGCTTCCTGCTCTTCAGCCTGATCTGGGCGGCGTGGCCGTCACACGCGAAAAGGAGAAGCTGCTCGAACAGCTCGGCACCGGCGAAAGCACGACCCTGCTGCTGCTGAGCGCGGCCCTCACGTGCGTGATCGCGCCGATCTGCGAGGAGTTCCTGTTCCGCGGCTTCATCTTCACCGCGCTGCGCAACTGGCGGGGAACGTGGCCGGCCGCGGTCATCACCGGGCTGATCTTCGGTGGGGTTCACGCGGGCTCGGCGCCTGCGGTGGACCTCGTGCCGCTGGCCGGCGCTGGGCTTCGGCCTGTGCCTGCTCTACCGCTACACGGGATCGCTGTATCCGTGCATCGTGGCGCACTCGCTGAACAACTCGCTCGCGTTCGGCAGCCTCGAGGGCTGGGGCTGGCAGATCCCGGTGCTGATGATCGGCGCGCTTGCGGTCATCGGCCTCGTCGCCGCTGGCGCTCAAACGCGCCGGTGTGATCACCCCCGAGCCCGCCGCCGCCGCGCCCGGCCGTCTCGCAGCAGTCGCCGCCGGGGGCTAGGATCCCGACGCGATGAAGCGATCAGCACTCGTCCTCGCCCGCCCGGTCGCGGCAGACCGACAGCGCGGGCGGTGGCCCTCGCGGCGCTGGCGCTGTGGCTGTTCGCGCGGTGCCGGCGGCGCTGGGCGCCGAAGCGGCTCCCGCCCCGCGCAGACCCCGACGCCGTCCGGCCCGGGACGACGCCTCCGGCGGCGCCACCGGCTGCGGGGCGAGTCAAGCTGGTGCTGCAGAAGGTCGGCGGCAGCCCGCCGTTCGCGCTGCTCGGCGGGCGGATCGTCGTGCGGGGCATCGTCGCGCCCTACGTGGCGGGCCAGACGGTGAAGGTGAGCTTCTATCGCGAAGGGCGCAAGGTCGAGGTCAGGTCCGTTGAGCGTGCTCGCCGGGCGCTCCGGCAACGGCGCGGGTCAGTTCCACATCAGCTTCGCGAGCCGCTACCCGGGACTCGTGGAAGCGCGGGCGGCCCACTACGCGACGGCCCAGCAGGGGGCCTTCAGCGGTCGCTCACCGGGCGTGCGCTTCGTCAACCCGAACGTCGGGCCGGGCGCTCAGGGCCAATCGGTGCGCCTGCTGCAGTCGGAGCTCGACGTTCTCCACTACGCGGTGCCGTTGAGCGGCAGTCTTCGACGAAGCAACCGGCCGGGCGCTGATCGCCTACCGCAAGATGACGGGCCTCGAACGCGTCCCCGCCGCGGGCCGGCGGGTGTTCGAGCTGCTCGGGCACGGAGCCGGCAGCTTCCACGTGCGCTACCCGCAGGACGGCCGTCATGTCGAGGCCGATCTGACCAAACAGGTGCTCGCGGAGATCGAACCGGGCGGGCACGTGCGGACGATCTACACGATGAGCTCGGGCAAGCCCTCGACGCCCACCGTGATCGGCCACTTCAAGTGTATCCAAGACGCCGGGCGTGAACTCCGAGGGCATGGTCGACTCCAACTACTTCATCCGCGGCTACGCGATCCACGGCTACCCGGAAGTGCCCACCTTCGCAGCCAGCCATGGCTGCCTGCGCGTGCCGATCCCCGACGCCGCCGCGATCTACGCTGGGTGCGGACGGGAACGGCGGTCGACGTCTACAACGAGGGCGGCGGCGGCAATCGTACGGCTCACGGCAACGCTGGTCCCTAGGGGCCTCGTGCTCCACGCGCGGTGAGCGGCGCGCCGTCGCGACGGCGAAGGGCCCGCCAGGGCCCTCTATACCCTCACGCGGATCACACGAGCGAGAAAGCCGAGGCCAAAGCCGTAGACGAGCAGGGCAAGCAGCAGATTGACGCCGTGCACGACCCATTCGCTGCTCGAGCCCGAGGTGAGGCCCGAGAACGGCGAGGTGAGCCTGTTCGAGACGTCGTCGATCGTGCTGTGCAGGCTGCTCTCGTGCGCGGAAGAGCCGCTCACTGGACGGGCAGAGCTATTGGCGGTGGCGGCGACGCCACCGTTGACGGCTTCCTGCTGATGTGAGGAGGCGCTGCGTCGTCTGGTCGACGGCGAAGATCGCAAACGAGGCGATGACGATCAGACAGATCGACGATCGAGACCAGTCGCAGCAATCTGGCGATCGAGGACATCACATCGCTAGATTAGATCCACGCATGGACGGCCTGGACGAATATACGAGCGACCTCCGCGGCAGCGCGGGAGCGCCTGATCAAGGAGCTGCGCGAGCACGCCCTCGTGATCGGAGCGGTGACGCTCACGAGCGGGGCGCGCGCCGAGTACTACGTCGATGCGAAGCGCGCCATCCTGCGCCCCCGGGTTCGCCGCGCTGGGCGCGCTGCTCGCCGCCCAGGTGTCCGAATGGCATGGCAACGGCGGTCGGCGGCATGACGATGGGCGCCGATCCGCGTCGCCTGTGCCGCCCTGGCGGGGGGAGCCTGCGCAAAGGCGTTCTTCGTGCGCAAGGAGACCAAGGCGCATGGTCTGCAGCGGCGCATCGAGGGTCCGCCGCTGGACCCGGAGGATCGCTGCGTGGTCGTCGAGGACGTCGTCACCACGGGCGGCTCGACGCTCGCTGCGATCGAGGCGCTGCAGGACGCCGGCCAGATGATCTGCGGTGTCATCAGCGTGCTCGACCGGCTCGCCGGCGGCGGCGCCGCGATCGAGCGGGCCGCGGGCGCGCCGTACGTGTCGCTGACGCACGATCGACGAGGTCTACCCCGAGCGCCCCGATCGCGCGGGCGCCTGAGCAGTGGCGTCGCCACGAACCGCCTGAGCAGCTCCTCATCCGCGCGGCACGCCCGGGAGATGAGGCGCTGCTGCTGGAGCTGTTCGGCGAGCTGGCCGAGTACGAGCACCTCGAGCACGAGCTGCGGCCACCGAGCAGCAGCTGAGTGAGGCGCTGTTCTGCGAGCGCCCGGCCGCGGAGGCGCTGATCGCCGAGCGGGGCCGCGAGACGGTCGGCTACGCGCTGTTCTTCCCGACCTTCTCGAGCTTTCTCGCGCGCTCGAGGGGGTATGGCTGGAGGATCTGTTCGTGCGCGCTGACCCACCGCGGCGCGGCGTCGGCAGGGCGCTGCTCGCGGCGGTCGCCGCGCGCGTGTCGCGAGCGCGGCGGCGAGCGCCTGGAATGGGCGGCGCTCGACTGGAACGAGCTCGCGCTCGGCTTCTACCGGCGGCCTGGGCGCACGCACGATGGGCGAGTGGATCACCCACCGCCTGCACGGCGACGCGCTGGCGCGCCTGGCGGCCGAGTCCTCCGAGCCGCCGCGACGGGGAGCGCCGGTAGCCTTCCCGACGGCCGCTGGCACCGACCGGGGCACGCCCTCGTAGTCCAATGGATAAGACGACCGCCTCCTAAGCGGTAAATCCAGGTTCGACTCCTGGCGGGGGCATTATTGGGAGAGTTTCCTGCTGAGCGCTGGTTTCTGAGCCGATCGGAGCTTCGCCCGGCTGTCCCGCCGCGGGCTGATTGGGGCAGCGAGCGCAGGCTGCTGCCCAATCACGGTCCCCACCATGAGCTCCGGGTGCGACCGACGCGTTGAACGCTAGTTTGGCGGTGTATCGAGCCTGGATGATATCCGAGTTGGCCGCATATAATCTCCGAGTTGGCAGACCACGTTTTCCGACTTGGCTGAAGCTCGTCCCGCTCCCGGTCCGCTTATCCCTCGAAGCCTCTGGGCCCTTCCCTTGGAGGCCTTGTGGACACATTGACGCAGCGGAGCCTGCGTCGTTCTCGGCTGTGCCCCGTAGCGAGACCACTTCCCGCGAAAGCAGCGAAGGATCGGGCTCTGGCCGCGGTCTGAACCGGCTTCAGGCCGGGTCGCTCAGCCGACCAGTCCGCGGATGTCCTCCGCAGTGAGGCTGCTTGCGAACAGATCGCCCTCGTCCATGACCCCGCTGAACAGCGCGGCCTTGCGGCGCGCGAGGGCGGCGACCTTCTCCTCGATCGTATCGCGCGCGATCACCCTGTAGACCATCACCGCGCGGGTCTGGCCGATGCGGTGAGTGCGGTCGATCGCCTGGGTCTCGGTGGCGGGGTTCCACCATGGGTCGAGGAGGAAGCAGTAGTCGGCGTCGGTGAGGTTCAGGCCGAACCCGCCTGCCTTCAGGCTGATCAGGAACACGGGGTCCGCGCCGCCCTTGAAGCGCTCGAGGACGCGATCGCGCCGGCGGGTGCGGCCGTCGAGGTAGCAGTAGCCGATGCCCTCGGCGTCTAGGCGCGCGCGGGCCTTCGCCAGGAATCGCGTGAACTGACTGAACACAAGCGCCCGGTGGCTGCCACCGACAACGTCCTTCAGCTGCTCCACGAGTGCGCCCAGCTTCGCGCAGGGTACGGCCTCGTGGTCGTCGTCGACGAGGCCCGCATGCAGGCTGAGTTGGCGCAGGAGCGTGATCGAGCGCAGGATCGTGAAGCGGTTGCGGTCGAGGTCGTCGATCAGCCCGAGGATCTTCTGGCGCTCACGCTGCAGGTGCGTGTCGTAGAGCTTGCGGTGGCGAGGATGCAGGTCCACGTCGAGGATCTGCTCCTGCTTCGCAGGTAGATCCGCGGCCACCAGCCCCTTCGTGCGGCGCTTGACCAACGGCTTGATCCGACGCCGCAGGCGCCCCAGCTGCTCGGCATCGCCGTCGCGCTCGATCGGTCGCGCGAACTGCTCAGCGAAGCGCTTGGGGTCGGGGAACAGCCCCGGCGCGGTGATCGACAGCAGCGACCACAACTCCATGAGGTTGTTCTCCATCGGCGTTCCGGTGATCGCGAGCTTGAAGGGGGCGGCCAGCTCGCGGGCACATCGGTAGGTCTTTGCCTGGTGGTTCTTGACGTACTGCGCCTCGTCGAGGATCAGCCCCGACCAGGCCACCGCGCGGTAGGCGTGGGCGTCAAGCCGGAACAGCGTGTACGTCGTCACCACGACGTCGGCCGCGGCGACCTCGGCGATCGTGCGTCCGCATCGCGCTAGCGTGTCGGTGACCGCATCGATCCTGAGGGCCGAGGCGAAGCGGCCCGCCTCTCCCACCCAGTTGGACACCACGCTCGTCGGCGCGACGACCAGGAAGGGGCCGGCGCCCGAGTCGCCGCCGCGTGCGTGGCAGATCAACGCGAGCGCTTGCAGCGTCTTGCCGAGCCCCATGTCGTCGGCGAGGATGCCGCCGAGTTCGAGCTCCCACAGCGACGCCAGCCAGCCGAATCCGTCGCGCTGGTAGGGGCGCAGTCGCGCCGCCAGCGTTGCCGGCGGTTCGGCGCTTGGCGATCGCGTCGACCTCGAGCAGCGCGCCGACCTGGCGCTGCCACGCTTGCGCCTGCTCGGCCACGACGCCGAGCGCCGCGAGCTCTGCCCAGAGCCCGGCCTGATAGCGGCTGATCCTCAGCGGCGCCGACGGCGAGTCCGCCAGCGCTCTGGCCTCTTCAATGAGCCGCCGCAGCTCCTGCAGGCGCGGCTCCAACAGCGAGAAGTGAGCGCCGTCCGCAAGCAGCATGTGCGACTCGCCGTTGGCAAGGGCCCTGAACAGCTCGGCGAACGGCAGCTCGCGGCCATCGACGCTGACCGTGACGCCGAGGTCGAACCAGTCACGCTCTCCCACGACGTCCGCTGTGGAGACGCCGATCGTCAGCGAGTCGCCGACATCGCGGTATTCCGCCGGCTGTCCGTCGACCTCGACGACCACCTCTGACCGCTCCATCAGCCGCGGCAGCACCTCCGTTGTCAAATGCACGCTGTCGATTCCCGTTAGCGAGGGCGCCGGCGCGTGGGCGGGCCGCCCGGCGCCGTCGAGCAGGCCGAAGCGCTCGAGCCCCGTCCCGGTGAAGTCGGCGGCCGCGAGGATCGTGCGCTCGGCGTCGAGATCGCGAAACCCGGGGCCGGCCCCGTTGCTGGCGAGTGCCGCGTGGCGTGTGGCAGCGCCGACCTGGTAGGCCCACTGCCATCTGACTTCGACGGCATGGTTGGCGCCGTAAATTGCTCGCAACACGAGCGCGGGCGCGGAGATCTCAGGCGGGGCGAAGGAGCCGTCCGACGACCCGACCGCGGCGACGTTGCGCAGCGCCGGGACAGAGCTCTTCTGCGAAGCGGTCGAGCTCGCTCGCCGGGATCTTCAGCGGCGCGCGGTCGAGGACCATGCGCTGCAGCGGCAGCGGCGCCGGCTTGACGAGACGCACGAGCCGCAGTCGCCGTCGCGCCGGTTCGCGTGTCGCGTCGTCGCCGCGCTCGGAGCACACGACGCCGTGTCCGCTGGAACCTAGGAACAGCAGCGGCTCCAAGCCGTCCGCGTCCTCGCCGTGGACCTGGAGGACGGCGCTCAAGCAGTGATTCTTGCTCGTCCTCGCGCGTGACATCGATGAGTAGCTCACCGTGCTGGTAGCGGGGCACCTCGCCGAGTCCGGGACTCGCGTGGATGAGCGTCACTCCGAGGCGTGCCGCCTCATCCAGCAACGACCACAGCTGCACGCTGTCGCAGCCGCCGAGATCGAGCGTCTTGTCGTTGCCGTAGCTGTAATAGGCGATCGCGCCCCTCGAGCGCGCGGTGGATCGCGTACAGCTCCCGGACCAGCGCCAGGTGATCGGGGCGGTACTCGCCGCCCTGGACGTGCCACGAGTCCAGCCCGCTCCAAGTCAGGGAGCCGTTGACCCAGCCGCCGCGCGCACCAGGTCGCATCAGCCGCGCCACCACCCGCAGCGGGCCACGGCCCGCAGGGGCGCTCGCTTGCAGCGCCAGCTCGATCGCCAGCGGGTTGCCCGCCGCCGCCTGCGCCGCTGGTGCGTCGATCAGTGCGCGCAGCGGCTTCTCCCATGGCTGTGGCTGCGCTGTGGTCGCGACTCGCAGCGGCGAGCGCTGCTGCCCCCATGGTCGGTCAGGGCCGCGTCCATCGGTGGCGGCGATCACCATAGCCGCGACGTGCTTGCAGTTGAACCCCACGGGGCATGTGCACTCGCCTTCGTCGAATGCCAGCGCGCCGTCAGAGTCCGTGGCGAAAAACGCTGCCGTGGCGTAGAGAGCTCCCTGCCCGACGACCGAGCCCGTCAAGGTCTGGGTGCCCGCGTCCCACTCGATCGCGACTACCCTGTTACCCCGCGCGTAGCCGCGCCCGCGCCTGAAAGACATTGACCCAACGGCTGCTTCGATCTCGGCCAGCTCGATGTCGCCCAGCTCGGTGACCGCACTCTGCACGCGTGCAACATAGCCATCGCCACGGACCGTAGATCGCGCTGAGCTGGTTCAGCTCGTTCTGCTGCCACTGCAGGCAGCGGTCCGCCATCCGCGGCGACACGTCGGCGAGGCCGAGGCGTCCTGTGAACTGCTTCCCTCAGCGAACAGCACGCCCCGGCGAAGATCGTCGTTGTGCTCGAGCTGGTAATACGCACGCCCGAGCGCTTGGAGCATCTCCACGTTGAACGCGTTGTGCTACGTGGACGGTTCAGCCCCATCAGCAGCGCGGGCGCGAAAGGCGGCACTCGTTTTCGAGCACTACTGTTTGGGCAGCAAGCCCAATTTGCCGCCCAAACCTGAAACCTGTCGGAAACGGCACGGATTCGAAGACATTCCCGTTTGCGTGGATCGTCGAAACGGCCCGAAAACATTGAGGATTCCGACGGTCCCAGCCGGGCGTGTGGCGCCTCCTAAGCGGTAAATCCAGGTTCGACTCCTGGCGGGGGCATCAAGACAAGAGGCCCTGGTTGGACAGAGCATTTGAGCGTGCCTTGATTCATCGCTCAGGAAGCAGTTGCCGATGTTGCTGCCCAAACGCGCCGGACCGCGGCAAGCTAACGCGAGAGTGAGCTTTCCCGGACTCGCCATATGCGTGACCGGGCCGCGACTAGCGGCCCGGTCACGGGTCGGATCTTTCGGTTCTGCGGTCAGGCCGCGGCCGGGGCTGGCTGAATGGCAGGCTTTACGTGAGGCTCGAGCTTAGGCAGCCACCCGAGCCAGTTCGGCAGGTACCAGTTCCAGTCGCCGAGCAGCTTCATCGACGCCGGCAGCAGCACTCCCCGCACGATCGTTGCGTCGATCAGCACGGCGGCCGCCAGGCCGATGCCCATCTGCTTCATGTCGAGGATGGGCAGCGTCGCGAAGATCGCGAACGCTCCGACCATCACGATCGCGGCGCTCGTGACCGTGCCGGCCGTGGCCCTGATCCCGTGGGACACCGCGTCCTCGGTGCTCATGCCGCGGTCGTGGGCCTCGCGGATACGGCTGAGGATGAACACGTGGTAGTCCATCGAGAGGCCGAACAGCAGCACGAACATGAACATCGGCAGCCACGGCGTGATCGCGCCGCTGGACTTGAAGCCGAGCAGGTGCTCGCCCCAGCCCCACTGGAAGACGGCCACGACCACTCCGTAGGCCGCCGCCACGGACAGCAGGTTGAGCACGACGGCCTTGGCCGCGATCACGATCGAGCGGAAGGACACCAGCAGCAGCAGGAACGCGAACGTGAGCACGAAGCCGAACACGATCGGCACCGCGCCCTTCATCATTTGGTTCCAGTCGTAGGAGCCAGCGGTCTGGCCGGTGACGGCGTAGCTCGCGCCCGGGATCTGTCCAATGGTCTCCGGAAGCAGCCGGTTGCGCAGCGTCAACAGGGCCTTCGTCGAGGTGGCGTCGGTCCCGCTTCCTGCGAGCGGTATCGAGATGCGCGCGACGTCGCGGGCAGCGCTCGGGTCGACTTCGACCGTGCCGTACAGGTGCCCCGCCGAAGCGGTTGCGGCCTTCAGCTTCGCGATCGCGGCCTTGAACGCCGGCGAGGCCGTGTTCGCGCTCACCGCGACGACCGCCGGGCTCTCCTGCCCGGGGAACGCCGCTTCGATGCGGTCGAGCGCCTCAACCGTGGGCAGGGTGCTCGGCAGCGACCGCGGCCCGGCCGCCGCCGTGTGAATGCTGAGCGTGGGGATCGCCAGCGCCAGCAGCACGCCGGCGGCCGTCACCGTCGCGACCACGGGGTGGCGCAGCGCCGGGGTGATGATCCTCGCCCATATGCGGCTTGTGCCCCCGCGACGCTGCAGGCGCGAGAGAACGGCACGCGGCCCTTCTCGACCCCGTCGCCGAACTTCGCGAGCAGGGCGGGCAGCACGGTCAGCGAGCCGAGCATCGCCACGAGCACGACGATCATCGTCGCGATCGAGAAGGACTCGAACGTCCGATCGCCGCTGAACAGCATGCCCGCCATCGCGATCGTGACCGTCGCGCCGGAGATCAGCACCGAGCGCCCGGAGGTCGCCGCGGCCGCCTGAAGGGCGGCGCCATTCTCGCGCCCGGCCGCCCGCTCTTCGCGCTCGCGCTTGAGGTAGAAGAGCGTGTAGTCGACGCCCACGGCCAGGCCGACGAGCAAAACAACGGTGCTCGCGCTTTCGTCCATCGGCGTTAGGTGGCTGACGATCTCCACCAGGCCGACGGTCGCGATCACCGAGGAGAGGGCCAGCACCAGCGGCAACAGCGCCGCGACGAGCGAGCCGAAGACGATCAGCAGCACGAGCAGCGTCAGCGGCAGCGAGCGCTCGCCGGCCTTGCCGAGCTGTTCGTTGAACATCTTCGTGAGCGCCTTGCTCGAGCTCACGGCGCCGGCCTCGCCGATGTAGATGCCGGGGTGCGCCTGCGCGACCGCGGCCGTCGCCCGCGTGAGGGGGTCGATGACCTTTTCGGCGGACTTCATCGTGCCGTTCATGTCCCACTCCACGAGCGCGGTGTGCCCGTCGCGGGAGACCTGCGAGCGGTTCATCGCCCCTAGCGGCGAGCGCAGGGTGTGGTAGGTGGCGCCGTAGGGGGCCACGGCTGCGACGACGGCGTTGATGGCGCTGCGGAACTTCGCGTCGGCGATCGTCGCTCCCTCCTCCTGGACGACGACGATCTCGGTCAGCGCTTGCGCTTCGGCGAAGCCCGCCTTTTTGAGCACCTGGTCGGCGCGGCCGGCCTGGCCGACGTTGCGGTTGTTCTGTTCGATCGTCCTCTGGCCCATGCCCGAGCCGATGAGGACCGCCGATATGACGAACGCCAGCCAGCCGAAGATCGCGGTCTTGCGGTGGCCTGCGCTCCAGCGACCCATGCGGGCCGCGAGGTTTGTTGTGTACTCCGTGGCAGTCATGGCTCCCCTTTGCGAAGCGGTTGTGAGACAGCGATTCACGCTGGCCATCGTCGCGCTCGCAGGGCGCGGGCACATCGGTCCAGCGACCTGACTTGAGCGAGACAACCGTCCCGGAGTCGAGTACGTCATTTGTCTCGCTGCGGTCGTTATCGTGTCTCACGGCGGCGATTTGGCTGCCCTTGAACAAGGGGGAAGTCCACGGGTACTGAAGCGCGCTTCGCGGTCACAAATGCCTCATCCTGGCGCTCGGCGTGGCGCTCGAGGCAGCCCCGCCCCGCTGCCGTGGCGCGCTACATCGCGGGCGTTGCCGCCCTGACCGGTGGGTACTATCTCGCCGCGCAGGTCGGCTACGCGCTTCAATTCACCGGCTCGATAGCAGCGATCTGGCCGCCCGTCGGCCTGGCGGTGGCGGTGCTGTACCTGGGAGGTCTGCGCTGGTGGCCCGGCGTGGTGATAGGCGACCTGCTCTCCAGCGAAGGCGGCTCCCCGCTCGAGACGGAACTCGTGATCACAGCCGCCAATCTCGCTGAGGCCACGGTCGCCACCGTCCTGCTCTGGCGCCTTGTGGGCCGACGGGCAGGACTCGACCGCCTGGAGCAGATCGGTCGAATGCTCCTCGCGATCACGATCGCGACGGCGATCAGCGCGACCGTGGGTTCCATAACGCTGCTCGTCGAAGGCACCATCCACAGCGGCGAATTCACCAAGATCTGGCGCACGATCTGGATCGGAGACTCGACGGGGGCGCTCGTCGTGCTGCCGTTGATCCTTGTGTGGGCGCACGCTTGGCCGACCGAGTGGAGTCCGAAACGCGCACTGGAGAATCCGAGGCGGGTGTTCGAGGCGGCGGCGATGGTGACAGCGGTCGTGGGCCTGAGCGCGATCGTCCTGTCAAGCCCGCAGCCCGTCTCATACCTGGTGTTTCCCGCCCTGATCTGGGCCGCGTTGCGCTTCGGCCAGCGCGGGGCGACGCTCGCGGTGTTCTGCGCGGCGGGAATGGCGGTGTGGCTCACCGCGAACAACGTCGGGCCCTTCGTGCGGCACTCAATCACCCAGAGTGCCCTCAGCACGCAGCTGTACATAGCGGTCGCCGCGCTAACCACGCTGTGCCTCGGTGCCATCGTGAGCGAGAGCCAGCGCTCGGCCGCCGAGTTGGTGGAGTCCCGGCGTCGCGAGATGGAACGCGCCAGCGAGGAGCGCCAGCGCATCGCGCGTGACTTGCACGACTCCGTGTCCCAGTCGCTGTTCTCAATGACCCTGCATGCGCGGACTGCCGAGCGTGCGCTGAAGCACACGGGCCAGCGAGCCTACGAGGCCGTCGCGCGGGAGCTTGCCCAGGTTGGCGAGCTGAGCCGCACGGCGCTCGCCGAGATGCGCGCGCTCATCTTCGAGCTGCGGCCGGGCGGTCTCGCCGAGGAGGGGCTGGTCTCGGCGCTGACCAAGCACGCCGGCGCGGTGAGCGCGCGCGAAGGCCTGCCGATCGAGGTCACCGGCCCCGCGGAGCGCCTGCCGATAAGCGCGGAGTGCGAGGAGCACCTCTACCGCCTGGGGCAGGAGGCGCTCGCCAACATAATCAAGCACGCCGCGGCGACACGGGCGACGGTGGCCGTGAGCAACGACGGCGTGAACGTGGGCCTGGAGATCCGCGATGACGGCCATGGCTTTGACCCGAACGCTCCGTACGCCGGCCATCTCGGATTGACGACGATGCGCAGTCGCGCGGGCGAGATCGGCGCGAAGATGAGCATCAACAGCACGCCCGGGCACGGGACAGCCGTGTGCGTCCAGTTGCCGATTCCCGCGCCGGATGCTGAGCCATGAACGCGCAGACTGACGAGCCCATTCGCGTCCTGATCGTCGATGACCACAAGGTCGTGCGTCAGGGCCTCGTGGGATTCCTTGCCACCGAGCCCGACATCGAGGTCGTGGGTGACGCTGCGGACGGGCGCGAGGCGTTGGCCAACCTAGCCAAGCTCAAGCCAGATGACCTACCCGATGTGGTGCTGATGGATCTGCAGATGCAGCCGATGGGCGGCGTGGACGCTACTGCGGAGATCCGATCGCGCTACGAGCACATCGAGGTGGTCGTCCTCACATCGTTCGTCGAGGAGGATGATGTTCACGCTGCTTTGGCGGCAGGAGCCTCCGGCTACCTGCTCAAGGACGCCGACGCCGACGAGCTGGCCGGCGCGATCCGCGCAGCTCACCAGGGGGAGCTCCACCTGGCCCCCGCGATCGCCAAGCGCCTGATGGCCTCCATGCGGGCACCCAAGACAGAGGATCCGGGAGCGGAGCTCACCACTCGCGAGCGAGAGATCCTTCAGATGGTCGCTGCCGGCAAGGCAAACAAGCAGATCGCCGCCGAGCTGGTGATCAGCGAGCGCACGGCCCGCACCCACGTGAGCAACATCCTGCGCAAGCTCGACCTCTCGTCTCGTACGCAGGCCGCGCTCTGGGCCGTTCGCGAAGGTCTTGCTCCCGACACGCGGGAGGAGGCGAGCGCGTAAGTCGCTCCCCGCGATCTCGTGGCGCCAGCTGCTCGGACGCGCGGTAAATCCAGGTTCGACTCCTGGCGGGGGCATGGAACAGGGTGCGCTCCCGTCTTGCGGGTGCGTCGAACCTGAAGGTGGCTTGCAACCTCTACGCTGTCGCAATGGCGCACGGTTGGCAGGCTCTCTCCTACGATCGCTGGAGTGAGACGTGCGACACGCTTCATGCGCACACCCAGGTGCTCGGCAAGCTCGCCGTCGCGCTCGCACCGGCCGAGCCCCAGCTGCAGCATGCGGCGCTGCGCCTGACCGCCAGGGGTTGGGAGACGCTTGCGCTGCCAACACCCGATCACACGGGCGCGATCGTCGCTGCGCTTGACCTGCACTCGCACCAGGCTGTCATCGAACACAGCGACGGGCCTGCGCAGCGTGTGCCGCTGGGTCCCGACAGACCGGTCGGCGAGGTCACGCGCGAGGTGCTCGCGGCGGTGCGAGCGCTTGCCGGTACTGTCGAGATTGATCCGACTCCCCAGGAGGTGCCCTGGAGCGTGCCGCTCGACGAGGATCAGCAGCACTCGCGCTATGACCCCGCCGAGGTGTCCTCGTACTTCGCGGCTGCCACGCGCGCGGCGCTCGTCCTCGCCGAGTTCCGGGCGCCCTATCGCGGGCGCTCCACGCCGGTGAATGCGTGGTGGGGCTCCTTCGACCTCGCCGTGAGCATGTTCTCGGGGATGCCGGCCGAGCCACCGTCCGATGACTTCATCATGCGCAACGCGATGGATGCGCAGGAGGTCGCGGTCGGCTGGTGGCCGGGAGATCCCGACCACGAGAAGGCAGCCTTCTATGCCTACGCCCATCCCTCGCCCGAGGGCATCGCCGAGGCGACGCTGTCGCCCGCCGGTGCGCGCTGGGAACCGGCGCTCGGCGAGTTCGTCCTCGACTGGGAGCAGGCCTGTGCCAGCACCGATCCACACCGGGCGGGCGTCGAGTTCGCCCGCTCGGCCTTTCGGCACGCATGCGAGGTGTGCGATTGGGATCCTGCCCTGGCCGGCAGTGCCCAGGGCACCCCGCCGCCGGTTGCTTGAGCTGGCGCGCGCACCGGTGCGGAACATCCTGCCGGCGGCTCAGAGGCCCGTTGTGCCGCCCGGAGGTGCGGGTCCGTGTAGCTTGTAGGGAGCGGACGGCCGCGAGACTGCTCGAGAGCCGGTGAACGGGCGTCCTGTCCAACAATGGAGGGATAAATGATTCCGAAGGTGTCCACATGGCTGGTCGCCGTCCTCGCCGGCGGAGCGCTTGTGGCGGGCTGTGGGAGCAGCAACAACTCTACATCCAGTTCCACATCCAGCAGCCAAAGCTCCACCGCGACATCGGCGCAGGCTCGGCAGCAGGCCGTGGAACCTGCAAGCACGGCATCCAGGCGTTGCCGTCGATTTCGGCGAGCGCCAAGGCCAGCCTCGAGAAGAGCTGCGGCAAAATGGCCAGCGGCAGTCAGACCGCTCAACAGGAAATCACCAAACAGGTATGTGTGGAGCTGGTCAACGCCTCGCATATCCCGGCGGGTGCGGCCAGGGAACGGGCACTGGCAGTCTGTAAGGCCCCTTAGCCTGCCGGCCAACGCGCGCCACGAGGAGCCGCGACTAATCCGCCGCGGCCTCCTCTTCCTCGCGGTGCTCGCCGTTGTCCTCCTCGTCCTCCCCCGTGTACAGCGACTCGCTCGCCAGCTCCTGATTCTTCGAGCCGAACAGCTTGATCTCGAGGAGGTCGTGGCGGTAGTCGTCGGGGGCGATCAGCGTGAAGCGCTCGTGATCAGCTCGCACTGGTCGACAGCGAGACCGGCAAGCTCCGCGGTCACGATCCGCCCGCCCGGGAGGAGAGGACGTCCCCACACGAGCGTCATCGCGGCCTCTGCACCGGAGTGCCCGCGCCATGAGCCGATCACCTCCTCGCACAGGTCCATGCGCCAGTCGGGGTTGCGCTCGGCCGTCTCCTCGGTGAAGTCGACGTGCGCAAAGAAGTCGCTGGGCTCGGCGTCGCTGCCGGCCGGAATGAAGCGCACGTAGCCGAACAGCTCGAATCCGCCCGAGGTGATCGAAGTGCACGGCACGTAGGTGCGCCCGTGCCAGCTGCGATCGGGATACCAGACGAGCTCGCCCGGCTCGCCGAGATCCTCCTGCTCGTCGTGGAGCCTGCCGAGGCGCGCAGGAACTCCTGGCGCAGGCGCTCCTCCCAGCGGCCGTAGGGCAGCTCCTCCTGGGGAGGCTCCGCGGCAAAGCGCGGTAGGAAGCGTTCCTCGGGAGGCATCGCTGTCGGGAGCCTAGACCTCCGGGACGCGGGCGCCGGCCGCGCGGCGCTCAGGCCTCACGCAGCAGCGCGGCTGCGTGCTCGGGGGCGACGATGTTCAGGTTCACCCCTGTGGACAGCTCGAGGCCCGCCAGATGCGTCAGGCGGGGAAGCACGTCGATCCGCCAGCAGAAGTGCTCGACGCCGCGCGGAGCGGTGCGCACCCACATGTTCAGCGGGGGACTCGAGCCGAAGTGGCGCGCCAGCCGGCACAGCCCGTCGTGCAGCAGCGCCGCGCCGGACGGTCCGTCGTCCTCGAAGCGCGGGCGCGGGCGGCGAGGCGCGAGCATCAGCTGGAAGGGCAGGCGAGAGGCCCAGGGCGCCATCAGCACCGCCTCGCTCGTCGATCGCCACGATCCGCTCGCGCAGCCGCACCTCCTCTGCGACCAGGTCCCCGAGCAGGCTCTGACCCATCGTGCGTGTCGTGTAGGCGCCGGAGCGCTCGCGCTCGCGCGCGACGGCCGCGGGCACGAAGTCCAGCGCGTACAGCTGGGCATGCGTGTGCGGCAGCGACGCTCCGGCCTCGTGGTGCTCGTTGACGATCAGCTGCACGCAGGCGCTCGCCGCGTGCGCCCGCATGCGCGCGCGCCAGGTCTCCACGGCGGCGATCACCTGCTCGAGTCGGAAGCTCGGCCAGGCGAGTGCACGGGCTGGGGTCCGTTGACGATCACCTCGTGCGAGCCGGTCGCCGGCGCGGAGCAGAACAGGTCCGCCCGGAGCGGAACGGGCGCCTGTGGCACGCTCTCGTCGGCCGCCGCCGCATCCGCCGGAGCGAGCGCCGGATACAGGTTGGGGATCACCCGCACGGTCCAGCCGGGGGAGTTGGCGGGGCCTCCGCCGGGCGCACGGCGTAGAGCTCGGGTGGCGTGCGCTCCTCGTGCCCGTCCGCGAACGGGTCGCGCTCGGGATCGATCGGCTCGGGCGAGCTCTCGCGCAGCCAGCCGCCGGGCTCGCCACCGGGGCGCCGCGAGCGCTCGCCGGCCACGATCGTCTTGTGCCCGCTCAGCGGGTCGATCCGAATCTCAGGCACGTCTCAGTTGTCGGGGAGCGTAGCTGGAGAGTCCAGCGCATAGCGCCTGATGTCCTGTTCGAGCTTGGCCGGGCTCGGGTAGGGGCCCTGGCGGATGTACTCGTGGCCGCCGCGGTCATAGAAGACCGTGACCGGCGTGAAGGCCGAGTCGGTGATCGCGGCGCCCGCGCCGCCGCTCTGGTCGTAGTAGCTCGGGTAGCTCACCGGGAAGGACCGCAGGAAGGCTGAGCGCATCGGCGCGGCTCGTGTCACCGGAGTCGATCCCGATGAACGCCACCTCGCGCCCCTGTGCGACCGAGGCGCGCTGAAAGGCGGCGAACTCAGAGCGGCATGGAACGCACCAGGAGGCCCACTTGTTCACCACCACGGGCTGGCCGCGAAGCGCGGCCAGGCGCGCCCGTATCGGCTGCGAGGCCGCCCGGCAGCAGCTGCCCGGCCTGGGCGTGCAGCGCGGCCAGCGGCGCCGGTGAGCCAGCCAGTCGAGCGCGCATCTGCGCGAGCGTGAGCCTGGAGGGCGCCGCCGGCGTCTGCGAGGTGCCGGCCAGCTGAACGAGGCCCACCGCCAGCAGCGCCAGCGACCGCCAGCCCGCCACATCCGATCGACACCCGCTTCAGCGTCATCGCCGCTAAGGGTGGCAGATGAGGCTCGACGCCGCGAAGGTCGACTTCAATCGCGCCTGCGACGTGCTATATCCTCTCGGAGACAAGTGAGAGCCGGGTTGCTCTGAGCATCCGGCGAACGGCGCCAGATGAGCGCCAGTCCTTTCCGAGCTCGCGCCGAAGCCACTTTCTGCGGCGGCTCAGTCTCGAAGTCCAGAGCCTCAATGGCCGAGTCCACCTCAGTGGCCCGTGCGGTCGCGCCCATTCCAACTCCCGCGGATATCTCGCGCGCGGAGAAGCTCGTGCGCGAGCGGTTCGTGCACCCGGGCGAGGAGGCCGGCGTCGCGCTTGCGCCGGGCACGCCGCGCAGGCGCGCGCTCGACCAGGCGCTCGCCGAGCTCGAGGCCGATCCCGAAGGCAAAGCATCCCTCGACGGCATGGCGCCGCGAGTTCTCGCTGCTGCTCGGCCTCGAGCGCCTGCTGTCCGAGGATGAGCCCAAGCTGGCCGACGGCACCGTGCTCTCGGCCCACCAGGTCGACGCGCTGTCGGGCACGCTGGCCGCGCTGCTGGCCGAGGCGCAGCGCCCGTGGGCGCGGCAACGGTCGCGCCGCCGCCTCCGCCTCGCCCGAGCTGCTCGCCTCCGCCGACATCCTCGGTCCCGAGGACGTCGCTGCAGAGCAGCGACTCCGAGACCCCCGCCGCGCCGGCGGAGGATCTGAGCGCCGAGGAAGAGGAGGACGAGGAGGAAGAGGTCGAGGAGGAGGAGGACGTCGAGGAGGACGACGACGATCTGGGCCCGGTCCAGCGCGCCGCGCCCGACGAGGACGAGGAGGAGGACGAGGAGGAGGACGAGGTCGAGCTGATCGCCGAAGAAGAGGAGGAGACGAGGATGAGCCCGAGCTGCAGGGCGACTCCGACGAGGAGCCGCGCGACTGGGTCGAGGACGAGGACGAGGAGGATCCCTCGCCGAGCAGCCCGAGGACCCCAACGCCGCCAAGCGCTTCTGGTTCGAGCACGCGACCGGGGCCGGCAAGACGGTCGCGGCGCTCGGATTCGTCGAGGCGTCGCAGACCGGCGGAGTGCTGATCCTCACGCACCGGCGCAACCTCGTCGACCAGTTCCATGGCGAGCTGCGCGACCGCGGCTACTCCAAGCGCATCAGCCGTCCGCTGCTCAAGGGCGAGGACTCGGTCAAGGGGCCCGTGACCGTCGAGACCTACCAGTGGTTCGTACGCAACGCCGGCAAGATCTCGAGCGCCTACACGATCGTCATCTGCGACGAGGCGCACACGGCCCTGGGCGAGAAGACGAGTGGCGCGATCCGCAACTGGACGGGACCGATCTTCATCGGCATGACCGCCACCGGCGCGCTGATCGCGCGCCACGT
The DNA here is from genome assembly GCA_963767655.1 of uncultured Solirubrobacteraceae bacterium. Lineage (GTDB taxonomy): Bacteria > Actinomycetota > Thermoleophilia > Solirubrobacterales > Solirubrobacteraceae > Palsa-744. Next base: position 389,806 of record CAVYET010000006.1, on the reverse strand, counting down.
CACCGACCTGTTCCCGACCCAGACGTCGCGCTTCGACCTCGCCCAGGCGGCCCGGCGCGGCGTGATCGCGCCGCTGCGCTGCGTGCGCATCTCCCCGGGGGTGGGGGTGCGCACGATCGCCAAGGTGCCGCTGCGCCGGGGAGAGGTCGACACCGAGTTCGACCAGGAGGAGCTCGCCAAGCTGCTCGACCAGCAGCCGTTCAACCTCGCCGTCGCCAACCTCTACCGCACGCGCTTCAGCGGCGTGCCCGGCGTCGTCTATGCGGCCGGCGTGCGGCACGCCTACAACCTCGCCGAGGCCTTTCGCGCCGAGGGCATCAAGGCACAGGGCGTCTCGGGCGAGACGCCCAAGCGCGAGCTGGCCGAGATCCTCGCGCGCTACGAGCGCGGCGACATCGACGTGCTGATCAACGCCCAGCTGCTCGCCGAGGGCTGGAACAGCCCGCGCGCGACCGTCTGCGTGCACCTCGCGCCGACGGCATCCAAGCGCATCTACCAGCAGCGCGTGGGACGCGTCACCCGCCGCCACCCGGGCAAGGAGGCGGGGCTGGTGGTCGACTTCGTGCACCCGGCGACCAAGCACGACGACCCGGTCGTCACCCTGCATTCGCTGCTCGATCGCGACGTCTATCGCGGGGGCGCGATCGTCGTCGGTCCCGTGCGACGCGGACGCGGACGCCGGATGCGGGTGGAGCGGCGCGTGCTGCCGGTTTGCGCCGAGGAGGAGCGGCGGTTCGCGGTCTTCGAGCGCGAGCTGTGGCGGATCGCGGTCGAGCATCTCGACTACGGCGAGCAGCACGTGTGGGCCGCGCTCGCAGGCGCGCGGGTCGCGCCCAGCGGCTGGCGCAGGGCGCGGGCGATGCTCCACTTCGACCGCACCGGCGAGCTGAAGAGCCGCTTCCTGATCACGGCGGTGCAGCGCAACAAGAACCCGCAGCTGCGCCTGCGCGCGCTGACGGACATCGCTGCGCTGCGCGATCCGGATGCGTTCGACACGGCGATCGACATCATCGGCGGCTGGCCGCGCGAGGAGCGCAAGGAGGCGACCAAGATCATGCTGCGCGCCCTGGTCGAGCGCCGGATCGGCAGGCGCGACCAGGCCAACGCCTGGATCTGGCGCCTGGCCGAGTACACCCGCGACGTGCACGAGGAGTACGCCGTGCAGCGCTGGCCGGAGACCAAGCGGCTGCTCGGCCTGCTCGTGAACTCCGCCGGCGGCGCGCATGCGCGCAACGCGCGGCGGCTGATCCACGCCGCGCGCAAGCAGGATCGCCGCCTGGCGGCGGCGCTGCTGGCGGCGGCGCTCGCGCACACGCCGGAGGCCGAGGAGGCGCTGCGGGGAGCGCGCACGCGCATGGCGCGCAAGCCTCCCGCGCTGGCGCGGGAGCTGCTGCGCAACTTCCCCAAGCGCCGGGCCCGCAACGCCAGGCGCAGACGCAAGGGAGCGAAGGGAGCCGCCAACGGGTCGGAGCCCTCGCTGGCAGACGTCGGCGTCGAGTCTCGATGGGGCCGGGATGGACGGCGCAGACGGGGTGCAGGCGAGCAACGACTCCTCCCCGTCGCCGGCCGATCCCCGCGAGCCCCCGCCCTCGGTCGGCGGCGCTGACCTTCAGCAGGGGGGGCAGCAGACGCTGCAGCGCAGCGTCGAAGACGCCCTCAACCACGCTGCGGAGTAGGCGCGCCGAGCGCTACCCGCGGAGCCTTCGCTACTGGCGCAGCTCGAGCGGATCGAGCAGGTGGACCTCACCCGAGCCCAGCGAACGCCGGCCGCCATCGGGCAGGGCGACGATCAGACGGCCCGTCCCGTCGACTCCCTCGGCACGGCCGCGACCAGCTCCCGTCGTCGCCCCGGGCGCCCCCCACGCGATCTCGCGCCCGTGCAGAGCGTCGCGCGCACGCCAAGCCGTCAGCGTCGCCCCCTCTGCCTCGGGCAGTCGTCGCTCGAGCGCCTCCAGCAGCCGCCCGAGCGTCGGCTCGATCTCCGCGGAGGAGCGGCCGAGCGTGCGACGCGCTCGCGCAGCCCGGCCGGCATCTCGCTCGGGCGGACGGCCACGTTCAGGCCGATGCCCACGATGGCCCAGCCCTCCTGGGGGCGGCCCTCGACGAGTATTCCGCCGAGCTTGGCCAGTCCGTCTGCGCGCGCGAGCACGACGTCGTTCGGCCACTTGATCGCGGCTTCGGCGCCCGTCACGTCACAGACCGCGACGGCGGCGATCAGCGGCAGCAGCGGCGGCGGGCGTGCGCAGCAGGAGCGACATCAGCAGCGAGCTGTTCGCCGGCGCCGTCCAGCTGCGGCCCTGGCGGCCCCGCCCGGCCGTCTGGAGGGAGGCGGTGACGAGGGTTCCGTGGGGGCGCCTGCGCCATGGCGAGCAGGCGGGCGCGCTCGTTGGTCGAGTCGGTGCTGCGCAGGTGCAGCCGTGGCCGGCCGAGCGCGCTCATACGCGTCGCACGATGACCTCGTCATCGGGCGAGAGCCCGAGGAGCTCGGCCGCCGAGCCGCGGTTGACGGCGAGCGCCGCCGTGCGCTGGGCGTCCTCGTAGAGCAGCAGCTCACCGGGGAGAACGTCGGCGAAGGTGGACGCGTAGCGCGCGTGGTGGACGCGCCCGCCGCCCGCACCGTCACCGCCTCGCCCAGCCGCATGTTCACCGACGAGAGCAGCGCATGGGAGGCGTCGAGGATCAGGTTCCCGAAACGGTCGCTGCGGAGCACGTGGGCGATGAGGGCGTCATCGGCGGCGTGGGCGTGGGGGAGTCGCAGGGGACGCAGATCCCCCACCGCCATGGGCTCGCCGAGAGCGGCGAGCGGGCTCCTCGGCTGCGAGCGCGGCGGCGACCGGCGCGAAGATGTCGCGGCCGTGGAAGGTCGCCGACACCGGCTCCAGGCGCTCGGGAGAGCGGCCGATGTCGACTGCCTCGAGCACCCCTCCCAGCAGCTCGGCGGCGAGCATCGAGCAGGCCGTTGTCGGGGCCCACCAGCAGCCGGTCCCCCTCCGCGGTCAGCAGTGCGACCGCCCGCCGCGCGTGCTGTCCTGCCGCCCCCACCTCGGGGTCGACGACGGCCAGGTGCACGCCCGCGGGCACGAAGGCGAGCGCGTCGCGCAGCACGAGCGCGCCAGTGCGCACGTCGTGGCGCGGGATCGCGTGGGTGAGGTCGATCACGCGTGCGGCAGGGGCAGCGCCGCGCTATCACGCCGTGGCAGACGCCGACGAACTCGTCGCTGTGGCCGTAGTCGGAGAGGAAGCTGATGTACATCGACGCGGACGCCCCGAGCGCTACCCTCCGGTCACGTCGGCGACGAGCGCCTCGATGAGGCCGTCGATGTCGTGACGCTCGGCCTCGATGTGCACATCGAGGCCGTTCTCGCGCAGCGTCTCGCTGGTCAGCGGGCCGATCGAGACGATGCGCGTGGTGCTGGAGAGGCCCGCAGGCGAGTCGCTCCCGCGGGACTCGCCGGCGCTCTCGCCGGCGCCACCGGCCGCGCGCATGGCCTGCAGGAAGAAGCGCACGGTCGAGGAGGAGGTGAAGGTGATGTAGTCGGCCTGCCGGGCGGCGGCGAGCGCAACGGACGAGAGGGGCTCCACGATCGTCTCATATACCTCGAGCACGTCCACCTCGACGCCGCGCGCGCTCAGAGCGTCGGCAATCACCTCGCGCGCCTGCAGAGCCCGCGGCAGCAGCGCACGGCTCGCCGGGCAATCGGCGAGCGCCTCGGCGAGCGACTCCGCGACGGCGCGCTCGGGCACGATGTCGGCGGTGATGCCGTGCCCGGCCAGCGCGCGGACGGTGCCCGGCCCGATCGCCGCGATCCGCGCGCCCGCCAGCGCCCGCGCGTCGCGCCCGCCGGCCGCGAGGCGCTCGAACAGCCCGTCGACGGCGTTTGCGCTCGTGAGGCACACGAGGTCATAGGGCGAGGGGTCAAGCGGCGGGCCGGGCAGCGCCGCGGATGCGGATGACCGGTGCCTGTACCACCTGCGCCCCCAGCTCTTCCAGGCGCCGAGAGAGCACGCTGCCCTGGGCGCGCGCGCGGGTGACGGCCACGGTGCGTCCGTCGAGCACGTGCGGGCGTCGCCAGGAGAGCTCCCCGGCGAGGGCGGCGACCGCTCCCACGACGGTGATCGCCGGTGCACCGATGTCCGCCAGGCGGGCCGCCTGGGCGATCGTGCCCAGCGTGCCGGTCACCGTGCGCTGGCCCGGCAGCGTGCCGGCGTGCACGATCGCCGCGGGCTCGGAGTCCGGGCGCCCGGCGGCGATCAGTGACTCCGCTATGTGTGCCAGACGGCTCACGCCCATGTACAGCACGAGCGTCCCCGGAAACGCCGCCAAGGCCGGCCAGTCCAGTTCCTGGAGGGCCTCGTGGCCGGTGACGAGGGCGACCGCGCTTGCCAGCCCGCGCTGGGTGACCGGGATTCCCGCGTAGGCCGCGGCGGCAATGCCGGCCGTCACCCCGGGCACGACCTCGTAGGAGATGCCGGCGGCGCGCAGCGCGAGCGCCTCCTCGCCGCCGCGCCCGAACACGAAGGGATCGCCGCCCTTCAGCCGCACCACCATCCTGCCCTCGCGCGCGCGCGCGATCATCAGCTCCTCGGTCACCTCCTGCGGTACCGAGGACCCTCCGCCCTCCTTGCCCACGAACACGAGCTCAGCGTCCTCGCGGGCGCCATCGAGAGCGCGCGCCGGGATCAGGCGGTCGTACAGGACGATGTCCGCCGCCGCGATCAGCTCGAGCGCACGCATCGTCAGAAGCCCGGGGTCGCCGGGGCCGGCGCCCACGAGGTAGACGGACGCGGGGGCGCTCTCAGACGGCTGCCCGTCCGAGCGCTCGCCTGCGCCGGTGGCGCTCGACGGTGCAGGTGGACGCTCAGGCGTTGCCAACCCTCGCCATCTCCTCCGCGCGCGCCAGCATCTCGCCGGCCCCCACCAGCTTCAGGCGCCGGGCGAGCTCCCGTGCCGGGGACTCGGGGTCCTCCAGCAGGCCCGGCAGCTCGTCGCGCGCCCACGCCGATCCGTCCGGCAGCCCGACCCACGCGCGCAGGCGAAGGCGTCCGGAGCCGGCGGGCATGGCGCAGGCGCCGAGCGGCGTGCGGCAGCTGGCGTCCGAGCTCCCTTGCAAGGGCGCGCTCGGCGAGCAGACAGGCTGAGCTGTCCGCGTCGAGGAGTCCCTCCACGGCAGCCTGGGTACGCTCGTCGCCGATGCGTCCCTCGAGTGCGAGAGCGCCCTGCCCGGGCGCCGGGACGAAGCGCTCGGGGTCGAGCACCGCCCCGATCTCGGGCTCGAGGCGCAGGCGTTCGAGCCCGGCGCGGGCGAGCACGATCGCATCGAACTCGCCCTCGGCGAGCTTGCGCAGGCGGGTGTCCACGTTGCCGGCGATCGCTCACCACGTCGAGATCCTCGCGCGCGCAGCGCAGCTGGGCCTCGCGGCGCAGGCTGCTCGTGCCGATGCGTGCGCCCGCGCTGCAGACCGTCGAGCCCATCCGCTCCGCAGAGGACGTCCTCGCAGGCGGCCCGCGCGGGCGCTCCGATGCAGGCGGAGGCCACTCGGCGAGCTCGCCGGGCACGTCCTTGGCCGAGTGCACGGCCACGTCGATCGCTCCGTCGATTAGGGCCTGCTCGAGCTCGCGCACCCATCGCGACTTGTCCTCCCCGGCGCCGCCGCGGTCGCCGCTGGTCGTGACCGGGACGATCTCGTGGTCCGCGAAGCGGCCCGGCGACGAGCCGGGCCTGCGCCAGCGCGAGCGCGCTGCCCCGGGTTCCGATCCGCATCAGCGCTCGCGACGGCGACGGAGGTCGTGCACCTCCGCCAAGTTCCCTGACGGCTCCTCCCTGGCCGGCGCGTCGTCCTCGCGCAGCCCGAACAGCTCGCGCACCAGCTCGAGGCTCGCATGGCCGCGCTCCTCGCTGAGGCTCCGCATGCGGATCGTCGGCTCGTGCAGCAGACGGCTCATCACGGCTCGCGCGATCGCCTCGACGCGGGCCAGATCGCGAGGCGAGGCCGACTCCCAGCGCTCGGCGTTCTCGGCGAGCACCTGCTCCACGATGGCGTTGCCGTGCTCGCGCAGGGCGCTGGTCGCGGGAACCGTGTCCAGCTGCCCGAGCCAGCGCGCGAAGCGATGGATCTCCTGCTCGACGATCTCGAGCGCCTGAGGCATCTCGCCGGCGCGCGTGCTCAGGTTACGCTCGACGACGGCCTGCAGATCGTCGATGTCGTAGAGGCTCACCCCCTCGCAGCTCGCCGCAGGCGGGGTCGACGTCGCGTGGCACCGCGATGTCGATCAACAGCAGGGGACGCTCCGCCGCGCTCGCGCATCACCAGCTCGAGCTCCTCGCGGCCGACGATCGGATGGGGGGAGGAGGTCGAGGAGAGCACGATGTCGGCCCTCAGCAACTGGTCGGGGAGCCCGTCGAGCCCGACCACCGAGCCGCCGAAGCGCTGGGCGAGGCTCAGCGCCCGGTCGGCATGGCGGTTGGCGACGAAGATCGTGTTGGCGCCGCGGTCGGCGAGCGCCCGGGCGGTCAGCTCGCTCGTCTCGCCCGCGCCGAGGATGACGACGTGGCGGTCCTGGAGCGTGCCGAGGACGCTCAGCGCGAGGTCGACCGCGACCGAGGGAACGCTGACCCTGCTCGAGCCGATCTCCGTCTCCGAGCGCACGCGCTTGCCCGTGGTCAGCGCGGCGGCGAACAGGCGGTTCGACAGTGGACCGGTGCATCCCGCCTGCATCGCCGATTCGTGGGCTCGCCTGACCTGGCCCTGGATCTCCGCCTCGCCCGACGATCATCGACTCCAGGCCCGCGGTCACCCGGTAGAGCTGGCGTGCGGCGTCGCAGTTGCGCGGGCGAGTACATCGCCTCGGCGAGCTCGGTCGGCCGTATGCCGGCACGGCGCGCGAGCAGTCCGAGCACCTCGGACTCGGCGCGCACCGGATCGCCCACCACCAGGTAGACCTCGGTGCGGTTGCACGTGGAGATCACGACCGCCTCGCGCACGCTCGCGCTCGCCGTGGCCTCCTCAGCGAACTCGCTCGCCTCGGGTTCGGTGAACGCCAGACGCTCGCGCAGGGCGACGGGCGCCGTCTTGTGCGAGATGCCGAGCGCCAGCAGCTCGCTCATGCCAGCGTCGACTCCGGGCGGGGGGCATCGAGCTCCTGCGCTGGCGCCGCGTCCCGGGATGGCACCTGCTCCTGCGGGGACCGCTCCTGCTCCCGCAGCAGCTCTCCGAGCCGGCGCTGATACGGCCCACGCGGATCGCCATGACCACCACGTAGATGAGCACCAGCGCAAACACCACGATGTAGGCGCCGGCCACGTACTTGCCCGCCTGTGCAGAGGCAGGGCCGGCAGCTCGCCGAGCAGTGCCGCGGCGCTCATCCCGCCGGCCTTCCCGCTCGCACGGGCCATCGTCCCGGCGCCGAGCAGCGTGGGAGCCGCGCTTCGCTGAGCGCGACCCCTTGCCGGTTGGCCACCGGCAGACGCCCAGCTCGGTCGCGGCGGCGCAGCGCGCGCAGCTGCGCGCGCGTGTGCTTGGTCGCCAGCTCGAGCCTGCAGAGGGTGGCGAAGAGCAGCGCCATGCCCAGCAGCGACACCAGGAACGTCAACGCCATGCTGCGGCGGCAGGTTCGATGTGCTGCCCAGCACCCGCGGATGCAGGTAGGCGGTGGAGAGGCGCACCGCGATGAAGTTCAGCGGCACGAACGCCCCCGCCGTGATCGCGAACACCGACGCATAGCGCGCCTGGCGCTCGGGGTCCTCGATCGCGAAGCGCAGCGGCTGGTAGGTCGCGTACAGCAGGAAGACGATCAAGAACGACACGAGCGTCGGCTCATTCCACACCCACCAGTGCCCCCATGAGCCCTTCGCCCAGATCGAGCCCGTGATCAGCGCGCCCACGGCGAAGATCAGGCTCATGTGGATCGCCACGTAGGAGCGCATGTCCCAGCGCGAGTCGCGCGTGTGCAGGTGCAGCGCCGCCAGCACGGCGCCGATGACGAACCCGCAGAGCGCGACGATCGCGAGCGGCACGTGGATGTAGAAGATCTTCTGCAGGAATCCCTGTTCGGCTTCCAGCGGCGCGTAGAAGAAGATGAGGGCGAGCATGGTCGCGATGACGGCGACGGTGGAGATGCTGAGAGCGCACAGCCCGGTGGCGTACCGGAGCGCACCACCCGGACGGCGAGGGTTCGTGTCGGGAGGGCCGGCCACCGGCCGGCTTGAGGATGGCATTCAGTCCTCCAGGAGGAAATCGAACAGGGCAAAGGCGATCAGCCCGAACACCAGATCATAGAGCCCCAGCGTCAGCAGCCAGCGGGCCGCGGGCCCGCTCGCGTGAGCGGGCGCGAACAGCGGCTCGGTGGCACGCGCGGCGCCGATGACCACCGGCACGAGCAGCGGAAGCGCCAGCAGCGGACCCAGCAGGTCCCGTGCGCGCGTGCGCACCGCGAGCGCGGCGACCAGCGTGCCGATCACGGCCACGCCGATGTCCCCGAGCACGAGCACCGCCAGCAGGCCGGGCAGCGCGCGGCCGAGCGAGGGCCCGAGCAGCAGCAGCGCGAAGGCGGGCACCGCGATCGAACTCGAGCACCGCCAGATAGGCCAGCAGAGCGAGCGCCTTCGCGAAGAGCATCGCGCTGCGGTCCACCGGCGCCAGCAGGAAGCCGTCGAAGCCACCCTGCTCGGCGTCGGCGACGAACAGGCGGTTGACGCCGAGGATCGCGGCGAACAGAAGCGTCACCCACAGGATGCCTGCGGCCAGATCGCCATCGACGCTGTTGCGGTTGAGCGCGAAATGGAAGACCACGAACGTGGTCACGGCGAACAGCGACATGCCCGGCACCGACTCGAGCGTGCGCAGCTCGACCAGCAGCTCCTTGCGCAGCAGCGCGCCGACGACCGCGCCCGATGCCCGGGCGCTTGACGGCGGGACCCCGCGGAGGCTTGGCCGACCGGCTCATCCAGCGGCGGGGCCTCGGCGCGGGCGCTCACCGGTAGAGCTCCGCGATGGCGTCCTGATCGACCTCGCTCGCCGGCCGCGCAAGCGCCGCCCGCCCGCCGCGCAGCCCCAGCACGAGGTCGGCCTCGGCCAGACCGCCCGACGGATCGTGGCTGCAGATCACCCGCGTGCGCCCCGAGCCGGCACCGATCAGCGGCCCCACGAGCTCGACGGCAGCGGGGTCGAGGTTGGCGTGGGGCTCGTCCAGCAGCAGCAGCTCGGGGTCGTGCAGCACGGCACGGGCGACGGCCACGCGCTGGACCATCCCGCGCGAGAGCGTCCGCAGGGGCTCGTCTGCGCGAGCGGTCATCGCCACGGCCTCGAGCAGCTCCTCGCACGCGCGCCTCGGCGACGCCGTGCAGGCGCGCGTGGAAGCGCAGGTTCTCGCGCGCGGTCAGCTCGCGGTAGAGCAGCGGCTCGTGGGCGAGCAGGCCGATGCGCCCGCGCACCGCCCATGCCTCGTCGGGCAGCCTCGAGCCCGAGCACGCACACGCTGCCGGCGTGCGGGCGCAGGAGCGTCGCGAGCACCCGCAGCAGCGTGCTCTTGCCGGCGCCGTTGGGCCCGAACACGACGAGCGTCTGCCCTCTCTGCAGCGACAGCGAGACATCGGTGAGCGCCTCGCGCTCACCGTAGTGCCGAGCGAGCCCTTCGAGGAGCAGCGCAGCCACGCTCAGGCTCTCGACACCTGCCGGCGCGTGTGCGCTCTGCGCCCGCGCGATCAGCTCGCGCACCGCCTGCTCCCCCGTGCCCTCTGGGGTATCGCCGGCCCGCAGCAACTGCACCGGGTCGGGATCGCCGTTGACGATCCCCTCGAAGAACTCCTTGCGCTCCTGGTAGGTCGGCAGCGTGCCCTTCGCCCAGCCGCGCACCTCGTTGAGGAGCACAGCCAGCCGCGCGTACGGCTCGCCGTACTGGCCTTCGATCTCCCGCTTCATGCGCTTGGCCAGCGCCGGCGAGGCCCCGGCCGTGGAGATCGCGATCGCCAGCGGGCCGCGTGCGCACGATCGCCGGCAGGATGAAGTTGCACAGGGGCGGCACGTCGACGACGTTGACGAGCATCGCCCGCCGCTCGGCGTCAGAGAACACGGCGATGTTCACGTCGGTGTCGTCGGTCGCCGCGATCACCATGAACACGCCCTCGAGGTCCTGCGGGCCGGCGTACTCGCGCGCTCCCAGCGAATCGAGCCCTCGCTCGCGTAGGCCGCGAGCTCCTCGACGGCCGTCCGGCGCGATCAGCGTGACGTCGCCGTCGCAGGCGAGCAGCCCCTCGACCTTCTCGAGTCCGATCGCTCCGCCGCCCGACCACCACGCAGCGCCGGCCCTGCAGTTTCAGGCAGGCGATGTAGAACGGCGTGTCCAGCATCCCCTGCACGCAGCTCTGGTCGCAGATCCCCCTGCGCAGCTGACAGACGCACTCCTTGCCTGCGTAGGCCTGAGCGGGCATGACCCTAGCCTAGCCGCAACGGACAATCGGAGCGCCCCAGCGCGCGCACTCCCAGGCGCGCCAGCGCCAGCGCGCCATGGCGCCAGGCGCGCTCGCGGTCTGACTCGCGCGCCGAGCGCATGCTCGGCGACCGCGCGCGCGGCGGCGGCCGTCACCTCGTCGTAGGGGCTCCACCACAGCCCGCGCGTCGCCGGCGGATCCCAGCTGATGAGCTTCTCCTGCGCGCACGCCCTCAATCCGCTCTGGCCGAGCGTCCGCCCCAGCCCGCTTCCGGCCGCGGCGCCCCACGGGCCGCGCGACACGGTCGGGCCGGGGAGGTGGTCGTTGAGCCACACCATCCCCGCGTGCAGCTCGCGCGCGATCCGCATCCCCTGGTAGCGGTCGGCCGTCCACACCGACGCGCCCAGCCCGTAGTCCGAGTCGTTGGCCAGCCTGATCGCCTCGTCGACCGAGTCGACCGTCACGACCGCGAGCACCGGTCCGTCGACGGGCTCGCGCATCAGGCGCATCTCGTGCGTGGCGCCGGTGATCACCGCCGGGCGCGTAGAACGAGCCCGCCGTCGCATCCCGCGGGGCTCACCGGCCCGCCGCAGCGGAGCTCGCGCCCCCTGCGCCAGCGCCTCCTTCACGAGCGCGTCGACGTGCTCGGCCCGGCGTGCGGAGGCGAGCGGGCCGACCTGCGTGCGCGGGTCGGCGGGGTCGCCGACGGTGATCGAGCGCGGCGGCCTGTCACGAGTCCATCGAGGAACGGCTCGTACGACCTCCGCGACCGACGTACACGCGCTCGATCGAGCCGCGCGCCTGCCCCGCTCCGGCGCAGCCGGCCCACAGCGCGCCGGCCACCGCGCGCGGCAGGTGGGCGTCGGCGAGCACGAGCATCGCGTCCTTGCCGCCCAGCTCGACGGTCACCTCCTTCTCCCGCGAGACGCACGCACGCGCCACCTCCCGACCGATCGGCCGGCGAGCCCGTGAACAGGATCTTGTCCACCGGCGCCCGCGCCAGCGCCACGCCGAGTCCGCCGCCGCCGTGCACGATCCGCACGAGTCCCTCGGGCAGGTCCGCGCGCGCCAGCACCCGCGCGATCCGCTCGCCGGCCAGTGCCGCTCGCCCGGCCGGCTTGAAGGCGACGCCGTTTCCCGCCAGCAGCGCCCCCGCGATCTGCCCGAGCGGCTGCGCGAAGGGCGCGCTGCCGGCGCCGATCACGCCGACGACGCCGTAGGGCTCATACGCGATGCGCGCGCGCTTGGCGATCGACATCGAGTGGTGGATCCCCACCCGCCGGCCGCCCAGCACGTCGGCTCCCTCCTCGGCGATCCAGATCAGCGCGTCGATCGCCGCGAGCAGCTCGAGTGACGCGATCTCCGCGCGCGGGCGTCCCTGCTCGCGCGCCAGCCCCTCCAGCAGCTCGTCGAAGTCGTCGATCACCGCCTGGGCCATCCTGCGCATGTACCTGGCCCGGTCCTTCACCCGCAGCAGCGCCCACAGCGGCTGCACCTTGGCCACGTCGCCGTACCACCCCGTCGATGCGCCCGGGTGGCGGTGACGGTGCAGGCTGCCCAGGACCTCGCCGGTCGCCGGGTCGCGCGCGAGCAGGCTCCTCGCGCTCGGCGGTCTCGCTCAGGGATGTGCTCATCTAGGGGCGATTATCGCTCCTCGGCGCCGCGTTCCCGGCGAATCTCGCGCGAGCCGCTGCGCCAGCTCGGCCTCCGCCTCGTCGGGGTCGTAGAAGCGCGCGCCGACCACGCTCTCGGGCAGGAGCTCCTGCGGGGAGACGTGTCCCGGCTGCTCGTGGGGGTTCATAGCCACCCGTCTGCTGTCCCGGGCGCGCTCGCGGGCGCAGCCAGCTCGGCACCGGCGCCGCGCCGTGCTCGCGCACGTGCGACTCGGCGGCGGCCAGCGCGCGCCCGGCGGCGTTGGACTTCGGCGCGAGCGCGAGGTAGATGGCCGCCTGCGCGAGCGCGTAGCGGGCCTCGGGCAGCCCGACGCGGTCAACGGCCAGCGCCGCCGCGGTGGCCACCGACAGGGCAGCCGGATCGGCGTTGCCGATGTCCTCGGAGGCGAGGATCACCATCCGCCGGACGATGAACCGCGGGTCCTCGCCGCCCTCCAGCATCACCGCCAGGTAGTACAGCGAGGCGTCCGGGATCCGATCCGCGCGTGGCCTTGATCCAGGCGGAGATGTAGTCGTAGTGGCGGTCTCCGCGTTTGTCGTAGAGCACGGCGCGCCGCTGCAGTGCGTCCCTCGCCCGCGCGAGCGTCACGCCGCTCCTCGCCCAGCTCCCCAGCGGTTTCGGCGGCCAGCTCGAGTGCGTTCAGCGCCGTGCGGGCGTCGCCCTCGCTGCGCGCGGCGAGAAAGTCGATCGCCTCGTCGTCCACACGCAGCGCCACCAGGCCCGCGGGCGGCGCGCGCAGCACGGCGTCCGCACCTCCTCTGCGCTCAGCGCCATGCAGCGCATACACGCGAACGCGCGAGAGCAGCGCTCCGTTGACCTCGAACGCGGGATTCTCCGTCGTTGCGCCGATCAACGTGATGAGGCCCTCCTCGACGGCAGGCAGCAGCGCGTCCTGCTGGGCCTTGTTGAAGCGGTGGATCTCGTCGAGGAAGAAGACGGTCTCGGTGCCGCCGGACTCTCGCCGGTGGCTGGCCCGCTCGATCACCGCGCGAACCTCCGCCCGTCCGGCCTGCACGGCGCTCAGCTCCTCGAACGCCGCCTGCGAGCGCTCGGCGACGATCCGCGCCAGCGTCGTCTTGCCCGACCCCGGCGGTCCGTACAGCACCATCGAATGAGGGCGTCCCTGCTCGATCGCCACGCGCAGCGCCGAGTCCTCGCCGAGCAGGTGGGACTGGCCGACGAACTCCTCAAGGCGCCTCGGCCGAGCGCGCACCGCCAGCGGATGTCTGCCCTGGTTCGCGTCGCGGCGCGCGCGACCCGCGTCCGCATCGTGCGGCGTGCTGCCTGGAGTGTCCTCGTCGAAGAGGGTGTCCACCTTCTCCAGTATCGCGCCGAAGCGCCCTCAGGCCCGCCGATCGCAGTGCCGATATGGGCATGGAGGCCTTTCTGGAGGCCCGGCAGGTTGCGATGAGACGGTCGTCGAACTCCTACATTCGGTGCACAACGCACGCTTGAGAACCCCTCCTCTGACGGAGCTCCGGCGGCGATGAGCGTCGGCGCTGCCGACATGCTGCCCGGCGCCCGCGCGGGTCTGGGCTTCCTGGCAGACGGCGCCGAGGACGGCGCGGAGATCGCGGCGCGCTCTCCCTTCGAGCTCTTCTGGCGCAGGTTTCGCCAGGACCGCCTGGCGCTCTGCTCGCTCGTGCTCATCGCCGTCCTGATCGTCGTTGCGATCGCGGCCCCGCTGGTGGTCGCGCTCCTCGGCCTGCCCGGACCGAACGTGCAGAACCCGAACCTCACCGACGCCTTCGGCAGTCCGCTCGGGCCGAGCCCGGCCCACCCGTTCGGCGTCGATCAGCTCGGCCAGGACGTGATGTCCCGCGTCATCTACGGGACGAGAGCCGCGCTCGCCGTCGGCATCCTCGGCACCCTTGTCGCGACGCTCATCGGCGTGGTGGTGGGTCTGTTCGCCGGCTTCTACCGCGGCTGGGCCGACACGCTGCTCTCCCGTCTGGTGGACGTGGTGCTGGCGATCCCGATCCTGCTCCTCGGCATCGGCATCGGCGCCGCATGCGCGGTGAGAGGGTGCGTCGCGGGCGTCGTCGCACCCGGCCTGCGCGTGATCATCTTCATCGTCGCGCTCGCCAGCTGGCCGTACATGGCCCGCATCGTCCGCGGCCTCGTGCTGTCCCTGCGCGAGAAGGAGTTCGTCGAGGCCGCACGGTCGCTGGGCGCATCCAACGCGCGCATCATGTTCAGGGAGATCCTGCCGAGCCTGCTCGCGCCAATCCTCGTCTACTCGACGCTGCTGATCCCGCAGGCCATCCTGCTGGAGGCGGCGCTGTCCTTCTTCGGCGTCGGCGTGCGCCCGCCGACCGCGAGCTGGGGCCAGATGATCGCCGCCGCGACGCCGACGTTCAACACCGCGTGGTGGTACATGGTCTTTCCGGGCGTCGCGCTGCTGAGCACCGTGCTCGCGTTCAACCTGCTCGGCGACGGTCTCCAGGATGCGCTGGACCCGAGGACGGCCCCATGAGCAGCTACATCATCCGGCGGGTCCTGTGGGGCGTGATGCTGCTCGTGCTCGTGGCCGCGCTGATGTTCGTCCTGTTTCGCATCCTGCCGACGGCCGATCCGGCGAGGCTCAGGGCCGGCCACAGTCCGAGTCCGAAGGTGATCGCCGAGATCCGCGCGGACCTCGGCCTCAACCGGCCGCTGCCCACGCAGTTCTGGATCTACATGCGCAACCTCTTCCTGCACTTCGATCTCGGCTACAGCTACGAGAGCGGAGCGTCCGTGCGGAGCCTGATCTTCGACCGCCTGCCGGCAACCATCTCGCTGACCGTGGGAGCGGCCGTCGTGTGGCTCGCCATCGGCGTGCCCGTGGGCATCATCTCGGCGCTGCGCCGTCGCTCCCGGCTGGATCGGGCGAGCATGGGGACCGCCCTGCTACTGGTGTCCGCGCCCGAATACTGGCTCGGGCTGATCGTCCTGTACCTGTTCGCCGCCGACATCGGCCAGGTGAAGGTGTTCCCCGGTGCCGGCAGCTATGTCGGGCTGACGAGCGACCCGTGGAAATGGTTCACGTCCCTGCTGCTGCCCTGGCTCGTGCTCGCGGCGGGCTTCGCGGCCGTGTATGCGCGGCTGATGCGCGCAAGCCTGATCGAGACGATGTCCGAGGACTACATACGGACCGCGCGGGCGAAGGGGCTGAGCGAGCGCCGCGTGGTCCTGCGCCACGGCGTGCGGGCGGCGATCAACCCGATCATGACGATCTTCGCGCTCGACGTGGGCACGCTGCTCGGGGGCGCGATCCTGATCGAGACCGTGTTTGACATCCCGGGAATCGGCCGCCTGAGCTACGACGGGATCACCCACGGCAACTTCCCGCTGATCGAGGGCACAGTGCTGCTCGTGGCGCTGTTCATCGTCGTGGCGAACATCCTCGTGGACATCGCCTACGCGTTCATCGACCCGCGCGTGCGCTACTCGTGAACGCCGTCGAACAGCCCCTGCTGCGGGTGGAGGACCTGCGCGTGGAGTTCGCCACCGAAGACGGACTCCTCCGTGCCGTCGACGGCATCACCTACGAGCTGCGGCGCGGTGGCACGCTCGGCATCGTCGGGGAGTCCGGCTCGGGCAAGACGGTCTCCGCGCTCAGCGTGATGGGCCTCACACGGCGCATGGGCGCGAGCATCTCCGGTCGCATCCTGTTCGAGGGCCGCGATCTGCTCGCGCTCGCAGAGGAGCAGATGCGCGAGATCCGCGGCAACGAGATCGCGATGATCTTCCAGGACCCGCTCTCCTCCCTGCACCCCCTCTACAAGGTCGGCAGCCAGCTCGTGGAGGCGGTGCGTGCCCACCGGCAGCTCAGCAGGGCGAGGGCGCGCGCGCGGGCGATCGAGCTGCTGGGCCTGGTGGGCATTGGAGATCCCGCCCGCCGCGTCGATGAGTACCCGCACGAGTACTCGGGCGGCATGCGCCAGCGTGCGATGATCGCGATGGCGCTGGCCAACGAACCGAAGCTGCTGATCGCGGACGAGCCCACGACCGCGCTGGACGTGACGGTGCAGGCGCAGATCCTCGAGCTGCTCGAGCGCCTGCAGCGCGAACTGCAGATGGCGATCGTGATCGTCACCCACGATCTCGGCGTCGTCGCCGAGACGGCCGACGAGGTCGCCGTCATGTATGCGGGACGGATCGTGGAGCTCGCCCCCAGCAGGCAGCTGTTCGCCGAGCCCGAACACCCCTACACGTGGGGCCTGCTGAGGTCGATCCCGACGCTGCAGCGCGCGCGCGATCAGGAGCTCGAGCCGATCCCGGGCACGCCCCCCAGCCTCATCAATCGTCCAGCGGGGTGCCACTTCCATCCGCGCTGCGCCTACGCTCGAGCGGAGCATGCGCGCATCGACCCTGACCTGCACGAGCTTGCGGATGAGCCGGGCCATCACGTCGCCTGCCTGCTCGAGCCGCAGCTGCGCCGGCGCCTGTGGCAGGAGCTGAGCGCGTGAGCGTCTCCGAGCACATCAAGGTCTACTACCAAGGCCCGAACGCGGCGGGCCCGTACGCGACCGCGCCGCGCGAGCCGCTCGTCGAGGTGCGCGGGCTGGTCAAGCACTTTCCGCTCCAGCGCCGCGGGCTGCTGCGCCGCAGCCCCGACGTGGTGCGCGCGGTCGACGGCGTGAGCTTCGAGGTCCGCCGCGGCGAGACGCTTGGAATCGTCGGGGAGACGGGCTGCGGCAAGAGCACCACGGCCCGGCTGATCATGCGCCTGCTCGAGCCGACGGCCGGCGAGGTGCGTTTCGAGGGCCAGGACATCACGCGCCTGAAGGGCGCCGCTATGAAGGCGGTGCGCAGGGAGATGCAGATGATCTTCCAGGACCCCTATTCGTCGCTTAACCCGCGCCGGACGGTCGGCGCGATCGTGGGCGAGCCGTTCGCGGTCCACGGCCTGCTGAGGGACCGGGCGCGGCGAAGGCGCCGCGTGCAGGAGCTGATCGAGATGGTGGGCCTGAGCCCCGAGCACTACAACCGCTACCCGCACGAGTTCTCCGGCGGTCAACGCCAGCGGATCGGACTGGCGCGGGCGCTGGCGCTCGAACCGAAGCTGCTGATCGCCGACGAGCCCGTCTCGGCGCTCGACGTCTCGATCCAGGCGCAGGTGCTGAACCTGCTGCGCGAGATGCAACGGCGCCTCGGGCTGACCGTGGTGTTCATCGCGCACGACCTCTCGGTCGTGCGCTACATGTGCGATCGCGTCGCGGTCATGTACCTCGGCAAGATCGTCGAGATCGGCGCCGGCGAGGAGCTGTATGAGCATCCACGCCACCCCTACACCGGCGCGCTGCTCTCAGCGGTGCCGGTCGCGGACCCCTCGGCCGGCCCGCGTGCGCGAGAGCTGCTCAGCGGCGATGTGCCCAGCCCGGCCGACCCGCCGAGCGGTTGCCGCTTTCACACGCGTTGCCCGAGGGCGCAGGGGCGCTGCTCGCGCGAGGAGCCGTTGCTCGCCGGCGAGCAATCGGGCACGCTCGCCGCCTGCCACTATCCGCTCGCCACCAAGGAGCTGGCCGGGATCGGCGTACGATCTTCGCGATGAGCACCCCCTCACCGGCCGCCGAGGCGCAGGAGCTGCTTCGGCGACTGCTCCGCTTCAACACCGTCAACCCGCCCGGACGCGAGCATTCGGCGCAGGAGTATCTCGCCGCCCACCTCCGAGAGGCCGGCTTCCAGTGCGAGCTGCTGGGCGCCGAGCCGGAGCGCCCCAACCTCGTCGCGAGGCTGTCGGGGGCGCCGCCGGGACCGACGCTCTGCTACCTCGGCCACGTGGACACCGTGCTGGCCAACCCCGCCGAGTGGTCCCACGATCCGTGGTCGGGAGACCTGGACGACGGCTTCATCTGGGGCCGCGGCGCGCTGGACATGAAGTCGCAGGTAGCGGCGGAGATCGCGGCCGCCGCGTCGTTGGCACGCTCGGGCTGGCGCCCGGATCGTGGCGAGCTGCTGATCGTGGCGCTCGTCGACGAGGAGACCGGCGGCGAGTTGGGTGCGCAGTGGATCACCTCCGAACATGCGGAGAAGGTTCGTTGCGATCTGCTCGTCAACGAGGGCGGGGGCGCCGTGTTCGAGTACGGGGGCAGGCGCTGCTACGGGGTCTGCTGCGCGGAGAAGGGCGTGTTTCGATTCACCGTCAGCACCGACGGCGTCGCCGGCCACGCGTCGATGCCCGGGATGGGCGACAACGCGCTGCTGAAGATGGGGCCGGTGCTCGAGCGGCTCGCGGCGCGCCAGCCCTCCTACCAGCTGACGGGGGAGCCGCGCGCCTTCCTGGAGAGGATCGGCGAGGACCCGTCGGACCCCGCGGGGTCGGTGGAGCGCATGCGTGCGGCCGACGCGCGACTGGCAATCATGTTCGAGCCGATGCTGGGCGTCACGTTCACCCCGACGCGCATCAGCGCATCGGAGAAGATCAACGTGATCCCCAGCCGCGCCGAGCTGAAGGTGGACTGTCGCGTGCCGCCGGGACTGGGCGAGGAGGAGGTCTGGCGGGGGATCTCCGAAGTGCTCGGCGAACAGGCGCGCCAGGCCCTCGGGATCGAGTTCACCGAGCGCATGGTCGGGAACCGCTCTCCTATGGCCTCGTCACTGATGGATGCGATCTCCGAGTGGATCGCCGAGCGCGATCCGGGGGCCGAGGTGGTGCCGGTGATCCTGCCGGGCTTCACCGACTCGCGCCACTTCCGCGAAGCGTTTCCCGACTGTGTCGCCTACGGCTTCTTTCCGCAGCGCCACCAGTCGCTGCTCGCCGCGGCTCCGCTCATCCACTCCGCCGACGAGCGCATCGACGCGCGCGATCTGACGTTCGCAACGGAGTTCTTCCGGGACCTCGCGGTGCGCGTGCTCGGCTGATCTGCACAGGGCGGGCGCTCCTCGCGGGCAGATGCGCTCGCTCCGGCAGCCCCGGCTGCGGCGGCGGAAGATTTCGTGCGCCGGGCCAATTGCTCGCAAATCGTCAATGGAAGCGCAATACTTGGCGTGATGCCAAGGATGGCGGAATTGCTGGAAAGGACGAACGCAGCCGTGGCGGCGGCGGTGCGTGGGCTGTTCGAGGTGCCCCCGGCAAGGCTGGCGCATGCGCTGCTCGCGCACCCGCGCGCGCCGGTCGCCAGCGCCGTCGCACCCGCCGAGGTCCACACCTCGCTGGTTCAGGACATCCAGAACTGGGCGCTGCAGTGGGAGCCGGTCATCGCGGTCCTGTTCTTCACGGCGATCATCTTCCTGCTGTGGCGCACCTTGAAGGTGATGCCCCGGGTCAAGCCGCAGCAGATCAAGCCGGCCTCCAAACAGGCGGTGTCCTTCGCCGACATCGCCGGCGTCGACGAGGCCAAGGCGGAGCTGGCGGAGATCGTCGAGTTCCTGCGCGAGCCAAAGCCGTTTCAGGCCCTCGGGGCGAAGGTGCCGAAGGGCATTCTCCTGCACGGGCCGCCGGGAACCGGCAAGACGCTGCTTGGCGAAGGCGGCCGCGCACGAATCGGGAGCGCAGTTCTTCGCCCAGTCGGCGGCCTCGTTCGTCGAGATGTTCGCGGGGCTGGGCGCGGCACGCATCCGCCGGCTGTTCGCGGTCGCGCGCAAGCATGAACCGGCGATCATCTTCATCGACGAGCTCGATGCCGTTGGGGGCCGGCGGGGCATGGACATCGCCGGAGAGAAGGACCAGACGCTCAACCAGCTGCTCGTCGAGATGGACGGCTTCTCCTCCAGCGGTCGCGTGGTGGTGATCGCCGCCTCGAACCTGCTCGAGAAGCTCGATCCGGCGTTGCTGCGCCCGGGCCGCTTCGACCGCCAGGTATTCGTGGTGCCGCCCGACGTCAAGGGGCGCGAGGGGGTGCTCGCGGTGCACACGCGCAACAAGCCGCTGCAAGACGTCGACCTCGGGCTGGTGGCGCAGCAGACGAGCGGCCTGACGGGCGCCGACCTGGCGAACATCTGCAACGAGGCGGCGATCTTCGCCACGCGCCGACGGCGCCCCGGCGATCACGACTGCGGACTTCGATTCGGCGCTCGAGAGGGTGATCGCCGGCGTGCAGTCGCGCCGCGTCCTGAACGAACACGAGAAGCGCGTCGTCGCCTACCACGAGGCCGGGCATGCCCTGTGCGGCGAGCTGCTGCCATCGGTCGACCGCGTCCACCGCATCTCGATCGTCCCGCGCGGGAGAGCGCTCGGCTACACGCTCAATCTGCCGGCCGAGGACCGCTACCTGAAGACCCGCGAGGAGCTGCTCGACTACATGACCGTGCTGCTCGGTGGGCGCACAGCCGAGCAGGTGGTGTTCGGCGCGATCACCACGGGCGCCTCGGACGACCTGAAGCGCGTGGCGGACATCTCGCACTCGATGGTGCACGACTACGCGATGGGTACCGCCGGCGTCGGGCGCTCGCCCGACGGCGACGTGAGGCTCTCCGAGCGGACGCTTCGCATTCGCGACGAGGAGCGCCAGGACCTGATCGCGGAAGCACGCCGCGCCGCGCAGAGGATGATCATCGCTCACCGCCGCCAGCTTGACGCTCTCGCCCAGGAGCTGCTCGAGCACGAGGTCCTGGACCGTGAGGCGATCGACCGCATCATGAAGGGAGTGCCTCGCATGGAGCGCGCGCCGGGCATCGGCCTGCGCGTCGTCGCCGCCGAACCGCACGAGTCCCCGGCCGGGCCGGCTGCGATCGAGCTGCCCGGCGGGCCGCTATAGACTCCTGCGGGTGTTCGGAAGGATCGACCACATCGGCGTGGCCGTTGAGGAGATCGAGCCGGCGCTCGAGCTCTACCGCGACGGCTTCGATATGCACCTCGCGCACCGCGAGGTGGTCGAGGAGCAGGGTGTCGAGGCCGTGCTGCTCGATGTCGGCGAGAACCACGTGGAGCTGCTGGCGCCGCTGGGAGCGCGAGACGCCGGTGGGAAGATTCCTGGCCAAGCGGGGACCCGGGCTGCACCACGTTGCCTACCAGGTCCGGGACATCGACGCTACGCTCGCCGTGCTCTCCCAGCAGGGCATGGCACTGATCGACGAGCGTCCGCGTGCCGGCATCCGCGGCTCGCGGGTGGCCTTCATGCATCCCGCCGGGACCGGTGGCGTGCTGACCGAGATCGTCGAACCCGCGGGCGCAGCGGAGGGTCACTGATGGCCGCGGGCGCCAAGCACATCAGCATCGGCTTCCAGGGCGGGCAGGTATTGGCGCTGCGGGTCGAGGACGACCAGCTGAAGGCTCTCAACAAGGCGCTCGGCAGCGGCGGCTGGCACGAGATCGACAGCGAGGAGGGCCCGGTGCGCCTCGACCTCGCGCAGGTCGTCTACGTTCGCTCCGAGATAGACGAGCTGCGCGTCGGCTTCGGCGCCTAGGTGGCCGCTCGGCGGCGCTGGCGGCCTGATGTCGCGTGACGAGTGGCTGCTGCGCCTGGCGCGCACCCGCGGGCACAGCCCGCGCGCCGAGCGCGCCGCGGCGCGCCTCTCGCGCTTGGGCGAGCACGGCGCGATCTGGCTCGCGATCGGCGCGGTCGGGCAGGCGCTCGATGAGCCGCACAGGGGTCGCTGGCGTCGGGCGACGATCACCGTGGCAGGCGCCTTCGCGCTCAACACCGCGATCAAGCTCGTCGTCTCACGCCCGCGCCCGCAGCTCCCCGGCCTGCCCCCGCTGACCTCGACGCCCACGCGGCTGAGCTTCCCCAGCGCCCATGCCACCACCTCCTTCGCCGGCGCGCTCGGCTACTCGCGCCTGGGTCTCCCCGCCGCGCCGCTGTACGTGCTGGCCGCCTGCCTGTCCCTCTCGAGGCTCTACCTCGGAGTGCACTACCCCTCCGATGTGCTCGCCGGAGCGCTGCTCGGCCTCGCGGTCGGCGCATTGGGCACAGCGGCCGAGCCCGCTGCTCCCATGCGCGCGCTCGAAGGCTCTCCGGCATGAGCACCAGGATCGGAATCGTGGGGATGCCCAACGCGGGCAAGTCCTCGCTGTTCAACGCCCTCACCAAAGCGGGGGCCGATGCGGCCAACTACCCCTTCACGACGATCGAGCCGAACGTGGCCGTGGTGCCGGTGCGCGACGAGCGCCTGGAGCTCGTCGCGGCCACGGTGGGGGCCTCGGAGCTCGTGTGGGACACGATCGACTTCCACGACATCGCCGGGCTCGTCGCGGGGGCCCATCAGGGCGAGGGCCTGGGTAACCGCTTCCTCGCGAACATCCGCGAGACGCGACGCGATCGTTCATGTCGTGCGCGCCCACGGCGACGAGAGCGTCGTTCACCCCGAGGGCCACGTCGATCCGCTGCGCGACATCGACACGATCGAGACGGAGCTCGTCCTGGCCGATCTCGAGCAGGCCGAACGCCGGCTGGAGCGCGTGGCGAAACAGGCCCGCGGCGGCGATCGGGTCGCCGTCGCCGAGGAGGCCTGGCTGAACGCGGTGATCGAGGCCCTGAGGGCGGGCCGGCCCGCTCGCACGGTGCGCGCTGCCGGAGGAGGCGCCCAACGCGGCTCGCGACCTCGGATCGCTCACCACCAAGCCGGTGCTGTTCGTGGCCAACGTCGATGAGGGCTCAGAGGAGATTCCAAGCGAGATCGCCGCCCACGCGGCCGCGCAGGGCGCGCGCGCAGTGGCCGTGTCCTCACGCATCGAGTCCGAGCTGGCCGAGCTCGAGGACGAGGACGCCGCAGCCATGCGCGGCGAGCTCGGCGTCAGCGAGTCTGGCCTTGAGCGGGTCGTGCGCGAGGCGTTTGCGCTGCTCGAGTTGATCGCGTTCTTCACCGCCGGCGAGGCCAAGCCGGCCCAGTCCTGGCATCTGCGCCGTGGCCTCTCGGCCTGGCACGCGGCCGGAGAGATCCATTCGGACATCCAGAGGGGATTCGTCCGCGCCGAGGTGATCGGCTGGCGCGAGCTCGTGGACGCAGGCGGCTACTCGGCAGCCCGCGAGCGCGGCACCCTGCGCCTGGAGGGACGCGACTACGTGATGGCCGACGGGGACGTGATCACGGTCAAGTTCACCCCATAGCAGGAGCCGGCGCAGCGGCCCTCCATGATGCCGATGCGCGCGAGCGCCGCGCGCGGAGCGGATACCGCGAGCTCCTTCGTCAATCCCTGAGGTCTAGCCTCGCGCGCGAGCCAGCCTCTCGAGGCGATCGGCCAGGCGCCTCATTCCCATCTGGAGCGCCACCCGCGCCCCACCCGCGAAGTCGCTGTCGCGGTCGTTCGGGCGCTCGACGTCGATGAGCTGCAGTGTCGCCACGTGCTTGAAGGTGCGCAGCAGCTCCTCGTGATCGCGCAGCACCGCTGCGATGCGCGGGCGCATGCTCCCCGCCGCGCGCGACGGTCCCCTGACGGCGGACGCCTCCGGCGTCGGCTCGGCGTGCGCGCCTGCCAGCACGGCCTCGAGCGAGCCGAACTGCGAGAGCAGCTCGGCGGCCGTCTTGGCGCCGATACCCGGCGCCCCCGGCAGCCCGTCGGAGGGGTCGCCGCGCAGGGCGATGAAGTCGGGCACCAGCTCGGGCTCAACCCCGTAGCGCTCCCGCACCTGCGCGGGGCCCACCTTGACTACCTCGTTGCCCTTGCGAAGCTCGAGGACGGCCACGCGATCGCTGACCGCCGCGAACATGTCGCGGTCGGCGGTCAACAGCAGCGCGCTGCCGCCGCTCTCCTGCTCCACGCGCGCGAACGAGAACATCACGTCGTCGGCCTCGAGCTCCTCGCTCGATGCCACCGTCCAGCCCAGGCTCCCCAGTAGCAGCGGCGCCCTCTGCCACTGCGCGGCAAGGGCCGCCGGCATCGGCTCGCGGTTGGCGTGATAGGGCGGGTAGCACCGCACGCGGTAGGCCGCCTGCTCGGCGCCCATGCAGGCCACCACGCCTCGCGGGCGGCGCGCCGGCAGGCGCGCATCGATCAACGCGAGCAGCGCGTTCACCGTACCCAGCAGCGCGTTCACCGGCCGGCCCTCCGCGTCGACGATCGACGCGGGCAGCGCGAAGTAGGAGCGATAGAGAAGCCACGGCACGTCGGCGATCAGCAGCGGGGCGGGCATCGACCCAGGGTAGGGATCGCGCCACCGCTGCGGCCACCCCGGCGGGGATGGGCTAGGCTGCCTCGGAGCCGCCGGCGAGCGACGCCGGCGCACCGCCGGGCGCCTGCGCACCGCCCTGGGGGCCGGCGGCGGTCACCCGTGGACGGCGCGGCGCGGGCGCTGCCGCCTTGGGAGCCCGCGCGCTGCTCGGGCCGGCGGCAGGCGGAGCGGTGAGGGCCGGCGGAGCGGTGACGGGCGCCGGCCCGCTGATGTCGGGCTCTGCGCGGACGCGCCGGCCGCTCTGCACGCTGAAGTACGCCCACGAGTCCTCCAGGCCCAGCCGCGCCTGCAGTTCGGGGCCGCTCAGCGTCGTCGAGCCGCCCGTACCCAGCACCTCGGCCGACACGATTCGCGGCGAGGCCCCCCGCTTGAGGACCTCGATGCCCCGGAAGGCTCCCTTCACCAGGCCCCTCAGGCGCCGGGCGGCCGCGCTGAAGCTCATGCTGAGCGTCCACCGCGAGGAGGGCCCGCTGTCGTAGGGGTCGGCCACCGCCCGCAACCACGGCTCGGGCGCCGAGCCCAGGAAGACGTTCTGCACGTTCTCGGTCATCCCCCCTGAGCTCGCGAAGAAGTACGTGATCGCGGGCCTGCCCGCGTAGGTGACGATCTGCCCGGCGGTCGCGGCCACGGCGGCGTTCGTATGTGCCGTTTCGGCTGCGATCCCCCGGTAGACCTGCGAGCGTGTGTCCGAGTACACGTCAAAGCGCGATCCTCCGGCGTGTGCCGTCAGCGCATAGGTGCGGCTGGCCACGGCCTGCGCCTCGAGCGCCGCCAGCGGCCAGCTCGAGGGCATCTCGGCGGACACCACCCCCCGGACGTAGCGTTCGAGCGGCACCCGCTGGACCTTCGAGGCGACGAGCACGCGCACGTAGCTCCGAACGGGAGCCTGGCCCAGTGCCATGCCGCCGTAGTAGTGGGCGAGTATCTGCTGGAAGGAGTAGCCGTGTTCGGCGTAGCCGAGGGCGCCCTCCTGGCTCATGCCCACGCCGTGCCCGAAGCCGGCCCCGCTGATGAGCAGGGTCGCCGCGGCTGCCGGGCCGGCGCCGAGCGTCAGCACGACCGCCGCTCCCGCGGTCGCCAGGCAGACGCGCAACCGGTGATAGGTTGAGCCGGTGATGGCCATTTGCCCCTTTATCGGCACGCATGGCCGGAGCGGGGAGCGATCGCCGATGAGGGGGCGCACGTGTCCTCGGTCGGGCGCTCGCAGTCCGGGTATGAGGCCTGCACGGTGACCGTCGCGCAGCGCGAGCGCGCGGTCCTCGAGGAGGTCCCCACCGAGCTCTACATCGCCGGACAGTGGCGCGGGGCATCGGCCGGCGCCACACTCGCCGTCGAGGATCCGGCCACGGGTAAGCAGCTCGTCGAGGTCGCCGACGCCCAGGCCGACGATGCGCTCGCCGCGCTGTCGGCCGCGGCGGACAAACAGTCCGAGTGGGCCGCTTCGGCGCCACGCGGGCGCGGCGAGATCCTGCGCCGGGCCTACGAGGCGATCGTCGAGCGCACCGAGGATCTGGCGCTGTTGATGACGCTCGAGATGGGCAAGGCGCTCGCCGAGTCCCGCGCGGAGATCGCCTACGCGGCCGAGTTCTTCCGCTGGTTCTCAGAGGAGGCCGTGCGCATCCACGGGCGCTACATGGTCAATACGACGGGCAAGGGCCGCATCCTCACGATGCGCCAGCCGGTAGGGCCGTGCGTCTTCGTCACTCCCTGGAACTTCCCCACCGCGATGGGCACCCGCAAGATCGCCCCGGCGATCGCGGCCGGCTGCACGATCGTCGTCAAGCCTGCCCAGCTGACGCCGCTGTCGATGCTCGCCCTGGCCAAGATCCTCGAGCAGTCGGGGCTGCCGGGGGGCGTGCTCAACGTGATCACCGCCAAGCACTCGGGCGCCGTGGTCGAGCCGCTGCTCAAGGACCCGCGCACCCGCAAGCTCTCCTTCACGGGCTCCACGGAGGTCGGCCGGCGGCTGATCGGGCAGTCGGCCGAGCAGATCCTGCGCGTCTCGATGGAGCTGGGCGGCAACGCGCCGTTCCTCGTCTTCGAGGACGCCGACCTCGACGCGGCCGTGGAGGGCGCGATGGCGGCGAAGATGCGCAACATCGGTGAGGCCTGCACGGCGGCCAACCGCTTCCACGTGCACGAGTCGCTTGCCGGGGAGTTCGCCCGGCGGCTGGCCGAGCGCATGGGAGGGCTGAAGGTCGGCCGCGGCACCGAGCCCGACGTCGACGTGGGCCCGCTGATCGACGAGCACCAGCGCGCGAAGGTGACGCAGCTCGTAGGCGACGCCGTCTCCCGCGGCGCACGCGTGCTGCTCGGCGGCGAGCCGCTCGATGGTCCCGGCTACTTCTACGCTCCCACCGTCCTCGCGAAGGTTCCCCTGGACGCGCGCGCGTTCAGCGAGGAGATCTTCGGGCCGGTCGCCCCCATCGCCACGTTCTCCTCCGACGAGCAGGCGCTGGCCGCCGCCAATCGCACCGAGTACGGGCTCGTGGCATACGTCTACACCCGCGATCTCGACCGCGCGTTCGCGGTCTGCGAGGGCCTCGAGACGGGGATGGTCGGGCTGAACCAGGGCGTCGTATCGAACGCGGCCGCTCCCTTCGGCGGCGTCAAGCAGTCGGGCTTCGGCCGCGAGGGGGGCTTTGAGGGCATAGCGGAGTACCTGGAGACCAAGTACGTGGCCGTCGGGGCGGCAGGGGGATAGGAAGGGGAGGGGGTCGAAATGACCCCTCGGAGTATCTGAGCCCAAAGTACGCGGCCCTGGACGTGCGACCGGGATAGGAGATAGGGCCATCCGAAATGGCCCCTCTTTCGGTCAGTCCCTGGGCACCGAGTACGCGGCCCCGTCCGACGCGGGAGGGGGCCATCTGGATACACACGCCTAGGGCGCTCGCGACCGCATTGCGTCGCACAGGCGCCGACGCTGAGGGCCGTCGAGGCATGTGGCACGTGCTCTGCCTCCTCGACGAGGCCGCTCCTGCCCGCCGTCGCGAGCATCCGGGCGGCGCGCTCGGTGCCAAGCATCTCAAGGACCGCGGGCAGACGCTCGCCGCCTTCCATCACGAACATCACCCGCAGCACATCCTCGTCCACGAGCGCCTCGGCGCAGCCGCTTAGCGCCGCCTCGTCGAGGTAGCCGACGAGCCGCCCCATCGCGACGTGCTCGCCATTCGCGGCCATCGCCGTGGACACCGCCACCACGGTGTCGGTTGCGATCGCGGTCACCACCTCGGCGGCGCGACGCGGATCGAGCTCGGCAGCCAGCCGCGCGAGGAAGTCAACGGTGAAGTGATCTGAGATCTCGACGGCGCGGCGGGGATCGAGCAGGCTGGTGAGGCGCGCGCAGATGAGGGGCCCGAGCGCGTGCTCGCCGATCGCCGCGAGCATGCTCGCCGGCAAGAGTCGGGCGGCGTCAGCCGTGCGCCGCAAGAGCTCCTGGTCGTCGTCGTAGAGCAGATCCGTCACGGCCTCGCGGTAGTTGCGCAGCTCCTGGGCGGGAACCGGGAGCAGAAACGCGAGCGCCCGCGGACTTTCGACCCCGAGCAGGCGACCGAGCTTGGCGGTCTCGGCGCGGCTTTCCGACGCGCGGCTCATCCCAAGAGCACCCTGCGTACGGCGCCCCGCAGCGGCTTCCGTATGTAGCGAAACGCCTCGTCGATCGCCCGCGCGAGCTGGTGCCGCTGGCGCTCCAGGGCTTGCTCGGTCAGCGCCGTCAGCTTCGCGTCGTGCACGCGGTCGAGCGACGGCGGCGGGGGCGGAAGGTCGTCTGCCGGGCGCGGCATCGAGGGTGTGGGCCGGATCTCGGGGATTGGAGTCGACGACACATCAAACCAAGTCCGGACCGTCGGCTGTACTGGTAGGAGGCTTGAACAAGCCCAAGGCCAAGGCCACGGGCAAGGCGCAGACGAGCGAGGGACACAACTGGCCTAGCGTAAACCAGCCGCCAATTCCGTTGGGGTGTGACCCGATTCGCTCGTGATCGTTTAGCCTTAGGTCACGCTGCTAGTCATCCTGATCCCAACCGCCTGGTTCGCGGTCGTGCTTTTCGCATTGGCCATGTGTCGCGTGGCCGCGCTGATGGATGACTCCCTTGATGTCGAGCTGGCTGAACGGATGACCACGAGCTTTCTCGCCGGGCCCGCCGACAGCCCTGCCGAGCAGCTCCCGTTTGACCCCCAACGCAGGTTCTACCGGGCGACGGGCTGATCATGCGACCGATCCCAAAGCGCGAGCCCAGAGGCCCGGTGCAGATCCTCTCCAAGGGCGTCACGTGCCTGAGGCCCCTCATCTTGGCGCTGCTGGGCGCGCTCGTCCTTGCCGGCAGCGCCCGCGCCGACGGCCTGGGCCCAGCGGCCAACGCCATGGCGGCCCCGGCTGGCAACGCAGTCATGCAGAGCGCCGGCTCGAGCGCGACTTCCGACGCCACGGCTGTCACGGAAACGCCCACCTTGACAGAAGCTCCGACGGTCCCGCCCGCCGCCCCGGTCGCAGAACAGGCTCCGACGGTCCCGCCCGCCGCCCCGGTCGCAGAACAGGCTCCGACGGTCCCGCCCCCGTCCCGGTCGCCGAAGAAGCTCCGACGGTCCCGGCCCCCGTCCCGGTCGCCGAAGAAGCTCCAGCGGTCCCGGCCCCCGTCCCGGTTGCCGAAGAAGCTCCGGCGGTCCCGGCCCCCGTCCCGATCGCCGAAGAAGCTCCGGCGGTCCCGGCCCCCGTCCCGGTCGCCGAAGAAGCTCCAGCGGTCCCGGTCCCCGTCCCGGTCGCGGAAGACGCTCCGACCGTCCCTGCCCCCGCCACGGTGGCCGAACAGGCTCCGACCGTCCCGCCCCCGGTGCCGGTCGCGGAAGACGCTTTGAGGAGTCCGCCGTTGCCGCCCCCCGCCGCTCCGTACGATGTCGCGGCGCCCAATGGTGTCGCAGGCGAAGCCGCATCGGAAGTCTCAAGTGTTCTGGTCGTGTCACTGACAGGGACTCCTCCCGCGGGCACGGCGGCCGCGCAACGAGCCGGGAACCTGAGCTGTGAGCCCTCCGCACTAGGAGGCCTCATGACCGACAGCTGCTCCTCCGGCTTGCTGGGTACTCAGCGCCTCCTCTCCGCGTCGTCTTCGGCCTTTGCCACGGCGGCGGCTTCCTTCGTGGCGGCGCCGGCAGGCACGCCTGAGGGTGGTGGCCACGGCGGCTCCGCCGGTGGCAGCGCTCCGGTCAGCCCGGCGCCCGGCTCAGCACCGAGCGGAACCGCCGGCGGCTCGGGGATGGGCGGCTCCGGTATTGCTCTATCGGCTTTTCTCACGCTTGCGGGCCTCCTACGCTTGGCGTCCCCGCGCGCAATGCGTCGGCTGCGGCTTTCGTGTCAGCCATGGCTCACGCCGTGCGTCGTTCTGATTCCAGAGCGGCCGGGCTAGCTCCTCCCGGTCTCTTCAACTCGGCGCTGGATCTCGTGATCCAGGCCGCTGGAAATCAACTCGAGGCTTGTCTGGAAGGAGCTGGATGTAATGAAGCACCATCGAACAGCGTCGGCGGTGGGTATGGGTACAGAGAACGAGGGCCGCGCGGTGGGAGGCGTCTCAAATCAGACGCACACCGCCGTCAACAAGGACACGCGTGCGCAGCCTGCTTCGAGCGAGCCGAGCGTGGTGCTGGAGAGTGTGAGCGTTCGCACGCACACGCTGATCCTGACCGGCGAGCTGAACCATCGTTCGGCTCACGTGCTCGAAGCGGAGATTGAGCGTCTCTGCGAAGACGGGGTCACCGGCATCACGCTCGATCTGCGTGAGCTCAGGTACATCGATTCGATTGGCGTGGCGGTGATCGCGTTCCGCAGCGGCCTCTGCAAGAGGCGTGGATACGGTTTCGCGCTGATTCCGGGGTCGCTGTTCATCCGTCGTGCCTTCGAACAGGCGGGCGTCACCGACCTGCTTTCGGTCGAAGAGGATAACGTCGCGGCCCCTCGACCCGCACTGCGCTCGGCCAACGTTCTGGCGACGGTTGCGAGCAGTAATCAGCAGCCCGTGGGAGCTGAGAGAGGGAGGGAGGACAGCGACTTGCCGCTTTGCGGATGAACGGGCCGCGGATGGTGAAGCTCTTGCTCGCACGCGGCGTGCGGAAAGCTCGCGAATCCTCGCAGGATGGTGCTCCGCGGTCGATGCGCAAATCACCTGTTCCTCGGAGGCAGCGCTCGCCGGGTCACCGGGAGGCCGTGGCAGCACGGCTCCAGCACGTCCCGGATGGAGCCGGGTGAGCGATCGGCGCAGCCGACCTCCTTGCGCTGCATACTGTGCGCATGCTTACCGACCGACCAGGCGTTCGCGCCTCGGGCGCAGTGCTTCTCGGGCTTATCGGTGCCGCCGCTGCGCTCTGTGCGGCATCTCTCGTCGGCGCCGAGCCGACGTGGGCAGGCTCGCCGGCGGCGAGCGCCCACCGCCACTACCCCTGCAGCGGCTCCAACGCAGCCCACGTGCCCTGCTACTTCTCGACGCCGAGCGGCGACGTGCGCTGCAGGTGGACCCCCGCCTCCCAGAGCGTCGAGTGCGAGCTCCTCGCCACCCGGCGCGCTTATCTGCTGCGTCCCACCGGGCGGGCGAAAACCGTCAAAGTGAAACTCTCGCGGCGAGGCGAAACGCTGCCGACCTCGCACTTCCAGCTCGTGTTCCCGCAGAAGCTCTCCTGCGAAGACACCAACACCACGATGACCTGCAACCAGGACGAAGGGTTCGGCTTCTTCAAGCTCGGACCCCACCTCGCCCGTAGCGGCTAGCGCTCGCCCGCCACGGCGAGCTCCGAGCGGGCGCACCAGGCACGCCCGCACGCCCGCACGCCTCTACAGGTGCCAGTCCTCCGGTCGCGCGAGCTCCTTCAGGAAGTTCCTGCCGAGCACGCTCAGGCTCAGCAGCGAGCCGAACAGCACCACGGCGTCGATGCTCTCCCTGCCCTGCCTGGTCCAGTAGTCGTCTTCGAGGTTCAACCACAGGGCGAACTCGTCGAGCGTCAGCGCCGCGCCGCTGCCGTAGGCGATTGCCGTCATTCGCGACCCTAGGCGCCGTTCGTTGATCCCGACCTCCAGAAGCCACAGGTAGCCGACCGTCAGTAGGCCGGCGATGCCGAAGGTCATGTGGTGGATGTGGCGCCCGCCGGGCGTGATGTTGCGGAACGGGCCTCGTTCGGCCCGGATCGCGTGGGTAATTGCTCGCACGGCGGCGAACGTCAGGAAGAACGCGCCGGTCGAGAGCAGTTGGCGCTCCTTGCGTCGATCGCAGAAGTGCTTGTCGTAGAGCGCGCGCAGACGATCCCGGCTCCAGCGCCGCGGGGAAGGCGGCTGGGGCTGTTCGACAGGCGCTAGCGCTGCTCCGTTGACCTCCATCGGCACCGCCTACCCTAGTGGGCCGAGTGCGCGTCGGGCCGGCCGGGCGGCCGACTAGAGTCCGCACGGCGATGAGTCGTCGGCCTCTGTCCCACGTCGTCCTGCCGGCTGCTCTGGTGTTGCTGGTCGCAGCACTCGCCGGCTGCGGCGGTGCCTCGCGGGGCAACGGCGTCGCCGCGAAGGGGCCGAGTGAAATCCTCGCCAGTGCCAAGGTCCTGGCGGACGCCGCCAGCTCGGTTCACGTCTCCGGCTCGATCGTAAGTGGTGGCTCGCCGCTCACGTTCAACCTGCATCTGCTCGCGAGCAAGGGTGGTCGCGGAGCGCTCTCGGAGAACGGGTTCCCCTTTGAACTGATCCAGATACACGGCAACGCGTACATCAAAGGGAGCAGCGCGTTCTACCGTCACATCGCCGGCCCGGCGGCAGCGAAGCTGCTACAGGGGAGATGGCTTGAGGCTCGGACGACCACAGGGAACCTCGCCCCGCTGGCCTCGCTCACCGACCTGCGCCAGCTTCTGGACGCGACCCTGACCGAACATGGAGCGCTCGTCAAGGGCACGCCCACCACGGTGGCCGGCCGGCGGGCGATCCCACTGATGGACACCTCCCAAGGCGGGACGCTGTACGTGTCCATGACGGGACCGCCGTACCCGGTCGAGCTCGTCAAAGCCGGCGCCAGCGCCGGGCGCATCGTCTTCGACGACTGGAACAAGCCCACGTCGGTCACGGCACCGACGGGCGCACTCGACATCGATCAGCTTCAGTCCACGCCCTAGACGCTCTCGTGCGGCCCGGCTGGAGCGCCCTTCGACGGATCATTTGTCGAGTGCCCTCCGAGGGGCTCAAGTCGCCGTCCCGAGGGCGCCGATATCGGGAGGTGGACGGTAGCGCCACCGTACAGGACGCAAGAGTTCACATTGAAGGCCCCCATCCAAGCGAGCATTCGGAGGTCCGCCCATGGCGGGGCGGCAGCGGCTCGGCCTGGCGGTGGCGGCCGTAAGGCAGATGCTCGGGCGGCCGGAGCCGGTCTGCCGTGGACCCACGGCGATGTTCCCGGGGCTCGCACGACTAACCTCAAGTGGCTGAGCAGCCGATTAGGACATGTGAGACGCGAACCGCATCCGCGGGCGCTCGCGCCAAGGCCGGCTCCCAGCACCCTTCAGCAGCGCAGACGCAAGGCTCCCCCCAGCCGCACGCGCCGGGGTTATGTCTCCTACCTCCTGTGGGCCATGCTGGGCCTGGGCGCGGCCGCGGGTGCGATCGTGGTCCCGGGAACGGCGCTCGTTACCATCTGCATGGTTGTGTTGGCCTGCGTGGGCCTGCTGCTCGGGTGGCGCGCTGGCGAGGATGCCCGCAATGCGCTCGAAGCGGAGATCAACGGTCGCTCCGATGAGCTGAAGGACGCGCTGAGCGAGCTCGAGATCGCACAGGCCGAGACCGTGCGTCGGCTGTCGATGGCGGTGGAGTTCCGCGATGAGGACACCGGCGCCCACATCGAGCGGATAGGACGTTTCTCCACGCTGCTCGCCGAACAGCTCGGCATGGAGCCGGACTTCTGCGTGAAGCTGAGCCACGCGGCTCCGCTTCACGATGTGGGAAAGGTGGCGATTCCGGACTCGATCCTGCTCAAGCCAGGGCCATTGACCCCGGCGGAGCGCGCGATCGTCGAGACGCACGCCGAGGAGGGTCACAGGTTGGTGGGAGGCTCGTCCTCGTCGATTCTCGACATGGCGGCGACAATTGCGCTGAGCCATCAGGAGAAGTGGGACGGCAGCGGCTACCCGCGCGGACTGGTGGGCGAGGAAATCCCGATCGAGGGACGGATCGTGGCGGTTGCCGACGTATTCGACGCGCTCACGAGCGATCGCGTATACCGGAAGGCCTTCTCGGTCGAGGATGCCGTGAAGATCATGCGTGAAGAGCGCGGCCACCACTTCGATCCGAGGGTGCTGGACGCGTTCATGGAAGTGCTGGAGAGATTGGGCCCGGACCCCCGCGATCCGTCCAGGGCCGACCCGGTGGCTCTCATGCAGAGCACGCTCGATAGCTTCGCCCTCGCGCTCGAGCGCGGCGATGCGGAGATGGCCGAGGCGGCGATCGCGGCGGCGATCGAGGACGGGCTACCCCCGACTGCGCTTCACGCCGACGTGATCGCCCCGGCGCTGCGTCACATCGGCGAGCTGACGGAAGCGGGCGAGATAGACACCGAGCGCGAACACCGGGCGCTCGGGATCACGCGCCGCGTGCTGGCGACCCTGTATCGCTACATGCTCGGCGGCACTGAGCCCACCGGCGAGAAGGTGCTGCTGGCGGTCCTGCGGGAGGACCCGCACACGCTTGGTCTGCAGATGGTCCACGATCAGCTCGCGGCGGCGGGATACCAGGCGATTCTGCAGACCGATCTGTCCGTGGAGCAGCTCCTCGCCGAGCTGGAGAGTCAGGCGCCTGCCCTCATCGTCCTCGGGGCCACCGAGCCAACGGTCTGGGAGGCGGTGGAACGGGCCGTCAAGGAGCTACGCGCGAGCCGCCCGGACATCCCGATCATCCTCAGGGGCTCGGCCGTCGGTCAGGACTACCGAGGCGATCAGCGCGGCATCAGGGTGATCGACCGCATAGACGAGTCGGTCAAGGTCGTCGAGGAGCTTCTCGCTGAGCCTGTTCCCGTGCCCTCGATGTAGATTGCAGGCCGTGAACCCCCACGCGATCGTGACCGGCGGTGCCGGCTTCATCGGCTCACACGTGGTGGACGCGCTGCTCGGTCACGGCTACGCAGTGACGGTGA
Organism: uncultured Solirubrobacteraceae bacterium; assembly: GCA_963767655.1. Lineage (GTDB taxonomy): Bacteria > Actinomycetota > Thermoleophilia > Solirubrobacterales > Solirubrobacteraceae > Palsa-744. The sequence continues at coordinate 355,535 of CAVYET010000006.1, read as the reverse complement.
TCGACGATCTCTCCTCCGGCGACGCCGACCGTCTCGCCGCCGAGGCGCAGCTGCGCCAGCTGGATATCGTCGACCGGCCAGCTCTCGAAGCGGTCGTGATGGAGGTGCAGCCCCGTGCGATCTTCCACCTCGCAGCCCAGGCGAGCGTGGTCGCCTCCGTGGAGGACCCGGGACGGGACTGTGACGTGAACGTGAAGGGCACGCTGAACGTGGTCGAGGCCGCTGGCAGATGCGGTGCCCCGGTCGTGTTCACCTCGACGGGCGGAGCGCTGTACGGAGATGAGGCGCCGATACCGACAGCCGAGGATCAGATGCCGGCACCGCTTTCCCCCTACGGCGCGTCGAAGTGGGCGGCGGAGGCATACATGAAGACCTGGTCGCTCTCCTCGGGCATACCCCACGCCGTGTGCAGGCTCGGAAACGTCTACGGCCCGCGCCAGAGTCCGCATGGAGAGGCGGGAGTCGTTGCGATCTTCGCCCACCACCTGTACACGGGACGTGCTCCCAAGCTCTTCGGGCACGGCAAGCCGACGCGCGACTACGTGTACGTCACGGACGTTGTGAGCGCGCTGCTGGCGGCGTCGGGGCGCGTTGGCACTTACAACGTCGCCACCGGCGTACAGACCGACGTGATGGGCGTGTGGAGCAGGCTCAAGGAGATCGCCGGATCGCAGTTGGAGCCCCAGCTCGCCGACCTGCGACCGGGCGAGCTCATGCACAGCTGCCTGGACGCGAGCCTCGCCGAGCGCGAGCTCGGATGGCGGGCACAGGTGCCCATCGCCGAGGGGCTGCGGCTGACCTATGAAGCGCTCGTCGAGCAGTTCGAGCGGGTGTAGGGCCCTGCCTGTGTGGGCGGCCACGACGGCGTGCTCGCGCGCCGCCCGATATCCGCCGCGGAGGAGCTCCATCCGATGCAGGGCGCTGCCGGCTCGGTGTAAGGTTGGTGCTCTGGCGAGATAGCTCAGTTGGTAGAGCACACGACTGAAAATCGTGGTGTCCTCGGTTCGATTCCGAGTCTCGCCATTTGATCTTGTCCCTGCTCAGGAGCGCTTTTCAAGTCGCTTGACTCGGCCTCCTCAGGGTGGTGATCGGGACCCTTTTGGGGCCCCGTTACCTTTTCGTTACCAATTGAGCCCAGCCTGGGCCTCGGCGTAGCGTCGCCTCGGATGTCGCGCGCGTCACGCACGAGGCGATCGAAGTTCGCGCCGTGGTCGCGCTTGACGCGCTGCTCGAGCTGGGCGTAGACGTCCATCGTCATCTTGGAGTCGGCGTGACCGACCTGGGCCATCACCCACTTGACGTCGAAGTTGTTGGCCAGCAGGGCGATCGAGATGTAGGTGCGCCGCAGGCTGTGGGGGGTCACGTGCGGAAGGGGAGGCAGGCCACGCCGGCGCATCGTCTCGCTCGCCGAGACGGCCGCCGCCCCCACGATCTCGGCGACGCGCTGGCGGTCGATGCGTCCCCCGCGCAGGTTTGGGACGAGATAGTTCTCCGGGCCGGTGGGGGCACCGATGCGACGCAACCGATCGAGGTGCTCGATGATCGCCTCCAGGAGGTCGGGGCTCATCTGCACCTCGCGGATGCCGGACTCGGTCTTCGCGTCCGGGATGCGAAAGCGCGCGCCGTTTGGATCGTGCAGGCGCACGTGGCCGATGCGCATGTCACACAGCTCGCTGACGCGCACGCCCGCGCGTCCGAGGATCTCGACGGCGACGCGCCGACCCACGTAGCCCCGGCCGGCGTTCGCTTTTAGGCGCGACATGTGATGGCTGACGGTGGACTTGGCGAGGTCGGCCCGCTTGGCGATCTGTGAGGGCCGGTAACCCTGGGCAAGCAGCTGCGCGACAAGCGCCGTAGTCAGCCCGAGGGCGGGAGGTGGCTTGACTTCACGCAGCGACTCGTCCTGGGCGCCAGCGGCGTCAAGCAGAAGTGCGAGCTCGTCCATCTCGAGGAAGCTGTGGTCGGGCTTGGCCACGTGGACGCGCATCCGCCCGCCGCGGGCTGGATTGCGGTCGATGTACTGGTCCTCGATCGCGTCGTCGAGGACGGCGGCGAGCATGTCGATCAGTTTGCGGATCGATGCCGGCGAAAGCGGCACCAGGCGGCGGCCGCGACGGTCTCGAATCTCGGCACCGGCGGCGATCGCCTCGCACAGCTCCTGCGCCTCACGGAGCTTGTGCGCCTTGAACTGCAGGCACAGCGCGCGGTCGATCTCAGAGAGGGGATAGGGGCCGAAGAACGGCACCAGGTGGCAGGACAGCCGAGAGCGGTAGTCGGCCTCGGTGTTGGCGTCGATCGGCTTCGCGCCGATAACCCCGTCGACCTTCGCCTGCAGCCACCGCGTGGCGTACTCGTGAAAGCCAATGCTCGCCCCGCTGGGCTCGTTCGGGCGCTGCCTGCGGCTGTGGTCGTCGCCACACGCCGGCGCGCACGCGCGCGAGGACGTTGCCGAGCTCGGTGCGCGCGGCCGGCTCGCCCCAACCGCCGCCGCAACCGCACTCGCAGCCGGGGCGCTCGTGCCAAGACACAATTTCGCGGCGCCCGCCCACGCTGAAGCGCAACCGAAAGGCACGCGTTCCAACGGCTGGCCGTCGAGGACGTCGCGTTGAGTATCGATCGTGATCAGGGCGGCAGCGGCGAATTCCGGCGCGGTGTAGTCGGCCACATCCGGAACGTTAGCGACGCTCAGCTGGCTGACGAGAAGGAGTTGCTCGGTGCGCTCTGTCCTCAAGCGCAGGCAGATTCCGCTTGCGCCACCGCGCTCAGGCGCTTCTTGGAGCGAATCGGGGCGTAAGGAGAAGGGCCGGAGCGGCATCTCAGCGCTCCAGATTGGGCTGGACACAGCCCGCCGCAGGCGCTACGATCGCGTCGAGTTAGGTCGTTGACCTAACGTGTGGATTTCGCCCAGAAGGGATACGGTGGTGTACGTCCGCTCGCGAATCTTGTCTTGGCCGGTGCTTCTCGCCTGCACGATCGCGGCGGGTGGCTTCTTCGCATTAACCGCGCCGGCCAAAGCGGAAGAAGTATGCGGGGCAGAAACCTTTCTCACCGTGGAATTCACGAACCACTTCGATTCCTCGCTCACGCTCAAGGAAGTAGAAGGACTCGAGGGAGAATTCTGCGCAAAACCCCCTCACACAATCGGCATCAACGAACGGGTCTTCGTGTCATCCTACAACACCGTCCCCTTTACCGGCACCGAATTCACACTCGTCTATGAACTCGCCGATCACTCACAACTACGAGTGAACTATGAAGTGCCGGAGTTCGGGTCGAACTCGAGCCAAGCCAGCGCACCTCCGGGATACGTCGTTCACACAACTGAACCGCAGAACTTCAACTTCACCACTACCTTCGGTTGCAGCTCGACTGTCTGCGACGGCATCCCGGACGAATGGAAGGAACACGGCGTAACGATCGATCCGACAACCGGCAAACCGGTGCCGCAGGGAACGCCTGGCGGCGAATTCATCGACCTTGCGCACATGGGCGTCTCGCTCGACCGGCCGACCGTCATTGGTCCAGGCTGATTGGATGGAAAACGAAGAACACAACCAGAAACTTCGCCAGAGTGCCATAGACAAAGTCATTGAAGCGTATAGCAACGATCCCGTCACCTATCCGGGCGCCACCCGATCGGGAATCACGCTCAGCGTGGATGCTGGATCGGATAGCACAATCACGCCTGGAGGGGGAAAATGGGGCTCGCTCTCTAGAGCAAAAGCGATTCCGTGGGCACACGACTTCACCACGGGGGCACGCGGGGCCGTCGTTTTCAAACCTTACGAAGAACTCGTAAAGACCAACTTCCTGCCAACCGGCCGCGGGCCGATCTTCCACTATGACGTGATCGTGGCCGAGCTCTCCAAAGAATCCGGCTCGACCTCAGGGTGGACTCCGCACGAGACAGTAGGGCCAGGGTCAATTATTTCGCTCGGTGATTGGACTGGAGGCGTTGGGAGCGAAGACGAGCAGGCGGGCACATTCATGCATGAGCTGGGCCACGTTCTCGGCCTCCTACACTGCGGCGAAGCCGAATCCGAAGAATGCAACCACTCGCCAAACTTCCCGTCGGTAATGAATTACTCCTACCAAATGTTCGGTGTGGCACGTTCGGGCAAACGAGAATTCGACTACTCGCGTAGCCCAGAGGAAGCGCTCAATGAGAAAACGCTGACCGAGAAAACGGGCTTCAAACTAGCGACATACCCGACGGGATACGGGATGACCTGGATTTGCCCCGGCGGCTTTGCGAACTTCACGTACGCTTTCGCCGAAGTCGACTGGAGCTGCGACGGCAAGATCGACGGCGGCACAGGCTTTGACGTAAACGGCTTTTTGATTTGCGCGGTGCCGGGGCCGGAATGCACGCCGACCGTGGAAACAGAGGTGGAATTGCCGGAAACCAAGCGAAGCGACTGGGAACGGATGAAATTCAAGACCAGCGGCGTCGGCACCGGCAACGCGGCCGCGGGTCTCGCTACGTTCCCCGGGACAAGCGAAGCGGTCGATGAGATCAATAGGGAAATGGCGGCCCAAGTGCGTATCCCGCCGCGCATCACCTATACGGGCGCGGTCGGCGGCGACTACCACGATCCGGTCACTGCCGCAGCGCGACTGGTCGATCCGACAACCGATAACTCTCCGGTGGTGGGCGCGACGATCACGTTCATGGTCGGCACGAGCACGGCGGACACGTGTACCGCCAGCACAGGCTCGACTGGCGTCGCGTCGTGCACTATCAGACCGAGCCAGGCGGCCGGGCCATATGAAATCAGCGCTTCATTCGCGGGCGACGAGACCTACCAGCCGGCTAGCGCCACGCACGACTTCACGATTGCCCCAGAGGAGACAACGATGACCTACACCGGTCCGACCGTGATCCTCGCTGGTGGGACCGAAGCGAAGCTCACCGCGAAGATGATCGAGGACGGCAGTTCCGATAACGACGCCGATGGCGGCTCGTCGGCCCCCGTGCCGTCCGAGACCGTCACACTCGCGGTCGGCACCCAAACCTGCCAAGGCACAACAGACGCGGCGGGGAACGTAAGCTGCACGATTCCATCGGTCACCGTGCCACTCGGGCCAGAGACCGTGGGAGCGGCGTTCGCGGGCGACGCTTATTACTCGGCGTCAAGCGACAGCAAGACCGCGACCGTGTTCGCCTTCCCGAGCCAGGGGGCATTCCTACTGGGCGACAAGACCGTCGCCCTTGCGTCCGCCACGACGCTGGTCACGTGGTGGGCGGGAAGCTGGTCCAGCTTGGATAGCGTTTCAGCCGGACACGCGCCGTCTGCGTTCAAGGGATTCGCCAGCCACATCAGCCTTCCGACGACGACGCCGGCTGCGGCGTGCGCATCGAATTGGACAGCGACCGGTGGCGACAGCGAATCCCCACCGAGTAGCGTCCCCGCCTACATGGGCACCGTCGTCACGAGCCAAGTAACGCAGTCAGGCGCCACGATCTCGGGCAACGCGGTCAAGATCGTCGTGGTCAAGACGAACCCGGGATACGCACCCCAGCCAGGACACAACGGCACCGGCACGATCGTCGCGACCTATTGCTGAGGTCCGGCGGCATCTTGACGAGCCGGCCGCGCGAGGCGCAGTCATCCATCCGTTCTCGCTCTCACCGAGGACGTCCATCGCCGCGTGGAGGGTGAGTCGCCTCCCCCGCTGGGGCGACAATCGTCGTCCGCAATAACGGCCCGGGCGCGTGTGATCAGCGCTTCCAGTCGTCGCCGACGAGCGTTGAGCCGAGCCAGTTCCTGTTCTGCATCGGCCAGGGCAGATTCAACCGCCGGCCGAGTGTCTTCGAGAAGGCCCGCAAGCTTGTTGCGTCGCTCTCTTGAAGGCATCGGACGTCGGGAGCTGGTCCAGATCGTGCACGGACGCGGGGATTCCAGCGGGCTGCCAAAGACGACAAACAGCGGCAGCAACAGCAGCATCAGCGCAAGCAGCAGGACGAGCGACAAGAAGAGGACGAGCGACGAGAGCAGCATCAGCCCGACGATGACGACGACGATCATGACGACGATGACGAACGCCATGAAGGGGACGAGCACCAGCGGCGGCACCGATGCGATGACGAACGCGATGACCATCACGACGACGATCACGATGGCGACGAGGACGGCGAGCGTCAGCTCGCGCTCTGGTCCACGCGCCTGCTGGGCGGCTGGCATGCGCTGCTCTGGCGCCGCACCTTTTGCAACCGACCGGTTTCATGATCATCTTGACACCGTACGGGATCATAGTATACTTGCCACCGAACGGTAGCAAAGGAACCCATGAAAGTCCGCTCGATCAGAGACCTGGCCGCGCTCGTCCGCGGCCGCCGCAGAGATCTCGGCCTCAGCCAGGCCGAGCTAGCCGCCCGCGCTGGCGTGTCCCGCAAGTGGATCTATCAGTTCGAGGCGGGCAAACCAACCGCTGAGCTGCGCCTCATCCTCCGGGTGCTGGACGCCCTCGGCCTGGTCCTTGACGTGATCTACGACGAGCAGACCGCCGCCGGCCAGCCCACTCGCGACCTCGACGCGCTCATCGAAGCGCATCGCTCGCGATGACCGACACCCTTGCCGTCCTCCTGGACGACGCAGTCGCAGGAACCATCACCCGGCTCAACCAGGGACGCCTTCGCTTCGACTACGACGACGAGTACAGGCAAAGACCCGCGGCCACTCCGCTCTCGGTTTCGATACCCGCGAGTATCCGCTCCCATCCCGATAGCGACATCAGCCCATGGCTTTGGGGCCTTCTTCCAGACAACGATCGCGTCCTCGCGCGCTGGGCGCGCGACTTCCATGTTCCGGCCAAACCGTTCTCGCTTCTGTCGACGCCGATCGGCCACGACTGCGCCGGAGCCGTGCGCTTCGCACCCCTCGACGAAGCCCTCCAAGTGCTGGCAAAGCCAGGCACGGTCACATGGCTCACCGAGGAGGATGTCGCTCAGCGTCTGCGTGAATTGCGCCAGGACACGACGGCCTGGCTGGGACGAGAGTTCACCGGGCAGTTCAGCCTGGCCGGCGCCCAAGCCAAGACGGCACTCCTTCTAAAGGATGGCCGCTGGGGCGTCCCCTCCGGCTCCGCCGCAACTAGCCACATCCTCAAGCCCGCCGTCCAAGGTCTCGACGACCACGACCTAAACGAGCACCTCTGCCTCGACGCCGCGCGCCGCGCCGGCCTCATCGTCGCACGCACGCACGTGGCGACGTTTGGCGACGAGAGCGCCATCGTCGTCGACCGCTACGACCGGCGCATAGTCGACGGCGAGCTCGTCCGCATCCATCAGGAGGACGCATGCCAAGCGCTCGGCAAGCCTCCGGACCAGAAGTACCAAAACGAAGGCGGACCCTCTGCACGAGACCTCGCCGCGCTCTTTCGCGCCATCATGCCGCCACGCGCCGCCGAGGACGCCGTCTGGCGCTTCCTCGACGCGCTCATCTGGAACTGGCTCATCGCCGGCACCGATGCCCACGCGAAGAACTATTCGCTGCTCCTGAGCGGCGGCGACGTGCGTCTCGCTCCTCTGTATGACATCGCCTCGGCGCTTCCATACGGCACGAACGAGCGCGCCCTGAAATTCGCCATGAAGATCGGAGGCGATTACCGCGTCTACCCACACCGCAACACGTGGGACAAGGCCGCGGGTGACCTCGGACTCAAGGCCGACGCCGTCCTCGAGCGCGTCGTCCAGCTCGCAATCACCGCACCCGACGCATTCGCCGACGCCGCCACCGAGGCGGACGTCGTTGCGCTCGACCGATCGCTGCCTCAGCTGCTCGTCGACCTCGTGGCGGACCGCGCGAAACGGTGTCTCGCCATCCTCCCTACGGCAGCCACAGCACGCGCAATGCAAGCGATCCGCTACGAAGAACGCCTCACCGAGCTCAGCGACGCTGTCCCACCACAAGCAGTCTCTGCAGAAGGCGCTCCCGCACTTCTGCGTGAGGCCGCCCAGGCGTTGCGCGACGCTGTCGCCGCTCAGCCGCGAGATCTCAGCGTGGTGCGCGAGCGCATCTTTGAGCTTGGTGTAGCTGCGCTGCGCGCGATCCACGCAGTCGCGGAAGCCGAGTCGCCATCAGGCTACGTGAGTCCGACCAAGGAACGACTCGTAAGCCTGATCCACGACTACGCCCCCAACATCGCCAACCTTCCAATCCCGCAAGACGATCCCGTGGCGCGTGTCGCGGACGAGATCATCCGCGCAGCAAATCGCTTTGTCGACGCCGATCCAAAAAGCGTCTTTGGGTCTGCAGACGAGCGCCTCCGCGCCCTGTACTGCGTCGTCGGTCTCGCGGCACGCGCGTTGTCCTTGTAAGCGGACCGAGGGGCCCGGCGCGCCGAGAGCCTGTCTGTATCGTCGCCCGTCAATTGGTAACGGCGCCCCGATCCGTTACCAATTGACCCCAAAAACCCCTGCAAACGGCCACTACGTCGTAAGCGTTCAGTCCCCCGGCCGGTCGGGCTCAGGTGAGCAGTGGAACTGGATCGTCGCGGGCGTGCGCAGCGATGGCGTCGGTGAGGTAGACGAACAGCGAGCGCCGCTGCAGCCGACAGGTGGTGTGCGCCGAGAGCAACCGCCCGATGCGTTGCTCGCCGTCTTTGGATTGGCTGCCGAGCGAGAGCTTGCGGTAGATGACGGCGCTGCGCAGTGCGCGCTCGGCGTGGTTGTTGGTCGGCTGCACGCCCTTGACCGAGGCGAAGGTCCATAGGGCGGGCCAGGCCTTCAGCAGGTTGTGCGCCATCCCGCGGCAGCGCTTGTTGCGCGCGCTCTTTGTCGCGTAGCGGCGGATGATCGGCTTGTACTCGCGTTGCAGTGAGCGGATCGTGCGCTTCAGCTCTGAGCGCTCCTGAGTGTGGGCGAAGACCTCGAAGGCCCAGAAGACGCGCTCGCAGAGGGCAAGGCCGTGCTCGCCGAACTCCTTCTCGGCCGCCAAACCCTCGGCGTGCGCCTTGAAATCGCGGCGCAGGTGCGCCCAGCAGAGCTGACGGCGCGCCAACGGCAGGTGCGAGTAGGCCCACCAGCGGTCGGAGGTCACGATCGCCCGGGTGTCGGCAAGGAGCTCTTTGGCGTGATCCTCGTGACGACCAGAAGCGACGTGCAGGTATGCGTGGCGGCGATCGAAGATGCCCCACAGCGCGCGGCGCTCACCCGCGGTGCGCCACCCCGTCTCGTCCATGTTCACCGTGCGGCTGGCGCGCAACCGCCCAAGCAGGTCGGCATGCGGCTCGGCGAGCGCGTCCGCGGCCCGACCAAGGATCGCATCGACTGTGCCGGTGCTGATCCTCGAGGAGAACAGCTGCTCGCAGCACTCCACAACATCGCGCCGGCTGATCCGGTTGCGGATCGAGAGGGTCGCGACGGCCGCCCGCAAGCGCGGACCGAACGCGCTCTGTGAAACCTCGCTCGGGAGCTTCCCCCGCACGCGCTTGCCGCAGTTCGGGCAGCGCACCCGCTGGCAGCGATGCTCCGTGACCTGCACCGAGATCACGGGCAGCTCCTCGATTTGCCAGCGCACCGGCTCACCCACCGCGAGGCGCTCGCGGGCTGCGAAAGCGTGTCCGCAGCGGCAGCGCTCGGGCCAATGCTCGACCACGTCATCCACCGCCCACGCCGGCAACAGCGGCCGTCCCTTGCCCTCATGGCCGCTCTGGGCACCCTGGGAGCGTCCGGATGGGTCCTTGCCGCGCTCGGCCGTCCGCCCGGGCGGGTCAGAGCTCGGGGGAGCCGAGGAGTTGCGCGAGCTGCGATTCAGCCGGCGCTCGAGCCCGACGATCCGCTCTTCCTGCTTGAGGATCCGCTCGCCCTGCTCGGCGACCTGGGCGCTCAGCCGCTGGATCTGCTCATCCATCCGCAGCAGCACCGCGATGACGACCTCACGACCCTGCTCGTAGATCGCCTCGGCCTCCGCGCGCTCCACACCCCGGGATTCGACGCGCCGGGATTATGTCCCCCAACCAACTGAACGGTTACACTACGTCCCTTTGGCTCCGCTACCAGTAAAAGTCCTCCAAATCGGCATGCTGAAGCCAGTTTTGCTGGATTTCTGAAAATCGTGGTGTCCTCGGTTCGATTCCGAGTCTCGCCATTTCTAAAGATGCCTGCACGTGGGCGGGTTTTGGGACGACGGGCGGTACGGCTCGAGGAGTCATTGGGAGGGCCGTTTTGCGGGCCAGGTCCTTTTCAGGTCCTAAACCTGAGGGTGGTTGAGGGTTTGCGCTGCGAACCACGGACGAGGCTACTGCCGTCGACGGCTTTCAAGACCGGTGCATTCAAGCGCTCTCCCAGCTAGCCGAGTACGAAGACGTGGAGCTTCTGGCCCGGGCCGGGGTCGACCCGGAGTGGGTAGAGGGTGCTCGCGCGCCGGCGGACGTCATGGAGGACGTGCTGGTGGGCAGACGCGTGGAGCCAATCCCGCTCGATCCCGCTGGCAAGGCTGCCGATGCGCTCATGCAGGCGCTGCGGCTCACCGGCCCCGCTAGCTGGGATGCAACCAGCGAGCACGCCCGGCTTTCTCAACATCCTCCGCAACGCTAGCGCGTAGAGTCGCAATCCCGCGGGCCGCAGGCTGCTCGCGAGAGTGCTCCCTACACAGAAAGCGAGAGCGCGCACGAGATCGGTGGCGCCACTGCTTGGTCCGAAGCAGGCACCTCAATAGTGAATGTCCACGTGCTCGCTTTGACTCCGAAGCAGCACTCAGGGCAGGCCTAGGCGGGCAAGCTGATCGTGCTCTTTTGATCGCAGACGAGAAACGCGCTCATCCCCTCGGCGGTTCTGCTTCCCACCCGAAGCGAGCATCTGGCAGGCGCGCTCGCGGTCATTCGCTCGTCGCGCAAGGGTCCATGGTGGGAAGGTCGCTGAGCGAATGAGTCTGGGCGCGGAGACGACAGCGCGGTGGACGCGTCGGGCTCGGGACAGCCGGTGTCACTCCGCCGACGCATTCAGTGCCACGCCCGGCAGCTCCAGACCGCCGTTGGCGCGGAAGTCCCCGGCGGCCCGCTCGACCAGCAAGCGCACGGCCTCGCGATCTGCCTCGGGCATCGCCTGCAGCGCCATCGCGATCCCGCCCGCCAACTCGGTGACGTACCGCCAGTAATCATCAAAACGCTCGAAGTGCCAGCTCACCTCGACCTCCTCGAGCCGCGGGTCACCAAAGCCCGCGCCCCGCAAGAGCGAGCGCACCCGCTCGGGGTCCGCCAGCGCGAAGATGCCCGGGTCTTGCGGATTCGGCGGCGGCGCGCCGGTGTGCTCCATCAGCGCCCGGCCCGGTACAGAAGCCCACGGGTTGCGCTCGGCGGCGCCCCAAACCGAAAGCGACACCCGCCCGCCCCGGCGAAGCACCCGCCGGGTCTCCGCCAGCGCCGCCGCGGGATCGGCCATCAGCATGAAGCCCCAGCGACAGAGCACGCCGTCGACGCTGTCGCCTTCAAGGTCCATGCGCTCGGCGTCCATCTCGCGATGCTCGACGTTGGCGAGACCAAGGCGCTCAGACTCGCGCCGCGCGGCCGCCACCATCTCGGGCGCGAAATCGGTCGAAATCACCCGCCCCTCCGGCCCAACCGCGCGGGCAGCGGCGAAACCCGTCTCGCCTGTGCCAGCCGCCAGCTCGAGGATCGTCTGGCCGGGCTCGGGCGCCAACGCTTCGAGCAGGTTCTCAGAGACCGGGCGCGAGGCCTCCCACGTCCAGCCCCGCTCGCGGTCCCAGCCCGCCGCCATCGCCTGCCAGATCTCATAGCTGGCCCTGCGGTAGTCCTCCGTCGTCACGGGCGCGATCGTATTCGACCAACAACCCCCGTGCGAAGAGCGCGCGGATCGTGATGTTGTGGTGGGAAAGGAACACTCTCGGCGAGAGTGGTGCTTGCCGCGCATTGCAGGCACTCGTCAGGCTGCTGTTCAAGACCTCTGCCAGGATGAATGCGGGACTTGACGCCGCCGCCGCAGCGTGGCTTACGGTCGCGCAGTGATTCGCCAACGCTCACGCAATACTGACCGCCCATACCTATGAAAGCTGCGTCGGGTAAAGCCGCTGCCACGGTACGCGCTGCGTTCGGCATTTCCGCCGTGGCAGCGACAAGCGCGACCCCGACGATCAGGCAGATTCCCGTCCAGCCCGGCAAAGTCGCCGCCTTGATGACCGCGAGGCCGAACGCGATTCCGCTGATAACCATGATGACGCCGTGCACGGTGAGCCAGCTCCCGAAGACGTCGGTGACTGCCTGCCAGTTCTGGCTTCCGGCAGCCAACGCGTAGACCACGGTGCTAGTGAAGAACACAAACGCGTAGGCGTAGGCGAAGCCCCGTAACCGAGCCGCCCGATGTGCGGACGCTGCACGGCGTACAGACTCACGACGAAGAGCGGTATCGCAGACTCTCCGATGTAGGCGAGAACCAAGCGGCCGGTCGAGAAGTTGCCTTGCGCCACCTCTACGACGTCGGCTACGAAGTACACGATCGGGAATACGACTGCCGCGAGCCCGATCAGGGTGGCGAGCTCTGCGTTGCCAACCGTCGACCTCTCCGGCAGTTGGGCGCGAGCGTCGCCCTCGTGCCGGTGCCGGTGCTCCAAAGCTCCTCGCGGGGATGCAGTTATTGCGCTCGCTCCTGTTGCTCAGTGGAGGCTGACACGTCCCGGTCCGGCCAGACGTCGGTAGCGACCCGTGAAGCCCACCGGGGTTTCCCCGGATTGGCGCCGACAGCGCTCGTCTCTGGCAGCGACCGCGAGACGACGTGACGTTCCGGCCCCGGTGCTGGCCTGTGCTTTGTGCGAGAAGCGGCATGCCACGGAGACACAACATCGAGAGCCGCCCGACGACGCCTAGATGACTGATTCCGTTTGCACGGCGTCAGTGGTCGTAGGCGGTGAGGTGGCGTCCAGGGGCGTCGGTGCGGCCGGCTTCCCAGAGCAGCCAGTTGTGCCAGACGCTGGCGGCGAGGGCGAGTACCCGTTGGCAGACGCGTACCCAGACGCCCTCGGGGATGTGGCCCCCGTGCTGCTCGAGGGAGAGCTGGCCCTTGGCGGTGTCATAGATCGACTCGATCCACTGGCGGATACCGCCGAGTTTCCCGAAGCGCGGCTTCTCGCCTTTGCGGTCGGGGCGGATGAGCTGCGCGTCCAGGGAAGCGACGGTCTGCTCGAACTCCTCGCCAGCGAAGCCCTTGTCAGCAACGATGACCTCCTCACCAGTGAGCAGGCCCTCTCGGCGTGCGCGTTCGAGCATCGCAGCAGCGACCTCGCGCTCGGGCTCGTTCGCGGGTGCGAGCGCGAAGCTGACCGGCATCCCATCGGGGGCGCACAGCAGGTACAGCCGCAGCCCCCAGAAGTAGCGCGAATGGCTGGCGCAGTATCCGTAGGTCGCCCAGCCTGCCAGCTCGGAGCGCTTGACGGTCTGCCGGGAGGCGCCGCACGGCACCGGCGTGGAGTCCAGCAGCCGCAGCCGGTCGCTGAAGGACGGGGAGATCCGCGCCAGCGTGCTGATGACCAGGCAGATGCTCGGTGCGAGCGCGCGCAGGCGCTTGTTGTAGCCCGGTTGCTTGGGGATATAGGGGAACAAGCCCCCCAGCCGCTGGCGGGCAAAGCGAAGAAACCGCCGCTCGGAGTGGCAGTCCAACAAGATCTGCGCGACAGCGAGCGTGATGAGCTCGGCGTCGCTGATCTTTGGGCGGCGCCCTGCACCGGTGCGCCCGGGCAGGAGATCGTCCACCAGCACGTAAAGTGCGGTGAGCAGGCTGTCAAGGTCGGCGAGCACGAGGCCACCTCCGTGGTCGACGTTGCGTTAGCAACGCCGACCTTCGACAGCCCGCCAATCACCCCTCGCGCCAGGCCCAAGCCCCGCGCCAATTCGGAATCAGTCATCTAGACGTTGCCTACATGTCTCTGGTCATCGCGGCTAGCCACTCGCGGGCTGAGATACTGCCGTCGTGGGACGACATTTCGATGAGAGTCTCGCGTTACGCGCGGCAGGGCTGTTCGGGCAGCTGGTCAAGCTGATGTTGGCGCTGCCGCCCAGCTCGCAGGTCAAGAGAAGACTCGTGAAGTCGTTCCTCGCACGCGGGGCTAGGCGCTCGCCCGCGAGGACTACGAGCTGGTTCTCCTCACCTACGACCCCGACGTGGAAATCACCAACATCGGTGATGACGCGCTAGCTCTTCTTGGTGTCGGGAACTCGTGACGCTGTGACAAGTTTTGCTTGACATGGTGGCTGAGGAGGAGGGATGATATGTGGCGGGCTCGTATCCGCGTTTCGCCTGGGAAACCGACCCATTGTGGCGCCCAGGGTCAGCTCAACGAGGGCGGGTCCGCGAATGGCGGCCTTGACAGCCGTGTGCCGTCCCAGTTTTAGTGCGCTCGCCGGCTGGCGGAGTGCGTTTTTGCTTGCCTGCGCGGAGAAGGTTGACCACAAGGGCCGGCTTTGCCGGCCCGACGCTCAGCTGACCAGCCGGGAGGGGGCCGGGGGGAGGGCCTGCCCTTCCCGCGCTAATGGGTCTCCTGGAAACGTTGCACCCGAAACCCCGGCGTTCAGGCCGCGACGAGGAGGCGGGGTTCGGCTTTGATGAGGCGTTGGTCGCGGTGGGGTCCGTTGCGGTAGGTGATGTGGGCGGCCATCGCCCGGGCGAGGGTGTCCCAGTCGGGGTAGTCGGCGTTCTTGACGACGAACTCCCCGATCGCCCAGAAGTGGCACTCGATGCGGTTCAGGAAGCTCGCGTAGGTGGGCGTGAACACGAGCTCGACGTTGCTGTTCTGCGCCCACTCGCGGATCGCTGGTGTCTTGTGTGTGGAGAGGTTGTCGGCAACGAGGTAGATCCGCAGGCGCGGGTCATAGCGCATCCGGATCTGCCGGTAGAACCCGAGCACCTCCTGGGCGTTCTTGTGCTCGCGCAGGCGCCCGTGCAGGCGGTCAGCGTGGACGTCGTAGGCGCCGAACAGGTAGCGCACCCGTTGTTCTTGCTGTAGGTCGCGCGCAGTCGCTCGGGGCGCTTCGCTTGCGCCCAGCCCGAGCCATGGTGAGGGATCAGCCCGATCGGCCCCATCTCGTCGAAGCAGACGACCACACCGTCCTCGGGTTTGGCTCTGTAGAGCGAAAGATGGCATGAGCAGGGACCTCCTCAGCTCAAGCGCAGAAAATCCGCGCAGGTATTTCAAACCGTGGAGCTTGAGGAGGCCCCAGATGACAATCGTAATGGGACTTGACCAGCACAGAGCACAGATCACAGCCGACTGGCTGGACAGCGAGACCGGCGAGCTCGGTCGCGGGCGTGTCGTGCCGGCGCACCGCGAGAGCGTGCGGCGGTTCTTGAGCCGCTTCCGCGGCCAGGACCTCGAGGTCGCGCTGGAGGCTACGACCGGCTGGCGCTTCGTAGTCGAGGAGCTTGAGCGGATCGGCGCTCGGGTGCACCTGGCCGAGCCAGCGGAAACTGCAGCGCGGCGTGGCAAGAAGAAGCGCGCCAAGAACGACCGTGCGGACGCCAGGCACCTGCGCGAGCTGTTGATGGTTGGGCGCCTGCCAGAGTCGTGGATCCCGCCGGAGCACATCCTCGATCTGCGGGCGCGTGTGAGGCTGCGCCACACGCTCGGCGAGCAGCGCTCAGAGTGGCAGCAGCGGATCCAGGCGGTCCGCTACCACCACGGCGCTCCGCAGCGCCGCCAGCTGATGGTCGGTGACGGTCGCGAATGGCTCGCATCCCAGCCGCTGGCGCAGACCGCGCGCGAGCAGGTCACGGTGGCGCTCCAGATGATCGACGCTCTGCAGGCGCAGATCGCCCCGCTCGAGAAGGAGCTGCGTGCCTATGCGCGCCGGCAGGCGGGGTGCAAGGCGCTGATGGCCCATTACGCGATCGGCGAGCTGACGGCGGTCACGATCCTCGCCGAGCTCGGGGACTGCCGGCGATTGTCTTCTTCGCGGCAGGCCGTCCGCTACGCCGGGATGGACATCACCGTCCACGAATCCGATGAGCGACGCGCTCCCGGACATCTGAGCCGTCAGGGCCCGCCGGCGTTGCGCTGGGCGCTATATGAGGCCGCCCAGGTGGCCAGGCGTCCGAGCTCGCCCGACCGCGCCTACTACGAGCAGACCGCGCAGCGGCTCGGTGGCAACCGCGCGTGTCTGGCGGTCGCTCGCAGGCTGCTGAAGCGCAGCTACCACACGCTGGCAGAGCTCGGCGAGGAGGCGCTACAGCCAGCATGAGCTCATCCGTGCGCGCCAAGCCCTTCGTCAAGCCGATGCACCGCGGCCAGTTCCCAGCAGTGTCCTGCCGCCACGCCCGCGTGGACGGCCCAGAAAGACAGAGCGGCCGCAACGCTTCCCCCAGCGGGGTCACCCCATCAACCATCATGTCGCCGGCCCGCCGCACGGCAGGGTCGAGGACCGAGATAAGGCTGGGCGCCCGCGCGCGCAACATCTGCACCATCAACCGTGCGCACGCTCCGCCAGTCAACCGCAGCACCAACCACGTCAACCCGGATCACGTGCTTGACACGTGGTCCCTGCACAGATAAGGACACGCTCGGCCTTGCCCTGAAACTCCGGGTCCGGGCTCCACTTCCACGAGCACGTGCGCTGGTGGGAGAGCCCGGCGCTGATCAGCGTCTGGCGCAGCGCCTCCTCGGAGATGGCGATGCCCATGCCGGCCAGGTGCGCTGCGAGCTTGGGCAGCGACCAGCGCGTCAACGGGACGCCCTGGTGGTCGGGGCGGGTGCGCGCGACCGCGACGATGCGCTCGCGCTGCTCGGGCGTCGTCTTCCTGGGGCGCCCGCCCGGGTAGTCAGGGTCCAGCGAGCCGAACCCCTCCTGGTTGAACGCATGGATCACCTTGCGCACATGCGACTCATCGCTGCGCACCAACTCGGCAATCTGAGGCGCCGACATCCCGGTCGCCGACGCCAGCAGAATCATCGCCCGCTGGCGCTTAGACTGGTACTTCGCCTTGCGCGAAATGCCGCGCAGACGCGAGCCCTCCTCAGGCGAGAGCTCACGCACGAACACATCCGGAGGACGCATCACCACCTCCAACAATCGGGGAGATGCGTCCTTGATCGCCGCCGCGGGCGAGTTTCCGGTCAAACGTTTACGGGAGACCCATTAGCGGGGGAAGGGCAGGCCCCCCCCGGCCCCCTCCCGGGTGGTCAGCTGAGCGTCGGGCCGGCAAAGCCGGCCCTTGTGGTCAACCTTCTCCGCGCAGGCAAGCAAAAACGCACTCCGCCAGCCGGCGAGCGCACTAAAACTCGGACGGCACACGGCTGTCGGCCGCCATTCGCGGACCCGCCCTCGTTGAGCTGACCCTGGGCGCCACAATGGGTCGGTTTCCCAGGCGAAACGCGGATACGAGCCCGCCACATATCATCCCTCCTCCTCAGCCACCATGTCAAGCAAAACTTGTCACAGCGTCACGAGTTCCCGACACCAAGAAGAGCTAGCGCTCGGGTTCGCCGAGGGCTACCACGGCCACCAGGGGTACCTCGATTTGATGCGGCTTTGGCGCACGGCGTGGCTTAGCCCGCACTACACGCCCGAGGCGGTGATCGATCTTGGCGACCGCTTTGTGGTGTGCATCAAGCTCACCGGCCAGGGCGCGAGTAGCGGCGCGGAGGTCGCGCAAACCTGTGGCTGCGTGCTCGACTTCGCTGATGGTGCGGTCGTGCGTATGGCTATCTACTGGGACTCGTCTGAGTGTGTCGAGGCGCTTGGGCTGGGCGACCGCGCGACGGCCGCAGCCTCGACGAGCGCCTGAAGCGGCCGCGCCACCCTTGAGGGCATCCCGAAAGCTCGCTGGGCGCAGGTGCAATCTAATGTCCTAGCTGGTTCTGTATAGCAAACAACCGTTTGCTATACGCGACTGAGCTGCGGCGAGGGTAGGCGAGCCGTCAGTCGGTGGTGTAGGTGGGGCTGTCCCCGGTACGTCTGTCTCGCCGTCTGCCACGCCAGCGGCTGGGCCGGCGGTTCCGTACTCAGTCCCGAAGCCGCGCGTCAGCAGTCGACGTGGAGCGCCGGCAGGCGCTGGGTGCTGACGCCGTCCTGTGCGCACGCGAGGTAGGCGATGGCGCGGTGCGTCCCGTCGATGACGTGAACCTCACCGTCGAACACGCCGATCCGCATCACCAGGTCGTCGCGCCACATCTCGCTCGCCATGTCGCTCATGAGCCGATCGACTCGCAGATCGTCGTCGGGGTCCTCCGTCGCTTCGAGCTGGGCGCAACGCTCGCGGTAGATCTCCAGCAGCTCGCCGACCGTCTTGCGGCCGGTGCCCGTGCGACCCATGAAGCTCGCGAACAGGGTCGGCGTGCGGGCAAGCTCCTGCGCGGACAACGGGCGGAGTGCCATCGCGACCATCGTCCGCAGCGACGGGCCGCGCCGGTATGGCCAGCGGTCCAAAGATGCAGTCGGAGGCTTGTGACGGCCGGATCGGCCCGTGGGGCTCGGCCGACCCACAGCGGCCATCTGGCCGGCCGCGACCCCGCGCGCGCGTCAGCGACCCCCGAACAGCCGGTCCCTCACCTCAGCGGCCTCCAGCCCCTCGATCCGAACCAGCTTGTACCTCGAGCGCCCGCCCCGGGTGACGTTGACCATCTTTTCTGCGAGCCCCAGGCGCCTGGCGATCAGCATGCAGACGACGCTGTTGGCCCGACCCTCCACCGGCGGGGCCCGCACCCGCACCAGCAGCGTTCCCTCGCGCTCGCCCGCGATCTCACTGCTTCACGCTGCCCGCCAGCAGACGGCTCGGGCGGAAATGAGCCGAAGGTGCGGTCCGGGGGGCGGGTCATTCCGGTATTGGGGATAGCGTCGAGCGAGAGCGTCGAGCACCGGACCCGTTGGAGGGCCATCCAGGACCGCGACCTCGCCGATGAGCTGGACCCACCTGAGCTGGGACCAGTCGTCGTCGTAGCGGTCGACGGTCAGGGCGGCGTTCGGGCGCTCGACGAAGCCAGCCGACACGCGCCAGCTCGCGCCCGGGTCGCTTGGGCTTGTTGTCAACTGCCGTCCACACGGCTCCCTCGTGGATTGCGTAGGTCACCGGCAACACGCGAGGGCGGCCGGCATCGTCGATCACGCCAAGGTGGCCGACGCGCTCATGCTCGAGAAGCAAACGAGCCCACGGCGGGAGGTCTTCTAGAGTCGGGGAGGACACCAAACCAACCGTATATGCAAAGGAAGGAGACGCGATGAAAGTGGGAATCGGGCTCCCAAACGCGGTGCGCGGTGTCAATCGAGACGGGATCGTCGATTGGGCGCAGCGCGCGGAGCACGCCGGCTTCGCAAGCCTCGGCACCATCGACCGGCTCGTATATCCGAGCTACGAGTCATTGATAGCCCTCGCCGCGGCGGCGGCGGTGACCGAGCGGATCGAGCTCGTGACCGACATTCTCATCGCCCCCATCCGGACGAACGCGGCGCTGCTCGCCAAGCAGACCGCCACCATCGACTCCCTCTCGGGCGGGCGCCTCACCCTGGGCGTCGCTGTCGGTGGTCGCCCGGATGACTTCGAGGCCAGTGGCGTCGACTTCAGCCGACGCGGGCGTATCTTCGAACAGCAGCTCGATGATATGACCTCGGTGTGGAGCGGAGAGCGCGGCATCGGGCCGGTCCCCCGGCAGAACGGGCGGCCAGGGCTCCTGATCGGCGGGAGCGCCGATGTCGCCCACCAGCGAGCGGCCAGGTATGCCGACGGCTGGACGATGGGAGGCGGCACGCCCGAGATGTTTAAGCAAGCCCACGACAAGGTGACCGCAGCCTGGACCGCGGCAGGCCGCGACGGCACACCGCGAACGATGGCGCTCTTCTACTTCGCACTCGGCCAGGACGCAGAGAGGATGGCCCGCGAATCGCTCGGCGACTATTACGCGTTCCTCGGCGAGTATGCCCAGCAGATCGTGGCGGGCGCCGCCAAGGACGCCGACACGGTCAGGCGATACATCGCGGCCTTCGAGGCTGCCGGCGCCGATGACGTCATCTGCTTCCCGGCCTCCTCAGACGTCAGCCAGGTGGATCGCCTCGCCGAGGCTGCGCTCTAGCTTGAGCGGGACAGCCATCGTAGACTGCGTAGCGGTGTCCGCCGAGGAGGTTGACGAGTACCTGCGTGGTGTCGAGGAGCCGAAGCGCACCACGCTTCAGGCATTGCGCCGCACCATTCTTGAGATCGTTCCGGACGCCGAACAGGTGATCTCGTACCGTGTTCCCGCCTTCGGCGTACGGGGTAAGACGGTTGCCGGCTTTGCCGCGTTCAAGGATCACCTCAGTTACTTGCCATTCAGCGGCTCCGTCCTTGCGCCGCTTGCCGATGAGCTCAAGGGCTACACGATGACCAAGAGTGCCCTCCACTTCCCTGTCGACCGCCCACTGCCGAAACCGATCGTGAAGAAACTGATCGGGGCGCGTCTCGGGGAGATCCGACAGGCCTCGCGCTAACAGGGTGTCGCAGTTCTCAACGGCGCCGACCCTGCTGGGCAGCCCCGCCTCGGCTCCCCTTTCCCGCGCGAAGCGAGGACGTTCGTGGGCGTCGAGGAGATGCTTGTCGCACCGTCGAAGCAGGAGTGGCTGGTCGCCGCCATCTGCCGTTCTGTCTAGTCATCAAGCGCGGCGCTGTTCCTGCGGGCTTGGCACAGGTGCGATTCGCGCCGACCCTTGCGGAGCGAGTCTCGGCCGGGATAGGGTGCAAGCGCCGATGTTCGACTTCCACGCCTATCTGGAGCGGATCGGTCTTGCGGGGGCCGATTCGCCGACCTGGCAGGAGATCCACCGCGCGCACGCCACGTCGATCCCGTTCGAGAATCTCGATTCGCACCAGGGGATCCCAGTCTCGCTCGAGCAGCAGGACCTCGAGCGCAAGATGGTCGCAGAGCGGCGCGGCGGCTACTGCTTTGAGCACAATCTGCTGCTTGCCTCCGCGCTCGAGCACCTCGGCCTGCAGGTCGAGCCGATGCTCGCGCGCGTTCGCGTCGGCGGCGCGCCCCGTGAGGCACGCCCCACCACACACCTCGTGCTGCGGGTCACCGACGGCGATGGCAAGAAATGGCATGCGGATGTTGGCTTCGGCCTCGGCACGCTGCTCGATCCGATCCCGTTCGGCCCGGACCCGGACACGGTGCACGAGCAGTCGGGCTGGAACTACCGCGTCGTCGAGGACGGTTCCGAGCTCGTGCTGCAAACGCGCGGCCCGGACGGCTGGTCGGACGTCTACGGGTTTGTGCCGCGTCGAGTTCCGCGGATCGACATCGAAGTGAGCAACTGGTGGGTCTGCACCAACCCGCGCTCTCCGTTTGTGTTCGGGCTGATCGCCTCGATCAACCACGACGACGGGCGGCGCGAGGCCATCGCGGACTGGAGCGGACTCCTCCAGGCAATGACCATGACCCCCGACGACGTCGAGTCGTCCGAGCAGCCACGGACCGTGATCCCGGGCAAGCTGGAGCAGTTCGGCCTGCCTGGGTTCCAGCTCGGTGAGAACGGGCGAGTCCACGCGACCTGAGTAACCAGCTCTGAACCAGACGCGGTAGCGCAGCGCCGAGGTCAAAGCAGGTCGCTGTCAGTCAGCTGGGCTCAGTCCGCCATTTCGCCAGGAGCACAACGCGTCCCGGCAGCGCTCGGCCCGGTCCGATCGAAAGGCGCCGGCTCTCCTGCTTTCCGCGCGATCCGAGTCTCCGCGTGGGTCGTCACGGACACCTCCGCGGGCACGAAAGCAGGTCCGCCCCCGTTCCCGCTGGCCGCGCCAGGTGCGACTCGCGAATGATCATCGCTGAGTGCCGAGGCGGGCCGATAGCGGGTCTTCGTGTCCGCGACCGCTCTTAAGGGCGAGCAGCTTCGCGCGTCGCGCCCCGCGTCGAGTAGGTCGTGCCGGCGAGCGCGGCCCGCGCGGAGCGACATCAGGCGCGGTTAAGGCGTGTGGGTGTCAGCTCGAGGTACACCGACCGCACCCCAGTCGGGCCCCGAGCCTCACATACAGGCGCCGGTCCCGCAGACGGTCAAGCAGCAGGTCCTGCTTGCGGCTGATTCGATGCGCGAGGCCGAAGCGGTCCATGACGCGGGATCATCTCAGCACCAACAACGACGACGGAGGGACCGAGCCGTGCCTCAGCGTGCAAGCGATCAAGCAACCGTGGCGTTCGAGCAGGCCGAGCGCCGGCTGTTTGCTGCGTGTGGCGTGCAGGTCACAAGCCGCCGCGTGCGTCTGGCTGATCCGCCGGTCGCGGTACGTGTCCTGGAGACGGGCGATGGCCCGCCGCTCGTCCTCGTGCACGGTAGTGGCATGAGCGCTTCGACGTGGGCTCCGCTGATGCCGTATCTGGGAACGCGCCGTCTGATCGCCTTCGACCTCCCCGGGTTCGGCCTCAGCGACGCCTTCGACTACAGCGGCCGACCGCTGCGAGCGCACGCGGTTGCCCAGCTCACCTCGCTGCTGGACGCGCTCGGCCTCGAGCGGGTGCCGATCGTCGGCACCTCGCTGGGCGGGATGTGGGGGCTCTGCCTGGCCCTCGACGCGCCGGACCGCGTTGCCGCCGTGGCGTCGCTCGGGGTCCCCGCGGTCGCGCTGCCCGGCATGCACGGCGACCCGTTCTTCGCCGCGCTCTCCACACCCGGGCTGCGCCAGCTCGCCGCGCGGATCCGCTCGCCGAACGTCGCGACGACACGCCGGTCGGGGGCCCGCGGGGTCATCGGCCCTCGCGCCGCAGAGCGAGCGCCTGACGGATTCTTCGAGGTCGCCCACGAGGGGATGCGCCAGCCCGGCTTTCGGACGGCGATGCTCAGCCACATGTGGCTCGCCATGCGGCTCGGCCGGCCCCGCCCCGAGAACTTCCTCTCAGAGGCCGAACTGCGGCAGCTCACGGTGCCGGTGCTGATGATCTGGGGCGACGAGGACCCCTACGGCGGCCCAGAGATCGGCCGACGCGCGTGCGCGCTCCTACCGGACGCGCGCCTCGAGGTCATCCCAGGGCGCCACGCCCCTTTCCTCGACGACCCTGAGCGCTGCGGCGCGTTGATCGACGACCTGCTTCGCCGCGCGACGATGACCTGACCAGGCCTAACCCCAGCGCGACCCAGCACATCGATCGCCGCTCCTTGGGAACGATCTCGGGCGCGCCGACCAAGGCCGCCCTGAGTAGCGCGACGCCGCGGATGCGGGTGTGTCTTGCGTGCGGGGTGGAGCCCTCGTATTCGCCAGCCGAGGGTCCGTGGCTGGTCAGGCTGCTCGGAGGTAGCGGCGGAGCGCTTCCCGGATCAGCTCAGACGTGGTGGTGCCCTCGGCCTCGGCCCGCTCGATCAGCTGGCGTCGGAGCTCAGGGTCTAGGCGGACTGACTCCACGCTGGATGGGGCGTTGCCGATAGTTGGCCGGCCGCGCTTGTTGCGTCGGGCGATCAGCGTCTCCACGTCGTAGCCAGCCTGCGCTTCAGCGGCGAGGTTTTCGATGTCCTGATCGGTGATCGGACGCCCCGAGTTCGTGTGACCGCGGATGGTTGGTTCACTCATGGTTCGAGCAGCCTCGCGTACTTGTCACGCATCGGCATCGCGTGGATCACGATCTGTGCGCCTTCCGCCGTGACCAGGACGACCACCTCGAGCAGGTTGGCTGCGGTGTCCGCGCCGATGAGCAGCCAACGGTCGGGGTCTTCTCCAGCATCTTCGATCGCGAGCGCATGTTCGATTGCGTGAACGATGTCCTCGTCGGCGACGCCATGCCTGCGCGCCGAGTCGTGAATCTCCACGTGCTTATTGTAGTACGAAAAGATCCGCTCGGGTCCTCTCCGCCAGATAACGCAGCGAGCTGGCGGCAACGGCGACGATCGGCGACGTCCGATCAACAACTAAAGGAGGAGAGGACATGGAATTGGTATCGCTGGATGCTGCTGGTCATCGCCGCTCGCCAGCCACGATGCCCGGGTACCACCAGGGGCGAGCCCCGCGCAACAAGGGCCTCCGGCCGATCCGCCCACGATCGAGGAGATAGTCGCTGTGATGCGGGTGGCCGGCGATCAGCCAGACGGCGCGCGCCTACGGGCGCTGATCGTGCTGCTCTGGCGCGCCGGGCTGCGGATCGGGGAGGCATTGGATCTTGCCGAAACCGATCTTGACCGTTTGCGCGGTGCCGTCCTGGTACGACGAGGCAAGGGCGGGAAGCGCCGCGAGGTCGGAATGGACCGCTGGGCCTGGGATCAGTTGCAGCCATGGCTCGAGATCAGAGCCGATCTCCCGGTGGGAGCTCTCCTTTGCGTCATCCACGGCGCTACTGCCGGAAGGCATTGGGAGCCCTCAGCCACTCGAAAGCAACTCCGACGAACTGCCGCTCGCGCCGATGTCCGTCGCCGGTTCGCCCCGCACCAGCTGCGTCACGCGCACGCAATCGAGATGGCGCACGAAGGCGTCCCGCTGGTGGTCATCCAGCGCCAACTTGGCCATGCCAACCTCGGGATCACGTCGATCTACCTGTAAGGAATCGATAGCTCCGAGATCATCGCTACCGTCCACTCCAGACCCGCGCCCGTGATCTCAGCTTCGGCTGGCCTCGTTGGCAGGTAGAAACACACATGGGCACAACCGGGCCGCTTCCCCTCACGCGGCCCGCCGCCCTCCTGTCCGCGCGAAGCGAGTATTGGACCGGAGCGTGACGAAGCCACGCGGCGGAATGAAAGCGGGCCCAGAGGAGTCAGGCGTGCCCAGCCCCTCAACGAAATCGCCTAGGCGCAGTTGGCTGCAATGCCTCCCAGACGGCTGCCAGACGGTGAAGCGATGAGCCGTGCGTGGCCCTCCACGGAAGTGGGGGTCGGGAATGTTTAGCGAGTGACGGGTGTGCGCGGAGGGGGTGGCGCTTCGCCCGCGTGCGGCCGCGGGTGCGACCGCGCGACCACGAGCGCGGCGATCGCCAGCGGCAGCGAGACTGCCCGCTGTCCCCAAGTGCTCAACGGGTTCAGGGTCCCGATCGCGGGCCACGCGAACGCGAGCCAGGCGCCGATGTGCAGCATGCGATCCGAGAGTCGTGTCTTGCGCCAGCCGACGCGACCGACCGTGACGATGATCGCCCCAGTGGCGACCGCGGCCGCGGCAAGCGAGACGACAGTCAGGCCGATACTCGCGTTGGTCGGTCCCCCGCCCGACACCGCCTTGAGCCCCCAGGTGTTCCCTGCGGCCCAGAGCAGGTGGATGAGCGCGAACGCGGCGAACACGGCGCACACGATGCCAGCAGCCACGCGTACGCCCTTCGAAGGCGAAGCGGACACGATGGAAACCTCCTTCGAGGCGATCATCGCGCCGCCACGGACTCACCGCATCGCGCGAAAGCCGCGGACCCGATGCCGGCTTCTACGGACCTCGGAGTCCTCGATTCGAAGGCTCGGCTTGGATGCTCCTGCTTTTCGTCCGAATGCGGCACTTCGTCGCTTCCCGTGCGATCGAATCTCAAACACTCCGCAGCCTGGGACCCAGCACTGGTGTCCGCGCAATCCGGGGTGCGCGAGTCCGAACGCCAGGAGGCCGACTCGGGTCGATTGCAGGTCTTGGGCTCCAGCGGCCGGGGCGTGCGCCCGGTCTGTGGAGTTCTGCGCTATCGGCGTTTAGAGGGCTAGGGTGCGAAGCGAGCCGTGACTGATTGGGCGCTTGTGAGGCTGACTGTGCAGCGGGTCTTCCTGGAGCATGGCCGGCTCCAGCCAAGGAACTTGGATCCTCGGTCTGGTTTTGCGGTGAGCGTGACGGTGGTGCCGGGGTCGAAGCGGGCGCTGCATTCGGTTCCGCAGTTGATGCCCGCGGGGTTGCTCGTGACCGTGCCGCTGCCGCCGAGTTGCTCGGCCGTCACCGTGAGCAGAGGCAGAGGCGTCGCGCCGAACTCGAACGCGCCGATGTCGGGCTGGGCGTCACGCCGAGCTCCGTCGAGATCGTAGCTGGGTGCGCCGATCGTGGTGCCGGCGTTGATTGCGGGACTGCCCGCTGTGAGGTGGTAGTCAGCCAGCGGGTGCGTTGACGAAGAGCGGGTCGCTGTTGATGTTGCCGTTCGTGCCAGCCCAGCCGATGCCGC
The DNA here is from genome assembly GCA_963767655.1 of uncultured Solirubrobacteraceae bacterium. Lineage (GTDB taxonomy): Bacteria > Actinomycetota > Thermoleophilia > Solirubrobacterales > Solirubrobacteraceae > Palsa-744. Next base: position 329,541 of record CAVYET010000006.1, on the reverse strand, counting down.
TGATCAGCGAGTTCGTGAGCACGTCCGGGGCTAGGTTGGCTACCGGCACACGAAGTCACAAAGATGGGTATGCCGACCGGCTCGTAGAGGATCGAGTTGCGGACGGTGACGTCGGTGATCTGGTTGCCGCTCGCGCCGGGTTTGTTCGGGACCGAGTGAAAAAGACCCGCGTTTCCCTGGTCGTTGACGATGGTGTCGTTCTCGATCGTGACTCCGGATATGCGACTGGGCGGCGAGGTGGTGCTGTCACCACCAATCAGGCCGATGCCTCCGGCGCCAGTGGCGGTGGGGTTGAGCACGTTGTTGATGATCTGCGTGTTCGAGATCACATCGCCTGCGCCGCTCAGCGGCGGGACGGTGGCTGCGGCTTGGATAAGGAGCAGGGTCGCAGGTCCCGAGATCGCATTGTCCTCGATCAGCGTCTGGTCGATCGTTCCGTTCCTCGCGTTCGAGTCGATGCTGATGCCGCTACCACCGGTGCCGGTAACGGTCGTGGTAGTGCTGTTAGGGGTGATCGTGTTCCCAATGATCTGCGTCCCTGTCAGGCGTGACGCGTTGCCTGCAATGCCCAGCTCGATCGGTATCTCGTTCCCCGCGAACGTGTTGTCCTCGATCACGACGCCGTTCCCCGTGTCGCCGCTGCTGTCCTCCTGCACGCCGACCGCATCGGGGTTGAAGTGCCGGAACGTGTTCCGCGCGATCGTGACCCCGCTGATGTGCGTATTCACGCCCTCGAACATCAACCCATCCGCGAGCAACCCGGTATTCCCCCCGCGCCCGATCCGTGTAGGGAAAGTCGAAGCCGCTGTTGTCGAACACGTCATCGACGATCTGCACGTTCGCGATCCACTTGGGCGTGAACGCCTGCGCGATCCGTCCTTGCCCCACCTGCACCGCCGCAACCTGTGTGGCGAGATTGCGCCTCGGGTCCACGCCGGTGAAGCGAAGCCAGCGAACGGTGACCTCGGATGCCTGAACCAACAACAGCTCCCCCAGCTTGTTCATCTGCGCTCGCTGTCCGTCGAGCGTGACCCTCGCGGGCGACCCGTTTGGTGCGATCCCCTCCAGCACCAGGTGGTCGCGGTGGATCGGCGGCAGCTCTGAGCAGGACCTCGATCGTCTTGCCGTTCAAGCGAGGGCTGAACAAGATGTACACGGTCGCTGAGCCGCGGGTGTTGTCAGCGGCCAGCAGTGCCTCGCGCAACGAGATCCCGTCCCGACCAGGCTTCCGGTTCAGCGCGGCGATCGAAGACGTCTTGCCGTTGACGACATCGGCCGTGGTCGTCACGACCACCATGTTGCGCGACACCGACACGGCACGCGAACCAGCAGCAAGCGCGGAGGAACCCGCTGCGCAGATCACAGCGAGCACCGTGGCGATGCCGGCCGCGATCTTCACCGAGACCTGCGCACCACCCGCGAGCATGGTCGAACTTCAAACACAGCACCGAGGCTCGCGCTCCGCCCGCCCCACCGGATCCGCAGCTATCCGCACACCCATGCGGGAGAACTACGACCACCCCAGCCGAACGATCTCGGAAGCGTATCGACGGTCGGAGCTGAGTACCGCAGTTACCACGAAGCAGGTGTCGCGGGGCGCAACCCAAGCGACCCGCAACTCGCCAAGAGGAGGGGAGGCGCATCGCGCCCGCTCTCGCGGCTGAGCGAGCGTCTGAACTTAGCTTAGTCCTCGCTGACGCTCGCTGCGGACGACCGATGAGGAGGAGTACGAGTAGGCGTCGACCGCACGCTCGCTCTGCGGCCCATGCAGAAACGCCGGCCAGGCCGAACGTGCCTAACGCTCGCCCGGGTAGATCACCGGCTTGATGTCGATGATGGGTGTGCCGCCGATGGCCTCTAGACCCCTGACGCGGATGCGGTTCCGTGCGACCTGCGGGCACTTGGCGCCAAGCCGCCCCGCACCTTCTCGACGTGGCTGGCACGGCTCTTCGCTGGCGAGGCTATGGTCGTGATGGGGACAGAGGCCCGCGGGGCCTCCAATGCGAAGGCCAAGCGCGAGCTCGGCTTCACGCCACGCTACGCCAGCTGGCGTACGGGGTTCGCGGCCGCCTACTCGACGATCGCACTCACAGACGCGGAAGAGCCTCGTGCGGCCGCGAAGGCGAGTCACGCGGCAGGCGAGGTGTAGTTCCTGCGAGAACCACGAGGTTGTCCGACGACCATGTCGTAGCTAGTGGCGTCGGACACCTTCAGCGTGACTCCGCAGCGCAAGCGCCTTGACCACCATGACTACCTATAGCCAGGTGAGGGGGAGACACAGCCCGGACTCGCGAGCGCTCCGCGAGCTCGTGCGCCCGAGGGAGCGCGAGGAACGTGACGGGCTGAGGTGGGGTGGCGCTCCCCGCGGACAGCCCCGGCTTCCCGTGGTGGATCCGCGGGAAACGAGCTGCCGCGCCGTTTGTCACATCGGCAACCGCCCGGGGGTCATAGTGGCGTGAGCGCACACGACGACGAAGAAGCGCCGCCGATGAACGATCAGCAATGGCTGGCGCAGCGCTTCGAGGAGCACCGCACCCATCTGCGGGCGGTGGCCTACCGCATGCTCGGCTCGCTGAGCGAGGCCGACGACGCAGTCCAGGACGCGTGGTTGCGGCTCAGCCGCTCGGACGCCGGCGAGATCGAGAACCTCGGCGGCTGGCTCACGACCGTCGTGGCTCGCGTGTCTTTGAACATGCTGCGCGCGCGGCGCACTCGGCGCGAGGAGCCATTGGGGCCGCACGTGCCCGACCCCATCATCGATCGTGCGGAGGGCACCGACCCCGAGCACGAGGCGCTGCTTGCCGACTCGGTCGGCCTCGCGCTCCTCGTCGTGCTCGAAACGCTGACCCCCGCCGAGCGGCTGGCGTTCGTGCTGCACGACACGTTCTCGGTGCCTTTCGACGAGGTCGCATCGATACTCGATCGCTCGCCGGAGGCCGTGCGGCAGCTCGCAAGCCGCGCCCGCCGTCACGTCTCTGGCGCCGCTCCGCCGCCGGACGCCGATCTAGGCAGGCAGAGGGAGGTCATCGACGCCTTCCTTGCCGCCGCGCGCGAAGGCGACTTCGACGCGCTCGTGGCGGTGCTCGACCCCGACGTAGTGCTCAGGGCCGACGCCGGCGCAATATCCCGCCTGTCGAGGGAAGTCCGCGGCGCGGAGGCCGTGGCCAGCCGGGCGCGCAGCTTCTCGCGGCCCGGTCTCGACTACCAGCCGGCGCTCATCAACGGCGCGGCGGGGCTCGTGGCGACCAGGGACGGCAAGCCGTTCTCGGTCATGGCCTGCACGGTCCGCGGCGCCAAGATCGCCGAGATGGACATCCTGGCCGACCCCGAGCGCCTCGCTGATCTCGACCTGACCGTGCTCGAGGGCTGACGGCGGGGATCGGGAGAGCGCGGTCGCAACGAGGGCGCCGATAAAGGACCTGGCGCGACCCCCAGGTCCTGAATCCGCACGTAACCAACGGCAACCACGGGTATCCCTGGTCCCTGTGTCGAATTGTCAATCTGCCCGTTTGCAGGACTCTTATGACATTTCGACCTTGATTTACGTGTCCCTGAAAATCGTGGTGTCCTCGGTTCGATTCCGAGTCTCGCCATCTCTAAGGTCGCGGCCCTCGGTTAGTCTCGTCCGATAATCAGCCCTCGCGCGTCGGCGGGGATGCTGTTCGCTGCCGGACGCGGCCTCCTGCTCGCGTTCGCTGTCGCCTTCGTAGCCGGCGCAGTGGCCCTCTTTGCCGGCAGTAACAACAAATGCTTCCTCGCGGCCTCCCAGCAGCGGACATTTGCCTACTTCGACGCGCTATCACACGGACGTCATCGCTTGCAGCTGCTTCGCGGCTACACCCACCTCGACGCCTTCCTTGGCCGCGAGGCGCACCGCGACGTCTTCCCGCTGATCGTCGAGTCTCTCGACTGAAACGAGGCCTGTCATGAGGCCGCTCAGATGGGCGCCGCAGCCGCGCTTCAGTCCTCCGGCGTCGCCGGAGGCGTGGCGCCGAGCGGGAAACACACGCCGGTCAGCTCCTCGGAGATCTCCCAGAGGCGCCGAGCCACTTCGATGTCCTCCGCGGCATGGGCACGACCCACGAGCTTGGGCGCGCCGCGCTGCTCGAGGAAGCCGCCGGGGCCGGCGAAGCTGTTGCCGGGAAACTCGGCGAGCGCAGCGTAGAGAGTCGGCAGCGCACCGCCGTCCTCGTCCTGGGCGAAGAGGCGGTTGCCGACGACGCTGAGGAGGTCCATCGCGCGGTGCTGGCTGTGGAACTGCAGGTTGGTCGCCGCGTAGCCCGGGTGGGCAGCGGTGGCCAGAACGGCGGACCCTGCGGCGGTCAGCCGCCGCTGCAGCTCGGCTGTGAACAGCAGATTGGCGAGCTTGGATTGCCCGTAGGCGCACCACGCCCAGTACCGCCTGCGCTCCCAGTTGAGGTCGTCGAAGTCGATGCTGCCGAACCGGTGCGCAGTCGAGGACACGCTCACCACACGGCCGCTGAGGTGCTCGTCGAGCAGAAGGTTGGTCAACGCAAAGTGGCCGAGGTGATTGGTCCCGAACTGCAGCTCGAAGCCGTCGGCGGTTCGACTCAGGGGCGGCACCATGACGCCGGCGTTGTTGATGAGCACCTCGATGTCGCCCTCCCACGCCGCTGCGAACGCGTGCACGGAGGCCAGGCTCGCGAGGTCCAACTCGCGTATCTCGGTTTCACCGGGCATCGTCGCGGCGGCCGCCCGGCCCTTGTCGGGGTTGCGCACGGCGAGCACGACGCGGGCGTGGGCGCCCGCGAGCGCGCGGGCGGCGGCGCGGCCGATGCCGCTGTTGGCGCCGGTAATGATCACCGTCCGGCCGGTCATGTCAGGGATGTCGGCGAGGCTGAAGGTGGTCATGAGCAACAATGGCATGGTCGATGCCGAACAGCTCGGCGAGCTTGTGGCCGATGCTATCGCCAGTTTCCTGCCTGGCTCACGCGCACTCGCATGAGCACCCGGATCGGCGACTCCTGACGACGTAGACTCACGATATGTGTGCGGGAGCCGTCTCGACGGAGCCGATCGCACGTCGCTCCAACGAGGTGCCGCCGCGGGGGGACCCGCTCGCATGAGAGGCCAAGCCGGCGAATCCGAGACGCCCCTCGTCGCCTCGGGCGCGAGTGCATCCGGCGTCGGCGACACATTGCCACGAGCGGCACGTCCCACGGGCGTGCGCGTGCCGCGCGTCGATTTGCGCAGGCTCGCGGCAAGGGTGGGAGCCGCATTGTGGTGGTGGCTGCCGTGCCTCGCTGCGGGTCTCGCCGCTGCGATCCCCGTGATCCACTCGACCGTCAAGGCGGTGCACGCGGAATGGGTTCCGGCAGGGGATGACGGGATCATCGCCACGCGCGGCTGGGACGTGCTGACCTCGCACACGCCGCTGGTCGGTCAGTACTCGGAGGCCGGCCTGGTGATCCACGGACAGGTCATGCACAGTCCCGGCCCGATGCTCTACTGGCTGTTGGCGTGGCCGGCGCGCTTCGGCAGCGTGACGAGCCTCGCGGTGGCCATGGGCGCCGTCAACACCCTCGCGATCATCGGCTGTGTCGCGCTGGCCCGGCGCCGCGGGGGTCTGATCCTGATGTTCGCGACTGCCATCGGCATCGCGCTGATGTGCCAGTCGCTTCCCACCGAGGCAATGCACGACGTGTGGAACCCGGCGGCCGGCCTGTTCCCGTTCCTGCTCTTGATCTTCCTTGGCTGGTCGCTCGCGTGCGGGGACTACCGGCTGTTGCCGCTGGCCGTGCTCGTCGCAAGCTACGTCACGCAGACGCACCTGATGTACGCGGCGCCCACGGCCGTGCTGCTCACGGTCGGCTTCGGCGGTCTGCTGCTCAGATGGCTCGTGCGCCGGCGCGGAGAGTCGACCCGCCGAAAGAAGCCCAACGCGCAGTCGCAGTCGCAGCCGCGGCCGCCGGGGCCGGCCGCGCGACCCGCCGCGGAGCCAGCGCGACGGCCGGCGCCGCGGGTGTGGCCGTGGGCGCTCGCGGCGCTCCTCGTCGCTGCCGCCTGCTGGACCGAGCCGGTCATCGACCAGATCGAGAACAAGCCGGGGAACCTCTCGATGATCGTCCGCACCGCCGAGCACCACGGCGCGACGCTCGGTGCGAGCGTCGGCTGGCACGCCGTGGTGCGCTCGGTCGAGATCCGCCCGTGGTGGCTGTACGTGCCCGCGTCCGAGTGGGAGCGCAAGTACGACGTACTGGCAACGCCGAGCAGCGCCGCCGTGAACTCGACGCTCGCGATCCTCGCGGCGCTGGCGCTGGCGGGGTCGATCGGCGCACTGCGCGGGCGCTGGGACCTGGCCGCCGCTGCCCTCATCGGGCTCGGGCTGTGCGCGGCGATCGGGCTTGAGGCGGCCTCCAACCCCTCGGCGCGGCTGCTCGCGGAAACGCTCGGCTACACGATGTGGTGGGGGTCGGAGGTCGGCCTGTGGGTATGGCTGATGCTCGCGTGGGCGCTGTGGCTCGGGCTCGCGGCAGTGGCGAGACCGGGGCTGCGGGCGTTGCGGCGGCGGGTGCCCGCGAGGCGGGAGGCGCTGGGGTCATGGACGCGGCTCGTCGCGCTCGCGATCGCGTCGCTGGCAAGCCTTGCGGCGATCGTCGCGGTGGGCGACACCGTCGCCGCCACCGCCAAGCCGGACTCGCACGTCTACGAGTACCGGTGGGTCCGCCGGGCCGCGGCGGGCATCGAGCGCATGATCCCGCCACGCCTGGCCATCGCCTACCACCTCGGACCGCTGGACCTCGGCACGCAGCCGATGGAGCCCGCGATCCGCTTTCTGCTCGTCCGCCACGGCGACCGCGTCCTGGCCCAGGGCTCGTTTCCGCGACTCGGGCCCTACTACGAGCAGTACAACCGACCGGTGCAGTGGATCGCCTATCTCGCCGACGGCACGCGGCCCCCGGCGCACATGACGCTCGCCGCTCGGGTCCGCTTCAAGAGCCCCTGGGGTGAGGAGGTCCTCAGCGCCTGGGTGCGCAGGGCCGGCGCACGAAGAGCGGCGCGACGCCGATCTGGAGATTCCAGCCGTCGCCCTCACGGGATCCAATAGAGTTGCGCCGTGGTGCTCTACACGTGTAGCGACGGCAAGGCCTTCGGCGGACTGCCTGCACCGATTGCGCATCCGTGCGGACGCGCCGCCAAGGCGCTCGACGATGCCGGCCATGGATATGAGCTGAAGAAGGTCAAGGGGGGGGACTCGAAGTTCTGGACCTGGCCGACCCGGGCACGAGATCGAGCCGAGATCGAGCAGCTCAGCGGCCAGCGGAGTGTGCCGATCCTCCTCCTCGATGGCGGCGACACGGTCGTCGGCTCGGGCGCCATCGTTCATTGGGCCCAGGAGAACCGGCCATAGCCGTCACCCGCTAGCTACTCGAAAGCTAGCCGCGCGTCGAGGTTGTGAAAGGATGTGGCCGTGTCTGGAGGGCTCAAGCTGGGGCTCAACACCGGCTATTGGGCCGGAGGACCCCCACCGCGAATCGCCGACACGATCGCCGAGGCCGAGCGCCTCGGCTTCGACTCGATGTGGACGGCGGAGGCCTATGGCTCGGATTGCCTGACTCCTCTCGCGTGGTGGGGAGCCTCAACCGAACGCATGAGGCTTGGCACCGCGATCGTGCAGATCTCCGCCCGCCAGCCGGCCGCGACCGCGATGGCGGCGATGACCATGGATCACCTCTCAAATGGGCGCTTCATCCTCGGCCTGGGCGCGTCGGGGCCGCAGGTTGTAGAGGGATGGTACGGCCGGCCCTTTGCCAAGCCGCTGGCGCGCACTCGCGAGTACATCAAGATCCTGCGCGATATCTGGGCGCGGCGCGGACCGGTCACGAACGACGGGCCCTACTATCCGCTGCCGCTGCCGGACGGCACCGGGCTGGCCAAGCCCTTGAAGTCCTCGATCCATCCGCTGCGCGAGGAGATCCCGATCTTCCTCGGCGCCGAGGGTCCCAAGAACATCGCCATGTGCGCCGAGCTGTGCGACGGCTGGCTGGCGATGCTCTTCTCCCCCGACCACGCCGACCTGTACCTCGGCCCCCTGCAGGAGGGATTCGCGCGCGAGGGCGCGCGACGCAGCGCCGCCGACTTCGAGATCGCCGCCACCGTGCCGCTCATCGTCTCGGATGACATCGATGCAGCCATCGACGCCATGCGCCCCTTCTACGGGCTCTACTTCGGCGGCATGGGCGCCAAGGGCGCCAACTTCCACGCCAACGTGCCGATTCGCATGGGCTACGAGAAGGAGATACTCGAAGTCCAGGATCTCTATCTCGCGGGGCGCAAGGACGAGGCTGCGGGACGGATACCGAGCACGCTGATCGAGCAGCTCTCGCTGGTCGGCCCGCGCGAGAAGATCCGCGACGATCTCGAGCGCTGGCGGGAGTCGATAGTCACCACGTTGTTGATATCCGGCGACGTGGCCACCCTGCGCGCCGCCGCCGAGCTGCTGCTCTCATGAGCTGGGACTTCTCGACCGAGCCCGAGTTCCAGGAGCACCTCGACTGGATGGCCGAGTTCGTACGCAGCGAGATCCTGCCGCTGGAGACGATCTGGCGCGAACTTGGACCGGACGGGCTGCGCGAGGCGATGGCGCCGTTGCAGCGGGAGGTCAAGTCGCGTGGGCTGTGGGCCGCGCACCTGCCGCCGCACCTGGGCGGGCAGGGCATGGGTCAGGTCCGCCTGGGACTCATGCACGAGATCCTCGGCACATCGCCGATCGCGCCGCTGGCATTCGGCAACGCCGCGCCGGACTCCGGCAATTCCGAGATCCTCGCGATGGCGAGCACGCCCGAGCAGGCGGAGCGCTGGCTGCATCCACTGCTCGCTGGCGATCTGCGCAGTGCATTCAGCATGACCGAGCCGGACACCCCGGGGTCCGACCCCACGCAGCTTCGCACCAGAGCGGTGCGCGACGGCGAGGACTGGATCATCGACGGACACAAGTGGTTCTCCTCCAACGGATCGATCGCCGACTTCCTCATCGTCATGGCCGTCACCGATCCGGATGCACGTCCCTCGCAGCGGGCCTCGATGTTCATCGTTCCGCGCGATACCCCGGGCGTCGAGATCGTCCGGGACGTCCCCACCATGGAGCATCCATGGGAGCAGTTCGGCGCCTACGGCGGCCACGCCGAGATCCTCTACGAGGGCGTTCGTGTTCCGCCCGACGCGCTGCTCGGAAGGGAGGGCGAAGGCTTTGTGCTCGCCCAGCAGCGGCTCGGCCCGGGCCGGATTCACCACTGCATGCGCTGGCTCGGTGTCGCGCGGCGGGCCTTCGACATGATGTGCGAGCGGGCGACCTACCGTCGTGCACACGGCTCGCTGCTGGCCGAGAAGCAGACGGTGCAGAACTGGATCGCCGACAGCGCCGCGGAGATGCAGGCCGCCCGTCTGATGACTCTGCACGCGGCCTGGGTGATGGACACCCAGGGCGCCCGCGCGGCCATCGTCGATGTCGCGCTGATCAAGTTCTACGGGGCGCGGGTCCTTCACGATGTGATCGATCGCGCGCTGCAGGTGCATGGCTCACTGGGCTACTCCAGCGACCTGCCGCTCGAGCAGATGTATCGCTTCGCCCGCGCGGCCCGGATCTACGACGGGCCCGACGAGGTTCATCGCCAGACCGTTGCCCGGCGCATCCTGCAAGGCTATGGACCGCCGGCCGACGAGGTCCCCACCGAACACCTGCCGACGCGCCGTGAAGAGGCGCGCGAGCGTTTTGCGGACCTGCTGAACGTGCTGAGCGCAAACGATTAGCGCATGTTCTTGCGCGCCTGCGCGCTACGCTCACCGAGCAGCGAACCCGCCGAGGGAGCAGATGATGTCCACCACGGAACGGACCCGTCGAGCAGTAACGCATGAGGTTCTCAACCAGCCGCCGCCGCTGGTCGACTACAACGCGTTCGAGGCGGACCCGGTGCTGCGCCAAGCGCTGATTCGCGACGGCGGGGAATGGGGCCTGGATCGGCTTCGCGATTTCGGCGCCGTCGATCGCCTCGGCCGAGGCACTCGCTCACGCCAGGCGCGCGCAGCGCAACATCCCCGTGCTCAAGACGCACGACCGCTACGGCAACCGCGTCGACGAGAGTGGAGTACGACCCCTCGATGCACTGGATGCTGCGCCTGGGAGTCGAGCGCGAGATCAACTCGCTTGCCTTGGCGCGAGCCGCGAGCGGGCGCCCATGTGGTGCGGGCAGGGCTGTTCCACCTGTTCAATCAGCTCGACACCGGTCCGTGCTGCCCGATGTCCATCAACTACGCTGCCGTCCCGACGATGCGCCAGGATGTGGCGCTCGCGGGCGAGTGGGAGGAGCGCCTGACCCTGCCCGACTACGGCGCCTTCGCCCAGGCGGGGATGGTCATGACCGAGAAGCAGGGTGGCTCGGATCTGCGCGCGAACTCGACGATCGCCGAGCCGATCGGCGAGGGATGGTTCGAGTTGACCGGCCACAAGTGGTTCTGCACTCACCCGATCTTCGAGGTCTTCTTCACGCTCGCCCAGACCGAGGCAGGCATCACCTGCTTCGTCGCGCAGCGGCCGGATCCTGGCTTCCGCCTGCAGCGGCTGAAGGACAAGCTCGGCGGCCGCTGTCTGGCCTCCTCGGAGGTCGAGTACGACCACCTGCCGGCGCGGATCCTGGGCGAAGAGGGTCGCGGCACGGCCTTCATGGTCGAGCAGCTGATCTGGACGCGACTCGACACGCTCACGGCCGTCGCGGGCATGATGCGCCGCGTCGTCGCCGAGGCGATCTGGCACGCGCGTCACCGCGCGGCGTTCGGTGCAACGCTCGCCGAGCAGCCGGCGATGGTGAACGTACTCGCCGACATCGCGCTCGAGTCCGAGGCCGCGACCGTGTCGGCACTGCGGATCGCGCGCGCCTTTGACTCGGATGACTCCCGACGAGGTCGCCTTCCGTCGTCTCGCGCTCGCGGTCATGAAGTACTGGGTCTGCAAGCGCGGGGCTCCGCTGGCGGCGGAGGCGCTCGAGTGTCTCGGCGGCAACGGCTACGTCGAGGAGGCGCCGATGGCGCAGTTCTACCGCGACATCCAGATCGGCACCGTCTGGGAGGGCTCGGGCAACGTGATCGCGCTCGACGTGCTGCGTGCACTGGACCGCGAGCCCGAGGGAGGGCCGGCGTTCCTGGCGCAGTGCGACCTTGCGCCGGCGCAAATCCCCACTTCGATGCGCACATGCTGCGTGTGCGCGAGGGCCTCGCCGCGCTGGCGGCAGACCCCGCGATGGGCGCCTGGAGCGCTCGCCGTCTCGTCGAGGACATGGCACTGGCGCTGCAGGCCAGCCTGCTCCTACGTCACGGGCCGCCGGCCGTATCCGACGCGTTCTGCGCCGGACGCCTCGGGGAGCGGGGCCTCGCATTCGGTGATCTGCCGCGCGGCGTCGACGGAGCGGCGATCGTCGAGCGCGCCCTGGCGCTGTAGCGCGGGCTCGGGGTCGCAGCGCGGACTAGGGGTCGCAGGGCGGGCTCGGGGTCGCAGGGCGGGCTCCGGGGTCGCAGGGTGGTCGCACCCGGGGGTCGGCGCGGGGTCGGAGCCCACGTCTCGGCGCAACCACCTCGAAGCTTGGACGTCATACTGCCGATGGCCGTGTCGACCGTTACGCCGTTCACGCGTCAAGCCGAGCAGCTGCTGCGCGCCCCTGGCCTGTTCGACTGGTCGACGGTAACGCTGCTTGCGCTCGTCGTCTACGTCTACGCGGTCGAGATCGAGCGGTCAAACTGGAGTGCCATCCTGGCCGGCATCGCATTCTGGCTGATGGACTGGGTCAACGAGATCATCAACGCGCTGGTTCTTCACTTCAACGGTCATGCGGCACTGTGGACAGTAACCGGCAGAAGCAGCTTCGTGATATTGATCGGCCTGAACGTCGAGATCTCTCTCTTCTTCGCGATCAACGGCGTGATCTTCACCAAGCTGCTGCCGGCCGATCGCCGTGTGCGACTCCTCGGTATCCCGAATCGCTGGGCGGTCGCGATCGGGCTCTCCCTGGTATCAGTGGCCGTCGAGCTGCTGTTGCACGCCGACGGCGTATTTCACTGGTACTACTGGTGGTGGAACGTCGCTAGCTTTCCCGTGATCATCGTGTTCGGTTACCTCACCTTCTACGTGGTGGCGTTCTGGGTGTACGACATGCCGAGTCGAGCGCGACAGCTGCGGGTGGTCGGCTCACTGGCGGCCGTCGTTCTGATCGCCGGCCTGCTGTTTGGACCGCTGCTGGGCTGGATCTGAGCTCCCGCGAGACCGCGTGAGAACCATGTGAGCGTTCTCACCGGCGGGTTATCTGCTCCTTAGCAACGGACAGCAGACTCGTCTGCGTGGCCATCGACAGGAAGGCGGGAGCCGCGCCGCGAGCGATACAGGACGATCATCGCGCCGCGGCGAGGAACTCGGGCTCCCGCCAGGCGCCATCTTCACGGGGAGCCCCAGCGCAGCGCCTGACCGCGGGAGGGGCCACCGGCAACGAGCAGCTGACGGCGCTGACAGGCGCCGTTCTCTTCGTGCTGCTGGCGGTCCTGGGCATAACGATCATCAGGATCCATCCGTTGCTGAGTGTGCACATGTTCCTCGGGATGCTGCTGATCGGGCCTGTCGTCCTGAAGATGGCGAGCACCGGCTACCGGTTTTTCCGCTATTACACCGGTAACCCCCCGTATCGTCGCAAGGGCCCACCCCCGGCCATCCTGCGCCTGATTGCCCCCGTCGTCATAGCGTCCACGGTGGTCGTCTTTGCAAGTGGCGTCGCGCTGCTCTTCATCGGGCCGAGTTCGCGTGGATCGCTGCTGATCGTCCACAAGGCAAGCTTCATCGTCTGGCTCGCCTTCACCGCTCTGCACGTGCTCGGCCACCTGTACGAGCTGCCGGCGGCACTGCGCGGCGACCATATGCGCGAGTTGCAACTGGACGGCTCCGGAGACGGTCTGGCGGGGCGCATCCTGTCGCTCGCCGGCGCACTCGTGGCCGGGCTCGTGCTCGCGATCCTGTCCCTGCCCGAATTCGGCCCCTGGCTTCATGCCGGGAACTTCTTCACCTCACGCTGAGCGCACGCTAACGCGCGTAGACCGCGAAGAAGTCCCGGTCGTCCGGTTCCAAGTAGCGCGTGTCCGAACGTTCCATGTCAGGCAGCAGGTTGCGTGGAGCTTCGGCGCCGGGAGCACCATAGGCTATGAAGCTCACCCAGTAGGAGTTGATGTCGAGCTCCATCGCGCGCACAGCTCCGGCGTGGATGAGGGTGTCGGCGAGACTCTGCGCCGATTGATCGTTGCCCGCGGCATAGATCAGGTTGCCGTGCCTGTCGATGCCGATGCCGGAGCGCCATACCAGCACGGCGTTGCCGACAGTCGCGCCCCATTCCCCGTTGGCGAGGTTGGGGGCGGGCCGTCCTTCGTCGGCGATCAGAGGCAGGTTCTGGCGGGCGAACGCCACCGAGCTGGGAGCGACCGGCCCGTAGCGCCAGGCGACGCACATCGACGCGTCCGTCGGTATAGCCGACGAGGGTGGCCTGGCCGTTGCGCATCGCCGCATAGGTGTGCCCGCCGAGGACAAAGCCGCCGCGAGAGTCGCTCAGCTTGAAGCCGCTGTTGAAGGTCGCGAGCAACCTGCCGCGGTGGGGCCGTGGCACGTCCATCGTTCCCCGCGACAGGGACACGGAGGGCTCGAGGCGGCCCGGGTTGAGCGTGACGGTCACGCGGCTGGTGTCTATCCACGCGAGTCCCGCCACCACGCGCGGGTATTCCGGCTGGTTTCGCAGCGTGGTGAGAAGTACAGGAGGTTCCGCCTCAAAGCCGCGGCGTGTGGCCCGCCAGACACCCTCGCCCGGCAATGCCGGCCTGAGAAGCGGCGCCACACTTGGTGGCCTGTAGGCGAAGGTCGGGGTGGTCGGACCGGCGGCCGGGGCCCTACCCTGCGTGGCGTTGCGGCCGGCACCGAAGCCCACGCTGGGGAGCGCGCGCAGGGTGGGCCCGCCCTTGCTGGGCGCGGTCAACGCGTAGTAGGCGGACTCGATCTGCGCCACCAGACCGGCTGCGCCGTGATCGCGCAGCCACTCGACGGTGCGGATGCCGAGGCTCGAGTTGGACGGTTCGCTCATCGCGTCCAGGTAGGAGACCGCGGCGGGGATGAGCGCCAGAAGCGCGGCGAGCAGTGTGATGCGCCGTAAGCGGCCAAGGACACTCGGACCTCGTTCACCGGCGCCTCGGCGGTGCCCTCCCCCCATCGGGCGCGTCGCGGTGTTCAGCTCCATGGCCGAACTCTAGGCGTCTGCCACCGGGATCGTGCCGTGGGGGTCGATGGTAAGGAGATTCTCACTAAGAACACTCTCATCGCGAAGAGGTGAAAAGACAGCGTATGCCGGCTATGTGTGTGAAATCGTCTCCTACCGCATCGACGCAGTCTCACCTTCCCTTCGCTACATCGCAATTGGAGGTTTAACATCAATTCGCTTGAGGTGGTAGCGGGCATGGACGCAATCGCTAGCAGTGAGACGGTCCCGCTTCCCTTCGAGGATCGCAGGCGGGTATCGGCGCAGACGCAGCGCTCGGTGCGTGTCCGCGGTGTCTCTGCCGGTGCGCTCGTGCGTGCCTGTCGTCCCCGGCAGTGGAGCAAGAACCTGCTCGTGCTGGCGGCGCCGTGCGCCGCCGGCGTGATCGACCGACCGCAGGTGGCGCTGCAGGTCGCGGCTGCCTTTGTCGTCCTCTGCCTGGTGTCGAGCGCCACATATCTGATCAACGACGTCCGTGACCGCGAGCAGGATCGCCTGCATCCGCGCAAGCGCACGCGACCGGTGGCCGCCGGGGAGCTCGCGCCCCGGACCGCGCTCCTCAGCGCGGGTGCAATGGCGCTCGTGGGCGTGGCGCTGGCGACCGTCGTCGCGCCCGGTCTGGGCGTGGTCGCCTGCGGCTATCTGGCCCTGACGATGAGCTACTCGCTCCTGTGGCGGCGAATGGTCGTGGCCGACATCCTCGCGATCGCCGCCGGCTTCGTGCTTCGTGCGCTGGCAGGTGGTGTCGCCACCGATATCTACCTTTCGCGCTGGTTTGTCATCGTCACCGGATGCTGTGCCATCTTTCTCGTCGCGGCGAAGCGCTATGCCGAGCTGCGCGAGCGCACCGGTCCGAGCGTTGCCCGGGCGACCCTGCGACGCTACTCGGCGTGGAGCCTGCGCCTGACACTGGCCGCGGCGGCGGCGATCGCCGGGCTCGCGTACATCTCGTGGGCCTTCACCCGTCCTTCGCACCTGGTCTGGTACGTGGCATCGATCGCTCCCTTCCTGCTGTGGCTGGCCCGCTATGCGAGGCTGATCGGGACCGGCGCCGGTCAGGCGCCGGAGGAACTGATCTTGCGCGACAGAACGCTCCTTGCCCTCAGCGTCGCATGGACGCTGTTCTTCCTCGGCGGCGTCTATGCCGGTAGTTGAGCGCTCGGGCAAGCCGGCGAGCGGCACCGAGCAATGGCTGTCCGGGTGGGGGCGAGCGGTTCGCAGTCGCTGCCGCGTGTTGCGCCCGCGCGACGTCGAGGACGTTGAGCAGATCGTCTGCTCGCCGGCGCGATCCGGCGCTGGCGTGATCGCACGCGGCGCCGGGCGCAGCTATGGAGACGCCGCCCAGAACGATGGCGGCGACGTGCTCGACATGATCGGATGGGATCGGGTTCTGTCGGTCGACGGCAGGCGGCGGCTGCTGACCGCGCAGGCTGGCGCCACGGTGGCTCAACTCATGAGCTCTCTGGCACACCACAAGCTCACGCTACCCGTCGTGCCCGGGACGCGGCACGTCACGCTCGCGGGTGCGATCGCCAGTGACATACACGGCAAGAACCATCATCGCGACGGCGGCTTGGCGCGCCACGTCCTGGCACTGTCGCTATGCACGCCCGCACACGGCTGCCTGGAGGTCTCGCCGGCGCAGGACCCGGAGCTGTTCTACGCCACGCTTGGGGGCATGGGCCTGACAGGCGTGATCACGCAGGCGACGCTTCGGGTCGAGCCGCTGGCCTCGCCCTGGGTCGCGGCAGACGTCGACCGCACCGACGGCCTCGAGCAGACGCTGGAGGTGATGGCCGGCGAGGAGCGCCACCGCTACTCGGTTGCCTGGCTTGACCTCCTCGCCGAGGGGTCGAAGATGGGGCGCGCAGTCGTGAGTCGGGCCGATCCGCTGCCGGCGGACGTGCCCCCGCCGGTCCGCGGCCGGCGGGGGCACGTGAACATCTCACGACTGGCGCTGTTCGATGTGCCGCGCGGCCTTCCTGCTGGCCTGCTGCGCCGTTCGAGCGTGCGCGCGTTCAATGCGCTTCGCTGGCACGCGGCGCCGCGGCGGCAGCGTGGCCGCCCGGCAGCGCTGGCGCCGTACTTCTTCCCGCTGGACGTGCTCGGAGAATGGAATCGCCTCTATGGCCCGGCGGGTCTGATCCAGTACCAGTTTGTCGTTCCCTCGGGGCAGGAGACGGCACTCGTTCGCTGCTTCGAGTTGATCCGCACGCGTCGGCTGCCGGTGTACCTCGCCGTGTTCAAGCGCTTCGGCCCGTCCTTCGGCGGCCCGCTCTCCTTCCCGCTGCAGGGCTGGACGCTTGCCATCGACGTGCCGGCGGCCGCACCCGGGCTGGCCGCGGCGCTCGAAGCGCTCGACCAGCTAGTGGCCGGTTGCGGCGGGCGCGTATACCTGTCAAAGGACGTTCGCCTGCGCCGGGAGGCCCTGCACGCGATGTATCCACACCTCGATCGCTTCCGCGCCCAGCGGGCCCGGGTCGATCCCGACGGGGTGCTGCGCTCGGACCTCTCGCGACGACTTGGACTATCCGAGGCGGCGCGGTGAGTGCCGCCCGGGCTCGCTCGGCCGGCAGGCGAGTGATCGTCCTCGGAGGAACCTCGGAGATCGCCATCGAGATCGTGGGAGAGCTGCAACGCCGCGCACCGCGCGAGGTGGCGCTGCTTGGACGTAGTCCGAGCGCGCTGGCACGGGCGGCTGAGAGCCTGAAGGGAGCCGGATGCCCACGCGTGATCACGCTGGAGCTCGACGCGCTGCAGACCGATCGCCATGCCGAGATCATCGGCGAGGCGTTTGATCGACTCGGCGGTGGCGACATCGTCATTCTCTCCGTCGGCATACTCGGCGAGCGCGGCGGCCTGCCCGCCGACGTCGCCGGCGCCGTTGAGGTGCTGCAGGTGAATCTGGTGGGCGCGGGCTCGCTGCTGATCCACGCCGCTGGGCGCCTGCGCGATCAGGGTGGAGGCGCAATCGTCGTGCTGTCATCGGTTGCCGGCGAGCGGCCGCGCCGCGACAATGTCGTCTACGGAGCCTCCAAGGCGGGCTTGGACGCGCTCGCGCAGGGTCTCGGCGACGCTCTGCACGGCGACGGCGTGGAGGTGCTGGTCGTACGTCCCGGCTTCATCCACACGCGCATGACACGCGGGCTGCGCCCAGCTCCGCTGTCGAGGACCCCGCAGGCGGTGGCGGGCGTCGTCGCCGACGGCCTGGAGCGCGGAGCGCACACCGTATGGGCGCCGGCGTCGCTTCGCTGGCCTATGCTCGTGTTGAAGATGCTCCCCCGTCCACTCTTTCGCAGGACCACGCGATGAGCGCGGTGCGGCCCTCGAGCGACCGGACCCGGCCGCGGCGCATGGCGCAGTCCCCGCGCGAGCTGGCGCGCTCGCCGCGCGACATGTCCCAGCTGCGCGCCCGCCGCCGCGAGGCGGACCGCCGCCGCCGCCTGCTCAGAGTCGATCTCGGCCTCGGGCTGCTCGGCGCGATCGTTCTGCTCATCGCAACCCCCGGTCTGGCGATCATCGTCCTCGTGGCGCTGGTCCTGGTCGTGCTCTGCCTGCTTTCGCTCGTGCTCGAGCGTCGCCGCTCGCGGCGACGGCGCTCTGATGGAGCACGTAGACGATGAGAACCTTCTCACCTGCCCGTTAACCGTTGCTTACGGACCACAGCAAGACTCGCCGCATAGGAGCCTTAGTTGAGCAGCGCCCGTGTTCGCCAACGCAGTCGCGGCCCGCGCAAGCCCGCTCGGCTGATCGCGCGGTGGACGCTGCCGAGCGCACAAACAACGAATCGGCGACAAGGAGGTCGGGATGGGTGAGCAGGGCCCCAGCATGAAGAAGCTCGGGCTGCTCGTGATCGTGGGGATCGCCGTGCTCGGCGCCGCCACGCTGGCGGCCTTTGGCGCCGGTGACGGCGGGCCCTCCGCGACCGCCACGCGCTCACGCCCCCGCAACCTGCGCCAGCCGGCCATTCTGGGGATCGCACAGCTCGGCCAGCGGATCACCGCCTCGCCGGGATCGTGGTCGCCCAAGCCCACGTCCTACAGGTACACCTGGGAGCGCTGCAACTCGGCCGGCAGGCGGTGCCGAAAGATCTCCGGCGCCAAAGGACGGGCCTACACGCCCCGCCGGGCAGACCTGGGAGCGACGCTGAGAGTGTCGGTGATCGCTCTCAACCGCGCCGGGCACTCGCGACCCGCGCTCTCGGCGCAGACCGCACCCGTGACGAGCTCGGCCGGTGTCACGCACCTCGAGTATCTGTTCAACGACGGATCGGTCAGCGTCTATGACATCGACAACGGCTTCAGGCTGGTTGAAGCGTTCGCGCTCCCGGGCACGAGCAAAGGCGTGCGTGGGGTGGCGGTCTCACCGGCCACGCACATGCTGTTCGTCTCCTATGGCGGCGACGGCGGAGGCAACGGAACTGGCTCGGTGTTGGCCTATGACCTCGTGAACAGGCGGGTGGCCTGGTCGGTCAACCTGAAAACGGGCATCGACTCGGGTGCGGTCAGCAGCGACGGCAGGTTGCTCTACATGCCCGACGGAGAGCTGTCTTCTGATGGCAACTGGTACATCCTCGACACATCCAACGGGAGCGTGGTGGGGAAGATCGAAACCCCCGGACCCGGTCCACACGACGGTGTGATGTCGGCCGATGGCAGGATCATGCTGCTCGGCGATCGCAACTACTCGCGGCTCTCGGTCTACAACACGCAGACGGGCAAGGTTGAAGTGAAGGTTGGGCCGCTGGCCGGCGGCGTTCGCCCGAACACGATCAACGGCTCGGATTCGGTCAGCTTCACGACCGCCACAGGCTTTGACGGCTTCCAGGTCGAGAGCATCAACCCGTCTAGCGCCCGGGTCCTGTACACCGAGAGCTTTGGCAGCTGCACGGGCCCCTTCAGCACGTGCAGTCACGGGATCTCACTCTCACCTGACAGCAGCCAGCTCTACGTCATCGACACCGTTCACAAAGTGGTGCAGGTATGGGACGTGCACGGCGTGGCGGAAGGGATCGCCCCAGTGCACCTCGCCAACGTGGCGGTCGACGGCCTGGAAGGCGAAGAGTCGGGCTGCGCGTATGACTGCGGGCGCGACGGCTGGCTCCAGCACACGCTCGACGGACGCTATGTGATCGCCGGCGACACGGGCGACGTGCTGGAAACGGCCACGCACAGGGTCGTCGCGAGAATCCCCAACCTGCTCAACACGCGCAAGTTCGTCGAGATCGACTGGTCGCACGGCGTGCCGATCGCCTCGAGCGGACGCCAAGGCGTCGGACAGCCGCACTGAGGCTCAACCGGCCGCTTGCGATGCGCAGGCAGCTGCCGATCGTGGCGTGCCTGCTGGGGCTCCTCCTCGGGAGCACCCTTGGCGCATGCAGTACGCAGGCTCCAAAGAGCACGGGCGAAGTCCGCTTTGAGAAGGACGCGTCGAGTCCCTTTGACAGCTTCGACCAAACCGCTGCCAACGCACGATGGATAAGCGGGCACTTCCATCGGATGCTCGTGTATGCACCGCACTTCCATGATGTCGGCGCCGACGGGTGGTACGGGCGGGGCCTGGTCTATGACGACGCCTACGCCATCTATACAGACAGCAAGCTGGCCAAAGAACATCGGGCTTGGATCCTCAAGGACGCTGCGGGCAACAGGCTTTATATCCCGTTCGAATGCTCCGGTGGGAGCTGCCCGCAGTACGCAGGCGACATCTCCAATCCCGCCTATCGACGCTATTGGATCATGAATCTAATGGAAACAATGCAGGCCGGCAAATACAGCGGCGTGTGGATCGACGATGTCAACATGTCGGCGAATGTTGGTAACGGTGAAGGCAGTCGCAGGCCCCCGATCAACTACAAAGGAGAACAGCTCACGGACGAAGCCTGGCGCAGCTACATGGCGACGTTCATGAGGGAAATCCGGCGAGCACTGCCACGCTCTGATGAGATCGTGCAGAACCAGGTGTGGTACGAAGGCTGCGACTCCGGTCCATGCCCGGCAAACCGGTACACCAGGGAAGCCGACGAGCAGGCCAATTGGATCAACCGCGAGTTCGGCCTGAATGACAGCAGTCTGACGGGCGGAATCGGAGTGCGGGGAAGCGGGTCCAACGAATTCTCGCTCTACTCACTGTTCTCCTACATCGATGAACTCCATGCCCTAGGGGACGGCGTCATCCTGTCAGGAGGCGCCGAAGGCATCCCTGAACAGGAGTACAACCTGGCGGGATACTTCCTCATAAACAACGGCCGCGACATGGTGCAGGGCGGCGGGAACAAGGAGACACCTCTGAGCTTCTGGCCCGGCTATGAGGTGAACTTGGGCAGTGCCGAGGGTGCGCGGACGCGATCGCCAGAAGGCCTGTGGGAACGGAGATTCACGAAGGGTCTCGTGCTCCTGAACGAGCCGGGCGCACCGAGAAAGGTCGTGAGGTTGCCTCAGGCGATGCTTACGCCGGGTGGTGAAAGGGTTAGGTCGGTCACGTTGCCCGAAAAGTCGGGCGCCGTTCTGCGGTTCGGGCCGGTAGGCTGAGATCATGAGCGACACGGGCCAAGCGCCGGAGCCTGCCTATCACCTCATCCTTCACACCGACGAGGTCCCGGTGGCCAGTGGAGCGCTGCGGCTGTTCATCTCCGATGAGGCGCACGAGCCGCGGGTTCGCCGCCTGGCCCGGGAGGTGCTCGGCGAACTCGAGGCAGAAGCCGACGCCGAGGGGAGGCTGACAGTCTCGCTGACCCCCGAGCAGATGAAGATCACGCACAGCGCCGTGCGGCTGCTGTTCAACGATCTGCAGCGCGAGCAGGCCTCCGAGCGCGAGATACTGCGCGGCATCCTGACGAAGCTGCCCGATGAGCACACGATGCGCGCCATCGTGCTTCCCTAGCCAGGCATGCGCTGCTTGGATGAGAGGAGATGACCGCCATGAAGTCCGTTCAGAGGCACGAGAAGATCCCTCGCGATCCCGACGACGATTTTGCCGCCGAGACGATCGCTGCCCGACAGGCGTTCGTGCGGGAGTGGACCTCCGTGGAGCTCGAGCACGTGGCCGCGTTCTCGTTCGAGGCCTCGCGACTACCCGGAAACATCGAGCATTTCATCGGGGTCGCGCAAGTGCCGATCGGTCTCGCCGGACCGCTGCTCGTCGACGGGGAGCATGCGCACGGCGAGTTTCTGGTGCCGCTGGCAACGACCGAGGGAACGCTGGTCGCAAGCTACAACCGCGGCATGAAGCTGTTGCGCGAGGCGGGCGGGATCACCACCACCATCCTCGACGATCGCATGCAGCGCGCGCCCGTGTTCGTCTTCGCCAGCGCCCGCGACGCGCGCACCTTCGGGGTGTGGTTGGGAGAGCACTTCGAGGAGATTGCGGCCGTCGCCGGGACGACCACCCGGTCCGGCAGGCTGATCGATATCGAACAGTTCTCGGCCAGCCGCATGATCTTCACGCGTTTCAACTACACGACCGGCGATGCTGCTGGGCAGAACATGACCGGCAAGGCCACGGCGGCCGCGTGCGAGTGGATCCAGTCACAGTATGCGGGCATCGTCGACTTCTACCTCGAGTCCAATTTCGCCACCGACAAGAAGGCGTCGCAGGTGAATATGCTGCATACCCGCGGCAAGCGCGTCGTCGCCGAGGTGACACTGCCCGCTCGACTCGTCGAGCAGCAGATGCATGTCCCGCCCGCGCAGCTGTTTCACGCCCGCATGGTGTCCAACCTGGGGGGCTTCATGTCAGGCGTCAACAACAACGGGAACCACTCGGCGAACGGCATCGCGGCGCTCTTTATCGCGACCGGTCAGGATGCCGCCAACGTCGCGGAGTCCTCGGCCGCCTACGCCTACGCGGAGCTCACGGTCGAGGGCGACTACTACTACTCGATCACGATCCCGTCGCTGATCGTCGCGACCCACGGCGGCGGCACCGGCCTGGCAACGCAGCGGGAGTGCCTTGAAATGCTGGGCTGCTACGGCGCGGGAAAGGTGCTCAAGCTGACCGAGATAGTGGCTGCGACGGTGCTGTGCGGAGAGCTCTCGCTCGGATCGGCTGTCGTTGCCGGGGAGTGGGTGACCGCTCACGAGCTGCTTGGCCGGAACAGGGGCTAGCCCCGACGCCCCCAGGCCCCGACGCGACACTGGCAGAGCTCGACGCGACGACGTTGTCAGAGCTCCGACGCGGCAGGCCCGACCCCGCACGCCAGGCCCCGACCCCGACGCTGGTAGGCCCGGCCCTGGCGGCTGAGGCGAAGGCTGCGGATTACTACGAATGTGGCTTGTGCGTAGCTACCGACGTGCGCCCCTGTCTCCCGAGCTAGGGTGCGGCCATGTCCGACAGGTTGAGCGCACTGGATGCCACATTCCTCGAGCTCGAGCAGCTGGACGAGGGTGCGACGATGCACATCGGGGGCGTGATGGTCTTCGATCCGGTCCCCGACGGGACCGCCCCGGACCTGGAGGCGATGTGCACGGAGGTCGCCCCTCGCCTGACCCTGCTGCCACGCTACGCGCAGCGGCTCTCCTCGGAGCGAACGGGCGGGCTGGCCTGGCCTCACTGGGAGGACGATCCCCAGTTCGACATCCGCAACCACGTGCACCGCGCCGCGCTGCCTGCGCCCGGCGGCGACGGGGAGCTGTGCGAATGGGCGGCGGACTTCTTCTCGCACCGCCTCGACCGCACGCGCCCGCTGTGGGAGATGGCACTCATCGAGGGGCTCGAGCACGGTCGCTGGGCTATGGCCACGAAGACCCACCACTGTCTCGTGGACGGCGTCGGCTCCGTCGGGGTGGCACAGCTGCTGCTCGACAGCGAGCCCTCACCCCCGCCCAACGCCTTTGCCAAACCCGAGGCGGACGAGCCGGATCCGCTGTGGCGGGCGCTCATCCCCGAGCCGCCGGACGCCGTCGTCGACCTCGCGCGGACCGGTGCCCACGCGGCGGCCGCAGGGATGCACGCGGCGCTGCACCCTCGCGAGACGTTCGATAAGTCCCGGTCGCTGGCCGAGGTGATCGTGCGCGACGAGTTCGTCTCCGCGCCGCCGGTGAGCTTCAACGTCCCCACCGGCGCCACGCGCCGCTTTGAGATCGTGCGCGTCTCGCTGCCCGAGCTGAAGGCGATCGGGCACGAGCTCGGAGGCTCGGTCAATGACGTCCTGCTGGCGGCCTGCACCACCGGCCTGCGCCACCTGCAGCTGTCGCGTTCTGAGTCGCCTCCGCCCGAGGGACTGCGGGCAATGGTCCCGATGAACCTCCGCAGCGGCTCCGAGGCACTCGACCTCGGCAACCGCGTCAGCTCGCTGTTCGTGGAGCTTCCTGTCGCCGAGCCCGACGCGTCGGCCCGCCTGCACCAGATCGTCGAGCGCACGAGCAGGCTGAAGTCCTCGGGCGCCGCCGTCGGTACCACCGCGATGATGGACCTCGCCGCGCTCGCTCCGCCGCTGTTGCACAGCCTGATCGCGCGCTCGATGTACGCGAGGCGCCTGTTCAACCTTACGATCACCAACGTACCGGGCCCGCGCATCCCGCTGTATGCGTTCGGCGCGCCGCTGCGCGAGATCCACCCGCTCGTCCCGCTCGCCGCCGAGCACGCCGTCGGCATCGCGATCTTCTCCTACGACGGGGGCGTCGTGCTGGGCCTCGCCGCAGACTGCGACTCCACGCCCGACCTGCACGTCCTCGCCGAGGGGGTGGAGGAAGGCTTCAGCGAGCTGCGCCAGCTACTGTCCGAGCGCTCGCCGCAGCCGCCCGGCAAGGCCAAGTCAAACGGGAAGTCCAAGTCCTCGGACAAGCCCAAGCCCCGAAAGGGCAAGTCGCAGAGCAAGGCCTCGAAGTCGGCCTGATCGCGCCGGCGGCGCCGGAGCCGGCGGATCTCCTCGGCCGAGCGGGTATGTTCCAGTGATCCTGCGCAAGGCACTCACCCGTTTGCTCGTGCTGATCGCCGCGCTCGTGCTGCTCGTCGCCGGCAACTGCGCGCCCAGCGGCGCGCTGGCCGCCGGGGTTCAGGTGACGATGGCGCCCGCCGCACTCTCGTTTGAGTATCCGGTTATGGCCCAAGCCCTCGGCACAGGAGCATGCCCTCCCCCGGCGCTGGTGTCGGAGTTGCTGGCGCTCGGATCTCCGCCGTTGAGCCTGGCGGGCCAGAGCCAGGACTTCACCGCGCCCGCCGGAGCGCTCACCCCGCCGACCGTCTCCTGGGAACAGGGAACCACCTACCCCCTGCCCGGCGCGTTCTGGAGCCAGTTGCACTGTCTGCTGAGCGCCACGAGGGACCCGCTCACCGTTGGCATCAATGCGAGGATCGGGAATCTCGCGTGGGCACAGCAGATCGTCGCCGGTGGTCAGAGCGCGGCTACGAACGGTCTCGACTTCTCGCTCGGCAACGAGCCCGACCACTACTACCTGCCCGACTACTCCTCACTGGACAAGCCGCAAGCCAACGAAGAAGCCGTCCACGTGAACCTCTATCTACAGGTCGCAGGCTATCTTCAACAGGCACTCGCGGGGGCGCCCCTGATCGGGCCGGAATTGTCCCTGGCGGCTCGCTGGGAGCGCGAACTTCCACGCGTCATCGCCCAGCTCCACGAGCAGATCGTGGGGGTGCACATGTATCCGCTCACGACCTGCGAGACCCCGCGCGCGGCCACGCTCGAAGGGCTGCTCTCGGCACACGCGGCGGAAGCGCCCCGCAAGCTGGCGTGGGTGGTCGCCGATGCCAGTGCCGCACAGCTGCCTGCGATCATCTCAGAGGCCAACTCGGTCTCCTGCGGTGGCAGGGTCGGGGTCTCCGACAGTCCGGCCGCTGCCGTTTGGGCCACGCGCTTCGTGCTCAGCGCCTTGAAGACCGGGTTCCGCGAGGTGCGCTTCCACTTCAGCGGGAACTCCTACGATCCGTTCATCGTGCGGGGCGGGCAGGTGATCGCCCGTCCGCTTGCGGGCGCCCTCGTCGCGCTGAACCAGTGGCTGCCCGTCGGCTCGTCGCTGCGGACGGTCACCGGCGTGAAAGGACTGATTGCGACCTCCGTGAGCGGAGCGCCCACCGGCGCGCGGACGATTTACGACAACGAGCACGCGCGGGCGCAGAAGGTGGTGCTGCACACCGCGCAGGGTGTGCAAGCCGAGTCGCTCAGTGCCGCTGGAGCAGGTCTGCATACCGCCACGTCGCGCCCGACTCATGGTCGCGTCAAGCTCACGGTCGCGGGGAACAGTGTGCTGGCGGTCATGTCCGCGCCCTGACTGTAGGTGCGGGAGATCGACAGCGTCCTCGCGGTTGCAGTCGAGAGCGACAGGGTCCTGATCGAGAGCTGACCTCAGCCCCGCCCGCGCCGCCGTCGATGTGCGGCAAATTGCGGAGGCGATCGCGCAGTTTGCCGGGATGTATGGCGGGGTCCCGACGGTCAGGATTGGCGATGAGAGCGTGAGTGTTCCGTTAGGAACGACCGCCAAACCGGCCCGCGGGTAGCAACAGCCGCGATGCCGACGGCACTCACGCTCCCTTTTTTTTGGCAGGCGCCGATAGCTGCACGAGCGCCGCTTGGGGCATTGCCATAATCGCGCGATGCCCTTCGACCCGAAGCGCGCCGTGACGCCCTACGTTCCCGACGACGGGCGCTACGAGCAGATGTCCTACCGGCGCGTCGGAGCCAGCGGCATCCAGCTGCCGGCGATCTCGCTCGGCCTGTGGCAGAACTTCGGCGACGACCGGCCGCTGGCGGGCGCCCGCTCGATTCTGCGTCGCGCTTTCGACCTCGGCATCACGCACTTCGACCTAGCGAACAACTACGGGCCGCCCTACGGTGCCGCCGAGAGCAACTTCGGCAGGATCTTTGCCGAGGACTTTCGCACCTGGCGCGATGAGTTGATCATCTCGACCAAGGCCGGCTATGACCAGTGGCCCGGGCCCTATGGTGATCTGGGTTCGCGCAAGTACCTGCTCGCGAGCCTCGATCAGAGCCTCACGCGCATGGGGCTCGACCACGTCGACATCTTCTACTCGCACCGCTTCGATCCCAGCACGCCGCTGCAGGAGACGATGGGCGCGCTCGACAGCGCGGTGCGCCAGGGGAAGGCGCTGTACGTCGGGATCAGCTCCTACTCGCCGCAGCGCACGGCAGAGGCGATCGACATCCTGACCGGGCTCGGCACGCCGCTGCTGATCCATCAGCCCTCGTACTCACTGCTCAACCGCTGGATCGAGAGCGGGCTGCTCGAGGTGCTGGAGCGCGGCGGCGTCGGCGCGATCGTCTTCTCGCCGCTCGGCCAGGGCCTGCTCACGGACCGCTACCTGCACGGCGTCCCGGAGGACTCGCGCGTGCGCCGGGGCGAGGCTTTCGAGGAGCGCCTGCTCAGCGAGGAGAACCTCGCACGCGTGCGCGCCCTGAACGAGATCGCGGCGCGGCGCGGCCAGTCGCTCGCCCAGCTGGCGATCGCCTGGGTGCTGCGCGACCCCCGCGTGAGCTCGGCGCTCATCGGCGCGAGCAGCGTCGGCCAGCTCGAGCAGAACGTCGCGGCGCTGTCCAACCTGGAGCTCTCCCCCGAGGAACTGACCGAAATCGACCGCCACGCAGTCGACAGCGGGATCAACATCTGGGCGCCGTCGAGCAGCGCTTGAGGTCGAGCGCCGCGAGCTGCTCGGCGCGCGGCGATCCTAGGCGATGGCGTCTCCCTCGGCGGTCGAGGCTTCGCGGGTGGCCAGCCGCGCGCGCTTGTACTCGTTGACGACGATCTCCGTCAGCTCGTCGACCGAGGTCTCCACCGTCGGCTTGTCCAACGCGATCACCCCATCCTGGATCATGCTGACGCGGTCGCATGCTTCAAGGACGTGGACGTAGTTGTGCAGGATCATGATGATCGAGACCTTCCCCTCGGCCTTCAGGCGGGCCACGAGCTCGAGGATCATCGAGCCCTCCTTCGCGCCCATCGCCGCGAGCGGCTCGTCGAGCAGCAGGATGTCGGCGTTCGAGTTCACGGTGCGGGCCACCGCGATCGCCTGGCGTTGACCGCCGGACAGGCGCGCCACGGCCACGTCGATCTTCGGGATGTTGATCCCGATCTCATCCAGCGCACGGCGAGCCTCCCGCTTCATCTCCCGGTTGGCCAGGAACGGGATCGGATGATGCACCTTCTCGCGGCGCAGGGCCAGGTTGTGGTACACCGACAGTTCGTCGATCAGCGCGAGGTCCTGGTAGACGGTGTCGATGCCGTGCGCGCGGGCGTCGTCGACGCTTTTGGGCTGATAGGGCTCGCCGTGCAGGAACATCTGCCCCGCGTCCTGCTTCTGAAAGCCGCAGATGATCTTGATCAGCGTCGACTTGCCCGAGCCGTTGTCTCCTAGCAGTCCCAGAACCTCGCCCTTTCGCAGGTGCAGGTTGACGTCGCGCAGGGCCGTCACCGGGCCGAAGCGCTTGGCGATGTGTTCGACGCGCAGGACGTCATCGGGAGCCGAGATCGGCCCGATGATGGTCTCGGCCGGTACGGGTACGGCCGGCTCAGCCACTTCGGGATCCCCTGCGCACCCGCTGAACGTATACGTTGATGGTCATAGCCAGGAGGATCGCCAGACCGAGGTAGAAGAGCTGGTAGTCAGCGTTGACCCCCTTGAGGATGAGTCCGTCGTGCAGGACACCCAGGAACAGCGCCCCGATCAGCGCACCGACGACCGTCCCGGACCCGCCGGCTAGCAGCGTGCCGCCGATCACCGCGGCCGAGATCGCCTCGAACAGGATTTCGTTCGCCCCGGCAACGTCCGGCTGCACCGTGGAGGCGCGCACCGCCTCCATGATCCCCACGAAGCCGCCGGCGGTGCTGCAGAGGATGAAGTTGCGGATCATGACCAGGCGCACCCGGACCCCCACCTCGGCGGAGCCGAGCTTGTTCGAGCCCACCGAGACCGTGTAGAGGCCCCAGCGGGTGAACGTCAGCACGAGCTGCCCCACGATGATGATCGCGAGCGCCCAGATCAGCTCCGAGTAGGTGCCCTCGCCGAGGACTTTCGCGAATGTCGAGACGTGATTGACCGTCTCGGTGAGCACAATATGCGCCCCGTTGATCACGTGGGTGACGCTATGGGTTGTGCTCGTCACCTCGGCGCCCGGCATGGCTACCGGCTCGGCATGCGAGATGATCAACGTCAGCCCCTCCAGCGTGAAGAGCATGCCGAGCGTGGTCACGAACGAGCTAATGCCGACGATCGCCGTGAAGAAGCCGTTGATGCTGCCCACCACCATGCAGCCGGCCAGCGCGATGAGCACGCACGGGACGTGAGGAATCCCGGCGACGGCGAGCTTGTAGTACAGGAAGGGGGCGAAAAGGTAAGTCGCTCCGATCGAGAGGTCGATCTCGCCCAGGATCATCACGAACACCTCGCCCGCGGCGAGGATCGCGAACGGGGCGAAGTACGGCAGCAGCGTCTTGAAGTTGGCGCCGGTGAAGAAGGTGCTCGTGTTCAGCGAGAAGTACGCCGCCGTGATGATCGTGACGACGATGATGCTCCCCTCGCGCAGGGAGAGGACGCGCTCGAGCATTTCGTGCCGATCGGGCAGGGAGACCCGGCGCGCGTGCGCCGGGTCTCCCGCCGGAGTGGTCGGCATCCCGGGCGAGGCCGGCTCCCCCGCCACCTGAGCCATGGCCTAGGCCGGCGTGCCCGCCGGGATCGGGACCACCTTCGGTTCCGAAGAGGTCCCCTCGAAGCGGCTCTTGGAGTTGACGTACGGAGTGACGGTTTCCTTGTTGATGAATTTCAGGCCCGTGTCGACTTCCGCCGGACCGGTCAAAGACCCGGAGACCAGCCACTGGAAGAGCTGCAGGATCGGCAGGAAGCCCTGGAGGTAGGGCTGCTGGTCGATCGTGAATTCGATGTAGCCTTCGTGGAGCAGTTTCTGGGTTTTTTCGGTCAGGTCGAAGCCGCCGGCCTTGACTCCTTTGGCGGTGAGCCCGAGCTTCTGCATCACCCCCGCCAGTTCTGCGGTGTCGCCGCCGTCGACCGCGTACATCCCCTTCGTGCTCGGATGGCCGGTCCAGTAGGCTTCGATGGCCGTTTTCTCGCCCGATTCCAGGGAGCCGGTGACGATGGTCTTGACCGTGATCGGCGCGCCCGATTCCTTGATCGCCTTTTGCGCTCCTTCGAGGCGCGGCTGCAGGTTCGCCGAGCCCGCATTGGCGGTGAAGATGACCACTTCGCCCGAGCCCACGGCGGCGACGATCCGCTTGCCCATGAGTTCGCCGGCCAGTTTCAGGTCCTGGCCTATGTAGGACAGGCGCTTGTTGGGGGGCGAGGGGGCGTCGGCGTTGTAGGCGACCACCGGGATGCCCGCCTTCAGTGCGTTTTCGATGGGCACGTTGAAGGCGGTCTTGCTTATCAGCGACACGGCGATCCCCTTGGCGCCCGATGAGACGGCGGTGTTGATGGCATTGACCATCTGGCTGATGTTTTCGCTTTCCGTGCCGGTCCACTCGTAGCTGCAGCCGAGCAGTTTGCACGCGTCCTGGATGCCGTACTGCGTGGGGACAAAGAACGAATTCGTCGTCACGTGGTTCACGACCACGAATTTGTATTCCGGGTGGGATCCGAACACGGCTGTCGATCCGCTGCTGCTCGAGGCGCTGGAGCCGCAGGCCGCCAGCAGGCTGCTGACGCCGCCAACTGCCGCGCCTGTGAGCGCGGTGCGCCGCAGAAAGGCGCGGCGGTCGAACCCCGGCTTATCGACCAACGCCCGGTCGGAGTATTCGAGACGCTCCACCGCTTCGTGGGCTGGATCATGGTCTGACACTTCGTCCTCCTAGCTCGAAGGGGCTGCGTACCGTTGCGCAGCTTTGGCACTACCTTCCCGCGATTCGTAACAATAGTCAACAACTAGGTCGCCGGTAAAACCGCGGTCTTAGTTCGGAAAAACCCCGACGCGTGTATCGGCGCGGGCGACTTCTTGACGTTCCTGCCCGGTGAGCGGCAGGCCTCGCCACGAGCGTGGGCGGCGCGTGAGCGTATACCCTCGGGGCATGGCCGGGAACGCTGCCGAGACGCCTCCATCCGGCCGCCCACAGAGCGACTCCAGCGGCGCGCAGGACGCAGGCGGGCAACCCGGCGAACGCTACGGGCTCCTGGCCGTGGTGCGACATCGCAAAGACGACGGGCGAGCGCTGATCCTCTACTCACGTGCCGAGGGCCAGGCGTGAGCGAGCTGCGCTTCAACGAGCTGCGCGGCGAGCAAGTCGACTACGCGATCCACCGCCAGGAGCGGACCTTCCTGCCCTCGCGCGAGCACTGCCCGCTGTGTCCCACCCGTCCGGGCGCGGCGCAGACCGAGATCCCCTTCCCCGCATTTGAGATCGCGGTCTTCGACAACCGCTTCCCGGCTTTCGAGTCGCCGCGCGGTGCGGCGGAGGTGGTCGTGTACACCGACAGCCACCAGGGCTCGCTCGGCACGCTCCCGCCCCAGCGCGCCGAGGACCTCATGTGGGTGTGGCGCCATCGCTACGTGGAGCTCGGCGCGCGCGAGGACGTCGACTACGTCTTCATCTTCGAGAACCGCGGTGTCGAGGTGGGCGTCACCCTGCACCATCCCCACGGCCAGATCTACGGCTATCCGTTCCTGCCTGCCGTGCCCGCGCTCGAGCTCGAAACCGACGCGCGCCTGGGCGGGTGCGCACCGTGCGCGCTGCTCCGGCGCGAGCTGGACGACGGGCGGCGGGTGGTCTACGAGAGCGAGGACGTCGTCGCCTACGTCCCCTACGCGGCGCGCTGGCCGTATGAAGTGCACGTCACGATGCGAGCCCATCGGGCGAGCCTGATCGCCTGTCGCCCCGGTGAGCTGCGTACGCTCGCGAGCGCCCTGCAGACCGTGGTACGGGGGTTTGACGCGCTGTTCGACCGCCCCTTTCCCTACGTGATGGCGGTCCACCAGGCACCGACCGCAACCACCTCCTCGGGCGAGCCGTCGAGCTGGGCGCAGGCCCGGACTACGCTCGCGCCCACGTCGGCTGTGCGGTCCGGTGAGACCGCCAGGGACGGGCATCTGCACGTCGAGTTCTATCCGCCGCTGCGCAGCGCCGAGAAGCTCAAGTACCCGGCCGGTTCCGAGCAGGGCGCGGGCACCTTCATCAGCGACGTGTATCCCGAGCGCTCAGCCGCCCAGCTGCGCGAGGCGATCGAACGTGCCACGTGAGCGTGCCTGCGCCTTCGCCCCGGGGCGGGTCAACCTGATCGGCGAGCACACCGACTACAACCAGGGCCTTGCGCTGCCGTTCGCGATCGCCGAGGGCATCACGGTTCGCGCCGAAGCGTGCGTGCAGGGCTCGCCCGAGGCGCAGCGGATCTACGCGCACGCCCGCGATCTCGGCGAACGTGACGAGTTCCCGCTCGCCGATCCCACGCCCGCTCCGGGATGGCGGGCGTTCGTGCGCGGCAGCGTGGCCGAACTGGTTCGAGCCGGATTCCCGCTGGTCGGCGCGCGCCTGGATATCGGCGGCGAGCTGCCCCGGGGCGCCGGCCTGTCCTCGTCGGCGGCGCTCGAGGTGGCGCTGTGCCTGGCCCTGGTCGAGCTCGGTTCGGGCGATCGCTCCTGGCAGAGGGGCGACTTCGACCGGCTGGAGATCGCCCGCCTGTGTTCACGCGTCGAGAACGACTGGGTAGGCGCGCGCACGGGCCTGCTGGACCAGCTCGCCGCGATCTTCGGCATGCCCGACTGCGCGCTCTGCATCGACTTCCGCACGCTCAACATCGATCCCGTGCCGCTCGCGCTCGACGGCTGGCGCCTGGTCCTGCTGGACTCGGGCGAGCGGCACAGCAACGCGCAGTCTGGCTACAACCGGCGCCGCGCGGAATGCGCGCACGCGTGCGCTCTTCTAGGGCTGCAGTCGCTTCGAGATGCCACCGCTGAGACGATCGAGCGACTGCCCGAACCGCTGCGGCTCCGGGCGAGCCACGTGGTCGCCGAGAACGATCGCGTGCGCGCGGCCGCCGTCGCGCTTCGGGCCGGCGAGCTGCAAGCCGTCGGCGAGCTCCTGAACGCCTCTCACGAGAGCCTGCGCGACCGCTATCAGGTCTCCACCACAGCGGTTGAGGTTGCCCTGCGGCGGCTGCTCGCAGCCGGCGCCGCCGGTGCGCGCATGGTCGGTGGTGGCTTCGGGGGCAGCGTCCTCGGCCTGTTCGCGCCCGATGTGCGCCCACCCGCCGACGTGCACGAAGTCCGCCCTGGCCCCGGCGCCCAGGTGCTGGCAGAACCGGCGTCCGAGGGGGATCCGCAGGACGGCTGAACGTCCACAGAAACACTGCAGGATTGAGCATCGCGCAGGGTTTTTGTCGATCAATAGCCCGACATGCAGAGATTGAGCCCGCCGCCGGTGTCGTCCGCTCGCACGGGCGAATCGACTCCATCCAACGATCGGCAGCCGCCGGTCGAGCCCTCGAACGACCCCTCCGTTGAGCCCCCAAGCGGCCCCTCCCAGGATGACTGGCTGGCCGAGGTGTTCGAGTCCGATCACGAGGAGCATCTCGACGAGGAGGCCCTGGAGCGCACGCTGGCATCGATGCTCGATCGCTATCCGCAGGCGCCGGTCGTCGCCGTGTCGGTGGCCGGGATATTCCTGGACATGCCCGACTCGATCTCCTTGAGGGAAAACCCGATCCTCGAAGGGCGCTCGGGCCTGGACAACATGAGTCCCCAGGACCGTGCCGTGCCTCGCTGATCGGCATCTGGGACCGGGTCCTGACGCAGGGAGCCGCGCGCTGCATGCTTCACCCGGAGGGCCTGCCCGCGCTGCGCTACCACGCGATCGATCTTCGCGCCAGCCACGGCGTGATCCTGGGCATGGTCGTTCGCGCGGAGGAGGGCGATGAGATACCGCCCCCGACGGCCTACTCGCTCCCCACGGGCGTACCCCGCTTCACGTCGGTGCGCAAGAGCGAGATGAGCGTGATCACCAAGATCGACGAGGCGCTCACCGAGATCCTGGGCTGGAGCCCCGAGGAGATCGAGGGTCGGCGCTCACTGGATTTCATTCACCCCGACGACCATCCACTCGCGATCGACAACTGGATGCAGATGCTCACTCAGCTCGGCCCCGCCCGCCGCGTGCGCCATCGGATGCGGCGCAAGGACGACTCGTGGGTCTGGTTCGAGGTCACCCACCACAACCTGCTCAATGACCCCGACCATCGCTGCGTGATCGGCGAGATGGTCGACATCTCCGATGAGATGGCCGCCCACGAGGCGCTGAGAGCTCGGGAGCAGCTGTTGGACCGCCTGGCCGAGACGGTCCCGGTGGGGCTATTCCAGATCGATAGCGAGCGCAAGATCGTCTACACGAACGACCGCCTGCACGAGATCATCGGGATGGACCGCACCGAGTCGCTGTGCCAGCAGCTGGCATCGGTCCTCGCGGAGGACCGCCGGGAGCTCGAAGGGGCCATCGAGCGGGCGCTGGCCGACGGATCGGATGCCGATATCGAGGTCGCGCTGCGCCCCTCAGACAACGACACGCTGCGCTCCTGCACCGTCAGCCTGCGTGCGCTGACGCACGAGGACGGCGCGATCAGCGGCGCGATCGCCTGCGTGGCCGACGTCACCGGAAGCGCCCACCTTCGTGACGAACTTGCGCGGCAGGCGACATTCGACCCGCTCACGGAGTGCTACAACCGCGCATCGATCATGCAAGCGCTCGAGGCGAACATCGAAAGCGGCCAACGCCACGCCGAACGTGCGGTGATGTTCGTCGACCTCGATCGCTTCAAGGAGGTCAACGACAAGCACGGGCACGCCGCCGGCGACGAGCTGCGCCGCACGGTCGCCCAGCGGCTGCGCGGCGCCGTGCGCGCGAGCGATCTGGTCGGGCGAATCGGTGGCGATGAGTTTCTTGTCGTGTGCGCGGAGATAGGCGGACCTGAGAGGGCGATGCGACTCGCCGAGCGCGTGGCCCGTGTATTGCGCGCGGGTACGGGCATCGCACCGCCGGATGGCCCCGGCTACCAGGCGAGCGTAGGCGTGGCGTGGTCCGATGGCCCGGCGCCCGGCGCCGACACGCTTGTCGCGCAGGCCGACAGGGCGATGTACGAGTCCAAGCTCGAGCGGGCCGGCCAGCCGAAGCTGGCGCAGTCGTCCAGCGTCGCCTGAGCCGCGGTCGCGGCGCACGATCGCGTCGGCTGCTCGACAATGGGTGAGCCAGTCAGCTCACCCCGTAAGAAGGAGCCTGCATTCAAGTCGACCGGTATCCGCGCGCGAGAGGCGCGAGGGGCTCGCATCGCCCAGGCCCCCGGGCGTGTGCGCTGGTAGCTGCCCTATGTGCGACGCTGGGACTCGCGCTTGCCGACGCCGGGGTCGCGTCGAGCGCGGTGCGCAGGCCGATCCCAATGTCGGTCTCGGTCCTCACAGGCGACCCCGGGAAGCCGGTGCCGCGGGACTTTCTCGGACTCTCCTTCGAGCTCTCGAGTCTGGCCCAGATCGCCGCCTATGCGAACAGCGGCGACTTTGTCACGATGCTGCGCTCGCTGGGACCGGGCGTGCTTCGCTTCGGGGGGGTGACCTCCGACAAACAGGTCGCATGGACAGACCAGGCGACACCCAAACCCATCTGGGCGCTTGAAACACTGGACGCCGCGGATCTGAGCGAGCTCGGCAGGCTGGCGGGCGAGAGCGGATGGCACGTGCTGCTCACGATCGGCCTCGGCCATTACGAACCAGAGGCAGCGGCGCGCGAGGCGGCGGCCGCAAAGGCGGCGCTCGGGCAATGGCTCGAGGGCATCGAGCTCGGCAACGAGCCGAACTCCTACTCCAATCACGGCCTGAGGTCGCTTCCCTGGACGCCCGTGCAGTACGACGAACAGGTTGCGGCCTACCGCAGCGCGATCGAAGCGGCGGCGCCCGGCATCGCGCTGGCCGGCCCGGACGTATCGGGTTCGAGCGCATTTGAAGTGTGGGGGCCGCCGGAGGCGATCGATCAGAGGCCGGCGCTGCTGACGGGACACCATTACCCGCTCGGCTGCGAACGTGACCCCACGATCGAACGGCTGCTCAGCCCGCTGATCCGCCAGGCCGAGAACGTCTCGCTTCGTCGTTACATGACGGTCTCTGAAGCGAGCGAAACCCCGTTTCGCCTCGACGAGACGAACACCGTGTCCTGCGGAGGGGTGGCGGGCATCAGCAACACGTTCGCCTCGGCGCTATGGGCCGTCAGCTACCTGGTCCAAGCCATGGACATGGGCGTGTCGGGAATCAACCTGCAGGGAAACCCCGCCAACTGTGCCGGCTACACCCCGGTATGCGCACCGACTCCCGAAGCTCTGGCGAGCGGGACCCTCGGCGCGCAGCCGGAGTGGTACGCGCTGCTGTTCGCCAAGGCCCTCCTCGGCGACCGCCCGCTCCCGGTGATCACGCGCTCGCACGGCAAGCCCAACGTCGAAGTCGCGGCGCTGGCGAGGAGTGATGGAAGGCTCCGATTCGTGGTCGTCGACGACGACCCGCCGGGCGCACGCCGCGTAGCCGTAGGCCTGCGAGTCGGCAGGGGCTTTGGCGGCGCGCATGTCCTGTCGCTGACGGCGCCCTCCCCGGCCGCTCTCTCAGGGGTGGAGCTGGGAGGTCGAGCGGTCACGCCCGGTGGCTCCTGGAGCGCGCCGCCGAGGCTGCCCGGGGCGCCCAACAGGCACGGGGTGATCACGGTCGACGTCGCGCCGAGCAGCGCGGCGCTGCTGACCGTTTCGCCGAAGCAGCGGCGATCCGGCTGAAACTTCAGGCCCAGAGCCGTAAGAGCTGGGAGAACTCGTCTAGGATCGTCTCCCGGCAAGGAATGAGTACGGGCGCCCCCGGTTCCCTCCTCCTCCGGCCGGGGGCGTATATTTCCAAGAACCCCCTACAAGCGCCCCCGGGCTCCCTTCCTCCTCCGGCCGGGGGCGTTTGTTTTCGGCACGGGCCGACGATCGTCAGTCACCGCGGGAGAGGCACTGTGCGGGCGATGCAGCGGCACGCATGGAGGCTGCCCCACCGGCGCTACGCTCGCGGCCGATGGCTCAGCCCGATGCGCTGCGAGCTGGACGCTCGCGCGAGCATCGCTCGTGCGCGCCGATCAGCGCGGGCTCGAGCGCGCCGCTGCGGCCACGCGCGCATCGACGCGCGCCCAGGCCGCCAGCGCCGTGAGCGCGGCCATCGTGAGCACCGACGGCCAGGCGCCGATGGCCAGCGCGAGCACATGGGAGAGGACGAAGGCGCCGAGGCCCACGCACCCGAGCACGGCCGCGGTGCGCCCGCCACCGCGCCTGGCCCATGCGCGGATGCACCACAGACCGCCGAGCGCCAGGACGATCCCCCCGAGCGGGCGCGAGCCGCCGGCCACCACGACCGCGTACGCGCCGATCAGCGAACCGCCCGCGATCACGGCTGTCGGCATCTGGCGCACGTGCAAAGCCTAGCTCGCCAGCGCCCGCGATCGGGAGCGTGGGGCAGCCGCCGTAGCACCGCAGCGAGGTCTCATCCTCCGTCGCGTCGGCGGCCCCGGTGGAAGGTCCGGCGGGATCGGCCTTCTACACGCCGCCGACCGCGGAACCCCACGGCAGCGCCGGCGAACTGATCTGGTACCGGCCGGCGACCTTGAACCTGAAGGTCGCGCTGCCCGCCAACAAAGCGTGGACGGTGCTCTACCAGTCGACCGCGCAGCGCGGCGAACCCGGACTTCGTGACGGGCACCGTGATCGTGCCGGCGAGCAGATGGAGCGGCAAGGGATCGCGCCCGGTCGTGACGATCGGGATCGGGACGCAGGGCATCGCGCCCCAGTGCGGCGCCGTCCAAGCAGATGAATACCGGCAGCGAGTACGCGGGCGGTGAAATCATCGAGGCCCTGAGGGCGGGCTACGCCGTGGACGTGACCGACTAGGGGGGCTACACCAACGGCGCGATCCCGACCTACACCGCCGGCAGGGCCGAGGGCCAGGCCGTGCTGGACATCGTGCGCGCGGGCCGGCAGCTCCCAGGCGCGGGCCTGACCGAAAGCGACCCGACGTACGCGTGGGGCTACTCACAGGGCGGCCAGGCGGTCGGCTGGGCCGGCGAGCTGCAGTCGAGCTACGCGCCCAACGTGAAGCTCGCCGGCATCGCGGCCGGCGGCGTGCCCGCCAACCTGCAGGAATTCGGCTCCTTCGCCGGCGCGTCGGTCGGCTCGGGGCTGGGGATCATCTCGGCCATCGGCCTGGAGTCGGCCTACCCCGAACTCAAACTCGGAACGCTGACGCCCGTCGGTGAAGAAGCGGTGGTCGAGGCGCTGAGCGAGTGCGCGACCGAACTGATCACAACCCTCAACGGCTCGGACTTCCAGGAATTCACGACGCAACACAAGTCGCTGGAAGAACTCGAAAAATCAGAACCGAACTACAGGAAAGTGCTCGAAGAATCGTCGCTGGACAAGAAAGCGGTCCCGGCGCCGGTATACCACTACCATGGCCTGGAAGACGAGCTGGTCCCGCTCAACCAGGACGTGAATTTGCACTACAACTGGTGTTCGTTGGGGGTCAAAGACGACTTCCAGCTGTACAACGGCGAGCATCTGTTCACCGCCGGGATGGCGGCCGGGACGGCGCTCAAATGGATCGAAGAACGAGTGGCCGGCAAGTCGGCGCCCAGCACGTGCGGACAGCACTCGCCGGGCGCGACGCTGCCTGCCAACGCTCGCCTGAGCCCCGAGGTTGGCGATCTGCTCGTCAAGCTCAACGAATGGTCGCTGAAAGGCAAGGTCACGGAGGCCAAGTCGGGCATCTCCGAGGAAGTCCCCGCGGGCTCGACGATCAGCTCCATCGCCGACGCGACCAAGGGAACGCTGACGGCGACGCTGAGCATCCCGCCGATCAACCAGACGTTCTGGGTCGGCCTGATCCCGGTGACGGTGAGCGGCGGCCTGACGCCGACGGGCCCGGCAAGCGGGACGTTCGGCTTCAGCACGGACGGAAGTGAAGTGTTCGAGAGCGCGGAAGGCACCGCGAACGAGGTGGTGAAGGGCGTGAGGGTCGGCCTCTTCAACCTCCCGCTCGGTTGCAAGACGGTCGAACCGATCAAGCTGCCGCTGAGCATCCGCGAGCCGACCAACGCGCTGTCCACCGGCAGCTTCGCGTTCAAGGCGACGGTGACAGTGCCGGAATTCGGCGAATGCGGAGCGCTCGGTCCGATCATCTCGGCCACGACTTCAGGGCCGGGGAACACGGTCGAAATGACTGCAGCACCGCCGGCACCGATCAACTGGTGACGGGCGGCCGGCCTTGCCCCGAGTGAGGCGCGGCACGGAGCGGGGCGGTCGTCAACGTGACGGCCGCCCCGGTGTGCTGCGCTCGTCAACGTGACGGCCGCCACGTTGTGCTGCGCTCTCGGGCGGAGAGGGGCATGGCGGGGGCAGCCTGCGACTGTGCCTTGGGCAGCCGCACGGTGAACAGGGCTCCTCCGCCGGGCGCGTTCTTCGCACTGATCTCCCCGCGATGAGCCTCGACGATGCCCGCGGCGATGGCGAGGCCCAGGCCCGCACCGGCCTTGCCCCGCTCACGACCGGCCTCGGCACGCCAGAAGCGGTCGAACAGGCGCTCCGATGCCGCGGGGGGCAGGCCGGGCCCGTGGTCGCGCACGCTCAAGGTGACGTCATGTCCGTTCTGCCAGACCGACACCTCGATCGGCGTGTCGCCGGGGGCATGTACGAGCGCATTGCGCATCAGGTTGGCCAGCACCTGGCGCAGCTGATGGGGGTCACCGGATACGACCGCCGGGTCGGGCGCGTCGAGGCTGATCGGCCGCTCGGGCACGGTCGCGTGGGCGTCTTCGACGGCGTCGCCGGCGAGCGCGGACAGGTCCACCGGCGCGCGCCTGAGCGCCGGCGCCTCATCGAGGCGGGCGAGGGTCAGCAGGTCCTCGACGAGCACGCCCATGCGCTTTGACTCGTCCTCGATCCTCTGCATCGCGGTCTCCCTCTCCTGCTCGTCACGGGCCGCTCCCATGCGAAACAGCTCGGCGTAGCCGCGAATCGAGGCCAGCGGCGTTCGCAGCTCGTGCGAGGCGTCGGCCAGGAACCGGCGCAGCCGCTCTTCGCTTGCCTCCCGCTGGGCGAAGGCCTGCTCGAGGCGATCCAGCATCGCGTTGAGGGCGAGTCCGAGCCGGCCGACCTCGGTTCGCGGGGTTGCGGGCGTGACCCGCCGCGAGAGCTCGCCGGCGGCGATCTGCCCGGCGGTGGCCTCCATGCGATCGAGCGGGCGCAAGCCGAGCCGCACGAGGAAGAACGCGCTGACCCCCAGGACGATCAGGACGCCCACGATCACGAGCGCCTCGACCAGCCGTAGGCGAGAGAGGGTCTGTTCGACTTCGTGCAGCGGGACGGCCACGAGCGTGAGGCCGGCATCCTCGGGGTCGTGGCTGGCCAGCACGCGATAGCTCGAGCCGGATGCGCCGACCGAGCCGACGGTGAACGGCCTTCCGATCGGCACACTCGCCGGGATCCTCGGCGCGGCCGGCGCCGTCTGGCGGTACGTGAGCAGTACGTGTCCCAGAACCGTGCCCTGGGCGTTCCTGCGCTGACCGTATGTGCCCGGGGGAAGGTTGAGGTTCGGGCCGCCTCCGATCGGACCGCCGCGGCCGGGCCCGTCGCTGCCCGGGAACCCTTCACCGGCCGGATACTGTTCGCCGGCGCCAGGCCGGTAGCCGGCCGTGTCAAGCGCGACAGATACGGCGGGAGTCGCTGCCCTGAGCTCGGAGTCGATGCGGCCCAGCAGGAACGAGCGCTGCTCGGCATAGGTGACGGCGGCCAGCAGCACGAGGCCCGCGGCCGAGAGCAGCAGCACGCTCGCAAGCAGGCGGGTGCGCAGCGACGCCATCAGGTGCGTGGGGTCTGGAGTGCATACCCGACCCCGCGCACCGTCTTGATCAACGATGGTCCGTGTGCGTCGAGCTTCTTGCGTAGGTAGCTGATGTAGGTCTCCAGCACGCGGCCGTCTCCGCCGAAGTCGTAGTTCCAGACGTGATCGAGAAGCTGGGCCCGCGTCATCACGCGGCGGGGGTTGAGCATCAGATAGCGCAGCAGCCTGTATTCGGTCGCGGTCAGCTCGATCGGCACGCCGGCGCGGGTGACCTCTCGCGACTCCTCGTCCATCTCCAGGTCCTCGAAGACCAGGCGACCCGAGTCTGGCGTCGCCTGTCCCGTTCGGCGCAGGATGGTGCGAATCCTGGCGACGAGCTCCTCGAGGCTGAACGGCTTGGTCATGTAGTCGTCGCCGCCGCCGCTCAGGCCTCGGATCTTGTCCTCGGTGGCGTCGCGCGCCGTCAGGAAGATGATCGGCACCCCGGCCCGCTGCGCGCCGAGTCGGGAGGCGACCTCAAAGCCGTCCATGTCGGGCAGCATCACGTCCAGGACCATCAGGTGGGGCTTGAACTTCCCGACGGCCGCGAGGGCCTCGCGTCCGCTCGAGGCCGTCTCGACCGTGAAGCCCTGAAAGCGCAGCGCCATGGTCACGACCTCGGCGAGGTTGGCCTCATCGTCGACCACCAGCACGCGCTGGGCCGGGGAGGCGTCGGATGCGGATCGGTGCTCGGGGATCATGCGTGGGGCCTCCTGGCGGGCGAGGTGGATGCCACTCAGCATCGACTAAGCCCCTTTGAGGCTTACATGAGCTACCTGTGAATTTCCTGAGAGACGGCTGGGCTCCTCGCCGGCGGAGGTCAGCCGGCCCTGAAGCGCGCCGCCTCGTCCGAGCCGCGGGTCGCGTCACCCGGGGAGTAGGCGTGGGCGCCGGCGCCGGCGAGCTTGCCGCCGTCCACGATCAGATACTCCTCGCGGATCGGGCGATCATCCAGCCAGCACTCGAGGATCTCCCGCGTCCCCGCCGCGTAACGGGCCTGGGCCGACAGGCTGGTGCCGGAGACGTGGGGGGTCATGCCGTGGTGGGCCATCGTGCGCCACGGATGGTCTGCGGGCGCCGGCTGGGGGAACCACACGTCGCCCGCATAGCCCGCCAGCTGGCCGCTCTCGCACGCCCGCGCCACCGCATCGCGATCGCAGATCTTGCCACGCGCCGTGTTCACCAGATACGCGCCGCGCTTCATCTTGGCGAGCAACTCGTCGTTGAACATGTTCTCCGTCTCCGGGTGCAGGGGCGCGTTGATGGTGACCACATCGCAGACGCTCACCAGCGACTCCACGTCGGAGTGAAAGCTGACGTCAAGCTCCTGCTCGACCTCCGCCGGAAGCCTGTGCCGATCCGTGTAGTGCAGGCCGAGCTCGAAGGGCTTCAGCCGCCGCAGCACAGCCGAGCCGATGCGCCCGGCGGCAACGGTGCCGACCTGCATGCCCTCAAGGTCGTAGGAGCGAGCGGCGCAGTCCGCGATGTTCCATCCGCCGGCCACGACCCACTGGTATGACGGGATGTAGTTGCGAACGAGCGCGAGGATCATCATCACCACGTGCTCGGCGACGCTGATGCTGTTGCTGTAGGTGACCTCGGCCACCGTCAGGCCGTGCTCGATCGCGGCCTGCAGGTCGACATGGTCGGAGCCGATGCCGGCCGTCAGCGCCAGCTTCAGCTTGGGCGCCTTCGCGATTCGCTCGGCGGTCAGGTACGCGGGCCAGAAGGGCTGCGAGATCACCACGTCGGCGTCCGCAAGCTCTCGCTCGAAGACCGAGTCCGGACCGTCCTTGTCGGAGGTCACGACCAGCTCGTGGCCGCGCTGCTCGAGCAACGCGCGCAATCCGAGCTCTCCGGAGACGCAGCCGAGCAGCTCGCCTGGCTTGAAGTCGATCCCCTGAGGGGTGGGGGTGCTCTGACCGTCGTGGTAGCGCTCGATCTTCGGGACATCGTCCCGTGCATAGGCCGGCGGGTACCCGGTGACCGGATCGTCGTAGAGCACGCACAGGATCTTCGCCATCAGATGGGTCCTTTCCCTCGAGGTTCTCCCGCCGGCCTGCGCAAGGCGCGGGCCACGTGATCATCAGGGCGAAATCCCGCCGTGTCAAATATCTCGAGGCGCCCGCCCCGGGTCCCGGTCGCTCCTGGCGCCACGCGCCGAAGGGGGCTCGCGGTCGGTCTCGAAGAGATTCTCCAACCGCTCCAGCGCGGTCGCCGTGCCCAGCGCCATCACGACGTCGCCAGGCGCCAGCACGACGTCTGCAGGCGGCTGGGGCTGGAACAACGAATCGCGGCGCAGGCCGACGATCATCGCGCCCCCGCGGATGTCGGCGATGCTCTGGCGGGCGCCCGCGCATCCCTCGCGCACGACGATCTCCTCCATTCGATACTGGGCGTCCACGTCGACCACCCCACTCAACTGGGGATGGAGGGCCAGCCGCGCCATCTCGGTACCGCTGGACTTGTACGGGGAGATGACGCGATCTGCGCCCGCGCGCTTGAGCTTCTTCT
Organism: uncultured Solirubrobacteraceae bacterium; assembly: GCA_963767655.1. Taxonomy (GTDB): domain Bacteria; phylum Actinomycetota; class Thermoleophilia; order Solirubrobacterales; family Solirubrobacteraceae; genus Palsa-744. The sequence continues at coordinate 286,905 of CAVYET010000006.1, read as the reverse complement.
CGGCGTCCTCGGCCGCCGCCCGCGCGACGATCGTGATGTCGCTTCGCAGCTCCCGTGCGGTGAGCGTGATGAAGATGTTCTCGGCGTCCGAATCGGCGCACACGATGATTGAACGCGCCCGCGATATCCCGGCCCTGGCGAGCACCGCATCGTCCGCAGCGTCGCCTTCGATGAAACGCACGCCCACGCCCCCGGCGAGGTGGTGGTTCGTGGGCGCGGAGTCGATCACGATGTACCTGGCGCGCGCCGCGTGGAGGTCGCGGGCGACCTGATGTCCCACGCGGCCGAAGCCGCAGACGATGTGGTGGTCGGTGAGGGAGTCGATCATCTTCTGCGTGCGCCGTGCCGTCAGCACGCTGCCAATGTGCCCGGCCACAAAGAACTCGGCGACCATGGCGAGCGCGTAGAAGAGCGTACCGACCCCCAGCACGATCAGAGCGACGTGAACGATCTGTCCGGCCGTGCTTCGCGGCTGGGACAAGCCGCCAACCGTGGAGACCGTATCGAGCGCCCATTGGAAGGCGTACCAGGTGCTCACGTGTTCGCTGAGGACCAGCCCGAGCGTGCCGAAGGCCAGCAGCAGCAAGGCCAGTCCTCCGAGCACCGCAAAGCGTCGCGCGAAGCTTCTCAGCTGGCCTTGAGAGGCCGTCTCATCGCTTCCCAAAGGGGAGCCCGGGCGGCTGTAGAAGTCTGTGATCTCGCTTCCTCCGGTGAAAGTTGCCGTCTCTGTAACGGTAGGGGCTGCGGGTAGGGGCTGCGCGCTACAGATCGAGCACCGAGCCCTCCGCCGCCACGCTCACCTGGTGTGAGCTCCCGCCGAGGCATCGGGCGTGGGGTCGATCGGCGCACGCCGCAGACGTGGATCCGTAACGCTCAGCTCCGGTAGGGACGCCATTATGTGCCACCGGCCGGCCGCTGTCGAGCGGGCCGCCGTCCGACCGCCAGGCCGCCAAGAGCCCGGCCGCCTCGTTGCATGCACACCTATGCTTGGCTCATGAGCTACGAGGCGCTCGTCGTCGGGTCGGGCCCCAACGGGCTCACGGCGGCCATCACGCTGGCGCAGGCGGGATGGCGGGTGCTCGTGCTCGAGGCGGCCGACCGACCGGGCGGCGCCCTGGCGACCGAGGAGCTCACGCTCCCGGGGTTTCGCCACGACACCTACTCATCGGTCTATCCGGCCGGCGCGGCGTCGCCCGTCTTCGCGCGCCTGCCACTTCAGCGCCACGGCCTGCGTTGGGTACACCCAACCGCCTGCTACGCGCACCCGCTGGGCGACGACAGGGCCGTCGCCCTGTACCGCGATCCTGAGCGCACGGCCGAAAGCCTCGATCGGATCCACGCCGGCGACGGCGAGCGCTGGCGGGCGTTTGCGGCGCCTTACGTCCGCCACTTCGACGCCCTGCGCGGCACGATGCTCGGCGGCTTCCCGCCGGCGAGGGCAACGATCCGCCTCGCGGCTGGGCTGGGACCCCGCGGGATGCTCGACTTCGCGCGCCTCGTGCTCATGCCCGCGCAGGCGCTCGGCGAGGAGCTCTTCTCCAGCGGCGACGCCCGCGCATGGCTGTATGGCTCGGCGATGCACTCAGACGTGCCGCTCGCAGGCGCCGGGAGCGCCATTGCCGCCGTCTACATGAACCTCATGGGCCACGGCGTGGGTTGGCCCAGCCCCGAGGGCGGCGCCGGCGCGCTTGCCGACGCGCTCCTCTCCTGCCTGCGCGAGCTGGGTGGGACGCTGCGAACGGGAGCGACCGTCACGAGGCTCGCCGTGGAGCGCCGGCGCGTGGTCGGAGTGGAGCTCGCCGACGGCGAGCGACTCGTCGCGCCGGTGGTGCTCGCCGACGTGATGCCTTGGGCCCTGGCCACTCTGGCCGGCGACGCGCTCCCGGCCCCCTACACTCGCGCGCTGCACCGCTACCGTCACGGCCCGGCTACCTTCAAGATCGACTGGGCCCTCGACGGTCAGATCCCGTGGGCCGCGCACGAGGTGCGTCAGGCGGGCACCGTCCACATCCTCGGATCACACCCGCAGGTGCTGCAGGGCACGCTGATCGCAGGCAGGCTGCCGGAGCGGCCCTTCATGCTGCTCGGCCAGCAGTCGATCGCCGATCCGTCGCGCGCTCCCGACGGCAATCACACCGCCTGGGCATATACCCACGGTCCCATCTCTGTGGACTGGTCGATCGAGCGCGACCGCCAGGTTCAGCGCATGGAGGAGGAGGTGGAGCGCTTCGCACCGGGCTTTCGCGAGCGCATACTCGCCCGCCACGTCCTCGGCCCAGCCGACCTGCAGGCTCGCAACGCCAACCTCGTGCACGGAGACGTCGGCGGGGGCAGCAACTCCCTGGACCAGCTGTTCTTCCGCCCGCTCCCCTCGCTGATCCCCTACCGCACCCCCGTACGGGGCCTCTACCTGGGCAGCGCCGCAACCTTCCCGGGTGGAGGCGTGCACGGCGTCCCCGGCGACGCCGCCGCACGCCTGGCGCTGCTGGAGGCGCGTGTCACTCGCCGGCCGTGGACTGCGCGACGTGGCTGACGTCGGCCTGCCCGCCATGGCGGACGCTGGGCCTGCCCGCCATGGCGGACGTCGGCCTGCCCGCCATGGCGGACGTCGGCCTGCGCGCCGTGGCTGACGTCGGCCTGCGCGCCGTGGCTGACGTCGGCCTGCGCGCCCGAGGCGATCGTCCATACCGGCACCTTGGCGACGCGCCCGCGAAGCAGCGCGCTAGATCGCGGCGACGGCCTGCTCGGCGGCGGCAAAGCAGGCCTCGATCGAGCAGCCACGCAGATAGTCGCCCGCGAGGTGCAGCCCGGGTACCGCATTCCGGGACGCCCGCAGGCGCTCCAGGAAGCCGGCCTGGTCGCGCTGATATGCGCAGAGGCCAGGCTGGAAGCGGTGGGCAGTCATCGCTCGCCTGGGATTGCCGGCCACCTGAGCATGCGGGGAGAGCGCAGCCTCGGCCATCGTGGCCAGACGCTCTGGGTCTGGCTCCTGCCCAGCGAGCACCCGAGCACGCCTCCCGCTGAAGGTGTAGCGAACGATGTTCAAATCGGCGGTACCGTACGCGCCCGCATTGCTGAGAGCGCGCTCAGGCCCGAACACCACCGCCCGCACGTCGCTGTTGAAGACCGGCCGCTCATACTCGACGAGCAGGACGACCAGAGGGAAGTATCGAACCCTTTGCAGCAGGGCGGCGGTCGCCGGCGCGGCTGTCTCGAGCATGCGCGCGGCAGCGTGCGCATCCGTTGCGATGACCACGCCGTCAAAGGTCTCACTCGCCTGATCGCCGTCAGGCGTCGTGATCTCCACGCCAGAGACCCGATCCTGCTCGAGCAGGAGCCGCTGCACGGCGGTCCCAACGCTCACGCGCGAGCGGCGCGCAGCGGCCGCGACGACCCTGTGCATCCCTTCGGCCAGCTGGTCGTAGGTATCGGTGATCATTCCCAGGTACGGCAGCACGTTGGCAATCGGCACCTCGTCCGGCTCGGCGGCGCTCACACGTACGGTGAGTGTGCGGAGAATCAGCTCGCGTAAGCGGCGACTGAATGCCTCCTGCACGCTGCCGCTGCCATAGCGCTCCGCCAAGCTTCGGCAAGTGTCCTCGGAGAGATAGCGTGCGCCGGAATCGTGTTTGAGCATGCGTCCCAGATGGGTGAGACGCGCGACGTCGCGCGTTGATACGCCGCGCAGATTGCGCACCATCTGCCCCCGGTGCTTGGAATCGAAGGTCACCATCTTCCCGTCGATCACGCGCGAGCTGTTAATGCCAAAATACTCGTAGCGATGATCTCCGAGACTTGAGGTGAACGCCCGAAAGCGCGTGTAGCTGCGCCCGATATTCTTGCCACCCAACGTCACGAGACGACCGCCGAGCTCCCCCGAGCCTGCACGCCCTCCCAGTTCAGCCCCGCTCTCGAAGATGTGCGTCTGGGCTCCTCTCCCCTGCAGATACCACGCGGTCGCCAACCCCGACACCCCACCACCCACGATCGCATATTGTCGTCCGCGGAGATCCTGTGAGGTCCTCTCGTCGATCGCCGGCACAGCCTAGGAAAGCCCCTGTCGTCGGCATAGCACCAAGCGGCGCTAGCCTCCTTCGGCAACGCGAAGGAAGCGCAGCCCAACCTGCCCGCTGCCGATCTGCTTGTCGAACTGGTGCAGCGCCGAAGCTATCTGCACCCGCCCCTCCTGCGCCCGGCCGACGGCGACTGCCGAACACTCCAGATTTGTCTCCAGCTCGGCAAAGTCGGACAGTCGCACCTCGCAATCGGTGATCACCGCGTCCTTAGGCACCCCGATGCCCTCACTCGCTGCTGTGGCGATCGCCGCCTGGCGGTAGATCTCCATGACGAGTGCGCCCGGCAGATGGTCCAGCGGGTGATCAAAGAAGCAGGGATGCGTCGGATCGACGATCGCCGTATAGCGACATTCGCCAGATGGCGAGCCGGTCTTTCGACTGTCACCTATGGCGACATTACGGTGAAGAAGCCGGCCAACGCGAGCAGAGTCAAGGGGCCGCACCGTCGACGGTTCGCGCCGCCTGTCAAAGCCCTTGAGCTTGAGTTGCTGTGCGCGCCAGTTCTCGTAGGTCGCCCGGGGCAAGACGATCACTTCGCCGCACACCGACCCGCCGGGCCTGCCGTCGATGGTCAGCTCGCTCTCAACGGTGATCCCATATAGAAGTCCGCGTCGCTCACTCTTGTTCGAGATCCTGGTTCGCAGAATCCCCTCCGGCGGGGAGGCTTCGTCGTCGGCGTAGGCCTCCAGGTTCACAACATGGAAGTCGATCCGCTTTGAGACGAACTGCCAGTCTGGGCCGACGTCGTAGTAGCGTTGAAGAGTCGCGATGCACGCCTGGCGACACACCTCTACGGTTATCAACGGATCGTGATAGGGATAGCTACGATCCGACCAAAGGATGTGAGCGCGCGGAAGCTGGGTGCCCAGCAGAAACTCGTCGTCGGCGACCTGTACGCTGTCGGCGATTAATACTTCGGCGAGAGCTGTGCGATGAACGAGATCACGCGAGACGTTGCGATCAAATCGCAACCAAGCGGTTTCAGGCGTGGACGATAGCTGACGACGCCGATCCGGCTTGGTCGCGGACTGTGCGTGCGGCACGGCGAGAGCATAACAACGGCTGCGGAGGCGTCCGCCGCCGATGGCTCCCAAGTCAGGATCTGAAGGCCGGCTCCGGGTTCCCTGCGGCCGGTTCGTGCTCGGGGGGCGACGATCGCTGTCGATCTCGAGCCTTATCGACGTACATCGCCGCGTCCGCGTGTCTGATGAGGTCCCTCACCGTGGCGCCGTCCTGGGGCCAGACCCCTCCGCCCACGCTCGCTCTGATCGAGACAACGACCCCATCCAGCGTAAACGGCTCGGCGAAGGCGGCGCGGACGCGTTGCTCGGCGGCTCGCACCTGATCGTCGCGACTGACGCCGGCAAGGACGATCGCGAACTCGTCGCCACCGAGCCGAGCCACCTCGTCGCTGCCTCGACCGACGGCGCTCAAGCGGTGGGCGGTTTGACGGATCAGTTCGTCGCCGGCCTCGTGTCCGTAGGTGTCGTTGATCTGCTTGAACTGGTTGAGGTCCACGAACAGCAGACCCACGACTTCTCCCCCGGTCGTGCTTCTTCCAGGACCGTGTCGATGTGCTGCCTGAAACCGACTCTGTTGAGCAGCCCTGTCAGCCCGTCATGGCTGGCCCTATGGCGCAGCTTGTCCACAAGCCGCCCGTTCTGGATAGCGGGCGCCGCGAGCGAGGCGATGCCTGTGAGTCGTTCGAGCAGGTCGCTGTCGGGCCGCAGTCGCTCGGGGCGTTCAGACACCGACGCGGTGACGATACCCAGGAACGCATCGCGGGAGACGATCGGTACCACGGTCAGGGCGACCTCATCCAGAGAGGTCATGATCTGCCGAATGAAGGGATCGTCGGTTCCCTGCTCAAAGAAATGGGGCTTGGGGTCTTCGAGCATGCTCTTCAGGTAGGGAGTGTCCTCCGGCGTGATGCGCGTGTCGCTCATGTCTGCCGCCTGCGCGGCCGAGCGTCCCCATGTCGCGTGCGCCCGCAGGCAGCGCTCGCCCTCATTCCAGAGCCACACCGCGATCCTGTCGCAGTCCACCACCTCCGGGATCGCGGCCGCGAGGCGCTCGGCGACCTCTGCGCTCGTTCCCGCCTGCGCCAAGGCGTGAGAGAGGGAGAGCAGACAACTCACCTGGTCGGTGCGCAGCGCCGACTCCTTCAGCGCGACTGCCATGTCGAGCACCGCGGCGGCGTGCTTGGCATACAGGCTGAGGGTCTGCTTTTCCTGTGGAAAGAACTGGTTCACGCCCGGATAGCAGGCGATCAGCTGTCCGTAGTCGCGCCGACTCGAGGTGACGTCGACAACGAGCATCGAGTCCGCCGCCGTCCGGGAGGACTCGGCCGCAGCGTGGGCGAGAACCTCCAGCGCCTGCTCATCGTCGATGCCGTGGCTGTAGACCTGCAACTCGCCGTCGGGATCGGTCCGCACGGCGAGAATGTGGCTGGGGGCACGTACGGTGCTGGCCGCGCGTTCGACGATCCGATGCAGGACCGCGTCGAGATCCTCGGTCGAGACGAGGTCGCTTGCCGTGGCGTAGACGCTCTGCAGGCGCTCGGACATGGCGGCGAGCTGGGACTCCAACGCGGTCACCCGCTGCTGCGGGTCGGCAGCCGTCTCCGCCTGCTCGGCGTCCCATGTCACGACATACAGGCACTGGGTGCCTCCCTGCGCTTGACACTCGGTCTCCTCGACGTGCGCATTGGGAAGCCCGAACAGCATCGGCGTTCCGGCGAGCATCCCGCTGGCCCATTCGCAGTGCAGGCGCGGCCGTGTAAAGCCCTCGCGCGCCGATGCCCTCACCACGGCACGACCCGGTCCCACCTCGACGGCCTCCAGATCGGTAACCGTGCTGACCTTGGCCGCGGTCTGGGTGACCGCTGCAAGCACCGCCTCGAGCGAGCCGAGCGAGCGCAGCAACGTTGCAACCTGCGGTGCCCGAGTGCTGCTTGAGCGTCTGCTCGCCCACGCGCCGCGCGAATGATGGATCGCCGGTCAGCTGCACGCCGGCCGCGAGCAGCGCACACGCTTCGTCCAGTGAGACCCAGTTCTCGGCGCTTTCCAGATAGGAGGGCTCATGCTTGCTCCCGGCCTGCTCGAGCAGCGAAGCGACGGCGGTCTCGCCACCGCCGCTGCGCACGAGCCGCAAGAGGACAGAGGTCATCGTGCAGCAGAGATGCCGGCCTGAATTCCCTGGCGTCTGTGCCCGGGCCGTTTCTGGTTGCATGCGTAAGCATCGGGCTTCAATGCCCTTGTCTTGAGCATCCTTGACGAGGTTCCACGCTTGCCCGACGGGCAACCCTCCCACCTGCCCGGGTCCGTTCGGGGCGGATACGATCCATGACTTGTCATCACCGAAGCAGACAGAGAGCAGGGCCCTACAGGGGAGCTTCGAGCGCGGACGCGTGCCCGAGCGCCCGACGCTCGACGGGCTCGAGTCGAAGTGGAGCACGGCGTGGGAGCGCCAGGGTGCCTACCGCTTCGATGGGACGGCCCCACGCGAGCGGATCTTTTCGATCGACACGCCTCCACCGACGGTCAGCGGCTCGCTGCACGTCGGCCATGTCTTCTCCTACACGCACACCGATGCGATCGCTCGCTACCAGAGGATGCGAGGCAGGGTCGTCTTCTATCCGATGGGCTGGGATGACAACGGCCTGCCGACCGAGCGGCGGGTGCAGAACCACTTCGGCGTGCGCTGCGACCCCTCGATCGCCTACGACGCCGACTTCCAGCCCCCGGCCGAGCCCCCCGCCGAGCCGCTTGCCGTATCGCGGCCGAACTTCGTCGAGCTCTGCCTCGCCCTGACCGAGAGTGACGAGCGCGTATTCGAGGAGCTGTGGCGCACGCTTGGTCTGTCGGTGGACTGGTCGATGACCTACACGACCATCGGAGCCCTTGCGCAACGAATCTCCCAGCGCTCCTTCATCCGGCTCCTCGCGCGGGGGCAGGCCTATCAGCTCGAGGCGCCGACGCTGTGGGATGTGGACTTCCACACCGCCGTCGCGCAGGCCGAGCTGGAGGATCGCGAGCGCCCGGGGGCCATGCACCGCGTGCGCTTCGCCGCTGCCGAAGGCGGCGCGGATACGCTGATCGACACCACCCGCCCGGAGCTGATCGCCGCGTGCGTGGCATTGCTGGCGCATCCCGAGGACACGCGTCACGACGCGCTGGTCGGCCGCGAGCTGCTCACACCCTTGTTCGGCACAAGCGTCTCGGTGCGCACGCATCCGCTCGTCGATCCCGAGAAGGGCACCGGGCTGGTCATGGTCTGCACCTTCGGCGACCTCACCGACGTTCAGTGGTGGCGTGAGCTCGGACTGCCGGTGCGCTCGGTGCTCGGCCCCGATGGGCGTCTCGTCGATGTTCCCTGGGGGGCCGCGGGCTGGGAGTCCAGAGACCCGGAGAGGGCGCGCGCGAGCTACGGAGAGCTGGTCGGCAGGACCATCAACCAGGCCCGCAGGCGCATTGTCGAGCTGCTGGAGCAGTCGGGCGATCTGGTGGGCGAGCCCAAGCCGGTCACCCACGCAGTCAAGTTCTTCGAGAAGGGCGAGCGCCCGGTGGAGATCATCACGAGCCGCCAGTGGTTCATCCGCACCACTCGAGCATCGTCACGAGCTGATCGCCCGCGGGCGTGAGCTCAAGTGGCATCCACCGTACATGCGGGTCCGCTTCGAGGACTGGGTCAATGGACTGACCGGCGACTGGTGCATCAGCCGCCAGCGGTTCTTCGGCGTTCCGTTTCCGATCTGGTACCCGATCGACGAGAGCGGCACCGTCTCCTACGGCGAGCCGATCATCGCTCGCGAAGACCAGCTGCCGGTCGATCCCTCAGCCCGACTGTCCCGACGGGTTCGCCGAGGCCCAGCGCGGGCAGCCAGGTGGCTTCGTGGGCGAGCCAGACGTGATGGACACGTGGGCCACCTCCTCGCTTACGCCGCAGATCGCGGGCAAGGCCGGCGAGCAGGGGGAGCTGTTCGCAAAGGTGTTCCCCATGGACGTGCGCCCGCAGGCGCACGACATCATCAGAACATGGCTCTTCTCCACTGTCCTGCGCTCGCACCTTGATCACGATGAGCTGCCATGGGCGAATGCCGCGATCTCGGGCTGGGTGCTTGACCCGGACCGCAAGAAGATGTCGAAGTCCAAGGGGAACGTCGTCACGCCGATGCACCTGTTGGAGGAGTACGGTGCCGATGCCGTGCGCTACTGGGCAGCCAGGGGCCGCCCGGGAGCCGACACCGCCTTCGACGTTCAGCAGATGAAGAATGGGCGCCGGCTGGCGGTGAAGCTGCTGAACGCGTCGAAGTTCGCGCTCGCTGATCTTCCGCCCCACGGCCCGACGCTGAGCCACCCCCTGGACCGGGCCCTGATCTCCCGGCTCGCCGCCGTCGTCGCAGAGGCGACCGACAGCTTCGAGGACTACGACTATGCGCGCGCGCTCGAGCGTGCGGAGGGCTTCTTCTGGTGGTACTGCGACTTCTACCTGGAGCTCGTCAAGGGCCGTCGCTACGACGGCGATACGCGCGCGAGCGCGTCGGTGAGCCGGGCCTTGCGTCTTTCCCTGTCCGTCTTCCAGCGCTTGTTCGCTCCGTTTCTGCCGTTCGTGTGCGAGGAGGTCTGGTCTTGGTGGCAGGAGGGCTCGGTGCATCACGCCCCCTGGCCGGACACAGCCGAGCTCACGGACGGGCTCGGGGGTGAGCGGGTCTCCGAGCCCAGCAACGGCGCCCGTGCGCGCGAGGAGATGGCGCTGGCGGTCACAGCAGACGTGCTCAGTGAGGTCCGAAAGGCCAAGTCGCAGGCGCGCCGGCCAATGCGCGCACCGGTGGCACGGGTGGTCGTGCACGACAGCGCCGAGCGCCTGTCTGCGCTTGAGCTCGGATCCGGCGATCTGCTGCAGGCGGGCTCCATCGAAGCACTCGAGCCGGTCGTGGCCGAGGAGTTCGCCGTCGAAGTCGAGCTACACAAATAGGGTCTGCGGCGTGAACAGAACGCTGATAGCCGAGCTGGGCGGCAAGGTGGGGGAGCGGGTAAGGGTTCACGGCTGGGCGCACGCCGTGCGCGACCAGAAGCGCATGCAGTTCGTGGTGATCCGTGACGAATCGGGCCTCGCCCAGGCTGCGTTGGGAAAGGAGGAGCCGCCCAGCCCTCTCAACGAGCTGGTCTCGGCCCTCACTGCCGAGTCGGCGGTGACCGTCACGGGAGCCGTGGTGGCCGACGAGCGGGTCAACCTGGGCGGCCTCGAGCTGCGCCTCGAGAGTCTTGAGGTCGACTCGCTCGCCGAGCCCGAGCTGCCAATCGCGCCCGACTCTGCCCTGGACAAGCGCATCGACTGGCGCTACCTCGACCTGCGCCGCCCGGATCGCCGGCTGATCTTCGAGGTGCAGACGACCGTCGAGTACGCCATGCGGGAGTTCTGGCGAAGCCACGGGTTCATCGAGCTGCACACGCCCAAGTTCATGGGCTCGGCCAGCGAGTCGGGGGCCGAGCTGTTCAAGGTCGAGTACTTCGACGGCGTGGCATATCTCGCCCAGTCGCCGCAGTTCTACAAGCAGATGGCGATCGCGGCCGGGTTCGGGCGCGTGTTCGAGGTCGGACCGGTGTTCCGCGCGAACCCTTCGTTCACCTCGCGCCACGACACGGAGTTCACGAGCGTGGACATGGAGATCGCGTGGATCGACTCGCACGAGGACGTGATGGCGTTCGAGGAGATGTGGCTCGCGCATGTGCTGGCGAGGGTTCGCGAGGCCCACGGCGAGGCGATCGAAGCGACGTTCGACACCGCCGTCGTCGTCCCCACGCTTCCGTTCCCGCGAGTGACGCTTGCGCAGGCCAAGGAGCTCCTGCGTGAACGCGGTCATGAGGCGCCCGGTGGCGAACATGATCTCGACCCGCCGAGCGAGCGAGCCCTGTCGACGCTGATCAAGGACGAATACGGCCACGAGTTCGCGTTCGTGACCGACTACCCGACGACCGTCAGGCCCTTCTACCACATGCGTCACGCCGAGGATCCGAGCTTGACCAAGAGCTTTGACCTGCTGTGGCGTGGCATCGAGTTGACGACAGGCGCCCAGCGCGAGCATCGCTATGAGCAGTTGCTCGCGCAGGCCGACGACAAGGGCGTCGAGACAAAGCCGATCCAGTACTACCTGAACTTCTTTCGCTACGGCGCCCCGCCCCACGGGGGCCTCGGCTTCGGGCTCACACGCCTGTTGATGCAGATGCTCGGGCAGGAGAACGTCCGCGAGGTGACCTTCCTCTACCGCGGCCCGCACCGCCTTGAGCCTTAGGCGCACGATGGTCGATGGACCTTCAGCCTCTCATGCCATCTGGAGGTTCACGACCTCGGCCGTACGCTCCTCGGGCGGCCCCACGAGCCCAGCCTCGACCGGCCCCCCATCAGCTTCTCGCTGACGAGGGCGAGCGCCGGACCGCACCGACCGCACCGACCGCGCCCCGCAGCCCGACGCAGCCAACGCAACCCACGCAACCGATGCAGTTCACGCAGCCCACACAACCCACACAAGCCACGCATCCGCGATTGCCGAGCCCGCCAACGATCGCGACGCTCGCGACGACGCCGGCGCTGAGCAGCACGCCGGCGCTACCTACGATGCCGTTGCTCGCCACGACGCCAGCGCTGCCGATGACCCCCGCGCTGGCAACCGTTCCTGCGCTGCCGATGACCCCGGCACTCGCAACGGTGCCCGCGCTGCCGGCGCCCGAGGCCGAGCCGGTGCTGGCGCCTGAGGCGACCGAGCCGGTGCTGGCAACGCTCCCTGGATCTGGCATGGCGGCGGACTCGATGTCGTGAAGATAGCCCAATCAACCAGCATCGCCTCGGGCCTCGCTGCGCTCTCTCGCTCGCGGCATCACGTCCCGTCCGCAGCCACGTCTACCTTCAAGCAATGCTCCTGAACGAGCTCACCGACGGCGTCGAGATCGACCAGGTCCTGCTGGTACGCGAGTCAGAACGCCGGCAGCGGCGCGACGGCGGCGACTACCTGCGCATGCAGCTCGGCGACCGTACCGGCACGGTCGCGTGCATGGTGTGGGAGGAGCTCGGCGAGGTGGAGGAGCTGGCGCGTCCGGGGGCGCCGGTGAGGGTTCGCGGCCGCTACACCGTGCATCCACGCTTCGGACCGCAGATCAACCTGCGTGGCCTGGAGGTCGCCGACCCGGACAGCTTCGACTACGCCGATCTCCTCAACGGTCCCGCGCGAGACGTCGGGAAGATGGAAGGCGAGGTGTGCGAGCTGGTGGACACGGTGCAGGAGCCTCACCTGCGCCTGCTGCTTGAACGGGTGTTCGCCGAGGGGTCGGAGCTGTGGGGTCGCTACCGTGTGGCCCCCGCCGCGAAGTACTACCACCAGGCCTACCGGCACGGGCTGCTCGAGCACTGCCTCGGGGTTGCCCAGGCGGTGAGCGCGATCAGCGCCACCTTCAGCGACGTCGACCGCGACGTCGCCGTCACCGGCGCGCTGCTGCACGACATCGGCAAGCTCGACGCATACACCGACGATCCCCAGAACATCGACCTCACTGACGAGGGTCGCCTTCATGGGGAGATAGCGCTCGGCTACTACCGCATCCGCCGCATGATCGAGGAGATCGAGGGCTTCCCTGAGGATCTCGGGCGGGCGGTTGGGCACATCATCCTCTCCCACCACGGCACGCTCGAGCACGGCAGCCCGGTCGTGCCGTGCACGCGCGAGGCGACGCTCGTGCACATGATCGACAACCTCGGTGGGCGTCTGGGCAGCTTCGATCGCCTGGAGCGCGAGCTGTCGCCCGGCCGGCGCTGGTCGGCGTTCGACCGCGCGATCGGCACGGGCGCGTTCTTCGCCGAGCGCACCGGCGAGCCATTGGAGATTGGCCGGCCGGCGGCACCTGCGCAAGCGGCGGCCTGACCGCTCAGCCAGCGCTCCAAACGTCGCGGCGGTGCTTTGTCCGCCGGCGATGCAGTGCGCCCCCCGCCAACCGTGCCTACCCCGGTGGCGAGCGAAGCGACTATGTTTGCGCGATGGCGTCCGGGCAGCAACAGCGGTCTGAGTCGCAGGCGCCTGGCGACGGCGCGCACCCGCGTCAGGCTGCCTGGCTGAGGCTCATCCTGCCCCTGGCACTGCTCCTCGGGATCGTCGGTGGCCTCGGCCTGGCGCTGCTGAGCGGCTCGAGCAAGCCGACGCTGCCGGGGGGTGCGCAGCAGTCCGCCGCGGGGAGCGGCTTCTACGGGACGCTCGCCCTCCCGGCCAAGCAGGCGCCGGCGATCGACCTGCGCAACTACCTGGGTCAGCCGGTCACGCTGGCCCACTATCGCGGGAAGGCGGTTCTCGTCACCTTCCTCTACACGCACTGCCCCGACGTGTGCCCGTTGATCACTGCCAACCTCCGAGTGGTCCTGAGTCAGCTCAGGTCAGCGGCGTCCAGGACGCAGATCATCGCTGTGTCGGCCGACCCCCGGGGTGATACGCCAGCAGCGGTTGCCGATTTCCTGCGAGCGCACGAGATGCTCGGCAGGATGCAGTATCTGATCGGCTCTCCGGCGCAGCTCGCCCGCACGTGGTCTGCCTGGAGCGTGGGCTCGACGCGAGAGGTCGGCCAGCCCGACCTGGTGGCCCACTCGGCGCTCGTCTACGGGGTCAGCGCGAGCGGCAGGCTGACGACCATCTACCCGGCGTCCTTCGAACCGAGCCAGATCGTCCACGACATTCCCAAACTAGCCGCTCAGTAGGCGCCGGGGCACGAACCGCCGACGCGTCGCAGCAGGAACACCGATGCGCCGCAGCGACGCGCCGGAGCACGACCCATCGACGCGCCGCAGCGACGCGCCGGAACGGGCAGCTCGGCGCTCAGCGTTCGCCCAGGCCATGGCGCCAGAGGACGACGTACCAGATGGTGACCGCGATCAACACGGCCAGCGGTATGACCAGCGTGAGGACCGAGCTGGTAAGGAAGCTCGTGGCGATCGGGGCGTCGATGCTCAGCATGAATCCTCCTAGTGCTCGCCCGCCAGCCGGGCGCCCGGCGCCGGTGCGGGTGCCGGCGGCATCAGCCAGCGGTGGACGTAGACGAAGATGACGATCACGAACGTGACAGAGCCCGGCACCCACATTGTCCCGGCCGCGATCTGCTGGTCGGCCATCGCCGAGATACCGCCCGGCCGGCTTGCCAGGTGCGCGTAGAAGCCGTACAGGGGGTGCGGGGCGAGTGCGAGCACCACGGCGAGCACCCAGCTGACGACCATCGCTCCGACCACATACAGAACGCGCTGAGAGGCGTCCAGGCTCGCGCGCAGCGGCGGCGAGGCGATGACCTGCTTCCAGAACATCAGGGCGGTGGCGAAGAACAGCGTGTGCTCGAGGGCGTGCAGTGCGCTCGAGCGCAGGGTCGCGTCGAAGAACAGAGGGACGTGCCAGGCCAACAGCACGACCGAGAAGAGCAGGAAGCTGGGCAGCGGGCTGCCGACGGCACGCGCCGCCCGCGCCAGGGGGGCCGCCCGACCGCCGTGGCTCAGCTCCCGCGCCAGCGACCTGCGCGCGTCCAGCGGCAGACAGCGCCAGAGGCGGATCCACGGCCTCGCGAGCACGATCAACGGCGCCGCGACGACGAGCAGCAGCACGTGCTGGACCATGTGCACCCAGAACAGCTGCTCGCTGAGGATCTCAATCGGGGAGGCCAGCGCGATCGCGAGCACGAGCAGGCCGGTGTAGAAGCAGGCGCTGCGCCAGTGCTTGGCGGCGCGGGTGCGCCGCGGCGTGACGGTGCGCCGGTCTCCCAGCCAGTAGAGGATGGCGAGGTCGATCACGAGGACCAGCGGCGGGTCGAACGACCAGTCCCAGAAGCCGGGTGCCGCTGTCGCCCCGGCGAGCACTAGAGGAGGTAGAGCGTTATGTACGTCACGACTCCGATCGCGCCCAGGTACGCCCAGAAGAACGACGGCGGCGTCCAGGCCGGGTGCGATCAGCCGGTCGGGGTCGGAGATGTCCCCGTCGTCCTCGGCCGGCGAACGGCGGGCTCGCAGCTCGGTCGCGACCTGCGTCTCGAGCCAGTACATCGTGGCGAGCGCCGCGATCAGGTAGAAGGCCGTCCAGGCGCAGAAGACGCTCGCGAAGGCGCCGTCCGTTGGCCCGAAATGCTGGACGGTGTACTCGACGCACTGCACGCCGATGGCGAGCGAGCCCGAGCACCACTGCGCCGATCGCAGGCGTCAGCCCAAGCGCGCGATCGGCGCTTCATCCGCCGCGCCGCCACGAGTCGTGAGCGCGATGCTGAGCAGCAGGCAGACGATGAAGGCCACGCCCAGGCCCTGGTCCGGTTTGACGTGTGCGGGGCGCCACATGTGGTCCACGTTGAGTGAGCGCAGGTAGAAGTAGGCGAACAGGAAGGCCAGAAAGAAGAACGTCGAGGCGCCGGCCAGGAGCCTCGATGCCACCGACAGCGCGCGCGCGCCGACCTCGGGCGGCTCGGCCGGGATCTCCACCCCCGGCGCCACCGGCGGAGCACTCAGTCCAAGCGGCAGCTTCTCGCTTTCGGAGGCCATCGTCATGCTCCTGCGGAGGCCGGCTCAGCACCGCCGATGCCGAGCGGCGTGCCGTAGTCGTAGGGGTCGGAGTCGAACACCGGGATCTGCTCGAAGTTGTTGACGGGCACGGGCGTTGGCAGCTGCCACTCGATCGACTTGGAGCGCCACGGGTTGGACTCGGCGCGTGCGCGCACGAAGATCAGCGAGTAGACGGCGTTGAACAGGAAGATGAGCATCGAGAAGCCGAGCACGAAGGCGGAGATCGACACCCACACGTTGAGCCCCTGCAGTTCGGGCGCGTACGTGCTCACGCGCCTGGGCATGCCCTTTCATGCCCAGCGCGAACAGCGGCATGAAGGTGGAGTTGAACGCGACGAACATCAGCCAGAAGTGCCACTTGGCCAGGCGCTCGTTGAAGCGCAGGCCGGTCATCTTCGGCACCCAGTAGTAGATCGCGGCGAAGAACGTGAACACGAGACCGCCCATGATCGTGTAGTGGAAGTGGGCCATCACGAAGAAGCTGCCGTGGGTGTCGGTGTCGCTCGGGGTGTCCGAGAGGAACACGCCGGAGAGCCCGCCGATCAGGAAGTTGAAGGTCCAGCCGAGGCAGAACAGCATCGGCACGCTGAAGGACATCCGCGCCTTCCACAGGGTTCCCATCACGCACAGGAAGATGAACCCCGTGGGGATCGAGATGATCTCCGTCGAGAGCATGTAGAACGGCCGCAGGTCGGCGTTGATGCCGCTGACGAACAGGTGGTGCTGCCACACGAAGAAGCTCAGCAGAGTGACGCCGAGCATGCCGGAAACGGCCAGCCGGTAGCCCCACAGCGGCTTGCGCGTGAACACGGGCAGCAGCTCGAGCACGATGCCGAACCCGGGCAGGGCGAGCACGTACACCTCGGGGTGCCCGAAGAACCAGAAGAGGTTCTGGAATAGGTAGGAGCTGCCGCCCCCGCCGGTTACGAAGAACGAGGTATCGATCGTGCGGTCGAGCGCCGCCATCAGCAGCGCGGCGATCAGCATCGGCGCGGCCAGGACCATCAGGATGGAGGTCGCGTACACCGACCACACGAAGATCGGCAGGCGCGACCAGGTCATCCCGGGGGCGCGCATGGTCATGATCGTGGCCATCATGTTCAGCCCGAGCAGCGCCATCGAGACCCCCACGAGGGCGAAGAAGCAGATGTAGGAGTCCATGCCCATCACCGCCTGGACGTTCAGCGGCGCATAGCCGGTCCAGCCCGTGGGGAAGCCGCCGAAGAAGATCGTCGAGGTCGAGGATGAAGCCGGCGGCCATCAGCAGCCAGAAGGTGAGCGCCTCGATGCGGGGGAAGGCCATGCGTCGGGCGCCGATCATGATCGGCACGAAGTAGTTGGCGAACGGGCCGAGGATGCCAGAGGTCATCATCCCCATCATCATCGTGCCGTGCATGCCCACCAGCGACAGGTACTGGTTGGGCCCCACGAACGTCGGGCACCGGGTGCAGCAGCTCGGTGCGGATCAGCATCGCGTTGAGCCCGCCGACGAAGAAGAACACCCCGATTCCCACCAGGTACTGCATCCCGACGACCTTGTGGTCGGTGCACAGTCCGAAGTAGCGCCCGATCCCCTCGCCCTCCTTCTCGCGCAGCGACGCCGGGCGCCCGAGCAGGCGCGAGAGCGGGTAGTTGGCGAAGCCGAGACCGATCAGGAAGCCGATCACGCCGAAGAAGTAGGCGAGCAGCAGCGCGACGTCGTTCTCGTCGGTCGCCGCCTGGTATTCGAAGCTTTTGCCGCCGTTGACCTGGTGGCCGATGAACCAGCCCAGGTAGTAGCCGCCCACGCCCAGGATCACGGCGCTCAGCAGGTTGAAGCCGATCAGGCGCCGCCACAGCGGTCGCCGGGTCGGCGGGGGGTGGATGCGGCCTCGGTCGTCGTGCTCATTCTCCGCGCCTCGTTGGTTCGGGTAGGTAGGTGGTGCTGTACTTGGGCAGCACCTTGGTCGCCGGGGCGAACCTCCGCTGCTGTTCGTGGATCCAGGCGCTGAATGCGACCGGGCGTGACCACGCGGCCTTTGTCGTACATGTAGCCGTGCCAGATGCCGCACAGCTCGGCGCAGCGCACGTCGAAGCTCTGCAGCTTGGTGGGCCTGACGAACGCGACGTTGTCCACGTCGGGGTTGGCGTCGGCCTTGACGCCCGAGCTGGTAGGCCCAGAACGAGTGGATGACGTCGATCGAGGTGACGTGGAGTTCGATCATCTCGTTGTCGGGCAGGACGAGGTGGGGGGTCTCCACGCCGCCGTAGGTCGGGTAGCGGTAGGTGAACATCCACTGCTGCGCGATCACCTGCACCGGCAGCTTCGGCCCCTTCGGCACGGTCAGCGGTTTGGGCCCGCTGCCCGAGCCGGCGCCGTAGCCGGCTCTCAAGCCGCACGGTCCCGTAGGCGGCCAGCGCGAGCACCAGCACCGAGGTGACCACGATCCAGGTCGTCTGCAGTCTCGAGTCGCCGCGGACGGCCGGCCCTTCCAGCGCGCCGCCCTTGCGGCTGGCGGAAGACGATGATGGAGTACACGAGGTAGATCACGACCAGCAGCAGCACGGGCGTCGCCATGGCGAGCAGCACGGTGTTGTCGGTGACCTTCCCCGAGGCCTGTTCGCTGCCGTGGCCGGGCGGCATGATCGGGCCGAGCAGGAAGATCACCAGCGGCGTGGCGATCAGCGAGGCGAGGATCCAGATCGTCGTGAAGCGCCGTGCGTGGTTCGGTTCCCGGCAACCTCTCCGATGGAGACCGACGGGTTAGACGACATTCAGGAACCCGTCCATGTAGCCCAGCGTCTGCATCGGGCCGCCCAGGCCGTTGAGGAAGCCGGCGGCGCACGGGACGAAGCACTGCCAGCGGTAGCGGCCTTTCGCGCCCGTGCGGAAGCTGAATTCGATCGTGCGGTGGGCGGCGTCCTTCGCAGGGCGCGAATTCGCACTGGTTCTTGGCTTCTTCGGGGACGCCCGGCAGCGGGACGAACACCCCGAGCTCGGGCACCACGAACGTGTGTGAGGCTTCTTCGGGGTTGATCGACGTTGACCGTCTTGCCGTCGATCGTCATGGTTCCGCCGACGGTGCCCTGGACCTGCGAGAGGAACGGGTTGCGCAGGCCGGTGTCGCCGTCGTACTGGTAGATCGTGACGTGCACGATCGAGTTGGCGGGCACCGTGTAGATGGTGCTGTGCACCCACTTGCCGTTGCTCCCTGACCAGGTAGGACACCCAGTCGGGGTGAGACGGGCTGTACTTGGGGCCGATCGCGGCGACGGTCTCGAGCGTGAGCTGGTTGCCGCCGCTGGAGGGCGGCGCGCTGGCGGCCGCGACGGTCGGCGGCTGGCTGGTGGCCCAGTCGGCGACGTAGAGGCCGATCAGCACGCCGAGCGACGAGCAGCGCCGTGCCGACCCCCAACAGCTTCTTGGCGAACAGGCTCACGCCGATCCCCCACTCCACTCAGCCGCTCCATGGCAACTGGCACTGCAGACGGAGAGTGTACACCCATCCCCAACGTCATTGCCGTCGCGTTGCGCCGTCGCCGTGGTAGCTCAGCCAAGCGCCGGGCGCGCGGTAAGGCTGCCTGAAAGCCCGCAAATAGCGGAGCCCTGAGCGACCGGCCGTATCCGTCTCGCCGCCGGCTTCTATCGTTCGATGGCGATGGCAAAGGACACCGAGAAGCTGATCCGCCAGCTGTCGCTGATCTCCTACCTGATGGCCGAGCGCCGGCCCGTCACCGCGCTGGAGATCCGGCGCGACGTGGAGGGCTACAGCGGCATGAACGAGGACGCGTTCGCGCGGCGCTTCTACGCCGACCGCTCCGAGCTCGAATCGCTGCGCATCCAGCTGACCGTCGAGCGGCCCGCCGACGGGGCGGCCGAGCAGGAGAACTACTCGCTGCGCCCGGAGAACTTCCACCTGCCTCCCGATCGCGTTCACCGACAAGGAGCTCGCGGCGCTGCAGACCGCACTGAGCCTGCTCGACGGCGAATTCGCCTACGCCGAGCCGCTGCGGCTCGCGCTGCAGCAGATCACCTGGGGGCGTCCGAGCCCGCTGCGGGCGCCCGAGCAGCGCTCGGTGGCGCTCGGCATCACCGCCTCCGCCGGCGGCCACGAGCTGTCCACGCGCCTGGCGAAGGTGGAGACGGCGATCTTCCGCAACAAGACGATCCTGTTCGACTACTACACGATGGAGCGCGACGAGGTGGGACCGCGGCGCGTCGATCCCTACCACCTGCTCTTCCAGGGCGGGCAGTTCTACCTGCTGGGCTACTCGCACGAGCGCAAGGCGATCCGCGTGTTCCGCCTCTCGCGCATCCGCGGCAAGGTCTCCTACGCGACCAAGGCCGAGCACGACTTCCGCCGACCCGCGGACTTCGATCCGCGCGCCTACGCGAACCGCGCCGACTGGCAGCTCGGCGAGGAGCGGGGGGTGGCCGAGATACTCATCTCCGAGCGGATCGCCTGGCAGGTCGAGCGCCACTTCGGCCGCTACGGGGAGATTCGCGAGGCGGAGGAGGGCAGCCGGATCTTCCTGACCAGCTACTCGAGCCCGCGCGGCATCGTCTCCTGGTTGCTCGGCCTGGGCACACACGCCCACCTGCAGGGGCCGCCGGAGCTGATCCAGGAGCTCGAGCGCAGGCTCGAGCTGCTCGAGGAGCGCCACGGCGAGACGCCTCCCGGGCGCCGAGGCAAAGGCCAGCGCGCATCACCGGCGCGAGCTCTGGCGCGTCCACCAGCGCACGCGGCCGGGCCGCGGCACGCCGAGGGTCCGGCGGCCGGCGTCGAGTACGACGAGGCCCCCGTCCAGGGCGGCGAAGCGGCGATCCGGCCCGAGCGCTTCGCGCGTCTGGTGACGCTCGCGAGCATCCTCATCCAGGCCGGCCGCGCCGGCGAGCGGGTGGCGGTCGATGAGGTCTGCGAGCGGCTGCAGCTCAGCGAGGAGGAGCTGCGCGAGGACGTGAACGTCCTGAACGTCGTCAACTTCGGCGGCGGCTCCTACGTGCTGTATGCGGAGATCAACGAGCAGGAGGGCGAGATCGAGGTCGACCCCGAGCCCTACAGCGACAACTTCGACCGGCCGGCCCGCCTGCTGCCGGTCGAGGCCAAGGCGCTGGTGGCGGCGATAGACCTGATCGGCGAGCACCTCCCCGAGGGCTCGCTGACCTCCGCGCGCGAGAAGATCGTCGCGCGCGCTCGGCGAGGACCCGATGGAGCAGGGACTGCAGGTCGCGCGCGCCGGCGGCGACGACTCCGGCGTCGCGCGCCTGCGTCTCGACGGCGATCGTCGAGCGCAAGATCGTGGAGCTCGAGTACTACAAGGAGAACGAGGACGAGCTGTCTGATGCGCAGGGTCGAGCCCTACGCGCTGACCAACGGCCGCGAGGGATGGTACGTGGCGTCGTTCGACCCCGAGCGCGACGGCATGCGCCACTTTCGCCTGGACCGCATCAAGCGCGTGACGGTCACCGACGAGACCTTCGAGCCGCGGCCCGAGGTCGATCCCGCGGCTGAGGTCGACGGCTGGCTGCGCACCGGCGAGGTGCAGGCGTCGCGAAGCGCGCGCGTGTGGATCTCGCCCGATCGTGCGCGCTGGGCGCGCGAGGCGCGGCGGGTGGTGCAGGAGCGAAGCGACGGAGCGGTCGTGGTCGAGCTGAGCTTCGCGGGCATCGATTGGCTGGTGCGGGAGATCCTCAAGGAAGCCGGCGACGCGGCCGTGCTCGAGCCCGAGGATGCCCGCGAGGCCGTGCGCGAGGCGATCGCGCGCCTACGCGAGGCATACGCCGCTCCGGCCGGCGTGTAGCGGCGAAGCCGCTCGCCGGTAGGCTGCCCTGCTTGCCATGGAGCAACCCATGAGCCGCCGCGAGCAGATCAGGATGTCCCCGCCGGAGGTCGCGTCGTTTCTCGCCGAGGAGCGGACCGTCACCTGCGCGACGATCGGCCCGCGGGGCTGGCCGCACCTGATGCCGCTGTGGTACGTGCTGCGGGACCCATCCGCCGGCGCGTCCCGAGCCGCGGCTGTGGGCCTGGACGTATGCGGCCTCCCAGAAGGTACGCAACCTGGAGCGCGATCCGCGCGCCACCCTGCAGGTCGAGGCGGGCGAGGACTATGAGGATCTGCGCGGGGTGATGTTCGAGTGTGAGGTCGTCATCCACCGCGAGCTGCGAGACGGTTGCGCTCGCTGGGCGCGGCGATCCTGTTGCGCAACTCGGTGCCGCGCGGCGTCGAGCAGCCGGCACAGCTGCCGAGCCAGGCGCACGAGGCCGTCAGCGCCCAGGCCGCCAAGCGGGTGGCGCTCGAGTTCGCAGAGCTCCGTCGGGCCACCTGGGACCACAGCAAGCTCGGTGGGGTCTACTGACGCGCCAGCCGGCCCCGCCGTAGGCTCCGGTACGGTCGATGGAGCCGCTGAAGGGACTGATCCTCTCCGGGGGCAAGGGCACGCGCCTGCGTCCCGATCACCCACACGAGCGCCAAGCAGCTCGTGCCGGTCGCGAACAAGCCGGTGCTCTTCTATGCGATCGAGGCGATGGCCGAGCCGGAATCGAGGACGTGGGGATCGTCATCGCCCCGGAGACGGGTCGCGGAGATCGAACGGCCGCCGGCGGAGGCTCGCGGTTCGGCGTTCGCATCTCCTACATCCTCCAGCAGGAGCCGCTCGGGCTCGCGCACGCCGTGCTCACCGCAGAGCCCTTTCTCGGTGCGAGCCCGTTCGTGATGTACCTCGGCGACAACCTGCTGCAGGGCGGCATCTCCGAGCTGGTCGCGGCCTTCCGCGAGCACTCACCGGACGCGCTGATCCTGCTCACGCCCGTGCCCGACCCGGAGAACTACGGTGTCGCCGAGCTCGCGTCCAGCTCCGGCGACGGCGCCCGGCAGGGAGAGCTGGGCCGGGTGGTGCGCCTGGTCGAGAAGCCGGCCGAGCCGGCCACCGACCTGGCGCTCGTCGGCGTGTACATGTTCACCGCGAAGATCCACGCCGCCGCTCGTGCCATCAGCCCCTCTGCGCGCGGAGAGCTCGAGATCACCGACGCGATCCAGCACATGCTCGATGGCGGCATGCGCGTGGAGCCGCACATCGTGCGCGGCTGGTGGAAGGACACCGGGCGCCTGGAGGACATTCTGGAGGCCAACCGCCTGGTTCTCGACAACCTGCCCGAGCGGATCGAGGGCGAGCTGATCGACTCGCGTGTGGAAGGCCGCGTGGTGATCGAGGCCGGCGCCCGCCTGGAGCGCACGACCGTGCGCGGGCCGGCGATCGTCGGTGCGGGCGCACGGCTCAGCGACTGCTACATCGGTCCCTACACGGCCATCGGCGAGCGACTGCGCGATCTCGGGCGCCGAGGTCGAGCACTCGATCCTGCTCGCCGGCTGCACGATCTGCGATCTCGACGGGCGCATGGAGTCCTCGCTGCTCGGCCGCAACGTCACCGTTCGCCGCGGCAACCGCCAGCCGCGCGCCTATCGCTTCATGGTCGGGGACAACTCCGACATCTCCATTCTGTGAGGAGTGCCGCCGAGCCGATGGGCATGCCATGAGACTGCTCGTGACGGGTGCCGCAGGGATGCTCGGCCGCGACGTGATGCGCGCAGGTGAGCGTGCGGGCTGTCGAGCTCGTGGGGCTTGGGCGCTCCGAGCTCGATGTCACCGATGCCGGTGCCGTCGAGAGCGCGTTGGCCGCGGCGCGGGTCGGACGCTGCCGATCAACTGCGCGGCATGGACCGACGTCGACGGAGCCGAGACGCACCGCGAGCAGGCACGCGCGGTCAACGTCGACGGCGCCGAGAACCTCGCCCGTGCGGCTGCGGCGGCCGCTGTTCGCCTCGTGCACGTCTCCACCGACTACGTCTTCGCGGGCGATGCTCCGCTCGACGGCGCCGGCGCGCCGCGACCCTACGTGGAGTCCGATCCGACCGGCCCTCGCTCGGTGTACGGCGAGACCAAGCTCGAGGGCGAGCGCCGCGTGCTAGCGGCCTCTGCAGGGCACACGGTCGCGCGCAGCTCATGGCTGTTCGGCGTGAGCGGGCACAACTTCGTCGCCACGATGCTGCGCCTTGCCGGCGAGCGCGACGCAGTGCAGGTCGTGACCGATCAGGTTGGCTGTCCCACCTGGACCGGCCACCTGGCGCCGGCGCTGCTCGGGCTCCTGCAGCGCGAGGTCTCCGGCCTCGTCCATCTCGCGGGCAGCGGGCACGTGTCCTGGAACGGCCTGGCCCGCGAGGTCTTCCGCCAGGCGGAGCTCGACTGCCGGGTAGAGGCGGCCACGACGGAGCAGATGGCCCGCCCGGCGCCCCGACCGAGCTGGTCGGCCCTCGAGTCTGAGCGCGCGGACGTGCTCCCGATGCCCGACTGGCGCGACGGCCTGGCCGGGTACCTGGCGGCGCGCGCTGGGATGATGCGCCGATGAGGCTTCTCGTCTGCGGTGGCGCAGGGTTCATCGGCTCGACCTTCGCCCGTCAGCGCCTGCTCGAGCACGGTGACGAGGTCACTGTGCTCGACAAGCTCACCTACGCCGGCCGCGAGGAGAACCTGCAGGACCTCGCCGAGCATGGCCGGCTTCCGCTTCCTGCGCGGGGCGATCGAGGACCCCGCCGCCGTCGCCGGCGCGATCGAGGCCGGCACGCCCGAGGCGATCGTCAACTTCGCCGCCGAGACCCACGTCGACCGCTCGATCACCGCGCCCGATGCGTTCGTCTCGACCCATGCGCTCGGTACCTACGTGCTGCTCGAGGCGGCACGCAGCCACGGGCTGCGCTACCTGCAGGTGTCCACCGACGAGGTCTACGGCTCGATCGACGTCGGCACCTTCACCGAGGACTCTCCCCTGCGGCCATCCTCGCCGTACTCGGCGACCAAGGCCGGCGCCGACCTGCTGGTCCAGAGCTACTTCCACACCTACGGGCTGTCCGCCGCTCATCTGTCGCGGATCGAACAACTACGGGCCCTACCAGTATCCGGAGAAGCTGATCCCGCTGATGATCCTCAACGCCATGCACGGAGACCGGCTGCCCGTTTACGGCGACGGCATGCAGGTGCGCAACTGGATACACAGCACGGACTTCGCCAGTGCGATCGGCTACGTGCTCGAGCACGGCGCGACGGGCGAGGTGTACAACGCAGGCGGTCCCGACGAGCAGGCCAACATCGAGGTCGTAAAGCGCATCGTCGAGCTGACCGGCGCCGCGGAGGCACAGATCGAGCACGTCGCCGACCGCCCCGGCCACGATCGTCGCTACTCGCTCTCCTCGGATAAGGTCCGCGCGCTCGGCTGGGTCCCCCGCGTGAGCTTTGCCGACGGTCTCGAGCAGACGGTCGCGTGGTACCGGGAGAACCGCTGGTGGTGGGAGCCGATCCGCGCGGGCGAGTACCGCGAGTACTACGAACGCCAGTACGGGCGCTCACTGCACTCCTGAGAGCCTCCACTTCCCACCTTCCTTGACCAGCAGCAGCGTGCTGGGGCGCGTCTTGCCCGAGTAGACGCTCGTCACCGCGGCGCTGGCGGTGGGCCTGGCTCCTGCGCCGCTCAGCTGGATGGTGTGGATCGTGATGTCATAGCTGTCGACGTCGGTGAGCCGGTGCTTGATCGCTTCCTTGCACCCGCCCTTCGCCCGGTTCAGCCGCGCAACGAGGGGGCCGGCGAGGTCGTTGGTGCAGATCTTCTGCTCGTCGGCGCTCTTGGCGTCGCCTTGGAGCTTCGAGATCGCCTGTGCGACTTCGTGCTGTTCGCCTTTGAAGGAGCTCGAGGTGGTGCTGGCGCAGGCGCCCAGCGCGAGTGCGGGCAGGGCGAGGCCGAGCAGCGCGAGGCGGCGGTTGAGCGGAGTAGTCATGCCGCGCAGAGAGTACGCGACGCGAACGGGCGGGGCGCTCCTAAGGAGCGCCGACACCTGCGCTCAAACGGGCTCCAGGGCTTCGGCGCCCCCCCGGCGCCCCGGCTGCGTGACGCCCGCGGCGTGCTCGGCGAAGTGCTTGCTGAGCATCGTCTGCTGGCCTTGGTAGTTAGACCCGGCGTCCTCGCCGTAGAGCAGGTCCGGAGCTTCGCTCATGTGCTCGAAGGCGAGCTTGCACACCGGCTGGCGATGCTCGACCATGAAGGAGACGTCGCGGGCCCGAACCTCGAGCGCCGCCCGGCTGCCGTGCCTGCGCTGATGCTGCGCGTAGCCGAATCCCGGGTCGAAGAAGCCCGCGTAGTGGGTGCGAAGCTCCCCGGCGGTCGGATCGTAAGCGAGCATCTCCGCCGCGTATGAGGGCGGGATGCTCACCCCCTCGGCCGAGAGCAGCAGGTAGAAGATCTCCGGCTCGAGCACGATGCGCCCGCCGGGCTCGGGGTGCACCGGCTCCCAGAAGTCCTGCCACCTCAACGTCCCCACCCGTGTCAGGTCGACCGGCAGGCTGTTCTTCTTGGCGCGGTAGCCGACGATGGCCTCGGCGGGGCCGGAGACCTCGAGGCTCAGAAACAGCCCGCCGTCGAGCGAGAGCTCGGACTCCTCCACGGGCCGGGACTCGCGGTAGAGCAGGGGGCTCGTCCGATGCACGGAGATCAGTTCGGCATCGCTCAGGCGCGCCTCTGAAGAGATCAACCGCACCTGGTTGAGCGCAAGGCCGCTCTTCACGCGGATCGCGAACGTGCGCGGGACGACCTCGAGGTAGAGCCCGCCGTGATATCCGGCCGCGATCTCATCGAAGCGGTGATTGCGGTCGGTGAGCACGCGCGTGAACACATCAAGGCGCCCGGTCGAGCTCTTGGGATTGGCCTTCGCGCGCATCTGCACCGGCAGGTGCAGCTGCTCGACCAGCGGAACCAGGTAGGGCCGGTCGCGCTCGAGCGTGGCGCCGTCGCGCAGGTCGAGCCTGTCGAACGCGACGTCCTTCACCTTCTCCTCGACCGTCGAGTGGCTGTCGGGCAGGAAGCTACAGCGCAGTGCCCACGCGTGGTCGCCAAGTCGCAGGTCGACGCTGGCGGGTTGCACCGCCTCGGGAGGGATCCGCCGTTCGCCGGCGGACAGCCACCCGCGCGCGAGGGCCTCGCGCAACCGCTGGGATGGCAGCACACCCTTTCTTCATGCACGCTGAGTCTATGAGGAGTGGGGGCCGCAGTCGCGGTGGGCGAGACCGAGCGCGGCAGCGCGCTAGCCTCAGGGCCCGTGCCCCTGTCGAGCTTCAGCCCCAAGGTCAGAGAGTGGTTCGAGCTGGCCTTCGCATCGCCGACGGCGGCCCAGGCCAAGGCATGGCCGGCGATCGCCGCGGGGAGCAACGTGCTGCTCTCGGCGCCGACCGGCTCGGGCAAGACGCTGGCCGCCTTCCTGTGGGCGCTCGACCGGCTCGGCAGCGATCCGCTCCGCGTGCGGCGAAGGCCACACGCGGGTGGTGTATGTGAGCCCGCTGAAGGCCCTCGCCTACGACATCGAGCGCAACCTTCGCACTCCCTTGCGCGGCATCGGCGCGAGCGCTGTGCAGGTGGGGATCCGCACGGGCGACACGCCCCAGCGCGAGCGCGCGGCCATGCTGCGCAACCCACCGGACATCCTCATCACGACCCCCGAGTCGCTCTACCTGATGCTCACCTCGCGCGCCCGGGAGATGCTGGTGGAGGTCGAGGCGGTGATCGTGGATGAGATCCACGCGGTCGCCCACTCAAAGCGCGGCTCGCACCTGGCGCTGACGCTGGAGCGCCTGGAGGCGCAGCAGCGCACGCCGGCCGCGGGCACGGGCGCCGCCGCGCCGCCTCCATGCAGCGCATCGGCCTCAGCGCGACGCAGAGCCCGCTGGAGGAGGTCGGCCGCTACCTGGTCGGTCCCCGGCGCGAGGTCACGATCATCGACGCCGGCACCCGCAAGGCTCTGACCTGCGCATCGAGGTGCCCGTCGAGTCGATGAGCGAACCCGGTATCGCAGCCGTCCCGGCCGGGGAGGGCGTCGGCGCAGGTCGAACGACGGTCGGCGCTCGAGGCGCTCGCGGGGGGTGAGTCGACGCGCGCCTCGATCTGGCCGGCGATCTATCCCGAGCTGCTGGAGCTCGTGAAAGCGCACAACTCGACCATCGTGTTCGTCAACAACCGGCGCTCGGCCGAGCGCGTGGCGCTGCGGCTCAACGAGCTCGCCTCGGCGGAGATCGCACGCGCTCATCACGGCTCGCTCGCCCGCGAGGAGCGCACGAAGGTGGAGGAGATGTTGAAGGCCGGCGAGCTGCCGTGTCTCGTCGCCACGAGCTCGCTCGAGCTGGGCATCGACATGGGCGCCGTGGACCTCGTCGTGCAGATCGAGTCGCCCAAGTCGGTCGCGCGCGGCCTGCAGCGCATCGGGCGCGCCGGTCACGGCGTCGATGAGCTGAGCACGCGGTCGCATCTTCCCGAAGTTCCGCGGCGATCTGCTCGAGTGCGCGGTCGTGTGCCGGCGGATGCGCGAAGGGCTGATCGAGCCCACCGTCGTGCCGCGCAACGCGCTCGACGTGCTCGCCCAGCAGATCGTCGCCATCGCGGTCCGAGCCGGCGAGCGCATCGAGGGACGGCCTGTCGGTGGATGAGCTCTACGCGCTCGTGACGCGCACCTATTCCTATGCGGAGCTCTCGCGCGAGCTGCTCGAGAACGTGCTCGACATGCTCGACGGGCGCTACCCCTCGAAGGAGTTCGGCGAGCTGCGGGCGCGCATCGTGTGGGACCGCTTCGCCGGCACGATCCGGGCGCGGTCGGGATCGCGGCAGCTGGCGGTGGCGAACGCCGGGACGATTCCCGACCGCGGCCTGTACGCGGTCACGCTGCCCGACGGGCGGCGCGTTGGCGAGCTCGATGAAGAGATGGTGTATGAGGCCAGGCCCGGTCAGGCGTTCCTGCTCGGTGCCTCCACCTGGCGGATCGAGGAGATCGGCCGCGACCGCGTGATCGTGACCCCGGCAGCCGGCGCACCCGGCGCGGTGCCGTTCTGGAAGGGCGACTCGGTCGGCCGCCCGAAGGAGCTCGGTCAGGCGATCGGCGCGTTCGCACGCTGGGCCGTCGACCAGGACGCGCAGACCCTCCAGCGCGACTACGACCTCGACGAACGCGCCGCCGCAAACCTGCTCGCGTACCTGCGCGAGCAGCACACGGCCACGCGGGTGCTGCCGAGCGAGCGCACGCTCGTCCTCGAGCGCTTTCGTGATGAGATCGGCGACTGGCGCCTGTGCCTGCTCTCGCCCTACGGCGGCCGCGTGCACGCGGCCTGGGGCCTTGCCATCTCATCGCGCATTCGCGAGCGCCTTGGCCTCGAGGCCGACGCGATCTTCTCGGACGACGGCATCGTGCTCCATCTGCCCGACCTGCAGGACGGGCAGATCGCGGGCGAGGAGGGCCTCGAGCGCTCGAGCGCCGCGGAGCTCGTGCTGCTCGAGCCCGAGGAGGTCGAGCAGGCGGTCACGGCCGAGCTCGGCGGCTCGGCGCTGTTCGGCGCGCGCTTCCGCGAGAGCGCCTCCCGGGCGCTGCTCATACCGCGCGCCTATCCCGGACGGCGGACGCCCCTGTGGCAGCAGCGGCTGAAGGCCCAGAGCCTGCTGGAGGTCGCGAGCCGCTACGCGGACTTCCCGATCGTGCTCGAGACCTACAGAGAGTGCCTGCAGGACGTCCTCGACGTGCCCGGCCTGGAAACGCTGCTGCATGGCCTGCACACCCGCGAGATCTCCCTCGTGGAGGTCGAGACCCCGACCGCCTCCCCCTTCGCCTCCTCGCTGCTGTTCGACTACGTCGCCACCTACATGTACGAGGGCGACACGCCCAACGCCGAGCGCCGCGCGGCGGCGCTGTCCCTGGATCGCGACCTGCTGCGCGAGCTGCTCGGCCAGGAGGAGCTGCGCGAGCTGATCGACGCGGGCGCGCTCGAGCGCGTGGAAGATGACCTCCAGCACCGCTCCGAGCTGACCCGGGCGACGAGCCGCGACGGCCTGCACGACCTGCTGCGCCGACTGGGCGATCTCAGTCTCGAGGAGATCCAGCCAGCGGGTCTTCGACGGCATCGACGCTGGCGCCATGCTCGCCGAGCTGCGAGCGTGAACGCCGAGCGATACCGCTGCGCCTCGGCGGCGAGGAGCGCTACGTCGCCGCCGACGAGGCCGGCCTGTACCGCGATGCGCTGTCGGCGGCACCGCCGGGCGGCCTCCCCGAGGCGTTCCTCGAGGATGTGCCGGACGCGCTCGCGGCGCTCGTGACCCGCTACGCCCGCACGCACGGCCCGTTCACCACCGAGGAGCTGCGTGGCCGCTACGGCGTCGACGCCGGCGCGGTGCTGCGCGAGCTCGAGCGCTCGGGCGATCTCGTGCGCGGCGAGCTCAGGCCGAATCCAGTCGAGCCCGCCCCCGCGGCGGGCGCCGTTCCCGGATCAGGGCCCCCGCCGCCTCCGGATCGACGCCCGCACGGTGATGGACGGGAGTGGTGCGATGTCGAGGTCCTCCGCCGCCTCAGGCGCGCCTCGCTGGCCGCCCTGCGCAAGGAGATCGAGCCGGCCGACCAGCGGACGCTGGCTGCATTCCTGCCCTCCTGGCAGGGCGTGGACCGTCATTCGCGAGGGGGGGCCGGTGATCGAGCGGCTGCGCGAGGTGCTGGTAGGCCTTCAGGGACTCGCGCTGCCGGTGGAGATCTGGGAGCGAGACGTGCTGCCGCGGCGCACGGGCGCGTACTCGCAGACGTGGCTCGACAGCCTGTGCGCGAGCGGCGAGGTCGTGTGGGTGGGCGCCGGCCCGCTCGGGCGCTCCGGTCGCGTGGCGCTCTACTTCCGCGAGGACGCACCAGCGATCGGGCCGCCGGCGAGGAGCCCGTCGGCCCGCCCCTCAGCGTCTCCGCCCGCGAACCCCGAGCATGAGCTCCTGCGCGCGCAGCTGGCGCAGGGCCCCTGCTTCTTCACCGACCTGCTGGCCGAGCTGAGCGCCTCGGCGGAGGCGCTGCGCGTCGCGCTGTGGGATCTGGTGTGGGCGGGGGAGGTGACAAACGACGCTTGGGCGCCGCTGCGGGCGCCCCACCTTGCGCTGGCCTCCTCGCCTCGGAGCTCCGACGCGCGGAGCGTGCCGGCGGGGCGGCGCGTCGGTCGCCCGACGCTTGGCCACTCGCGCCTCGGCGCTCGCCGCCTGCGGGCACGCGGGACGGAGATCGGCCAGCAGCTTCAAGGACGCTGGTCGCTCACCGAGCCGGTCTTCGCCGGCGCCTCGTCGGACTCCTCCGAGCGCAGGCGCACGCTGGCCGAGCTGCTGCTCGAGCGTTACGGCATCGTCACTCGCGAGCAGGTGCTCGCCGAGGGGATGCGAGGGGGCTTTGCGACGCTGTATGAGACGTTCTCGAACCTCGAGACGCTCGGGGTGTGCCGTCGCGGCTACTTCATCGAGGGCATGGGAGCGGCCCAGTTCGCACTGCCCGGCGCGGTCGAGCGCCTGCGCGCCGCGCGCAGCGCGGGCCATGAGCAGGCTGGCGAGGAGCAGCGAGCGCTGGTGATAGCGGCGGCCGATCCTGCCCAGCCCTATGGCGGGGCGCTGCCATGGCCCAAACGCGAGCGATTGCAGGGCCGTCCGGCCCGAGTGGCCGGCGCCTACGTGGTCATGGTCGCGGAGCGAGCCGACGCTGTACGTGGAGCGCGGGGGCCGTGGGCTGTCGACGCTCACGGAGGCTCCCGTGCGCAGCGGCGAGATCGCTTCCTCGAGCGCGGGGCGCGAAGCCGAGCAGCTGTACCGGGCCCTGGAGGCGCTGGCCGAGGCGCGTGCGCGCCGGGCGGGTGGGCAAGCTGGCGCTCGAGCGCATCGACGGCGAGCCCGCGATCGCCTCCGGGCTCGCACAGGTGCTCGTCGAGCTGGGCTTCCACTCCGGTCCGCGCAGGCTCACGCTCACCGCCTGAAGCGCCTCGACGATCATCGTGGCGGAGCCGCCGACGGTCCGCGGGTGATGCGCTACGGTCGTGGGCGATGCCGTTTACTTGTGTGATGCAAGCCACCCGCACATCGCCCACGCGCCCCCGCCGTGTCGGTCACAAGGGCGCGGCCCACATCGAGCCCGGGAACACGCTCGCGAGCTTCGACGCCGCGCTCGCGCACGGCGTGGACATGATCGAGCTCGACGTCCTGAGCGAGCACCCCGACGGCAGCGGCCGGCTGCTCGTCGCCCACGACTTCGAGGACATGCGCGCGCGCACGCCGCTGAGCTTCGAGCGGGCGCTCGAGCACCTCGCGGGCGAGGCGTTCGCCGAGCATCGAGCTCGACGTCGACGTGAAGCTGCCGGGCTATGAGCTGCGCGTGCTCGAAGACCTGCGCGACTTCGGCCTGGTTGAGCGCACGCTGATCAGCGGCATGTTCCCGGCCGGTCTGGCCCGAATCCGCGCGGCCGAGCCGGCGCTTCGCCTCGGCTGGTCGGTGCCGCGCGTGCGCCGCGACTACACCACCGACCTGCTCACGGCCATCCCCGCGCTGGCGATGCTCACCGGCTACCGGGCCGCGCTGCCGCGCCGTGCCCGCGCGGCGCTGAAGGAGGGCCGCTTCGATGCGATCATGGCCCACTGGCGCGTGGTGTCGCCGGCGCTCGTCGCGCCGTGGCCGAGGGCGGCGGAGAGCTGTACGTCTGGACGGTCGACGACGCGAGCATGATCGCCAAGCTCACCGACGATGGGCGTCGACGGGATCATCACCAACGACCCGCGCCTGTTCTGAGATGTAGCGCGCGCCGGGGTACTTGGGCGCGCTCGGGGGACTTGGGCGCTGTCGAAGGAGCTGCCCGCGCGCTCGATCAGCTGATCGAGCAGCTGGCCGCGCTGAAGTCCGGCCGGATCGGCGCCCGCGAGGCTCTGGTGCCCCGCCGTGGTGGGCCGCGAGAGCGGATTCCACGACCGTCGCGCCCCGGCGCCACTGGAAGCTCACGACGCCGCGCAGCGTGAACGCTGGCTTGCCCGGCACGGGCACGAGCTGGAAGCTGCGCCCGGCCTGGCGGGCCGACTTGGCCGACCCGACCGCCGACGAAGCCGGCGGAGGCGCCGTTGGCCAGATCGACCCAGTGTTTGGTCGAGCTGTTCAGGTACTGCAGGCGAAAGCGCATGTACATCGTCTGCGCCGGACTGGCCGTCGCCGGGCATCGATCCGCGGATGCCCACCGTGTCGGGCTGGTCGGTGGGGTTGCACACGTCGATCGTGGCCCACAGCTGGCTGGACTGTCCAGCAGCGAGCGCTTGCTCACGCTGGTCTTCGCAGGCCGAGGAGCTGGCTGCGCGCGAGCGCAGGAGCCGCAGGAGCAGCGCGACGCAGCGCGGCCACGGCCGCGCGAGCGGGATTCGGCGAGACCATGCTCCTGAAGATACCGCCGGCGGCCGCCGCTGCGCGTGCGGCAGGTGTCGGCTTGTGCATATGCTCTGCACGATGGCCGGGATGCGCGCAGCGGAGGTGGTGGAGCTGCTCGGGCGGGTGCCCGTGTTCTCCACGCTCGTGCAGAGCGACCTCGAGCGGATCGCCAAGCTGGCGGTGCCGCGCCGGTTCGAGCCGGGCGAGGTGGTGTTCCGCGAGGGCGACGCGAGCGACACCTGCTACGTGGTGCGCGAAGGCCACGCGCGTGCCATCCACGAGCACGGCGACGGGCGCACGATCACGCTGGCGACGCTTCGGGCCGGGCGACATCTTCGGCGAGCTGGCGATGTTCGAGGACGAGCTTCGCTCGGCCACCGTCGAGGCGATCGAGCCGACTCAGCGTGGTGGCGGTGCTCGGTCCGGACATGCGCAGGCTGATGGCCGAGCACCGCCGAGATCTCCATGCGCCTGGTCATCGCCCTGGGCAGGCGCCTGCGCGAGACCAACGAACGTCTCTCGCGCCAGTCCTTCCAGACCGTGCAGAGCCGCGTGGCGGTGGTGCTGAGCGAGCTCGTCGCGCAGGAGCTGCCGAGGAGCACGATCGCGCGAGGCGACGGGCAGCGCGGGCGCCGCAGGAGGCGCCCGCGGGCACGTCACGCCGGATCGCGCCGACCCGTCCGGCGATGTGCTGGTCACCGCCACCCAGGCCGACCTGGCGCAGCTGGCGGGCTCCTCGCGCGAGTCGGCCAGCCGCTTCCTGGCCGTGCTCGAGCGCGCCGGCGTGATCTCCCAGGGCAGGGGGCGTCTGGTGGTGCATGACCCGGAGGCGCTGAAGCAGTATGTCTTCTAGACGCCGGCGCGGAGCGCCGGCGCAGGAGCGTCTCGGCCGGCGGCGTGGTCGTGCGCGGTGAGCTCGACGGGGACCTCGAGGAGCGAGCAGGTCGTCGTGATCGTCCCCACCCGCCGCGCGCCCGACGGCTCGCGCGTGCTGGCGCTGCCCAAGGGGCACATCGATCCGGGCGAGACCGCGCTGCAGGCGGCCGAACGCGAGGTGCGCGAGGAGACCGGGGATCGTGGCCGAGCCGGTGCGCGAGCTGGGCGAGGCGCGCTACTGGTACCGGCGGGACGGGCGCACGATCTCGAAGTCCGTCTCCTTCTACCTGTTCTCCTACGTGGAGGGCGATCACCGAGGACCACGACGACGAGGTCGAGGAGGCCCGCTGGATCGGCCTGCGGGAGGCTCAAGACGGCGCTCAGCCACGCCGAGCGAGCGCGAGATGGTGGTGCGAGCGCTCGCCTGCTTGGAAGAAGGCGGACTCCAAAGACCGGTAGCCTGCCGTCCGTGCAGGTGCTCAACTTCTATTCGACGATCTTCGCCGACGAGCTCAAGCGCGGGCCGCAAGACGGCGACGATCCGCCTCGGCAACAAGTCGGGCAAGTACCGCAAGAACCAGGCCGTGCTGGTGACGATCGGCTACCAGTACTCGCCGCGGGAACGGATCTTCGAGGCGGTCATCGACCAGGTCGAGGTGATGAAGGTCGCGGACCTCTCCCCCCGCGACATCAAGCACGACAACCCCGAGTTCCGCCGCCACGAGGAGCTGATCCACTTCCTCGAGCAGATCTACGGCCGGGAGGTCTCGATGGACGACACGGTCACGGTCGTGCGCTTCTCGCAGATCCTCGACAAGCCCACGGGCATGACCGAGGCGATGAAGGGCTTCGGCGGGGCGCAGAACTGACGGCGGCGCGGCCTGCACGGGGCGAGTCGCCGGGGCAGCATCCGTTGGCACTCTCGCGGCGCGAGTGCCAGTCAGGCCTTGAAGAGCCGCCGCATCTTCTATATATTGAGGCTGTCGTTGGCACTCTCGCCCCGAGAGTGCCAAAGGGCGGCCCGATCCCCGGCAAGGGGACCGCGAGCCGCCGGTCGCATTCTCTAGATGGAGGTTTTCAATATGAAGCTCAAGCCCCTGGGCGATCGTCTGATCGTGCGGGCGATCGAGGAGGAGGAGACCACCGCGAGTGGCCTCGTTCTGCCCGATACTGCCAAGGAGAAGCCGCAGAAGGGCAAGGTCCTCGCCGTCGGCGACGGCAAGCTCGACGAGGACGGTAAGCGCATCCCGCTGGATGTCAAGAAGGGCGACGAGGTCCTCTACAGCAAGTACGGCGGGACCGAGATCAAGGACCCGGACAACGGGGAGGATCTGCTCGTGTTGCGCGAGTCCGATGTCCTCGCCCGCGTCGAGGCATAAGGAGATCTGAACAACAATGGCTCACAAGGAACTGAAGTACAGCTCAGAGGCACGCAAGGCGCTGGAGGCGGGCGTCGACGCGGTCGCCAACGCGGTCAAGGTCACGCTCGGCCCCAAGGGCCGCTACGTGGTGCTCGACAAGAAGTTCGGCGCCCCCACGATCACCAACGACGGCGTGACGATCGCTCGCGAGATCGAGGTCGAGGACGTGTTCGAGAACCAGGGCGCCCAGCTGGTGCGCGAGGTGGCGACCGCCACCAACGACGTCGCCGGCGACGGCACCACCACCGCCACCGTGCTCGCCCAGGCGATCGTCCGCCAGGGCCTGAAGAACGTCGCGGCCGGCGCCAACCCGCTGGCGCTCAAGCGCGGCATCGAGAAGGCCGTCGATGAGGTCGTGGCCAACATCGCCTCCCAGTCCAAGGAGGTCTCCGGCAAGGACCAGATCGCCCGCGTGGCGACGATCTCGGCCGGCGACGACGACATCGGCGACGTGATCGCCGACGCGATCGAGAAGGTCGGCAAGGACGGCGTGGTCAACGTCGAGGAGGGCCAGACGTTCGGCATGGACCTCGAGTTCACCGAGGGCATGCAGTTCGACAAGGGCTACATCTCGCCCTACATGGTCACCGACCAGGACCGCATGGAGGCGACCCTCGAGGACCCCTACATCCTCATCGCCAACCAGAAGATCGGCTCGGTGCGCGACGTGCTGCCGGTGCTCGAGGCGGTGATCCAGAGCGGCAAGCCGCTGCTGATCATCGCCGAGGACGTCGAGGGCGAGTCGCTCGCGACGCTCGTCGTGAACAAGCTGCGCGGGACGTTCACCGGCGTGGCCGTCAAGGCGCCGGGGTTCGGCGACCGTCGCAAGCGGATGCTCGAGGACATCGCGATCCTCACCAACGCCGAGGTGATCACCGAGGAGATGGGGCTGAAGCTGGAGAACACCCAGCTCTCCCAGCTCGGCCGCGCCCGTCGCGTGGTGGTGGCCAAGGACACGACCACGATCGTCGACGGCGCCGGTGACGCGCAGGCGATCAAGGGCCGCATCAACCAGATCAAAGCCGAGATCGAGAACACCGACTCGGACTTCGATCGCGAGAAGCTCCAGGAGCGCCTGGCCAAGCTCTCCGGCGGCGTCGCCGTGGTCAAGGTCGGCGCGGCCACCGAGACGGAGATGAAGGAGAAGAAGCACCGCGTCGAGGACGCGCTGCAGGCCACGCGCGCGGCGCTCGAGGAGGGCATCGTGCCCGGCGGCGGCGTCGCGCTGCTGCAGGCCTCCTCGGCCGTCAAGCGTCAACGGCGCCGGCGACGACGACGAGCAGACCGGAGCACGGATCGTGCTGCGGGCGCTCGAGGAGCCGCTGCGTCAGCTCGCCGAGAACGCGGGCCTCGAGGGCTCGGTGGTCGTCAACGACGTGCGCAAGGCCAAGAAAGGGCAGGGCCTGAACGCGGCCACCAACGAGATCGTCGATCTCGTGGCGGCGGGCGTGATCGACCCCGCGATGGTCACCCGCTCGGCGCTGCAGAACGCGGCGTCGATCGCCAAGAACATCCTCACCACCGAGGCGATCGTCGCCGAGGTGCCCGAGAAGGAAGGCGCCGGCGGCGGCGGCGGCGGCATGCCCGACATGAGCGGGATGATGTAGCCGGCGGTCGGCGGCTCGCAGAATGCAGGCGAGCCGATCGGCTGTCGATAGGCCAGGCGAGGGTCCGGCAGGAGGCCGGACCCTCGCTGGATGCCAAGGGGCTCGCGCCGACGCCGTCTATTCGACTTCGGCCACCGACCGTGGCCCGTGCCCCACGTACTTGGCCGTCGGGCGGATCAGCTTGGCCTCGCGCTTCTGCTCGAGGATGTGCGCCGACCAGCCGGCCACGCGCGCGCAGGTGAACATCGGCGTGAACAGGTCGGGCGGAACTTCCGCCAGGTCGAGCACGACCGCCGACCAGAACTCGACGTTCGTGGCGAGCACGCGGTCGGGCCTGCGCGCGTGCAGCTCCGCCAGCGCCGCCTTCTCGAGTGCCTCGGCCGCCTCGAAGCGGGGCGAGCCCAGTTCCCTGCAGGTCCGCCGCAGCACCCGCGCGCGCGGGTCTTCGGCGCGGTAGATGCGGTGGCCGAAGCCCATCAGGCGATCGCCGCGGTCGAGCGCGTCCGAGACCCAGCGCTCGGCGTCGCCGCTCTGTTCGACTTCCTCGAGCATCTTCAGCACGCGCGAGGGGGCGCCGCCGTGCAGCGGGCCGGAGAGCGCGCCGACCGCCGCGGACAGCGCGGCGGCACAGTCGGCCCCGGTGGAGGCGACGACGCGCGCGGTGAAGGTCGAGGCGTTCATGCCGTGCTCGGCGGCCGAGACCCAGTAGGCGTCGATCGCCTTCACGTGATCGGGGTTGGCCTCCCCGCGCCAGCGGATCAGGAAGCGCTCGGGGATCGTCCGGCCTTGGTCGATCTCCGACTGGGGCACGGGCGGCTGGCCGGCTTCACGCGCCGACTGGGCGACGAAGGAGAGGGCCATCACCGAGGCGCGGGCGAGGTTGTCGCGGGCCTCCTCGTCGGTGATGTCGATCAGCTGGCCGAAGCCCCACTCCGGCGCGAGCATCGCGAGCGCCGACTGCACGTCGACGCGGTGATCGCCCGAGCGCACGGTCAGCGCGTGGGGTTCGGCCGGCGGCAGCCCGGGCTTGAAGTGTCCGTCCACCAGCAGGCCCCAGACCTGCTCGTAGGGGACGGCGCCGACCAGGTTCTCGATGTCGACGCCGCGGTAGCGCAGCGCGCCACCCTCTTTGTCGGGCTCGGCGATCTCGGTGGCGAAGGCGACGACGCCTTCGAGGCCCGACTGGACCTCTCGGGGGGTGCTCGTGGGCTGGGGGAGACCGGACCTCGCTCATTGCACTCGCTTTCTGGGCTTGCTGCTTGACGGGGTGGCTGCCTTGTGGGCAGAGCACGTATCGTCGCAGGAATGAGCTCGCGGGTAGGCTCTGCTGAACCGGTGCGGAAGCGGCCGGCAATCAACCGGGGAGAGGCCGTGTCCGAAGACGATCTGATGTTCCGCCCCGCGAGCGAGCTCGCCAGCATGGTGCGCCATCGGAGACATATCGGCGCGGGAGCTCGTGCAGAGCTCGCTCGATCGCATCGAGGAGCTCAACCCGCCGCTCAACGCCTTCGTCAGGTCGACGCCGAGCGGGCGCTGCTCGCAGCAGATGAGGTCGGCCCCGGCGACGAGCGACCATTTGCGGGCGTGCCGATCGCGATCAAGAACAACCGCGCCGTGAAGGGTCTGCGGCTCACCTACGGCTGCTCGCTGATGGCCGACCACGTCGCCGACTACGACCACAACGTCACGCGGCGGCTGCGAGCAGGCGGGGTTCGTGATCGTCGGCACGACGACGCTGCCGGAGTACGGCATCCTGCCGACCACCGAGGCGCGCCTGTTCGGGCCGACCCGCAACCCCTGGGACCTGCAGCGGACGCCCGGCGGCTCCTCGGGCGGCGCAGCCGCGGCCGTCGCGGCCGGCATGGTGCCGGTCGCCCACGGCAACGACGGCGGCGGATCGATCCGCATCCCGGCCGCCTGCTGCGGGCTGGTGGGCCTGAAGCCGAGTCGCGGGCGTATCTCGGCGGCCCCCGAGCTGGGCGACTCCCCGCTGTCGGTCGACGGCGTGCTCACGCGTACGGTCGCCGAGACGGCGGCGCTCCTCGACGTGCTCGCCGGCTATGAGATCGGCGACGCCACCTGGGCGCCTGCAGCGCCAGAGCCCTTCGCCGTCGCCGCGGCGCGGGCGCCGTCTCCGCGGTCGCCGAGGGCTCGCGGCGGCTGCGGATCGCAGCGACCACGCTGCCGCCGGTCGCCGACGCCGTCGTCGACCCCACCTGTTCGCGACGCGGTCGCCGAGGCGGCCGAGCTGCTGCGCTCGTTGGGGCACGAGGTGGAGGAGGTCGATCCGCCGTGGCAGGAGGAGGGGCTGAGCGAGATGTTCGGCGCGGTGTTCTCGACCCACATCGCCATGTCGATCGCTCTGCTCGGGCGAGGTCGGCGGACGCGAGCCGACCGCGCGAGGACATGGAGCCGATGAGTTGGGCGATCTTCTCGATGGTCCAGCAGCTGAACGCGTTGCAGAGCGTCGGGCATGGCCGCCCAGCTGCAGGCGCTTCGCGCGCAAGCTCGTCTCCTTCCTGCGACCGCTACGATGCCCTGCTCACGCCGGCGCTCGCCGAGCGCCCGCTCCCGCTCGGCACGCTCGACACGGCGGCGCCTGATCCGATGGCGACCTTCACCCGCTCGGCGCTGTTCACCCCGTTCACGCCGATCTTCAACGCGACCGGCCAGCCCGCCATCTCGCTGCCGCTCTTCCAGGGCGAGGACGGGCTGCCGCTGGGCGTGCAGATCGTCGGGCGCCCGGCCGGGCGAGCGGGAGCTGCTCGCGCTCGCCGCGCAGCTGGAAGGGGCGCGCCCATGGGCCGATCGGCGCTTGAGGCCGCACTCGGCTGACGGTCGCAGGCCGACGCGGCTGTGGCGTCCGCACTCGGCTGGGCAGGCCGCGCCTGGCTGGGGCATGGCAGGCCGCACCTGGCTGGGGCGTGGCAGCCGCACCTGGCTGAGGGGCTAGCGCGTCCGAGCACGGCCGGCATCGGCTGGGGTGTGACGCCGAGGCCTTCGGCGTCGGCGGTGCCGCGTGCGGAGATCATCGGGACCTCCATCAGCTCGGCCTCGTCCCACGTGGCGAAGGCGCGCGGCCCCCAGGATGCCTCGAGCAGGCGCAGCGTGCGCGAGACGATCGCCGTGGGGATGTGCAGCGAGCGGCCGGTTGCGATTGAGCGAGCGAAGCACGGTGTGCACGATGTCGTTGTAGCTGAGCCTGCTGCGGGCCGGCGAGCTCGTAGCGCTCGATGGCGGTCGCCCTGCGATCGTGGCCGTTGGACGCGCGCAGCGAGGCGATCACGCAGTCGGCCACGTCCTCGGCCCAGATCGGCTCATAGACGGCGCGGCCGCGCCCGGAGACCGGCATCACCGGGAGCAGCGCCAGACGCTCGAGCAGCGTGAGCCAGGCGATCCCCGGGGGCGTAGACGATCGAGGGGGCGAACACCGTCGAGGGCAGGCGCGACTCGCGCACCGCCTGCTCGGCGAGCGCCTTCGCGCGAAAGCAGCGCGCGCGCTGGTGGGTGGAGGCGCCGAGCGCGGAGAAGAACACGAAGCGCTCGACCCCCGAGCGCTCGGCGGCCTCGACCATCCGCCAGGTGGCGATGCCGTTGAGCTCCTCGATCGACCCGCGCGGCTGGTCGCGGATCGAGGCGGCGAGGTGCACGACCGTGTGGACGCCGCGCAGCGCGTTGCGGAAGGAGGGCGGGTCGGCGAGGTCGCCGAGCGCGATCTGCACGCGCACGCGCTGGGCGCCCAGCCGCCGGGGATCGCGCACGAGGCAGCGCACCTGGTCGCCTTCGGCCACGAGACGGCGCAGCACCGCGGAGCCGACGAGGCCGGTGGCGCCGGTGAGCAGCAGCATCTCCCCAACCTAGCGGAGTGTGCTCCACGCCAGATGGTTGACTCGGCAATCATCTAGGATGAGGTTCGGCCGGCGAGGCGTCATCCGTAAAATAGGCCTCCTCGCAATCACTCTCCCGCAAACGAACCAGGAAAGAACGAATGGCCTACGTTATCGCCGAGCCGTGCATTGGCACGAAGGACAACTCCTGTGTCGAGGTGTGCCCGGTGGACTGCATCCACCCGACGCCCGAGGAGCCAGGATACGACGCGGCCGAGATGCTCTACATCGACCCCGAGGAGTGCATCGACTGCGACGCCTGCGTCGAGGCCTGCCCGGTCGACGCCTGCTTCGCGGAGGACCAGCTGCCGGACGAGTGGCAGAAGTACACCCAGATCAACGCCGACTACTTCGCCAACGCCAAGTAGGAGGGGTCGAGCACGTCGAGGACGGGCACGTCCGCGACCGCCTGCTCGATCAGCTCGCGCAGCTCGCGCGGAGTCGAAGCGGTGTGACTGCGGCGCGACGGGGTTGACCGTGATCGCCCTCAGCTCGATCGTGCGCAGGACCTCGATCGCGATGCCCTGACGCGCGATACCAGCCCGGCCCCCGGCGCGAGAGGAACACCTTCGTGGGGTCTCCGACGACGATCCTCAGCTCGCGCCCGGCGCGCTCGCGCCGGGCGGCCAGCAGCCCCTCCAGGAAGCGCTCGCTGAGAGCGCGCCGTCGACGAGCAGCGTGCTCGCCCGCGGGTGCTCGCCGAGCAGCGCGGCGATCTCGGCCGGCTCGCCGTTCAGGACGAGCCGCTCGCGCGCAGCTCGATCGCTGCTCGCTCACCGCTCGCGCCAGTCGCCGCCGCCGTCGGCGGCCCGGGGCAGCCTGACCAGCTCGACCGCGTCGCGGGTGCGCCGCCACCACCTGCTCGATGTCCTCGCCGAGCACGGCGCCGGTGGCCATCACGCAGCCCGTCGGCCACCGCCGGCGAGGAGGCCGCGCGGCGGTCGATCGCGCCGTCGATCAGCACCTGCTCGGCGCCGAGCTCGACCATCGCCTCGCTCACGGCGCGCACGTCGGCGGCGGCGCTCGGGCCGGCGACTTCGACCGTGCCCTGCTCGGACAGCCTGGCCACGACGACTTCGCCGAGCGGCGTTCTCACGCCGGTCTGCGCAGCAGCCGCTCGTGCGCGACGCCGCTCGCGCGCAGCAGTGCGCCGGTGGTCGCCACGAGGCTGCCCGCCGCGAGGCGCAGCGCGCGGCTTGTCGATGCGCGCGTCGATCACGTCGTGCGCCTCGCCGTCGCGCCCGATCGAGGTGACGCCGACCGGTCGTCCGGCGGCCGCGTGCTCGGCCAGGATCGCCGCCAGCGTCTCGGTCTTGCCGGTGTTCTTGGCGAGGCCCACCAGCGCCAGCCGCCGCGTGCCGCGACAGCAGCGTCCGTCAGCCGCGCGCGGGCTGTCGCTAGCCATCCGCGGCTGGATGCGCTCGCGGCGCCGGCGGTCCGTGCCGGCTAGCGGCGGCGTCGGCCATGCGCGCGGCCAGCTCGCGCACGATGAAGCTCGCCACGTGGTGCGGATAGGTGCCCTTGGAGAAGCCCGCGTCGTAGCCGAGCTCCTTGGCGAGCTCGTTGGACACGCGCGGGCCGCCGCAGGTGAGGATCAGCTGCTTGCGCCGCCCCTCGGCCTCGACGATCTCAACGAGCTCGGTCAGGTTGTGCGATGTGCAGGTTCTGCTGGGTGACGGTCTGGGAGACGAGGATCGCGTCGGCGTCGAGGTCGATCGCCCTGGCCACGAGCACGCTGTTGGGCACCTGGCTGCCGAGGTTGTGCGTCTGGAAGGCCTTGTAGCCCTCGAGGCCGTGGTGTCCGTGGAAGCCCTTGAGGTTGAGCATCGCGTCGATGCCGACGCTGTGCGTGTCGGTGCCCGTGGCCGCGCCGACGATCACGATCGGACGGCCGATGTGCTCGCCGGCGAACGCTTCGATCTCCTCCTCGCTCATGTACTCGATGTCGAACCCCTCGTCGCTCAGCGAGGCGTAGTCGACGGTGTGCGTGCACTCGCCGAACATCACGAAGTAGGTGTAGCCGTCGGTCAGGCTCTGGTAGTGGACGACCTCGGGATGCTCGAAGCCCATCTTCGCCGCGAGCTCCTGAGCGGCCTTGCGCGCCGCCAGGCCGTAGGGGACCGGCAGCGTGAAGCTGAGCTGGACGATCCCGTCGCCGAGATGGTCGGCGTAGGGCTTGACGCGCTCGAGGTCGATCTCGCTGCGCGAGCCCCGCGGCGGGCGCGGACGGCGCGCTAGACACGGCTCGGCGCTCCCCGCATCAGCTCGCTCGCCGGGTTCAGGTAGCCCTCGTGCGTCTCGACGATCCCCTCGGTCCCGCGGCCCTCGTCGACGTGGCGCGGGACGTCGCCGAAGACCCCCTCCCCGAGCGCCGCGAACAGCCCGATCCTCGGCGATCCGCTCGAGCAGCTCGTGCGCTCCGCGCAGCACCTCCTGGGCGCGCGTCTGCACGATGCCCCCGCGCTTGAACTCGATCTCCTCGCCGAGGTCGCGAGCGGAGTCGAACACGTAGTTGACGTTTTCCAGGCCGATCACGCGGTCGTGGACGTGGGGCGTGAAGATTCCCTCGGTCGGCACCCCGATCGTCTGGATGCCCTGGCCGGTCGCGATCGTGACGAGGTTGAACAGCGAGTCGCAGGCGTGCGTGCGGTACAGGTTGCCGTCCATGTGGCGCGTGGGGGGCATGTACTTGACCGGGCACTCCGGGAACAGCTCGCGCGTGAGCTGCGCCTGCGCCCACTCGAACAGCAGGCCGTTGACGACCGGCGGGTCGATCTCGAACGCGTCGCCCAGCGCGATCTGCTCGTCGGGCACGCCCGAGTCGAGCGCGAGCTGGCGGTTGATGAACTGCGAGGCGGTCACCGACGGCGCCGCCTCGATCGCGTCGGCGGTGCGCAGGTAGTTGTCCTCGCCGGTGTTGATCACGACCCCGAAGTAGCCGTTGATCATGCGCGAGACGCGCTGGTCGATCAGGCCGCGCACGGGGTTGATGTCGCGGTAGAGGATCCCGTAGAGCGCGTCGTTGACCATGTTGTCGAAGCCCTCGATCGCGCCCATCGCGGCGATCTCCGGCATGCACAGGCCCGAGCAGAAGCTCGACAGCCGCACGTAGCGGCCGTTGCCTGGCGGACCACTCATCGAGCGCGGCGCGCATGATGCGGAAGTTCTCCTGGGTGGCGAACGTCCCGCCGTAGCCCTCGGTCGTGGGGCCGTAGGGCACGTAGTCGAGCAGGCTCTGCGCGGTCGAGCGGATCACCGCGACGATGTCCCCGCCGGCCTCGGCCACGGCGAGGCCGTGGACGACGTCCTCGTACACGTTGCCCGTCGCGGTCAGCACGTAGCGCAGCGGCGGCGGGCTCTCGCCGAGGCGCTCGCGCAGCTCGCGGCGCTCGTCCATGCGCCCGCTCATCTGCCGCCA
Source organism: uncultured Solirubrobacteraceae bacterium (assembly GCA_963767655.1). Lineage (GTDB taxonomy): Bacteria > Actinomycetota > Thermoleophilia > Solirubrobacterales > Solirubrobacteraceae > Palsa-744. The sequence goes on along the minus strand of CAVYET010000006.1, from coordinate 242,811 downwards.
GGCGCTCCTCGCACTCCTGCGTTATCCGCGCCCTGATCGCGCCATCCTGCGCGCGCGGCAGCGCGCACAGCTCGAGCTTGCCCGCGTCCACGTCCTCGGCGATCTGCTGCGGCGTGCGGCTCGTCGTCGTCGAGCATCGCGTTGCCCAGCCAGTAGGCGATGCCCCTGCCGAGCTCGCCGCGGTCTGCGCACGTGGTCCACGAGCACGTTGGGCAGCGGCGCATCCAGCTCGTTCGCCCCGTCCACGCCGAGCAGTCGCGCGACCGTGCGCTCGACCGAGACGCGTCGTCTTGCTGGCGATCTCCTCGCCGACCTGCGCCGGCGATCTGGGCCGCGGCCTGCCGGCAGGAGGCGATGACGCCGGGATCGAGGTCGAGCTTGCCGTGCCCTGGAGCTCATCGGACGTCCCTGACGATCGGGAACGGGATGACCTCGCGCAGGGTGTCGCGTTCGGTGAGGATCATCACCAGGCGGTCCACGCCCATCCCGCCGCCGGCGGTCGGCGAGTAGCCGTACTCGATCGCCCGCGCGTACTCCTCGTCGTTGGGATGGGGCACGTCCGCGTCGTCGATCATCCGCCGCTTGCGCTGGTCGACGAACCGCTGCCACTGGTCGACCGGGTCGTTGAGCTCGGTGTCGCCGCTGACCAGCTCGATGCCGCCGATCACCGCGTCGAAGTGCTCGGCGAGCTCGGGGTGCATCGGAGTGGCGCTTGGTGATCGGAAACGGCTCGAGGGGAAAGTCGAAGACGTGCGTGGGCTGGTTGATCGTCGTGCTCGATCTGCTTCGAGTAGATGTCCGGCGACGACCTCCGCCCAGCGTCGCCGCGGGGTCGACCGGCTCGTCGAGCACCTCGGCGAGCTGCGTCGCGGTGTGGACTCCATGAAGTCCACGCCGGTCGCGCTCCAGGATCAGCCTCGCGCATCGTGATCCGCCGCCACGGCTTGGCCAGGTCGATCTCTTCGCCGTTCCGCTTGATCGACGGTGCGGCCCGAGCGCCCGCTGGGCGACGTCGCGGAACATCTCTTCGGTGGCGGTGGCCACGTCGTTGTAGTCGGCGTAGGCCATCATGAACTCGATGATCGTGAACTCGGGGCTGTGCTTCGGGGAGATGCCCTCGTTGCGGAACACCTTGCCCATGTCGTAGACGTTCTCCATGCCCGCCGACGATGCAGCGGTTGAGGAACAGCTCGACCGAGATGCGCAGGTACAGGTCGCGGTCGAGCGCGTTGTGATGGGTCGTGAACGGCCGCGAGCCGGCGCCGCCGGCGAGCGACTGCAGCGCCGGCGTTTCGACCTCGACGAAGTTGCGTTCGTTCAGCCACTCGCGGATCGCGGACACGATCTTGTGACGCGTGACGAACAGCTCGCGCGTCTCGTCGTTGGCGATCAGGTCGAGCTCGCGGTAGCGGTAGCGGGTGCCCGTGTCGCCGAGCCCGTGGTGCCTGTCCGGCGGCGGGCGCAGCGTCTTGGTCAGCAGCGTGCACTCGCTCACCGCGAGCGCCAGCTGCCCGCGCTGGGTGACGTAGACGCAGCCCTCGATCCCCACGATGTCGCCGATGTCGAGGCTCGAGGATGCGGTCGTAGGTCTCCTGGCCCGAGCGCATCGACGCGCACGACCGCCTGGATCGAGCCCGACAGGTCGCGCACGTCCAGGAACGCCGTCTTGCCGTGGCCGCGGCGGGAGATCAGCCGTCCGGCGATGTGGTAGCGCAGCTCGCGGATGCTCGCCGGCCTCGAGCGCCGGCCGGGTCGTGCGCCGCGAGCACGTCCGCGATGCGCGTGCGCTCGGCCCACAGCGTGACGGGCGGGTAGGGGTCGATCCCTTCCGCGCGCAGCCGCTCCATCTTGGCGCGTCGCTCGTCGATTTCAGCGACGCCGTCCTGCTGCGCGCGCGTATCCGTCGTTGACGCGTCTGCGGGCGCGCCGCTCCTCGGCGGCTGCCCCGTTTGGCGTCGCCGTCGCGCCGTCGCCCTGCTCGCGCTCGCCGAGCGCGGCCTCGTTGTCCTCCTGTTGGTGTCCCGATACGGGCATATTCAGACGATCCTCTCAAGTGGGCTCCCTTGTCAAGCGGTCGAGCAGGACTGTCTCGATCGGGCGCCCGCGAGCGCTGACTAGGCCATCGGCAGCGACATGCCCGCCGGTTTTCGCTCGGCCGCCGCGGAGCGGAGGGGCGACCGGGGGCGCGCCGTCGCCGGCGACCTGCACGAGCGGCAGCACCGGCAGATCGAGCGGCGCCATCGCGATCAGCCCGCGCGCCACCTGGTGAATCGCCTGAGAGGCGGGATCCTCGGGATCCTCGATCATGAGCGGCACGCCGCTGTCGGCGTGCTCGCGCAGGGGCATCGTCAGCGGCACCCTGCCGAGCAGGGGCACGTCGAGCTCATCGGCCAGCTCCTTGCCGCCACCCTCGCCGAAGATCGCGAAGCGCTCGCCCGAGGGCGTGGTGAAGTCGGACATGTTCTCGATCACGCCGCCGATCTCCAGCGAGACCTTGTGCGCCATCTGGGCGGCGCGGCGTGCGACCTTCTGCGCGGTCTGGCTGGGGGGTCGTGACGATCACGAACTGGGCCTGCGGGAGCAGCTGCGCGAGCGTCATCGAAACGTCGCCCGGTGCCCGGGGGCAGGTCGATCAGCAGGTAGTCGAGCGCGCCCCAGTCGACGTCCTGCAGGAACTGGGTGAGCGCCTTGTGCAGCATCGGACCGCGCCACACGACGGCGGCGTCCTCCTCGACGAAGAAGCCGATCGACATCACCTTCACGCCGTGGGCGCTCGAGCGGAATGATCTTGCGCTCGCGGCGAGACCGGCGGGCGGGTGGAGCCGAGCCCGTACATGCGCGGGATCGAGTAGCCCCACACGTCCGCGTCGAGGACGCCCACGCGCTTGCCCTCGCCGGCCAGCGCCGCGGCGAGGTTGGCGGTCAGCGTGGACTTGCCGACGCCGCCCTTGCCCGAGCCGATGCACAGCACGTTGGCGACCTGCGCGAGCGCCCCGTCGGGCAGGCTGCCGCGCCCGAGCTTCTGCTGCAGCGCGGCCTTCTGCGTCATCGCTGAGCACGTCGAAGAAGACGTTCACGTGTGCCACGCCGTCCAACGCCGAGACCGCGCCTGGGCGACGGCGGTCTGGAAGTGCCCCTTGATCGGGCAGCCGGGCGTCGTCAGCGAGACCGTCACGTCGACGACGCCGTTCGCGCCGACGTCGATCGAGCGCACCATGTCGAGCTCGACGATCGAGCGGTGCAGCTCGGGGTCGATCACGACCTCGAGCGCCTTGAGGATCTCATCTCTGCTGGCCACGACGCTCATTCTGACAAACCTTCTCGCGCCCTCGAGCCTGCGCAGCAGGCCAAGAAAAAGACCCGCGGGGCGGTGGGGGCCGCCCCGCGGGTCGAGGGAGGAGAGGGTGCTACTACTGCCGGCGGGATATGAGGCCGGCAGACTCTCCCGACCACCGCCTTCGCGGCGGTGTCCCCGGTCTCTCCGGTCCGGGGCGGGGGAAGTTGGTGGCTCAGACGAGGCTGAGGATGCGCTCCTGGACGCGGTTGGCAAGCTCGGGAACGGTCTTGGCGACGGCGTCGCGACGCTCCTCCAGATCGCTCACGGTCCTCTCGATCTCCCGGCGGCGCTGGCGCAGTTCGCGCTCGACGCGGACGCGGGTTTTGCGGACCTCGCGCTCGATCCGGTTGCGGGCGGTGACGCCGCGGCGCTCGAAGCGGCGCAGCTGAGCCTGGGCCTTGGAGGTGGACCCGTAGCTCGAGATCGTGTCGTTGACGCTCGCGACGACCCGGTCACGGGCGATCAGGGCGGCGCCGACGGGGATCAGGACCGCGCGCTCGGCGTAGTCGCCGAACACGCCGCCGGTGTCACGCGTCGCGGTCTGCCGGATGCTCGCCTCGGCCTGGTTGGCGGCGTACGTACGCGCGGACGTCGCGCGCGTCGCTTTGGCGCGCGTGCCGCTGCGCGCCGACGAGCCGGTGCGACGAGCGGTGTTTTTCGCGCGCAGCCGGCTTGCGGGCTGATTTCGCGCGGCTGGGGGATGTGGTGTTGGCAGTTGGCATGCTGAGGGGATCTCCTCTTTTCTTCCTCGCTAGCACGAGAAACGGATACGGATTTGGTCTTTCTTCGAAACTCGATGCCTGCACAGGCATCGAACACCTGTTTGTAACCCGCTCCGCGAAGATTGTTACATCGGCATTCTATCACCACGCGAAAACCCGGCATGTGCAAGGCCGTTGAGAAGCGCCACGTTTGTAACATGAGGAACATGCGTTCGGTCTGCTCGGAGCGAGGGGCGGCCCGGATGCGCGTCACCGGCGCGTCAGCAGAAAGCAGCCGGAGCGCCTTCTTGGGATTGACTGCAGTATCACATGGAGTGTCGTGACTATCATTCCTCTCGGGGCACGTCCGGGTACCGCCTGCCCGTGACGACGCTCCCCAAAGAGCCCGCCGCAGCGGGCTCTTTGCTTTGCCCCGCCGACGCGCCCGGCGAGCTGCCGGCGCGGTGGCCCCACTGCCCTTGCCCTCGCCCCCTCGGCATAGGCATGACGGCGGCAGGACACGAGTGTCCCAACTACCATCCCCACCGGGCACGTCCGGGGTGGCCCCCTACGCTCGGACAGCGCCCTGCACAGAGCCCGCCATGGCGGGCTCTGTGCATTCTGCCTGCGGACGCGATCGTGCTAGGAAGTCGCGCCCGTTCGAGCCAGCCACTGCTCGGGCGCGGCCAGCTCGGCGGTGCTCGGCAGCGCCTCGGGCCGCTCCATGCGCGCGCGAGCGCCTCCGGGCCGCCATCGCCGACGACGGCGTCGCAGAAACGCCGCCCGACCTCGTACTGGCGCAGCTTCAGCTCCAGGCCCGAGCAGCCGCTCGAGCACCCGCCAGGGCAGGCCGCGCGTCTCCCGGCGGCGGTTCATCGCGGCGCGCAGGCGCGGCAGCGACGGCAGCACCTCGGCGCCGATCGCGTCCATCGTGTGCTCGGCGTGTCCCTCGATCAGCGACATCACCGCCTGCATGCGCTCGACCAGCTGCCAGCGATCCTCGCCGAGCGTCAGCCGCAGCAGCTCCCCGCGACGGGCGCGCTCCAGCAGCTCGCGCAGCTCGGCCGGGGTCGGGCAGCTTGGGCCACCGGCGCCCGCGGCATCGGACCCGTCCTGCGGCCCTCCTGCGGCCGTGGGCGCCGTGCGGCGCCGCCGCCGTTGTGCCGCCTGCTCCCGCTCGCCGTGATCTGACTCCGACGGTCCGCTCAGCGTCACCTGCAGCCCGTCGATCAGCTCCGTGAGCATCCCTGCCGAGATGATCGCGCAGCCAGGGCGCGCCGGAGAACTGGACGGCGTGGGTGATCTCGTGGATGGTCACCCACAGAACGAGCTCGTCGCGATCCACGGCCAGGTTGCGCGCGGTGAGCGCGAGGTTCGGCGCGAGCAGCAGCAGTCGCGGCGGCACCGCGCGCGTCGAGCAGCGCGAGGTCGTACTGGCCGAGCACGCGCTGGGAGAGCATGCCCGTCAGCGCCCCCACCTGCGCGCCGAGCAGGAACCCCGACGCCGAGCGCAGCGGCCCGGAGAGCGGGCCGGCGTCCGCTCGCCCATGCGCTCGGTGAGCGCTCCCAGCAGCGGGCGCATGCTCTTCAGGTTGGCGGCGATCCACGTCGGGCCGGTCGACCGCCTCGAGCGCCGGCAGCTCCGCTCGGCGAGCTCGAGGCCGCTGTAGGCGCTCACGCGCCGGGCGAAGTCGTATGCGAGCGGCTCGACCGACGCGGCGCGCACGCCCCCGTACGGCGGTGAGCCGGCGACGAGCTCTCCGATCCGCTGGGCCGCGCCCCAATCGATTGCGTCCACCCCAAGAGCGTAGCCCCGACCGCGGCCGTCCCCGCTGGACGATCGACGCGTGGCTGGCGCGAGGCTCCGTCGCGCAGGTGCGCTCGTATCCTAGGCTTGTGCCAGTCTCCAGGATCGCGCCGGCCCCGCCGGGTGACCGCCTCCGAGCGAGGCAGCACGGCGCGGCGGCGTTCCTCGAGCGGGCCGAGGTGCGCGACGTGCTCGCATGGATGCGCCTGCTCGTCGATCCGCAGGACGCCGCCGCGGTCGTGCGCGCGCTCGCGCGTCCGCCGATCGAGCTGCGCCAGGTGGACCTGGCGCGCGTGATCCAGGTCGCGCGCAGGCGCAAGCTGGACCTGGTCGTCCGGGCTGACGGCCGCCACCGAGTCGCCGCAGGTCCCGCCGGAGGCGCGCGAACGCATCCAGCGGTTCGTCGAGCTGCACCGCAGCGTCGATCGCCGAGCTCGACACGGTGCGCCCGGACGTGTTCGTCGACCGCCTGATCGAGCGCCTGGGCGTGCGCGGTCGCCCGCTGCTCGCGCCCGAGGACGCGGCCGAGCAGCAGGCGAGCCTCGAGCGGCTGCGCGAGCTGGCCGTCGCCTTCGTGCGCCGCGAGCCGCGACGCGACGCCGCGCGAGCTGGCCCGCATCTGGCGGCGCTCGCCGGAGGGGCTCGCAGACGGTGACAGGGGGCTCAGCCGCTCGGAGAGCCGATCGCAGGGCGCCGGCGCGGACGGTCGAGGCGAAGACGTCGCAGACGGCGCGGCGCGGCGAGCGAGGAGCCGGCGCAAGCGCCGTCGGCAGCCCGCGGTCGAGCCAGCTCGAGGCGACGCTTCAGCTGATGCGCGAGGAGGTGCTCGCGAGCGTCGCGCGGATCGGCGGACGCCTGGGCGAGCTGCGGCTCGACACCGACCTGGACATCTCCCACGGGGTGGTGCGCTACCTGGAGCTGCTCAAGCTCGCCGCGCTGCTTCAGCGCCCGCCGGGCAGGACATGGCGGATGCGCTCGCGGACATCAACGCCCGCCTGCTCGCGGCGACCACGCCGCTGCAGCGCGAGATCCTCCAGACCTCGACGCTGGACGACACGCTGCTGGGCCGAGTCCCGGTCGGCGGCCGCGATCCGAGCACGGATCGGCCAGCTCGGCGAGCCGTCGCTGGGGCCGTTCCTGCCGCGCAAGGGCATCGGCCTGGCGCTGTCGGCCTCGGACATCGAGACCTACCGCAGCTGCCCGCTGCAGATACAAGTTCGCGCGCGTGCTGCGCATCCCCACCGCGCAGACGCTTCACCAGCGCTTCGGGATCGCCGTCCACCAGGTGCTCGAGCGCTACCACTCCGAAGGCGCGGCAGACGCTCGACGCAGATGCTGGCCTGCTCGACGCCGGCTGGCGCAGGGGCGGGTTCGGCGAGCGCGAGCGCGAGCTCGAGCTGCGGGAGAAGGCGCGCGTCGGCGCTCACGCGCTATCACGAGCGGCTGGCAGAGGAGGACTCCCAGCCGGTGTGGTTCGAGCGCCCGTTCGCCTTCAGGCTCGGGCCCCACCATCTTCGCGGGCGCGTCGACCGCGTCGATCGCCTCGGCGGACGGCGAAGGACGAGGAGTACGAGCTGATCGACTACAAGACCTCCCGCCCGAAGACGGCCGACGCAGCTCAGAGGACGACGTCCAGCTGTCGCTCTACGCGCTGGCGGCGCGCGAAGACTGGCAGCTCGAGTCCTCCCGCCAGGCCTACTACTACGTGCTCGATGACCGCAAGGTGCCCGTTCCCGGCGGCGAGCAGAGTGCCGAGTCGGTCAAGGACACGGTGCTCGAGGTCGGCGAGGGCATCCTCGCCCAGGAGTTCGAGCCGACGCCCTCCCACGCGGCCTGCTCGATCTGCGACTACCGCATCGTCTGCCCGGCCGCGGAGGGCGTAGGCGCGCACGCGCGGCCGGGTGCCTACTTCCCCTCGAGCCCCCGCTGGCGCAGAAAGCGCTGGAATTCGCGCGCGAGCATGTCTCCCGAGGGAACCTCCTCGGGCGCGCTCTCCTCTTCGCTCTCGGCGGCCTGCTCCAGGCGTTCGACGAACGCCTGGATGTCGGGGTCGCTCTGCACGGCCAGCCCCACCTGGCGCTCGTAGTCGGCGGCGGCGGACTCGAGCTCCGAGACGTCGACCGAGACCCCGATCAGCCCTTCCAGCCTGCGCACCAGCGCCAGCGCCGCCTTGGGGTTGGCGGCGGCGGCGACGTAGTGGGGGACGGCCGCCCACAGGCTCGCCGAGGGCAGCCCCGCCTCCGCGCAGGCGTTGTGCAGGACGCCGACGATCCCCGTGGGCCCCTCGTAGCTCGAGCTGAGCATGTCCCAGGCGCTCCACCAGCGAGGGGTCGGAGGCGTGCCCGGTCATCGTCACCGGGCGCGTGTGCGGCACGTCGCCGAGCAGCGCGCCCAGCGAGACGACCATCTGCACGCCGAGCGCTTCGGCGAGGTCGACCAGGTGCGAGCTGAAGGCGCGCCAGCGCATCGACGGCTCGACGCCCTGGACGAGCACCAGATCGCGCGGCGCCCTCGGAGCGGGCGCCTCGAACACCTCGACCGTCGGCCACACGATCTCCCGCGCGTTGCCCTCGTCGAACTGAACGCACGGGCGGTTGGCCTGGAAGTCGTAGAACTCCTCGGAGTCGATGCGCGCGAAGCGGCGGGCGTCGAGCGCCGAGGCCAGGAACGAGACCGCGCTCGAGGCGGCGTCTCCGGCGTCGTTCCAGCCCTGGAACGCGCACACCATCGCCGGGGCCCGAAGGCCATCCGGACGGCGGTCCCAGATGAGGGGCTGCATCCGAACCACCGTACATCATGGGCTGATGGCCTCCGCCGCGAGCTGCCGCACGCGAGGACGCCCAGACGGTCGCCACGCCTGCGCTGCGAGGAGGAGGTCGACGGGGTGTTCGCGTGCACGCGCAAGGAACGCCAGATCTCCCGCTCGGGCACGCCGTACCTGACGATCGAGCTGCGCGACAGCACCGGAGCGATCCTCGCGCGCGCGTTCCGCGACGCCGACGTGCTCGCCGGGCGCTTCGAGCGGGGCGAGCTCGTGCGCGTGCGCGGTCGCGTGGAGCGCTTTCGCGACGAGCTCCAGATCGAGGTTCGCACGATCGCGCGCGCCGAGGGCGCGCGAGGCCGACCCCACCCGCTTCCTGCCCGTCGCCTACCGCGACCTCGACGAGCTCGAAGGCTTCCTCGAGCACCTCGCGCGGGAGGTCTACGACCCCGGGCTGAAGGCCCTGCTGGCGCGCCTGCTGGGCGATCGGCGAGCTGCGCGCGGAGATCCGCCGCGCGCCCTGCTCGGTGCCGAGGATCCTCTCGCACCCGGCCGGCGCGGCCGGCGTCGGTGCGCAGCTCAGTCCAGCCACCACGCCTACCTCGGCGGCCTGCTGGAGCACACGGTCGCGGTCGCGACGATGGCGCTCGAGCTGTGCACGCTGCACCCGCGCCTGGATCGCGACCTGCTGCTGAGCGCGGCGATCGTCCACGATCTCGGCAAGACGCGCGAGTTCACCTACGGCGCGGAGATCGGCCGCAGCGCGGAGGGCAGGCTGCTGGGGCACATCGAGCTGGGCCTGCGCCTGATCGCCGAGCACCTGCCCCGCCGCGCGCTGGAGGGCGAGCGCAGGCTCGCGCTGGAGCACTGCGTGATGCTCCACCACGGCGCCGACGCGGCAGCCGGGCAGCGCTTCGGCTCGCCCGAGGCGCTCGCGCTGTACCGCCTGAACGCGCTCGACGCACAGGTCAAGGGCGCGTTCGAGCACGGTGTGTCTCTCGCGGGCCCGCTAGACGGTAAAGCGCCGCTCCTCGCGGTGCCGATACAGCGGTGATGGGCGACATCGCCGTCGCCAACAGCCGACTCTCCCGCCGCCGGACCGCCCCGCCGAGACCGAGAGCGAGCGCGCCGGCAGCGGCCTGTACCCGCCGCGGCGCACGGGGCGCTCGACGCGGATGATCGGCGAAGTGGTCGTCGACCTCGGCTTCGCCGATCGCGACACCGTCGAGGAGGCGGTCGCGCTCGCCCGCGCGCAGGGCCGGCCCACGGGCCTGGTGCTCGTCGAGCAGGGCGTCCTGCGCCACGACCAGCTCGCCCGCGTGGTGGCCGAGCGCTTCGGCCTGGACTACATCGATCTGGCCGTCTACGACGCTCGACATGGGCGCGGTCAACCTGCTCAGCGCCGAGACCGCCAAGCGCTATCAGGCGGTGCCGGTCGGCTTCACCGACGACGGCGCGCTGCTGCTGGCGATGGCCGATCCCACGAACGTGCTGACGATCGACGACATCGCGATGATGACCGGCCGGCGCGTGCAGAGCCGGCGGCGGCTTCGGTGGAGGACCTGAATCTGCTGCTGGCGCGGCTGACGCGGATGGACGAGTCGATCGAGGACATCGTCGACGACGAGGTCAGGAGGACGACGCCGAGGCGGACCTGCAGCGTCGAGGAGGCCGACAGCGACGCGCCGATCATCAAGCTCGTCCACTCGATCGTCGCCCAGGCGGTGCAGCAGGGCGCCTCGGACATCCACGTCAACCCCGAGGAGGGGGACACGCGCGTGCAGTTCCGCGTCGACGGAGTGCTCTACCCGGCCGCCACCGTCAAGCGCAAGATGGCGATGGGGGTCGTCTCGCGCATCAAGATCATGGCCGACCTGGACATCTCCGAGAAGCGCGTGCCGCAGGACGGCCGCTTTGCGCTGACCGTCGACGGGCGGCGCGTGGACATCCGCGTGGTCACCCTCCCGCTCGTCTACGGCGAGGGCGTCGTCATGCGCATCCTCGACAAGGGAACCGTGATCCAGAGCCTCGACTCGCTGGGGATGCAGGCGGCCGAGCTCGCGAAGTTCACCGACGCGATCAACAAGCCGAACGGCGCCGTGCTGGTGACGGGGCCCGACGGGCTCGGGCAAGTCGACCACGCTGTATGCGGCGCTGGCCGTGCTCAACGACGGCGAGCGCAGCATCCTGACGATCGAGGATCCCGTCGAGCAGCGGATCGCGGGGATCAAGCAGATGCAGATCGCCCCCAAGGCGGGAGTCACCTTCGACGTGGGGCTGCGCTCGATGCTGCGCGCCGATCCCGACGTGATCATGGTCGGGGAGATCCGCGACCGCGAGACCGCGCACATCGCGGTCGAGGCGGCGCTCACGGGCCATCTCGTGCTCTCGACGCTGCACACGCGCGACGCGCCGAGCGCGCTGGGGCGGCTGATCGACATGGGCATCGAGCCGTTCCTCGTCTCCTCGGCGATCGACTGCATCGTCGCCCAGCGGCTGGTGCGGATGCTGTGCAAGCACTGCAAGCGGCCCGCTGAACGTCTCCGAGTCGGTGCTCGCCGAACACGGCCTGCAGGGCGTCGAGACCGTTCGAGGCGGTGGGCTGCTCGCGCTGCGGCGGCTCCGGCTATCGCGGCCGCCTCGGCCTCTACGAGGTGATGACCGTCAGCGAGCGCATCCGCGCGCTGATACTCGAGCGGGCGTCGGTCGACGACATGGTCGCCGTCGCCGTGGGCGAAGGCATGCTGCGCCTGCGCGACGACGGCATGCGAGAAGGTGCGCGAGGGCCTCACCTCGATCGCCGAGATCGAACGCATGACGGCCAGCCTGCTGTAGCGGGCGCGAAGGCACCCGCCAGTGGGCCTGGCGCTAATTCCTGCTGCCCGCCTTCTCACGTGAGCTCGGGTGCCCGCTGGAGCCTGCTCTCCGACCAGTCTGACGCATAGCTTGTAGGGGGTGAGCGCGAGCCCTTTCCGCCTGCCGGCTCGCGGGCGCTGCATCGCGCTCGCGCTGATCGCAGTGCTGGTGGCGACGGCCGCGGCGGACGGGGCGCGTGGATCCCGGCGCAGCGCGGCCACCTTGCGGGCCCCCTCGACCCTTGGGCCCCGCGAAGGCTCCTGCCCGATCTTCCCCGCGAGCAACCCGCTCAACCGGGACATCTCGCACGCTCCGCTCGACCCCAACTCGGCGCGCTACATCGCAGCGATCGGCGCGAACGGGCACCTGCACGCCGACTTCGGAACCAACCCCGCCTACGGCATCCCCTATGTCGTCGTCGGTGCCCACCAGCCGCGGGTTCCGATCGAGTTCACCGAATACGGCGAAGAATCCAACCCCGGTCCGTATCCGGTGCCGCCCAGCGCGCCCGTGGAGGGAGCGGGCGAAGAAGGCGACCGCCACGTGCTCGTCCTGCAGAGCGGCAGCTGCAAGCTGTACGAGCTGTACGCGGCGCGGCGCATCGGAGCCGGCTGGGAGGCGGGCTCGGGCGCCGTCTTCAACCTGCGCAGCAACGCGCTGCGCCCCGAAGGCTGGACCTCGGCCGACGCGGCCGGCCTGCCGATCTTCCCGCTGCTCGTCCGCTACCGCGAGGTACGCGCCGGCCAGATCGACCATGCGCTGCGGGTGACCGTGCAGCGCACCCAGCGCGGCTACATCCACCCGGCGACGCACTTCGCCTCTCACAGCTCGGACCCCGATCTGCCGCCGATGGGCCTGCGCCTGCGGCTGAAGGCGAGCTTCAGCCTCGCCGGCTACCACGGCGAGGCGCTGGTGATCCTGCGCGCGCTCAAGCGCTACGGGCTGATCGTGGCCGACAACGGCTCCTCCTGGTACATCACCGGCGCACCCGACCGTCGCTGGAACGACGAAGACCTCAACCAGCTGAAGAGCGTGCCGGGCTCGGCCTTCGAGGCGGTGCGGACCGGGCCGATCCGCCACCGCGGGTAGTCGCCCCCGACCGGGGTAGTCGCCCCCGACCGCGGGTAGTCCCCCGCGATCGGCGGCACCGGCGCCTCGCCGGCAGGGTGGTGGGTCGGACGCTAGGAGTGGTGCTGCGGCTCGACGGCGGCCGTCTCGGGGGCGGCCGGCTGCGTGACGACCGGAGTAGGCTGCGCCGCCACCTGGGCCGGCGGCACGGGGGGCTGAGCGGGCTGCGCGGCGGGCTGAGCCGGCTGCGCGACGGGCTGGCCGGCTGCGCGACGACCTGAGCCTGTTCGGATACGGGGGCCTGCGGCTGCGCCTGGCCGGCGTTGAGCGCCGGCTGCTGAGCCGGCGGCTGCTGCGCGGTGTCGTGGCCCGTGACCGCCTGCTTGAACTCGCGCATGCCGCTGCCGAGCGAGCGGCCGATCTCCGGAAGACGCTTGGCACCGAACACGAGCAGCAGGATGACGACCAGAAATGCGATGTGCAGTGGATTGTCGAGTCCCATGCCCTGCTCCTGAGTCTAGGCTATTTCCGGCTTCATACTAGAGCCGCTGGACGAGGATTCATGCGGAGGATGCCGGAGCGCCCGTTGCCGGCCCGCTCAGGCGCCCGAAGGGCGCGAGGAATCGGAGCTTCCGCGGTCGCGCGCAGCGCCCTGCGGACCAGCTGCGCGGCCACGATCACCATCAGAACGGCGAACGCGTCGCGCAGCACCGGCCCGACAGCGCGTTGGCGAGCGCCACGCCGCCGGCGGCGCCGGCGAGCGAGAGCATGCCCAGCAGCAGCGCGTCGGCGCGCCGCACGTTGCCGTAGCGGTCCTGCCGGTAGGTGCCGACGATCGCGACGGGGATGATCGCCAGCAGCGAGGTCGCCTCGGCCTGGTGCTGGTCGAGGCCCAGGAACAGCACCAGGCCGGGAACGAACAGCACGCCGCCGCCGACGCCCAGCAGGCCGGCGACGATGCCGGCGGCCAGCCCGATCGCGATCGCGCCGATCACCGCAGGACCAGCTCGACGGCGCTCGCCACGAGCACGGCGGCGAACAGCAGCGAGATCGAGCGGGTCGGCAGGCGCTGCTGCAGCCAGGTGCCGATCAGCACGCCGCCGACCGCCGGCACGCCGATGAGCACCGCGTCGAGCACGTGCACGTTGCCGTAGAGCCCCTGCGTGGCCGCGCCGAAGCCGGCGATGAAGATGATCGCGGCCAGCGACGTGGCCGTCGCCGCGCGCTCGTCGTAGCCGAGCCACAGGATGAGCAGCGGCACGATCACGGTGCCGCCGCCGACGCCGAACAGACCGCTGAACAGGCCCGCCAGCGTGCCGATCGCCATCAGTTTGAGCGACCGCTGCAGCGAAGAGTCAGCGGCCATCGTGCACCAGAGAACGGGTCGGGCACCTTGCGCGCCATACTAGAGGTCGTGTCCCCCGCTGCCACGCTCGTGGAGGCGCTCGAGCCGATCCGCTCCGACCCCGCCAGTGCCGCGGTGCTGCTCGACATCGACGGCACGCTCGCGCCGATCGTGCGCCACGCCGCCGACGCGCACGTCCCCGAGGCGACGCGCACGCTGCTGATCGAGATCGCCAAGCGCTATCGCGTGGTCGGCTGCGTGAGCGGCCGCCGCGCGGCGACCGCGCGCCAGATCGTCGCGATCGGGACGATCGCCTACGTCGGCAACCACGGCGGCGAGCTGCTGCGCCCTGGGGCGACCCGCCCCGAGGTCGACCCCGACCTCGCCGCCTGGACCGCGCGCGTGCGCGCGTTCGCCGCGCGCGCCTACACGGCCGAGCACCAGCGCATCCGCGTGCGCAGCGAGGACAAGGACGCGATCGCGGCGTTCCACTGGCGCGGCGCCCCCGACGAGGAGGCGGCCGCGGCCGCCGTGCGCGAGATCGCGCAGCTCGCGCAGGAGGAGGGCTTCGCGGTGCACTGGGGGCGCAAGGTGCTCGAGGTGCGCCCGCCCGTCGCCCTCGACAAGGGCCTCGGCATCGCCGCGCTGCTGCGAGGAGCGCCCGTCGCGGCCGCGCTGTACGTGGGCGACGACACCACCGACCTCGACGCCTTCCGCGGACTGCGGGCGCTGGCAGCAGTCCGAGGCCGCTGGCCGAGCGCGGTGTGCGTGGCGGTCCGCTCCGACGAAGCGCCCGCGGAGCTGGCGCATGAGGCCGACCTGACGGTCGACGGCACGGGCGGCGTGCGGGAACTGCTCGAGGCGCTGCTGTAGGCGCCCCTGCATCGTGCGTTTCGTCGACTTCCTCAAGACCACCGTTCTGCTCAGCGCCGGCGCCGCCACGGCGCTGGCGGCCGTCACCGTGCTCGCCTGCGCCGAGCAGAATCGCGCCAGCCTTGTGCCGATCGCCGTGGGCTGGTGGGTGATCGCCGCCCTGATCGGCCTGCGCCTGGGCAGGCGAGCCGGAGACCAATCCGCCGATCGCGCGCCTGCTCGCCGGCGCGAAGGCCAGCACCACGCTGCCCGAGCACCGCCCGAGCGCGATCCTGCTCAACCGCCTGTGGCCGCTGCTGCTGTTCACGCTGCCCGCGGGCGGGCTCGCCTTCCTCGCCCCGCAGATCCCGGGCATCGCCGCCGGCTTCGCGATCATCTGGGCGCTCGCCTGGCGCCGCCAGGACGCGGCGGTGGCGGCGATCGAGGAGCGCGACGGCGCGTGCTTCTACGTGCGCCGCACCTCCCCGGTGCGGCCCATGGCGCTCGTGCGCACGCCCGGCTTCAAGGCGGTGCGCCCCGAGCGCGTCAACGGCGCCATCACCTGAGATGGGCGGCACGCACGCGGCCGACGTGCTGATCGTCTCGCTGGGCTCGACCGCCGGCCTGCGCGCGGCCGACGACGAGCTGGCCGACTCGCTGCGCCGGGCCGGCGCGAGCGTCGCGCTCGTGCGAGCGCCCCGCCTCCGCGCGGGCTGCGCACGCTTGCGCTGACCGACCTCGCCTGGGCGCGCGCCGCCCGGCGGGCGGCCCTGCTCGAGCTGGCCCGCGGGACACCGCGGGCGCTGATCTACTCGAGCACGACCGCCGCGCTGCTGTGGCCGCGGCCGGGAGCGATCCGCTTCGACGCGCCCTCGGCCGGCAACCGGCCCGGGCGCCACGGGCTGTGGCAGAGGCCGCTCGAGCGCACGGCGGCTGCGCGCAGGCGCCGCTGCTGCTCCCCTGGAGCGAGGGCGCCCTGCGGCGAGGCGCCGCGTGAGCGGCCCGGCAGCGCAGATCGCGCGCTCGTGCTGCCGGTCGCGGTCGAGAGCTCGGCGCCGCGAGGCTCGGACGGTCCACCTCCCGCCGCGCCCGCGCGCGACATCGCCGCGATCACCTACGCCGCCAACCCGTCGAAGAAGGGGCTCGACCGCGTGCTCGCGGCCTGGCGGCGTGCGCGCGCGACGGGACGTCGGAGGAGCTCGTCGTCGCCGGCGCCTCGGCGGAGGAGCTCGAGCGCGGCCGGGCCTGTGCAGTCGCGGCGAGGCGGGCGTGCGCGTGGTGGGCGCGCTCGACGCACAGGACTATCGCGCGCTGGTGCGCCGCGCGCGCGTGTTCGTGTGCGCGCCGCGCCGCGAGGACTACGGCATCGCGCAGCTCGAGGCGCTCGCCGACGGCTGCCTGCTCGTCACCACGCCCGCGCCCGGGCCCTACGCGGCGCTGCCGATCGCGCGCGCGCTCGACCCGCGCCTCGTCGGCGAGGACCTCGCGAGCGCGCTGCGCACGCGCCCTGGACGATCCCCCGGCCGGCTACGCCGCGCGCGCGCGGGAGGCGCTCGCTCCCGTTCACGGCGCGAGGCCGTCGACCGGCTGGTGGCCGAGGAGCTACTTCCGCGCCTGCTTGCGTAGCTTCTGCAGCTCCGGCCACGGCCGCGTGTTGGCGACGTCCTCGCGTGCGCAGCCACGCGCGGCGCGCGGTGGCCACGCCCCAGCGCATGTTCGCGAGCGTGCCGGTGCGGTGGGCGTCGGAGTCGATCACGATCATCACGCCGGCGCGGAGCGGCGGCGCGCGCGTGGACGTCGGAGAGGTCGCGCCGGTCGGGGTTGGCGTTGATCTCGAGCATCGTGCCCGTTCGCGCGGCGGCGGCGAACACCGCCTCCAGGTCGATCGCGTAGGGCGCGCGCCGCTCGATCAGCCGGCCCGTCGGGTGGCCGATCGCGTCGACCAGCGGATGCTCGATCGCCGCGATCATCCGCTCGGTCATCGCCTGTTCGCTCATCCCGAACGCCGTGTGCACGCTCGCGATCACCCAGTCGAGCTCGCCGAGCAGCTCGTCCTCGTAGTCGAGCGAGCCGTCGGGCAGGATGTTGACCTCGCTGCCCGCCAGCAGCTCGATGCCGTCGATTGCGGCGTCGGCCTCGCGCACGAGCTCGATCTGACGGCGCAGCTGCTCGGCAGAGACGTCGTTGCCGAAGCCGTGCGTGGCCGAGTGGTCGGTGATCGCCAGGTACTCGTAGCCGCGCTCGCGCGCGGCGCCGGCCATCTCCTCGATCGTGTTGTGGCCGTCGGAGGCCACGGTGTGGCTGTGCAGGTCGCCGCGGATGTCCTCGAGTCCGATGAGGCTGGGCAAGCCCCTCGCCGCCGAGAACGCGCCGCCTCGAGCTCGCCCGCGATCCTCGCGCAGCTCCGGCTCGATGTAGGCGAGGCCGAGCAGCTCGTACAGCTCCGCCTCGCTCGGCGCAGGTGCGCGTGCGCCCGATGGCGTCGTCGAGCACCCCGTACTCGGAGACGTGCAGCCCGCGGCGCACCGCCGCTTCGCGCAGCGCCGCGTTGTGGCGGGCGGAGCCCGTGAAGTGCTGCAGCAGGTTGCCGAGCTGTGCGGGCTTGGCGATCCTCAGGTCCACGCCCACGCCCGAGTGCGTGCGCGCCCTCGCACCCGCTCTGCCGGCCGAGCTCACGCTCTCGATCTCCGGGAGCTTGCGCAGGCTCTTCGCGAGCGTCGTGGGACGGGTCGTGACGGCGATCAGGTCGAGGTCCTTGACGCTGTCGGCCGCCCGGCGCGCCGATCCGGCCAGCTGCACGTGCGTGTCCGCGCCCGCCGAGGCGGTGAGGCCGGCGCACCAGCGCCTCGCCGATCTCGATCGCCCTGGGCAGCAGCATGCGCGGCGGCGCGCGTTCGCCCGCGCCGTCCTCGAGCGCCGCCAGCACGCTCGCCTCGAGCTTGGGGCCGAGGCCGCGCACGGTGCGCAGGCGCTGGTGCTCTGCCGCCTCGCGCAGCTTCTCGAGCGAGTCGATGCCGAGCTCTGAGTACAGCAGCCGCGCGCGCTTGGGCCCCAGTCCGGGCAGGCGCGTGATCGCGATCAAGCCCGCTCGGGAACTTCGCGCGCAGCCTCTCCGCCGCCGGGATCGTGCCGGTGTCGAGCAGCGCGAGGATCTTCTCCTGGAGCGTCGCGCCGATCGCCGGCAGCTCGGTCGCGCGGCCGCTGCGCGCCAGCGCCGCGACGGACACCGACGCCTCGCGCACGCGTCTTTGCGGCCGCCCGGTAGGCGAGCACGCGATGCACGATCGCGCCGTCGAGCTCGTACAGGTCGCCCAGCTCTTCCAGGGCGTCGGCGATCGCGCCGTTGGGCAGCTCGGGCTTGGCCACGTCGATCAGGGTAGGGCCGGCGAGCGTGCGGCGAGCGACTCCTCACGCCGCGGCGGCTCGACGCTCTAGGGTACGCCGACCCATGTCCGGCGAGCCCTGGCTGATACTGCCGACCTACAACGAGGCCGAGAACATCGAGGCGATCGTCGCCGCCGCCGGCGACGTTCTCGCCGCTGCCGCTCCCGCAGGGCTTTCGCGTGCTGGTGGTGGACGACGGCTCGCCCGACGGCACCGGCGAGATCGCCGACGAGCTCGCCGCCGAGCACGACTGGGTGGCCGTGCTTGCATCGCACCGAGAAGAACGGGATCGGGCCCGCCTATCTCGCGGGCTTCCGCCACGCACTCGACCACGGCGCCGGCTACGTGATGGAGATGGACTCCGACTTCTCCCACGATCCGGCCGATCTCGCGCGCCTGCTCGCGGCGATCCGCGAAGGGCGCCGACCTCGCGCTGGGCTCGCGCTACGTGCCCGGCGGCGGCGTGAGCGACTGGAGCCCTTGCGCCGCTTCGTCAGTCGAGGGCGGCTCGACCTACGCGCGCCTGGTGCTCGGCCTGCACGTGCGCGACCTGACCGGCGGCTTCAAGTGCTTCCGCCGCGAGGTGCTCGAGGCGATCCACTTCGACAGCGTGCGCTCGCACGGCTATGCCTTCCAGGTCGAGCTGACCTACCGCGCGGTGCGCGCCGGCTTCCGCGTCGTCGAGGTGCCGATCGTCTTCCGCGACCGCCAGCGCGGGCAGAGCAAGATGTCCTGGCGGATCGCCGTCGAGGCGATGTGGCTGGTGCCGCGGCTGCGCTTCAGGTAGCAACCCGGCCAACCGATGCACAGGGAGATGGATGCCTCGGCCTACGCGTTTGCCCATGGCATACGCCATACGCGCGCGACGCTTCGCGCCTGGCAGCGAACCCCCGGGGCCGTGCTCTCGCAGTGGGTCGCCGGATCGGCCCTGGCCGCCATCGGCCTGCTGCTCGCCGTGTGGATCGTCTCCTCGCTGGATCACGGCTATGAGCAGATCATCACCCTGCAGCCGCCGTTCGCCGTCGGCGACCGCGCCGACGTGCTCAACGTGCTGCGTCGCAACATGCTCGTGCTCGCCCTTCACGCGATGGCCTGCGTCGCCGGCTTCATCGCGGGCAGCTCGCTGCCGCTGCAGGCCGAGCATCGCGCGGGCGTCTCGCGCTGGGTCCACGAGCACGGAGGCCGGATCGCGATCGCCTTCGTCGCCGTCGCCACGGCCTTCTCGCTGAGCGCGCAGGCGTACGTGCTCGGGCACACGCTGGCCGGCGTATCCGGCTTCCTGAGGGTCTCTCCCGGCTTGCTGCTGCTGGGGGTGCTTCCGCACGCGATCCCCGAGCTGATCGCGCTGTTCCTGCCGCTGGCGGCCTGGATCATCGCGAGCCGGCGCGGGGAGTGGGAGCAGCTGCTCGCCGCCACCGTCGTGACCGTCGCGATCGCCGTGCCCGTGCTCGTGATCGCCGCGCTCGTCGAGGTCTATGTCTCCCCGCACCTGTTCGTGGCGCTCACCCACATCCACCCGCCGATCGTGCGCGTCACCGAAGGCTGGCGGGTAACCGTCAGGTGAGGGCCGGCCGGGACCCTTCCTTCATTTTGTATAGTGATAGGAAAGCGAGATAAGGAGACCGCAATGGCAGGCACCCTCACCCAAGTAACAGACGCCAACTTCGACGCCGAGGTGCTAGAGGCCGAGGGGCCGGTGCTCGTCGACTTCTGGGCCCCTTGGTGCGGTCCCTGTCGTGTTGTCGCCCCCGTACTCGAGGAGATCGCCTCCGAGCGCCCCGACCTACGGATCGTCAAGCTGGACATCGACGAGAACCCGCAGACGGCGGCCCGCTTCCAGGTGCTCTCGATCCCGACCATGATCCTCTTCAAGGGCGGCCAGCCGGCCAAGACGGTCATCGGCGCCTACCCCAAGAAGAAGCTCGAGCAGGAGCTCGAGCCGGCACTGACGGCCGCCTGACGGTCGCTCAGCGCTCGGCGCGCCGCAGGGCGATCATCAGCGCCAGTCCTTCGATATCGGTCTGCTCGCAGTAGCCCGTCGCCGCGACAGCCGCCGGCGCCGCCTCGCCGAGCGACAGCTCGACTGCGAGCGTCTCGCCCGCGAGATAGTCGCGGTGGGTGCGGGCGGCCCGCATCAACGCCGGGTCGCCGTCCAGCGTCAGCTCGATCCGATCCTCCACCTGAAGGCCGGCGGTCCTGCGCGCGTTCTGGACGGAGTGGATGATCTCGCGCGCATAGCCCTCCTCGCGGAGGCCGTCATCGATCTCGAGATCCAAGGCGACCGCGTGTGCGCCCTCGCGCTCCACGCTGTAGCCCTCGGGCGCCCGCATCGTCAGGATCACATCGCCGGCTGACAGTACGTGCTCGCGGCCCGCCACCGTGATCCCGATGCCACCCTCGCCCGCGCCGCCGTCGCCGTCACGCAGGCTCGCCGCCACCTTTGCCGGGTCGAGCGCCGCGATCGCCTCGGCGACGAGTGGCATGTCCTTGCCGAACAGCGGCCCGAGGGCGCGGTAGTTGGCCTTCATCTCGTAGCTGCCCAGCTCGTCGGCCGCTGCCACGAAGCGCACCCGCCGCACGTTCAGCTCGCCTCGCACCACGTCTGCCAGCCCTTCGATCGCCGTGCGCTCACGACCGTCCGCCACGACGACCGCCTCCGCGAGCGGTTGGCGCACCTTCACGTTGGCCTTTGCGCGAGCCCCCCGTCCCAGCTTCACGGTCTCACGCGCCATCGCCATCGCGTCCTCGAGCCCCTGGTCGCGTGGAGCGATCTCCTCGCCGATCGGAAAGTCGCACAGATGCACGCTCGCCAGCTCGCCATCGAGGTTGTCATAGATCTCATCGGCGATGAACGGGCAGAACGGCGCCAGCAGCCTGGCGATCGTCAGCAGGCACGTCCGCAGAGTCCAGAACGCCGCCGGATCGCCATCCCAGAAGCGCCTGCGCGAGCGACGGACATACCAGTTGGACAGTTCGTCCACGAGGCTCGCGACAGCTCTCCCCGCCGTGGTGGCATCGTAGGCGTCCAGCCGCTCGGCGACCAGCTCCGCCGTGGCGGCGCTGCGCGAGAGCGCCCAGCGGTCCAGGCCCTCCTGCGTCTCGCCCGTCCACTGACGGGGCAACTCGGCGAGCTCGCTCGCGGATGCTCGCGCGTAGAGGATGTAGAAGTAGTAGGTCGACCACAGCTGCTTGAGGAACAGCCGCACCCCCTCGCCGATCGTCTCGGCCGAGAAGCGGTAGCCGTCCCAGGGCTGCTTGGAGGTAAAGAAGTACCACCGGAAGGCATCGGCGCCGTAGCTGTCGAGCACCTCCCACGGCTCGACCGTGTTGCCCCTCGACTTGGACATCTTCTGCCCGTCCTCGTCGAGGATCAGGCCCAGGCAGACCACGTTGCGGTAGGGCGCGCCGCGCGACAGCAGCGTGGCCACGGCAAGCAGCGAGTAGAACCAGCCACGCGTCTGATCCTGGGCCTCGCAGATGAAGTCCGCCGGGTAGGCCTGCTCGAAGACCGCCCGGTGCTCGAACGGGAAGTGGTGCTGGGCAAACGGCATCGCGCCGGAGTCAAACCACACGTCGATCACCTCCGGCACTCGCCGCATCGGCCGACCGCATGGCCGGCCGTCGTCAGCGTGCGGGCACGGGAACTCGGCCTCGTCCACGTACGGGCGGTGGTGATCCTCGAGGCTCCTGCCCGAGCGCTCGGCAAGCTCCGCGAAGGAGCCGATCACGTGGCGGTGCCCGCCCGGACAGCGCCACACCGGCAGCGGCGTGCCCCAGTAGCGCTCGCGCGAGAGCGCCCAGTCGACGTTGTTCTTGAGCCAGTCGCCGAAGCGCCCGTGCTTGACGTGCGGCGGGTGCCAGCTCACGGTCTCGTTAGCGCCCAGCAGCTGCTCGCGCAGCCTCGACGTGGCGATGTACCAGGAGGTCTTGGCGTAGTACAGCAGCGGCGTACCGCAACGCCAGCAGTGCGGGTAGGAGTGCTCATACTGCTGGGTCCGCAACAGCAGGCCGCGCGCGTCGAGGTCCTCGATCAGCTCGCTGGTCACCTGTGGGTCCTTGACGAAGCGCCCGTCGTAGGCACGACCGTCGTGGCTTCTCACGCGCTGATCGAACGTGCCATCCGCGCGGACGGGGTTCAGCAGCGTCCCCGGTCGGTCGGACTGGAAGATGCCGGCCGCGGCGGCCACGCGGTAGTCGTCCTCTCCAAACGCCGGCGCGATGTGCACGATGCCGGTTCCCTCCTCGGTCGTGACGAAGTCGTCCGCGAGGATCGGCAAGCCGCCGGACGCGCCGGTGTTGAAGATCGGGCCCTCGTAGTGCCCGTAGCGATCCGCGAGCTCCGAGCCCGCGAACCGCTCGAGGATCTCGGCCGCATCCCCGAGCACCGGCTCGATGCGATCCTCCGCGAGCACGAACATCTCGTCCGCGGCTCGAACTCGCGCGTAGGTGGCCGTTGGCGAGACCGCCACGGCCACGTTGCCGGGCAGCGTCCAAGGCGTCGTCGTCCACACCAGCAGCTTCTCCTCGCCGCCGAGCACGCCGAGCTTCAGGAACACGCTCGGGTCGACGACGTCCCTGTAGCCGAGCGCGACCTCATGCGATGAGAGCGTGGTCTCACAGCGGGGGCAGTAGGGCACGACCTTGTGCCCCTCGTAGAGCAGCCCGGAGCCGTCGATCTGCGCAAGCGACCACCACACCGACTCGATGTAGCTCTCGTCCAGCGTCCGGTAGGCGTGGTCGAGATCGATCCAGAAGCCGATTCGCTCGGTCAGCCGGTTCCACTCCTGCAGGTAGGCGAACACCGACTCGCGGCACTTGGCGTTGAACTCGGCGATGCCGTACTCCTCGATCTCGGACTTGTGCTGGATGCCGAGCTCCTGTTCGACGGCGATCTCGACGGGCAGGCCGTGACAGTCCCAGCCCCCCTTGCGCTCCACCAGGTGACCGCGCATCGTCTGAAAGCGCGGGTATATGTCCTTGAACACCCGCGAGAGCACGTGGTGGGAGCCAGGGGGTCCGTTCGCCGTCGGGGGACCCTCATAGAAGACCCACCGCGGCGCCTGTGCGCGGACGCGCAGCGACTGCGCGAACACGTCGCGCTCGCGCCAGCGCTCGAGCACCTCGAGCTCCAGCGCCGGCAGCTCCTGCCGAGGGTCGACCTCGCGCCGGGGAATCAAGGGGTGATCGAACTGTGCCGTCACGGGGCGGCCCATTCTAGGAGGGGCCTGCCGGGGACTTCCGTTGAGGAGCTCATGGTGCGTCCGGATGCACCTCATCGGGGCACTCCTACGATGCACCGGCACTCCTACGATGCACGTTGTGAGGCTTCGCCTCTACCACCACAGCGATGGCGCGCGCGTAGCCTACCGTGAGCTCGGCGCCGGTCCGCCGCTGGCGCTGCTGCACTCCGCCTTTCTGTCGCACAAGGAGTGGGAGCCGGCTGTCGCGCAACTCGCCGAGCGCTTCCGCGTGGTGCTCCCCGACCTGCCGCTGCACGGCGACTCCGAGGACCGCTGGCGCCACCCCTACACGCTGGACTGGTTTGCGGAGGTGCTCGGCGGATTCTCGGCGGAGGTGCTCGGCCCCCGCCCGCTGCTCGCGGGCCACGGTGCCGGCGCGGAGATCCTCCTGCACGCGGTCCTCAGCGGCCGCGTGCGCCCGCAGAGGCTGGTGCTGATGAGCAGCCGTCTGCATGCGCAGCCCCGCTATGCGCTGCGGCGCGCGGCATGGCGGGTGACGACCCGCATGGGGGCGCTGCCGGGCGTCGACCGTGTGCTCTCCCACGCCACCCGCCTGGTGTTCACCCCGCGGCTGGGACTGCGCCTGTCGGCACGGGCGAATCCCGCCGCCTGCGATCTTATGCGCCACGCGTTTGCGGACGTTCCCGGCAACTCGAGCCTCGCGCGCTCATGGGCGAAGTGCGCACGAGCGTGGCCGCGGGGAGCGCAGACGTATCTGCTCGACGCCTATCGCGACCTCGCGATGCCGGTGCTGTTGCTGTGGGCCGATGAGGATCGGCTGTATCCGCTGCGCACGGCCGAAGAGGCGCTCGCACGCCTGCCCGACGGCCAGCTGCGGGTGCTCCGCAGCACGGGATTTCTGATGGCCTATGACGATCCCGTGGGGTTGGCGCGGGAGCTGACCGCCTTCTGCGGATAGGGTCTGTGCTCGCGACAGCGAGATAGGAGAGCCAAGATGCCGAGCAAGCAGCAACTGTGGGGCGCGGAGACGAGCAAGGCCGTCGAGAACTTCCCGATCTCGGGCGAGACGGTGCCCGTTCAGGTCGTGCACTGGCTGGCGCGCCTCAAGGGAGCCGCGGCTGCGGTCAACGGCGAGCTGGGACTGATCTCCAAGCGCAGCGCCTCCCGCATCGAGAAGGCCGCTGCTGAGATCGCCGCGGGCGGGTACGACGAGCAGTTCCCGATCGATGTCTTTCAGACCGGCTCCGGCACTTCGACGAACATGAACGCCAACGAGGTCATCGCTCGCCTGGCCGGGGAGGGCGTGCACGCCAACGACCACGTGAACATGGGGCAGTCCTCCAACGACGTATTCCCCTCGGCCGTCCACCTCGCGGCACTCGACGTAGCCCAGAACGAGCTCCTGCCGGCACTCAGGCAGCTCGAGCGTTCCTTTGCGAGGAAGGCGAAGAGCTTTCAGAACGTGGTCAAGTCGGGCCGCACCCATCTGATGGACGCCGTGCCCGTTACCCTCGGGCAGGAGTTCGGCGGCTATGCCGCCCAGATGGCCCTCGGTGCCGAGCGCGTGCAGGCGGCACTCGTCCACGTCGGGCAGATTCCCCTGGGTGGGACGGCCACCGGCACGGGGCTGAACACCCACCCGAGGTTCGCCGAGCGGGTGCGGGCGCGCTTGAAGCGAGACTCGGGCCTGAAGCAGATCGCCGCCCCGCTCGACCCGTTTGAGGCGCAGGCCAACCGCGACGCCCTCGTGGAGCTCTCCGGCGCACTGAAGGTGATCGCCGTATCCCTTACCAAGATCGCCGGGGACCTGGCGTTGATGGGCTCCGGCCCTCGCGCGGGCATCGGCGAGCTGCTCCTGCCCGAGCTGCAGAAGGGCTCATCGATCATGCCCGGCAAGGTCAACCCCGTTATCCCCGAGGTCGTGCTGCAGGTGTCAGCCCAGGTGATCGGCAACGACACCGCGGTCACGGTCGGCGGCCTGCAGGGCCAGTTCGAGCTGAATGTGCGCATACCGCTGATCGCACGCAACCTGCTTCAGTCGCTAGGTCTGCTCTCGCGCGCCATGCGCGTGTTCGCCGAGAAGTGCGTCGACGGGATCGAGGTCAACCGGGCCGGGACCCGGGCCTCCGCAGGCGCCACGCTGGCCGTTGCCACGGCCTTGAACGGCGCGATCGGCTACGACAGGGCAACCGTCATCGTCAAGAAGGCAACGGAGTCCGGCCGTCCCCTGCGCGAGGTGGCGCTCGAGGAGGGAGTTGACGCAAAGCTCTACGACGAGACGATCAATCTGCGCAGGATCGCCCGCGGGAACCGGGGCTGAGCGGGCCTCAGCCGGCCGGCAGCGCTTTGAACAGCGCTGCCACGACGCCCACCGCCGGCTTCGGCCGGCCGTTGTACTGGAACAGGCCCTTCTGGTTGAGCCCTTCGATCAGATGCAGCTTGGGCAGGACTCCGTGGATCGAGCCACCCTCGAAGGTGGGCGTGAGAGGGTAGTCGCGCAGCACCCAGATGAGCATGCCGCTGAGCTGCGGATCGGCTCGGTAGACGCCGATGTGCAGCGCGAGCAACCGCGCCTGGTAGGTGTAGCCGCCGGGGCGGGCGGTCGGATTCAGGCCGTTTGATTCGGCGCCGAACTCGCTGATCACGAGCACCCTGCCCGGAAAGGCCTGCTGCATCGCCGCCAGCCGCCTGCGCATCAGCGTCCTCAGCTGTGCGGCAGAGTCGTGGGGGAAGTCATACCAGCCCGAGTAGTCGGTCTCGGCGATCGCGTCGGCCCCGTTGAAAAGGGTTCCGGGGTGCCGGGGCGGGTGGTCTCCCCAGACGTCGACCGCCACCATCCTGGTCGGGTCGTTCGCGTGCAGCCAGCGTGTCAACGCTTGAACGTACTGCACCTCGGCGCCGTCACGGCCGTTGCCGGCGACCTCATCGACGAGGTTCCAGGCGATGATCGACGGGTGGGTCTCGGCCGCGAGCACGGCCGTGCGAGCCTGCTGCTCGGCTTCTGCCAGCAGCCTCGGCGTGGTCGAATACCAATTGCCCGCGCCTTCCACGGGGCCGACTCCCTGCCACACCAGGATGCCGGCCGCGTCGAGCCGTTCGAGCAGCCCCGGGTCGAGCGGGTGCTGGGAGCGGGCCGCGTTTGCACCGATCCCCTTGAGCTCGGCCACGATCGTGGCCTCGTCGCCCGGCGTCAGCGCGTCACCGCGCGCAGGCGCGTTCTGCTGGATCGTCGCCCCGTGCATCTGCAGACGTTCGCCGTTGAGGTAGATCCGCCCGCCCTGCCGGGTGAGCTCGCGCAGGCCGACCCTCGCAGCGAAGCTGCTCTCCCGGCCAACCGCGAGGGAGAGCGTGTAGAGGTTGGGCGCCGACGGGGACCAGAGCGCCGGCTGTGGGATGTTCGCGATCGCGGTCGCGGTCGCGACCTGGCCGTTGGCGAGCGACTGGGCGGGGAAGCTCAGGGGGACCGTCTGGCTGCCGTGCGTAAGCGATCCGTCGAGCTGGATCGTCCGCTGGGGTCCGTCGTTGCGGACCTGCACGCTCACCTTGACGGTCGCCTGGGCCGCATTGGGGGCGTCGGGTGAGAGCGTGGTCTGGACGGTGGGGCCGTAGAGCTCGCTTGCGCCGATCGGGCGCACGTCCACCTCGCCGTTGAGTCCTCCCCAGTTGAACCACGTGCGGTGGAAGCCTTCCTTGGACTGCTGCGTCGGGAATCGCCAGTCCACGCGCACCACGACGGTGTGCGTTCCCTGAGCGAGCTGCGAGCGTACTTCGAAGGGCAGGTATGAGCCCCGGTGCGAGCCCAGCGAGTGCCCGTCGACCCATACTTCCGCCCGGTAGTTCGCGGAGGTGAAGCTGAGCGCGTAGAGGCCCGCGTGAGAGGCCTGGAAGCTCGTGCGGTACCACGCGACGGAGCCTTCGTAGTTGCGTGCGCCGGCCTGCCCGCTGACCGGCAGGGGGTTCACGACGTTCGGCACGCTGACCGCGCTGCCTTGAAAGGCCCCGTTGCGCCAGCCGAGCGCGAGGCCGCGATTGGCGGGATCCCTGCGCAGCGTCCATCCCACCAGCGCGACACGTTCGCCCGGGCCTTCGAAGACCGACGGAGCGCCCTGCGCCGTCGGCGCCTGGCTCGGCGGGGCCTGCGCGGCGGCCGCCGCCGCGGCAAGCGCGATGCAGCCCGCCAGCAAGACGGTGAGAACTGGCTTCTTGATGGCGTTGAACACTAGCTTGGGAAGTCGACTCCGTTTGGGGGCTGCGCCACGACGGCCGTCAACCGCCACGGCTCGTTGGCGCGGCTTGGCCGATACCGCCTTCAACAACGGCGGACGCCGTTCAGAGCGCTGCGACGCAGCCAATCACGCTGCACCCAGCAGCGGCTCGGTGGAAGCCGCGAGCATCCGCTCCAGCAGCAGGCGCGCGCCGGCCTTCGAGAGAGGCTCGTTGAGGTTGCCGCACTTGGGCGACTGCACGCACGACGGGCAGCCGCTCGAGCAGGGGCACTCGGCGATCAGACGGCGCGCGTCCTCGCACAGCTCCTCAAAGCGCGTGAACGCGGTACGGGCGATGCCGATCCCGCCCGGGTGGCCGTCATAGAGGAAGATCGTGGGCACGCCTGTCTGGGAATGGAAGTTGGTCGACAGCCCGCCGATGTCCCATCGGTCGCACATGGCGATGAGCGGCAAAACGGCGATCTGAGCGTGCTCGGTGGCGTGCAGCGCTCCCAGCAGTGTCTCCGAGGGAATCTCCTCGGCGACGGTGCCGAGCTGCCGATCTCCGATCGGCAGCTCGAACCACAGCGCCTGCGTGGGGAAGCTCGTGGGAGGCAGATCGAGGCCGACGAGGTCCACGAATGCGTGATCTGAGAGGCGCTTTCGCTGGTAGGCCAGCACCATCTCGGTGACGTTCACCTCGCCGAAGGAGAGCGTCACTCCCAGCGCCTCGCGGCGATCGAGCAAGCGCACGATCGTCGTATCGGTCTCGCGCTTGGGCTGCGTGTACCAGTCGCCGGTGAACGGCGACACGAGCGCGCGGCGGCGAACGAGGTCGAGCTCGCGAACTTCATAGCTGTGCCCGAGGTGGAGGTAGGTCGCGCCTTCGTGCACCGTTGAGTGGGCGCGTGCAGCCTCGGTCGAGCCGAGCAGCTCCCCGGAAGACACGTCTACGATCGCGAAGCTGTCGGGCGAGGCCGAGCGCAGCGACACCTCCGCCGCCGGGTACTCGCCCGGCCGCCGCGGAACGTAGGTACCCGCCTCCGGGCCGCCGCGAGGGGAGTCATCCCGAGTCGCCTCGACGCCGGGCCGGGTCTCGACAGCTCCTCTCCGCCGCAGCACTCCGGCGCTGAGCAGCAGCTCTGCATGGGCCTCCCAGCGCGGCCCGAGGAACTCGGCGTCCTCGCGCGACAACGGACCCTCGTGTGCCGTGCACAGCAGATGCTGGCGGAAGATCAAAGGGCTCTCGTGATCGATGATCGCGGCCTCGACGGGCCGTTCGAGGAAATCCTCGGGGTGGCGCGCGAAGTACTGGTCCAGCGCATCCTCACCGGCCACGTATACGGCCAGCCCCCGCCCGCGCCGCCCTGCTCGGCCCCACATCTGGCGCAGCGAGGCGACCGTGCCGGGGAACGTGACGACCACGGAGGCGTCCAGATCGCCAATGTCGATGCCGAGCTCCAGGGCGTCGGTGGTGATGACCGCACGCAGCTCTCCGCGCATCAGACGGCCCTCGAGCTCGCGCCGCTGCTGGGGCGTGTAGCCGGCGCGATACGGGGCGACGAGCTCGACGAGCTCCGGGTGCGTGTCCTCGAGATCCGCTTTGACCAGGCGGCTCAACAGCTCCACGCCCTTGCGCGACTTGATGAAGCAGATCGTGCGTGCGCCGTCGCGCACGAGCCGCGCCAGCAGCTCGGCGGACTCTGCGAGCGCAGAGCGGCGCACGCCGAGCTCCTCGTCGGTGAACGGAGGGTTCCACACCACGATGCGCCGCGCCGGTGTCGGTGAGCCATCCTCGTCGATCAGGCTCACGTCCTCCAGGCCGGTCAGGCGCTCGGCCAGCTCGACCGGGTTTGCAATCGTGGCCGACGTGAGCAGCACTCGAGGCTCGGTCCCGTAAGCGGCTGAGATCCGCCGCAGCCGGCGCAGCACGTTGGCCACGTGGGAGCCGAAGACCCCGCGGTAGACGTGCGCCTCGTCGATCACCACGACGGCCAGGTTCGCGAACAGCTCCGCCCAGGCGGCGTGGTTGGGCAGGATGCCGACGTGGAGCATGTCCGGGTTGGTGAGCACCACGTTGGCGCTTCTGCGGATCTCCGCGCGGGCCTCGCGCGGAGTGTCGCCATCGTAGATCGCCGGGCGAACGCGCTTGGTCAGTCCGAACGCCGCCAGCGCTCGGGCCTGGTCCTGCGCGAGCGCCTTGGTCGGGTATACGTACAGCGCCCGCGCCCGTGCGTCGCGGCAGAGGACGTCCAGCGTCGGCAGGTTGAAGCACATCGACTTGCCGGAGGCCGTTCCCGTGGTGATGATCGTCGGGCCGCGCCAGGCCGAGTGCACCGCCTGCGCCTGGTGCGAGTACAGGTGCTCGAGCCCCAGCCGCCCCAGTGCCGCCAGGACATCCGGATGCAGCTCCGACGGCAGATCCACGAGCTTTGCCCTGCCCGGCCCTTCGCGTGCCTCGCTCACGATCCTGCCGTCCTTCAGGCCGTCATCCAGCAGGGCGCTCCACAGCTCGGTTCTGCGCTCCTGGGCCACAGGTTGCGATAGTAGAGCGATGCCACGCGCGAGTTCCGGCGACCGCCGCAAAGCCCGCAACGACCGGCTTTCGATTGCCCCCACGACAAGTGCGCACGCCGGTCCGGCGATGGCCGCCGAGCAGTGGGCGCAGCGACGCACCTTCCACCATTCGCGATATCCGGCGGCCCGCATCGCGGCCGAGCGCGCCGAGCGCGACCTGGGTGTGTCGGTCTGCCTGCCGGCGCGCGAATGCGCCGGGACGGTGGGAGAGATCGTGCATGTGCTGCTGGGACTTCGCGATGGAGGGGTGATCGATCAGGTCGTGGTCGTAGATGCGGGGTCGGCCGACGGCACCGCGACCGTGGCCGAGCGCGCGGGTGCCGTCGTCTGGCAGGAGGAGGAGCTGCTGCCCGCCCACGGCACGGTGCTGGGAAAGGGCGACGCGATGTGGCGTGCCCTGTCTGTGCTCGAGGGAGAGCTGGTGTGCTTTCTGGACGCCGACACCGAAGGCTTCAGCGCACACTTCGCCACCGGTCTGCTCGGTCCGCTCGTGTGCGAGCCCGGTGTGTCCTTCGTGAAGGCCTTCTACCACCGACCCTTCCCGGCCGCGGGCGCCACCGAGGCGCGGGCCCCCACCGAGGCGCGGGGCGCCAGCTCGAGCGCCAGGGAGGCCGTCGCGGTCGGGCAGGATGGCGGGCGCGTCAATCATCTGCTGGCGCGTCCCGCGCTCGCCCTGTTCTACCCGGAGCTTGCGCAGGTGCGCCAGCCGCTGGCCGGCGAGGTGGCCGCGCGCCGGGAGCTGCTCGAACGGCTGCCCTTCGCGACTGGCTATGGCGTTGAGATAGCGATGCTGATCGACGCATGGAAGCACCTCGGGCTGGATGGCATCGCCCAGGTCGACCTGGATGAGCACCGCAACCGCCACCAGCCGCTGTCGGCGCTTGCGCCGATGGCGCTCACCGTGCTGGCCACGCTCGCGCGGCGCCTTGAACGGGAAGGACGCCTCGTCCCCGGGGAGCCGACCGCGCCCGGGGACGGCTCCACGGCTGAGGGCCTGCCAGCGAAAGGCCAGGCAGCGGAAGACCCAGCGGAGGAAGGCTCCGCAGCTTCCGCGCACGCACCGCTCGAACGCCAGCCCCTCGCCGGTCTTGCGGCCGGCGCTCATGGCGCGGGCCGGGCTGTTCGTGGGCCGCTAAACGCGCGCCGCGCTGGGCTGGGGGGGAGCGCGTGAGTGGCGCGATCGGCATGCGTTGCCTGTACGTTGACCTCGACGGGACCCTGCTCGGTCGCGGCGCCTCGCTGCTTCACGACGGCGAGGGAGCGGTGTCCATCGACGGGGTGCGCGCGGTGCAGGCGTGCCTGCGGGCGGAAGTGGAGGTCGTGCTGATGTCCGGGCGCCGGCGCGCGCAGGTGTTCGAGGACGCGAGGCTGCTTGGCCAGAGCTCATTCATCTTCGAGGCCGGGGCGTGCGTCGTGATCGAGGGAGAGGAGCACTGGCTGACCGGCGAGCTGATGCCGGGGGAGCTGACGATCGCCGAGCAGATCGAGCTCTCAGGTGCTCCGGCGCTGCTGCTGGAGCGCTACGCGGGACGCCTCGAGTATCACGAGCCGTGGCACACCGAGCGGGAGGTATCCCACCTCTTCCGCGGCCTGGTCGACGCCGTCGAGGTGGATCGGACGCTCGCCGCGCATGGCCACGGGGGTCTGCGGCTAGTCGACAACGGCGTGGTCAACCGCCGCTCGGAGGTGCTCGCCGCGCTGCCGC
Source organism: uncultured Solirubrobacteraceae bacterium (assembly GCA_963767655.1). GTDB lineage: Bacteria > Actinomycetota > Thermoleophilia > Solirubrobacterales > Solirubrobacteraceae > Palsa-744. Next base: position 211,012 of record CAVYET010000006.1, on the reverse strand, counting down.
ACGTGCGCGGCTACCACCTGGTGCCGGCCGGCGCCTCCAAGGCGGGTGCCGTTGCCTTCCACCGCCGTGCGCGCGGCTACCCGCGCGAGGAGACCTTCGCCGTCGGCGACTCGCGTGAGGATCTCGCCTGCGCAACCCACGTGGGCGCCCTCTGGCTGGTCGCCAACGCCGTTCAGCGCGACCCGCTGATACGGGAGGCGATCGCCGGCCATGACAACGTGCGCGTCGCCGAGGCCGGGCACGGGGCGGGCGTCTATGAGGCCGTCCTTAGCACGCTCATGGGGACATCGTGAAGGGCGGCCCAGTCACTGCCGCGCCGAGCCCCGGCGCCACAGGCGCTGCCAGAAGCCGGGCCGCGGACGGCGCCGCCACAGCGCCGGCGGCGGGACCGTCGCGCGTACGAGCGCGACCCACTCCTCGAGCGGAAGCTCACCCGAGATCAGCCTGCCGAGGGCACCCGTGACCGGCGCGCCGACGCCGGTCCGCTCGAGGGCGCTGGCCAGCAGGGGCACGGACTCGAGCGCCTCAACCGCCTGGCCGACGACGGCCGGGATCTCGACGGCCGACAGGCCGGCGGCCAGCAGCTCTCCGGCGCGGCGGTTGCGGCTCTGCGGCGCCAGTGCAGTGGCGACGAGATCGCCAGTGCCGGCAAGCCCGATCATGGACTCGGGCCGGGCACCCAAGCGCTCGGCATAACGCCAGACCTCGGCGAAGATGTGTCCGGCGGCAGCGCCCGCTGCGTTCAGTCCCTGCGCCTCGGTGGCCCCCGCGGCCAGGGCCGCGGCGTTCTTGGCCGATCCGGCCAGCTCCACCCCGAGCGGATCGTTCGACTGCTCGCATACGACCCCGGCGCGAGTGAAGACCTGGGCCAACGACCGCGCGAGCACCTCATCGCTCGATGCGGCCACGAGCGCGGCGCCGGCGTGCACCATCTCCTGCGCGTGCCCCGGTCCCCCGACGCAGGCCACTCGCTGGGCGCCGAAGGCCGTGCTCAGGACGGTCGTGGGCGGCAGTCCCTGCGGCGGCACCAGGCCCTTAGCGACCGAGACGATCGCGGTCGGACCTTCAAGTCCCGCCTCGCCGAGCGTCGCTATAACCTTGCTCAGCGCGCTCGAAGGCACGGCCAGGAACACGAAGTCGGCGCGCGTCAGTCCCGCCGCGACGGACTCGATGCGAAGCTGTGATGGGAGCCCGACCCCCGGGAGGTAGACGCGGTTCTCCCGCTGCTCGGCCAGGCGGCTCGCCTGCTCGGCGGTGCGTGCCTGCAGCGTGGTGCGCAGCCCACCCCGGGCCAACATCACGGCCAGAGCGGTACCGAACGACCCCGCCCCTATCACCGTGGCGCGGCTCGAGCCGGGCGTGAAGCGCGATCGCGTTGCCATGGGCCGAGCGAGCCTAGCGGTCTGCGCCTTGATGAGCCCTCAGATCAGCCCCGCCAGCCTTCTGCCGGCCGCATGGAGCGCCGGCCGGCTCGCGGCCTCGATGATGAGCTGCAGGTCGAGCATGCGGGCGGCGAAGGCATCGAGTCCGTTCTCATCGGTCACGGCATAGGCCGGCACGCCGGACTGGCGCGCGCGAGAGGCGAGCTCAAAGCTCACAGCGCCTGCCGCCGGAGGCAGTTGCAGACATCGCTCTGAAAGGACGAGCGCTCGCGCGCGGCGCATGCGCGTGTCGAAATCGAGCTCTTCGAGCAGCGCGCGCAGGTCGGCCGCGGGCCTGCCCTCGTGAACGATCGGACAGATATCGGGCTCCCAGCCGCCCGTATGCAGGCCCCGGCCGATGGCCGAGCCCACGCGCGGGGCGCTCAATCGCTCGAACGCGAGGCAGGCGATGAGCACGGTCCGCGAGATCACGATCGGGCATCCTTCCAGCAATGGCTTCCAAGAAGGCTGAGCACATCATCGTCGAGGCCTGCGGCCACGAGTTGCGGGTCAGCAGCCCCGGCAAGTTGTTCTTTCCCGAGCGCGGCCTGACGAAGATGGACCTCGTCGAGTACTACCTGCAGTGCGAGCAGGCGGTCGTGCGCCACCTCAGTGAGCGCCCCACGGTGATGAAGCGCTGGGTGGACGGGGTGCAGGGCGAGCCGTTCTTTCAAAAGCGCGTGCCGCAGGGCGCGCCGCAGTGGCTTCAGACGGCCACGGTCACCTTCCCCAGCGGCCGGCACGCGCGCGAGCTGGTGCCCAACGACGCCGCACATCTGGTGTGGGGGGTCAACCTGGGAGTGATCGACTGGAACCCCTGGCCGGTGCGGCGGGCGGACATGGACCATCCCGACGAGCTGCGCATCGATCTCGACCCCTCTCCGGATGTGCCGTTCGCGGAAGTTCGCGAGGTCACGCTCCAGGTGCGCAGCGTGCTCGAGGAGCACGGCCTGCTGGGCTACCCCAAGACCTCGGGCTCGCGCGGCATGCACGTGAACGTGCGGATCGAGCCCGAGCACGGCTTCCAGGAGGTGCGCAGGGCCGCGCTCGCATTGGCTCGCGAGGTCGAGCGGCGGATGCCCGGGCGGGCGACCAGTCGCTGGTGGAAGGAGGAGCGCGAGGGGGTGTTCATCGACTACAACCAGAATGCGCGCGACCGCACCGTCGCGTCGGCCTACTCGGTGCGCGCCGTTCCCGACGCGCGGGTCTCCTGCCCGCTTCGCTGGGAGGAGGTCCCGGATGTCGATCCGGCGGAGCTGCGTCTGGAGACCGTACCGGCCCGGCTGCGCGAACATGGCGACCCGGCGGCGGACATCGATGAGCATCCCGGCAGGCTGGAGTCCCTGCTGGAGCTAGCGGCTCGCGACGAGCGCGAGGGCCTCGGCGACGCCCCCTGGCCGCCGCACTTTCGCAAGCAGAAGGACGAGCCGCGGCGGGTGCAACCGAGCCGGGCGCGAGGATGAGCCTGCCTCTCTCCCCGCCGATCAAGCCTCAGCTCGCGCTCTCGCGCAAGGAGCTGCCGACGGGCGAGCAGTACGTCTATGAGGTCAAGCTCGACGGCTTTCGCTGCATCGCCTTCGTCGACGGCGAGGAGGTCTTCCTGCAGTCGCGGGGCGGAAAGCCGCTCGGACGCTATTTCCCGGAGTTGACGCTCCCGCGCGGGCACTACGTGCTCGACGGCGAGATCGTGGTGCGCGGCGCCGACGGGCACGAGGACTTCGACGCGCTCGGCCAGCGCGTTCATCCTGCCGCCTCGCGCGTGGAGCGCCTGTCGGCGGAGACTCCCGCCCGCTACGTCGTCTTCGACCTGCTCGCCCGCGAGGATGAGTCGCTGCTCGATCGTCCCTTCTCCGAGCGTCGCGCGATGCTCGAGAGCCTGCTGGCCGGCAACGGGTTCGCCGGCGGCCCCCGTCGAGTTGATGGAGGCGACCGGCGATGCGGAGCATGCACGGAGCTGGCTGACGCATGCCGAGGGCGCGATCGCCAAGGAGCGCGCGGCGCCCTACCGGCCGGGCGAGCGGAAGGGCATGGCGAAGATCAAGCGGGTGCGCACGATCGACGCGATCGTGACCGGCTGGCGCCCGGGAAAGGAGCCGGACACCGTGGGGGCGCTGATCCTCGCTCTCTACGAGGACGCTGCCGAGAATTCGTCCCTACGCGTCGTCGGACACTGCTCCGGTCTCACAGCACACGAGAAGCGTCGCCTGGTGGAGTTCCTGGCTCCGTATCAGACCGGTGAGCGAGGCTCGGGCGACCCCAGCCGCTGGAGTGCAGGCAGGGATCTGGAGTGGGTGGCGCTGCGCCCGGAGCTAGTGGTGGAGATCGACTTCGACCACGTCTCGGCCGGGCGCATCCGCCACGGCGCCAAGCTGCGGCGCTGGCGTGATGACAAGGATCCGCGCGAGTGCACCTTCGATCAGCTGTCGGCGTGAGGGTTGCTCTCGAGGCTGGGCTCGACAGCGCTGGGCAGGACGTGGTCTAGGATCACATCATGGCTAGCGCGACCGTCGCTGAGCAGGAGTACCTGCAGACGCTGTTCTGGCTGCAGGAGGCCGGTCTGCCGATGACGGGAGCCAACGTGGTGCGCGCGATGCAGCTGTCGGCGCCCACCGTCCATGAGATGGTCGGGCGCCTGGAGCGCGACGGCTACATCACCCGTGACGCGGACAGGACGATTGCGTTCACGGCCACCGGCGCCGAGTATGCCGAGGAAATCGTACGCCGCCACCGCCTGATCGAGCGCTTCCTCACTGACGTGCTCGCAGTGCCCTGGGACGAGGTTCACGAGGAGGCCGAGCGGCTGGAGCACGCGATGTCACCCGTGCTGGAGGAGCGCATGCTGGCGGCGATCGGCGACGCCAAAACCTGCCCCCATGGCCATCCGATCGTCGCCGGCGCGCGCCTGGCCGGCGTGCCGCTCGCCGACGTCGAGGTGGGCGCCTCGGTGCGGGTGCTCCGCTTCGAGAACGAGGCCGAGGATCTGCTGCACTACCTGAAGGGCTCCGGCCTCGAGCCGGGGCTCGAGGGCGCCTGGCAGAGCGCGACGAGGAGCAGGTTGTCCTGCAGACGCCCGACGGCCGCCGCTGCACCGTCACGCCAAGCGTCGCCGAGACCGTCTCGGTGGTGGCCGATCCTTCCCCGCCGCCGCGCACCGCGCTGCCCGAGCAGCTGGTGCTCGGCCAGCGCTACGGTCGCTGACCCACCGAGACGAGCGGGATCGCTCAGGAGAGCGAGCGGTAGGCGGCGGCGAGGCGCGTCACGCCCTCCTCGATCTGCGCCGGGGTCACGCCCGAGTAGGCCAGGCGCAGGGTGTTCTCGCCTCCCTCCAGCAGCGAAGTCGGTGCCCTTCACGAATGCCACCCCGCGCTCAGCCGCGGCTCGATGCAGAGCGTGGACATCGGTGCCGGCGGGCAGCGTCACCCACATGAAATAGCCGCCCTCGGGGCTCGACGAACTCGGCCTCGGCGAGCTCGCGACGCAGCGCGCCGGCAAGGGCTTCGGCGCGCTCGGCCAGCGCCCGCTTGACCGTCTCGATCGAGCGGTCGATCGCGCCCGAGGCGCAGAACTCGTACACGATCGCCTGGGCGACCATGTCCGGCGAGATGTATGTGTTGGTCGCCAGCTGTGCCACCGCGTCGATCAGCTCGGGTGGCCCGACGAGGTAGCCGACGCGGATACCCGGGCAGACCGTCTTCGAGAAGGAAGACGCATAGACCACGCGCTCGGGGTCCATCGAGAGCATCGTCGGCAGCGGCTCGCCACTGAAGCGCAGCGCCACGTAGGGGTCGTCCTCGAAGACCAGAAACCCGTGCGTGGCGGCGAGCTCGAGCAGCGCCTTGCGCCGCTTCCAGCGAGAGCGTGTAGCCGGCCGGGTTCTGGAAGTTGGGGATGATGTGCGCCAGCTTCGGCCGCGCCGCAGCGGCGCCGCTGAGCAGGCCGGAGAGCGCGTCGGTGTCGATGCCGTCCGGGAGCAGCTCGATCGCATGCAGCCGCGCGCCCCGCTGTCGCAGCGAGAGCAGCGTGCGGTCATAGGTGGGGCGCTCGACGAGCACCTCGTCGCCGGGGCGCACGAGGTGCTCGAACAGGAACGCGTCCGCCTGCAGCGAGCCGTTCGTGACGAGCACCCGCTCGGGCTCCACGCCGTGCTGGTCCGCGATCCAGGCGCGCAGGCGCGGATAGCCGACCGCCGTACCGTAGGCGGTGGTGCCGGCCGGGTCGCTCTCGAAGGCCCGCACGGCGGCGTCGCTCAGGCCCTCCACATCGATGATGTCGAGCGACGGGGCGCCGCGGGCGAAGGAGATCGTGGGGCCTGTGGGGGCAGGCACAGCGGCGAAGCTTAGGCGGCCCAGCAGCTCGTCGTAGTCGTGGGTCAGCTCCCGGGCGGTGCGCTCCAGCCGGTCGCGAAAGCGCAGCAGCTCGGCCGCGCTCGGCTGGCCGGTAGCCGGGCGACGGCGCCCGCTGGGGGTTGTAGCCGCGGGCCGGCACCTGCACCGACCTGGCCGGCATGCTTGCGTTCGCCGCGGCGGCCGGCGGAGCGACCGGGCCAGCGCCCTCACGGCGCTCGATCGTCTCGTCCACCAGCTGCGCCCGAGCTCGGCGCCACCGCCGGGGCGTCGGCATCGCCGCGCACGCTCCCCGTGGCCGATCGCGCTCAGGGTGCGCTCGAGCTCGAGCAGCTTTCGCTCCAGCTCGCCCAGCGTCTTGGCCACGTCCTGGTCCACGGCGCTCAAGCGTAGCGATCGGGACACGACGCGTCGATAGCGGCCCGCCGCGTACGCGTTCAGCGAGTCGTGACGGATGCTCCGCCGAGGACCTGCACCGCGATCTCGGCCACCTCGGTGGGGGTGCGCCCCACGCGCACGCCCTTGGCCTCCAGCGCCTGGGCCTTCGCGGCGGCCGTCCCAGCCGTCCCCGAGACGATCGCTCCGGCGTGGCCCATCTGCTTGCCCGCCGGCGCGGTGAAGCCCGGCGATGTAAGCGACCACCGGCTTGGTGACGTGCTCTGCGATGTACTCGGCCGCCTCCTCCTCGGCGGAGCCCCCGATCTCTCCCGACAGAACGATCAGCTCGGTCTGCTCGTCGGACTGAAAGAGCTCGAGCACGTCCACGAACGAGGAGCCGGGAACCGGGTCGCCGCCGATGCCCACGATCGTGCTGCAGCCGAAGCCGGCCTGGGCGATCTCGTTGCCGATCTGGTAGGTCAGCGTCCCCGAGCGCGACACCACGCCGACGTTGCCCTCCTTGAAGAACGAAGCGGGGATGATCCCGACGTTGGCCTTGCCCGGCGAGAGGATGCCGGGGCAGTTGGGGCCGATCGAGGCGTGTGCCGGGGTGATCGCGCTTGAGGAGGTTGTAGACGCGCAGCTCGTCGTGTGCGGGTATGCCCTCGGTGATCGCGATCACGAGCTGCGACCCCGGCCGCGGCGGCCTCGAGAATCGAGTCGGCGGCGAATCGCGGCGGCACGAAGATCATGGCGGTGTTCGGCTGGACCTCCTGCGTGGCCTGCGCCCAGCTGTCGAACACGGGTATCCCCTCGACGTCCTGGCCGCCCTTCCCCGGCGTGACGCCGCCCACCACGTTCGTGCCGTAGCGCCGGTTGTTGAGCGTGTGGAAGGAGCCCTCGCGGCCGGTGATGCCCGCGACCGCGAGCCGCGTCTGCTCATCGACGAGGATCGCCATCAGGCTCCTCCGCCATAGCGCTCGTCCGCGTCCAGCGCCCTCATGCCTGTGCTCCCACGCTCTGCCCCGCAGCCAGCGCGACGACCTTCTCGGCGGCCTCGTTCATCGTGCGTGCCGGGTACACGTTCGGCAGCGCCGCCTGCTGCAAGAGCTCGCGTCCCTGGACGTCATTCGTCCCGTCGAGGCGCACGACGAAGGGGATCGAGCTTCCAGATGCCCCGATGTCGGCAAACGCGGCGATCAGGCCCCTCGGCCACCTCGTCGCAGCGGGTGATGCCTCCGAAGATGTTGAACAGCACGGCCCTCACGGCGTCGTTGGCGAGGATCAGGCGCACCGCCTGCTTGATCTTCTCGGCGTCCGAGCCGCCGCCGGCGTCCAGGAAGTTGGCCGGCGAGCCGCCCGCCTGGGCGACCACGTCGAGCGTGGACATGACCAGGCCGGCGCCGTTGCCGAGGATGCCGATGTCGCCGTCGAGCTTGACGTACTGCACGCCCTCTTCCTTGGCCCGGCGCTCGATCGGGTCCTCGTTCTCGCTGTCTGACAGCGACTGGTTCTCCGGGTGGCGGTAGAGCGCGTTGCCGTCCAGCGAGACCTTCGCGTCGAGCGCCCTCACCTCCCTCGCCGGGGTGACGATCAGCGGGTTGATCTCCGCGAGCGTGGCGTCCTCCTTGAGCCACACCTCATACAGCGCCATGCAGCGCGTCGGCCACGCCATCGACCACGTCGGCGTCGACTCCCCCGTCGGTTGCGATCTTCACGGCCTCCTCGCGCGAGAGGCCGACGAGCGCGTCGACGTGGTGGCGGATCAGCTTCTCGGGGCTGCTGCTCGGCGACCTCTTCGATGTCGACGCCGCCCTCGACGCTGAACATCACCAGCGGCTGCTTGGCCGAGCGGTCGAGCAGCACCGAGGCGTAGTACTCGCTGGCGATGTCCGAGGCGTGCTCGATCCACAGCGTGCGCACGGTGTGGCCGCGGATGTCCATCCCCAGGATGTTCGTGGCGTGCTCGCGCACCTCGCCGGCATCTGCGGCGAGCTTCACCCCGCCGGCCTTGCCCCGCCCGCCGATCAGCACCTGCGCCTTGACGACCACCGGGTAGCCGACCTCGTTGGCCGCGCCGCACCGCGTCCTGCACCGTGGTGACCGCCTTGCCGGAGGAGACCCTCAGTCCGTGGCGGGCGAACAGCTGCTTGCCCTGGTACTCCAGGAGGTCCATCGCGGCGCGGGACTCTAACGGAAGACGGGTGAGCGCGCAGGGGCGGCCCGGCAGGGCATAATGCCCGCGCGATGCCTATCCCCAAGAACGTTACGTTCGTCACATTCGACGTATACGGCACGCTGATCGACTGGGAGACCGGGATCTACGAGGCCTTCGCAAAGGAGGCCAAGCGCGACGACTTCGAGATCGACCGCAACGTGCTGCTGCCGCTCTTCCACGAGATCTCACCGCGAGATCGAGGGGGGCTCCTACGAGCTCTACGCCGAGGTGCTCAGGCGCACCGCGATCGAGGTGGCCAAACGCATCGGACTGGTCGCTGGAGCCCTCGCGCTCGGGGTTCCTGCCCGACTCGGTGCAGCGCTGGGCTGCCCTTCAAGGAGACCAACACCCAGCTGCAGAAGCTCGCCAAGAAGTACAGGCTCGGCCTGCTGTCCAACATCGACGACAAGCTGCTCGGCCAGACCCGCCGACACATCCCGATCGACTTCGACCTGGTCGTGACCGCCCAGCAGGTGCGCTCCTACAAGCCCGAGCCGGCGCACTTCACCGAGTGCGCACGACGCATGGGCGGCAAGCGCGGCTGGGTGCACGTCGCCGCCAGCCACTACCACGACGTGGTGCCCTGCGTGAAACAGCGCGTGCCCGTCATCTGGGTCAACCGCAACAAGGAGAAGCTCGACTCCTCCCAGAAAAAGCCCACCGCCGAAGTGAGCAACCTGCGCGAGGCCGCCAAGCTGCTGGGCGTTTCCTGACCCCGTGAGGGCGCTCGCCCTGCACCGCGACGTGATGGTCGCCACGAGCGCGCTCCTGCAGGTCAACTGCGTGATCGTCCGCGGCTGCGTCCGCGGCCAGCGCGGGGAGGACGCCGGTGCGGGAGAGTTCGGCCGCAGAGGTCTTCGTGATCGACTCGCCGGTCCTCCCAGAGGAGCTCGATGCCCTCCCTGCGCTCGTCGAGCAGGCGCGCTTCCCTGCCCCCAGTGGGCTGCTGGCCACGCACGGCGACTGGGACCACCTGCTCGGCCGGCTCGCCTTTCCGGGCATCGCGCTCGGCTGCGCCGAGAGCACCGCGCAGCGCCTCGCGCGGTCGCCGGGCGAGGCTCAGCGTGAGCTGCGCGCCTTCGATGAAGGTCTGCTGATCGAGCGCGATCGTCCGCTCGCGCTCGGGTCGCTCCAGGCGCTGCCGGTACCCGGCCGCTGCGCCGTTGGGCGACCGCGAGCTCGAGCTGCATGCCACCGGCGGGCACACATCCGACGGCATGGCCGTTGTCGTTCCCTGGGCGCGCGTGCTCGTCGCCGGCGACTACCTCTCAGCGGTCGAGCTGCCCACACTCAGCGGCGGAGGAAACCTCGAGGCCTATCTCGCCACGCTGGATCGGCTGCGCCCGCTCGCCGCTCGCGCCGAGCACGTCGTGCCGGGCCACGGACCGGTGCTCGACGGTGCACGTGCGCTCGCCGTGCTCGAGGAGGACGCGGGCTATCTGCAGGCGCTTGCCGAGCAGGGCGCCGAGGCCGAGCTGCCGGAGGGGCGTCGCGGTCGCGCTCAGCGACGGCTGCACCGCCAGAACGTCGCCGCCCTCGGAGATCTAGCCGGCGTCGGCGCCCTTGATCGTCGCGATCGGGGCTCCGGCCTGGATCGCGGCGCCCTCGACGATCGGCAGCTCGACGATCGTGCCCGCCTTGTGCGCGGTGATCTCGTTCTCCATCTTCATCGCCTCGATGATGCACAGCAGCTGGCCCTCCTCGACGGTGTCGCCCTGCTTGACCAGCACCTTCCACATGTTGCCCTGCAGCGGCGAGGGCAGCGTGTCGGGGCCGCCGCCGCCGTGACGACTTGCTGCTCGGTGCGCCTGGGCTTGGCGCCCGACCGCCCCGGCGCTCGCTCGTCGCGGCGCCATTGCTCGGACGGGGCGCCGCGAGAACGGAGGCCCGACGACGCGCACATCGAAGCGCTTGCCCGAGACCTCGACCGTGTAGGTCTGCTCGAGCGAGTCCTCGCCCGGGCCGTCCTGCGCGCCGGCGCCCGCGGGCGTCTCGCCCGGCGGCGGCTGGGCGAGCTTCTTCAGCCACTTGCGGTCCTCGACCAGGTCGCGGCAGGTCTCGCCCCTGGCCCATTGCTCGGTCGCCAGCAGCGCTTGATGAAAGGGGATCAGCGTCTTCAGGCCCTCGATCTCGAATTCACCGAGCGCGCGCAGCATCCGCCTCGTGGCCTGCGCGCGGTCCGCATCCCACACGATCAGCTTTGCGACCATCGGGTCGTACATCGGCGAGACGTCACTCGCCGGCCCGCACGCCGGAGTCGACGCGCACCCCCGGGCCTGCCGGCTCCGAGTAGGCGCCGATCCTGCCGGGCGCGGGCGCGAAGTTCTTGGAGGCGTCCTCGGCGTTGATCCGGCACTCGATCGCGTGCCCGCGCAGCACCACGTCCTCCTGCGCGGTAGGAGAGCTCCTCGCCGGCGGCCGCGCGGATGCCCTCCTTGACGATGTCCACCCCCGTGGTCATCTCGGTCACGCAGTGCTCGACCTGCACGCGCGTGTTCATCTCCAGGAAGAAGTACTCGGCCTGCTCCCCCTCGTGCGAAGCCAGCAGCCCCTCGATCGTGCCTGCTCCGACGTAGCCGACCGCCCTTGCTGCCTCGACGCCGATCTCGCCGATTCGCTCGCGCAGCTGCGGCGAGACGATCCACTCTGGCGCGGGGGACTCCTCGATCAGCTTCTGGTGGCGGCGCTGGATCGAGCAGTCGCGCTCGCCCAGGTGGATCACGTTGCCGTGGCGGTCGGCCAGCACCTGCACCTCGACGTGGCGAGGGTCGGGCAGGTAGCGCTCCAGATAGACGGTGGGGTCCGAGAAGAACTTCTCTCCCTCGCGGCTGGCTCCCTCGAACGCGCCCTCGAGCTCCTCCTCGGACAGCGCGACCCTGAAGCCCTTGCCGCCGCCGCCGCCCGCCGCCTTGACTGCGACCGGAAAGCCGATCTCCCCTTGTGCGAGCTGCAGGGCGTCCTCGACCGTTCGCACCGGCTCGGTCGTACCCGGCACGATCGGCACGCCGGCCTTCTTCATCAGCTCGCGCGCACGCGTCTTTGAGCCCATCGCTTCGATCGCGCTGGCCGGTGGGCCGATGAACACGATGCCGGCCTGCTCGCAGGCCTGCGCAAAGGGAGCGTTCTCGGCGAGGAATCCGTAGCCGGGGTGGATCGCCTCGGCGCCCGAGCGCGCTGCGACATCGAGGATCTTCTCGACGCTCAGGTAGTTCTCCGCCGCCGGTCCATCGCCGAGGTTGTATGCCTCGCCCGCGCGCGCCACGTGGGGCGAGTTGCGATCGAGCTCGGAGTACACCGCCACGCTGGCTACCCCGAGCTCGTCGAGCGCGCGCACGATGCGGATCGCGATCTCCCCGCGGTTGGCGACCAGTACCTTCTCGAACATCGGGCGGGTAGCTTAGTTAACCGGGCGGGTCCGGGCAGGGCCCGGGCGCGAGCCCAGGGGGGCGCAGAGGTCGTCCCGGCGGCGGGGAGCGCGCGTCACGGCGAGCCCACGATCATTCCCGCTCCGACGGTCCCGTTGCTGGACTCGTCGATCAGGATGAAGCTGCCCGTGCGGCGGTTGGACTTGTAGGGATCGAACACGAGCGGCGTGGACGTGCGCAGGCGCACGCGGCCGATGTCGTTGAGCGCAAGCTCGTGGCGGCGGCGGGTCGCGCTCGAGCGTGTGCACGTCGACGCACATCCTCGATCTCCTCCACGATCGCCGTCGCGCTGCGGGTCGTCTGCTTGAGCAGGTAGCGCCCGCCCGGCCGCAGCGGCTGCTGCGCCATCCAGCAGACGTCGGCTCGAAGCTCGCGCGCCACCAGCGGCTCGCGCTCGGGATGGCAGATCAGCTCGCCGCGCGAGACGTCGAGCTCGTCCTGCAGGCGAAGCGCGACGGACATCGGCGCGACCGCCTCCTCGAGCTCGCCCTCGTAGGTGTCGATCGCGGCGATCCGCGTGCGCTCGCCGCCGGGCAGCACCGTCACTTCGTCGCCCTGGCGCAGCGCCCCGCTGGCGAGCTGGCCGGCGTAGCCACGGTAGTCGCGCTGCCGGGCCGCTGGACGGGCGGATGACCCACTGCACCGGGAAGCGCGCCGGCCTGTCGTGCGGATGGTCGTAGGCCACCTCGACCTGCTCGAGCAGCTCGAGCAGCGTCGGCCCCTGGTACCAGTCCATCGCCTGCGAGGGATCGACGACGTTGTCGCCGTTGAGCGCCGAGATCGGGATGTAGATGATCTCGTAGTGCTGGCCCGCTCGCTGCCCGTCGCGGCGCAGGTTGGGCGCAAAGCGCTCGAACTCCTGCGCGAGCTCCTCGAAGCGCGCCTGCGAGTGGTCGACGAGGTCCATCTTGTTGACCGCCACGACGAGCTTGGGGATGCCGAGCAGCGCGCTGATGAAGGCGTGGCGCTTTGACTGCTCGACGCACGCCGTTGCGCGCGTCGATCAGCACCACCGCGAGGTCCGCCGTCGAGGCGCCGGTGACCATGTTGCGCGTGTACTGCTGGTGGCCGGGGCAGTCGGCGATGATGAACCGCCGCGTTGGGCGTTGCGAAGTAGCGGTATGCGACGTCGATCGTGATTCCCTGCTCGCGCTCGGCGCGCAGCCCGTCGGTCAGCAGCGCGAGATCCAGCGCGCCCTCCCCGCCGCGCCGCTCCGAGGCCTGCGTGACGTGGTCGAGCTGGTCCTGGAGGATCTGACTTCGTGTCGTAGAGCAGCCGCCCGATCAGGGTGCTCTTGCCGTCGTCGACCGAGCCGGCTGTGGAGATGCGCAGCAGATCGAGGGTCATCGCGGCGCGGGCATCAGAAGTAGCCAGCCTTCTTGCGGTCCTCCATGGCGGCCTCGGTCACGCGGTCGTCGGCACGCGTCTCGCCGCGCTCGGTTATGCGCGTGGCCGCGATCTCGGCGACGACATCGTGGAGCGTCGCTCGCCTGCGAGCGCACGCCGCCGGTGCAGCTCATGTCGCCGACCGTGCGGTAGCGGACCGTCTCGGAGAAGACCTGCTCGCCGTCGATCAGCTCAGCGCCCTCCCGCCAGGCGTACAGCATGCCGTCGCGCTCGAAGACCTCGCGCTCGTGGGCGAAGTAGATCGAGGGGACCTCGAGCTGCTCCTGGTCGATGTACTCCCACACGTCGAGCTCGGTCCAGTTGGAGAGCGGGAATACGCGCACGCTCTCGCCCTTGTTGATGCGCCCGTTGTAGAGGTTCCACAGCTCCGGGCGCTGGCTCTTGGGATCCCACTGGCCGAAGTCGTCGCGAAAGGAGAACATGCGCTCCTTGGCGCGTGCGCGCTCCTCGTCGCGGCGCGCGCCGCCGAACGCCGCATCGAAGCCGTGCTCGGCGATCGCGTCCAGCAGCGTCACGGTCTGCAGCCGGTTGCGCGAGGCGCGCGGCCCCGTCTCCTCGACCACGCGGCCGGCGTCGATCGAGTGCTGCACGCTGGCGACGATCAGCCGCTCGCCGAGTTCGGCGACGCGCCGATCGCGGAACTCGATCACCTCGGGGAAGTTGTGGCCGGTGTCGACGTGCATCAGCGGGAACGGGAAGGGCGCCGGCCGGAACGCCTTCTCGGCCAGGCGCAGCAGCACGATCGAGTCCTTGCCGCCGCTGAACAGGAGCACCGGGCGCTCGAGTTCCGCGGCAACCTCGCGCATCACGTGGATCGCCTCGGACTCCAGGGCCCGCAGGTGGCTGAGCCGGGGGCGCGCCGCGACGTTCATGATCCTGATCCGACGGGCTCTACGTGCAGGCCGCACTCCGTCTTGTCGGTCCCCGCCCAGCGGCCCTCGCGCCCGCTTCCCGGCTGGGTGCACGGAGCGCAGCCGATCGACTCATAGCCCTGGTCATGAAGCGGATTGTAGGGGAGCTCGCGCTCGTGAATCCGCCGCCACAGGTCTCTGTCGGTCCAGTGAGCGAGCGGGTTGTACTTCCAGATGCCGCGAGCCTCGTCACGTTCGACGAGCTCCGCGGCGGCTCTTGTCGGACCCTGCTCCCGGCGAATGCCGGTGATCCAGCCGTCGGTGGCCGCCAGCGCGCGTTCGAGCGCCGCGACCTTTGCCACCGAGCAGCAGTGCTCGGGCCCTGTCCACGGTGCGCCCGGATCACTCGCGTCCTGCACGGCGACCGTAACGCCGAAGCGCTCCTCGAACATCCGCCACGTCCGCAGCGTCTCCTCGAACAGCACGCCGGTGTCGATCGTCACGATCCTCACCCGGTCGGGCTGCCCGCCGCTGATGCGCAGCAGCTCGTCGATCAACACGGACTCCTCCTTCTGGAAGGAGCACAACAGCACCGCCCGCTCGCCGTCGCGGTCCAGGGCCAGCTGCAGGGTGTCACTCAGGCTGGCCGCCGAGGTCCACGCCCGCCGGGTCCACGCCGGTGCCCGCCTCACGGATGTCGCTCTGTGCTGGCTTCATCGTCGATCTGGCTTCATCCAGGGCGGCGCCTATACCGCGCACTCGCCCTCGCCGCGAATGACTTCGAAGGGAACGCTGCGGTTCCAGTCGATGAACTGGTTCATCGTCTCCAGTTCGAAATCGACAGGCATCGACAGATCCTTGACCAGTGCCTCGAGCTCGCCCGTGCCGATGCGAGTTGTGAACGCGCCCCAGGCCTCGTCGCTCTCGCGGTTTGACTCATAGTGGCGAAGCCAGCGCTCGATCGCCTCGGGCACGCGCTTGGCGGGAAGGCGAAGCTTCAGCCGCTGGCCGAAGGCGACGCTGCCACCTTCATACACGCCGCCCACGTGGGGGATGTACGCGGGGATCGTGTGCGCGCCGACTTTGATCGACGCGCCGTAGAAGCCGATGTCGGCGACGTGATGTTGAGCGCATCCGTTCGGGCAGCCGCTCATCTTGATGTGGATCTCGCGGGTCAGCAGGATCTGTGATGTCCATCTCTTCGATCCGCTCCTGGACGGCCTCGTTGAGGCCCATCGAGCTCGTGATTCCGAGCTTGCAGGAGTCGGTTCCGGGGCAGGACACGACGTCGTTGATCTCGCGCGTGCCGGCGTCGGCCAGTCCCAGCTCACCGAGGGCGTGCCAAAGGTCATAGACGTTCTCCTCGCGCACCCATCGCAGCACCAGGTTCTGCTGCACCGTGGTCCGTGCGTAGCCGCCGGCGTAGGTCCGCATGATCGCCGCCAGGCCCCTGAACTGCTCGGGCGTGAGATCGCCGCGCGTCACCTTGACCTCGACCGTCACGAAGCCCTGCTGCTTCTGCTCGGCCACGTTGGCGCCCGCGGAAGCGCTCGAAGTCGGGCTCCTCTCCGTCGGGGCTCCCGTAGATCTCCGGCGGCGCCGGAGCCGACTCGCGCTCGTCGTCTACGAACAGGCGCTGCTCGATCGAGAAGTCGCGTTCACTCACCCAGTCGCCCTGCAACTCCTCCTCGACCTGCCGGCGCAGCTCGTCGATCCCGTACTTGTCGACGAACACCTTGATGCGCGCGCGGGCGCGGTTGACTCGCAGCCACTCCTGACGATCGAAGATCCGAAACACCGCCTCGGCGATCTTCAGGTAGTCGCCGTTGTCGAGCTCGACGAACTCGTACAGCACCGGCGCCACCCGCGGCATGATCGAGGTGCCGCCGCCGACGAGCATCTGTGCGCCGCGCACTTCGCCCGGGCGGGTCGGGTCATCGGACTCGCGGACTCGCGCGCGGAACGCGATGTCGTGGATGCCCGAGATCGCCCGGTCGCGCGGGCTTCCGTCGAACGCCGTCTTGACCTTGCGCGGCATCGCCTGGGTCGTCGGGTGGCGCACGAAGTAGCGAACGTACGCGCCCGCATAGGGGGTCATGTCGAACAGCTCGTCCTTCGCCACGCCCGCCCACGGGTCTCCGGTCACGTTCCTCACCGTGTTGCCGCAGCCCTCGCGGCTGGACAGTCCGGCCTCGCCGAGCTCGCGCAGCGCCTTCTCGGCCTCCGGCAACGGGACGTGGTGCATCTGGATGTTCTGCCGTGTCGTGATGTGACCCTTGTTCAGCGGCACGTACCGCTCGATCACGTCGGCGAACGCCTCCATCTGCTCGGGTGTGATGCCCCCGAAGGGCAGCTTCACGCGGATCATCTGCACGTCCGGCTGGCGCTGTCCGTAGACCCCCTGCTTCAGCCGAAACTTGATGAACTCCTCTTCGGGGGCTTCGCCCGCGAGGAACCTCGTGGCTTCGGTCTTGAAGTCCTCGTACTCCCGCCGCAGGATCGGTATCACGTGCCCGGGCACGTTCACCAGGACCTCGGGGTCCTCAAGCGTGCCGCGCTGGGCGGGTACGGAAACTGGCTCCATCTAGGAAACCTCCTGGTTCGAGCGCATGGTCCTGGCTGCTGCTTTTCGACAGTCTGCCGCGGGCGAGAGTCGTAAGTGCTAAAGCCTAGCGACTTTTAGGTATTTATCCAGGGATCGAGCACGCCCGCACGCGGCTGACGGGATACGCCCTCGAGGATGGCCGCACGCAGCCACGGGTCGGTCTTGGCCGTCGACGGCGGCGGCGAGGACGTCGCGCGCCAGAACCGCTCCAGCGCGGCCACGATCGCGGCCGCCTGCTCCGCAGAGGCGCTCGGGCCGATGCGTGCCCGCTGACTCTCCTGATCGGCCATATTCGCTCCCGCCCTACAGGGGTATGTTGCCGTGCTTGCGCTGGGGGCCCGGTTCGCGCTTGCTCTGCAGCGTGCGCAGCGCCACGATCAGCTTGGGACGCGTCTCGTGCGGGATGATCACGTCGTCGAGGTACCCTCGCTCGGCCGCCGTGTAGGGGTTGGCGAAGCGCGCCTTGTAGTCGTCCATCAGCTTCTTGCGCCGCTCCTCGGGAGTCACGCTCTGGGCGAGGTCGCGCCGGTAGATGATGTTGACGGCGCCCTCCGGGCCCATCACGGCAACCTCCGATGTCGGCCAGGCGAAGTTGAAGTCCGCCAGCATGTGCTTGGAGGCCATCACGTCGTAGGCGCCCCCGTAGGCCTTGCGCGTGATGACCGTGAGCTTAGGCACCGTCGCCTCGGTGAAGGCATACAGCAGCTTCGCTCCGTGGCGGATGATGCCACCCCACTCCTGGCTCGTGCCGGGGAGGAAGCCCGGCACGTCGACGAACGTCAGCAGCGGCACGTTGAACGCGTCGCAGGTGCGCACGAACCGCGCCGCCTTGGCCGATGCGTCGATGTCGAGCACCCCGGCGAGCTGGTTGGGCTGGTTGCCGACGACGCCGATCGAGTACCCGTCCAAGCGTGCGAACCCGCAGATGATGTTCTTGGCATGGTGCTCGTGTACCTCGAAGAACTCCTCGTCGTCGACGATCAGCCGCACCACATCCCGCATGTCGTAGGGCTTGTTCGGGTTGTCCGGCACTAGGTCGTCGAGCTCGGAGCTCATCCGCTGCGGGTCGTCGCCCGGCACTACCCGGGGCGCGGTCTGCAGGTTGTTCTGCGGCAAGAAGCCCATCAGATAGCGGCAGTCCTCCAGGCACGCGTCCTCGTCCTCGGAGGCGAAGTGGGCCACGCCGGACTTCGTGTTGTGCGACATCGCGCCACCCAGCTCCTCGAACCCGACCTCCTCGCCGGTCACCGTCTTGATCACGTCGGGACCGGTGATGAACATGTGCGAGGTCTCCTTCACCATGAAGATGAAGTCCGTAATCGCCGGCGAGTACACGGCGCCGCCGGCGCAGGGCCCCATGATCAGGCTGATCTGAGGAATCACCCCGGAGCACCTCACGTTGCGCACGAACACGTCGCCGTAGGCGCCCAACGACACGACACCCTCCTGGATGCGTGCCCCGCCGGAGTCGTTGATGCCGATGACGGGGCAGCCGATCTTGGCCGCCAGGTCCATGATCTTGCACATCTTTTCGCCCATCACCTCGCCGAGCGAGCCGCCGAAGACCGTGAAGTCCTGGCTGAACACGCACACGGGGCGGCCTTCGATCGTGCCGTGGCCTGTCACCACCGCATCGCCCCACGGCCGGTTCTTCTGCATGTCGAAGTCGTACGTGCGGTGGCGCACGAATGTGTCGAGCTCCTGGAAGGAGCCCTCGATCCAGCAGCTTCTCCACCCGCTCGCGCGCCGTGTACTTGCCACGCGCGTGCTGCTTCTCCTCCGCCTCGGGCGCGGAGTGCAGGGCCGCTTCGCGCAGCTCCTGCAGCTGGGCCAGCTTCTCCTCGTAGGTCTCCGGCGCCTTCTGGCGCACCGGGCGCCTGTGACCGCTTCGCGAGCTTGCGAGCAGAGCCGCGTCGGTCTGTCGATCGTGTGGGCTGCTGGCCATCGGACGGGGATCCTATCCCCCCGCTCGATGCCGCCTAGCCTCGCGAGAAGGGCCGGTGGTGGGCTGCGCCCAGCCGGTCCAGCACGGTGCTGAGGAGTGCCGTCACCTGCTCGGCCGCCACCTCCTCGGCGCCCCTGAGCTCGGCCGAGACATCCGCCGACTCCACCTCGGCGCCCGAAGGCTCGTGCGCATCCACCTCGGCCGCCGGCACGATCTCTTCTGGTCCGGCGACGGCGACCGTCTCCGATGCGGGTCGCGGCCGGTCTTCAGGCTCGCCCACCGGTTGCGCCAAGGCTGCAAGCTCACTCTCGCCGCTTGGGCGGCTCTGAAGCCTCGATTGCAAGCCTCGCCCGATGCGCCGCCTCGGTCGCGGGCTTCGGCAGGTTTGGCGCCTCGGTGGCAGGCTCCGCCAGGTCCGTCGCCTCGGCTGCAGGTTCGGACTGTCCGAGCGTTCCCGGCATGGGCTGCGACTCCTCGCGCTCTTCCGTCTCGAGCCGATCGGAGGCCTCAGCCTCTTTGTCCGCAGGCCTGCGACGGCGGCGAAACAGTCGCGAGAAGAGGCCTAGACGTGGCGGGGGCTCGTGCTCATGCGCGAGGACCTCAACCTCCAGCGCAACCTCGTTCGAATCCTCGGGCTGCACCGCCATCACGGGCTCGTGCCACTGCTGTTGCCATATTGCGAGGCCCGGTTCCAGTTCGCCGGGAGGCGCGGGGGCCTCCGCGGGGAGCTCGCCGAGAGGTGCGGGCGGGGGCGGGATCTCGGAGGCGAGCCCCTCGTCGAGCGCGGGCTCTGGCTGCTCGGCCGCGGGCGGCCCCGCGACCGCCTCGGGACTGGCGCTGGCTTCGACCGGGGGATCCTGCGCGAGCTCCTGAGGGGGATCCTGCGCGAGCTCCTGGGGCGATCCGGCGCGAGCTCCTGAGGGGGATCCTGCGCCGAGCTCCTGCACGAGCTCCCTGGTCGCGGTGAGGGTAACCCTGGTCCCCCACCCAGAGGGCTTGATGTGGACTGTGCCGCTCGTCTCTCCGGCCTGCCACTCCACCATCTGCTCAGGGTCGACGCGGGTAATCCGGATCTCCCCCAGCTCGCCGAGTGCCGAGCGAGGGCGGCCGGGTCGCTCAGCTCCGCCCACAGCTCCGGCGGGGACTTGACGAGGGTGCGCTGCACCTCGGAGGAAACCATCGCCCAACATTTCGAGCGATCTCGCGCTACTCCTTCCGCCGCTCGCGCACCTGCAGCCGGCAGGCTGCAGAGCGTGACCGGCTATGCCGCCGAAGTGGCCGCCCGATCGCCGGGTCGCCCGGCGTCGAGCAGACCCTCGGCGTGCAGCAGCTCGGCAATCTGGACCGCATTGGTGGCCGCGCCCTTGCGCAGGTTGTCCGCCACGATCCACAGATCGAGCGCACGCTCGTGCCCGGGGTCACGGCGGATGCGCCCGACGAACACATCGTCCTTGCCGGAGGCGTCGATCGCCAGCGGATAGAGCGCCGCGTCGGGGTCGTCGAGAACGGTCACGCCGGGTGCGCTATCGAGCAGCTCGCGCGCGCGCTCGGGCGAGAGGGGCTCTCGCGTCTGCACGTTCACGGCCTCGGAGTGGCCATTGAGCGACCGGCACGCGCACGCAGGTCGCCGATATGCGGATGGATGGGCTCGCCGAGGATCTTGCGGGTCTCGTTCATCAGCTTGCGCTCCTCGTCGGTGTGGTCCTCGCCGGCCGCGAAGCAGCCGGCGTGCGGGAGCGCGTTGAAGGCGATCTGGTGCGCGTATACGTCCGGCTGCTCGATCTCGCGCTCGTGCAGGAGCGCGTGCGACTGGTCGAGCAGCTCGTCGACCGCCGCTTGCCGGTGCCGGATACCGCCTGGTAGGTGCTGATCACGAGCCGCTCGATCTGCGCCTCGTCATGCAGCGGCTTCAGGGCGACGACCATCTGCATCGTCGAGCAGTTGGGGTTGGCGATGATCCCGTGATGATCTGCGAGCGCGTCGGGGTTGACCTCGGCTACCACGAGCGGCACGTCGTCCTGCATGCGCCAGCGCGAGGAGTTGTCGATCACGACCGCACCGGCGTCGGCGAAACGCGGCGCCCACTCGCCCGACGTGGAGCCGCCGGCCGAGAACAGCGCGAGGTCGAAGCCCTGGATCGACTCGTCGCTGAGGCCCTGCACGACGAGGCCGTCCGTCAGCTCGCGACCGACCGAGCGCGCGGAGGCGAACGGCACGAGCTCGCGCACGGGGAAGGCGCGCTCGCGCAGCAGCTCCAGCATCAGCGTTCCCACCTGACCGGTGGCGCCCACGACCGCTACGCGATAGCCGCTGCTCATCAGGGTACCAGCGCTATCGCTCGAGAGCGGCCTCAACGGCTTGATGACCATGATGAGAATCGTCACCAGTACGAGCACGCTCAACAGCGAGCCGACCGCTGCGAGCCGGCTGGCGAGAGCGCGGTACTCCTCGCTCATGTTCACCGTCGCCTGTGCCGCCTCGCCCGCGCGGGCGCCGCTCGAGTCCAGGTCCCGCGCGGCGAGGAGCTCGGCGCGTTTGGCGGTCGGGATCATGACGGACCCGATCAGCGCGCCGATCACGATGACCACCCCGAGCCCCCACTGGACGAAGAAGTCGCTCCAATGGTGTCCGTCGCTCGGCAAGGTAGATGCCCGCGACCAGGACGACGCAGCAGGCCCGGATTGATCGAGCCAGCGCTCGACCGTGTACTCGACGCGATGAAGCAGCGGGCAGGCCGCGGGGGTCGTGGCGCGCGCCGACGGCGAACATGATCGGGTAGGCGAAGGTCACACCGAACGCGACCACGACGGCCATGATGTGGATCGCGAGGACGACTTCGTAGGCCGAAGCGGCGAGGATCACAGTGGCCGCAAGCCTACCGGCACGCGGCCGGCCGCCCGCAACCGAGCCGCTCCCCCAACGCTCGGCAGGCCGCTCCGCCCAGCGGTCCGCTCGAGCTCAGAACGATGGGTGCGTACTTGCCGAACACGTCCTGCATCGCGCCGCACACCTCGCCCAGCGAGCAGCGGTCCTTCAGCGCCTGGCGGATCGCGGGAAGGAGGTTCTCGCTGCCGCGGGCCACCGCGCGCAGCTCCTCCAGGCGCTGGGCCACGAGCGCCTGATCGCGGTCGGCCTTGAACTGCCCTCAGGCGCTCGACCTGCAGCGCGCTCGGACTCGGGGTCGACGCGCAGCAGGTCGGGAACCTCGATGTCCTCCTCCTGGTAGGCGTTCACGCCGACGACGATGTCCTGGCCGATGCGGTAGCGCTCCTGGTAGCCCCAGGCGGACTCGTCGATCTCGCCGGTGATGAACTCGATCGCGTTCACCGAGCCGCCCAGCGCGTCGACCTTCTCGATCAGCTCGTTCGCGCGCGCTTCGATCTCGTCGGTGAGCGACTCGACGAAGTAGGAGCCCGCGAACGGGTCGACCGTGTCGGCGGCTCCGGACTCGTGGGCGAGGATCTGCTGCGTGCGCAGGGCGATTTTCGCCGCCCGCTCGGTCGGCAGCGCGAGGGCCTCGTCGAAGCCGTTGGTGTGCAGCGACTGGGTGCCCCCGCAGACGGCGGCGAAGCCCTGGAGGGCCACGCGCACGATGTTGTTCTCCGGCTGCTGGGCGGTCAGCGTCACGCCGCCGGTCTGCGTGTGGAAGCGGAGCATCTTCGCCTTCGGGTTCGTCGGCGCCGAAGCGCTCGCGCATGATGTGCGCCCACATGCGCCGCGCGGCGCGGAACTTGGCGACCTCCTGGAAGACGTTGTTGTGGCCGTTGAAGAAGAACGCCAGGCGCGGGGCGAAGTCGTCGACGGACAGGCCCTTGTCGATCGCGGCCTGGACGTAGGCGATGCCCGAGCAGAGCGTGAACGCGACCTCCTGGACGGCCGAGCAGCCCTTCTCGCGGAAGTGATAGCCGGAGATCGAGATCGTGTTCCAGCGGGGGATCCGTTCCTGGCAGTACTGGAAGATGTCGGTGGTCAGGCGCATCGTCGGGATCGGCGGGTAGATGTAGTTGCCGCGCGCGATGTACTCCTTGAGCACGTCGTTCTGGGTCGTGCCGCGCAGCTTCTCCGAGGGCACGCCCTGCTCCTCGCCGACCAGCTCGTACAGCAGCAGCAGGCAGGCCGCCGGGGCGTTGATCGTCATCGACGTCGAGACCTCGTCGAGCGGGATGGAGTCGAAGGCGGTGCGCATGTCGTCGATCGTGTCGATCGCCACGCCCGTGCGACCCGACCTCGCCCTGGCAGCGCGGGTTGTCGGAGTCAAGGCCCAGCTGGGTGGGCAGGTCGAAGGCCATCGACAGGCCCGTCGAGCCCTTGGAGAGCAGGTAGCGGTAGCGTTCGTTGGACTCCTTCGCGGAGGCGTAGCCCGCGTACTGGCGCATCGTCCAGGTCTGCTTGCGGTACATCTCGCGATGGACTCCGCGCGTGTAGGGAAACTCGCCGGGCTCGCCCAGATCCAGCTGCTCGGGCAGGTCGGCCTCGGTGTAGAGCTCGGCGATCTCGATGCCGGAGTCGGTGAAGCGGCGCGGGTCCTCCGGCGCCGACGATCGGGGCGACGGTCAGGTGGCGCTCCTCGTTCTCCGCTGCGTCTGCGATCGCCATGCACTGATGATATGGACCGGTCCCGATATGGGCCCGGTCCCGCAGGAACCACTCCGCAGGGGCATCGGGCGCGGCCGACCCGAGGGTCGCCACGCCCGATCGCGGGTATTCTTCGCCCGTGTCCACCTGTCTGGTCACCGGCGGCGCCGGTTTCCTGGGCTCGCATCTGTGCGATGAGCTGCTCGCCCGCGGGAACCGTGTGATCTGTGTCGACAACCTCGAGACGGGCTCGCTGTCGAACATCGAGCACATCCGCGACCCCGCGCGGTTCGTGCACATCGGCGTGGACATCATCGAGCCGTACTTCATCGAGGAGCCGGTGGACTTCGTCTATCACCTGGCCTCGCCGGCCTCGCCGATCGACTACCTGCGCCTGCCGCTGCACACCCTCAAGGTCGGCTCCTACGGCACGCACCACACGCTGGGCCTGGCGAAGGCCAAGCGGGCGCGCTTCCTGCTCGCCTCGACCAGCGAGGTCTACGGCGATCCCCAGGAGCATCCCCAGTCGGAGAGCTACTGGGGGCACGTGAACCCGATCGGCCCGCGCGGGGTCTACGACGAGGCCAAGCGCTACGCGGAGGCGCTGACGATGGCCTACCACCGCCAGCAGGGCGTCGACACCGCGATCGTGAGGATCTTCAACACCTACGGGAGCCGGATGCGCCCGCACGACGGCCGCGCCGATCCCGACGTTCCTGCGCCAGGCGCTGGCGAACCGCCCGCTGACGGTGTTCGGCGACGGCAGCCAGACGCGCTCGTTCTGCTACGTCAGCGACCTGCTGCGCGGCATCATCGCGCCTGGCCGAGTCCGGCTGGCACGACCCGGTGAACATCGGCAACCCCGACGAGTTCACGCTGCTGGAGCTCGCCGAGATCGTCAGGGAGCTGACGGGGTCGAGCTCGGAGATCGTGCTACGAGGCGCTGCCGGTCGACGATCCCAAGCAGCGCAAGCCGGACATCACGCTCGCCCGCGAGCTGCTCGGCTGGTCGCCCGAGGTGGCGCTGCGGGAGGGCCTCAGCGCACGATCGAGCAGTCGGGCGCCGAGCTGCTCGTCGGCGGTGGCTCCGACTGAGCGTCGCTGCAAGGGCCGGTCGGATTTCGCCGTCTGGCCACTCGACCGATTTCTCCGTCTGGCGACTCGACCGCTACATCTGCGAGTCTGAGGCGTTGTGAGTAGCGAGATGGGACCACGTTTGACCCGAACGTCTGCCTCCGCCCACTCCGCGCACGCCCTCGACACCCCCACCTGCGCGCTCGCCGCGCTTCGGACGCGCGCGGACGCCGTCATGGAGATCGGTGCCGACGCGACGCGGTGCTGTCGGAGGTCACCGCGCGCAAGGCGCACTCCGATCACGACATGCGCCGCAAGCGCCCTCCGGCGCTGTCGTTCCTGCTGCGCATGGCCACGGCCGCGCCGCTGTGCGCGCGTGGTCTCGCTGCTGGCGCTGGACTTCGTCGGCGTGGCGCTCGCCATCTTCACCGCGCTGATCCTCAAGGCCGTCGTGCTGGACAGCGTGCAGCTGTCCTCGGCGCTGCACGAAACCGAACGCATCCTGGCCTTCGCCTATCTGTTGACGGCGCTGCTGTTCGCCCGCTCGGGTCTCTACGCCGAGCGCGCGCAGCGCCCCGGCCTGTCGCGGATCGTCGGCTCTCTCTTCCAGGTCGCCTTCGTGGCGCTGCTGTTCGCCGTCGTCAGCGGCGAACACTTCTCGAGCTACTACCTCTTCTACGGCTCGCTCGCGTTCGCGCTCCTCTACGTCTCATCGCTGCGCGCGGGCTACGAGTGGCTGACCGGCGCGATGCTGCGCGCGGCCGGCTATCGACGCCGTGCCGTGCTCGTGGGCACCGGCAAGCACATCCGCGATGTCGCCCACGCGCTCGGCGACGCGCCGCATTCGCCGATCGAGGTCGTCGGCTTCCTCTGCCCCAAGGCGCTGCCGGCCAACGGCCTGCGCGCGCTCGGGTCGCTGCAGGACCTCGAGAAGGTGCTGGGCTCAGAGCGGATCGACGAGGTGATCATCGCCGATCCCGGACTTCCCGCAGGTCGAGGCCGTGGAGCTCGTCGACCAGTGCCACCAGCGGGGCGTGCGCGTGCGGCTTGCGCCGTCGACGATGGAGATCCTGATCCACCGGGCCGAGTTCGTGCCCGGCCAGTCGGTGCCGCTGTTCGAGCTCGGGCCGCCCGTGTTCGAGGGCGTCGACTTCGCGCTCAAGCGCACCTTCGACATCGTCGGCGCGACGCTGCTGCTGGTCGCTGCTCAGCCCCCTGCTGCTCGCGATCGTGCTCGCGGTGCGGCTGTCCTCGCGTGGTCCGATCGTGTTCCGCTCGATGCGCCGCGGCATCGGCCAGCGGCCGTTCGCGTGCCTGAAGTTCCGCACGATGCACACCGACGCCGAGGAGCAGCAGGACGACCTGGAAGAGCTCAACGAGGCGTCGGGCGCCCTGTTCAAGATCCGCGACGATCCGCGCCTGACGCGCGTGGGGCGGGTGCTGCGCCGCTTCTCGCTGGATGAGCTGCCGCAGCTGGTGAACGTGCTGCGCGGCGAGATGTCGCTCGTCGGCCCGCGTCCGCTGCCCCAGCGCGACTACGACATGCTCGAGGACTGGCACCGCAAGCGCTATCTGGTGCTCCCCGGGATCACCGGGCTGTGGCAGGTCTCGGGCCGCTCGGAGCTCGACTTCGACGACCTCGTGCACCTCGACTTCATCTACCTCGAGCACTGGTCGCTGGCGCTGGACCTGACGATCCTCCTCAAGACGATCCCCGCGGTGCTCTCGCGGCGCGGAGCCTACTGAGAGTCCGTCAGCGGCCGCTCGCGCCCGACCGAGGCACGGCCGGACCGAGGGCACGGGCCGCAGGCGGCTGCGAACGGCCGTGCGCGGGCCGTCCGTCTGCGCGACCGCGCGCTCGTACACCCGCCAGGTGGCGCGCGCGGCGTCCTGCCAGGTCCAGGAGGCGGCGCCGGCGCCGGGCGGCGCGCGGCCTCGGCCGCGGCGATCAGCGCCTTCAGGTCGCCCGCCTGCACGAACGTGGCGCGCGTCGTCGAGGACCTCCCGCAGCGCCGGCACCTCGCAGGCGACGACCGGCGTGCCGCAGGCCAGCGCCTCGACGGCCGGCAGGCCGAAGCCCTCGTCCTCGGAGGGCGAGCACGAGCGCGTGCGCGCCGCTGTAGATCGCGGCGAGGTGCTCGTCGGAGACGTGTCCGGTGAGGATCACGTCGGGGAGCTCGTGCGCCCACGGACGGGTGGGGCCGACGAGCACGAGCGGCAGCTCGCGCGGGGTGGCGGCGAGCTCGGCGACGTGCTTGCCCGGATCGGGATGCTCGAGGCCGCCGACCCACAGCAGGTAGCGCTCGGGCAGCTCGAAGCGCGCCCGACGTCTCGGCGATCTGGGCGGCCGGAGCGCGGCTGCATGACCGCGTCGGGAGCCTCGGGGATGACGACCACGCGCTCGGGCTCGAGCCCGAGACGGGCGAAGGCGTCCTGCGCGAGCGCCTGCGTGGGCACGATCACGTGCACGGCGCGCTGCACCGCCAGCTGGCGCAGGCGCAGGCGCACGCCCGTGCGCAGGTGCTCGCTGCGGCGCTTCAGCGCGGCGAGGTCGTGGAGCGTGACGACCATCGGGCAGGGGCTGTGCAGCATCGCGCCCGTCCATCCACGGCGCGTGGAACACGTCGGCGTGGCGCGGCCGGTGGGTCTCGACGATCTCCGTGTGCGGAGGCGGCCGTTTCGCGAAGCGCCCGCAGCAGGCAGCGTGAGTAGCGCCCAACGCCACGCGGATCGGTGACCGGGCGGCTGTCAAACGCCACCTTCATGGCTCGCCGATCGCCTCAGCGCCTCGCCACACAAGCACCCTGCAAACATAGCCCTTTCGCGGAGCTTTGTGCAGGAATGAGCGCCAACTTGCGGTGCACGGCGCGATCGCGCGCGGCTCTAGCCTTGCTGGCAACGGCTGCAGCTACCACGAGAGCATCTGGGAGGCGTTGCCGAGGGACCTCGATCCACCCGACCTGACCTGCGGCGCGCGTTCCTGCTGGAGCATGCCCGGCCGGCGCCCGGCACGGCGCCCACGCTGGCGAGGCTCCGGGCGAACGGCCGGCAGCGTGCTGGACGTCGGCTGCGGCGAAGGTCAGTTCGCGGCCGAGCTCGCGCAGCGCCGGCTTTGCGGTCGTCGGCGTAGACGTGGCCGAGGAGCCGCTGCGCCGCGCGCGCGGCGAGACACCCCGATCTGGACCTGCGGCTCGTGCCCGGCGAAGGCCACTGGCCGCTGGCGGACGCGAGCTTCGACGTCGTGTGGGCGGGGGAGACGATCGAGCACGTCGCCGACACGGCGGGATGGCTCTCGGAGGTGCGCCGCGTGCTGCGCTCGGGCGGCAGCCTGCTCGCTGAGCACGCCGGCCCACGGGCGGCTTGCGCTGTCTCGGGCTTGCGCTGTCGCAGCGCGCCTTCGAGGCCCACTTCGATCCCCGCGCAGATCACCTGCGCTTCTACACTCGCCGCACGCTCACGCGGCTGCTCGAGGACTTCGGCTTCGAGGACATCCGCGTGCGTGGCGCCGGCGGGCTTCCAGGCGCGCGGCGCCTGCTGCTGCCTCGGCGCGGCGCTCGCGCTTCTAGCGCGACGGACGCGCGCAGCGCCTGCACGTAGTCGTTCTGGATCGTGATCGCTTCGGGGTTGCCGTTGGCGATCGCTTCGGGCGAGATCGACTCGCGGGTTCAGGTAGATGGCCGCCCCCAGCTCGTTCAGCGCGGACCGGTCGCCGCCTTCGACAGCGCCGGCCCCACGTCGATCGGGCCGACTATCAAGTCGTACTCGCCCGAGCGCAGCCACGTTTCCGGGTTGGACGGCTGCAGGCGCACCGCGCGCAGCGAGCGTTGCCCGGGCGAGCACAGGGCTGCCCGCCCGCCTGCTGGACCTTCGACAGGGCGAACAGCGCCTGCACCGACAGCGGGTCATACCTGACAGCTGCGAGCGCCGCGAGCTCGCGCTGCCGGGGTCGCTCGCGAGCAGCGAAAGCGCTTCCTGGGAGGAGTCTTCCGAGCGCTGCGGCTGCCACTGCGCCCATGCCGTGAGCAGCGCCGCCAGCAGGACCGTGCACGCGATCGCGACGCTCACGGGGTTCAGTCGGCGGAGGGAGCTGCACGCTCTCGCTCGCTCGCATCCTCCTGCGGCCCGTCGCTATTGGACGGGCGCTGCGCGCCGTCGGCGTGCGCGCCTGAGTCCTCCTCCACAGAGGCTGCTCCGTTCGCATCCGCTGCACCCTCGCCAGCGCCCGTCCCCTCGCCGGCGCCCGTCCCTGGCCGGCGCCCGTCCCTCGCCGGCGTCCGCCCCTTGGCTGGCGTCCGCCCCTTGGCCGGCGTCCGCTCCTGCGGCGGTCGCGAGCAGACCGCCGGCGAGCTCGGACGCCGTTTCGCGCTGCAGGGGCCCGCGGCCGGCAAGCCAGCCCGCGCAGAGAAGCGCGACGCACGCGTCGCCGGGCACGTACCAGGTCCAGTCCACCAGTCGAATGGACGCCGAACACGACGACCACGCAGAGCATGCTCAGCATGCCGATGCGCTCGGGCGTGTAGGGCAGCGGCGATCTCGCCGCCAGCCGAAGCGCCACGAGGCCAGGCGGCGCCCGCGCAGGCGTGCGCCAGCCCCGTCCAGCGCCGGTTGAAGGGGTGCGTGGGGCGCCCGGCGGCGACCATCCAGGCCACGAGCAGCGCGAGGGCGAGCGCCAGTCCGACGAGCCCGAGGTCGGCAAGCGTCTGCACGACGAAGCCGTGGGCGTGGCGCACTTCGATCGGCGCCGTGCGGTAGCGCAGGCGCGCCGTTCGGTACCCTTCCGCGCCCGCCCCCAGCAGCCGGGTGGGCGTCGAACACCTTCAGCGCCTCGCTCCAGTAGCGCGCGCGCACGCTCGCGATCGCGGTCAGCCGCCCCGGGGTGTTCGAAACCTTCGCGTTCGTGTCGGTGAGCGAGTGGAATGCGTGGGAGACGCTGCCCGGCAGTCCGCGGTGGCTGACGGCCAGCGCGCCCGCGAAGGCGACCACGGCGAGGGCCAGGATCGCCAGCAGCGCGGCCCCGGCGCGCCTGCGCGACCGGCGCGAGGGCGCCCGCCGGGCGGTGAGGAAGCCGACCGCGAGCCCCGTCGAGCGTGAGCAGGACGAGCATCGCGGCGAGCAGCGCTCCGAGCTGGCGTCCCGGCGGTCACTCGCGCGGCGAGGGCGACGTCTTCGGTGGTCAGCGCGTGCCTGGAGAAGTCCCAGCCGACCACCACCCCGGCACCGACGGCGCCCGCGAGCAGCACGGCCGCTCCGCGCAGGCGCAGCGGCACGATGCAGAACCACACCGCCAGCCCGAGCGCCAGCGCGACGAGCGCGCCGCGGGAATAGGCGAGCATCAACGTCACGAGCATCAGCCCCATCGCCGGGTAGGCGAGCGCGCTCAGCAGCGCGTGCCCGGTCCTGCGGGCGCCGAGCCACAGGCAGCAGATCGACGCCCATCGCGGCGGTGAGGCCGATCGCGTTCCAGTAGTCATACGGCGCGCGCAGCCGGGCGTAGACGTCGTTGGCGTCGAACTGCGCCGGGAACACCTTGGTCAGCAGCGCATAGCCGCACACCACCACCGCCGCCAGCGTCGACCCCGCCCAGCACGGCCGGCCAGCGGTTGGGCACCGCGCGGGCGAGCGCCACGCGCGGCGCCGAAGAAGCGCGCTGTAGGCGAGCATGCGCCCGGCGTCCTTGAAGCTGTCGTCGGGCTGCACCGACCAGATCACCGAGAGCGCGGTCAGCGCGGCGAACGCGAGCAGCAGCCCCACCGACCACGCCCGTACGCGCGCCGCGTGGCCGGCGACGAGCAGGACGGTGGCCGCGACGACCAGCGCCGGAGCCGATCGTGAGCACCATCTCGACGGTCGTCATCGCTGCCGAGATGCAGACCGCCGCCGGCGAGGAACGTCGACGAAGCAGATGACCGCGGCGGTCAGCAGCGTCGGCCACCACAGCGCATCGGCGCGCAGCAGCCGGCCCGCGGCGACGCGCGCCGGCCCGCGCCAGCGCCGGCGAGGAGCCGCGCTCTCGGGATCCGCTCCGCAGCGGCTGCTCAGCGGGCGCGGTGAGCGCGGACACGGTTTCGGATAGCCCGGCCCGCGAGCAGCAGCGCGCAGGCGAGCAGGAAGGCCAGGAGCGCGAGCAGGGAGTAGGGCAAGCGAGCTCAGGGCCGAGGCGATGTTGGCGTGTATGACGCCCGGGCGGACGATCTGGTTGCCCACGCGAAGCGGCGCCGAGCCGACCTTGGGCGACGTTGTTCAGCGCTGCTGCGCTCAGCCGGGCTCAGACGGGTATGGGCGCGGTGGCGGCGCGCCGGTTCGCCAGCACCGCCCGCTCCCTCCGGCCGCGGCAAGCTGGGCGCGGCGGATGAGGTTGGCGCAGTCGGAATACTCTTCGACTTCGGTCGGCAGCTCCTGCAGCGCCTCGCGGTAGGCCTGCTGGCTGAAGCCGCTCAGCGACTGTCCATGCGTGCATCTGTTGATGATCGTGCCGCCCGTGTCGGCGCGGGCCGGCGTGGCGATCGACAGGAGCGCTGCGCCTAGCAGGACGGCCAGCAGTAGCGAGTCGGCTCTGGCCAGCGGTGCGAGCCGGCGCTTGAGAAGAGGCGATTCGCATAGCTGAGCGACGCAACGCTACCAACGCCCGCGGGAGAGGCCGACGGTTGCGAGCGCCCGCGAGAAGCCCCTCGCCCAGGCGTCGTGGCTGAACGCGCGCACGTCCTCCGCGCCGGCCGCGCCCAGCCGCTCGCGCAGCGCGGCGTCGCCGGCCAGGCGCACGATCGCGCCGCGCGAGCGCGGCGCTGTCGCCGGCGGGCACGACCAGGCCGTTGTGCCCGTCGCGCACGAGCCCGCCGGCCGCAGCGCCGACGGCATCGCTCGCGATCACCGGCGAGCCCCCGGTTCATCGCCTCGTTCACGACGAGTCCCCAGGGCTCGCGAAACGTGCGTGTCGGGATCGACGGCAGCACGAGGACGTCGGAGGCGGCGTAGAGGTCGCGCAGCTCCACGGGCGGCGACGGGGTCCAGGCAGACGACCCCGTCGCGCCGCGGCTGCCGCCGCGCCGCCGGCGGGGCTCGCATGGGGGCTGGATCCCACGCCGACGAGGACGAGCGCGGCGGCGGGTGTCCGCAGGCCCGATGCACGCCAGGCCTCGATCAACACCGGCAATCCCTTCTCCCGCGCCGGACGACCCACGAACAGGAACTTCGTCGCGCGCGGCCGCGCGGCCATGCGGGCTCGCTCGGCGGCTCGAGCGCGGGCGGCGCTCCAGAAGTCGTTGTCGACCGACTGCGGCGCGACGTGCACGTTGCGCGCGCCGCGCGCGCGGACGTAGGCGCTGACGTGAGGGCCGTAGGTGACGACCGCGTCGGCCGATGCGGTACAGGTGCCGCAGCGGCAGGTAGCTGAAGGCGTGGGCTGCGCTGCGCGGGTGCGCCCACAGCGAGGCCCACAGGATCATCGGCACGCGCGCCGGCGCGCGCCCGCCCAGCCAGCTGGCCGCCGGCGCCAGGCGACCGCCGGTGGGGCAGACGACCGCGCGGTAGCCGCCCGCGGCCGCGAGCGCCGCCAGCTCGCGCGGGCGCACGCGGCGGTGGGGGAAGGGCAGATCCTCCTGCGAACGCGCTCGCCGCCGTGCCTGTGAGCGCCCTCCGAACAGCGCGACCTCGATGTCCTCGAGCTCGTGCAGGCGGGCGAACGCCCCGACCCGATAGGCGGGCGCATGCCCGGTGACGAACAGGACGGGCCTCACCGCAGCACGTGCTCGTAGGCGGCGAGCGTCTGCTGCCCGCAGCGCTCCCACGTGAAGTGGGCGGCGACGGTGGCGCGCGCCCGCTGCCCGACCTCGCGCAGCCGATGGGGGTCGGACAGCAGCTCGTCGATGCGCTGGGTCAGCCGCTCGATGTCGCCGGGCGGCACGAGCACCAGGCCATCGCCGGCCGCGGCGATCTCCTCGGGACCGGGCTCGCCCCGGCAGCCGATCGCCGGCACCCCGCCGGCCATCGCCTCGATGTAGGCGACGCCGAACGCCTCCTCGGTGGAGGGCATCACGAACAGCGTGCACGCGCGCGCCTGCTCGATCGCCTGCGCCGGGGGCAGCTGGCCGTGGAACTCGACCCGCTCGGCGACCCCCAGGCGGGCGGCGAGCCCTTCGAGCGCGACTCGCTCGGGGCCTTCGCCGACGATCGCGTAGCGCAGCGTCGGGTGTCGCTGACCCGAGCACGGCCAGGGCGCGCAGCACGTCGGCGTGGCGCTTGCGCGCGACCAGGTGCGCCACCGTGACCAGCCTCGGCGGCACCGTCGCGCCGCGGCGGGCGCTGGCGTCGGGCACGTCGGCGCCGAGGTGCACCACGCGCGTCTCGCCGGCGCCGTGGGCACGCGAGAGCTCGGCGATGCCCTGGCTGTTGGCGAGCACCAGGCGGGCGGCGCCCAGTGCGCGCGCGACCGCCTCGGCGCCGGCGCCGCTGCGGCCGGCCGTGTAGAGCACGTCTCCGCCGTGCACGGAGACGACCAGCGGCACGTCGAGCGGCGCGATCGGCCCGCACGCGGCGCACGGCGTCGCCGGCGGGCACGGCGTTGTGGGCGTGGATCGAGTTCGAACGGGAACGAGCTGCGCAGCCGGCGCAGGGCCAGTGCCAGCGCGGGTGCGGCCCACGCTCCCCACCTCGGCGTAGGAGCGCTCGCGCGGAGGCGAGACGTAGGGCACGTAGGCGACCGGCAGTCCGTCGTGGGTCTGCCTGCGCGGCTCGCGCACGAGCCTCGGCGAGCTCGCGCGCGGCGCCGTGCCGGTCCAGCCGCGAGCGAGGCGCGCGGAGGGACGAGGCGGTGCAGGACGAGCACGCGCACCTCGGCGCCGGCATCGCGCGCGGCGAGCGCCTGACGATGGGCCCAGATCCCCAGCACCGGGTCGCGGCGGCTCGGGTAGAACTCGGCCACGACGACGACCTTGGGGGCCACGCGGTTCACCAGCGGCGGTGGGTCGTCGAGCGTGCGGCGCGCCTCGCTCGGCGCTCAGGTACGGCCGCTCGGCGAGGAAGGCGCGCGCCTCGGCGAGGGCCGCCTCGCGCGAGTAGGCGTCGGCGGCCGGAGCCGCGCGGTGGCGGATCGAGACGGCGTCGATGACGCCGCAGCGCCACCCGTGCTCGCGGGCGAGCGCCGCCCAGTGGGCGTCCAGGCCCCAGCCCATGCGCAGCTCGGGGAAGGGCAGCAGCGTGGGGAAGGTGGCGCGCGCGAACGCGGTCACCGGGCCGATCTCCACGAAGCTCGTCTCGCGCACGACGCTGCAGCGCGCGCCGCCGCGTCTGCGGCCACGCGGCATGCGAGTTCAGGCGGTGGGCGGGCTGGGCGAGCTGCAGCGAGAAGCGCTCGCACAGGAACAGGAAGCGGTCGAGGAAGCCGCGCGGCAGCTCGACGTCGTCGTCGACCACGAGCAGCCAGTCGCGACCCTCGGGCGGGTGGGCGGCGAGCAGCCGGTTGAGGTTCTCGAACTTCCCCCGTCCCGCCGGGCGGAGCAGGTGTGCAGCTCGACGTCGTGGCGGGAGCGCAGCAGCTCTGCGCGCATCGCCGCGCGAGGGTCGCGGTGCTCGGGGCGCTCGACGCCGAGCACGAGCACCCGTCGCAGGGGCGGATCGGTGACGCGCCGCGAGCTCGAGGAGCAGGCGCCTGCCGCTCGCCAGCTCCCAGGCGTTCACGCAGCTCGTCCTCCACGCCGCGGCGCAGCGGCGTCGAGCCCTCCCACGGTTCCGCTCGTGCCGGAGAGGAAGTCGCTCGCCGGCGCGTCGTCGCGTCTGCGGTGCCCGGCTCGTCGCCGCCCGCCGAGCGACCGCTCGTTCGCGCAGGCCCTCCCGCAGGCGGCCGGCGCTGTGCGCGACCATCGTCAGTCCGGCGGGGCAGCGGCGGCGGACGACGTGTCCCAGGCACCCGGCGAGCGTGCAGCAGCTCGCGTGCGAGCGAGGGCGCCCGCCCGCGGCGGGCGTCGAAGCGGCGGGCGGCTCGCCCGCGCGCGTAGGCGGTGCGCGCCAGTGAGCCGCAGGCGCGCATCGCGCGCCGCGCGACGGTGGTCGACCGCCGCGCGCGCGACGTACAGGACACGGCCGCGCTCCGCCGCGCGGCGCGCTCCGGAGCGGCGCCGTCGTCGGGCGCGCCGGCGGACAGGCGGTCCTGCCACTCCTGCTCGTCCCCGCCGTGCTCGAGCGAGACGTCGAACGGTCCCGACGCGCTCCAGGGCGCTGCGGCGGATCGCCATGTTGGCGCCCCAGGCGTACCGCGCGCGGTGTCCTGCGCGCCCAGGTCAAGCGAGGTGATCGGCGGCCCCTCGCGCCCGCAGCGTGCGCAGCGCGGGCGCCCTCCAGGCGGGTCGGATCGGACCGGTGAACACATCCACGTCGCGGGTGCTCGCGCGCCGCGCTCGATCAGCGCCTCGAGCCAGCCCGGGCTCGCCCTGATGTCGTCGTCGACGAACACCACGAGCTCGCCGCTCGGAGCGCTCGCACGCCGGTGTTGCGAGCCGCGTTCAGGCCGAGCGGTCGCGGGTGGGGCTCGTAGCGGGCGCCGAAGCGCTCGACCAGTGCGCGCAGCGCCGGCGAGGGTCCGGCGTCGTCGATGACCAGCACCTCCGCCTCCGCGGCCGCCGGCCTGCGGGAGCGATCGAGGCGAGCGCGACCTCCAGGTAGGAGGCGCGCGCCGAGTGGGGATGAGGATCGAGGCCGACGGGGGCATGACTGGCAGACAGTCTAGGTTTGACCGTGGGATGGTCCTCTTCCTGCACAACCGCTACCGCACGACCGGCGGGGAGGAGCGCGTGGTCGAGGACCTGCTGTGGCTCGTGCGCGAGCACATCGGGGAGCCGGCCGAGCTGCTCGCGCGCGACTCGGCCACGCTCGGACGCGGCGCGCGCGGCGGCGGGACTGCTGCGCGGAGGGCTGCGCCCCGAGGAGGTGGCTCGAGCGGTGCGTCGCAGCGGAGCGCGCGTCGTTCACGCGCACAACCTCCACCCCGCGTTCGGCTGGCGGGCCCTGGCGGCAGCGCGCAGCGCCGGCGCTCGCGTGGTGCTGCACCTGCACCAGTACCGGCTGGTGTGCGCGATCGGCGTGTGCTTCACGCGGGGCGCGGAGTGCACTCGCTGCCACGGGCGCGACACGCTGTCCGGGAGTGCGCCTGAACTGTCGCGGCAGCCTGCCCGAGTCCGCCGCCTACGGGCCGCGCTCGCGCTGTGGCAGCGTCGCCTCCTCGCCGCAGGCCGACGCGGTGATCGTGCCCAGCGCGTTCGCACGCGAGCGGCTGCGCGCGCTCGGCGCCCCGCTGTCGTGGGAGCGCCTGCACGTGCTGGCGCCGCCCGTGTGCGCCCCGGCGCTACCCCGCGCAGCCCGTCAGGGGGGCGGGAGCCTATGCGCTCGTCGTCTCGCGTCTGGCGCCCGAGAAGGGAATCGACGTCGCGATCGACGCCTGCCGCATGGCGGGCCTGCGGCTGGTCGTGGCCGGCGACGGACCGCAGCGCGACGCTTCTGCGCCGGCGTGCCGGGAAGAACTGAGTGCGCTTCATGGGCCGCGTGGACGACGCCGAGCTTGCGCGGCTGCGTGCCGGCGCCGCGATCGCGCTCGCGCCCTCGCGCTCGGCCGAGACCTTCGGCCTGGCCGCCGCCGAGGCGATGGCCGCCGGCGTGCCGGTGGCCGCAAGCCGGGTAGGCGCGCTGGCAGAGCTGGTCGACCGGGAGGGGCTCGTGCCGCCGGGAGACGCCGCTGCGCTCGCGCGGGCGATCCGCAGGCTGGCCGGAGATCGATCCGCTGGCGAGCGCGGACGCGAGCGCGTGGACGCCATTTGCACCCCGAGCTCGTGGCCGCTTCGCTGGCGCGGCTGTACCGGGGCGAGGAGACCGCGGCCCTGAGCTGACGGGCGCTCGAGCTCTCGAAGGGCACTCCCGACGGCAATCCTGCCGGTGCATCGTCGTGAGGCCCTAAACTGGCGGCCGGGATGGCCACCGTCGGCATCATCGGACTCGGCTATGTCGGCCTGCCGCTCGCCGTGGCGTTTGCGCAAGCAGGCTGCGACGTCATCGCGGTCGATGTGGACCCGCGCAAGATCGAGGCGATCGCGGCCGGAGACTCCTACATCGAGGACGTCCCATCCGAGCTCTTGCGGGCGTTCTCCGGGCGCATCCACGCCACGACGCGCTACGCGCGGCTGGCCAAGGCGGATGCGGTGCTGATCTGCGTGCCGACCCCGCTGACGAGCAACCGCGAGCCCGACCTGGGCCCGCTTGATCGACTACCACCTGTGCGCTGGCGGAGGTGCTTCAGGCCGATCAGCTGGTGGTGCTCGAGTCCACGACCTACCCGGGGACGACGCGCGAGCGCGTGGCGCCGCTCCTGGAGGAGTCCGGGCTTGCCGCGGGGCAGGGACTTCCACCTGGCCTTCTCGCCCGAGCGGGTCGACCCGGGGCGTACTGACTTCACGCTGCGCAACACGCCCGAAGGTGCTGGGCGGGCTGACCGAGGCGTGCGCCGAGCGCGCCGAGGCGCTGTACGGCCTGGTGTGCGAGAACCTCGTGCGCGTCTCGAGCCCCGAGGCGGCCGAGCTGACGAAGCTGTTGGAGAACATCTTCCGCTCGGTGAACATCGCGCTGGTCAACGAGCTTGCGATGCTCACCGACCGCATGGGAATCGACATCTGGGAGGTAGTCGAGGCGGCCTCGACCAAGCCGTACGGGTTCATGCGCTTCGATCCCGGGCCCGGGCATGGGCG
Organism: uncultured Solirubrobacteraceae bacterium; assembly: GCA_963767655.1. Taxonomy (GTDB): domain Bacteria; phylum Actinomycetota; class Thermoleophilia; order Solirubrobacterales; family Solirubrobacteraceae; genus Palsa-744. The sequence continues at coordinate 174,047 of CAVYET010000006.1, read as the reverse complement.
GCCATTGCCTGCCGGTCGACCCGTTCTATCTGAGCTGGCGGGCACGCGAGTTCGACATGTCGACTGAGTTCATCGAGCTGGCGGGCAAGGTCAACCAGCAGATGCCCTACCACTGCGTGGCCAAGGCCCAGCGTGCCCTGAACGAGGCGGGACTGTCGGTCAAAGGCGCCCGCATCGCGGTGCTGGGCGTCAGCTACAAGCCAGGGGTCGGCGACATTCGCGAGTCCCCGGCACTGAAGATCATCTCGCTGCTCAGCGGTCTTGGGGGCAGACATCACCTATCACGACCCGCACGTGCCTGCGCTGACCGACTTCGGGCTCTCGAACGTGCCGCTGGAGGAGGCCGTTGAGGCTGCCGACCTGGCTCTGATCGTGACCGCCCATCCGAGCGTTGACCACGACCTCGTCGCCAGGCGCGCTCGCCTCGTGGTGGACCTGCGTGGCGTTACGCGCTCCACGCACGCCAGCAGCGTCGTGCGGCTGTGAGGGCCAGCTCGCGAGCGCCGGGCCTGATGCTCGGCGAGGACGTTCAAATCGGAGCGGACGTGGCGTTCGGCGCTCACGTGGTCGTACACGACGGAACGAGACTGGGCGACGGCTGCGTCGTCGAGGATCACGCAGTGCTCGGCAAGCGTCCGCGGCTGGCCGGCGGCTCGGCGGCCCACGGCGATGTCGGCGCGCTCGAGCTGGGCGAGCGGGTCACGGTGTGCGCGGGCGCGGTGGTGTTCGCCGGCGCGCGGATCGGCGACGGCGTCATCGTCGGCGATCAGTCGTTCGTGCGCGAGCGCGCCTCGATCGGACGCGGGTTCGCTGATCGGGCGGGGCAGCGTGGTCGACAACGACGTGCGGGTGGGCGCGCGCGTACGGGTGCAGACGGGCGTCTACCTGACGGCCTTCACGGTGGTCGAGGACGACGTGTTCGTCGGCCCCGGGGCCACGACGACAAACGACGACACGATGGGCCGCCACGAGCCGCGGGCGGCGCCTGCGCGGCGCGATCCTGCGCCGCGCCTGCCGCGTCGGCGCCGCCGCGTGCTCACCCCCGGTGTGGAGATCGGCGAGGAGGCGTTCGTGGCCGCCGGCGCGGTCGTCACCCGCGACGTGCCCGCGCGCGCCGTGGTCATGGGCGTCCCGGCCCGCGTCGTGCGCGAGGTGCCGGAGCCGAGGATCTGCTGGAGCGCTGGCGAGCCTAGGGCCCCAGCCGTCGCTCAGCCGCTCGATCCACGCGCGGCTGCCACGACCTCCTCGGCCTGCTCGCGCGTGAGCACCGGGCTCATCGGGATCGCCAGGTGCGTGCGCGCGGCATGGTCGGTGGCCGGCAGCTCGACGCCTGCGCCCCACTCGCGCATCGCGGCCTGGCGGTGCACCGGGGTGCGGTAGTAGGCCTTGTGGCCGATCGCGCCCGCCGCGAGAGCGCCTTCCAGGCGCTCCACCTCCGGGTGGTTGACGACGTACAGGTGCCAGGCCGGCAAGGCGTCCCCGACGGGATGCGGCAGGCCCACGAGCTCCGCGAGCCCGGCCTGCTCGTAGTGGCGCCGCCGCCCGGCTGCGTCCCGCCGCCCACTCGTCGAGGTGTGGCAGCTGCACCCGCAGGATCGCGGCCTGCAGCTCGTCCAGGCGCGAGTTGTAGCCGAGCAGCTCGTAGCTGACCTTGTCGCGAGAGCCGTGGAAGCGCAGCATGCGAGCCCGCTCGGCGATCTGCCCCTCAGAGGTGACGATCATCCCACCGTCGCCGAAGCAGCCCAGGTTCTTGGAGGGGAAGAACGAGAACGTGCCCACGCTCGCCAGCGAGCCGGGGCGCCCGGCCGGCGTCCTGGAGCCCGCGGCCTGCGCGGCGTCCTCGAGGACCGGCACGCCGAGCGCCTCGATCTCGGCTCACCGGCGCGACGTTGCCGAACAGATGGACGGCGATCACGGCCTTCGTGCGCGCGCGTCAGTGCGGCGCGCACGGTGTCGGCGGTCACACAGTAGGTGTCGGGGTCGATGTCGCAGAACACCGGCCTCGCCCCCGTCGGGGGGATCGCCTCGGCGGAGGCGTAGAAGGTGAAGGAGGGGACGATCACCTCATCGCCCGCTCCAATGCCCATCGCGCGCAGGGCGATCGTTATCGCCTCGGTTCCGTTTGCCACCCCGATCGCGTGCTGCACGCCGCAGTATGCGCCGAACTCCTGCTCGAACGCGCTCACCTCCGGTCCGAGGATGTAGCGCCCGGAGTCGAGCACCCGCTCGAGCGCCGCACGGAGCTCCTCGCGCAGCGGGTCGAGCGGCGTCGAGGTGTCGAACAGCGCCACCGCCACGATGCTCAGCGCGCGAGCAGCTCGAGATCGGAGCGCGTCATCAGGCGGATCAGCTCCTCGAAGGATGTCTGTGCCCGCCAGCCGAGCTCGCGCTGCGCCTTCGCCGGATCGCCGATCAGGTGGTCCACCTCGGCTGGGCGCACGAACGCCGGATCGATCGTCACGTAGCGTTCGAAGTCGCCCAATCCCGCCTCCTCGAAGGCGATCTGGCAGCACTCGCGCACAGAGTGCGCCTCGCCCGTGGCGATCACGTAGTCCGAGGGCTCATCGCGCTGGAGCATCAGCCACATGGCTTCGACGTAGTCCTTGGCGTAGCCCCAGTCGCGTTCGGCCTCGAGGTTGCCGAGGCGCAGCTCGCTGGCGAGTCCGTGCCTGATGGCGGCGGCGTGCCAGCTGATCTTGCGCGTGACGAACTCGAGCCCCCGGCGGCTGGACTCGTGGTTGAAGAGAATCCCGGAGGTGGCGTGCAGCCCGTAGGACTCGCGGTAGTTGACCGTGATGAAGTGGCCGTAGGCCTTCGCCACGCCGTAGGGAGAGCGGGGGTAGAACGGAGTCGACTCCGTCTGCGGCACCTCGCGGACCTTGCCGAACATCTCACTCGAGGACGCCTGATAGAAGCGGGCCTCCGGGCAGACTTCGCGCATCGCCTCGAGCATCCGCGTGACACCGACGCCCGTGAACTCGGCGGTGAGCGTGGGTTGGATCCAGGAGACCGCGACGAACGACATCGCCGCGAGGTTGTAGATCTCGGTTGGGCGGGAGGCGCGCAGCGCGTCGACGAGCGAGCGCTGGTCGAGCAGGTCGCCCTGATGTAGCGTAATGCGGTCGCGAATGTGCTCGATGCGCTCGAACTTCTCGGTGGAGGCACGGCGCACCATGCCGTGCACCTCATAGCCCTGCTCGAGCAGCAGCTCGGCCAGATAGGAGCCATCCTGGCCGGTTATCCCGGTGACGAGCGCGGAGCGACGGTCAGTCATATGCGCCAGCCTATAGAGACCCGCCGACGGCGCTGAGGGCTCATTGCGGGCGCCCTCACGCCCTCACCGCTGCTGCCACGTCGGCCGTCTCGGTGCCGCGCAGCCAGCGCACGGTTGCCGCGATCCCCTCCTCGAGGTCGATCCGCGCCTGCCAGCCGAGCAGCTCGCGGGCCTTCTCCACCGAGGGCCAGCGGCGCTGGACGTCGACCTGAAAGGAGGGGAGGTGCTTCAGCGCGAACTCCTGCGGGTCCTCGCCGCAGGCCTCCCACACGATGCGCGCGATCTCGGCGATCGTCAGCTCGCGCGAGGCGGAGATGTTGAAGTCCTCGTTCAAGCCGGCCGGCGAGCCCATCGCGGTGACGATGCCCTCGGCGATGTCCTCCACGTGCGTGAGCGTCCTTGTCTGCTCGCCCGAGCCGAAGATCTCAAGCGGGCGCTGTCCGCGACAGCACCTTGCGGATCAGGTCCGGCACCGCGTGGGCGATTCCGGGCTCTGAGTCCGGCAGCTCTCCCGGCCCGTAGGCGTTGAACGGGCGGCAGATCGTGTAGGCGAGGCCGTGCTCGTCGTGCGCCGCGCGGCAATACACCTCGCCCGTGAGCTTGGAGAAGCCGTAGGCGGAGATCGGCACCGGGCAGCGGGGCAGGTAGTCCTCGGGCGTGGGGAACAGCTCGGCCCGCTCGAACACCATCGAAGAGGACACGTACACGAAGCGCTCGACGTCGAGCTCCAGCGCCGCGCGAATGACGGCGTTGTAGAGCGCGTTGTTGACCTCGGTCAGCGTGTGGGGCAGCCGATGGAAGTTGGCGATCCCGCCGACGATCGCCGCCAGGTGAATCACATGGGTGCAGCCCTTGGTCGCCGCGTAGCGCCTCGCTGGGCAGGCGCAGGTCGCCGGTGTGAACCTCGCAGCCCTCGCGCATCCACTGTGGTGCGGGCCGCTGGTCGGAGACGCGCACCTCGTAGGAGGGATCGGCGAGGAGTCGTTTGACCACGGCGCTGCCGATCATGCCGGCGCCGCCGGTGACCAGCACGCGGCTCATCCGCTCGCGACCAGGGCGGCGAGCTCCGAGCTGTAGGCGAACACCTGCGCCGCACCCCAACAGTTCCACGGGTCCACCACCAGGCAGTCGCCGCCGGCCCGCTCGCCGATCGCCGCGAGCGTTCGCGGATCGCGGAACTCGGAGTGGTCGGTGGCAACGATCACCGCGTCGGCGCCGTCGAGCGCCTCCTCGAGCGACACGGTGGGAGTCGGCACGTGTGGATCGTGCGCGCAGACGTCCGCCAGCTCCCGCTCGAGCAGGCGGATCAGCTTGTGCGCGAGCGAGTCCCGCTCATCGTCGGTGTCGGCCTTGAACGCCAGGCCGAGCACGGCCACCTTGCGATCCGCGAGGGCGCCGATGCGCCGCTTGGCCCCCTCCAGCAGGAACAGCGGCACCGACTCGTTGACTCGCGAGACCGCCAACAGCATCCCCGGGGCCGCCGAGCGCTCCTCGGAGAAGGCGAAGTCCTTGCGCAGGCACGTGCCCGCGGTGAGGCCGGGTTGGGCGATGCCGCCGCGCGGGTAGTTGTGGTTGATCAGGTCGATCACCTCGAACACGTTCGCGGAAGAGCGCTCGCAGTCCATCATCAGCAGGTTGGGCAGCGCGAAGTGGGTGTAGCGCAGGATGTTGGTCCAGATCTTGGCCAGCTCCGCCTGCACGGGCGTGGTCTGCACGATCGGAGCCGCGAACGCGGCGAACAGCTCCGCCGCCACCTCCCCCGAGCGCCGGCCCACGCCGCCGATGATGCAGGGCAGCGTGTCGATCTCCTCGAGGAAGCGCCCGGCGGCGATGCGCTCCGGAGCGTGCGCCACGAAGACGTCCTCGCCGATGTCGAAGTCGCGGTGCTTCGCCAGGTAGCCGGCCACGAAGTCGGTCGTCCCCGGCGCGACCGTCGAGCGCAGGATCACGCAGTGTCCGGGCGCCAGCACTCCCAGCAGGTCGTCGAGCGCCGAGCGGATGTCACGCATGTCGATCTCGATGTGCGAGAAGGAGGGGGTTCCGAGCGTGATCACGATGTAGCGCGCGCGTGCCGCGTCGGCGACCCGCTCGGACAGCGACAGCCGGCCGCTCCCGTGCACCCGCTCGAGCAGCTCCTGCGCGCCCGTCTCGGCGAACGGCATCCTCCCTTCGCCCACGGCGCTCAGGCGCGCCGGGTCGTTGTCGATGCCCGTCACCGTGAGCCCCCGGTCGGCGAACGTCAGGGCCAGCGGCAGCCCGACGCGGCCAAGGCCGACGACGGACACCTCGGCGGTGCTCTGCGCAGGCGGTCATGCAAGCCAAGAGGTTAGCGGCGCTCAGCGAAGCCCCGCGCACCAGCGCGCAAGGCCCTCCGCACCAGCGCGCGAAGCTCGGCGCCTGCCCAGATCAGCCGCGAGCGTCGCGGCGATAGCCAGCGTACTGACGCGCGAACCCGGCCAGGAAGCGCGGATTCTGGTGGGCGTAGCGGCGCCACAGGCGGCGCGGCTCACGCGAGAGGCGATAGAGCCACTCGAGGCCCGAGCGCTGCATCCAGGGTGGAGCCTGGGAGATGAGGCCGGCGTGGAAGTCGAATGCTGCGCCTACTCCCACGAGCAGCGGCGCGGAGAGCCGGGGACGCATGTCGAACATCCACTTCTCCTGCTTGGGCTGACCCGTTCCGACCCATACCACGCCGGCACCGGAGGAGTTGATGCTGGCGATCACGCGCTCCTCCTCGGCGGGCGTGAGGGGGCGGAAGGGGGGAAAGTAGGCGCCGGCGATCTGCAGTCCTGCGAAGCGCTCGCGCAGGCGCCGCTGCAGCTGCTCGAGCGCCTGCGGCGAACGACCGCCGTAGAGATAGATCGGGATGCCGGCCTGCGCGGCGTGGGCACAGAAGCGGGCCATCAGGTCCGGGCCGTAGACACGCGTGGCGCGCCGATGTCCGAGCGCGTGCAGCGCCCACACCAGCGGCTGGCCGTCGGGCACCGCGAGCGTCGCGCCGAGCACCGCCGCACGAGCCTGCGGGTCCTCGCGGGCGGACATCACGAGGTTGACGGCCGCCGCCGTCACGTAGCCCCGCTGCCCGGCCGCGATGGTCGCGTCCATCCAGTCCGATGACCTGCTCGTAGTCGGACACCGCAAGCGGAACGCCGAGGACCTCGGCGGTCGCGGGGCTTTCAAGCGGCGGGCGCGGGGAGGGCGTCGACACGGCCTGAAGATACCCGTGCTGTCGCGCACTATCCATAATCTCCCGGGATGAGCCCGCTCTCGCTGCGTCGCTACCGTGCCGAGCGTCTGCTGCGAGCAGAGTTCGAGAGACTGCGCGGGCGGGTGATCGCGTCGGTGCGCGGGCGGCTGGGCGCAGCCGGCGCGAGCCTTGACGCGAGCGACCTCGAAGCGTGTTACGCGCAGGCCTGGCAGGGGCTCTACGCCGCGATGCTGGAGGGGCAGGAGATCATCAAACCCGACCGGCTGGCTGACGCTGGTCACCCACCGGCGCGCTATCGAGGAGCTCCGCGGACGTCGCGCGCTACGCAATGCCGCCACGGTGTGGGCGGCGGGCGCCGTCCCGCCCTGCGGACCCGCCGCGGCCGGTGCCGAGGGCGCTGTGGAGCCCGACTTCGCCGCCGAGCTGGACGACCGCATCGCCCTCCGGCAGCTGCTCGAGGGGCTGTGCGGCCGTCTGAGTGCGCGTGAGCGGGAGGCGGCGGTGCTCTGCTATCTGCAGGGGCTGTCGCGCTCAGAGGCGGCGGCACGCATGGGCATCTCGGATTCGCGCATGCGCAAGCTGATGGACGGTCACGGCGTCGGGCGTCCCGGAGTGGCGCACAAGGTGGGCGCGCTGGCCGAGACGATCAAAGCGGGTGCCTGGTGCGAGGCGCAGGGCTCCCTGATGCGCGGGCTGGCCTACGGCATGCTCGACCCCGACGGCGAGCGCTACCGGCTGGCGCTGATCCATCGCGGCGAGTGTCCCGCATGCCGTGCGTATGTACTCTCGCTGCGCGGCCTGGCCACCGTTCTGCCACCGGTGCTGGCGCCCTGGGGCCTGGCCGCCCAAGCCCTGAGCCGGGCCGGCCCAGCCGCGCACGTGGGCGCGGGCATCGGCGCCCATCCGGCCGGCGCGGCGCCGGCGGGCGCCGTGTGCGCCGGCGGGCAGGCGAGCTCTCCTGTAGCCGGGGCGCTGTCGGTGTCGGGCGCCGCCGGAGCGGGCGGCGCGGCCGGCGGCAGCTGGCTGTGGGCGGGCGGGTCGCTCGGCACAAAGGTCGCCGTGGGCTGCCTGCTGGCACTCGGGGTGGGGGCGGGCTGCGTCGGGTTCAGCGCCGGCGTGGGCCACCGGCGAGGCCCGCTCCACACAGGCGCGTCGGCCGGCATCCGCGCGCATTCCTCGCGGCGCAGCTACGGTGCGGCGGACAACGTGCTGAGGGCATACCGGTCGGCAGAAGGCGGCCCCGGCGTCGGGCGCACCGCGTCCGGCACGAGCCCGAGCCCGGCGCTCACGCCCGCGGCGCGGGCCGCGCGGGAGTTCGGACCCGAGCAGGGCTCCGTGGCTGGCGCGGGGCAGCCGTCCTCGCCCTCCGCCGGTCCGCCCTCCGGCGCGACGTTGGCATCCTCGGCCAGGCAGGCCGGCGCCAGGGAATCAACTTCGCAGGGCTCGGCGTCGAAGCCGCCCGCGCCAGTGGCTCGCTCGCAGTCCCCGACGCCGTCCGCCCCTCCAGCGACAGCAGGCGCTCCCTCGGCCGCTGAACGGGAGTTCGGCATCGAGTGAGAGCCGGCCGCTGTGGCGAGTAGAGCGCCGGCCGCTATGGCGAGTAGAGCGCCGGCCGCTATGGCGAGTAGAGGGCCGGCCGCTATGGCGAGTAGAGCGCCGGCCGCTATGGCGGTCAGCCGCGCGGAAAGACCTTGCTGAGCGCCACCAGTGCGAGCGGGTTGCCTCGCGCGCGCAGCCTGCCGGTGGCCAGCGCGCGGAGCGGGTTGAGTCGCTGTCCCACCATGTCCGCCCAGTCCTGATAGGACAGGCGCAGACGCAGGTCCGGGCTTGAGGCGGTTCCCCGCTCGACGGCGCTCGAGCCGTTGTTGACCGTCAGGTGCCAGGGGGATATGTCGGGGTCCGTGAACTCCCACTGGAAGGTGACGGGATGCTTCAGGCCGTGTTCGGGGTTGACCTGGCGGCGGACGGTGTCGAACAGCAGGGCGACGGTCTCGGGACCACGTGCCGATGGGCCCTGCCGAACACCGATCACGCCGGCTTTGGCGAGCGCTCGCCCGCGCGTTGAGACCTCCAGCGGCGAGAGGCCCGCGGGCATGACGGGGGGTCCGGGCAGCTTCTCGACCGCGAGGCCGGCCGAGCGCAGCTTGGTGGTCATCGAGGTCACGCCCTCGACGCCGACCTCATCGAAGCTCGAGTTGAACACCGTGATGTAGCGCTCGTCCCAGCCGGGGGGCATCAGCACCTGCGCGGTGTAACGCATGACCTCGCGCAGTATGCCGGCGACGGCCTTGGGCACGTTGACGGGGTCTTCGCGCCCGAGGTCAGAGAGGATCTTCACGCCGAATCCGATGTGGCGCTGCTCGTCTGCGGCGATCTTCTGCATGCCCTCGCGGAAGGCCGGCAGCTGGTCGCGCTGTTCCAGGTAGCTGCAGATGAAGTGCTGGCCGGGCTGGGCGAGCGAGGCCTCGATCACGATGTGGTACAGGGTCACGGCGGCGGCCAGCCGGGCGGGCGATCGGTCGGCACGCAGCTGGTCGGCCATCAGGTCCAGGCGATCGAAGATCTTGCGAAAGCCGGGGGTCAGCTGAGGCCTGATCGTCTGCAGGCCGCCGGACATGGTGCCGTCGCCGATGCCGCACACCTCATGCATGAAGCGCTTGAACAGGACCGCGTGCCGGGCCTCGTCGACCTGCTGGGTGGTGAGAAAGTACTTCTGCTCCTCGAGCGGCGCCGCGTCGATGTAGGGCGAGAGGTTGTCGGCGACCGCGTCCTCACCCCAGAAGAAGAGGCAGTAGTTCCAGATTGCGGCTTGGCGCTCGAAGTCCGTGAACTCCTCACGCCACTGGCGCGCGTCCTCGCTGAAGTCCAGCTCGGTGGCACTCCAGTTGCCCCGCTCCCAGCGCGCGTAGAGGTCCTCGTAGGAGATCGCGTCGGCGGGCAGGCTGGCCACGTTCGTGGGGGGGCCCGCCGAGTCCCCCTGCGCGCTCGCTGTCGAGGTGGGGCCTGGGGTTGCAATCGCCATCTGAGTTGCTCCCTCCGGAGGTGTTGCCGTGCCTGCGCTGCGCGAAACGGCCGTTCGAGCGGCCGTCCTCATATACGATAACGAACGCTATCGAAATAGCGTTTGCTCTGTCAAGTAAGATCGGTGGATGCAGACGGCGCGCATGACACGCGAGCAGAGCAGGGCGAACACGCGCGAGCGACTGCTGCGGGCTGCACGAAGCGTGTTCGCGCGCAGCGGCTTTCACGGCGCGTCGGTGGAGGAGATCGCCTCAGAGGCCGGCTTCTCGACCGGTGCTCTGTACTCGAACTTCAACGGCAAGGAGGATCTGTTCCTGGTGCTGATGGAGCGCGAGATCGACGAGCACGCGCGCGAGATCTCCGAGGCGGTGCGCGCGCGCGCGTCGATGACCGAGCGAGCCACGGGCGGCGCTCGCCAATGGATGACGATGATCGAGCGCGATCCCGAGCTGCTGCTGCTGTTCATGGAGTTCTGGGCCTACGGCGTTCGCGACCCACAGGTGCGCCCGAAGGTCGCCGCCCAGTTCGCACAGATACGCAGGCTGCTGACGAAGCTCATCGCCGACGGGGTGCGAGATTTCGACCTCGAGCTGGATGTCCCGGCCGAGCAGCTCGCGGTGGCGATCGACGCGCTTGCGGACGGCATCGCCCGCCAGAAGCTCGCCGACCCGGACGCCGTTCCCGACGAGCTGATGGGCAGGGTGCTGTCGCTGCTGTTCGCCGCTGCTACCAGGCCGGCAGGCACAGGCACGCGTAGTGCACCGTGAACAGCCGCCGGGCAAGCTGCGGCGCGGTGCGATCGATGCCCGCGCGTGCTGCCCACTTCGCGGTGGCCGTCATACGCGCCACATGGGTGTCCGCGAAGAAGCGATGAACCTCCAGCGGCAGCGGATCCTGGAGCTCGGCGACGACCGACAGGCCGGCCTCTCCTACGATCCTGCGCGCGCCTGCGCGGTCCAGTCGCTGGAGGTGTCCGACCTCGGCGGCGTGCTCGCGCTTGCGGTCCCGTCTCGCCGAGAGGTTGGCCTCGAGCGGCACCTCGACGAGCACCGCCCGGCAGACTCGCGCCACCTCGGCCAGGAGCGCGGCCGGGTGGGGAACGTGCTCGAGCACGTGAGACAGGATGCCGAGGTCGTATGCGAGCTCCTTGAAGGGCAGTCTCTCGCCGTCGTAGAGCTCAACGGCGTCGAGCTCTGCGCGTTGGCGTGCGATCGAGACGGCGGCGCTTGATATCTCAACGCCTGTGAGCCGCCCGCCGAACCCTCGCCGGTGGAGCTCGCACAGCAGGGCACCGTCGCCACAGCCGACCTCGAGCGTGCCGGCGGGCCGGATGGAGGCGCGCGTGCACAACGCGACTACGTGCTCTGCCTTGCCGATGGCACCCAGTGCCCGCCAGCGCGCATACACCTCCGCGTCGCGCGGCGGCTGCGCATAGGCCTCCTCGTAGAACTGGACTAGCCCCTCGGGGTCCGACATACCGGCGATTATTGTGACCTCGATGACGAGAGGGCTGATGGCGTCGCTGCGCGAGGCTCCTGCGACGGTCCCCGCGCTTGCGGCGTTGGCGCTGTTCGTCGTGTGGGCGACCGACCAGGCGGGCTATCCGGTCACCCACTGGGGACCGGGAGGCTTGATCGTGCTCGCGCTGCTCGCGCTGACCGTCGGCATCGTCGGCGTGCGCCAGAGCGAGATCCCCACGTCCCGTAAGGGTGGCGCTCGGCGCCCTGGCCGCATACACCGCGCTGAGCTTCCTCTCGATCACCTGGGCGGGGGCGAAGGGGGATGCCTGGGAAGGCGCCAACCGGACGCTGCTCTACCTGCTCGTGTTCGCGCTGTTCGCCTGCTGGCGCCAGCGCGGGCGCACTGCGGCGCTGCTGCTCGGGGCGTGGACGTTGGCGATGGTCGGGCTGGCGGCGTTCGTCGCACTGCACCTGGACGGGGCCACGAGCGCGGAGCCTGCAGAGCATGCTCCCGGGAGGGCGTCTGATCTATCCGAGCGGCTACGCAAACGCCAGCGCCGCGCAGTGGCTGATGGCGTTCTGGCCGGCGCTGCTGCTGGCGAGCAGCAGCCGCCTGCCCTGGGGGCTACGGGGTGTGCTCGCCGGTGGCGCGGTGCTGCTGGCGGACGTCGCGCTGCTCAGCCAGAGCCGCGGGTCGCTGTATGCGACGCCCGTGATGCTCCTCCTCGTGTTCGCCCTGCTGCCCGAGCGAACGCGCACGTTCGCCCTGTTGGTGCCGATCTCCGCCGGCATCGCGGCGGCTGCGCCGGCGATACTGCGCGTCGGCGACAACCTGCAGCACGGCGAGGTGGCCACCACGACGCTGCACACGGCGGTCACGACGGCATTCGCTTCTGCCGCGGCGGTTGGGGTGCTGGTAGCGCTGGGCGCCGCGATCGAGAGCCGAGGGAAATTCTCGCAGAGCTTCCGGCGAGGGATGCGCAGGACCGTGGGCGCTCTCGCGCTCGCCACGCTCGTGGTCGCGCTGGCGGTCGGCTGGGCGGCAGCCGGCAACCCGGTGTCGCGGCTGCGGCACGCCTGGGACACATTCAAGTCTCCGTCCGGCTACGCGGCGAACACCACGACGGGCAGCCGCCTGACGAGCGGCCTGGGAAGCAACCGCTACGACTTCTACCGTGTGGCCCTGGACGAATTCGTGGCCCATCCGCTCATCGGGATCGGCGCCGACAACTTCCAGCAGCAGTACCTGGCACATGGCCGCAGCGAAGAGACTCCGCGCTACCCGCACAGCCTGGAGATGCGCACGCTCGTCCAGACGGGCCTGACGGGGGCTCTGCTCGTTCTCGTCGGCCTCGGCGCGGCGCTGACGGCGGCCGCCCGCGCCGTGCGACCGGGAGGCGCACGGCGGGTTGATCCGCTGGCCTGCGAGGTGGCCGCCGCGGCCCTCGCCGGGTTCGGCTACTGGCTCGTGCACGGCTCGTTCGACTGGTTCTGGGAGTTCGCCGGGCTGGGTGCACCGGCCTTTGCGCTGCTCGGCATCGCCTGTGCGCTTGCACCTCGCCCGCCGCTGGCCGCCGTCGATCGCACTGCATCTGAGGCTCAGGCCGATTCTGCAGCCGGTGTGGAGGGCGCTCAGGCCGATTCGGCGGCCGACGTGGAGGGCGCTCAGGCCGGGGCCGGTCGATCGCCGGCCGGGCGCGGCCGGGAGCGGCTGCGCCCTCGCAGTCTGGGCGTCGCCGTGGCGGCGCTGCTGGTGCTTGCCGCGGTGCTCACGTTTGCGGCGCCGTGGCTCAGCCAGCTGCAGATCGAGAGCGCCGCGCGCATATGGTCGCGCGCACCACTACGCGCCTACGCTCGACTGGATGACGCCGCTCGCTTGAATCCGTTGAGCGACGAGGCGTACTTGGTGGCGGGCACGATCGCGCTGCGATTCGGTGATCTCGCGCGCGCCGACCATGACTTCGCCTCGGCGCTGAGCCGCGACCCCTCCGACGCCTACGCGGCGCTCGAGCGGGGCGCGATCGCATCGAGCGAGGATGACCGCCGGCGGGCGCTCCCGCTGCTCGAACGTGCGCTGCGGCTGAACCCGCGAGACGACCTGACGCGGCAGGCTCTGATGACGGTGCGGGCCGGCAGACGCGTCAACGTTGAGGAACTCAACCGCTCACTTCTACTCAAAGCTCTCCAATTTGCGTGAAAACCGGGTCTCCAGGGCGTCCGCGAGCCCCAGATCCCGACAACATCGCCGAGCTTCCGGTAGTTTGTGTCGGGCAACTCCAGGCCTCGAGTCTTGGTCATGGCGAAGTTGTCGTTTCGAGCGACTGGCAAACTGGGGCAGGCTGGTCGAAGCAGGGGGATGACACGGAGAGTCGACAGAAGCTTGGCTTTAGCTTAACGTTAGGTAGAGCAAGCAAGGAAGCTATGACACACCACCGCAAGACCATCGCAACGGCAACGGCAGCAGCAGCAGCAGTCCTGGCTCTCTCGGCGGCCATGCCGGTGGCTGCGCTGGGCAACCCCTTGCTCAGCGGCTATGGCGGCCCCGGCCTGGGCAGCCAGGCGATTCTCGGCTCCGCGCTGCTCAACGGGCCCGCGGGTGGGGGAGGCGGCTCGGCTCCGGGCGGCTCGGCCCCCGCGCCCGCCTCGGCGGAATCGTCGACCGGCGGCGTGACCCCGGGGGCGCGCGCCGCAGTGGGGCCCGCGGCGGCTCGCTCGGCCAAGCACGCATCGAGGGCCGGCGGACGCGCAGGGCGCGCGCCCGGCGCGAGCGCGCAGGCATCCGGCCCCTCCAAGCTGTACCCCGCATCCGAACGTGGGGTGGCCGAGCCTGCGGGCACGCTGGGCCTCTCTGGCCAGGACCTGCTGCTGATCCTGCTGGCGATCGGCGCGTTGGTTGTGACCGCCGTCCTCACCGGCCGGCTCACGCGGAAACCGCGGCAGAGAGACACGGCCAGCTAAAGGGATGCCACGCAGAACCCGAGTAACCGAGTAACCGACCAAGGGACAAGGACGCCCTCAAGATATGGACCGCACACGCATCACCCAGCAGACGACTACCGCGCTTCCCCTTCGGGGCGAGCTCACGACGCACGACGCGCCGGGGCCGAGGGCGCTCGCGGCAGGATCCTTCGACGGGCGACTGCAGCGGGCTCTAGAGGGGCCGGGCTGGAACCTGCTGCGTCCCGCCGTGGACTTCCTGCTGCTGTGCACAGCGCTGGTGATCTCCCTCGGCGGCGTGCAAGCCACGCTGCACCCGCCGGCGGTTCGCGCGCCGCTGCTGGTGCTGCCGCTGCTCGTGATGCTGCTGTTCTATCTGCGCGGCCTCTACCGCACGCGCCTGCGTGCGCTCGTCCTCGACGGAGTGGTGCCGGTCATAAGCGCCGTCTCCGTGGCGGCGATGATGGTCGCGATGATCGGCCTGCTCGTCAACGGTCAGGTCGGCAGCCAGTCCGACTGGGTACGGGCATGGCTGTGCGCCCTGCTCGCCGTGGGTCTCGGGCGTGCGGGCCTGGCCTTCGCGCAGCACTGGGCACGCGCCCGCCGTCTCGTGGGCAAGCCGGTGCTGATAATGGGCGCCGGCGTCGTCGGGGCGCAGGTCGCGCGCCGCCTGGAGAGCCATCCGGAGTATGGGCTGGTCCCGGTCGGCTTTCTCGATGAGGACCCGCGCTCGGTCGCCGAGGTGGGGGGGCGCGATGTGCCGGTGCTCGGCACGATCGAGGACCTCGACGAGACCGTGAAAGACACCGGGGTCAAGAATCTGATCGTGGCGTTCTCCTCGGCGACCGACGCACGCGTCAGCGGCCTCATCCGCCGCTGCCAGGAGCTCGGCGTGGAGGTGTCGGTCGTTCCGCGGATGTTCGACACGATCAACAACCGTGTCGGCTACGACGCGGTCGGAGGCCTGCCGCTGCTGTCCCTCACGATGGTCGATCCGAAGGGGGCGCAGTTCGCGGTCAAGCACGCTCTGGACCGCTTCCTGGCGCTCGTTGGGCTGATCCTGCTTTCGCCCCTGCTCCTGTGTGTCTCGGCGGCGGTGGCCCTGAGCTCGCCGGGGCCGGTGCTCTTCCGCCAGCGCCGCGTAGGACGTGACGGGAAGGTGTTCGACCTCTACAAGTTCCGTTCCATGCGCCTGCCGAGGTCGGCGGAGCTGGAGCCCGAGGGTGCCCTGGAGTTTCTCGTCGGCGGGGACACGGCGCCCGGCGGAGTGGAGGGCGAGGATCGCCGCACCCCGATCGGACGTCTGCTGCGCAGCTCCTCGATCGACGAGCTTCCCCAGCTGCTGAATGTGCTGCGTGGGGAGATGAGCCTGATCGGCCCCCGTCCGGAGCGCCCGGAATTCGTGGAGCTCTTCAGAGAGGACATCGTCCGCTACGGCGATCGCCACAGGGTCAAGTCGGGGATCACCGGCTGGGCCCAGGTGCACGGCCTGCGCGGACAGACCTCGCTGGCGGAGCGGGTCGAGTGGGACAACTACTACATCGCCCACTGGTCGCTCGGCCTGGATCTGAAGATCCTGGCACTGACGTTCGTGGCGCTCTTCAACAGCACCGAGTAGCGAGGCCCGCCCGCAGGGCGGGCCCGCGCGGCGCCGCGCGGCTCAGATGCTCTTCGTGGCGTCCTTGCCGAGGCCGCTCCAGTACTGGAAGACCCGTACCCGCAGGTGTTTGACGCCCAGCACCGATGGGAGCGCGATCGAGTACCGGTCGAAGCGGTCGAGGATGAAGAAGGCCGTGTAGCGCAGCACCTTGCCCCGGAAGACGTCGATCTCCATGTAGTCCCCGACCGGCCCCGAGCCGCTCGCGATGACGCGGTGACCGCGAGCACGCAGGTTGAGCACGACCCTGCTGGGGCTGGCGAATGGCGCCAGCAGCGCATGGGCCAGGGCGCTGAAGGCCGGCTTGTGGGCGCCCCGTTCCGTGAGAACGCCGAATTCCTCGTAGCCGGAGTTCTGCATGTCATAGAGAACGTCGGCTGCCACGTAGGGCGCGCGCGCGAGCGCATGGAAGACGTCGGCGACGTTGCGCGCCTGGATCTGGGCCGTCACGCATGCCTGTTCCTCCCAGATCGTGCGCTTCGGGTAGCACGAGCTCCAACCGAACTCGTCGAGCCACAGCGGCTTGTTGTCCCCATTGGCGATCTGCGCTTCGCGGAAGACGCGCAGCGAGGCCAGCGGGAGGCTGTAGAAGTGCACGGCCAGGCCGTCGTAGTAGCCCTTGATGCCGGCTGCGTAGAGGGCGCGCAGGAAGACACCGTTGGATCCGACAAGCGAGCCCGCGAGGACCGTCACGCCGGGATCCGCCGCCTTGATTGCCGGGTAGGCCGCCCGCAGAATCGCCGCATAGCGCTGCGGCTTTTCCGGCCCCGCGAAGTACTCCTGGTTGATCTGGTCCGGCTCATTCCAGATCTCGATGGCGGCCAGGCGTGTGCCGTAGCGCCGCGCGAGATAGGCGACGAATGCGGCATAGTCGGAGGGGCGGCTGGGCGGCCAGGCGTTGGCCGTGCTCGCCTCCCGCGGCTGACATGCCTGCGACTGCGGCGCAGGCGCGGAGGAGGCCCAGCAGGGTGTGCTGCTCGCGATCATGATCACCCGAATGCCGTCTGCGGCAGCGTCGCTGACCAGCCGGTCGGTGTATGTGAGCGCGTTCGGATCGACCCGACCCGGCCCGAGGGGTTCGAACACCGACCACGCCAGCTCCACGCGCACGACCCTGGCGTGGAGGGCGTGCGCCCTGGCGATCGTCCAGTCGGCCTGCGCCGGCGTGGAGCCATATTCGAGTCCCACGATGTTCACGCCCCCGAGCGGAGCCCTCGAAGCCGCCGGCACCGTCCGGGCACGTGCGCCCGCGGGCGCCGCGCAAGCCAGCAGCAACAGCCCCAGGAGGGCTGTGCCGAGCGCTCCTTGAAGGCGCTTGTTCATTCCTGCACGATAGCGGCGGCCCAGGCGCTCACTCGCCGCTCCGCGGACGTTCGTCTGCGGTAGGCTCCTCTAGATCATGTCGCCAACGTGGATCTGGTTGCAGATCGCGATCGTCGTTTTCGTGCTCATCGGGATGGTCATAGCTATCACCAAGCTCGTCTAGATGATCGCCAGGGCCGCGGCGGGATCGGCTCTCCACAGAGGATCGCGGCGGGCACCGCCTGCGTCAGCCAGTGTGCGAGCGGGCCGAGGCCGGCCTGCTCGAGCTCAAACGTCATGCCCGGCCCGCGGTGCCCGCAGTTGTGGGCGTCAGAGGCCACGTTGTGGATCAGCTCTTCCTCGGCGAGCCTCAGCGCAAAGCGGCGCACACCGTCGCCGAAGCGGCCGACGAGGGAGCTCGCCGTGATCGAGGTGAGGATGCCAGCTTGCACGAGCGAGTGCAGCATCTGCGGATCCCGGTGAAACGCGGGACAGCGCTCGGGGTGGGCGAGCACGATGCGACCGTGCCGCCGCTGGAAGTCGAGCAGAATGGTGTCGAGGGCCGAGGCGAAGGGAGTGAGGGGAGGCTCGACCAGCATCCATGGCCCTGCGCCGAGCCGCAGACGCGCGAGCTCCTCGGCCTGGACTTCGACCGCGTGCGTCATCGCCACCTCGGCGCCAGCCCAAATGTCGACCTGCGTCCCCTCCGCGATCAGGCGCCGGTTCAACTCATCCACCAGCCGGGCGATCGTCTCGGAGCCGTTGGGGTAGCGTCGGCTCACGTGCGGCGTGGCCACGATCGTCCTCGTGCCAGCGCCGGCCGCCGCCCTGACGATCGCGAGCGAGTCCTCGATCGTGGAAGGACCGTCGTCGATACCCGGGAGCACGTGGCAGTGCAGGTCGATCACAATTCAACCATCGGGGAGTTGCCCGCCGAGCTTTACACATATGATCGTTGCTGACGCGCGGCAGGATCGGGCGTCGAGGACGGAACTCGGGAGCAATATGTTCAAATCGATCGTGGTTGGCACAGACGGCTCGGATACGGCCACCCAGGCAGTGCGCCAGGCGGTTGACCTGGCCCGTGCGGTCGGCGCGACGCTCGAGCTCGTGAGCGCATACGAGCCGGTGCCCGCAAAGCGCCTGCGCGAGGAACGCCTGGAGGCGCCCGAGGACATGCAGTGGGCGATCAACCCGCGGGAGGACGTCGACACCACGCTGGAGGCCGCCGCGTCCCTGGCCCGCGAGGCCGGCGTCGATGCCAACGTCTACGCGCGCCAGGGTGACCCGGCCGATGCGATTCTCGATGTCGCCGAGGAGCGCGAGGCCGACCTCGTCGTGGTGGGCAACAAGGGGATGACCGGCGCCAAGCGATTCCTGCTCGGCTCGGTTCCCAACAAGGTCTCCCACCACGCACCCTGTTCGGTGCTCATCATCAGGACCACCTGAGCGTCGCGCCTCGGGCGTTCCAGGCGCGCCCGGGCCGGGCCGGCCCGAATCGGTGTCCGGCGAGCGCCCGGGGCGCCCGGGGGAGGCGATACGCTGCGTCTTTAGTGATGAGCGTCAATTCCGCAGGCGCCTGGAGCTCAGCAAACCGGCTCGCCTCCAAGCGATCGTTCGCCGCTGTCACGCTGGCCGCGGGCGGCGCCGTGGTGCTGGTCGCGTTCGCCGCCCTGCTGGCCGAGATCCTCTCGCGCAATCCGCCCTCGCTGGCAATCGCGGTCGGTGGCTGCGTGCTGCTGGCCTTGGGACTGCTGCTCGTCCTGGCTCAATACGACCTGGCGGTCACGATCGGGTTCCTGCTGCTGGCCGTCGTGCTCGTCGAACCCGCTCCGGGGGATGCGCTGTTCGGCCTCGTGATGGCCGTGGCGGCCGTCACCGGGCGTTTCGGGGTCGCCCAACTGCCCCGCACCGCGCTGCTCATCGTCGCCGCCTTTCTGATCCTCAACGTGCTCTCGCTGGTGGACGTCATCAGCTGGTCTGTGGCGATCCGATTCCTCGCGGCCACCCTCTACCTGGGCATGTTCAGCCTCTGGCTGGCCGGCTACATCGATCGCACGTCGCGCTCACGCCGGCTCGTTCGTGCCTATCTGTTCGTGGCCGTGCTGTCGGCCGCGCTGACCTCGATCGCCCTGTTCATCCACTTCCCAGCCTCCACGACGCTGATCGGGGACGGCGAGCGGGGCAAGGGGCTGTTCAAGGACCCCAACGTCTACGGGCCGTTTCTGATCCCCATCGCGCTGATCGTCGCCGAGGAGATCTTCAATCCACGCCTGCTGCGCCTGCGCCGGCCGCTGATGTACGCGTGCTTTCTGACGCTGACGCTCGGCGTCGTGTTCTCGTACTCCCGCGCCGCATGGCTGAACTACGCGATCGGGCTGATCGTGCTGATCAGCATCGCCGTCCTGCGAAGCCCCGACCGGCGAGCGATCTCGCTGCTCCTCGTGGTCCTGATCAGCGGCATGGCGACCGCCGGCACGATCGTCGGCACCGGATCGCTCGGCTTCCTCAACGAACGGGCGCACGTGCAGAGCTACGACACGCAGCGCTTCGGGGCCCAGTCCTTTGGACTGAAGGAGGGCCTTGAACACCCATTCGGCGTGGGCCCCGGTCAGTTCGACGTGATCTCACCCATATCGAGCCACAGCCTCTACGTTCGCTCGCTGTCCGAGCAGGGCGTGCTCGGGCTGCTCGCGATGATCGCGCTGGTCGTGGGAACGCTGGCGTTCGGAGCCACAAACGTGCTGCACGGTAGGGATACGTTCGGCATCAGCGCAGCGGCGCTGCTCGCTGCATGGTGCGGGCTCGTGGTCAACAGCTTCTTCGTGGACACGCTGCACTGGCGCGCGCTGTGGCTCGTAGCCGCGCTGATCTGGGCGGGAGCCATGCGTCGGCGCGATCTGACCACGGCCTCCCTGCGCGCGGCGGCGGAGCCGATGCCCTGGGCGCAACGTCCCGAGCAGCTTCCGGGAGCGGCGGGGTCCTAGACGCGACGGAACCTCAGGCCGCGACCGTGTGCTCGCCGAGGTAGTAGGGCGAGATCTCCGCCCTCGCTCCGATCACGACGACGCCGATCGGGGTCATCTTCAGGCGCCCGAGCAGCTCGTTCACGTCTTCCACGCTGCTCGGCGTGACGCGGTCCAGGCGGGCCACGAGCAGCACGTCGTCGGCTTGCCGGGCCAGGAACTGCGTGTCGCTGAGGCCGAGGATCGGAGGTGAGTCGATCAGCACGTAGCTGTAGTTCATGCGGCCGATAGCCTCGAACACCGCGACCAGCGCCGGCGAGGACATGAGGGCGCTCGGATCCGATGGGGTGCGCCCGGCGGCGAGCACGTCGAGGTTCAGATCGTCAGATGCCGGTTTGACCATCGATTCGATCTCCGCCTCGAGCTGGCGCTCACCGTAGCCGCCGGCCAGGCAGTCCGACAGGCCGCGACCGGCGGGCAGGCCGAACTGCTGGTGCAGCGTCGGGGAGCGCAGATCCCCCGAGATGACCAGCACTCTCTCGCCGGCACGACCGAGTGAGCGTCCTAGGCGAGCGACCACCGTCGTCTTGCCCTCGCCGTGGGTGGAGCTCGTGACGAGCACCACGCGTTGGCCGCTGTCGGTCGAGCCGAGCAGGCGTATGGACGCCTGCAGCACGTCGTAGGCCTCGTACTCGACCCCCGCGAGTGCGCGCCGGCGCCGTGCCGTGGCCAGGCCCCGCCGGTAGGGCACGCCCACGAGGATCGGCAGATTGAGGGCGCGCCCGAGTTCGCGGGGAGTGGAGAAGCGCGGCGTCAGCTGGTCGCGCCCGAGCACGAACAGAACGCCGACGAGCAGAGCCACGAACAGCGCGATCAGCCCGTTGAGGGTCGGCCTCGGGGACGTCGCGCTCTTGGGGGGCGAGGCCACTTCACCGATCTGTAGCTGGGCCGAGGCGCCGGCGGCGTTGATCTGAAGAGCGCTGATCCGTTCCTGCAGCGTGGTCACCTGGCTGGCCGTGCTGGGGTTATCGCGAAGCTGAGCGATCTGTTCCTGCAGCTGGGCGCGCGCGAGGTTCAGGCCGGCGTTCTCCATCGACTGCTCGGTCGAGAGGAACGCGTGCGCGACTGCGTTGGCGCGGGCCGCGGCGAGCTTGGCGTTGTGCGCGCTTGCGCTGATCGTGATGATGTTCGCTTTTGGATCCACCGAGGAGCTGATCGCGCTCCTGAGCGATGATGCCGATTCCGAGAGATGAGGGGCCGCGGTCGACAGCACGGCGGGAGTCTGCGCGAGCGCCTGGAAGGTCGCCAGCTGCCGTTCGATCGACACGGCGTCGGTGGGCTGCAGCACGGTGGAGCTCGGGTTGTAGACGATCGTGGCCGATGCGTTGTAGGTCTTGGGCAGCGTCTTTGAGATGACCACGACCGCGACGGTCACGATGACCGCGATGGTGATGATCCAACGCGAACCCCGACGTAGCGCCTCGGCGTAGCGCTGGATGTCGACAGCTTGATCGCCGGCGCCAGGCGTCAGGTGTGAGAATGGTCGCTCGGAGGAGCTCATTGCATGAAGTTCTGGGTCATCGCCCGCGACGGCAATGGCGGCGCCGTCTCCGATCTGGGATCCGCCTCCTGCGCCTCGGCCGGCGAGGAGCGCGCGAACTCATCGTATAGGCTGGCGAAGCGTTCAACCATCCTAGCCCGTGTGAAGCTCTCACTCACCCGCTTGAGCGCCATCTCGCCGAGCCGGGCGCGGCGATCGGGATCGTCCAGCATCTCCACCAGCGCCCCGGCGAGGGCGGCCTCATCTCGCGGCGCCACCAGCACGCCGCTGTCGCCGTCCACCAGCTCCTCCGCGATTCCGCCCACGTTGCTGGCCACGATCGGCCGCCCCAGCGACATGGCCTCCAGGATGACGTAGGGGAAGGCCTCCGCCCAGGAGGGGTGTACGAATACGTCCATTCCGCGAAGCGCCTCTAGCGGAGCGGCGCTGGGCCCGAGGAAGTGCACCGACGTGGCCACTGCGCGGAGCCGCGCGCGCTCGCGCAGCGCGTCGAGATCGGGTCCCTCTCCGAATATCGCCACCTGGGCACTCGGATGACTGGCGAGCACGCGCGGGACCGCGTCGATGAGCGTCTCAAGGCCCTTGCCGGGACGCAGCAGCGTGAGGGCGCCGATCATCGGGCCCCGGCGGGCGAGATCGGCGAGGCGCGCGTCAACCGGGCCGTCCTCGGCCGGCCCTATGCCGTTGTGGATGACCCGCACCCGGCGACTCGGCCCGACCGAGCGTGCCAGCCGCGCCTCCGCCTCGCACACGCAGACCACGCAGCTGGCCATCGGGGCCAGCGCCCTCTCGATCCCGCGGTAGGCCAGACGCTCGACCGGCCGCGAGAAGTATCCGGCGAAGGAGTATCCGTGGGGCGTATAGATGACGGGAACTCGCGGATGCAGCGGCCTTCCCAGGCGGGCCACGGCGCCGGCCTTCGAGCTGTGCGCATGGATGATGTCCGGGCGGATGGCTCCGACGACCCTTGCAAAGCGTATGAGGGCGGCGAGATCGGGCCGCGGGCGGACCTCGCGGCGCAGATCCAGACGGGCGTGGGCAAACCGCCCCGTCAGGCCCGGCGGGACGGCGGGGCCGCAGAGCACAACCTCATAGCCCCGCTCGCCCAAGCCGATCGCGAGATCCGAGATGTGGCGTCCAACGCCCCCGTCGGTGGGCTGGTGACAGAGCAGGATGCGGCTCACGTTCGCACCACGCTACTAGGTCCCACGGCGGCTTGGGGATCCGTCGGCGGCGGCATTCATTGCCTCCGCGGGACGATCTGGCGGTAGCGCGAGCGCGATGGACGGTAGCCCGGAGCGCCCCTGTACAGGGCCAGCACGCGGTAGTGCCGGCCGGCTCGCAGGCCCAATGGGAGCCCGAATTGGCCCCGGCTGTCGAGCGCGGTCGCCGCGCGGCGGACCTCTACCCAGCGGTGCCCACGCCTCAGCTCGACCACGATCGTAACCAGGCCCCGTGTTGCCCGGAGAACCCTGCCGTCGATGCGGGCGAGCATCATCTTGACCCGCGGCGGCGTCGCGCGCGTCACGCGTCCACTCCGGGCCTGGCTGTGGCGCTGGGACGCGGCGAGTCCGCGACCGGGTGGGGGCGCGCTGGCGGTGGTCGAGCCGACGACTCTGGGCTCCACGATCGTCTGCGTCGGTCGCGGCGGCGGCGAGGATGGGCTGTTTGGGATCGCGTTGCCCTTCAGGATCACGGCGCCGGAGGCTCCGAGCGTAACCGACTCCACCGCGCTGCCGTCGATCTCGCGCATCGCGCCGGGAAGCGTGACCGTGCGGGTGGGTTCCCCGGGGCCGTTCAGCAGCACCATGCCGCCGGTGAAGTCGCGGCGCAGCAGGCCCTGCCAGCTGTAGCGCGGGCCGGCCGCCTCGCCGAGGTTGGTGCTCCAGCCCGTCCACCAGTTTTCAGGGGTCTGTTCTGCGCCGCTGACGGCGTCGTTGCCGTCGGAGATCAGAAAGTAGGCGGCGAGGTCGTATTCGAGGCTGTGCGGGTCGCCCTTGTTGCCATCCATCACCACGCCGCGACCCAGGGCGTGGATCTCGTCCACGTAGGCGAGCAACGCGTTCAGCGACCAGGGGCCGCCCCCGCCGGTCAGCCCCGAGTCGTTGGCGCCGCGCTCGAGGTTGATCAGGTCGGCGGAGGAGAGCTCGCTGCGGATGTCGGGGTCTGAGCTGCCGGCGTGTTCGTCGGCGAACCAGATCACGTTGTGGACGATTTCGATGCCCGGCAGCGCCGCGCGGACTTCCTGCATGAACGTCGCCATGTAGTGGCGCCAGTCTTCTTCGCTCATCGGCTGCCCGGTTGAGGGATCGATCGGCGCGACGTGCTGTTCCGAGCCGGTGCCAACGCGCATTTCCATGTTGACGTCGTCGATGAACACGCCGCGGTAGCCGTGCGCGAGCTCATCCTTTAGGTTTTCTATCCAGTACTGGCGGAAGGCCGGGTTTGAGATGTCCCCCGCGTACTGCGGACAGCTGCCACTGGAGCATCCGAAGGGGATGTAGAGCTTGTTGCCGGCGGCGTCCTTGAGGATCCAGTCCGGGTGCTGGCTGACGAGCTGTTCGCCGCTGTAGATCGCGTAGGCGTCGTCGTAGACCCAGCCGTTGGGGAACCAGCTGGTCTTCTCGTCGAAGTAGGGCGAGAACACCGTCATGCGCCACATGTGCGTGCGCAGCCATTCCTGGGCTTCGGGGGAGGGGTCGCTCGTGTAGCGGTCAAAGGCAGAGTCGGCCGAGCGCACGAAGTGCACGCTCCCGGCGGGGTCGGCCGAGGCGCAGGGGGCAAGGGCGGCTGCCAGCGCCAGGAGCGTTGCGAGCAGGGCGGGAAGAGCCGTGCACTTACGGATGTGGCGCATGAAGTTGCTCCTTCGGCGGCTGGGCGGTCTACGAGATCCCCTGGCTTTGCGTCCCGGGCTCGTGCCGGGTTGCCCTTCAAGAGCCGGGCCATGGCGCCCGACCTCCAGCAACCTGTCGGCGCGATCGCCCCGGAGCGGGCGTCCGCCGTCCCGGAGTGGACGAATCTCCGCCCCGCGCCGTATTTCTCGCCCCATCGGACTCTGCGCTCGCTGCGCCCCCCTCGGACACTTCCGCTCGCTTGCCTATCCTTCGGGCACGTGCGCTTCTCTCACATCATCGCCACCAAGGGCAGGCCCGAGGTTCTAGGAGAAGCCCTAGCAAGCGCGCTTGCGACGCTCCCCGAGGGCAGCGAGATTGTCGTCGTCGACGGGGACCCCGAGCGCTCGGCGGAGGCGCTGGTCAAGGCGGCGAAGGCTACGAATGACGGCTCGCCGATCCGCTACATCGCCGGCGTCACGGGGCTGTGCGCCCAGCGCAACAAGGGCATGGACTGCGCCCACGGCGATGTGGTGATCTTCACCGATGACGACTGCACGCTCGGCGCAGGCTTCTATGAATCGCTCGAGGCCGCCTACCGGGATTCGGACGTCGTCGGCGTCACGGGGCGCGTTCTGCAGGCCCCCGACACGCGCATAGGCAGCAACATCGAGTCCCCGCTGCGCCGCATCGTGCTCGGTGGTGGTCGCCAGGGGACGATGACGAGCTTCGGCTTCCGCCGCCCGATCATCGACGTCGAAATCCCACGCGCGATCGAGTTCATGCCCGGGACGTTCATGTCGGCGCGTCGCGCGCTGGCCGCCGAGTTGCGCTTCGACGAGTGGCTCGGCCGGTCGGATGGCTACTCCCTGGGCGAGGACGACGACTTCTCCTACCGCCTGTCGCGCAGGGGCACGATCCGCTATGTGCCCTCTGCCGCCGTCCATCACCATTCACTGGGCAAGCGCACGATGGACAGGCGCGCCCTCGACCGACTCGTTGTGATCAACCGTACGTATATCTTCCGAAAGAATTTCGCCCGCACGCACCGCGCCAAAGTCGGGTTTGCGGGTCTCATCGTCCTGCTGCTCGGACACCGGATCGTCAATCGCGACTGGCACGGCCTTCGCGGTCTGATCGCCGGGCTGCGCGAGGTTCGGCACCAGGATGTGGCGCGCTTCGACCCGGCGTGAGCGCCGCTCGCAGGCCGCTGGCGGGATCGCCAGCCGAGCATCGCCGTGAGCCGGCGCGATCATGGCATCATTCTCATCGTTTAGGGTGCCCGGTAGCGTGCGGGTTCTCATCGTCTCCTCCTATGGCCGTGTTGGCGGTGGCGAGCTCTCGCTCCTCGGCTTCGTGGTCCATCGCCCAAGCGACGTCGAGGTAGAGGTCCTGCTGTTGGAAGATGGGCCTCTCCGCGAACGCATGGCGGGACACGGTGTGGCCACCTGGGTCGCCCGCGGTTTTACGGGGCGTCCGGGCATCGCCGCGCTGGTTCGCTTCAGCCGGTCGCTGTCGTCTCTGTTAAGGCGCGTCGAAGCCGACGTCGTGCTGGCCTTCGGACTGAAGGCGGCGTCCATGTGCGTGCCGGCATGTCGTTTCTCAGGCGTGCCGCTGGTCTGGCGCAAGGTCGACTTCTCGCTCGACAACGTCGTCACTCGTCCGCTCGGCCTCGCGGTGGACGGAGTGGTGAGCGTGAGCGAGGCGGTCGCGGACGCGCTGGGACCGCTGCGTGCCCGCAGGCTCCTAGCGGTCGTCGGAACGCCGATCCAGTTGCCGCCCGAGCTGCATCTTGTTCCCAGCCTCCAACCGCTCGCGATAGGTACGCTGGGCACCTTCACTCCGATCAAGGGACAGCGAGACATCATCGAGGCGGCGGCTCTGCTGTCCGAGGAGTTCCCCGACCTACGGGTCCTGCTCGCGGGCGCGCCGGCCTCCAAACATCCAGACTTCCCCGAAGAGCTGCGGGGGTTGGCCGAGAGCCTGGGATTGGGCGAGCGACTCGAGCTCCACGGCTTCATCGAAGACGTAACCGGGATCCTGGGTCGGCTCACCGTGTTCGTCAACGCCACCTACCGCGATGGACGAGGCTTTGGCGGGGAGGGACTCGGCGGCGCCATGATCGAGGCCAGCTGGGCAGCACTGCCGGTGGTGGCCACCAGGGGCGGCGGCTCGCCCGAGGGAATGCTGGACGGAGTGACCGGCACGCTCGTGGACCCCTCGGATCCGGCCAGTATCGCCCGCGGTGTCGCCCCCTATCTTCGCGACCACGAGCTCGCGTGCAGAACGGGGGAGGCGGGCGGGCGTTTCGCGCGCGAGCACTTTGCCCCCGGTCCGGCCGCCGCGCGGCTGTTCAACGCATTGCGCGGCGTCACCAGGCCGCGGTCAACTCGCAGGACCCGAGAACATGCGCCGGCGCATCAACTCCGCCACGAACGCGACGTCGTTCGGGCTCACGAGCCATTCCACCAGAACCAGCGCGAGCAGATAGACGGAGCCGCCGACCACCAGCGCCTCGAGCAGGCTGTAGCTGAGCGCCAGCCCGACCGCGGCCATGGCGGCGCCCCCGGCGAGTGACCCGATGACCGTCGGCAGCCACCTGATGCTCCCGACCGCGTGAACGGTCAGCCGCGCTATCCAGACGGCGAAGATCACCTCCGTGGCGAGCATCGCCGCGGCGGCGCCCGCGACCCCGTAGGGGGGGATCAGGATGAGATTGAGCGCGATGTTGACCGCGACCATGATCCCCGTCCGGCGGGCCATCCGCCGCGGGTCGCCGCGTGCGACCATCAGTGAGGTGGTCAGCGTCACAAAGCCGATCAGCGCCACCCCCGGGCCGAGGATGCGCAGCGGCACGGCCGCCGAGCTGAAGGCGGGACCGTAGATCAGCGTGCAGATTGGTTCGGGCACCACCACGAAAGCCACCGCCAGCGGCATCAGCAGCACCAGCGAGCCCTTGATCGATCGCTGCACGACCGCGTGCAGCGGGGGGTTGCCATCGTTGGTGAGGTAGGTGTACATCGCCGAGAACGCCCCTACCAGCGCGAACGGTATGAAGAGCGTCGATTCGAACAGACGGTACGCAGCGCCATAGGTCCCCACCGCCTGCTGGGTGGCCAGCAGCGCCAACAGCAGCGCGTCCCCCTTGGAGAGCAGTGCCGTGAAGATGTCCTGGGCCGCGAAGGGAAGGCCGCCCCTCGCGAGCGGGAGCCAGCTGCGACGGCTCACCATCCGCGCGGGCACGCGTATGGTGCGCGCCATCAGCGCGAAGCCTACGGCCACTCCCAGCATCGAGCCGATCGAGTACGTGGCACCCACCGCGACCACGCCGAAGCCCAGCTGCAGCGCGACGATCCCAAGCATCGCGGAAGACACGCGATTGATCGTGTCCGCCGCGGCCGGTGGACCGTTGCGCTCGTGGGCCGAGAACACGGCCAGCTGGGTGCGCGCGACCGAATCGCTGAACACACCGGGCGCCAGCACCCATGCCGTGGCCTGCGCCTCCTCGCTGTAACCCACGATGTGCAGTACAAGAAAGCTGAGCGCGAACAGCGGCATGGCGAGCGCCAGCTTGAGCGCGAGCACGTTGAAGAAGAGACCGTGCGACGAGCTGCGCTCTTCGGCCATCCTGCGCAGCGTGTAGCGGTCCAGCCCCAGGCCGACCGGCAGCATGACAAGCCCGACGAAGGCCATCGCGAACACGAAGGCGCCGAGTCCGCTCTCCCCCAAGCGGCGCCCCGCGACCGCGAACAGCAGCAGCGAGGAGAAGCGGCCCACTATCTCGCCGCCGCTGCGGTAGACGGTATTCATGATCGCCCGCTCACCTATCGCCCGCACGCGGGACCTGGTCGGCGGGCGTTGCGCAAGCCCGGATGTCGCCGAACCCTGCGCTCCGCCTGCTGGCGCTCCGTCTTCTGGCGCGCCGTCTGCTAGCGTGCCGGGCCGACGTGCCAGGCGCTTGGCGGTCCTAGTGGCGACTTGCTCGCTGTCGGTGCTCCCGCCCGCCATGCGAGTGAGTCTGTAAGCCCGGACTAAGGGGCCAGTAAGCGCGTAATGAGAATGCTCACATGCCCCCGCGGGATGAAACGTGCCTGGAGTTCTGTCACGTGGTGGCGCGCGAGGGCAGGCGGCCGCGCAGCATCCTCGCGACAAACGCCACGTCCAGCGGATTGACCAGCCATTCCACGGCGATCAGCACGACGAGGTAGACGGCTCCGCCGGCCAGCAGCGCGGCCGGCAGGCTGTGGCGCAGCGGCAGCGCCACCAGGGTCATCCCAGCGCCTGCCGCCAGCGCACCCGTGGCCGTCGTCAGCCAATGGATGCCTCCCACCGCGCGCAGGGCCAGCCGCGCGACCAGCACCGCGAAGATCGCCTCGGTCGCGACCATCGCCGCGGCGGCCCCGGCGGCGCTGTATTTTGGAATCAGGATGAGGTTGAGGGCGATGTTGGCAGCGACCATGAGCCCGGTCAGGGAGGCCATCTTTCGTGGATTGCCCCGGGCGACGGCCAGCGAAGTGCAGAGATACACGAACCCGATCAGCACGACCCCGGGGCCGAGGATGCGCAGGGGCACGGCCGCGGGCACAAACGCGGGCCCATAGA
This sequence comes from uncultured Solirubrobacteraceae bacterium, assembly GCA_963767655.1. Taxonomy (GTDB): domain Bacteria; phylum Actinomycetota; class Thermoleophilia; order Solirubrobacterales; family Solirubrobacteraceae; genus Palsa-744. The sequence continues at coordinate 145,228 of CAVYET010000006.1, read as the reverse complement.
TCAAGCGGCAGATCGGCGCAGCCAGCACCACGAACGCGACCGTCATCGGCGTCAGCGCGACGAGAGACAGCTTGATCGATCGCTGAAACACCGAGCCGAGCGTCGGCGTGCTATCGGGTCCCAAGTAGGTGTACATAGCCGAGAAGGCGCCGGCGAGAGCGAACGAGATGAACATCGTCGATTCAAACAGGCGGTATGCGGCGCCATAGCGTCCGACCGCGGCCTGCGTCGCCAGCAGCGACAGGATCACCGCGTCGATCTTGGCCAGCAGTGCCGAGAACAAGTCCTGGGCCGCGAACGGAACGCTGCTGGTGGCCAGTGCGCGCCATCTGCGGTGGCTCAACGCGCGCGCGGGCATTCCCACCGTACGGGCCATCAGTGCGAAGCCGACGAGGACTCCGACGATCGAGCCGATCGAGTAGGTGACGCCCACCGAGACCACTCCGAAGCCCAGCTGCAATGCGATGATCCCGAGCACAGCCGAGGACACGCGATTGATCGTGTCCGCGATCGACGGTGGACCGTTGCGCTCGTGGGCAGAGAAGACCGACAGCTGGGTCCGCGCGACGGAATCGCTGAACACGCCGGGTGCCAGCGCCCACGCGGTCGCCTGCGCCTGGGCGCCGTAGCCAACGAGGTGCAGCCCGAGGAAGCCCAGCCCGAACACCGGCACCGCGAGAACGACCTTGAGCCCGAGGACATTGAAGAAGAGCGTGTGCGAGGAGGTCGGGTCTTCGGCAATCTTGCGCAGGGTGTAGCGGTCGAGGCCGAGGCCGATCGGGACCATCAGCAAGCCCGTGAAGGCGACTGCGAACACGAACGCGCCAAGCCCGCTCTCCCCCAGACGCCGCCCCGCCACGGCGAACAGCAGCAGCGAGGAGAAACGACCGACGATCTCGCCGCCACTGCGGTAGACCGTGTTCATGATCGCCCGCTCACCAGCCGCTCGCGAGGCGGACGGGGTAGATGCGCCGGAACGCTCAGACGTGGACCGTCGGGGCAGATCGGCCGCTGGATGTGCTGGGGGGCGCATGGTGTGAGTGCCGGAGCTCGTTCGGGACACCCGCTCGAACACGGGCTCGTTCATTATCGGAGCTAAGCCCTCGAGCCTGATCGGTGCCGAGTCGCATCGCGCCCGGAGCGCGCGATGCGACGTGTTCGGTCGCTAGTCTGCTACGCGACCGACTCCCCACCGGCAAAGCTCCGCCGCCCGCTCACCGGGGCATCACGTGCGACCACCACTGGTACTTGCCTATCACGGCCTCGGGCGCTGCCCGCGTGCCCTCGACCCCCACAACCTGATCGTCGACCCCTCGCAGTTTCGCCGGCAGATGCGCGCGCTGCGCCGTCGGGGCTACAGGATCGTCAGCTTGTCGGAGTTCGTCGCCCGTCTGCAAGAGGGCCCGCCTCCGAGCCGCACATGCGTGCTCACCTTCGATGACGGGACCGTCGACAACCTGACGGTCGTCGCGCCGCTGCTCGCCGAGCTCGAGATGCCCGCCACCTTCTTCGTGTGCCCAGGGCTGCTCGGTGAGCCTCATTTCGCCTTCCCGGCGCAGGCTGGAGTACGCATGATGACGGCCGATGAGCTGAGGGAGCTCGCCTCTTCGCCGTTCGTCGAGATCGGCTCGCACACACGCATGCACGCGGACCTGTCCGCCGCCGCCGAGGATCAGGCCTACCTCGAGATGGCGAGCTCCAAGCAGGCCTTGGAGGAGCTGCTGCAGCTGCAGGTCAAGTCCTTCGCGTATCCCAAGTGCGGCTACTCCGCCGCCTGCCCGGCCGCCGCCCGCAGGGCGGGATACTCGGCGGCGGTCACCTGCGCGGGCCTGGGCGGATGGCGCCCGTTCGAGTTGGCGAGGGAGTCCATCGACTCCCTCGATGGTCGGGTCGGCTTTGCGCTCAAGTCGCGCCGGCTGTTCTGGGCCATGCGGGAATCCGCGCCCGGCAGGCTGGCTCGTGCTACCGCGCGTCCCCTGCGACACGGGGGAGGCGGCTGAGCCGCAGCTCACCGCTGGACCATCCCGCCGTCAGCTGCGGCGCCCGCCGATGCCTGCACGTGCGCGCTTGCTCGCCCTCCGGCCAGCCCGCGCGGGCGCGCTGCGCAACAGCGGCTCATACCGGTCGGTCAGCTTGAGAAGCACGATCGGCAGCGGATCTAGCGCGCCGATCATCCCGCGGGTGATCTCGTAGCGAGCCCAGCTACCCGAGCCGGTCGTCACGGCGGCGAGCAGCCCGGCGTCCTGGACCGCCGCCAGCGCCGCAGGTCCGTACCGACCGAACGGATACGCGAATGTCTGAACCGTCACTCCGGTTATCCGTTCCAGCTGCTCGCGGCTGTCCTCGATCTCCCCGCGACATGCCTCATAATCGAGCGTCGAGAGGTCGGGATGGGTCATCGTGTGGGCGCCGAGCTCCCACCCGGCGGCTGCCAGGTCGCGGAGCTCTGGCTCGCTGATCATCGCGCCGTCGCCGCTCGCGCTGATCCATGGACTGTGGCCTCCGATGAAGTCGATCGTCACGTATACCGTTGCCGGGATTCCGTATTCGCGGAGGATCGGCAATGCGATCGAGTGGTTGTTGCGCATTCCATCATCGAACGTGATCGCGGCGAGGCCCGGCTCAGGCACGCCTCCGCCGGCGCGGCGAGCGAGCTCGGCCATCGTGACGAAATCAAAGCCGGAGTCGCGCAGCAGCTCGAGCTGGGCGCGGAAGCGCGCCGGCGACACCTGCAGCAGACTCGGATCGTCGCGCAGCCGCGACTCGGCCACCCCGTGATAGCCGAGCACCACCGATCGGCGCCGGCGAATCCGTTCAAGTGCTTGGACCCAGAGTCGGCGCGCGCGAACTGGCACGGGAGGACTGGTCGATGTCGGCAGCGCGCTAAGGGGTGTAGGTGGCGTACAGTGAGGTCTGCTCAAAGTCGGTGCTGACGGCCCCGAACGGGTTGCTGGGTCGCGAAGTGTAGGTGTTGGTGTTGTAGTCGCGGCTGTTCGAGACGCGTGTGTAGCGGAAGCCCGCCACGTAGCTGGTCGCGCCGGTGATCACGCCGATCCAGTAGTTGCCGGCGGCCACTTTCAACGGCGTCGGAAAGGTCAAGTCATACCAGCCCGGGGAGCTGGTGCTGTAAAAGGTCACCTGGCTCGACGTGCCCAACAGGGCGCCGGGCTTGCCGTTGGAAGTGGCGTATACGATGCCCTCGAGCAGCTGGTGACCGGACGCGCCGCCCGGTTCCAGATAGATGCTGAGCTTGCTAACGCTGCCGCTGCTCGGCAGCGTGTAGAGGCTGACCCGCTTGCGGTTAGCAGCGAAGCTGTCCGAGGAGGCGCCCACGCTCGTCTTGCCGAACGTGTACACGGCCACCACGACCGCTGTCTGCGCCGAGATCGCGGGAGCGGAGGAGCCCGCCGAGTTCGACGCCGTGACCGCCACGCGGAGAGTCGAGCCCACGTCGCTCGAGCCAGGGGCATAGCTCGGCGTGTTCGCGCCGGAGATCGCCGTGCATTCGCCCCCGCCGGCGCCACAGCGCTGCCACTGGTATGCGTAGGACGTCGGAGCTTCCGACCAGGAGCCCGCGCTCGCGGTCAGCGTCTGCCCTGTCTGCGGAGTCCCGGAGATGCTGGGAGAGGCGATGTTTAGGGGCAGCGACGCAGGCGGCGGGGGCGGTTGTGCGCCGCATCCCGGTAGCGCCCGGCACACGTCGAGCCGACCTCCGGTGATCACCTTGCCCGCCAGCGAGGGCAGCTTGTCGACGTTTTCGAGGATGTCGGCCTTCAGCGCACTCGTGGAGAGGGAAGGCTCCACCGAGAGGATCAGCGCCGCGGCGCCAGCCACCTGCGGCGATGCCATCGACCCGCCGCTTAGATACCCGTATCTGCCTTCGCGCAACGTCGAGTAGATGCTGACGCCGGGGGCCGCCAGATCTACAGTGTGCGGCCCGTAGTTGGCCCAGCCCGGCAGTACGTCGTTGTTGTTGGTCGCCGTGACGCATATCTCGTTAGCGAGGTCATAGCTGCATGGATAGCGCTGCACGGCGACTTCGTCGTTGTCATCGCCGGTGTTGCCGGCGGCGGTCACGAGCAGGATGTTGTTGGCGTCAAGGACATTGATCTCTTCTCGGAGCGCCTTCGAGTAGGCCGTTCCCCAGAACGTGTCCGAGTCGTTGACCACGCGGACGTTCACGCCCTGCTGCCTGGCCGCCACGAGCCACTGCAGGGCTTCGATCAGCGCGCCGGTTTCGCCCCAGCCCGCGGTTCGGAGCCACTTCACGGGAAGGATCGTCGTCTGCCAGTTCATCCCGGCGATGCCGATGCCGTTGTTGCCCACAGCACCCATGATCCCCGCCACGTGGGTTCCATGACCGCCGTAGGTCGTGTCTTCGTCCATCGGGTTGCAGTTGCTCGACAGAACGTTGTAGCCGTGAGTTCCGGCGGCGCAGCCGCCGATCCCTCCCGGGTTGGACCAGATGTTGGCCGCCAGGTCCGGGTGGTTGTAGTCGATGCCGCTGTCGGTCTCGCCGATCACGATCGAGCGACTGCCGGTGCTTATCTGCCAGGCCTTCAACGCGCCGTCATCCGCTCGGGGAGTCCCGTCGAGCGGGTTGCCAAGCACCTCTTCGGATTCCTGTGTCGGGATCGGCTGCCCCGTGTTGCTCGATCCCCACTGCAGGGGGAACGAAGGGTCGTTGGGTAGCGCGCTGGCGCGCATCCAATAGTCTGGCTCGGCGTAGGCGACCTCCCGATAGCGCTGCAGCCGGCGGGCGGCCGCTGGAATGCTCATGTTCGCCACGCGCAGCTTGAATGGGGAGCTGAGCTGCGGCTGCGCCGTTGCGGTACCCTCGATCCGGACGGGCCGGATAGGCGGGCCCAGGCGCTTGGCACGCTTTGCTCCGACGGCCCGGGCGATCGCGTCGCGCCGTGCTGTCGACACGCCCGGGCGGAAGCCGACGAGAACCACGTGCTGCTGGTAGAGCGCGGACGCCGACACGGACCCACGCGGACTCCGCAGCATGCCTTCTGGCGTAACTTCCACGTTTACTCGCCCTGCGCTCGCGCTCACGGCGAGCGGCACGCTTCCCGTGAGTATGACGCCCATGAGCGCCACAAGCCATCCAGCCCGTTTGTGCACCCACCCTCCTCCGCGCCTGCTCATGTGACGATCCATGTCAAGTCTCTTTGCTCCGCCCGCGCATCCTTGCGCCCTTGGACGCCACGAAGCCTACCCGACGTGCGGGCCCAATTCAACTCGACGAATGCCGTTCACGCGCTCGGGATCGCCGCTGCCCGTGGCCGGGGTTGAACGATCCGCGTCCCGCTTGCGCCCCGCGAGGACTAAAGAAGCAAGGCGCGGCCGCCGTGGCGTCAGGACTTCCTCGCACGAACGACGTAGTGCCAGCCCGTCCACCTCAGGCCCGGCACGCCGCGATCAGCCAGCGCCTGCAGGCGTTCGTTGATTCGTCTGTTGAGGGCGTCGCCAAAGATCGGATGCCCGAGGAATGAGAGCGGACCGAAGCCGACCGTCCGGCGCACGACGGGTCGCAGTCGTGCCTCGACCAGCAAGCGGTCTGTCCGGCGCGGGAAGTCCAACCGGGAGCTGGCGAGCAAGCCGCGCCGGCTACGCATAGCAACCCAGGCGCGCTTGAGTGGGGGGAGGAGAGCGAGCATCGCGCGAGGATCTGTGAAGGAAGTCAGGCGAGCGCGGTTGTCCGCGGTCACTACGACCTGGCCCCCGGGGCGAAGCACCCGCGCCATCTCGCGGACGGCCTCGCCCGGCGAGTGCAGCCAGGGAATCACCCCTACGGCCACGACCAGATCGAAGCGGCTCGACTCGAAGGGCAGCGCGTGCACGTCGGCCGCGCCGACTGCCACGCTCTCCCTGAGTCCAGCCTGCGCGATGCGACTCGCGCTGACGTCAACCATGGCCGGACTGGCGTCGACGGCATCGACCCGCAACCCTTGCCGGGCCAGCTCGACGGTGAGGTGTCCGGCCCCGCAACCGATCTCGAGCACCCGCGCGCCCGGGGAGAGCTGCGTGGCCGCGACGTTGTCGAGGACGGCAGCCTGACGCATCTGATAGATGAGTCCTTGTAGACTGTCGGCCCGGTAGACGCCGTCCCAATAGGAAGCCGAAGAGTTGAAGTGCGCGTTGACGTGCTCTTGGCCGCCGTCACTACGAGCGTTATCGTGCGAAGAGCGCTGGATCTCGCTCTCACTTTCTGGACTCATACATACCGGTGATCGCCTCGACGACTGATGTCCTGCTCGAACTCATGCTTAGCACCTGACGCGTGTCTCCCGTGGTATCCGCCCGGGGGGTGCCCAGTCTACCGAAGGTGCACCGCCCCGGTTGAGGCCCTCCAGCGCGGTCCTAGGGGCATTGGTTAAGCGTGGCGGGAACTGTTCCGCCTGCGGGCGAGATTGACCAGACGACCGCAACGGTGGACACGACAACGCCGATCGTCGCCTTGGGGCTGGATCGCGGCGTGTTCCATCATGGCGTGCTCGGGATCGCCCGGAGTGCCGGCAGGCTCGGCATCCCCGTGTATCGGGTCGGGCTGGAGCGGCGGTCCCCCGGGGCCCTGTCGCGCTATTGCCGTGGACGGCGCTGGGTTCCCGAGAACGCGGACGCCCAGCGGGTCTTTCAAGCACTCCATGAGCTCAACCGGGATATCGGCCCCTCGATCCTGGTTCCGGTCGACGATGTAAGCAGCGTGTTTGTCGAACGGCACGCAGGCTCGCTCGAGGAGCATTTCCTGTTCCCGCGCCAGCCCGCGGGGCTTGCGCAGGCCCTTTCGAGCAAGCGTGAAATGTACGAGCTCTGCCGGCAACACGACATCCCCACGCCGCTCTCAATCTTCCCGGAATCAGAGGCGGATGTGCTGGCCCACGCCGATCAGACGACGTTTCCGACAGTGGTCAAGTGCATCAACGCAGGCGCCTCGGCGGCCTCCGCGCCGCGGGTGACGATCGCCCAGAATCGCGAAGAGCTCCTCGAGGCGTACCGGCTCATGGAGCCAGTCGAGGGACACAACGTGATGCTGCAGGAATACATCCCGGGCACACCTGAATCGGTCTGGATGTTCAACGGCTACTTCGATGAGCGATCTGACTGCATGGTCGGCTTCACGGGCAAGAAGATACGGCAGGCTCCCCCCTACACAGGGGCGACGACGCTCGGCGTGTGCTTGGCGAATGCGGCGGTCCAGGAGACGACCGTACGTCTCATGAAGGCCGTCGGGTACAGAGGGATCCTGGACATCGGCTACCGCTTCGACCACCGTGACGGGCAGTACAAGCTACTTGACGTCAACCCCCGGATCGGGGGCACGTTCAGGCTGTTCGTCGGACCCGACGGCATGGACGTTCTGCGGGCGCTGTACCTCGATCTCACGGGCCAGCAGGTACCAGCCACCGCCCTTCAGGATGGCCGCCGCTGGATCGTCGAGCCGCTGGACATGGCCTCGTCGATCACCTACGCCCGACGCGGCGATCTCACACTGGGTCAGTGGGCAGGCTCGCTGCGAGACGTGCGCGAGGCCGCCTGGTTCGCGGCCGATGATCCGCTCCCGTTCCTGGCAATGTTGATATGGCTGCCCATTGATGGGCTCTGGGGCGCGTTGGCGAGGGCCGACCGGCCCGGACGCAAGAGCGACGGTGCGACGCTCCTCGCCAAGCTCCTGCGACGCCACTGAGCGACGCAACCCCTGTCAGTCGGCCTCCCGCGGGCGAACCTCGCCCTGCTCGACCACGAAGGCGGCCGACAGATCGTCCACATGTTCGAGCACGTAGGCCAGATCGTCCTCCTGGCCGGTGTCCCGTAGGTAACGGGCGCTTCGGCCCTCGAGGAATGCGTTGTCGCCCGCCTCGCCCCAGCGTGCGAGCACATCCTCGGTCAAGTCGTCGGCGAGATGCCAGCCGGCCTCGAAGAGCACCCGGGCGATGCGCGCGGTGCACAGCTTGTCCTCCTCCCGGAACTCGCCGCGGCTGTCAGCGCCGAGGAGCAGCACGTCGCGGTCCTGCTCGGCCAGATGCGCTGCCAGCGAAGCGGCGTTGCGAAGACAGGCGAGGTAGGTCAGCCCGTGGCGGACCGCCTCGGCGATCAGGCGCGTGCCCGACGTCGACAGCAGGATGATGGGCCTTGAGGACTCTTCCAAGGCCTCGATCTGGCATGGGCTGTTCTGCAGGTCGAATCCGTAGGGCTGCACTCCCCCCAACTCGCCGGCGAGGATCGGGCGGTCGAGATCGGCCGCGAGCCTGACCGCCGCCTCGATCGAGCCAGCCGGATAAAGACGCCTGCCCAGCGCGACGGCCGTGATGGCCGTGGTCGTCGCACGGATCACGTCCACCGCGACGATCGCCGTGCTCGCGGCGACCGGAGCCAGGTGCTCGTGAAAGCAATCGATCGTGACGCGCGGCATCGCAGCTGAGGTGCTGAGGTCGGCTCAGGCCTGCTCTGCGACCGGTGGCCGGGGCCGTAGGTTGCTGCGGCCAAAGGCGTCGGAGTGCAGTCCGCGCCTGTAGATCTCCACCCGCAGCACCTCCTCCAGCCGCACGTTGCCGAGCTGGACCTCTGGCCCGAAGTGGTTGATCAGGGCGAACTGGCTGGCCTTGTTGGGCGCCTCGAACAAAACGGTATCGAGCCCGAACGCATCGGCGATGCGATCGGCTTGGCGCGAATCGAACTGTCCGGGCTCCGAGAACAGGCCAACGTCTTGCGCGCTCTCTCGCGCCTCCACCACCAGCCTCACGGCTCCTGCCTGAAGCCAGTCATGTCCCGTGGCGATCAACTGGCCTGCCTGCTCATCGGTGAAACGGCCTCCGTGCTTCTCTCCCAGCTCGAACTCCACCTCGAGGTCGCGTTCACGGGCCTGTCGCACTATGTCGGCTGGAGATAGCTCAAGCTCGGTAAAGCCTTCGCCGCACTCGATTCGGGTCATGCCGACGTCGGCACACAGGTCAAGATAGGCTGGCAACGCCCGCTGGGCGACGGCGGTCTCGAACGGACCTCCGCCGGCCACGGTGGGGATGCCCAGGCGACGGGCGGCCTGGATCTTGCGACGCGTGGCGCTCTCCTCGGCGACCATCCAGCACGCCATCGAGATCTTCAAAGTCTTGATCAGGTGGCCGCTCTGCTCGAGGTGGGCCTCGACCGTGACAGGGTCGTATCCAGGGTCAAACGGACATGTTGCCCTCGGCGTCGGGCGGACCCCGATCGCATCGAGGTAGCGCTCGCAAGCCGAGGGATCTTGGCCTACCATGGCGCGCGTCTCATTGCGCCGGATTGTAGTAGCAGGGGCTGACGAGGATCAGAAGGTCCGACGAGGATTGGAAGGTCCGACGAGGATTGCTGACGCTGTGAGGTTTTTCCCGGGTTTTCCGTATCAAACGTGCGTCCGGTCTTGTACAGGAAGCTCAAGTCTGCGTACACTACGGTGCCCCAGTGATTGTGCATGGAGGCAATGGATCACGTGATCGGGCTGGCAGGCGGCGAGAACAACGAGGACGGAACCACGGGCGCGCGTAGCCGCGCGCGGCGACGCGCGCGGCTAGTCACGGCAGTCGCGATGCTCGCCCTCTGCGTTGGCGTCACCGGCGTCGCCGCGCTGATCGGCACGAGCGGGGATCCAGGCCGCGGCCGGCGCTCGCAGGGGCTCGCGTCCGTGCGGCCGGCGTCCGAATCGGTTCCCGCGCGCGCTCAAGGCCCCGCTGCTCGCCATGCCTCCCCCGCACGCACTGCCCCGAGAGTAGCGGTCACGCCATCGACGGCGCCGGCCGACTTCTACCCCGATCAATATCGGTCGGGGACGGTTCTCGTCGGCTTCCGCTCGGGCGTGACGGGCCAGCAGCGCCATGCAATCCAGAGCGCGGTCGGCGCCTATGGCATCAGGCAGCTAGGGCCCTCGATCAAGCCGGCCGGCCACGGACGTGTCACGGGTCAGGAATTCCTCGCCCCCTATGAGCTGCGTATCCCGACGAAGGCGAGCGTGCTCTCGGTCGTGCGGCGCCTGCGCCGTACTCCGGGAGTTGCCTACGCCGAGCCGAACTACCTGGAGACGGCGGACGCGGCCCCCAACGACCCCTCGTTCCCGCTGCAGTGGGGAGACAGCAACACAGGGCAGGCGATCCCCACTCAGAACTCCGAAGAGGAACTCGGCGAATCGCTGAGCGGCACGCCCGGGGCCGATGATGGTGCCCTGAAGGCGTGGAAAGTAACGACCGGCAGCCGCTCGGTCGTGATCGGCGAGGTCGACACCGGCGTCGACCTGACCCACCCCGACCTGGCGGCCAACATCTGGTCGAACCCCGGCGGGATCTTGGGCTGTGCGGCGGGAACCCACGGCTACAACGTCGTGTCCAAAACCTGCGTGCCCGAAGACGAAGACGAACTCTATAACGGCCACGGCACGCATGTCGCAGGGATCCTGGGCGCCGTGGGCAACAACGGAGCAGGCGTCGCGGGGATGAACTGGCAGACGACGATCCTCCCCGTCAAGTGGATGCACGGTGCTGGCGCCGGCGAAACGAGCGCGCTGATCGAAGCGATGCAGGACGAGGTCCTCGCCAAGCAGGAAGGCGTCAACGTTCGCATCGTCAACGACTCGGACTCCTTCTTCGGCACCGCCAAATCGGAAGCGCTCGAAAACGAGATCGAAGTTCTCGGTGCCAACAACATCCTGTTCGTGACCTCGGCCGGCAACACAGGCGACAACAACGATGAAGTCGCCGTACAGCGCTACCCGTGCAGCTTTGACAAGCCGACCGAGATCTGCGTCACGGCCAGCAACAACAAAGACGAACTGCCCAGCTGGGCCAATATCGGGCCCCACACCGTGCAGCTCGCCGCCCCCGGGGTGAGCATCTACTCGACGATGCGCGAAAACGGCTACCGCTACCTCACGGGAGGTTCGATGGCCGCCCCGCAGGTGTCGGGCGCCGCGGCGCTGGTCCTGTCGGTGGCGCCCACCCTCACGGCCGCGCAGCTCAAGAGCGACATCCTCGAACACGTCGACAAGCTGCCCTCGATGGAAGGCAAGGTGATCACCGGAGGGCGCCTGGACGTGTGCAAGGCGGTGCCCGGGTGCGAACACGAAATAACGAAAGCTCCCTCGCTCGAAGTGGCGCCGACGGTCTCGGGTACGGCGCAGGCGGGACAGACCCTCACCGCGAGCACGGGTGAATGGAGCGAAGAACCGTTTGCCTACTCTTACCAGTGGAAGCGCTGCAACGGAAGGGGAGAACTGACGAGCTGCGCGGCGATCTCCGCAGCTACGGGCCAGACCTACACCGCCGGCTCCGAAGACGTTGGCAAAACGCTGCGCGTAGCTGTCACCGCTACGAACACCAAGGGCTCCTCGCAGCCGGCGATCTCTGAACCACAGACGGCTCCGGTGAAGCCGGCCGAAATCACGTTCGGCAAGACGAGCATAGGCGGCACCGCGGAAGCTCTTCTGGCAGAACGCAAGCGCGTCAGTCGCTACACGCTGGCCACGGCACACCTGGTCCAGAGGCTCATGGTCTACCTGCAGCCCTCGGGCACCTCCGGGCAGCAGCTGTTCAAGGGCGTGATCTACTCGGACTCAAGCGGCAAACCGGAAACGCTGCTGGGCGTGAGCGAACAGCTGACCTTCAAAAGCACGAACGCGCCCGGCTGGTATGAACTGCCCTTCGCCACGCCCGTGAACCTCGGGGCGGGGAGCTACTGGATCGGCTTCATCACAGGGCCCACGAGCAACGTCGCGGACTTCCGCTACGACAGCGTCACCAACAGCCGCGACTACAACAGCAACGCCTATGCCTCGGGGCCGAGCAACCCGTTTGGCACGGTCTCCACCGACAGCCGAGAAGCCTCACTGTACGCGGCCAACACACCGCTCGGGGTGCCCGTCAACATTGGCCTGCCGACCATATCGGGGACCGCCCAGAGCAGGCAGACGCTGAGCGCGACCACGGGCTCCTGGGCCGAAAGCCCGACGGCATACGCCTACCAGTGGCAGCGCTGCAACAGCTCGGGCGAAGGCTGCAAAAACATCGAAGCCGCGACGGCCTCGACCTACACCGCCGGCCCGGCGGACGTGGGCTCGACGCTGCGGGTCGCCGTCACCTCTTCCAACGCGACGGGCGCCTCGACACCCGAAAGCTCGAAACAGACGAGCGTCGTCAGCGCCGCCACCCCGGCCGTCGCCGAAGGCAAAGGCCCGGCAATCTCGGGCAAAGCCGAAGACGGACAGACATTGACGGCCGAAAACGGCACCTGGACTGAAAGCCCCACGAGCTTCAGCTACCAGTGGCAGAACTGCGACAGCTCGGGCAACAACTGCAAAAACATCGAAAAAGCCACTGCCTCCACCTACAAATTGAGCTCAGGCGAAGTCGGCACCACTCTCAAGGTGACCGTCACGGCCAAAAACGCCGTAGGCTCCTCTTCGCCGGCAGTCTCGGCACAGACGGCTGTCGTCGCGCCCGCGCCCCCGTCGGTCGTGGAAGGCAAAGGTCCGACGATCTCGGGCAGCGTGCGCGACGGCGAAACCGTAACCGCCACAACCGGTACCTGGACGGGCAGCCCCCCGATCACCTACTCCTACCAGTGGCAGGACTGCAACGCCCTCGGCGAAGGCTGCCTGAGCATCTCCGGCGCCACCGCGTCCACGTACAAACTCAGCTCTTCGGAAGTGGGCACGGTCATGAAGGTCATCGTCACGGCGAAGAACGTCGGCGGCGAAGGCTCTGCAACGGCCAAGACGCCGGTTGTGCTCGCCGCGCCGCCCCACAACGTAAAACCGCCGGAAATCACCGGCACACCTGTGGACGGTGAAACACTGGGCTCGAGCACCGGTGCCTGGGAAGGGACGCCGCCGCTCTCCTACAGCTATCAGTGGCAGCGCTGCAACAACCTGGGCGAAGGTTGCAAAAACATCGAAGGAGCGAGCAGTCCGATCTATGCCCTGGGCCACAGCGACGTCGGCATGACGGTCCAGGTGATCGTCACCGCCAAGAACCGCGGGGGAGAAGGGACGGCCGCGGCAAAACGGACGGGAGTCATAGCGCCGCTCGCCCCCTCGGCTGCGGTGGCCCCGACGATCAAAGGCGAAGCCCAGGACGGGCAGACCCTCACGGCTGAAAACGGCACCTGGAAGGGCACGCCGCCGATCACGTTCACCTATCAGTGGGAGCGGTGCAGCAGCTCTGGTGAAGGGTGCCTGAACATATCCGGCGCGACGAGCTCCACATACGTCCTCGCGCACGTCGATGTGGGTGCGACGCTGCTGGTCGTCGTGACCGGCACGAACCTCGCCGGGAAATCCGCTAGCGGCTCAAAATTGACCGGCGTCGTCGCCGCACTCGCGCCCTCGCCTGAAGTGGGCCCGGCGATCAAAGGCGAAGCCAAGGACGAACAGACTCTGACGGCCGAAAACGGCACCTGGAGCGGCACGCCGACGATCACCTACACCTACCAGTGGCAGCGCTGCGACAGCTCGGGCAACAACTGCAACCCGATCTCCGGCGCAACCTCCTCCACCTACGGCCTGACCCCCGCCGACGTCGGCTCGACCCTGAAGGTCACCGTTACGGCCAAAAACACGGCCGGGACGACCCCGGCCACCTCGCCGGCCAGCTCGGTCGTGCTCGCCGCCCCGCCAAGCGGCGGCAAACCGGCGATCAAAGGCGAAGCCAGGGACGAACAGACCCTCAGCGCCGAAAACGGCGAATGGAAGGGCACGCCGACGATCACCTACACCTACCAGTGGCAGCGCTGCGACAGCTCGGGCAACAACTGCAACCCGATCTCCGGCGCAACCTCCTCCACCTATGGCCTGACCCCCGCCGACGTCGGCTCGACCCTGAAGGTCACCGTTACGGCCAAAAACACGGCCGGGACGACCCCGGCCACCTCGCCGCAGAGCGCCGTCGTGGCCGCCGCCCCGCCGGCCGTCGTGGAAGGCAAAGGCCCGGCGATCAAAGGCGAAGCCAGGGACGAACAGACCCTCAGCGCCGAAAACGGCACCTGGAAAGGGACTCCCACTCTCTCCTACACCTACCAGTGGCAGCGCTGCGACAGCTCGGGCAACAACTGCAACCCGATCTCCGGCGCAACCTCCTCCACCTATGGCCTGACCCCCGCAGACGTCGGCTCGACCCTGAAGGTCACCGTCACGGCCAAAAACACGGCCGGGACGACCCCGGCCACGTCTCCCGCCGTCGGCCCCGTCGCCCCAACCCTGCCTGCCGTGGTCAAAGGCCCGTCGATCTCCGGGAAAGCCAAGGACGGCGAAATCCTGACGGTCGAAAACGGCAAATGGAGCGGCACACCGCCGATCACCTTCAGCTACCAGTGGGAGGACTGCAACAGCCTGGGCGGAGGTTGCCTGAGCATCGCGGGCGCCACTGCCTCCGCTTACAGGCTCACCTCCAAAGAAGTCAGCACCACGCTACGGGTCGTCGTCACGGCCAAGAACGCAGCCGGGGAAGCGACGAGCGTCTCGGAACAGACGGCGCTTGTCGCCCCCGCCGCGCCGGCCGGCGAAAATCCCATCATCCTCGGCAAGGCCGAAGACGGTCAGACGCTGTCGGCCTCGAGCGGTTCCTGGGAAGGCACGCCGCCCATCACCTTCTCCTACCAGTGGCAGCGCTGCGACAGCTCCGGCAACAACTGCAACGACATCGAAGGCGCGACCACTCCGATCTATGTGATCGGCCATGGCGACGTCGGCACCACGCTGAGGGTCGTCGTCACCGGCAAGAACGCCGCCGGGGAAGCGACGAGCGTCTCGGCACCGACCGCCGTCGTGCTCGCCGCCACGCCGACCAACGTCAAACTCCCGGCGATCTCAGGCACGCCCAAGGACGAACAGACCCTGAGCGCCGAAAACGGCGAATGGAAGGGCACCCCGCCGATCACCTACACCTACCAGTGGCAGCGCTGCGACAGCTCGGGCAACAACTGCAACCCGATCTCCGGCGCCAGCGCCTCCACCTACAAGCTGACCCCCGCCGACGTCGGCAACACCGTCAAGGTCACCGTCACGGCCAAAAACACGGCCGGCACGACCCCGGCCACCTCCCCGGCCAGCGCCGAAGTCACGGCCGCCACGCCGACCAACGTCAAACTCCCGGCGATCTCCGGCACGACCAAGGACGAACAGACCCTCAGCGCCGAAAACGGCGAATGGAAGGGCACCCCGCCGATCACCTACACCTACCAGTGGCAGCGCTGCGACAGCTCGGGCAACAACTGCAACCCGATCTCCGGCGCCAGCGCCTCCACCTACAAGCTGACCCCCGCCGACGTCGGCAACACCGTCAAGGTCACCGTCACGGCCAAAAACGCGGCCGGCACGACCCCGGCCACCTCCCCGGCCAGCGCCGAAGTCACGGCCGCCACGCCGACCAACGTCAAACTCCCGGCGATCTCCGGCACGACCAAGGACGAACAGACCCTCAGCGCCGAAAACGGCGAATGGAAGGGCACCCCGCCGATCACCTACACCTACCAGTGGCAGCGCTGCGACAGCTCGGGCAACAACTGCAACCCGATCTCCGGCGCCAGCGCCTCCACCTACAAGCTGACCCCCGCCGACGTCGGCAACACCGTCAAGGTCACCGTCACGGCCAAAAACACGGCCGGCACGACCCCGGCCACCTCCCCGGCCAGCGCCGAAGTCACGGCCGCCACGCCGACCAACGTCAAACTCCCGGCGATCTCCGGCACGACCAAGGACGAACAGACCCTCAGCGCCGAAAACGGCGAATGGAAGGGCACCCCGCCGATCACCTACACCTACCAGTGGCAGCGCTGCGACAGCTCGGGCAACAACTGCAACCCGATCTCCGGCGCCAGCGCCTCCACCTACAAGCTGACCCCCGCCGACGTCGGCAACACCGTCAAGGTCACCGTCACGGCCAAAAACACGGCCGGCACGACCCCGGCCACCTCCCCGGCCAGCGCCGAAGTCACGGCCGCCACGCCGACCAACGTCAAACTCCCGGCGATCTCCGGCACGACCAAGGACGAACAGACCCTCAGCGCCGAAAACGGCGAATGGAAGGGCACCCCGCCGATCACCTACACCTACCAGTGGCAGCGCTGCGACAGCTCGGGCAACAACTGCAACCCGATCTCCGGCGCCAGCGCCTCCACCTACAAGCTGACCCCCGCCGACGTCGGCTCCACCGTCAAGGTCACCGTCACGGCCAAGAACACGGCCGGCACAACCCCGGCCACCTCCCCGGCCAGCGCCGAAGTCACGGCCGCCACGCCGACCAACGTCAAACTCCCGGCGATCTCCGGCACGACCAAGGACGAACAGACCCTCAGCGCCGAAAACGGCGAATGGAAGGGCACCCCGCCGATCACCTACACCTACCAGTGGCAGCGCTGCGACAGCTCGGGCAACAACTGCAACCCGATCTCCGGCGCGACCGAACAGCACTACACAGCCGTGCTGGCCGACGTCGGCAACACCGACAAGGTCACCGTCACGGCCAAGAACGCGGCCGGGGAAACCCCGGCCACCTCCCCGGCCAGCGCCGAAGTCACGGCCACTGGGCCCGCCAACACCGAACTCCCGCAGGTCCAAGGCACCGCCCAGGAAGGCCAGACCCTGACGGCCACAAACGGCGAATGGGAAGGCACCCCGCCGATCACCTACACCTACCAGTGGCAGCGCTGCGACAGCTCGGGCAACAACTGCAACCCGATCTCCGGCGCGACCGAACAGCACTACACAGCCGTGCTGGCCGACGTCGGCAACACCCTGAAGGTCACCGTCACGGCCAAGAACGCCGCCGGGGAAACCTCCGCCACCTCGGCCAGCGCCGAAGTCCTGCCCGCGCCACCCGTCAACACCAAGCTCCCCCAGGTCGAAGGCATCACCCAGGACGGCAAGACCCTGAGCGCCACAAACGGCGAATGGGAAGGCACCCCGACGATCACCTACACCTACCAGTGGCAGGACTGCGACGCCCTCGGCAAAACTGCATGGACATCTCCGGCGCCAGCGCCTCCACCTACAAGCTGACCCCCGCCGACGTCGACTCCACGCTGAAGGTCACCGTCACGGCCAAGAACGCCGCCGGGGAAACCCCGGCCACCTCCCCGGCCAGCGCCGAAGTCACGGCCACCGGGCCCGCCAACACCGAACTCCCGCGATCCAAGGCACCGCCCAGGACGAACAGACCCTGAGCGCCACAAACGGCGAATGGGAAGGCACCCCGACGATCACCTACACCTACCAGTGGCAGCGCTGCGACAGCTCGGGCAACAACTGCAACCCGATCTCCGGCGCGACCGACCAGCACTACACAGCCGTGCTGGCCGACGTCGGCAACACCCTGAAGGTCACCGTCACGGCCAAGAACGCCGCCGGGGAAACCTCCGCCACCTCGGCCAGCGCCGAAGTCCTGCCCGCGCCACCCGTCAACACCAAGCTCCCCCAGGTCGAAGGCATCACCCAGGACGGCAAGACCCTGAGCGCCACAAACGGCGAATGGGAAGGCACCCCGACGATCACCTACACCTACCAGTGGCAGGACTGCGACGCCCTCGGCGAAGGCTGCCTGGACATCTCCGGCGCCAGCGCCTCGACCTACGAGCTGACCCCCGCCGACGTCAACTCCACGCTGAAGGTGATCGTCACGGCCAAGAACGCCGCCGGGGAAACCCCGGCCACCTCCTCGGCCAGCGCCGAAGTCACGGCCACCGGGCCCGTCAACAAGGCGCTGCCGGCGATCAAAGGCGAAGCCCAGGACGAACAGACCCTGACGGCTGAAGACGGCGAATGGGAAGGCACCCCGCCGATCACCTTCACCTACCAGTGGCAGCGCTGCGACAGCTCGGGCAACAACTGCACCGACATCGCAGGCGCCAGCGCCTCCACCTACAAGCTGACCCCCGCCGACGTCGGCAACACCGTCAAGGTCACCGTCACGGCCAAAAACACGGCCGGCACGACCCCGGCCACCTCCCCGGCCAGCGCCGAAGTCACGGCCGCCACGCCGACCAACGTCAAACTCCCGGCGATCTCCGGCACGACCAAGGACGAACAGACCCTCAGCGCCGAAAACGGCGAATGGAAGGGCACCCCGCCGATCACCTACACCTACCAGTGGCAGCGCTGCGACAGCTCGGGCAACAACTGCACCGACATCTCAGGCGCCAGCGCCTCCACCTACAAGCTGACCCCCGCCGACGTCGACTCCACGCTGAAGGTCACCGTCACGGCCAAGAACGCGGCCGGGGAAACCCCGGCCACCTCCCCGGCCAGCGCCGAAGTCACGGCCACCGGGCCCGCCAACACCGAACTCCCGCAGATCCAAGGCACCGCCCAGGAAGGCCAGACCCTGACGGCCACAAACGGCGAATGGGAAGGCACCCCGACGATCACCTACACCTACCAGTGGCAGCGCTGCGACAGCTCGGGCAACAACTGCAACCCGATCTCCGGCGCGACCGAACAGCACTACACAGCCGTGCTGGCCGACGTCGGCAACACCCTGAAGGTCACCGTCACGGCCAAGAACGCCGCCGGGGAAACCCCCGCCACCTCGGCCAGCGCCGAAGTCCTGCCCGCGCCACCCGTCAACACCAAGCTCCCCCAGATCGAAGGCATCACCCAGGACGGCAAGACCCTGAGCGCCACAAACGGCGACTGGGAAGGCACCCCGACGATCACCTACACCTACCAGTGGCAGGGCTGCGACGCCCTCGGCGAAGGCTGCCTGGACATCTCCGGCGCCAGCGCCTCGACCTACGAGCTGACCCCCGCCGACGTCGGCTCCACGCTGAAGGTGATCGTCACGGCCAAGAACGCCGCCGGGGAAACCCCGGCCACCTCCTCGGCCAGCGCCGTAGTCACGGCCACCGGGCCCGTCAACAAGGCGCTGCCGGCGATCACAGGCGAAGCCCAGGACGAACAGACCCTGACGGCTGAAGACGGCAAATGGGAAGGCACCCCGCCGATCACCTTCACCTACCAGTGGCAGCGCTGCGACAGCTCGGGCAACAACTGCACCGACATCTCAGGCGCCAGCGCCTCCACCTACGGCCTGACCCCCGGAGACGTCGGCTCCACCCTGAAGGTGATCGTCACGGCCAAGAACACGGCCGGGGAAACCCCGGCCACCTCCCCGGCCAGCGCCGTCGTGGTCGCGAGCGCCCCGGCTGTCGTGGAAGGCGAAGGCCCGGCGATCTCGGGCACCGCCCAAGACGAACAGACCCTGACGGCCGAAGACGGCACGTGGACCGAAAGCCCGACGAGCTTCACCTACCAGTGGCAGCGCTGCGACAGCTCGGGCAACAACTGCAACCCGATCTCCGGCGCCAGCGCCTCCACCTACGGCCTGACCCCCGCCGACGTCGGCTCCACCGTGAAGGTGATCGTCACGGCCAAGAACACGGCCGGGGAAACCCCGGCCACCTCCCCGGCCAGCGCCGAAGTCACGGCCGCCACGCCGACCAACGTCAAACTCCCGGCGATCTCCGGCACGACCAAGGACGAACAGACCCTCAGCGCCGAAAACGGCGAATGGAAGGGCACCCCGACGATCACCTACACCTACCAGTGGCAGCGCTGCGACAGCTCGGGCAACAACTGCACCGACATCGAAGGCGCCAGCGCCTCCACCTACAAGCTGACCCCCGCCGACGTCAACTCCACGCTGAAGGTCACCGTCACGGCCAAGAACGCGGCCGGGGAAACCCCGGCCACCTCCCCGGCCAGCGCCGAAGTCACGGCCACTGGGCCCGCCAACACCGAACTCCCGCAGGTCCAAGGCACCGCCCAGGAAGGCCAGACCCTGACGGCCACAAACGGCGAATGGGAAGGCACCCCGCCGATCACCTACACCTACCAGTGGCAGCGCTGCGACAGCTCGGGCAACAACTGCAACCCGATCTCCGGCGCGACCGAACAGCACTACACAGCCGTGCTGGCCGACGTCGGCAACACCCTGAAGGTCACCGTCACGGCCAAGAACGCCGCCGGGGAAACCTCCGCCACCTCGGCCAGCGCCGAAGTCCTGCCCGCGCCACCCGTCAACACCAAGCTCCCCCAGGTCGAAGGCATCACCCAGGACGGCAAGACCCTGAGCGCCACAAACGGCGAATGGGAAGGCACCCCGACGATCACCTACACCTACCAGTGGCAGGACTGCGACGCCCTCGGCGAAGGCTGCCTGGACATCTCCGGCGCCAGCGCCTCGACCTACGAGCTGACCCCCGCCGACGTCAACTCCACGCTGAAGGTGATCGTCACGGCCAAGAACGCCGCCGGGGAAACCCCGGCCACCTCCTCGGCCAGCGCCGAAGTCACGGCCACCGGGCCCGTCAACAAGGCGCTGCCGGCGATCAAAGGCGAAGCCCAGGACGAACAGACCCTGACGGCTGAAGACGGCGAATGGGAAGGCACCCCGCCGATCACCTTCACCTACCAGTGGCAGCGCTGCGACAGCTCGGGCAACAACTGCACCGACATCCAAGGCGCCAGCGCCTCCACCTACGGCCTGACCCCCGGAGACGTCGGCTCCACCGTGAAGGTGATCGTCACGGCCAAGAACACGGCCGGGGAAACCCCGGCCACCTCCCCGGCCAGCGCCGTCGTGGTCGCGAGCGCCCCGGCTGTCGTGGAAGGCGAAGGCCCGGCGATCTCGGGCACCGCCCAAGACGAACAGACCCTGACGGCCGAAGACGGCACGTGGACCGAAAGCCCGACGAGCTTCACCTACCAGTGGCAGCGCTGCGACAGCTCGGGCAACAACTGCAACCCGATCTCCGGCGCCAGCGCCTCCACCTACGGCCTGACCCCCGCCGACGTCGGCTCCACCGTGAAGGTGATCGTCACGGCCAAGAACACGGCCGGGGAAACCCCGGCCACCTCCCCGGCCAGCGCCGAAGTCACGGCCGCCACGCCGACCAACGTCAAACTCCCGGCGATCTCCGGCACGACCAAGGACGAACAGACCCTCAGCGCCGAAAACGGCGAATGGAAGGGCACCCCGCCGATCACCTACACCTACCAGTGGCAGCGCTGCGACAGCTCGGGCAACAACTGCACCGACATCGAAGGCGCCAGCGCCTCCACCTACAAGCTGACCCCCGCCGACGTCAACTCCACGCTGAAGGTCACCGTCACGGCCAAGAACGCGGCCGGGGAAACCCCGGCCACCTCCCCGGCCAGCGCCGAAGTCACGGCCACTGGGCCCGCCAACACCGAACTCCCGCAGGTCCAAGGCACCGCCCAGGAAGGCCAGACCCTGACGGCCACAAACGGCGAATGGGAAGGCACCCCGCCGATCACCTACACCTACCAGTGGCAGCGCTGCGACAGCTCGGGCAACAACTGCAACCCGATCTCCGGCGCGACCGAACAGCACTACACAGCCGTGCTGGCCGACGTCGGCAACACCCTGAAGGTCACCGTCACGGCCAAGAACGCCGCCGGGGAAACCTCCGCCACCTCGGCCAGCGCCGAAGTCCTGCCCGCGCCACCCGTCAACACCAAGCTCCCCCAGGTCGAAGGCATCACCCAGGACGGCAAGACCCTGAGCGCCACAAACGGCGAATGGGAAGGCACCCCGACGATCACCTACACCTACCAGTGGCAGGACTGCGACGCCCTCGGCGAAGGCTGCCTGGACATCTCCGGCGCCAGCGCCTCGACCTACGAGCTGACCCCCGCCGACGTCAACTCCACGCTGAAGGTGATCGTCACGGCCAAGAACGCCGCCGGGGAAACCCCGGCCACCTCCTCGGCCAGCGCCGAAGTCACGGCCACCGGGCCCGTCAACAAGGCGCTGCCGGCGATCAAAGGCGAAGCCCAGGACGAACAGACCCTGACGGCTGAAGACGGCGAATGGGAAGGCACCCCGCCGATCACCTACACCTACCAGTGGCAGCGCTGCGACAGCTCGGGCAACAACTGCAACCCGACTCCGGCGCCAGCGCCTCCACCTACAAGCTGACCCCCGCCGACGTCGGCAACACCGTCAAGGTCACCGTCACGGCCAAAAACACGGCCGGCACGACCCCGGCCACCTCCCCGGCCAGCGCCGAAGTCACGGCCGCCACGCCGACCAACGTCAAACTCCCGGCGATCTCCGGCACGACCAAGGACGAACAGACCCTCAGCGCCGAAAACGGCGAATGGAAGGGCACCCCGCCGATCACCTACACCTACCAGTGGCAGCGCTGCGACAGCTCGGGCAACAACTGCAACCCGATCTCCGGCGCCAGCGCCTCCACCTACAAGCTGACCCCCGCCGACGTCGGCAACACCGTCAAGGTCACCGTCACGGCCAAAAACACGGCCGGCACGACCCCGGCCACCTCCCCCGCCAGCGCCGAAGTCACGGCCGCCACGCCGACCAACGTCAAACTCCCGGCGATCTCCGGCACGACCAAGGACGAACAGACCCTCAGCGCCGAAAACGGCGAATGGAAGGGCACCCCGCCGATCACCTACACCTACCAGTGGCAGCGCTGCGACAGCTCGGGCAACAACTGCACCGACTCAGGCGCGACCGCCTCCACCTACAAGCTGACCCCCGCCGACGTCGACTCCACGCTAAAGGTCACCGTCACGGCCAAGAACGCGGCCGGGGAAACCCCGGCCACCTCCCCGGCCAGCGCCGAAGTCACGGCCACTGGGCCCGCCAACACCGAACTCCCGCAGGTCCAAGGCACCGCCCAGGAAGGCCAGACCCTGACGGCCACAAACGGCGAATGGGAAGGCACCCCGCCGATCACCTACACCTACCAGTGGCAGCGCTGCGACAGCTCGGGCAACAACTGCAACCCGATCTCCGGCGCGACCGAACAGCACTACACAGCCGTGCTGGCCGACGTCGGCAACACCCTGAAGGTCACCGTCACGGCCAAGAACGCCGCCGGGGAAACCTCCGCCACCTCGGCCAGCGCCGAAGTCCTGCCCGCGCCACCCGTCAACACCAAGCTCCCCCAGGTCGAAGGCATCACCCAGGACGGCAAGACCCTGAGCGCCACAAACGGCGAATGGGAAGGCACCCCGACGATCACCTACACCTACCAGTGGCAGGACTGCGACGCCCTCGGCGAAGGCTGCCTGGACATCTCCGGCGCCAGCGCCTCGACCTACGAGCTGACCCCCGCCGACGTCAACTCCACGCTGAAGGTGATCGTCACGGCCAAGAACGCCGCCGGGGAAACCCCGGCCACCTCCTCGGCCAGCGCCGAAGTCACGGCCACCGGGCCCGTCAACAAGGCGCTGCCGGCGATCAAAGGCGAAGCCCAGGACGAACAGACCCTGACGGCTGAAGACGGCGAATGGGAAGGCACCCCGCCGATCACCTACACCTACCAGTGGCAGCGCTGCGACAGCTCGGGCAACAACTGCAACCCGATCTCCGGCGCCAGCGCCTCCACCTACAAGCTGACCCCCGCCGACGTCGGCAACACCGTCAAGGTCACCGTCACGGCCAAAAACACGGCCGGCACGACCCCGGCCACCTCCCCGGCCAGCGCCGAAGTCACGGCCGCCACGCCGACCAACGTCAAACTCCCGGCGATCTCCGGCACGACCAAGGACGAACAGACCCTCAGCGCCGAAAACGGCGAATGGAAGGGCACCCCGCCGATCACCTACACCTACCAGTGGCAGCGCTGCGACAGCTCGGGCAACAACTGCAACCCGATCTCCGGCGCCAGCGCCTCCACCTACAAGCTGACCCCCGCCGACGTCGGCAACACCGTCAAGGTCACCGTCACGGCCAAAAACACGGCCGGCACGACCCCGGCCACCTCCCCGGCCAGCGCCGAAGTCACGGCCGCCACGCCGACCAACGTCAAACTCCCGGCGATCTCCGGCACGACCAAGGACGAACAGACCCTCAGCGCCGAAAACGGCGAATGGAAGGGCACCCCGCCGATCACCTACACCTACCAGTGGCAGCGCTGCGACAGCTCGGGCAACAACTGCAACCCGATCTCCGGCGCCAGCGCCTCCACCTACAAGCTGACCCCCGCCGACGTCGGCAACACCGTCAAGGTCACCGTCACGGCCAAAAACACGGCCGGCAAGACCCCGGCCACCTCCCCGGCCAGCGCCGAAGTCACGGCCGCCACGCCGACCAACGTCAAACTCCCGGCGATCTCCGGCACGACCAAGGACGAACAGACCCTCAGCGCCGAAAACGGCGAATGGAAGGGCACCCCGCCGATCACCTACACCTACCAGTGGCAGCGCTGCGACAGCTCGGGCAACAACTGCAACCCGATCTCCGGCGCCAGCGCCTCCACCTACAAGCTGACCCCCGCCGACGTCGGCAACACCGTCAAGGTCACCGTCACGGCCAAAAACACGGCCGGCAAGACCCCGGCCACCTCCCCGGCCAGCGCCGAAGTCACGGCCGCCACGCCGACCAACGTCAAACTCCCGGCGATCTCCGGCACGACCAAGGACGAACAGACCCTCAGCGCCGAAAACGGCGAATGGAAGGGCACCCCGCCGATCACCTACACCTACCAGTGGCAGCGCTGCGACAGCTCGGGCAACAACTGCAACCCGATCTCCGGCGCCAGCGCCTCCACCTACAAGCTGACCCCCGCCGACGTCGGCAACACCGTCAAGGTCACCGTCACGGCCAAAAACACGGCCGGCACGACCCCGGCCACCTCCCCGGCCAGCGCCGAAGTCACGGCCGCCACGCCGACCAACGTCAAACTCCCGGCGATCTCCGGCACGACCAAGGACGAACAGACCCTCAGCGCCGAAAACGGCGAATGGAAGGGCACCCCGCCGATCACCTACACCTACCAGTGGCAGCGCTGCGACAGCTCGGGCAACAACTGCAACCCGATCTCCGGCGCCAGCGCCTCCACCTACAAGCTGACCCCCGCCGACGTCGGCAACACCGTCAAGGTCACCGTCACGGCCAAAAACACGGCCGGCACGACCCCGGCCACCTCCCCGGCCAGCGCCGAAGTCACGGCCGCCACGCCGACCAACGTCAAACTCCCGGCGATCTCCGGCACGACCAAGGACGAACAGACCCTCAGCGCCGAAAACGGCGAATGGAAGGGCACCCCGCCGATCACCTACACCTACCAGTGGCAGCGCTGCGACAGCTCGGGCAACAACTGCAACCCGATCTCCGGCGCCAGCGCCTCCACCTACAAGCTGACCCCCGCCGACGTCGGCAACACCGTCAAGGTCACCGTCACGGCCAAAAACACGGCCGGCACGACCCCGGCCACCTCCCCGGCCAGCGCCGTCGTGGTCGCCGCCCCGCCGAGCGGCGGCAAACCGGCGATCAAAGGCGAAGCCAAGGACGAACAGACCCTCAGCGCCGAAAACGGCGAATGGAAGGGCACCCCGCCGATCACCTTCACCTACCAGTGGCAGCGCTGCGACAGCTCGGGCAACAACTGCAACCCGATCTCCGGCGCCAGCGCCTCCACCTACAAGCTGACCCCCGCCGACGTCGGCAACACCGTCAAGGTCACCGTCACGGCCAAAAACACGGCCGGCACGACCCCGGCCACCTCCCCGGCCAGCGCCGAAGTCACGGCCGCCACGCCGACCAACGTCAAACTCCCGGCGATCTCCGGCACGACCAAGGACGAACAGACCCTCAGCGCCGAAAACGGCGAATGGAAGGGCACCCCGCCGATCACCTACACCTACCAGTGGCAGCGCTGCGACAGCTCGGGCAACAACTGCAACCCGATCTCCGGCGCCAGCGCCTCCACCTACAAGCTGACCCCCGCCGACGTCGGCAACACCGTCAAGGTCACCGTCACGGCCAAAAACACGGCCGGCACGACCCCGGCCACCTCCCCGGCCAGCGCCGAAGTCACGGCCGCCACGCCGACCAACGTCAAACTTCCAAAGATCGAAGGCACCGCCAAGTCCGGCGAACCGCTGAAAGCGAACGTAGGCGAATGGAAGGGCACGCCGCCGTTGGCATACAGCTATGAATGGGAGCGCTGCAATACAAGTGGAGGCAGTTGCGCTGCAATCGCCACGGCGACCGCGCAGACCTATAAAGCCGTCTCGGCCGACGTGGGTTCGACACTTCGAGTGATTGTGACGGCGTCGAACACCGCTGGCGCCTCTGTTCCGGCGACCTCCGAACCTACGGCTGTCGTTCAGGCCATACCACCTGCCAACGTAACGCTGCCAGAAATCGCCGGGACCGCGCGCTCAGGGGGCAAATTGGACGCGAGCACCGGCACCTGGACCGAAAGCCCGACAAGCTTCACCTTCCAGTGGCTGCGCTGCAACAGCGAAGGCGGAAGCTGCGCGGCGATCTCGGGAGCGACAGAACAGACCTATACCCCCGGCCCGGTGGACGTGGGCTCGACGGTAAAGATCACGGTCACCGCCACGAACTCGGCTGGCTCCTCGCCTCCCGCGACCTCCGTACAGTTGGCCTTCATTCAGCCTGGCAAGCCCACCAACGTCCAGCCGCCGAAGATCGAAGGGACGACCCAGTCTGGACAGACGCTGACCGCCAGCAACGGCGAATGGACCGAAAGTCCCACGAGCTTCACCTACCAGTGGCTGCGCTGCAACTCGAGCGGCGAAAGCTGCGCGGCGATCTCAGGGGCAAAAGAAAAGACCTATAGCGGAGGCTCAGCCGACGTCGGATCCACGCTGAAGGTCAGCGTGACCGCCAAGAACACCGCCGGGGAAACAGCGGCTACTTCTGCGGCCAGCGCCGTCATCTCGGCCTCCAAGCCGGTCAACAAGGAACTGCCCACGATCTCGGGCACCGCCCAGACCGGCCAGACGCTGACGGCGAGCAACGGCGAATGGACCGAAAGCCCTACGAAATTCGCCTACCAGTGGCAGCGCTGCAACGAAAGCGGCACCAACTGCGCGGCGATCTCCGGTGCTACTGAACACACCTACCTGGTAACGGAAGCCGATGTCGGCTCGACGCTCAAGATCGCCGTCAGCGCGACGAATGCCACTGGCACGTCGGCCCCCGCTCTATCCGCTCAGGCCGCCTTCGTGCCGCCGTCGCGGCCGAAAATGAAGGAATTGCCGAAGATCTCCGGCGCCGCCGAGACCGGCCAGACGTTGACCGCGAGCAACGGCGAATGGACCGAAAAACCGACCACCTACACCTACCAGTGGGAGCGGTGCGACTCGAGCGGAGCCAAATGCGTGGCGATCGCCCTGGCCACGACGCACACATACACGGCAGTCTCAGCGGACCTGGGCTCGACGCTTAGAGTTGTCGTCACGGCGTCCAACGGCGTCGGAGTTTCAGAACCGGCAACCTCCGAACACACTCCGGTCGTGGCGCCAGCGTCGCCTCCGTCCAACGTCGTTCTCCCGCAGGCCGAAGGAACTGCTCAGATCGGCCAGACCCTGACCGCGAGCGACGGCGAATGGACCGAAAGCCCCACCAAATACGTCTACCAGTGGCAGCGCTGCAACTCCGGCGGGACCAGCTGCTCGGCGATGTCGGGAGCGACCGAAAAGACATACAAAGCGGCCACGGCGGACGTGGGCTCGACGCTGCGAGTCGCGGTCACGGCGTCCAACACAGCCGGCTCGAGCAGCCCGGTGAGCTCCGAACACACCGCCATTGTTCTCCCGTCTCCGCCGGTCCAGACCGGCACGCCGCCCGTGATCTCCGGGACCGCCGAAGTCGGCCAGACCCTGACCGCGAGCAACGGCGAATGGACCGAAAGCCCCACCAAATACGCCTACCAGTGGCAGCGCTGCAACTCCGGCGGGACCAGCTGCGCGGCGATCTCGGGAGCGACCGAAAAGACATACAAAGCGGCCACGGCGGACGTGGGCTCGACGCTGCGAGTCGCAGTCACGGCGTCCAACGCCGCCGGGCCGAGCAGCCCGGCGAGCTCCGAACACACGGCGGTCATCCAGTCAGCCCAGGCTCCCCAGACGTTCGGCACGACGACCGTGGGCGGCTCCTCGGACACCTTCGCAGCGAATCGCAAGCGCGTGAACCGCTATGCGCTGTCCACCGCCGGCTCGGTCAGCAAACTGAGCATCTATCTCGCCCCGACCTCGAATTCCGGACAGCAGCTGATCGAGGGCGTCGTGTACGCCGAATCCGCCGGTGCCCCCACCACACTGCTCGGCACCTCGACTCCTCTGACGTTCAAAAGCACGAACGTCGCCGGCTGGTATGAACTCAACTTCGCTACCCCGCTCAGCCTCGCCGCCGGCAACTACTGGATCGGGATCATCACGGGCGAATCCAGTGGCGTGGCAGGCTTCCGCTACACCAGCGTGACGAACAGCCGCGACTACAACACCAACACATACACCTCCGGACCGAGCAACCCGTTCGGGACACCCACGACCGACAGCGAGGAGATGTCGATCTATGCGACCTACTCGACAGCCGGACCGTCCTCGCCGCCGGGCAACGTCACGAAGCCGAACATCTCCGGGACCGCCGAAGTCGGCCAGACGCTGACCGCGAGCAACGGCGAATGGACCGAAAACCCGACCAGCTTCGCCTACCAGTGGCAGCGCTGCAACTCCGGCGGGACCAGCTGCGCGGCGATCTCGGGAGCGACCGAAAAGACATACAAGGCGGCCACGGCGGACGTGGGGCTCGACGCTGCGCAGTCGCAGTCACGGCGTCCAACGCCGCCGGGCCGAGCAGCCCGGCGAGCTCCGAACACACGGCGGTCGTGACGGCCCCGTCTCCGCCGGTCCAGACCGGCACGCCGCCCGTGATCTCCGGGACCGCCGAAGTCGGCCAGACGCTGACCGCGAGCAACGGCGAATGGACCGAAAACCCGACCAGCTTCGCCTACCAGTGGCAGCGCTGCAACTCCGGCGGGACCAGCTGCGCGGCGATCTCGGGAGCGACCGAAAAGACATACAAAGCGGCCACGGCGGACGTGGGCTCGACGCTGCGAGTCGCAGTCACGGCGTCCAACGCCGCCGGGCCGAGCAGCCCGGCGAGCTCCGAACACACGGCGGTCGTGACGGCCCCGTCTCCGCCGGTCCAGACCGGCACGCCGCCCGTGATCTCCGGGACCGCCGAAGTCGGCCAGACCCTGACCGCGAGCAACGGCGAATGGACCGAAAGCCCCACCAAATACGCCTACCAGTGGCAGCGCTGCAACTCCGGCGGGACCAGCTGCGCGGCGATCTCGGGAGCGACCGAAAAGACATACAAAGCGGCCACGGCGGACGTGGGCTCGACGCTGCGAGTCGCAGTCACGGCGTCCAACGCCGCCGGGCCGAGCAGCCCGGCGAGCTCCGAACACACGGCGGTCATCCAGTCAGCCCAGGCTCCCCAGACGTTCGGCACGACGACCGTGGGCGGCTCCTCGGACACCTTCGCAGCGAATCGCAAGCGCGTGAACCGCTATGCGCTGTCCACCGCCGGCTCGGTCAGCAAACTGAGCATCTATCTCGCCCCGACCTCGAATTCCGGACAGCAGCTGATCGAGGGCGTCGTGTACGCCGAATCCGCCGGTGCCCCCACCACACTGCTCGGCACCTCGACTCCTCTGACGTTCAAAAGCACGAACGTCGCCGGCTGGTATGAACTCAACTTCGCTACCCCGCTCAGCCTCGCCGCCGGCAACTACTGGATCGGGATCATCACGGGCGAATCCAGTGGCGTGGCAGGCTTCCGCTACACCAGCGTGACGAACAGCCGCGACTACAACACCAACACATACACCTCCGGACCGAGCAACCCGTTCGGGACACCCACGACCGACAGCGAGGAGATGTCGATCTATGCGACCTACTCGACAGCCGGACCGTCCTCGCCGCCGGGCAACGTCACGAAGCCGAACATCTCCGGGACCGCCGAAGTCGGCCAGACGCTGACCGCGAGCAACGGCGAATGGACCGAAAACCCGACCAGCTTCGCCTACCAGTGGCAGCGCTGCAACTCCGGCGGGACCAGCTGCGCGGCGATCTCGGGAGCGACCGAAAAGACATACAAGGCGGCCACGGCGGACGTGGGCTCGACGCTGCGAGTCGCAGTCACGGCGTCCAACGCCGCCGGGCCGAGCAGCCCGGCGAGCTCCGAACACACGGCGGTCGTGACGGCCCCGTCTCCGCCGGTCCAGACCGGCACGCCGCCCGTGATCTCCGGGACCGCCGAAGTCGGCCAGACGCTGACCGCGAGCAACGGCGAATGGACCGAAAACCCGACCAGCTTCGCCTACCAGTGGCAGCGCTGCAACTCCGGCGGGACCAGCTGCGCGGCGATCTCGGGAGCGACCGAAAAGACATACAAAGCGGCCACGGCGGACGTGGGCTCGACGCTGCGAGTCGCAGTCACGGCGTCCAACGCCGCCGGGCCGAGCAGCCCGGCGAGCTCCGAACACACGGCGGTCGTTGCCAGCGGCTCGGAAGTGTTGGGCAGCCTCACGCCCCTTTCACCCCTGACCGTAGAAGTGCTGACCGAACCGATTGCCGTCGTCGTCAGTCCGGACGGCAGATTCGTCTATGTCGGGTACGAGTTCAACCAGTCCATTTCGGAGTTCAGCCGCAACACTGAAACAGGTGCGCTGACGCCGCTCAGTCCTGCCACGGTCGAAACGGCGGCACCCTCTCGCTCCATCGCCATCAGCCCCGATGGCAAATCTTTCTATGTAACAGACTTTACGGAAGTAGGCTCAAGCAAAGTTTCACAGTTCAGTCGCAACACGGAAACCGGTAAGCTTACGCCGCTCAGTCCCGCTACCGTCGAATCTGGGACTGGGGGGCATGGCATAGTGGTGAGTCCCAACGGCAAATCGGTCTATGTCACAAACTACTATTCCGAATCCATCTCGCAGTACAGTCGCAACACGGAAACCGGCGCGCTTACACCCTTGTCGCCTGCCACGGTGTCGACTGGGAAAAACCCCGACGGGATCGTCATGAGCAACGACGGCAAGTTCGTCTACGTACCCAATCGGTATGGCGAATCAGTCTCTCAGTACAGTCGCAACTCCGAAACCGGCGCGCTGACACCCCTAAGTCCCGCCACCGTCGCAGCAGGTGAAGAAGTACACGGGATAGCCATCAGTCCTGACAACAAGTCCGTCTATGTGGCCAACGCTCAGAGCGAAACGGTATCCCAGTACAGCCGCAATGCCGAAACCGGTAAGCTAACGC
Organism: uncultured Solirubrobacteraceae bacterium; assembly: GCA_963767655.1. Taxonomy (GTDB): domain Bacteria; phylum Actinomycetota; class Thermoleophilia; order Solirubrobacterales; family Solirubrobacteraceae; genus Palsa-744. Next base: position 114,141 of record CAVYET010000006.1, on the reverse strand, counting down.
CGCTCAGTCCTGCGACCATAAAAACGGGTCTCGAACCGTTTGAGATCGGGGTGAGCGCGGATGACCGCTCGGTCTACGTAACCAACGACGGGAGCAAGTCGATCTCGGAGTACAGCCGTAACACAGAAACGGGTGCGCTCACTCCGCTCAGTCCTGCGTCGATCGAAACGGGCGAACCGTACGGGATCACCATCAGTCCGGATGGTCGTACAGTCTACGTGGCAAACAAAGGGACCAAGAGCATCTCGCAGTATTCACGGGGGAGCTCATCGACCTCCGGCAGCTCCGGCACCTTTGGAAAGACGACCGTGGGGGCCTCCTCGGACACGTTTGCCTCCGAACGCAAGCGAGTCAACCGTTACGCGCTGTCCGAAGCCGCATCTGTCACGAAGCTCAGCATCTATCTGCAACCGACGGGGAACTCTGGTCAGCAGGTGCTGAAGGGCGTGATCTACGCGGACTCAGGTGGTGCACCAGCCGCGCTGTTGGGCGTCTCCGAACAATTGACATTCAACGGCACGGAATCGGCCGGCTGGTATGAACTACGGTTCTCCTCGGCGGTGAAACTCTCTGCCGGCAACTACTGGATCGGCGTGATGACGGGCCCGACAAGTGGCGTGGCCGGCTTCCGCTACGATAGCGTCGCGAGCAGTCGGGATTACAACACCAACACCTACGCTTCTGGACCGACCAATCCCTTCGGTGCGGTCAGCACGGATAGCGAGCAGATGTCACTGTACGCGTCCTACGAATGATCTGACGATTCGTGCACATGAGTGCACATCGAGAGCCGGCGTGACCGCCGTCGATTCGTCAATGCGATGCGGCCCGATCGCCGCCAGCGAGCGTCACGGGCGCAACGTTACCTTTAACGAGTGGGAGCAGGCTCCGCAAGGCGTCCGTCAGCAGCTGGTTCTCGTGTGGCCTGCGCACAGCGAGACGCAGGTGCGCGGAGTCACCGGGGATGCGCTTGGAAACGTCCTTGACCTCGATCGCCTCCTCGGCGAGGAGCAACCGCCTCAAGGTCTGCCCGGCAGCCGCCGGCGCGTCTATGCGGACCAGCAAGAAATCGCCCCCACTCGGGTAGACCTCCGCGATGCCCGGCACGAGCCGCAGCGTTTCCCGCAGGTCCTCGCGATCGCGTGCCGTCTGCTCGAGGGAGGCCTGTAGCTCTGGGCGGAACTTCAACAGGAGCTCCAGGAAGTACTCGGCGACGGAGTTCATGTTCCAGATCGGAAGTCGCCGTCCGACCTCGTCGATGAATTCTGCGTGGTGTGAGTAGACGTAGCCGATCCGCAGCCCAGGTACGCCGAGCACCTTGCTGAGGCTGACTAGGACGTGAAGGTTGTCCAGCGGCTCGCGCTCCAGAGCCGACTCAATCGACGGCTCCGTGCTGAAGCCACTGAAGGACTCATCAATGAGGAACGTCTTTGAGGGATTTTGCGCGGCGAGCGCGTGGATCTCACTCGTCGGCAGCGTGGTTCCTGTCGGGTTGTTGGGGTTGACAATCACGACGACGTCTGCGGCGTCGGCCGTTCGCGCCAGGTCGGCGAGATCGATCCCGGGCGCATCGTGATACTGGAGAGCGTTGTCGAAGCGCCTGTACTCGCCGAACGTCGGCGTCGGCACGCACATCGTTCGGCCGCTGAATATCTCGCGGAGGATCGGAAACGCCTGCGCGCCTCCGTGCAGCGTTTGCAGCCGCTGCGGGTCTCGGCCCAAGAACCAGCCGAGCTTCTCGTTGAGCACTTCCTGCGTCGAGCCGTACCGTTTCATCAACGCCGGCAGAGCGTGTCGCATCGCCGCGAGCATGCCCTCGGTTGGGAAGTAGCTGTTCCGCATGAAGGAGAAGTCGAGCACATCCAAGCTCCACTGCCCGCCGAAAGTCCGGTCGAGGATCTCGGCACGTCGATCCGGCTCGAACTGGAAGCGAGCCGCCGCGAGGTCGTTGGGGTCATCGACCTCGGCCCACAGCTCACCGTCCACGACCTCGGCCGCGATCTGCTGCTCAGGGACATTGGCGAGCATCCCGAGGACGAGCTCGTAGTAGGAGTTGGCGTCGACTCGCTCGGCATAGACCCTGACCAGCGGCGCCAACGTGTTGATGCAGAAGTCGCGCCTGAAGCGATAGATGTTGAGTGTCTTGTACTTATCTGCGTACTGGAAGTCCGGTCCCTGCAGGTGTGGTGGGAAGACCTGACGTACGAGCCCGTCGGATACAGAAACGACCGTTCCGTCCATGCCCGTGCGGTAGTGGTCGACGAGGGCGATGTTGCCGGCGCCGGGTGTCAGCAGCCGCCGCAGGAGGCGAGGCTCGAACAGCAGATCGCACTCGACCAGCACGAGATCGCCCTCGAGCTGCATCTGCTCGAGTCCCATCGACAGCGACACGATGTTGTTGGTCTCGTGGTATCGATCATTGTTGACGAACTGGAACCGCGTTTCGGGATAATGCTCGCCCAGGTAACGCTCGATGTCGCCGGCTCGGTACCCCGTCACGACGGTTATATCCTCGATGGCGATCTCTCGAAGACCGTCAACGATCCGAGCGAGGATCGTCGTGGATCCGATCGGCAGCAGCGCCTTGTGGCTGCTGTCAGAGAGTGGTCGCATTCGACGTCCGTAGCCCGCCGCCAATATGATCGCCTGCATCAGCGCTTCTCCTTCCGCGGGGACCGTGGGGCGCCGGCCCACACTGACAACTGCTGACGGCTAGTGTGTCACAGCAAGAGGTCGCTCGCCGGGGAGCTTGGTGCTATCGGGGTGGTTGCTAGGCTCGGGGCAAGATATGGGGAGCACCTCACGCCCGCCGTGCACGCGGCTCACTCGTGCTTGCGACTTCTGGAACTGGGGCAAAGACTCGGTAAGGCCAGCATGCTGCACCGCGCACCTGCTCGAGCTAATCGGGTTCACGAGCGACCTGCTCGCCCGCCACGGGATCGTGCACTGGCTCGACTACGGATCGTTGCTCGGAGCGGTGCGCGAGGGCGAGTTGATTCCGTGGGACGCAGACTCCGACTTCGGCATATTGCATCACGAGGAGGCGTCGGTGCTCGCCCTCGCGGACGAGGTCGCCGCGGCCGGTCATCGCCTCGACGGGAGCCATCCGGGGGTCATCCAGATCCTCTACAGCGAGGCGAACTCAACACGGGTCGACCTGTTTCCCTGGCAGCTGCGGGATGGGTTGCTGATACCGCTGGAGGACACCGACTACGCGTGGCCGGGTATGGTCTCGCGCCTGGCATTTCCCGAGAGCTTCATCGCACCGCTGGGCGAGGTCTCGCTGCACGGACGAAGGTTTCCCGCGCCTAGCCCCGCTCACGAGTTCCTCCGCGACCATCGCTACGGGCCCGGCTACGCGACCCCCGCCCGGCCGATCAGAACGGTCGGGCTCTATCCGAGCTTCGACATCGAGGAGACCACACCCGAGGTCGAACGCCTGCTGGCACGCATCGTCGCGGGCGATGAACGGCTTGCCGAGCTGCGCAGCTGCTCGCGCTGGTCGCATCGCCGCGCCGGTGAACTATGGGTGAAGGCGGCGCTGCCGATATTCCCGAGCACCCGGCGTGTCAGCGCCGTGCTCGCCGAAGGCCCCGGCGACCCCCCGACCGCGACGATCGAAAGCCTCGCGAGGTCGGTCGCGTTGCTCGAGCAGGCCATCGAGGAGCTCGAGCGTCGCCCGGCTGGGCTTGCGATCCGGCAGGCAGGGCGACGAATGCTTTGCATGGCAGAGGTGGTGATGGCCCGCATGCAGCGCCGCCCCCACCGGGCTGGTTTCCCATTTGGTGTCGAGAACGCCGAGCACGCCGGCTAGCTGCAATTCCCTAACGCCGTTGGTAGCGGCGTCGGCGTCGCGCCCGCGCCGAACGGAAACGCCGGGAGGGGCGCGCGACACGCAACTGCCGATCGAGCTATCTTGGCCGGTACGCACCCTCGTCAAGGAGGTCAAGGGTTCTGCATCGAGCGCTCTGCGCACGTTCCACCGCTTGGGCCCTTGGAGGGCTTAGCACGCCGCCGGCAACAAGCTCTACATCCCCTTCGGATGCTCCGGTGGCAGCTGTCCGCAGTACGCGGGGGACATCTCAAACCCGGCCTTCCGCCAGTACTGGCGGCGCTGCCGGGCATCGAAATCGTCCACAACGTGATCTGGTTCGCCGACGAACACGCCGGCAGCTCAGACCCCGACATCCGCAGCGAGCTCTCCTCCGCCGACCTGATCAACCTCGAGCGCGGCGCCAACGACTCGGGGCTGACCGGCGGGGGCGGCCCCTGGTCGCTGAACGCGTTGCTCGCCTACGTGGACGAGATCCACGCCCTGGGTCGCGGCGTGGTGATGGATGGCAACAAGGGCGACCCGCACAGCCTCGAATACGACCTCGCCGCCTACTTTCTGATCTCCGACGGCAACGACGCCGTCAGCGGCGCAGAACAGACCCCTGAAAACTGGTGGACGGGCTGGAGCACCAACCTCGGCCCCAACGGGACCACCGGCGTAATCGAAGAAGAATGGGCCGGAGAAGGGGAATGGCTGGAAGAAGCGGAATGGCTGGAAGGAGCGGAATGGATAGAAGGAGCGGAATGGATAGAAGAGGAACTGTTCGGCGTGGTGCGTGAACACAATCACCTGCACGGGCGCGCGGATCGACGAGAGCGGCGCGGCGATGGGGCGCAGGGCGACTCGCATGGAGGACAGGGAAGCCGCGACGCAAGCAAGGGAAGCCGCGACGCAAGCAAGAGAAGCCACCACCACGGAAACCACCATCGGGCCGCCCGCGCCGCGAGAGCGCACCACGGGTAGGTCGGTCTAGCTTAGCTGTCGCCGTCTTCAACCGTGCGGACACGGGCGCCGTCGAAAGTGTTCGTTGAGGGCGTTCCAGCCGCCGGTGCCAGCGAGATCGCAGCACCCCAAAGCCGCTTGATGCGCGAAACCGCGCACGGAGCGGTGTCATATGAAAACCTACTTATTTCTCGTCAGAGGTGCGGAAATCTCCCTCTTCCGCACCAAATCACAGCTATGCGATCGTCGCCGATCGACCACGGCCTGTCAAGCGCCCCGCAGGCGTCATCGCTGGCTCTCGCTCGCCGCTCCCTCGAGGCGTAGATTTGGCTCTGTGCCTGCAAAACGGCGGCGCTCTCGGCCTCTTGAGAGTCCCCTGTTGCCAGCTCACAACAGCAGCGCGGTCCCGACTGTCAGCCGGCCGCACGACCCGCCGCCGCGTAGCCAGGGCGCGATGGTCACATTAGTGGCTGGCGCGCGTGCCAAATCTCGCCAAACCCTGTAGTCTTGAGGTCAAGCTTCGCATATCATGGATGGCGGCGGACACCGGGCATCGGTTGGCCGTCCCATCGAGCATGGAGGCGGGTGATGGAACGTGACATTCTTGCGAGCGGTCAAATGAGACGCCGGGGGCCTGGGCTAGCTCGAGGGCGCATACTCCTTGGAGTGCTTGTCGCCCTGCTCGCGATTGCCGCCGCGGGCCCTGTGGGCGTCGCATGGGCCTCCGCGGAATCACCGAAAATCACGCTTCAGCCTGCCAACGTGGAAGCGACCGAACCGAACGCCGCCACCTTCACGGCAGCGGCCTCGGGAAATCCCGCACCCAGCGTCCAGTGGGAAGTCGCCGAAGACGGCGTGCACTTCATAGGCGTACCCAGCGCGACGTCGGACACCCTGGTGGTCGAACCCACCACCGTCTTCGAGAGCGGGTACAAGTTTCGGGCCAAATTTACGAACGCGGCCGGCGAAGCAACCACCAACCCGGCGACCTTGACGGTCAACGCCGTTCCGTCGATCGAACAGCAGCCGAGCAGCACCACGGTGATCGAACCAGCCACCGCGACGTTCACCGCCAAGGCGTCGGGCGAACCGAAGCCGACGGTTCAATGGTGGGTCCGGCCGAGCGGGGGGTCATGGGAAGAAGTGTCGGGTGCCACCTCCGAAACTTTGACGCTGAAACCCAGCACGAGCCTCCAGAACGGCAACACCTATCGCGCCGTCTTCAAAAACAAGGTCGGCACTGCGACGAGCAACGAAGTCACCCTGACAGTCGAGTCGGTCCCCAGGATCGTGCGCCAACCGACCGATAGCACGGTTGTGGCGGGAGAACGCGCGAGCTTCACCGCTTCAGCCGTCGGGAACCCCTCGCCCAAAGTGCAGTGGGAAGTCTCGACCAACAAAGGCAAAACGTTCACCAATGTTTCGGAAGCCACGTCGGAAACCTTGACGATCGAACATCCAGCTCTGTCCGACAGCGGTCATCTGTATCGAGCCGTGTTCAAGAACGCGGCCGGCGAAGAACGGACCGAAGCGGCGACGCTGACCGTGTACTCGATCCCGTCAGTCGAGCGCTCCCCCGGACCCGTGACCGCCCTGGTCGGGCAGAGCGTCGTGTTCTCGGCCGAAGCCTCAGGGGTGCCCACGCCCCAGGTGCAGTGGCAGGTCTCGAGCGACAACGGAAAAACGTGGACGAATGCATCGGGCGTGAGCACGGAAGAAGTGGAAATCGGAGGCGTGGCCACCAAACTGGAGATCGAAGATGTGACCACTGCTGAGAGCGGTAACGAGTACCGCGCCGTCTTCACCAACGAAGAGGGATCGACTCCGAGCGGAGCCGCCACGCTGACCGTCTATCCGCTCCCGCCGGTCACCATCACCTCTCCGGCTGATGGCGGCTCGACGAACAAGGAATCTCAGACGGTCGAAGGGTCAGCGGGCACTGCGCCGCAGGACTCGGCCACCGTTACGGTGGCGCTGTACAAAGGCGCCACGCTTGAAGAAACGCACAAAGCGACAGTCTCCAGCGGTGGACATTGGAACACGAGCTTTGGCAATTTGAAAGGCGGCACATATACCGTGCGCGCCGAACAGGCAGAGACCGGCGGCTTCATCGGCAAGAGCGAAGTGACCTTTACGGTCAACACGACTCCGCCCGCTGTCACAATGACCGCGCCTGCAAACGGCAGCTCCACGAGTAGTTCGTCGGTGCTGTTCGAAGGCGCTGCCGGCACCCTTACGGGCGATTCTACGACGGTGACGGTCAAGGTATTCGAAGGCAGCACGGTGGCAGGCACGCTCAAGAAGACGGGCAAAGCGACAGCGAGCGGCGGGCACTGGTCGACGACCGTGGAAGGGCTCAAAAACGGCGAATACACGGCGCGCGCCGAACAGGCCGATGAACTGGGCAACGTCGGCTTGAGTACTCCGGTGACGTTCACGGTCGCGACGCCGCCGCCCGTGGTCACGGTGACCTCGCCCGCCAACGGCAGCTCGACAAGCAATAGCTCACCGGTGGTGGAAGGAACGGCGGGGACGGCGACAGGCGACTCTCAGGTCACGGTACGGCTGTTCGCAGGCACCGGCACATCCAACGAAGTGGGAGCCCACACCGCCACGAAAAGCGGCGGCAGCTGGTCCTACAAATTCAATGGGCTAGCGAGCGGGACCTACACGGTGCGCGCCGAACAGTCCGATGGGCTCGGCAACGTCGGGTTCAGCGCGCTCGTCACCTTCACGATCAACACCACGCCGCCCGTCGTCACGATGACCTCGCCTGCCAACGGCACCTCGACGAGTAGTTCGTCGGTGCTGTTCGCAGGCGCCGCCGGCATCCTTGCGGAAGACCTCCCGGCGGTGACGGTGAAGGTGTTCGAAGGCAGCACGGTGGCAGGCGCACTCAAGAAGACGGGCACCACGACAGCGAGCGGCGGACTGTGGTCGACGACCGTAGAAGGGCTCAAAAACGGCGAATACACGGCGCGCGCCGAACAGTCCGATAAACTCGGCAACGTCGGCTTCAGTACTCCGGTGACCTTCATTGTCGCAGCGCCGCCGCCCACGGTCACCGTGAGTTCGCCCACCAACGGCAGCTCCACGAGCAAAAGCGAACAGCGCGTCGAAGGGACGGCGGGCACGGAAAAAGGCGACTCATCGGTCGCGGTGAAGCTCTACGAAGGGGCCACGATCACAGAAGGGCAGGCTCCTGTGGAAGAACACCCGAGTGTCGGAGTGGTGGGTGGAAAGTGGTTCACGACGTTCAACGAACTGACGAACGGGACCTACACGGTGCGTGCGGAACAGAAGGATGGTCTCGGCAACGTCGGGCTGAGTAGCGCCGTCACGTTCACCGTCAACAAAACGCCGCCGGTCGTCACTCTTACCTCGCCCGCGAGCGGCAGCTCGACGAGCAGCCCGTCGGAGTCGTTCGCAGGCGCTGCGGGCACACTACCAAGCGACTTGCCGGGAGTGACAGTCAAGGTGTTCGAAGGCAACACAGTCGCGGGGGCGCTCGTGAAGACGGGCAAAGCGACAGCGAGCGGCGGACACTGGTCGACCACGGTGGAAGGGCTCAAGGACGGTGAATACACGGCGCGCGCCGAACAGGCCGATGAACTGGGCAACGTGGGCTTCAGTACTCCGGTGACGTTCACGGTCGCGACGCCCCCGCCCGTGGTCACCGTCACCGCGCCGGCGAACGGTGCGTCGTGGAGCAGCGACGAATCGCGGACCTTCGAAGGAACGGCGGGCACCACGCTGCTCGGCGACGAAGAAACGGTCACTCTCGACGTGTTCGAAGGTGCGGCGATCGAAGGCCAGGCTCCGGTGGACACCGTCCCAGGGCAGTCGGTGCTGGGCACCTGGTCGGTGACAGTGGGAGGACTGAAAGCGGGCACCTACACCGCTCGCGCGCAGCAGCTCGACAGGGTGGGCAACCTCGGGTTGAGCGTGCCGGTGACGTTCACCGTCACCGACCCACCGGTGCCCACGCCGCCGGTGGCATCGTTCACCTGGTTCCCCACATCGCCGCACACGGGCGAACGCGTCTCGCTGGCGTCGAACTCGTCGGGCGCCAGCAGTCCGATCGTGGCGAATGCCTGGGATCTGGCGGGCAACGGGCCATTCGTGGCCGGCGGCGGGGTGCTGACCACCTCGTTTGCCACGGTCGGGCGGCACGTGGTGCGCCTGCGCGTAACCGATGGCGACGGCCTCTCGAGCATCGCCGCCGAGGCGATCCAGGTGACCGCTCCGCCGCTGGTGCTGATGCAGCCGTTCCCGGTCGTACGGATAGTCGGCACCGATACGTCCTTTGGGGTCCAGCTCAGTCTGCTCACCGTGCAGGCGCCTGTCGGGGCGCGCATCACCGTGACCTGTCAAGGTCGAGGCTGCCCGGAGAGATCAGCAAGCGTGCTCGCGGTGTTGAGCAGCAAGAAGGGCAAGAAGAAGAAGCAGGGGCCGGTGGCCGTCGTCGCGTTCAGGCGCTTTCAGCGCTCGCTGCGGGCCGGCATAACCTTGAAGATTCGCGTATACAAACAGGGCGAGATCGGCAAGTACACGACCTTAAAGGTCCATCGTGGGAAACTTCCGACTCGCACCGACACGTGTCTCAATCCGTCCGGCTCTCATCCGATGGTGTGTCCCTCATAATGAGCACGCTGCGCGTCGAGAAGCCGTGGGTACGGGAGAGGGCAGAACGCGCTCGCGAGCTGGAGCGTGCTCGCCGCGCTCACGAGGCCGAGCGCGCTGACGACGCGGGGCGCCAGCACGGGGACGAGCGTGCGCACGTCGAGGTCCGGCGCGCGATGGTCCTGCTCGCGTCGGCGCTTGCGGTCTTCGCCCTCTTCTTCGTGATCGGCCGCGCCACGACCGCCGGGGACGGCTCCGGTGTCGAATCACTGCCGGTCTCATCCGCCAGCGCCCCCATCCCCAAGGCGCTGGGCGCGGCCCCGTCGTTGGCGTACGCCTCGGTCGAAGGCGCAGGCGGTGGATCCGGCCAGCAGGGGCAGGCGGCGACGAACACGTCATCGCCCGGACAGAGCGCGACCTCGGAAGCCTCTCATACCCAGCTGAGCGCACCGGTCTCTGCCGCCACGTCACAGCCGCAGTACACACCGCCGGCAGCGCCGCGGAGCTCCCCGGCGCCGGTGTCGACGCCGCAGGCGGCGCCATCGATCCCCTCCCAGCCCGCGGCGCAGATATCTCATCCCAGCCCGGCTCCGTCGAGCAGATCGTCGGGTGGGGGCGGAGAATCGGCTGCGCCTGCAGGTGGCGGAGGCTCGTTCGACAGCTCGGGCTGAGCTGGATGTACGCAGCGAACCGCAGGCTGATGATCAGCGCGGTGCCGGTCCTGGTGGTCGCCGCGCTCCTAGGCTACGTGATCGGGCACAGCCGCGGGGACTCCGTGTCTGCTGAAAAGACGCGCAGCCTCCTCGCCGGCACCGTTCTCGTAAACGCCCCCATGAGCTGGCAGGTAGCCCACGCGGCTCCCGCGATCACGGTCCTTGGCGTCGCCAACGGGGTCGTGCTCGCACCGGGCGGAAACGCGGGCAACGCTGGGCTGCTCACCGGAGAACTGTCGGCCGGCGAACCAAGCCCCCTCCCCGAGCCCTTCATTGCCCATCTCTCCGGTCTGCCCGAGACCCAGGTCGTGAATCTCGTGGAAGCCCAGGCCTACAGGTATTCGCAGCTGCATGTCTCCGGGTTCAAAGGGATGCTCACGATCTACGCGGTCCCAAACCCCGGCGGCCGGCCGACGGCCGTCGCCTGCTACGCCGCCCGGAGTTCCGCCGCGCAGATGCAGGTCTGCGAACGGATCGTCGCCAGCCTCACGCTAATGCACCACCCGCACAGCTACGACCTCACACCCGAACCCGGCTACGCCCATCAGCTGAGCAACGCCATCGCAGCGCTCGACCGGCACCGGCTTCCGCTGCGGCGCGAGATCGCTCAGCGCAATACGCTCTCAACCGTGCAGGAACTCGCCGCAGCGCTCGCCACGGCCTTCGCCGAAGCCGACACATCCCTGTCGCTGCTCGAGCCGCCCCTTGTCGCCAACCGCGCACAGGACGCGCTCGACAGCTCCGTCGCGCGAGCACGCGATGCCTACGAAGGGCTCGAGGCGGCCCTCGCCTCCGAAAGCCTTTCTCGCTACAACGCCGCGCGAACGCAGGTCGACGACGCCGAGGCGGGCGTCGACTCGGCGCTGGAGAACCTGAACCTGCTCGGCTATGAACCGAGCTCCGCCGCGAGCTGAGCGGTCGCTCCCCGACCGGTCAGCCCCTCAATCCGAACATCCGCTGCGCCTGATCGACGATATGGCGGGCGATCGCCAGCGACGCGGTGGCGCCCGGAGATGGGGCGTTGCGTACGTGCAGGGCGCGCGGAGTGGTGGAGAGGACGAAGTCGTCGAGCAGCGCGCCGTTGCGACCCAGCGCCTGGGCGCGGATGCCGGCGAAGGCCGGGCGAACGTCCGCCGCGGCCAGCTCGGGCACGTAGCGGGCACCGGCGCGGGCCACGGCCGCGCGCAGCGCGGCGTGACGCGCTTCAGCGGCGCCCGTACGCCACGAGCGCGCCAGCATCCGCCACGTGCCCGGCCAGGCGAACGTGTCGAGCACGTCTCTGCGCCGCACCGTGCCCGCGCGGTAGGCGTCGCGCGCCAGCGCGATCAGCGCCGTCGGACCGAGGAGCACCTCGCCATCGATGTTCCGGGAGAGGTGAACGCCGAGAAAGGGCAGTGAGGGATCTGGCACGGGATAGATCTGCGAGCGCACCAGGTGCCGGCGCTCGGGAAGGAGCCGGAGGTAGGCGCCGCGGAAGGGCACGATCCTCGGGTCCGCGCCGGCGCCCGCCGTCACCGCCAGGCGGTCGGCCCAGGCGCCGGCGCAGAAGATCGCGTGCCCGGCCAGGAGCGCTCCGCGCCCGTGGACAAGAGATAGACCGCGGCGCTCGCTTCTGATGTCCTGCACCTCGCAGCGCGTTGCCACGGCAGCGCCCGCGTCGAGCACGTCGCGTGCGAGAGCGCTGGTGACCGCGTGAAAGTCGACAACCCCCGTTTCAGGCGAGTAAAGCGCTGCAACTCCGCGCGCGTGAGGCTCGATCAGTGCGATCTCGGCGGCGCCGATCCGGCGAACGCCAACGACGCCGCTGGCGGTGGCCCTGCGCTCGAGCTCCTCGAGTCGGGGAAGCTCCGAGCGGTGGGCCGCGATGATCAGCTTTCCGGATTTCCTTAGGGGATGGCGCGCTGATCGCAATAGGCATACAGCCGCCGCGCGCCCTCGACACACAGGCGGGCCTTGAGCGAGCCCGGCGCGTAGTAGATGCCCGAGTGCACCACGCCAGAGTTGTGGCTGCTCTGATGCATCCCCACCGCCGCCTCCCGCTCGAGCACGCATACGGACACGCCCGGGTGGCGCAGGACCATCTCATGGGCGACGGCCAGACCGACGATTCCCGCGCCGACGATCGCCACATCGCAGCGCTGCGGCGCCGGTGAGGCCCGCGCCTCGAGGGTGGACATTGGGCGGCCCGCCTCCCGTCGGCGCCGGCTATCTGACCGCGCCCGGTCCGCCGCGGGCCGTGGCGGCACCGGCATTCACCAGACCGACTCCATAGAGGCGTTCATCCCCGCCTCCGCCCAGCTCGCGTGCCGTAGCGCGGAGTCGTGCTGTGATCTGCGCGGGCGTGGGGTGGCGGCCGAGCACTCCACTGGCGATGATCAGCGCCGCAGTTGCCGAGACATGTGGGGCGGCCATCGAGGTGCCTTCGTAGCCGGACGGCAGGCCGAAGCGGCGGACCGACGATCCGGTGAACGTCTCCTGGTAGATGCTGCGTCCGGGGGGCTGTTCGGGGTGGCAGTTCGGGTCGCCCGTGAGGTTCGCGTCCGAGCCTCCTCCCGGCGCCACGAGCGTGAGGCCGCTGCCCTCGTTGGAGTAGTCGGCCAGGCAGCCGTGTTCGGTGGTGGCGCCGACGGCGATCACGTCGGGGGCGCGCGCCGGGTAGGCGATCGCGCTGTGGCCCTCGTTGCCGGCCGCCGCGACCACGAGGACGCCCTTGCGATGCGCATAGCGAATAGCTTCGATCAGCTCCGGGATGTCCGAGGCCGTTATGTTGGGGGAGAACTCGAGGCTGAGATTGATTATTCGGGCACCGTGCCTCACGGCAAAGCGCACGCCGGCGGCTATTGTCGACGCTTCCCCTTCGCCCTGGGTGTCGAGCACGCGGACCGGCATGATGCGTGCGGCGAAGGCCAGCCCGGTGAGGCCCAGGTGGTTGTTGCTCGCCTCGGCGATCGTCCCCGCGACGAACGTCCCATGGCCGTTGCGATCGTTGGGGAACGGATCCCTGCCGATGAAATCGTAACCCTGGACGAACTCGTACGGACTGAAGTCCGGCGAGCGCAGAAACGGCCCTCGGTTGGCGTAGGCGACGCCGGTGTCCAGGACGGCCACGATGACGCCCTTTCCGCCCGCGGCGCGGTCGGCGGCGACGTTGCTCCAGGCTTCCGGCGCGTTGATGCCGAAGGGTCCGTCGAAGTTCCACTGCAGCTGCTGCCAGCCGCCGGGCGTCTTGCTCGAGCCCACGTCGTTGGGGATCCAACCGCCCGACGCGTGAGCGAGGTAGTCCGGAACCGCCCACAGCACGCCCGGCTGCCGGCGTGCCCGTCGAAGTGCCGAAGCGACGCTGACGCCGGGGCCGAGATGCAACACTCCGGTGCGCGCCGGCGAACTGGACGACTCGATCGCACCGCCTGCTCGCACCGCTGCCGCGCGGGCATGGACTCCCGGGGTGGGGGCGTATCCGACGATGATCTCGTTGGATGCGAAGTCACGGGCCGGGGTCCCGCGCGCAGCGGGCGTGGCAACCGCAGTAACGGCACTGCAGCAGGCCGTGAGCACAAGAAGCTGCCGCGCTCCGCGGGTACGGGCGAATGAGAGCAAGATGTCGGAGATCATTGGGCGCACCAGTAATGATGACGTGCTGCGGCTGCTAGCGGCGCACGCACTGTCGCAGAGACCACGACGAGATCGATGAGCGAGCGCTTCTTCCCACGCGATGACTACTTCATGCGCCTGGCCCTGCGCGAGGCCGAACGTGCCCCTGAACACGAGGACGTGCCGATCGGCGCGGTGGTCGTGCGCGAAGCCGAGGTTCTTGCAGCGGCTCACAACGAGCGCGAGCTGCGCCAGGATCCGACGGCGCATGCGGAGATCCTGGCTCTCCGCGCCGCGTCGCTGGCCGCGGGCAGCTGGCGCGTGCTCGATTCGGTGATGTACGTGACCCTCGAGCCCTGCGCGATGTGCGCGGGCGCGATCGTCCTTGCGCGGGTGCCGCGGCTGGTGTACGGGGCTCCCGACCCCAAGGCCGGCGCGTGCGGCAGCGTTCTCGACGTGCCCTCCGAGCCCCGGCTCAACCACCGTCCCGAGGTGGCGGGGGGGCTGCTTGCGCAGGAGTGCAGCGAGCTCTTGAGCGGATTCTTCGCGTCGCGTCGCTAGAGCTCTGGCGGCGGACCGCCGGGACCCCACGGAGAACCTGTGCGGGCTCGCCATGGGGCATGACGAGGACGGAGGGGGACGGAGGGGGAGGGATTCGAACCCTCGTCGGAGGAATCTCCCCCGAAATGGTTTTCGAGACCACCGCATTCAACCGCTCTGCCACCCCTCCGGGGCGTCGCTCAAGGCTAGTCGATCAGCCAGTCGTGGCGAGCCGGCCGCAGGTCCGGAGGAGCCCGCAACCAACTCAAGCTTAGGTAGCCCTAAGCCGTGGTAGGGTGCAACCTCGATGCCCCAGCCGATGGGTCCCGGTTGCCGGCGAGGGCACCCGTCTCGAGCAGGTCCGCACTCTTGAAGATCGCCCTCGAACCGCAGCGACTCAATGTTCGCACCCGGCCCGCGTCGAGGGAGAGGGGCTACGCGCGGGTGCGCCGCCCGACGTAACTGTCCCGGCCGGTGCGTCGTGAGCGCGACATAGCGAGGGCAGCGCTGCCGCGGGTGATAATCACCGAGGATGCCCCGGCCTACGGCGTCCTGGCGTGCGTGCGGGCGCTGCGCAAGGGCGGCTACGAGCCGTGGGTGGCGACGGCGGGGCACAGCAGCTACGGCAGGCGCTCGCGCGCGCGCGGCGGAACGCTCACGCTCCCCGATCCGGCGTTCGAGCCGCAGGCTTACGCCGAGCGGCTGGCGCGAGCCGCTAAGGACATCGGGGCGGCGGCGGTGCTCCCCGGCACAGATCTCGCGCTTCTAGCGCTGGCCGACCGCCAGAGCCTGTTTTCAGACGGGGTCACGGTCGGCGTCGGCTCCCGAGAGATGCTGCAGCGGGCGATGGACAAGTCCGAGCTCTCGCGCCTCGGCGCGGAGGCCGGCCTGCTCGTGCCGCCTTCGCGCATCCTCTCAGGGAAGGATGCTCATCGCGCCTACGATCTCTCATACCCCGCGGTTGTCAAGCCGCTCACCACGATCTCCCCCGGTCCCGGGGGCCGGCTGATCAGCGTGGGCGTCCGGCGGGTCGCCGATCCGACGCAATTGCGCTGCGCGATGGATTCGCTGCCGGATGCGCGCTGGCTGGTTCAGCGCTACCTCGGCGGCGAGCTGGAGGCGGCGGTGGGGGTTGCCTGGCACGGTCAGGTCGTCTGCATGGCCCATCAGGTGGCGGAGCGGACCTATCCCGTCGACTGCGGCATCAGCGCCTACGCGCGGACCATCACCGGCGAGCCGGAGGTGGAAGCGCGGGTTCGCCGGCTGATCGAGCTGCTCGACTGGAGCGGCATCTTCCAGGTGCAGATGCTCGGGACCTCCGAGGGACGCTACGTCATCGACGTCAACCTCCGTCCGTACGGTTCGATCGCCCTGGCGGTCGCCGCCGGTCTGAACCTGCCCGCCGTTTGGACCGACCTGTTGGTGGGCCGTCAAGGCGGCACCAATGGCTATCGAGTCGGGGTCGGCTACCGCTCGGAGGAGAGGGATCTGGGTGTTCTCGTCACAGCCATCCTTCGACGCGAATGGCAAACCACAGCCAGCGTGCTGCGACCTCACCGGGGCACCGTGCATGCCGTCTTCTCCATAAGTGACCCGCTGCCGCTGCTCAGCAGCCTACGTCACGTGCGGACGCCGCTCAGCGACTTGGCCTCGAGCTGTAGCAGCTGACCCGCAAAAGCCAATGGCGCCAGAGGGTATCGAGTGGATCACCGACGAGCGCCGGCTTGCCGCGCTCGCGCCAGCCTGGGATCGGCTCGCGCGCAAGCATGACCCGACGCCGTTTGCCCGTCACGGCTGGTTCTGGTGCTGGTGGAAGGCGTACGGCAAAGGTCGGCAGCTGCGCGTATGCGCGCTGTGGCGCGAGGGCGCGCTCGTCGGCGTGCTGCCTCTGACCCGCGTCGGTAGACGCCTCGAGGGGCCCAATGTGGAGGCGCCGATCTTCCGCCCGGTGGCCGCCGATGGCGAGGCGCTGAGGGGTTTGGCGCAGGCCGTGGTCGATGCGGCCGGCAGCGAGCTGGTCGTGCCCTCGTTGCCCGTCGACGATCTGGCGGTGGGTACGTTCCTGAACGCAGCGGAGCGACGCGCGGTTCGTGCTTGTAGATCGCCCTGAGGACTTTCGCGAGACACTCCAGCGTGGCTTTGAGGTCGAGAGCGGCGGCTGGAAGGGGAGGGCCGGCACGGGGATCCTCTCGACCCCTGAGAAAGAGACTCTTCTGGCGTTCGCTGGACGAGGTGTTCGACGCTCAGACGAGACGCGACTGTCGGCCATCACATTGGACGGGCGCATGGTGGCTTTCGACTTCACCCTGCTGGTGAATCGGCGCCTGTACCTACTCAAGACGGGCCATGACGAGGAGTTCGGCAAGCTGCGGCCCGGCCTCGTGCTTCGGCTCGCGGTCATCGAGCGCTGCTTTGAGCTGGAGCTCGCGGCGCACGAGTTGCTGGGTGAACGGTCGGCGTGGAAGGCCATGTTCGCCACGGCCGAGCGCGCTCACCTGCGACTATCGGTTTACGCCCGCCGACCGGTGCCGCTTGGCCGCTACGTCTACAGGCGGGCGCGGCCCCGGGCGGTCACCCTGCTGCACGCCACGCGTTCGGCGATCGGTCGCCGCGGCTGAGCGCGGTCGGCTCGCGAACGTTGATGAGGAGGGTCAGCGCCAGCTGCGAGGATGCGGGCGTGGCAGGCGGCGGCGCAGCAGCGAGCAGCGGGGAACTGGCCCGCGAGATAGACGCCTGCCTGCATGAGCGGGTGCTGGTGTTCGGCTCACCGCCGCCGCACGGCGGTGACCTCGACCTGCTGGCGCGGGACCCGCAGCTGAGCGTGATCGCGAGCTGGCTCAGCAACGAAGGGTTCATACGCCGAAGACTCACGTGGGCGTCGTTCAACGGCTGCGGGGTGCTCTCGGTGGACCTCGTTGCGGCCGAGCAATGGGGCGTTGCCGAGGACGAGCTGCGGGCGCTGTTCGCCGAGGCCCAGCCGATCGAGGGCTTCTCCTCGCTCGTACTGCCCGCGCCGCACCATCAGATTCTGATCGCCGCCCGCAGGGCGGCGCGAGCGGGGACGCTCGCGGGCTCCCCCCGGGCTCGCGTCGAGACGGCGCTGTCGGATCACCCCGGCGCCTGGCGGCTGGCCGAACAGCGCGCCCCGGCGTGGAACGCCGCGCATGCTATGCGCCTGCTGGGCGCCTTGCGCCAGCGACCGGAGAGCCCTGGGCGAGAGGTGAGAGCGGCGGCCCGGGCCGAGCTCGCCCTGTCCCTTGCACGCACGCATGGTGGACGGGGACGACTCCTGTCGCGCGCCCAGCGCCCGCGACGACCGGCGCTGATCGCGCTGTCGGGGCTCGACGGCGCCGGCAAGAGCTTCCAGGCCGACGCGCTGCAGAAAAGCCTGAGCTGTCTGGGAGTCGAGACCTTCGTCGTGTGGCCGCCGGCTCAGAACGTGCTGTTTCAGATGCCACCCGCGCTGAAGGGCCCGTTGCGCGCGGCACTGGAGCGTGCGGGTCGTCGCGAGCCCGCCGGGATGACTGAGGCTGTGGTCCAGTCAGGCCCGGCGGTCGGGGGCGAGCCCGCGCAGCCCGCGACGGACGGGGCGCCTGGCGGCGATCGGGCCGAGCCGGTGTTCGCCGAGCTGCCCAGTCAGCGACCGCTCGTCATGCACCTGCTGGCCGCGATCGTGGCCCTGGCTCAGGTGCTGTCGTTTCGGCGCGGTGCCCGCTCGGCGTCTGGTAGTCCACGGGTGGTGATCTTCGATCGATACGTCCTCGACGCGATCGTCTACATTCGCCATCGGTGGGGCCACGGGCATCCGCTGCGATGGCAGTGCCTGATCGTGCAGGCCCTCGCGCGCCGGCCGCTTCGGGCATATCTGCTCGACGTCGCGCCCGATGTCGCCTACGCACGCAAGCGCGATTTTCCGCTCGCGAACCTGCGGGGCCGCGCGGAGCTGTATCACGAGCACTGGCAGGCCCTCGGCGTGCGACGACTCGACGGCGAGCGGCCTCGGGATGAGCTGTGTGAGGAGATCGCCCGCGAAGTGTGGAGCTTTCTGCGCTGACTCAGTACAGCCACGGACCACGGTGAAGGTTCGCGCTCCAGATTCGCGCGCACCGGCCGATTACCATTGGTCGCGTGACAGATACGAGCGTATCCGGCGCCCCGGGCCCTGGCGCCGGGGACGTTTCGCACCCGGCTTCCGGCGCCGCTCAGGCATTGCCCTCCGGGGGCTGCTCATGCCGGCGCTGCTCGCGCACAGCCTCGCGCACGCCGCCGAGGTAGCCCGTCAGGTGGGCGGGGTCGCGCTCGCGCAGCGAGTCCACCGCGGCGAGCGTGGCTTCGGCGGCGAGCGACACGGCGAACGCGGCTCGGTCGAGCGCCGATGGGCCCAGATGGCGCAGGCGGAAGTAGGTCTCACAGCGGCCGCGCAGCTGCCAGCGCGAGGGGGAGCGGCGCTCGCGCGGATCCCATGCGTGGTGGAAGCGGACGTCGGGGGTCTGCAGGATCGGGGCCTCGCGCGAGAGGCGCAGCGACATCTCCAGATCCTCCCCCGGGGCGTATCCCGGGAAGCGCTCATCGAAGGGATGGCGACGCACGAGGTCGGTGCGAAAGAGCGCCCCTCCGGCGCCCACCGCGGGAATGCTGACCTCCTCGCGCGGGCGCACGACGAGGGCGAGCTTGCCCGAGCGCCGCACGCGGGTCGCGCTCGCGCCGAAGTCGTAGTAGTGCAGCATGAGCGCACGCCGCACGAGTCCCGCGGCCCTGCCCTGTGGCCGCAGCACCTCCGGCGAGCCGACCATCGCACCGAAGCGATCGAGCCCCGCGCGCTCCCAGCGGCGCACCAGCACGGCGACGTAGGTGGGCTCGAGCGTGACATCGTCATCGAGGAACAGAACGAGCGGGGTGTCGACCAGCTCGACACCCCGGTTGCGCTGTCCGGCGGTCGACGGTCGACTGTGATCGAGGGTCAGCTCGACGCCGGCCCGATCCGCGCGATCGCGCAGCGACTCGGGGAGCTCGAGCGGAGGCGTGCTCGCGTCGACGATCACCACACGCTCGGGGCGCTGGCTCTGCTCGAGGACCGTCTTGATCACCGTCTCGAGACGCTCGGGCCGGTCCTTGGTGGCGATCACGACGGAGTAACTGAGCACGCCGCTACCCTTCCTGCGGTGATTTCCACCGCCGTGCTCGCCTACCACGCGCTGGGCACTCCTCCCCGCGGCGAGCCCCTTTACAACAGCTTCGTGTCACCCGAGGCCTTTGCGGCACAGATGGCCTTTCTCGCGCGCCGGCGAGAGGTTGTGGCCCTCGACGCGATCATGCAGCCGCGTCGCGCCGGGCGACGACGGGTCGCGATCACCTTCGACGATGCGTATCGCAGCGTCCTCACGCTGGCGGTGCCCATCCTTGAGCGATACGGCTTCCCGGCCACCGTGTTTGTTCCCACCAAGTGGATCGGCATGCGCAACGGGTGGGATCCACCTTCCGAGCTCCCTCTGGACGTCATGGCCGCCGCGGAGCTGCGCGAGCTGCGCGATCGAGGCTTTGAGGTCGCAAGCCACGGCCATGCGCACATCGACCTCGGACAGGTCGCTGCGAGTGCGGCCGAGCAGGATGTCGCGCGCTCGGTGCAGTGCCTGACGGAGCTCCTGGGATCGCCGCCGCGCCACTTCGCCTACCCCTATGGGAAAAGCTCGACGGCAGCTCGCAGCGCCGTCGCGCGGGCGGGCTTTGAGCTCGCCTTCTCGCTGGACCGAGGCAATGAGGACGCCTCGCGCCTTGCCCTTCCGCGCACGCCGATATACCCCCACGACCGTCGCTGGTCCTACGGGCTGAAGACCTCCGGACGCTACCGGGCGATCCGCTATTCGCCGCCGGTCGTGCACGGCTATGACCTCGTGCGTCCGCTCGTCAGGGGCCGTCGACTCTGGCCATGATCCGGATCGGCGCTCGGGGCGCCAAGGCCTCGGGCCAGGCGCCGAAGCCGCGGCCCCAGGGTCGTGCGCTTGGCCAGAGCTCTCGCGTCGCGGCGCAGCCGCCACGCGTTGGTCGCGAGCGAGGGATGCACGACGGCGCCCTCGGCGAGAGCCACCGTGCCCGTCGCCAGGGCACGCTTGTAGCGGGCCTCCCCCTTGCCGAGGTCGATCGCCCGAAGTCCAAGCGACGGTGCGCTCTCGGCCATGTCCATCAACAGGATCAGCCCAGGCGAGTACTGGCCGAACTCGGGATCGTATGCCGGGTACCAGTAGTGCCAGACCGACGTTGAGCGGATGCCGAAGTGCGCCGCGACCAGGCGGTCCTCGACGTACAGCGCCGAGAGCATGCCGGCGAAGCCTGGGTCCTGGCGGGCGTGGGCGCGGCGCAGCACCTCGCGCACCCAGCCCTCCGCGAGATGGTCGGCGGCCCCGCTCCTGCGGTATTGATCGGACTTCCACCGTTCGAGCGTGGCGAGCACGCGCCGGTCCGCGAGCTGGTGGGCCAGGCGAACCTCGCCATGTTCGCGTTCGAGCTTTCGTCGCTTTCGCGCGATCGCGGAGATCTCCCGCACTCCAGCTCGCCGTCGGCCGGCGAGGTAGGACTCCAGGCCGGCCGCGAGGTCCATCACCCAGGAGGGACGGCTGGTCGGTGAAACGACGCGAACGGCGCCTGGGAGGCGATCAGGTGATCGAACTCCCAGATCTTCAGCTCGCAGGCCTCTATCAGCTCTCTCGCGTCCCAGACCACGCCGCCTTCCACGATGGCTCGCTGGTAGTAGGAGAGCATCGAGCCCACCGGCGATCCGAGCCCGAAACGGCCTCGCTGGAACGGGAAGAAGCCGACCGGCTGCTCGTCGGCCTCGAGCACGGCGACGTGGACGTCGTTGCGTGCGCCGGCCACGATGGTCGTGAACTGCGGACAGAAGAAGGGACTGCTCAACGTTGCAGCTGTCTGCTGAAGCTCCGACCAGCGTGCCGGCAGGTCAGCGTCGAGATTTCCTGCCGCAAGCACCCGCACCGAGACCGGCCGGCCCGGCGAGCGTGACTGTGCGGACGCGAGCCGGCGGCCACTCATGGGATCTCATTCTCTCGCTTGCCCGATGCCCCTGCTCGCGACTCACCCGCGGACACGTGTCTCGCCGAGTCTATCTGGCGGCCTGGGGGAGCGGCCTGGACAGGGATCGGGCTGGACAGGGATCGGGCTGGGTGTGGATCGGGCTGGGCGTGGATCGGGCTGGGCGTGGATCGGGCTCGCCGAGCGCGGCGGCGATCGCCGTCACCTGCCACTCGAGCTTGACGTGGCGCCTTCGGATCGGAGGCTAGAGTCTTCAGTTGCATGAGCGCCGGTGAACTGCTGACCGACCGCACAGGTGCCGAGTCGCTCGCCCCCGAATGGGATGCGCTCGCACTCGCCGCGTCGAAGCCGGCGGCTGCGCCGGTCTGGATCCTGGCGTGGTGGCGCCACGTGGCCCCGACCGACGTCGAGCCAAGACTCGTGACCGTGCGGGATCGTGGCAGGCTCATCGGCGTAGCCCCTTTTATGTCACGAACGGAAGGTGGGGCATCGTCGAGTACCAGCTGATGGGCAGTGCCTTCGGCATGCGCATGGAGCCATTGGCGTTGCCCGGCCGCGAGTGGGATGTCGCCGCCGAGATCGCCGCAGTGCTCGGCTCCTGCCGGCCGCGTCCCGACGTGCTGGCATTCGGGCCGATGGCCCTCGCATCGCATTGGACGACTGCGACTGGCTCGAGGAGCTTGGAGGTGAGCTCATCGACGAAGGCCGCTGTCGCATGTGCATGCTCGAGGTCGACGGATCGCCGATCTGCGCAGACCTCCACCTCATTGCTGGCGAGGAATGCGCCGGCGTCAACGTGGGGTGGGACCGGCGCTACGCGAGGCTCGCCCCAGGGAAGCTCGCAACGGTCCGTGCGGTGAAGGACGCCTACAGGCAGGGGTGCCGGCGCGTCAACCTCGGATATGGCGATCATCCCTACAAGCTGATCTTCGCCAACGGCAACGATCCCGTGGCCTGGACATGGGTGATGCCACCTTCGCTGCGACTCCCGGCGACCTATTGCCGTGCCCTGCCCAGCCTTCTGCGCGAGCGCACGCGGGGTGTCGCCCAGCGCTCACTGAGCGCCGAGCGCTTCCAAGCGCTACGCAGCCTGTACAGCCGCCTGCGCCTCTGAACGCGAGATCCGCTTGAGAGTTCCAAACAGCGAGCACGAGTCGCGTTCCTGGCGGATCGAGGAGATCGTGCCCGACTTCAGGCTCGAGGATGTCTGGGCGCTCCCGGCCAGGGGCAGCGGCGAGGATTTCGCGAGGCTGCTCGATGTCGTGGGTTCGCTCGATCTCGCCCACGGGAAATCGCACGCGACCCGCGTGCTCGTTGCCATACGCCGTCGCCTTGGCGACTGGCTGGGCTGGGATGATGCCAGTGGTCGACTGCCGATACCCGGCGAGGCCGACACTACGCTGAGCGCCAGGCTTCCGCAGGATCTGCGCGATACGCAGACCGCCCGGGGCCCGCGGTTATCGGGCTTCACTCGCCTCTACTGCACGGACGTCGAGTGGGCCGCCGAGCTCTCCAACAGGACCGTGCACGCCGTGATTCACCTGGCCTGGGTCGACGAGGGGGATGGCAGCTACGGGGGACGGCTGGCCGTGTACGTAAAGCCGCGGGGCCGACTCGGCGCGGGCTACATGGCGCTGATCGCACCGTTCCGCCATCACGTCGTCTACCCGGCCCTGATGAGACAGATCGAGCAGGCCTGGGAGATCCCAGCCGCTCAGGCCAAGCTCGGCTCCTAATTGGAGGCTGCGGGTTGGCTCTGCGGGACGACGGGATGCTCGGCGAGCGTGCGCACGAACTCCTCGGCCGATATCCCTTCGAGCCCGGCGGGGGTCACGTAGCGCTCGATGTACGTGGCGACGATGTCCACGAACGTGAGGACGATCTGTTTCTGTTCACGGGCCGTTCGCTGCGACAGGAACACGAACTCGAACGTACGGTCGAACAGGCGCACGAGCAGATCGGCGATGAACTCCGGACCGCGCTCGGTCATCCCCAACCCTTCGACCGCCGAGCGAAGCGACGCGGCAAGGCGTTCCTCGAGGACCCGCACACGGTCTACGACCGCGGCATTAAGGCGGCCGCCGAACCACACCGGGACACTCTCGGGGTGGGCCTGATAGTGGCGCATGTATGCCAGTGCGATCGCTTCAACCATCGAGCGGAACGTCACCCGCTCGAGCGCCAGCACGGCCATCGTGACCGACCTCTCGATCCCTTCCAACTCGTGATCAAGGTAGGCAGTGATGATCTCGTCGCGGTTGCCGAAGTACCGGTAGATGGTCGCGACCGGGATGCCAGTGCGCCCGGCCAGCGAGCGGGTTGTGAGCGCATCTACGCCGCCCTCGGCAAGCAACTCGCTCGAGGCCTTCATGATGAGCTCCACACGCTCGCGGCTCCTGCGCTGGGCGGGGACTCGCCGGGTCATGAGCGCCGTCCGGCTGCGAGGGAGTGAGCTGACGCTGGCTTCACCCTGACTGTCATAACAACGGCACGCATCTGCTCCGATTGGCAACGCTACCCGATCAGGGCTGCTGGGCACCTTGACGGTCCGAGCCCGCTCGCAACGTCGCCGGAACGGCAGCGGCGAGCGAGCTGCGCTCAGACGGTCAACCGGCCGGCGCGCACCTGTGCGAATCTAGACGGTCAACCGGCCGGCGCGCACCCGTGCGGATCTAGACGGTCAACAGGCCGGCGCGCACGCGTGCGGATCGAACGGCGGCGGCCAGGGCGTCGCTGTCGTAGGCGCCGTGGTGGCGGCGGCCGTTGATGAAGAACGTCGGCGTGCCCGAGACTCCGCTGGCATCCGCGCTGGCGACGTCCTCCGCGACCCGCGGCGTGTGTGCGTGTTGGCGAAGCTCTGTCCGGAAGCGCTCGAGGTCGAGGCCCAGCAGCTCGGCATGCCGCAGTAGATCCCGGGGCGCGAACGCACGCTGGTTGGCGAGCAGCGCGTCATAGAAGTCCCAGAAGCGCCCCTGTGCCGCGGCGGCCTCCGCGGCCTCGGCGGCGAGTTGCGCGGTGGGGTGGACGTCTGTGAGCGGAAGATGGCGCCAGACGTAGCGCAGCTCATCGCCGAACGAGGCGAGCAGCTCTCGCACGACCGGCTCCGCAGCGCCGCAGTAGGGACACTCGAAGTCGCCGTACTCGAGCAGCGTCACAAGCGCTTCGTCGGGGCCGCGGATGTGGTCGCGGGCTGGATCGATGTCGTCGGAGAGATCGAGGATGTCATCGACGGTGCCGAGTATCTGACGTGCGCGAACTCGTGTCGGCAGTCGCCTGATCACGGTGAAGACTGCCCATGCCACCAGCGGTGCCACGATCGCCGAGGCGAGCACGCCGAGCTTTGCCTGATCGAGTCGCCTGCCCTGGAAGGCGAGGTCGCAGATGAGCAGTGAGACTGTGAACCCGATGCCTGCGACGGCCCCGCCGCCGGCGAGAGAAGGCCAGCTGAGGGTGGGGCGCGGCCCGCGCAGAACCGGGCGCGTCGCCAGCCACGAGGCCGTGAGGATTCCCAGCGGCTTGCCGAGGACGTACCCGACGAGGATGCCGAGCGTGATGGGCGAGGTGATCGCGGAGGCGAGCAGGCCGCTTGTCACGTGGATGCCCGCGTTCGCGAGTGCGAACAGGGGCACGCAGACGTAGCTCGACCAGGGGTGCAGCCCGTATTGGAGGCGCTCGTTGGGCGAGATCGCGGCGAGGACGCCAAGCTGCGCCGAGCGAGCCAGCTCTGGCGTGGGCTGCTCGCGGAAGGAGCGCGTCAGCGCCGTCGCACGCTCGAGGTCCTCCCGCGAGGGCGGATAGGCGCTCGTCACCAACCCGATCGCAAGTCCGGCGATCACCGGGTCGATGCCGGACTTGAACAGCGCCACCCACAGCGCGCAACCGACGAGCACGGACAGCTGGCGCCGCCCTGCGGGCGCGTAGCGCAGTGCGAGCAGGAGCGCGAACAGCCCGCCCGCGACCAGCAGCGCCGGCAGCGAGACGTGCCTCGTATAGACCGTGGCGATCACGACTAGGGCGCCCAGATCGTCAAAGACGGCGAGCGTCAGCAAGAAGACGCGCAGGCGCGTGGCTGCACGTGGAGTCAGCAGTGCCAGGGCGCCGAGGGCGAATGCGGTGTCGGTGGACATCGCGGCACCCCATCCGCCCGCGCCGGGGCCGCCGGCGTTGAACGCCAGGTAGATGGCGACTGGTGCAATCATGCCGCCGATGGCTGCAACCACCGGGATCGCCAGGCGCCGGCGCTCGCGCAGCTCGCCCATGTCGAGCTCGCGCTTTGCCTCCAGGCCGACGACCAGGAAGAAGAACGTCATCAGGCCCTCGTTCACCCACTGGCGCAGGTCCGCTGAGATGCCGCCGGCGCCGATCCGGATGGACAGATCTGTCCGCCAAAACGATTCATAGGAGTGAGACCACGGCCCGTTTGCCCACAGCAGCGCTGCGAGCGCCGCGCCCACGAGCACGATTGCGCTGCCCGTCTCGGTGCCCAGGAAGTCGCGGACGGGCGCGGCGAGGTTTCGCGCCCATGCCGTGCGACCGCTCTGGTTGCCTGTCGGCGCATCGGCCATAGGCCGGCGATTATCGCCGCACCGCGTGCCGGGGCGCAGAGCAACTGTCGGGCATCACCAACTACTGTGTCCGGGCGATATCCAGTGGGATGAGCGAGAAGACGCTGGTCACCGGCGGCTGCGGCTACATCGGTGCGGTACTGGTGCAGGAGCTGCTCGCGGCGGGGAACGAGGTTCGCGTGCTGGACTCGCTCGTGCACGGCCAGCACGAGGTCGCTGTCGGGCAGCAGCGGGCGGGGGTCGAGGTGTTGCGCGGCGACGTGCGCGATCGCGAGACTCGCGGGCGAGCACTCGGCGGCGTCAGGGCCGTGGTGCACCTCGCCGCGATCGTCGGTGACGAGGCGTGCGCTCGTGATCCGCGGCTCTCAGACGAAGTCAACGTGCAGGCTACGGAAGCGATGATCGCGGAGGCCGACGCGGCCGGTGTGGAGCGGTTGGTGTTCGCCTCCACATGCTCGAACTACGGTCGCATGGCCGATCCGTCGGTCCCGATCGCCGAGGAGGGCGAGCTGCGGCCCGTGTCGCCGCACGCCGAGCAGAAGGTGGGCATGGAGGAGCTGATCCTGGGCCGCCGATCAATCGCCGCCGCGCCGAGCTGTCTGCGCTTCGCGACCGTCTACGGGGTCACCAGTCGCGTGCGCTTCGACCTGACTGTCAACGAGTTCACGCGCGAGTTGTGGGCCGGCCGTGAGCTGGAGGTCTTCGGTGAGCGCTTCTGGCGACCATACATCCACGTGCGCGACGCCGCGCGCGCCGCGCTCACGGTGCTCAAGGCGCCGATCGAGCGGGTCAGCGGTGAGGTCTTCAACGCCGGACGCTCAGGGGAGAACTACCGTAAGCTCGATCTCGTTCAGGAGATCACGAGCTTGATCGATCGGGGCAGCGTCACATTCACCCGCCGCGACGAGGACCCGCGCGACTACAAGGTCAGCTTCCAGAAGATCCACGCAAGGCTGGGCGTCGATCCCTTCATGACCGTGCCGGCCGGGATCGGCGAGCTGATCTCCGCGCTCGACACTGGGGCGTTCGGCGATCCCTTCGACGGTCGCTATCGCAACACGCCCGCGCAGCCGCGAGCGAGGAGGTGAGCACGCAACGCCCGCCTTACGCCGACGCTCCCCCTTCGCGGGCCGCCTGCAGGTCGCGCAGGTCCGCGCGCACCATCCGCTCGACGAGATCCTCGAAGCTCAGCTGCGGCCTCCAGCCCAGCTCTCGGCGCGCGCGGCTCGGATCCCCCACGTTCGGGGTCGCCTCGCGTGGACGTAGGAGTGCCTCGTCCACGCGGATGTAGCGCTCGGCCTGAAGGTCCACGCAGCTGAAGGCCAGCTGCGCGAACTCCCGCACGGTGCGCCCGACGCCGCTCGCGAGCACGTAGTCGTTCGCGTGCGGCTGTTGGAGCATGAGCCAGGCACCGCGCACGATGTCGCCGGCAAAGGACCAGTCGCGAATGGCATCGAGGTCCCCGAGACGTAGCTCGTCGGCCAGTCCGAGCTTGATCGCCGCGGCGCCGCGTGTGATCCGGCGTGTGACGAACTGCTCGCCCCTGCGCTCGGACTCGTGGTTGGCGAGGATGCCCGAGCATCCGAAAAGGCCTTCCCTCGCTCGCATCGCTCCGATGAGCTGGTGGGCGGTGAGCTTGGCGATCGCATAGGGATTGGTCGGGCGGAACTCCGTGTCCTCGCGCTGAGGGCTCTCGGGCGCGTCACCGTACATTGCGATCGACGAAGCGACAAAGACCCGCAGCTGCGGATCGATCTCTCGGACCGCCTCGAGGATGGCGGCCGTGGACCCGGCGATTGTCTGCAGCGTGTCCAGGGGCCGCTCCCAGGAGGTCGGCACGAAGGAGGGGCATGCGAGGTGATAGAGCTCGTGCGGGCGCGCCTGCGCGATCGCGGCGTGCAGTCCGGCGGCATCGAGCAACTCGCACAACGCCAGCCGCAAGCGCCCACGCAGGTGCTCGGCGCATCCGAGCGAGCGCTCGGGTGCGCCCCGCAGGAGCCCGGTGACCTCATAACCCTTCTCGAGGAGCAGCTCGGCCAGAAACGAGCCATCCTGCCCGCTGACGCCGGTGATGAGCGCGCGGCGCGCCTCGTCAGCCACGCTCGTGCAGAAGCTGCTTGTAGGCGTCGGCGACAATCGGTATGCGCAGGCGCGGTGCGCGGCGCATGAACCAGAACGCGGCCCGCAGGTGCGGGCGGTCCACGACGAGGACCGGCCGACGTCCGTCGGCGGCGCGGACGATCGCACGCGCGACATGGTCCGGCGACATCGCCTTCTCGGGCGTCACGCCCCCGGTCGGGCCCCATTCGTGCTCCTCGGTCAGCTGGTCGGTGCGCACGTCGCCGGGACAGACGACGGTGGCGCGAACCCCGCTGCCGGCGAGCTCATGCGTGAGAACCTCGCCCAGGCCGACCATCGCCCACTTGCTCGTGCAGTAGGAGGCGTAGGAGGGGCCGCCGATGAGTCCCAGCTCGGAGGAGACGAGCACGATGCGCCCGAAGCCCCTGCTGCGCATGCCCGGCAGCACGGCCTGCGTGAGCCAGATGGCGGCGCCGACGTGCAGGCGGTAGCTCTGCTCGAAGTCCGCCGGGGTCACGTCCTCGACGAAGTCGCGGCGCAGTATGCCCGCGCAGCTCACGAGCACGTCGATCGGCCCGAGCGCCGCCCTCGTCTCCTCGGCCGCACGGGAGCACTCCGCCGGCTCCTGCAGATTCGCCGCCACAGCGTGGTGGCTACCCTCGATCGTGTCCGCGGCCTGCGCAAGGCGCTCGGCGTTGCTCGCGACGAGGCCGACCTTCGCCCCCGACGATGCGAGCAGGCGGGCGGTCGACAGCCCGATTCCCCGCGAGGCTCCGCTGACCAGCACGGTCTTGCCCGTGAATGGCCATCGAACCTCCATCGCTCGAGGCAAGCTACCACGGAGGGATCGGCAAGTATCGGCGCGGCCTCCGGCGATCCCGCGTCGCATGCGATGCACGCGACGAAGCTCCTCGACGGCCTCGTCGATGCCGCCGAGCGCCCGGTGGCCTGCCTCACCCAGCAGTTCGGGCTGCAGCCGGTGGCGCACTAGCTCGCCGGCGATCGCGTCCACGCGCTGTGCGCCGGCTCCGGGGCGTGAGCTGACGACGTGCTCCAGATGCGAGTCGCGAAACAGCAGGCCGACGCCGTCGTCGAGCGCCCAGCCACCCGGCAGCGTGCCGTCGCTGACGGCCGCGAGCCACACCGGCAGGCGCTCGGGCTCACCGTCGGCGTGGACCGTCAGCGAGCCCTCGAGCAGTCCGAGTCCGGCGATCGGCTCGGGCGGGCCGCTCGAGCGTGTGATGCCGCCCTGAAACCAGCACATGGCGCCGGCGCTCAGGCCCGCCAGCACGGTGCCCGATCGCCACGCCTCGACCAGCAGGCGGTCGAGCTCGTGGGCCTGCCAGATTGCGAGCATGTTGCGCATCGATCCACCGCCCACGTAGATGATGTTCGCGCCGAGAACGATCTCCTCCAGGGGGCGTCTGCTCTCCTGCAGGCGGAACAGGGAGAGGTGCTCCGCCACGCACGTGCGGTCGGCGAAGCGTGCCCTGAAGGCGTTGATCTGCGCTGACGTGTCGCCGGAGGCCGTCGGCAGGAACAGGACCCGAGGCTCCTGCGCGCGGGCGAGACCGAGCACGAAGTCATCGAGCAGCGGATTGGTCGGCTCCATCGTGAAGCCTCCACCGCCCATGGCGACGATCAGCGCGCTCATCGCCGCTCGCCTCGGGTGTGCCACTCACGCCGGTATCGGTCGAGGAGGAGCGAGGGACCGTGGGCCGGCTGGCTCGGGCCCGGCGAACTGTGGGCCGGCTGGCTCGTGGCGCCGGCGAACCCCGGGCCGGTGGACCTACTCTGGCGTGGCGAGACGGCGGCGACCGCCTTGCGCGCTCGTGAGGAGCGCTCGCGGGCCGGTGCGCCGGAGTCCTGCGCGCCGCTCCCGTCTCCCAGGAAGGCGACGGACAGCGGCGTCTCGACGACTCCGTCCACGAGATGGCTTGACGCGGAAGGCGCGCCCGTCCGGACGCGAGCTCACCACGCCCGCCAGGCGGGTGGAGCGGAAGTGCAGCGCGACGCCGTCCTCGGCGGCGTAGCCGGGGCGCATGCCGTCGCCGACGAAGCGGTGGTACTCCTCGCGCCGCGCCGGCTCGGCGTTGTAGTGGACACAGTTGGAGTAGGGCAACAGACCGAGACCCTGCACCCGTCGAGGGGCGCCGTGGAAGGCGCTCAGCGCCTCCGCGAACCAGCACAGCGATCCGGCCGAGGGCCCGCACAGGATGACGCCCTTGCGCCACGCCTTGCGCAGGATGCTGTCGAGTTCATGCGCTCGCCAGGCGCCGAGCATGCTGACGACGTTGCCGCCGCCGACATAGATCAGATCCTGCGCCAGCAGGTGAGTCGCGAAATCGTCCTCGACGCCGTCGGTGCCCTGATCGCGGCGAAAGAGCGACAGGTGGCTGGCGTCGCAGTCGGGGGAGAAGCGGCGATAGAAGCGGACCACATAGTGGTCGGCATCGCCGGAGGCGGTGGGCAGGAAGCAGACGCGCGGCCGAGCGGCGTTGGTCAGCGAGAGCACGTAGTCGTCGAGCAGCGATCCCTCCTTCTCCATCGAGAAGCCGCCGCCCCCGAGGGCGACGATCTGAGGGGTCCGGTGTCGCATGGCTCGTTTCGCTCGGCGTGAGGGGAACACGCGACAGCATCGCCGAGCATGCCCGATCGTCCGCCCGTTCGGTATGGACCGGCCGTCGAGATCGCCCGCCGCGAGATCGACCCGCGTCCATAGCTCGCGCCGCCAATATCCTCCGCAGGCGCACGATCGCGGCTCTCATGCAATCTTGAGGTCGCTCTCAGGCTGCTCGGAGAGGCTGCGGCGATCCTTCCCCAAATGAGCTTCTCCTTCCAGACACGTTCGGCCGCCCCTGCGGCAGCCCCTGCGGCGCCGGTCGCGACAGCCGCCGGCACTGCCGGGCGCTCACGAGCCGGGGCCATGTCGAGCGCCTTGCGAGCCGTGCGCCCAGAGCTCATCGCCCTGATGGCGGTGGCGGGCACGCTGAACCTCTGGGCGCTGGCCAGGAACGGGTGGGCGAACAGCTACTACAGCGCGGCGGTGCGCTCGATGAGCTCGAGCTGGCACAACTTCCTGTTCGCGTCGCTCGACCGCAGCGGCGTGATGACCGTGGACAAGCCGCCGCTGGCGTTGTGGGTCCAGTCGCTGTCGGTGCGGCTGTTCGGCTATCACCCGCTGAGCATGCTCGTGCCGCAGGCGCTGATGGGCGTGGCGAGCGTGGTGCTGCTGTATGACCTCGTGCGCCGCCGCTTCGGCCGCCTCGGCGGGTTCGTTGCCGGACTCGCGCTGGCGACCACGCCGATCACGGTGGGGATCTCGCGGCACAATAACCCCGATGCGCTGCTCGTGCTGTGCTGCGTGGCGGCGCTGTGGTTTGCAGTGCGCGCCCTGCAGGACGGGCGCACGCGCTGGCTCGTGCTCGCCGGCGTGTGCGTGGGGCTGGGCTTCGAGACGAAGATGGGCGTGGCTCTGGCGGTCGTGCCCGGCATCGCCGCGGCCTGGCTGTGGATCGCTCCGCGCGGGCGCGGGCGGCTGCACGCACTGCGTCAGCTGCTGGCCGGCGGGGCCGCGACGGTGCTCGTCGGCGGGGCGTGGCCGGCGCTCGTGGAACTCGTGCCGGCATCCCAGCGCCCATGGGTCTCGGGCACCAGCGACAACCGCGTCCTGTCGCTGATCTTCGGATACAACGGCCTGGGACGCGTAGACGGCCAGAACGGAGGCCCCGCGGGGTCGGTCGGCAACATGTTCGGCGGCACGCCGGGACCGCTTCGCCTGCTCAACACCGCGCTCGGCGGCCAGGGCGGCTGGCTGCTGGGCTTCGCGCTTCTCAGCGGCCTGGCCATCCTCGTCGCGACGCGCCTGCGGCGCTCTGACCCCCGTACGGGCTGGCTGCTCGCCGTCGGCGGCGCCTTCCTCACGACGGCGGCCCTGTTCAGCGCGGCGAGCGGCATCTTCCATCCCTACTACGTCGCGCTGCTGGCGCCGTTCACCGCCGCGCTGGTCGGCGCGGGTGCGGCACAGATGCTCCGCGGCGGGCTCAACGCCCGCATCCTCGCGCCGCTCGCGATCGCCGCGGGCGTGGTCGTCGAGCTGTTGGTCCGCAGCCGCTACCCGGGCCAGCTGAGCTGGCTGCCATGGGTGCTGATCGGCGCGGGCCTCTTCGCCGGGCTGGCCGTGTACGCGTGCAACGCTCAGCGCGTGCGGCTCATGGCCGTTGGCTGCGCGATCGCCGCGCTTCTGCTCGCGCCGTCCATCTGGGCGGCGGACACGCTCGGATACACGACGGACGGAACCTTCCCGTCCGGTGGCCCCGCCTCGATCGCCAGCGCCGGCGGGCCGTCCGGCGGATTCGGTCCGGGCGCCGAAGGCCTGAAAGGGGCGAGTGCGGCCGGGGGGCAGCTGTTGGGCACCGGCGGACCTCCCCCATTCGGCGCCGCCGCCGGCGCCGGTCGCGGCACCGGTCCGCCTCCCGGGCTGCCGGGCGGCCAGCGTCCCCTCCTCGGCTCTGGACAGGGACCCGGGGCCGCAGGCACGGGCGGCGCGGGCGGTATCGGCGTGGCCGGTCGCGGCGGCATCGGTACCCCGATCGGAAACGCTGGCTCGCTCATGCAGGTGCTCGCCTACGTGAAGCAGCACGGCGCAGGCACGATCGCGGTCGCCAGCCAGTCAGCTGCCGCGCAGGCGATCATTGTCGATAACGGCGATGTGGCGGGGATCGGCGGGTTCTCCGGCCGCGAGAGCGACGTGAGCCTGTCGTGGCTCGCGCAGGAGGTGCGCGCCGGCAGGATCCGCTGGGTGCTGGCCGAACAGGACGCCGGTCAGGGTGGTGCGCGCCTGCCGGGCGACACCCGCAAAGGCTCCCAGACGGCGATGGCTGCCGTCGCGAAAGTCTGCCGGGCGGTGAGGCTCACCGCCGCAGGCGCGACGACCGGGACGGCAGCGTCGCACAGCGCGAGCGCTGAAAGCGGGCTCTACGACTGCCAGGGTCGCGCCGACGCGCTAACGAGCGCCGCGACATAGGGGCCCGCGGCCCGGCGACGGGCCGCCCGACGGCCGGCCGCGTGCAGGACGTTGTGCTCGTACGTCAAAGACAGACGTTGGGTCGCCGGAACTTTAGGGTAGATCTAGCGTCTAAAGGGTGTAGAGGCGCATTCCGATAAGGGAGGTAGTCGTGAGGTCCAACATCCGTACTTCGCTTCTTACGCTCCTTGCAAGCGCGATCGTTGCCATCACCGCACCTGCCGCGGCTCAGGCCTCGTTCGGCGTGGAAAGCTTCTTTGCCGGGAACTGCAACGAACTCCACAAAGAATGCAACAAAGCGCCTACCCCGGCGGAAGAAAAAGCGAAGGCCGAACTGGAAGGCTTCACCCAGGCCGCAGGACACCCGAACTGGGGAGTCACCGAATTCGTCGTCAAGAACAAAGAAATCGCTCCAGGCGTTCTCTTCCCGGAAGGCACGGTCAAGCACGTACGGATCGACGTTGCTCCTGGCGTGAGCACCAACCCCCAGGCTGTCACAAAGTGCTCCCAAGCTGACTTTGCCTCTACTCTGATCGAATTTGCGCCGGGACACTTCGCCTTCAACGCGAGCAAATGCCCCGTGAGCTCGGAAATCGGTTTCAACAAGGTCAAGGTGCTCTTCACCGGACCAACGAACAAGACCCTCGAAGGAATCGTCTACAACCTCGAACAGCCCAAAGGGCTTTCGTCCGAGTTCGGCGTCGCGCTCGACCTCTTTCCTATCATCGGCGCACATCTCTACGCCCACACACTCATCGAAGGGGGCGTCGAATACGCCACCGATTATCACGATTTCTTCGACATCAACGTCTCGGAAGAACTTCCGCTCGTCAGCTCACGTCTGACGTTTAAAGGCAACATCGGGACGGGCGGCTTCCTGACGAATGGGACGAACTGCACCGGGCCTGGACCTCAGACCACGACCAAGGTGACACTGGAAGACAGCGCGGCCGAAAAAGCGACTGAAGAGTTCGAAACGCCGATCGGAGGCTCGGGGTGCAGCCTCGCTGAACTTCCGTTTGCGCCGGTGTTCTCCGTCGAACCCGAAACCAAGATCTCCGACAAGCCAGACGGCATAACGACCGAATTGACGCTTCCGCACGACCCGAACCCCGAAAAAGTCGACTCCTCCGACCTGAAGACCGCGACCGTGACCCTTCCCGAAGGCATGACGCTGAACCCGTCGGCCGGAGCCGGTATCGAAGTCTGCAACCTCGAACAGCTCGGTATTGGGACGCGAAGGAACACCGCCTGCCCCGCAGGCAGTCGACTTGGAACGGTCACAGATGAAGTACCCGGACTTCCGCCCGAATCACTCAAAGGGTACGTGTTCCTCGGGGAGAACTCGACGAAAACGGAACCGATCACAGGTCCGCCTTACACGTTCTTCCTCAGCGCCGAGTCCGAAAAGTACAACATCAAAACGCGGCTGAAAGGCACGGTCAAACCGAATCCAAAAACGGGCCAGCTTGAAGCGACGTTCACGGAAAATCCGGAACAGCCGTTCAGCGACTTCATCGTCCACTTCAACGGCGGCGCCTACGCTCCGCTCGCCAACCCGCTGCAATGCGGCGTGGCAGCCACCACGAGCAGCTTCACTCCGTTCGCCAGGCCCTTGGAAGCGTTCACACCCGAAGCGTCCGCGTTTACGGTCGAAGGCTGTTCATCACCGCTGCCGTTCGCACCGCCTCAGAGCACCTCTGTGACTCCGGCGACGGGCGGCGCGGAAAGCAACTTCACGTTCAACCTCGAACGGCCCGAAGGCCAGCAGTACCTGGAAAAGGTCAAGACCGTGCTGCCGCCCGGCCTCGTCGGGAAGATCCCGACGGTACCGCTGTGCGCTGAAGCGCAGGCCAACGCGGGCACGTGCTCGGCCGCCAGCCTTATCGGGACCGTCAGGTGACCGCGGGCTCAGGCGAATACCCCTACCCGTTCACCGGCAAGGTCTACCTGACCGGACACTACGCGGGCGCGCCTTATGGGCTTTCGTTCGCGGTGCCGGTCGTGGCCGGGCCCGTTCAACCTCGGCACGGAAGTCACTCGCTCGAAGATCGAAGTCGAACCGCACACCGCGCCGGTGATCGTGACGGGCACGCTGCCAACGATCCGAGGCAGGCATCCCCGACGCGGCTGACGCTCGCTGAGCGTCACCGTCGATCGGCCGAACTATCATCCTCAACCCCACCAACTGCGGCGCGCTGGCGACCGAATCGACGGTGACCTCGACCCTCGGCGCCACGGTGCCTGCTCGAGCCCCGTTCCAGGTCGAAGGCTGCAGCTCGCTGGCGTTCAAGCCCGACGTTCAAGGCGACCACCACGCGGCAAGACCTCCAAAGCCAACGGTGCGAGCCTTGAAACGACGATCAACCATGCCCTCGGGCGAGGCGAACATCAAGTCGGTGTTCGTGCAGCTGCCCAAGCAGCTGCCCTCGCGGCTGACCACGCTGCAGAAAGCCTGTCCGGAAGCGACGTTCGCCGCGAACCCGTTCAGCTGCCCCGCCGGCTCGGTGGTCGGCGGCTGCCAGGGCCAACACGCCGCTGCTGCCGGGCAAAATGACCGGGCCGGCCTACTACGTCTCCCACGGCGGGGAAGCGTTCCCGGACCTCGACCTCGTTCTGGAAGCCAACGGCGTGCGCGTGATCCTGGTCGGCAACACGGACATCAAAAAAGGGATCACCACGACGACTTCGCCGACGACTCCCGATGCTGCCGGTCTCGAGCGTCACGCGTGAACCTGCCGACCGGCCCGCACTCGGCGCTGGCTGCGAACGGGAACCTCTGCACCAGCTCGCTGGTGATGCCCACGACGATCACCGGCCAGAACGGCAAGGTGTTCAAACAGAACACGAAGATCGACGTCGTCAACTGCGGCGTGCAGATCGTCGGCAAGAAGGTCGTCGGCGACACGGCCTACCTGACGGTCCGCACGTACTCCGCGGGACGGATCAGCGGCAGCGGGTCGAACCTCTCGACCGTGGCGCGGCATCTGAACGGCGCCGCGAAGACGGCGTCGCTGAAGGTCCCGCTCGCGCGCGGCGGGCGGTCGCAAGCGCCGTCCGCTTCAGCGTGAAGGTGCGCGTCGGCTTCTTCCCCAAGAAGAAGGGCGCGCCGACGTCGGTCGCGTACACCACCGTCACCTTCCGCTAGCGGCTCTCCGGGGGGCGGCCCGGCCGCCCCCCGCCCCTGCGCTCCTCGGCCGAGCGCGCCGCTGGCTCGGTTACTGCGCCGCTCGATGCCCTAGATTGACAGGATGGGCGTGGTGACGGGTACGGATACTCACAGCGCCGCCCGCGGGCGCCGATCCGCTGCTGGCCGGCGTGCGGCGGCTGACGCTGCTCGCCGACGAGGCCCCCGACTCGGAGGCGATCTTCCGCGCGCTCGCCCGCGAGCTGTCTGCCGTGCCGGGCGCCGAGGAGGTGCACATCCACCATCTCGCCGCTCCCGGCGCCAGGCAGGACCTGGTGGCCGTCTACCTGTTCGAGGCCGACGGCCGGCTGAGCTATCTGCTGCCCCGCGCCGAGCGCCCGCCGGGGGTGAGCTGGGTGGCGAGCACCGGCCAGAGCCTGCTCGCGACCGATGACCGTGAGCTCGCCGCCAGCGTGCCGCGGCTGACGGCGACCGGCCAGACCAGCTGCGCGCTGCTGCTGCCGCTCGCCGAGCGGGGCGAGGTGGCGGCGGTCGTGATGCTCGTGCGCCGGCTGTCGGCCGCCTTCGACGAGCGCTCGGTCGAGCTCGTCGAGCACGCTGGTCGACCAGGCCGCCACCGCGCTGGCGCTGGTGCGCGCGCGCGCCGAGGCGGGCACCGATCCGGTCGCCGGCTGCATGAACCACCGCGCGATGCGCCGGCGCCTGGACGAGGAGATCGGCCGCGCCGCGCGGACCGGCATCCCGCTGTCGTGCCTGCTGATGGACCTCGACAACTTCAAGCTCGTCAACGACCGTCACGGCCATCAGGCCGGCGACGCGATGCTGCGGGAAGTCGTCCAGGCGCTGGTCGGCGAGTTCCGCGCGTTCGACCGGGTCGCGCGCTACGGCGGCGACGAGTTCGTCGTGATCCTGCCGAACGCCGACCTGGAGAGCGCCACCGCCGCGGCCACGCGTGCGCTCGAGCGGCTGCGGGCGCTGCCCTCGCTCGACGCCGACTCCGGCGTCTCGGCCTCGATCGGCGTGGCCCAGTGGCAGGCGCCGATGACGACCGACGAGCTGCTGGAAGCCTGCGACGTCGCCCTGCTGCGCTCCAAGCGCCAGGGCAAGGGCCGCGTGACGAGCGCCTCGCGGGCGACCGCCTGAGCGGGCCTCGCCGAGCGGCCCGCCGGCGGCGGCGCGCTCCTCGCGGCGCGCGGGAGCGACTCTGCGAGACTGCGGGTAGGCCTCATCGATCCTTAGATCGCCCGGGAGACGCCATGTCGCAGAACAGCTTCAACGCCAAGGACACGCTCGAGGTCGGCGGGCACGAGTATGAGATCTTCCGCCTGGATGCGCTGCAGGAGCGCTTCGACGTGGCGCGGCTGCCGTTCTCGCTGAAGGTGCTGCTCGAGAACCTGCTCCGCACCGAGGGCAACGGCTCGGTCGGCGCGGCCGACATCGAGGCGCTCGCCGGCTGGGACGCAGGCGCCCAGCCGAGCAGCGGAGATCGCGTTCACCCCGGCGCGGGTGCTGATGCAGGACTTCACCGGCGTGCCGGCGGTCGTGGATCTGGCGGCGATGCGCGACGCGATGGCGGCAGATGGGCGGCGATCCCGCCAAGATCAACCCGCTCGCGCCGGCCGAGCTCGTGATCGACCACTCGGTCCAGGTCGACGCGTTCGGCACGCGCGACGCCTTCCGCGTGAACGCCGAGCGCGAGTTCGAACGCAACCGCGAGCGCTACGCCTTCCTGCGCTGGGGGCAGGGGGCGTTCGAGCACTTCTCGGTCGTGCCCCCCGACACCGGGATCGTCCACCAGGTCAACCTCGAGTACCTCGCGCGCGTGGTCTTCGATGAACGAGCGGACGGGTCAGGCCTACCCCGACACGCTGGTCGGGACCGACTCCCACACGACGATGATCAACGGCCTGGGCGTGCTCGGCTGGGGCGTCGGCGGGATCGAGGCCGAGGCGGCGATGCTCGGCCAGCCGCTGTCGATGCTGATCCCGCGCGTGCTCGGCGTGAGGCTGCACGGCGAGCTGCCCGAGGGCGCGACCGCGACCGACCTCGTGCTGACCGTCACCCAGCTGCTTGCGCGAGCACGGCGTGGTGGGCATGTTCGTCGAGTTCTACGGCGCCGGCCTGGCGGGCCTGCCGATCGCCGACAGGGCGACGATCGGCAACATGTCGCCCGAGTTCGGCTCGACCTGCGCGATCTTCCCGATCGACGCCGAGACGCTCAGCTACCTGGCCCTTTCCGGGCGCCCGCCCGAGCAGATCGCGCTCGTCGAGGCCTACGCCAGGACGCAGGGCCTGTGGCACGACGAGCACTCCGAGCAGCCGACGTTCTCGGAGACGCTCGAGCTCGACCTGGCGGAGATCGTGCCGAGCATCGCCGGCCCCAAGCGCCCCCAGGACCGCGTCCCGCTGAGCGGGGCGCGGGACTCCTTCCGCGAGGCGCTGGGAGGCTACGTGCAGGACTACGACGCGCGCGATGAGGCCTCGGCCGAGAGCTTTCCCTCGAGCGACCCCCCGGCCAACGGCAACGATGCGCCCGACGCCACACGACGGCGGTCCGAGCTATGTCGACGAGGCCGGTCGCGGCGGCGTGACGGTCAAGCCGACCGGCGCGCGCAGCTGCACGCTCGCCGACGGCACCGAGGTGGCGCTCGACCACGGCCACGTGGTGATCGCGGCGATCACCAGCTGCACGAACACATCCAACCCGTCGGTGATGATCGGGGCGGGCATCCTCGCTCGCAACGCGGTCGCCAGGGGCCTGCGCTCGGCGCCCTGGGTCAAGACCTCGCTGGCGCCCGGCTCGAAGGTGGTCACCGAGTACCTCGACCGCGCCGGGCTCACCGAGCCGCTGGAGGAGCTCGGCTTCAACCTCGTCGGCTACGGCTGCACCACCTGCATCGGCAACTCCGGCCCGCTCTCGCCGGAGATCTCCCAGGCGGTCGACGACGCCGACCTGGCGGTCGTCTCGGTGCTGTCGGGCAACCGCAACTTCGAGGGACGCATCAACCCGGACGTGAAGATGAACTACCTCGCCTCGCCGCCGCTGTGCGTGGCCTACGCGCTGGCCGGCACGATGGACATCGACATCCTCGACGAGCCGCTCGGCTCAGACGAGCAGGGCAAGGACGTCTATCTGAAGGACATCTGGCCATCCGAGCAGGAGATCGCCGCAGACGATCGGGCAGGCCGTGCGCTCGGACATGTTCCGCAAGAGCTACGCCGAGGTGTTCGCCGGCGATGAGCGCTGGAACGGCCTGGAGGTGCCCGCCGGCGAGCGCTTCGCATGGGACGAGCGACTCCACCTACGTGCGCCTGCCGCCCTACTTCAAGGACATGCCCGCCGGCGCCCGAGCCGGTCACCGACGTGCGCGGGGCGCGCGTGCTCGCGCTGCTCGGCGACAGCGTCACCACCGACCACATCTCCCCGGCGGGGTCGATCAAGCGCGACGGGCCCGCCGGCGCTCTACCTGCAGGAGCTCGGGGTCGCGCCGAAGGACTTCAACTCCTACGGCTCGCGCCGCGGCAACCACGAGGTGATGATGCGCGGGACGTTCGCCAACATCCGCCTGCGCAACCTGCTCGGCGGCGGGCCGGATCCCCTTCCGGAAGGCGGCGTGACACGCTATCTGCGTGCGCCGGCTCCGAGCCCGGAGGCGAGCGCGCGGTCGGCGAGACGATGTCGATCTACGACGCGGCCATGCGCTATGCGCAGCGAGCGGCGTCCCGCTGATCGTGCTCGCCGGCTCGGAGTACGGCTCGGGCTCCTCGCGCGACTGGGCGGCCAAGGGCACGAGGCTGCTCGGCGTCCGCGCCGTGATCGCCCAGAGCTTCGAGCGCATCCACCGCTCGAACCTGATCGGCATGGGCGTGCTGCCGCTGCAGTTCCCCGACGGGCGAGAGCGCCCAGTCGCTGGGGCTCACCGGCGAGGAGGTGTTCTCGATCACCGGCCTGGCCGAGGCCATGGCCGAAGGCGGCCCGCCGCCGCAGCGAGGTCCTCGTGAGCGCCGAGCGCGACGGCGCCGAGCCGGTGCTGTTCGAGGCGCGCGTGCGCATCGACACGCCGCGCGAGGCGGAGTACTTCCGCCACGGAGGTATTCCTCCCGTACGTTCTGCGACAGCTGCTCTCCACATGAGCGACTCGGCAGGCGCGCCGCCCGCGGACCGCGCGGGCGGGGCCGGCGTCCCGCAGGTCCTGCTCGACCTGCTCGCCGCGCGGGGCCGTCCGGCTATGAGACCGCGCCCGCCGACGGTCTGGCGCGATGCGGCGAGCGCGTTCGCCGAGGTCAGCATCGACGTGGTCGGCACGCCGCTGGCGCGCGTGTCGGCGAAGCACGGCTTCGAGCACTCGCCGCCGCGGCTGCTCGTGATGGGCCACATCGACGAGATCGGGCTGATCGTCACCCACATCGACGACGAGGGCTACCTGTGGTTCCGGGCGGTCGGCGGCTGGGACGCGCAGATCCTCGTCGGCCAGCGCGTCGTCCTGGACACCGCGCGACGGGCCGGTCACGGGGGTGGTGGGCAAGAAGCCGATTCACCTGCTGCGCGAGGAGGACAAGAAGAAGGTCGCCGACATCCGCGAGATGCACATCGACATCGGCGCGCGCGACGGCGCGCAGGCGCGCGAGCGCGTGCGGATCGGCGACGTCGCCGTGATCGACGCGGCAGCCGGCCGAGCTCCCCAACGGGCGGCTCACCTCGCGGGCGCTGGACAACCGCCTCGGCGCCTACGTCGCCCTGGAGGCGGCCCGGCTGGTGGCCGAGGCCGGCGGCGCGCAATGGGAGCTCGCGGCCGTGGCCGCCGCGCAGGAGGAGATCACCTTCGGCGGCTCGCGCACGAGCGCGTTCGCGCTGGAGCCCGACGCGGCGATCGTCGTGGACGTCACGCACGCGACCGACGCCCCCGGGGATCGAGGTGAAGGAGGCGGGCAAGCACGAGCTCGGCTCGGGGCCCGTGCTGACGCCGCGGCTCGATCGTCAATCCGCGGCTGTTCGAGCTGCTCTTCCAGACCGCCGCCGACGAGAAGATCCCGTTCACGATCGAGGCCTCCGCCCGCGCCACCGGGACCGACGCCGACGCGGTCCACCTCAGCCGCGGCGGCGTGCCGACTGCGCTCGTGTCGATCCCGATCCGCTACATGCACTCGCCGGTCGAGCTCGTCCAGCTCGACGACGTCCACGCCTGCGCGCGACTGATCGCGGCCGCCGCGCTGCGGCTGGATGCCGAGACCTCGTTCGCGCGCTGAGCGTTTGGACGAAGTCCGCTCGCCGAGCGCTCAGCTGGAGGCGCCGAGCTCGGTGAGCGCGCACGATCTTGTAGGCCTCGCCCGGCGCGCCGCCGATCGCCAGCACGCGCAGGCCGTCGGGTCCCGCGTAGATCTTGCGCTTCGCCGCCGGCCCGACCCGCACGAACGTGTCGGCGTCGAGGTCGACCCGCTCGCCTTCGATGTCGATCCACCCGGAGCCGCCGATCGCCAGGAAGGCCTCCTCCTGACCGCTGTCGGCGTGGTCGTGTTCGGGGTAGTCGGTGTAGTTCGGCGGAAGCTGGATCACCTGCATGCCGAAGGCCGTGACGCCGAGCTCGGCCCGCACCTTGACGAACCCGCCGCCGAAGCCGGCCTCCATCTCATCGATGCGCTTTGCCGTGTAGTCGGCCATCGCGCGCATCCTAACCGTTCGCCACGCCGCATCAGCAGCGCGAGCTGGCGCGACTGGGCGAGCAGCGTGCCGTCGGCGGCCCAGATGACGCCGTCCTCCTCGAAGAAGCCTTCGTGCACGGCGCTCGAGCGAAAGCGCGCGAAGCACAGCTCGTGCGGATCGGAGCCCGCCGGGCGCGGAGTGCCGGTGCGGAAATGGATCGTCAGGTCGATCGTCGGGCTGACGGCGCGCTCGCTGCAGGCGGACGAAGGGAGGAGGGAACAGCGCGTCGCTGAAGAACGCGAGCGAGAGCGCGTCGATCGGCCGCGGTCCCGCCGAGGCCCAGCCAGCCGCCGATCTCCATCGGCCGCTCTGAGCCGGCGAACGGCGCGGTGCCGACGCGCGGCTGAAAGACGAGGTGCGCGGTGAAGGGCGGGGCGCCCATCTCTCGCAGCGTGCCCGGCTCACGCCCGGCGTCCGGCGGCGCGACCGTCGGGCATCTGCACGTCGAGGATCTCCGGCGCGCTCCAGGGAACCGAGAAGGCCGCGAGCGCGAGCGCGATCACGGCGCCGTCCTGCTCCATTCGCGCCGACAGCGTGCTCAGCGAGCGCCCGGCGCGCTCGAGCACGGTCTGGATGCTCACCGGACCGGGCCGCGGGGCGCGCGGGTAGTGGATCGTGAGCGAGCGCGGCGCGCGCACGGGATCGGCGACGGTCTCGATGCAGCGCTCGCAGCAGCATCGCCGCCAGGTAGCCGCCGTGGGGCCCGCGACCGGCGCGCCAGTCGGGCGAGACCTCGGCCGTGAACATGCGCTGCGCGACGCCGACCCTCCCTCGCGCTGCACGGCCGTGTCGCGGTCGAAGGACAGGGCCATGCTCAGCCGCGCACCAGCCGCTTGTAGGTGATCCGATGGGGCCGGTCGGCGGCCGCGCCGAGCAGCGCTCGGCGGTGCTCCTCGTAGGCCTCGAAGTTGCCCTCGAACCACCTCACCTGCGAGTCGCCCTCGAAGGCGAGCACGTGGGTGGCGACGCGATCCAGGAACCAGCGGTCGTGGGAGATGATCATCGCGCATCCGGGGAAGGCCTCGAGCGCGTCCTCGAGCGCGCGCAGCGTGTCCACGTCGAGGTCGTTCGTGGGCTCGTCGAGCAGCAGCAGGTTGCCGCCGCTGCGCAGCAGCTTGGCGAGGTGCACGCGGTTGCGCTCGCCGCCGGACAGCGTGCCGATGCGCGCCTGCTGGTCGCTGCCCTTGAAGTTGAAGCCGGCCGTGTACTGGCGCGAGTTGACGACCCGCTCGCCGACCTTGATCTGGTCCTGGCCGTCGGAGATCTCCTCCCACACGGTCTTCGCGAGTCGTCCAGCGCGTCGCGCGACTGGTCTACGTACGCGAGCTCGACCGTCTCGCCCAGCTCGAGCGTGCCGCTGTCGGGCGACTCCTCGCCGGTGATCATCCTGAACAGGGTGGTCTTGCCGGCGCCGTTGGCGCCGATCACGCCGACGATGCCGGCGCGGGGCAGCTCGAACGACAGCGACTCGATCAGCAGCTTCTCGCCGTAGCCCTTGACCACGTCGGTCGCGTCAGGACCTTCTCGCCCAGGCGCGGGCCCGGAGGGATGTGGATCTGGACCTCGTCGAGCTTCACGTTGCGCTCCTCGGCCACGAGCTGCTCGTAGCGGGCCAGGCGCGCCTTGGACTTCGTGCGTTTGCCCTTGGGGTTCGTGCGCACCCATTCGAGCTCGGCGGCGATCGTGCGCTGACGGCCCTTCTCCGAGCGCTCCTCCTGGGCCAGGCGGGCCTGCTTCTGCTCCAGCCAGCTCGAGTAGTTGCCCTGGTAGGGGATGCCCTTGCCGCGGTCGAGCTCGAGTATCCAGCCGGCGACGTTGTCGAGGAAGTAGCGATCGTGCGTGACGGCCACGACGGCGCCCTTGTATTCGCTGAGATGCTGCTCGAGCCAGGCAACCGACTCGGCGTCGAGGTGGTTGGTGGGCTCGTCCAGCAGCAGCAGGTCGGGCGCGCGCAGGAGCAGGCGGCATAGCGCTACGCGGCGCCGCTCGCCGCCGGAGAGCGTGGCGACGTCGGCGTCCGGCGGGGGCAGGCGCAGCGCGTCCATCGCATAGTCGAGCTGCGTGTCGAGGTTCCATGCGTCGGCGGCGTCGATCTTGGCCTGGATCTCGCCGAACTCCTCCGCGCTCTCCTCGGAGTAGTTGGCGGCGAGCTCGTTGAAGCGGTCGAGCAGCGCCTTCTTCTCGGCGACGCCCGTCCTCGACGTTGCCCTTGACGTCCTTGGACTCGCGTCGAGCTGCGGCTCCTGCTCGAGCATCCCCACGCGTCGCCCCCGGTGCGAGCGCGGCCTCGCCGCGGTACTCCTGATCGACGCCCGCCATGATCCTCAGCAGCGTCGACTTGCCGGCGCCGTTGTAGCCGAGCACGCCGATCTTCGCGCCCGGGTAGAAGGCGAGGGTGATGTCGTTGAGGACCGTCTTGTCCGGCGGGTGCAGCTTGGACAGCCGGTGCATCGTGAAGATGTACTGAGAGGACATCGCCAGGCAGCATAGAAGGGCTCGCGCCCAGGCAATAGAGCCACCAAAGGTCAAACAGAGGCCTGCACGGGCCGCTAACGTAACTAGCTTATGCCCACCACCGTTCTGGACATCGAGCAGCACCTGCTCCTGCTGGAGCTCGAGGCGCCGTTCGACAAGCGCGACGTGCAGCTCGCGCGTCGCAGGATGGCCAAGCGCTGGCACCCGGACGTGGCGCCGCAGGGCCGCCAGTTCGAACACGAGCGCCACCTGAAGGCGATCAACGAGGCGGCCGACCAGCTCGAGCGCCTGGCCGAGGGCTCTCGGGGCGGGCGCGTGTCGCGCAACGCGGTGCGCGCGAGCGCGGCCGCGGCGCGCACCGCGCGCGCAGAGGCGGGCAGGCGCGCCTACGAAGCCGAGCAGCGCGCGCGCGCCCATGCCGCCGAGCGCGCCAAGCACGACCCCTTTGCCAGCCGCGTGCCCGACCACTCGGTCGTTCACCGCTACGCCCGCTGCCTCTCCTATCCGGAGTGGGGCGTGGGAACCGTGGCGGGCATCTACTTCAGCGGCGACCCCGGCGCCGATGGCCGCAGCCGATCAGGTCCAACGGCCAGGACGGATCGGCGGCGAGCGGGTCGGAGGGCTTGACCGACGGCGAGGGCACGACGAGCGGCGGGCTGCAGTGGGCGCGCGTGCGCTTCAGCCAT
Source organism: uncultured Solirubrobacteraceae bacterium (assembly GCA_963767655.1). Lineage (GTDB taxonomy): Bacteria > Actinomycetota > Thermoleophilia > Solirubrobacterales > Solirubrobacteraceae > Palsa-744. Next base: position 69,173 of record CAVYET010000006.1, on the reverse strand, counting down.
GGGGTGCGCACGGTGCCGGCCGGCAGCATCCGCTTCGTCGACTTCTCCAAGCCCGACCCCGCGCAGGAGCGCGCCGAGCGGTTCATGATCGCGGCGCAGCGCGCGATGGCCGACGGCGAATACGAGCTCGCCGCCCAGCGGCTCGTGTATGCACGCGACGCCGAACCGAGGAACGTGGCCGTGCTGCGGCAGATGACGCTCGCGTTCTGGCAGGCCGGCAATCTCGATGCCGCGGCCCGCTCGGTTCGCGACTGGGCGCGCGTCGACGGCGGCCGGCCGGCTCCGCACCGGTTCGCGGCCCGCATCTACGAAGACATCGGGGCGATCGACCTGGCCGAGCAGGCGGCCGAGCGGGCCGCGGTGCGCGGACCTGCCGACGCGGGAGCGTGGGAGCGGCTGGGCCGCTTGCGCCTGCGGCTGATGGACCGCGAGGGCGCGCTGCATGCGCTCGAGCGTGCGCTGGCGCTGGGCGCGGGAAAGGAGGTCAGAGACCTCCTCGCCCGGGCGCTCGCGATCGAGCCGACCGTGGCGCCCGCGACCTAGCGCCTAGAGGATGTTGACGGCCCGCGAGACGATCAGGCCGATCGTCACGAGCGAGACCAGCGACTGAATGCCCATCACGCTCTTGGCCATGGGCGTGAGCGGCATCGTGTCGGTGGGCGAGAAGGCGGTCGCGTTGGTCAGCGACACGTACAGGTAGTCGATGAACTGCGGGCGCCAGCCTTCGGGCTCGATGCGATCGTCGGTCATCTGCGGGAAGAGGAAGTCCGGGGCGCCGTCGTGCCCGGCGGCCCGCCTGCCCGGCCCGCCGCGGTCGAGCTCCCAGTACCACAGGGCGAAGATCAGGAAGTTGGTCAGCCAGATGAGCACTCCCGCGACGATCAGCTGCTCCGGATTCGGAGTGCTGTGGTGCAGCAGGAAGTGGGTGAGCGCGGCGAGGGAGAAGATGTTGGCGGCGCTCACGAACGCGGTGAGCCCCAGGCGCCGCCCGGCGCCGTCCCCGGTGCTCGTGCTCGAGCTGGTTGGGGGTGGCCATGAACATCCCGATCAGCAGTGCGCCCTCGAGGCGCGGGAACGAGCCATGACGGGACCGATCGTGAGTCGCTGCGGGAGCAGCAGCTGCAGGCCGATGGCGGCGAGGATCGTGGCCTGCGCCGGCCAGAACGGCTCGGCGGCTGGCGGCGGCGGATAGGGACGGCCCGGGAGGCTGGAGGCTTCCTGCGCCACGCGAGCAAGGTTATGGAGCCGGGTCGGAGTGATCGGGCGCTCGGCTAGCTCGCCGGCGCGCTAGCCTAGATGACGTGGGCATCGAGAACCCCGTGCATCTGCTGTTCATCGGTGCCGTCGCGCTCGTCGTGCTCGGCCCGAAGCGCCTGCCGCAGCTCGCACGCGCCCTGGGGGAGGGGATACGCGAGTTCCGCGAGTCCCTGACCGAGGGCGCGAGCGGAACCGAGCCCGCCGAGCCGGTCGAGTCCCCGCCGGCGGACGACGCTCCGAGCTGACGCCGTTTGCGCCATAGTGCCAGCCATGAATGACAACGAGCCCGGCGGTGCTCACCGAGCGGCGCGGCGACGTACTGCTGATCACGCTCAACCGCCCGGAGGTGCGAAACGCCGTCAATGCCGCCGTGGCGGCCGGCGTCGCGGGCGCCCTGGAGGAGCTCGACGGCGACGACGGCCTTTCGGTAGGCGTGCTGACCGGAGCCGGGCGGCTTCTTCTGTGCGGGCATGGACCTGGGCGCATTCGTCAAAGGTGAGTCGCCCTGGTTCGGCGATCGAGGCTTCGCCGGCATCGCCCAGCGCGCGGCGCGCAAGCCCCTGATCGCCGCGATCGAGCGCTTCGCGCTGGCGGGCGGGCATGGAGATCGCGCTCGCCTGCGATCTGATCGTCGCGGCAAGGGGCGCAAAGCTGGGGATTCCCGAGGCCAAGCGCTCGCTCGTGGCCGCCGGCGGCGCCCTGCTACGCCTGCCTCGCCGCATCCCCTATCACGTCGTCATGGAGCTCGCGCTCACCGGCGATCCGATGCCCGCGGAGCGCTTTTACGAGCTCGGACTCGTCAACCGGCTGAGCGAGCCCGGCGAGGCGGTCGAGGTGGCGCTGGAGCTCGCCGAGACGCTCGCGCAAAACGGCCCGCTCGCGCTGATCGCGTCGAAGCGCATCCTGCAGGAGCAGTTCGATTGGTCGAGCTCGGAGATGTGGCAGCGCCAGGGCGAGATCACCGCTCCTGTGATGGCCTCCGAGGACGCCAAGGAGGGTGCGAGCGCGTTCAAGGAGAAGCGCGACCCGGTCTGGCGTGGAAAGGTAGCGGCCGAGCGGTGGCCGGCGGCTACGGCGGTCCGGGCCAGCTCGCGAGCGTCCGCCCGTGAGGCGCTTGCGCCGGCGCTGGCGCAGGACGTCGCGAAACCTTCTCCACAGCGCCCGCATCAGCGCTCTCCGGGCGCCTTGCGCGGATACTGGGAGATCGGCTCGCCGAAGGTCGATCGCGGTCGTCACGATGCGGTTCTGTTCGTCGATGTGCGCCGCCGGGTAGCCCTCGCCGGGGCTGGCCCGCTCGGGACGTCCGATGTAGCCGAAGTGGATGCCGTCGGGCATGATCTGCATCAGCCGGGGGAACATGTGAGCGCGAGCGCCCATGTTGCGCGGCTCCTCCTGCACCCACACGACCTCGCGCAGCTTGGGATAGCGGTGGATCAGCTCCAGGACCTGGCTTTCCGGGAACGGGTAGAGCAGCTCCACGCGCGCCACCGCTAGGCCGGCGTGCGACCTCGCGGTCCGGGTGGCCGACGAGGTCGTAGTAGATCTTGCCCGTACACAGGACCAGGCGCGTGACCTGCGCGTCATCCACGCCCGGCTCGGCGAGCACCGGCTCAAAGCGCGTGTTCTCCGCCAGGTCGGCGACCGAGCTGTCGCCTGGGACAGGCGCAGCAGCGACTTGGGGGTCATGACCACCAGCGGGCGCTGCTTGGCGACGCGCGCCTGACGACGCAGCAGGTGGAAGTACTGCGCCGGGGTCGTGGGGCTGGCGACGCGGATGTTGCCCTCCGCGGCGAGCGCAGGAAGCGCTCCAGGCGCGCGGAGGAGTGCTCGGGGCCAGAGCCCTCGTAGCCGTGCGGCAGCAGCAGCGTCAGGCGTGAGGTCTGGCCCCACTTGGCGAGGCCCGAGACGATGAACTGGTCGACGATCACCTGAGCGGAGTTGACGAAGTCTCCGAACTGCGCCTCCCACAGCACGAGCGTCTCCGGCGCTTCCTGGCTGTAGCCGTACTCGAAGCCCATGCATGCCAGCTCCGAGAGGGGGCTGTTGTGCAGCTCCAGCGGCGCCTGTGCGTCCGGCAGGCTCTGGATCGGGCAGACCGTCTGGCCGGTCTTGGCATCGTGCAGGACCATGTGGCGCTGGCTGAACGTGCCGCGCTCGGTGTCCTGTCCGGTCAGGCGAATGGGCGTGCCCTCGGTGAGCAGCGACGCGAACGCCAGGGCCTCCGCGTGGGCCCAGTCGATCGGCACCGGCGGGTTCTCCTCGACGAGCGCTTCGCGTCGGCGCTCGAGCTGTTTGACGAGCTTCGGGTGGACCGTGAACCCGTCGGGGACCCGCAGCAGCTCCCGGCCGAGCTGGCGCAGTCGCGCGGCCGCAACGGCGGTCTGCACCTCGGGGCTGGGCGAGCGGTCGAGCTGGTACTCGCCGGTGATGTGCTCCTCGCTCTCCTGCATCTGCCGCGGCGGCGATCTTCGCCTTCAGCCGCTGATGCAGGATCGTGAGGTTGTCCCACACCTCCTGCGCCTGGCGCTCGACGTCCTCGCGGGAGACGACCTCCTCCGCGACGAGGCGTTCGGCCCACAGCTCGGACACGCGCTTCTTGATCTTGATCTTGGCGTACATCTCCGGCTGGGTGTAGGCGGGCTCATCGGACTCGTTGTGCCCGAAGCGCCGGTAGCCGATCAGGTCGATAAGCACGTCGTGACCGAACTCCTTACGGAACGCGAACGCAAGTCGCACCGCGCTCATGCAGGCGGGTACGTCGTCGGCGTTCACGTGGATGATCGGCACGTCGAAGCCCTTCGCCAGGTCCGAGGCCCAACGCGTGGAGCGCGCGTCGTCGGGGTCGGTCGTGAAGCCGATCTGGTTGTTGGTGATGAGGTGGATGGTCCCACCCGACCTTGTAGCCGTCGAGCGCCTGCAGGTTGAGGGTCTCGGCGACGACCCCCTGGGCCGGGAACGAGGCATCGCCATGGATCACGATCGGGACCGCCGCATCGGTGTTCTGGTGGGCATGGGGTCCCTGGCGCGTGGTCTGCGCGGCCCGCGTCGCGCCCTCGACGACCGGGGAGACGTACTCGAGGTGGCTGGGGTTGGACTCCAGGTTGACGCTGATCGTCTCTCCGTTCGGCAGCCGGTAGGAGCCCTGGGTGCCGTGGTGGTACTTGACGTCGCCGGTTCCCCCCTGGGGGATCGTGGTCACGGCCTCGAGCGTCGAGGCGCCCTCGAACTCGGCGAAGATGGTGTCGTAGGCGCGACCGAGGTTGTGGGCCAGCACGTTCAACCGCCCGCGGTGGGCCATGCCGACCACGACCTCGCCGGCGCCGTGCGCCGCGGACAGCTGGATCAGCTCGTCGAGCATCGGCACCGTCATGTCCAGGCCCTCGATCGAGAACTGGTGCTGGCCGAGGTAGGCCTTGTGCATGAACCGCTCCAGCGCATCGACCTTCACCAGGCGCCGCAGCAACCACCTGCGCTCCTCGACGGTGAGCGGCTGGCGGAAGACGCCCGACTCGATGTGCTCGCGCAGCCACACCCGCTGGCGATGCGATGCGATGTGCTCGACCTCGTAGGCGATCGTGCCGCAGTAGGTCTCGCGCAGATGGGGAAGCGCGTCGGCGAGCGTGGCGCCTGCCACGTACATGTGAAAGATCTTCGCCGGGAGCTTGGCCTGGATCTCGGGCGTTAGCCCGAGCGGCTCGGGGTCCAGGCCCGGGTCGCCCTCCGGCTCGGAGCCGAGCGGATCCAGGCGCGCCGCGAGGTGGCCGTGGCTGCGAAAGCGCGTGACGAGCGTGGCAGCGGCCTGGGCCGCCTGCAGCAGATCGTCGACAACGATCTCGGCGCCCTCCGCTGGGGCCGCGACGCGGCCGCGGCCGCCGGGGCGGGAAGGCTCGGCGCGGGGCCGAGCTCCAAGCCCAGCGAGGCGAAGACGCCATCGTAGAATCCGCGCTCGCCCTGCAGGTACTCCTCGATCCGCGCCAGAAAGCGTCCGGACTCGGCGCCCTGGATGATGCGGTGGTCGTAGGTCGAGGTCATCGTCATGACCTTCTCGGCCCCGATCATCGCGCCGACGTTGCCCAGGCCCACCGGGTAGGCGATCGAGCCGGTGGCGAGGATCGTGCCCTGGCCGGCCATCAGCCGGGGCACCGACGCGACCGTGCCCAGCCCGCCGGGGTTGGTGAGCGTGATGTTGGCCCCCACGAGGTCGTCCGCGCCGAGCGTGTTCGTCCGCGCCTTCTCCACCAGCGCGTCGTAGGCCTCGAGGAAGCGGTCGAAGGGCCGGTGTCCGGCATCCAGGATCACGGGCACCATCAGCGTGCGCGAGCCATCCTTCTTCTCGACGTCCACCGCCAGGCCGAGGTTCACCTGCCCGTCGTCGATCCGGTGTGGCTTGCCGTCGACCTCGGTGAAGTGGCTGCCCATCACAGGCATGTCCTGCGCCGCTCGCGCGATCGCATAGGCCACCAGGTGCGTGAAGGACACCTTGCGCCCGGCCGCCTTCAGCTCGCGCCTGCGTGCGTCGAGCGTGGTCGCCGTCAGGGTGCGGAAGCTCGTCGCCGTCGGGATGCTCAGCGACTGCTCCATGTAACGGGCCAGTGCCGCCGCGCCGCCCCTCATCGGTTGAGTGCTCGAGCCGCTGGCCCGGGCGGCGCTGCCGTCGGCGAGATCGCCGGTCGCAGGCGGGGCCTCCTCGCCGCTCGCGGGCGTGGCGACGCTCTCCCTGCTCGCCGAGCGGGTGCCGTCCACGGCGCCGGCGCTGGCAGCGTGGGCGCTGGCGAGCACGTCGGACTTCCTTATGCGCCCGGCCGGGCCGCTGCCGGAGACGCTCGCGAGGTCCACGCCCTCGGCGGCGGCCGCGCGCGCGGCAACTGGGGAGGCCTTGACGCCGGGCGCCTCGACAGGGCCGTCTCCCGCCGGCGCATGACCGTCGCCGTCACGCTCTCGCTCGCCGTGATGCTCTCGCTCGCCGTCACGCTCTCGCGCCGGCGAGGTGCCGTTCACCGCGATCCGGGCGATCACCTGTCCCACAGTTACCGTCTCGCCCTCTGCGATCAGGATCTCGCTCACCGTTCCGCTCGCGGGAGAGGGCAACTCCAGATCAACCTTGTCGGTGGAGATTTCGACGATCGTCTCGTCGGTCTTGATGGGGTCACCGACCTTCACGTGCCATTCGAGGATGGTTCCCTCGGTGACCGACTCCCCCGCGGCAGGTGTCACGACGTCTATTGTCTGCTGCGTCGTGGTGTCCGTTGCCATGTTGCTCTCACTCTAGCGCGGGCTGTTGCTCCGTTGTCGGGGAGTCGCGCCGGCCCTGCTCGCGAACGAACTGATAGCTGCCGATGAACGGACCAAGCCCGCCGAGCACGGCCACGGCGATGCCCACGCGAAAGGGAATGACGCGCTGGCGCACGGCCAGGATGCAGGCCATCGACATCGCGATCCAGAGGATCCCGTGTGTCCAGCCGAGCACCAGCGTCGGTCCGGCCAGGCCCCCCAGCGCACAGATGATCAGACTCAAATAGACGACGGAGTGGAACAACGACGTCCACTTCAGGCGTGTGAACGTCAGTGGCCCCGCGCGAGGGGCCGGCGCGGTCCCGGCGTCGACGGGCGCGCTCACTCCGACAGCCAGCGTGCCATCCGGGGCAACGCTTCGCCGGCCTCCGGCGGCCACTCGTCGATCGCCGCCGGCCACCACGCGAACGCGTCGTGCTCGTGGTCGGGCCTGACTTCGTCCTCGGCACCCTCGGCGAGCCAGGCCTGTCCCACGAACATGACCATCGAGTGCGGCAGTCGCAGGAGCGCCTCGCCGCGCACAAGCTCCGGTGACACGGCCCACTCCTCCCTCAGCTCGCGCACCAGCGTCTCAGCGGGGCTCTCGCCGAGATCGACCGCTCCGCCCGCTCCCAACGCCCAGCGTCCGGCCCAGGAGGAGACCCACTTTGCCCTGCGCCCGGCCAGCCAGCGCCCGTCGGCGGAGCGCGTAACGCACAGCGCGGCCATGCTGTGGCAGGCGTCGCCGGAGACCAGGCGCAGAGCCCAGCGCAACGGCTGCAATTCGATCGCGATCCCGTCGCGGTCCTGCCTGTAGTCGAGCAGTCGCGCGGCCACCCCGTCATGGCTCGGTGATCCCCTGTCCTGCAGCCCCTTGATTGCCGCGTCCGCAGCCGCAGCGTGCGCAGCCGAGGGCTCGAAGTGCTCCTCGCGCCAACGTACCTTGACCTGCTCGATGGCCCAGGGCCCGCGGGCGAGGATCTCGGGCTGCTCGGTGGTGGGTTCAGGTTGAGCTGACACGTGGAGGTGGGTGGGGGTATGTCAGGAGGCTAGCGAGCATAGACTCGCAACGGTGGCGCTTGAACAGCATAGGCACGCCGGATCGCAGCGCGGCAAGCTGTGAAGATCGCGGTGCTCGGTCCGGGCGGAGTGGGTGGCCTGCTGGCGGGCCTGCTCGAGCGCGCCGGCACGCCGGTCGTGGTGGTGGCGAGGGAGTCGACCGCCGCCGCGATATCCGAGCACGGCCTGGGCGTGGACAGCGTTGGCTTCGGGCGCTTCATCGTCCACCCGCGCACCGAGAGCAGCCTGCGTGAGAGTGTGGATGCACTGATCGTGGCCACCAAGGCCTCGGGCCTGCGGGACGCGCTGCAGCGGGTCGTGGCCGAGCCGAAGCTCGTGCTCCCCCTGCTCAACGGCCTGGACCACCTGGCGGTCCTGCGCGAGCGCTTTGGGCGCGGAAGCGTGCTCGCGGGCACGATCCGCGTCGAGGCCGACCGACCCGCTCCGGGCGTGGTCGTGCACACGAGCCCCTTCCTGTTGGTTGAGATGGCCGGCGGCGGTCCGCGCCGGCGCGCCGAGGTGATGAAGCTCGCGCAGGCGCTGAGCGCCGCCGAGGTGCCCACGCGCGTACGCGACTCCGAGGCGCAGGTGATGTGGTCGAAGCTGGTGCGGCTGAACGCCCTGGCGTGCACGACGAGCGCGTTCGACAAGCTGCTGGGAGAGATCCGCTCCACGCCCGAGCTGCGCGCCGATCTTCTCGCCGCCATCGATGAGGCCTGCGCCGTGGGACGCGCGGAGGGCGCCGACCTCGACCCGGCAACCGCGATCGCAGAGCTCGAGAGGGCCCACGCCACGCTTGGGAGCTCGATGCAACGGGACATCGCGGCCGGCAGGGAACCAGAGCTCGATGCGATCCCGGGCTCGGTGCTGCGAGCGGCCTCGCGCCACGGGCTCGAGTGTCCGACGATCGAGCGGCTCGTCGCGATGATCGCGGCTCGCGCCGGCGTGCCTACGCCGGGCGCTGCTCGCTGACGTCGGGCGCGATGCGGGGCAGCGCTTGAGTGGCGATCGCCTCGACGATCTCCACCTCCTCGACCTCGGTCCGCCCCTCGTCGTGCTGGCCGTCGCACAGCACGCGGAAGTTCCCCGTCACACCACTGTCGAGGTGGATCGTGATGCCGGGCAGGATCTCCTCCCCCTGTTCGAGTCCGAGACGCTCGAGGTCGAAGTAGGCCAGCCCGATGCCGTAGGCGGTGTGCGTCGGGTTCTCGCGGTCGTGCGCGGCAACCGCCTGGGCGAAGCGCTCGAGATTCCTCGCGATCTTGCCAGTGTCAGCCATCGCTCTGCAGAAGGGTAGCGCCGGGGCTGTACATTGGAGTCATGGCCCCGGGTGGGCAAGCGCAGATAGCTACGCTCGAGCCCGGCGCGGGCATCGATGGCGGGGCGGACGGCGCCGGCGAGGTCATCCGCACGGTCGATCTGAGCAAGGTCTATGCCGGCACCGACTTCGCCGCGGTGGACACGCTCAACCTTCGCGTCCGCGGCGGCGAGATATTCGGGCTGCTCGGTCCCAACGGGGCAGGCAAGACGACGACCGCCGGGATGCTCACTACGAGGGTGCTGCCGACATCGGGCTCGGCCTACGTGGCAGCGATCGACGTCGTCGCGCAGCCGGCGCTCGCCAAGCAGCTCATCGGCATCGTCTCCCAGCAGAACACGCTCGACCGTCAGCTGACGGTGTCGGAGAACCTCTACTTCCACGGACGCCTGTTCGGCCTCTCCGCGGCCGAGTCTCGCCACACGACCGACGAGCTGCTGGAGCAGTTCCAGCTGGCGAAATGGGGCAATTCGTCCGTCTACGCCCTCTCCGGTGGAATGGCCCAGCGGCTGATGGTGGCGCGCGCGATCTTTCACCGGCCCGCCGTGCTCTTCCTCGACGAGCCCACGGCGGGCCTGGACCCGCAGGGCCGCCTCGCGCTGTGGGAGATCCTCGGCGAGCTCAACCGCGACGGCCAGACGATCCTGCTGACCACCCACTACATGGAGGAGGCCGATGCGCTCTGCGACCGGGTGGCGATCATGGATCACGGCCGGATCCTCGCGCTTGACACACCGGATGCGCTCAAGCAGTCGGTGGGGGCCGACACGATCGTCACCGTCAAGGCGCGCGGGGACTCCGACGCGCTCATCCAGCGGCTCTCCGACGAGCTCGCCGGCGTGACCCGTGCGCGCGTCGTCGACGGGGGCTTCGAGCTGCACGTCAAGGGCGTCGAACGGCTGGTGCCGCGGATCGTGAACACTGCCGAGAGCGCAGGCGTCGACGTCGTCGATCTGTCGGTCTCCGAGCCCAGCCTGGAGACGGTCTTCATCAACCTCACCGGCAAGGACCTGCGCGACTGATGTCCGCCGCTTCGACCGCCACTGCACCACGCTCGCGGATATTGATCGAGCCGACGCGCTCTACGTTCGCCGCCAGTCGAATCGCACTGCGGGCGCTGATCCTGCGCGATCTCGTCGTGCTGCGCAAGAACTTCGGCGAGTTCGTGGTTCGCACGATCATCCAGCCGTTCCTGCTCGTGTTCGTCTTCCTGTACGTGTTCCCGTCGATCGGCCAGGGCATCGGCGGCGGCGGTGGCAAGGTCTCGGAGTCCGCCTTCGCCACCGTTCTCGTCCCGGGCGTGGTCGGCATCTCGATCATGTTCCAGGGGATCCAGGCCGTCGCCCTGCAGCTCTCCACCGAGTTCGGCTACACACGCGAGATCGAGGACCGCGTGCAGGCGCCCTGTCCGATCTGGCTGGTCGCGGTCTCCAAGGTTCTCTCCGGATCGGTCCAGGGGCTGCTGGCCGCGCTGATCGTCTTCCCGATCGCCGACGTGATCCACGCCCCGGGGGTGCACGCACACCTCGACGTGACGTGGTGGATCGTCATCACGCTGATCCCACTGGCCTGCGTCACGATGACCTCCCTCGGGCTGCTGCTCGGGACCGCCTTCGAGCCGCGCAACATCGGGCTGATGTTCGGCTTCGTGGTGCTTCCGCTGACGTTCCTCGGCGGGACCTACTACGCGTGGACGCGCCTCTCTCCGGTCCAGGTTCAGGGCGTGCACTGGCTGCAGATCCTCGTGCTCGTCAACCCGCTCATCTACGTCAACGAGGGCCTGCGCGCCGGGCTGACCCGCGCCCCGCACATGTCACTGCTGGTCGTCTACCCGGTGCTGATCGCCTTCGCGGTGGTCTTCCTCGCGCTCGGCCTGCGCATGTTTCGGGGACGCGTGTTGTCCTGATCACCCGCGCGAGCGCTCCGCGCTTGCGAGCCGTGCAGAGGTCACTGTGGGGATTGAAGTCCGGTCGTGTTTGGGCGCTCACCGTGGGGCTTGCTCTTGGAGCGATGCTTTTCGCGAGTGCGTCGGCGTCGGCGGAAGTGCACAGATCAACAGCCAGATCAACGCTCACGGACTGGTGGTGTCTGGATCGCTGACGCCGAAGAAGCTCAACCAGCCCGTCACGCTGCCGGAAGGGTCGACCTTCAACGGCAGCGCAGAAATCGAATACCTCAACTACCTGGAAGACATCTCGGGCACGATTCAGGGTACCGTCTCCGCGCCGCCCTTCAATGCGACGATCAACCTGCTTGGAGTGCCAAGCGCCGTCGGTGTGACGTTCACACAAGTTGGTCCCGGCGACGGCACGATCGCCGAGGCACCACAGGGGGACTGCAAGGCTGAACCCGAAGCGGAAACCTGCCTGACGCTTAGCGTCCCCACGAAGGCCAAGGTGGGCATAACGGCGGTGGGAGTTCTCGGGATCAAGGTCCCGACGCACTGCGAAACCACCGCGCCGATCGCCTTTGCGCTCCTCACGCACCTGTCGCTGTTCGGACTCGAGGTCTACGGACCGCACTTCGCGGGCACGACCACAATCCCGAGCATCGCCTGCGAAGGGCTTGAAGGCGTGCTGCTCGGGCCGGTCCTCACCGCCGCCATGTCCGGCCCGGAAAACCCGTACGTGCTCAACATAACCCGACCGGGAACGAGGAAACCCGAAGAATAGGAACCGCAGCAGTCCGACGTCTTCGCCTGGCCCAGCCCTTGCCGGGTGCGACGACGACGGGAGTGGGCGTCGGATGCCGCCCACTCCCGTTGCACCCTCCGCGTGGAGTCCCGGCGCGTTAGAGCTCCGGTTTCTCGATCAACTCGATTCGATACCCGTCGGGATCGCGCACGAAGCAGAGCCGCGAGCCGCCCTCGCGAATCGAGTAGGGGGGTCTCTCGGGCTCGATGCCCTGCTCGGCCAGGCGCGCGAGCGTCGCGTTGAGGTCCTCGGCCGTGATCGCGATGTGGCCGTAGCCGGTGCCGAGCTCATAGGAGTGCACGCCGAAGTTGTGCGTGAGCTCCAGTCGCGGCATGTCGCCGTCGCCGGGCTGGTTCATGAACACGTTGACGGCCTCGTCGCGGATCGGGATGCGCCCGACCTCCTCGAAGCCGAGGGCCTCATAGAAGGCGACCGAGCGGTCGATGTCGGTGATGCGGTAACAGGTGTGGATGAGCGCCATGCGCTGAACTGTAGGAGAGTGGGCAGCGGCGCGCGCTTACGCATGCCATCCGCGACCGTTGCGGGCGAAGTGCCATGCGCTCTACACGCAGGCCGGCCTTGACCGCAGCAAGAGTAACTGGTAACTCCCTTCGCCTCTGTTACCGGGGTCCGAAGGGACCTTCTACACCCTGCGGGGGGACCATGTACTGCAAGGATGCAAGTGTGAGAAGCAAGGCCGCGTCGATCGCGAAGGTGCGGCGGATCCGTACCGCGATATGTGGTGGCGTCGTGACACTGGCCGTGCTCGCTGCGCCGCTGTTCGCCACCGCCTCGCCGGCCGCAGCCGATGGCTGGAGCGGCTGCACGTCGTTCTTCTGTGGAGGTTCGAACGCTGCCGGCGCAAGCCCCTGGCAGATCGAGATCAACCCGAACGGCAGCAGCTCGTTCGCGCACCCGGCATATTCGCGAGCTGGAACCACAGGGGCAGCTTCACGCTCTTCTGGTACGGCTTCTTCTCGCGCTTCTCCCGCGCCTCCTGCTTGACCATCGAAGGCCCCGTGTCAGCGACCGGGCAGAGCAGCGGCTGGGGCGTCGGAGCGGTGACGGTCAACGAGGGCGGCGTAGGCAATCAGCCGGTCCTCTGTGAAGTGGTCGCCGAGTGATCGCTCGCTAGCTGCGGCGGCCGGCGGCCGAAGTCTAGACTGCCCGCGTGCGCACACTGATCGTCGGTCATGGCGGGCGCGAGAGCTCCCTGGCCTTCCGCATGGCTGAGCACAGCGAGCTGCATGCCTTCATGGGCCATGCCAACCCGTCGATCGTGCGGCTACGTGGAGGCCTCCGGGGGTAGCTCACGCGATCGGCGACGTCTGCGATCCGCAGCTGGTGGCGGCCTTCGCTCGCGCAAACGAGATCGACATCGCGATGGTCAGCGCCGACGAGCCGCTGGCGGCAGGGGTTGTCGATGCGCTGCTCGCGCAGGGAACGCGCGCGGTCGGTCCGACCCGCGCGGGCGCCGAGATCGAGTGGAACAAGGTCTTTGCCCGCTCGCTGCTCTCGCAGATCGCGCCGCATGCGGCGCCGATGCTGCGCGTGGTCACCGAGGCGCACGAGGTCGGCGAGGCGATCGACTCGTTCGGCTCGACGCCCGTGGCCGTGAAGCCCTCCGGCCTGACCGGCGGCAAGGGGGTGAAGGTCATGGGGCCGCACCTGGCAAGCCACGACGAGGCGCGCGACTACGCGCTCGACCTGCTCGAGCGCGGCAGGGGCGGGGAGTCGGTGCTGATCGAGGAGAAGATCGTCGGAGCCGAGTTCACCATCCAGGCGATCAGCGACGGCGCGACGGTGCTGTTCCCGCCCGCCACCTACGACTACCCCTTCCGCTACGACGGCGACGAGGGGCCGGGCACCGGTGGCATGGGCTCGCTGTCGATGGCCGGCGCCGACGCTGCCGTTCATGACGACTGCGCCACTACGAGCGAGGCGTGCTCGATCATCGAGCGGGTGATCGAGCGCCTTGCGCGCGACGGGCGCCACTTCAGCGGGGTCATGAACAGCGGCTTCTTCGCCACCGCCGACGGGCGTGAAGGTGATCGAGTTCAACGCCCGCTTCGGCGATCCGGAGTGCATGAACATCATGAGCCTGTTCGACGGCAACTGGCCCGAGGTGATGGAGCGCATCTGCGGCGGGCAGCTGGACAGCGACGACGTGCCGCTGAGCGAGGAGGCCTCGCTCGTGCTGTATCTGGTCTCGCCCGACTACGCGCTGCGCGCCGGAGGCCCGTATGAGTTCGAGCTCGATCGGCAGGCGATAGAAGCGGCCGGCTGCCACGTGTTCTTCGCCTCGGCGGTCGCAGGCCGCCGAGAATCTGTACTCCACCGTGGGCACCTCGCGCGCGGTGGCGCTGGCGACGACGGCGCCCGACGCTCGAGAGCGCGCGCGAGCGCTCGCCGACTGCGCGCAGTCCGGTCGAGGTGCTCCAGTGGCGCAGAGACGTGGGCGACGAGAGCTATCTGAACGGCCTGAGCGAGCTCGTGTGGCGCACGGGACAGGGCGGCAATGATTCCCTTCTGCACAACGCCGGCGTGAGGGCTCTTCGTGCAAGGATGGCGGCGATGATCGTCGAGCGCGCCACCCATCCGCAGTTCCTGTCGAACACCTACCTCGTCGCCGACCAGACGGTGGCCCGGCGTTCTTCGTCGACGCCGGCGGGCCCGTGGCCCCGCTGATCGAGGCGGCCGAGCGTCTCGAGTCTGACACCCACCCACGTGCTGCTCACCCACCACCACTTCGACCACGTGTGCGAGGCGGCAGCGCTGCGCGAGCGCTGGCCGGAGCTCGAGGTTCTGATCAGCCCGCTCGAGCGCGACGATGCTCGAGGGTGCCGCTGCCGGTGGCAGCGGCACCGCCGCGCTCGTCACGGGCACGATCGAGGCCGGACAGACGCTGCGATCGGCGCGCTCGAGGTGCGCCCGCTGTACACCCCGGGACACACGGCCGGGATGCTCTCGTTCCTCGTGGGCGACCGCTCCGGAGATGGCGGCGCGCAGGAGCGCCGGCCAGCGAACGGCCAGCACGCCCGTCGAGCGCCGCGCCCGGCGGCTTCAGCGGCGGCGAGGCCGTCGTGTTCACCGGCGACACCCTGTTCAAGAACTCGGTCGGCGGGGTGAGGGCGCCCGGCCACACCACCTACACCGATCTGAGGGACTCGATCATGGGAACGCTGATGGAGCTGCCGCCGGACACGGTCATCTATCCGGGCCACGCCGAGGCGAGCACGGTAGCGCAGGAGTGGGACTCCAACAGCTTCATCCGCGTCTGGCGCGGCCTTGACCCCGAGGGCGCCGAGCCCTGCACCGCGCTGGGCGAGCCCGCCACGCTGGTGCTGCTCGGCGAGGACTACGACGGCGGCAAGAAGGCCTGGGTGCGCTGGCAGGACGGCTCGGACGACATCGTGCCCGGGATCGCAGGTCACAGGCGAAGGGCGTTGCCATCTGGCTGCCTAGAACGCCCGCGGCTCCTAGGATGGAGGGCATGGCGCGCGAGAGCGAGAAGATCCCGACCTCGCGCGCGCGGCGCACGGCGACCGTCGCCACGCTCGCCGCGAGCGAGGCCGTCAAGCAGTTCGGGACCCGCGCCGCCAACGTCACGCGCGGCGAGGAGGCCTCCGAGGAGGCGATGTCCAGGCGCCAGCTGCAGACCGCCAAGCAGATCGTGGCGGTGCTCGGCAACGATGAAGGGCGCCGCGATGAAGCTCGGACAGGTGATGTCCTTCCTGGACGTCGGCCTGGTGGCCGAGGAGCACCGCGAGGAGTTCCAGCGCGAGCTGGCCAAGCTGCGCGACGCGGCACCGACGGTCTCCTTCAAGCAGATGCGGCGCGTGATCGAGGATGACCTCGAAGAGCCGATCTCGAGCTGTTTCGCGTCCTTCGACGAGGAGCCGATCGCGGCGGCGTCGATCGGGCAGGTGTACCGGGCGACGCTGAACGCGACGGCCGCGAGGTGGCGGTCAAGGTCCAGTACCCGGGCGTGGCCGCCGCCGTGAGGGCGGACCTGCAGAACCTGGACATGATCATGCGCCTGCTCAAGCGGATGACGCCGGGGCTGGACGTCAAGGCGATCGCCGAAGAGATCAAAGAGCGGATCGTCGAGGAGCTCGACTACGAGCTCGAGGCCCAGAACCAGCGTTCGCTGGCGCGCATCTTCGCCGGCCATCCCTTCATCGTCGTGCCCGACGTCGTGAGCGCGCTGTCGCGCGAGCGGGTGCTGGTCAGCGAGTTCGTGCGCGGCGTCGGCTTCGAGGAGCTGAAGGGCCGCCCGCAGGCCCAGCGCGACCGCATCGGGGAGATCGTCTTCCGCTTCTTCCTCGGCTGCCTCTATCGCCACCGGCAGTTCTCCGGCGATCCGCATCCGGGCAACTTCCTGCTGCTGGACGACGGCCGCATGGCGTTCCTTGACTTCGGCCTGTTCAAGCGCCTGGACCCCGAGCCCGTGGAGCTCGAGCTCGCGGCGCAGCGGGCGGTCGCGGAGGGCGACGCGCCGGCGCTGCACGAGCTGCTGGCGAAGTCGGGCTTCCTGCCCGAACCCGAGCGGGTCGACCCGAGACCACCTGCTGGCGTTCATCGAGGACGCGATCTGGTGGTACACGACGGCCGACGAATCGGTCGACGCTCACCCCGGAGATCGCCACGCACGTGATGATCGAGAGCTCGGATCCGCGCTCGAGCCACTTCCGCGAGATGCGCCACCAGGACATGCGCCCCGAGCATCTGTTCGGCCGGCGCATGGAGATGCTGACGCTGGCCGTGCTCTCGCAGCTGCGCGCGTCGCGCCAACTGGCACAGGATCGCGCGCGAGTGGATGTACGGCGATGAGCCCGTCACCGACCTGGGCCGCGAGGAGGCGGCCTTCTACGGGCGCAGCGGCGTGGGCGCCGCGGGCTGACGCCCGCCACCGCTTGACACCCGAAACACGCCGGTTGATGCTGGCACGCCCGTGATGGCTGAGGCACGCCGGTTGATGGCTGAGGCACGCCGGTTTACGCCTGAACCACGCCGGTGGCGCCTACGCGCCGGCCAGCGCCTTCTGCTTGATCTGATCGAACTCGGCCTGCGTGATCGTGCCGCTGTCGAGCAGCTGCTTGGCCTTGGCGATCTGCTCGGTCGGGTCCCCCGTGCCGGCGACGGACTGCACGTACTGGTCGACTTGCGCCTGCGCGGCTTCCTGCTGCTTGATGGCGCGTTCGGTCATGCCCTTGTGCTCGGCGATCAGGTAGATGAAGACGCCGAAGTACGGGATGATGATGATGAAGATGATCCACAGGACCTTGGCGAACCCCGACGTGTCGTGGCGGCGGAAGATGTCGGTCAGCACCGTGAACAGGATCCAGAGCCAGACCACGAACGCAAAGAAGACGAGCATCGTCCAGAAGACTTCGAGAAACGGGTAACTGGTTGCGAGGATCATGGTGCCGTCCTATCGGTCGGGAATGATGAATGCGCACCGGCCCCATTCGGCCCGCGCCGTCGCGGTGTGCAGCCTACACGAACGTTTCTGCCGCGCATGGCCTGCAATTCCGGCTGCGCCAGGAACGCTTGCATGACTGTTCAACGCGCCTCCGTCCCAATCGCACCCGATGCAGGGAGATAGTAGGCTCGTGCGCAGACCCTGGAGCGGCGTGCTGACGGCGCTCCGCACACACCCGCAGGGCATGAAAGCCAGGAACGATCCGCCCTGCCACGCCGACGCAGAGGAGATCACATGAGCGACAGACCCGTTTTCATCTACGCGGCGACCTACGCCGACCGCGCGGATGCGTTCGCCGACTACGACAGCCTGCTCGAGCTGCACGCCGCGAAGCTCGTCGGCACCTATGACGTCGCGCTGATCACCAAGGACGCCGACGGCAAGGTCCACGTCGAAAGCACGAGAAGCCGACGCAGCACGGTGCATGGGGAGGTATCGCGGTCGGAGCCTCGTCGGGATCCTGTTCCCGCCGTCGGTCATCGGGGCCGCCGCGGTCGGCGGGATCGTCGGCGGCGTCGGCGGGCATCTGCGCAAGGGCATGTCGCGCGGCGACGCCAAGGAGCTCGGCGAGCTGCTGGACGGAGGAGAGGCGGCGCTGATCGTGATCGGGGAGTCACGCGTTGAAGAGCAGCTCGACAAGGCCCTCACGCGCGCACGAAAAGTCGATCGAGAAGGAGATCGACGCCGACAGCAAGGAGTTCAAGCGCGAGCTCGACGAGGCCGAGAAGCAGGCCGCCGCCGGCTAGTGCCCGGTGGCGAGGACGAGGGATCAGAGCGGCCGCGCGGGCGAGCCGCTCGCCGCCGAGAGCGCCGCGGGCGTCGCTACGGGCGAGCGGGACACCACCGCGAGCGTCGGCGCCGGCGGCGCCGACCGGGCCGTCGATGTTCACCGGCCGCGCACGCTCATCGCATCTGGGTGCGCGTGATCCTCGTGCTCGCCACCCTGCTCGCGGTCCTGGCGATCTTCGCGATCTGGGCCAACCGCCAGCTCATGAACCCGACCAACTGGTCGAAGACGAGCACGGCGCTGCTGCAGAAGCCGACCATCCGCACCGCCGTCTCCGGCTATCTGGTCGACCAGCTGTACGCGAACGTCGACGTGCAGGGCGCAGCTGAAGTCGGGTCTGCCCAAGCAGCTGCAGCCGCTCGCCGGCCCGATCTCGGGTGCGCTGCACGGCCTGGCCGAACAGGGCGCCGCAGCGGGCGCTGGCAACCGCCGCAGGTGCAGGGCGCCTGGGAGGAACGCCAACCGCGCGGCCGACCAGGCGCTCGTCCGATCGTCAACGGCGGCGGACTCGCGCGTGCAGATCCAGGGCGGCACGGTCTCGCTGAACCTGCACCAGATCGTCGCCGATCTCAGCCAGCGCCTCGGGCCTGCCCTCGGGCATCGCCGAAAAACTGCCCGCCGTCGGTGGCGAACCTGAAGGTCGTCACCTCGAGCCAGCTTGGGCTCGTGCGCAATCTGGCCAAAGCGCTCCATGCGCTGGCGCTGCTGCTGACGATCCTCGTGTTCGCGCTGTACGGCCTGGCGGTGTTCCTGGCCCGCGGACATCGCCGCCGCACGCTCCTGTGGGTCGGCTGTAGCCTCGTGTTCGCCGGCCTGCTCGTGCTGGTGGGCCGCAAGATCGGCCAGGGCCAGCTCGTCTCGGCGATCACCACGGACGCCTCGATCGAACCCGCCGCCAACGACGCCTACTCGGTGGCCACCTCGCTGCTGGTGCAGGTCGCCGAGCGCCTCGATCATCATCGGCATCCCCGTGATCCTCTCGGCGTGGTTCGCGGGGCCGGCGCGCTGGGCCGTCGCCGCCCGGCGCTTTCTGGCGCCCCACTTCCGCGAGCGTCCGGGCCTCGCCTACTGGATCACCGCGGGGCTGCTCGCCCTGCTCTTCATCTGGGGTCCGATCCCCTCCACCCGCAACCCGCTGACGATGCTCCTGTTCACGATCCTCGCCGTTCGCCGGCACGCACGTGCTTCGCGGCCAGATCGCCGAAGAGTTCCCGGATGCCGAGTCGGTCTCCTTGCGCACGTCGATGAGCGACTACGCCCACTCCCTCGGCGAGAGGATCGCTCGCGCACGCGCCGCGGCCGCGCCCGCCACGGCGCTCGGCCCGCCCTCCAAGGCCGCGGAGATCGAGCGGCTATTGGCCCTGCGCGACCGGGGCGCGATCACCGACGATGAGTATGCGGCGGCCAAGCGGGAGCTGTTCGACGGGGTCGAGTGATCCGTCACTCGGCTGGAAAGGTAGGCTACAGCGATGAATGAGACCATCGACGACGACGACGTGCTCGGGCCGGTGGACTGAGCAGCGGGGGGAACGATGGAGGACAACGGCAAAACCGCGGACGACGCCCCCGGCCCCTCGGCGGGTAGCGGTCCTGCCCCCACGGGGCCGGGCAAGGTCGAGGGATTCCCGCCAGGCAAGGCCGGTGGACCTCCGCCCGCGAGCGTCGAGGAGTCGCCGCCCGCGAGCATGGAGGGCCAAGCACCGGTTACGCGCGGCCGCCGGATCCTCGTGCAGGTGCTGATCTGGGCCACGACATTGCTCGCGGTCCTTGCGATCTTCGCCGTCTGGGCCAACCGCCAGCTGCTCAACCCCGACAACTGGGCCAGCACGAGCACGCAGCTGCTTCAGAACCCAGCAGTTCGCGAAGCAACCTCGAACTACCTCGTGGACCAGCTGTACGCCAACGTCAACGTCGAACAGGAACTCAAGGCCAAGCTGCCGACGCAGCTCGCGCCGCTCGCGGGACCGCTGGCCGGCGCGTTGCGCAACCTCGCCACCGAAGCCGCCAAGCGCGCCCTCGCCGCTCCGCGGGTACAGGAAGTGTGGAAGAAAGCCAACCGCGCGGCCGACCAGTCGTTCGTGACGATCGTGGAAGGCGGCAACGGATCAGTCGCGATCACCCACGGCGAAGTCTCGCTCAACCTCGCCGCGATCGTCACGAACATCACCAACCGCCTCGGGCTGCCGAACGTCGCCTCCAAGCTGCCCCCCTCGGTCGCGAAGCTGAAGATCCTCAAGTCCAACCAGCTCAAGTTCGTGCAGGACGCCGGCAAGGCGCTGAAGGGGCTGGCGCTGCTGCTGACGATCATCGTGCCGCTGCTCTACGCGCTGGCGATCTGGCTCGCCCGCGGCTACCGCCGCCGCACGCTGATGACCGTGGGGTTCGCGATCCTCGCCGCCGGGGTGCTCGTCTACCTCGCGCGCAACATCATCGTCTCGCAGGTGACCGACTCACTGGTCAAGACCGAATCGGTCAGGCCGGCCGCCCATGCCGTGCTGGAAATCGCGACCTCGAGGCTCTCGGAAATCGCCGGGGCGTTCATCATCGTCGCCATCCCTCTGATCGCCGCCGCGTGGTTCGCCGGGCCAGCCCGCTGGGCGGTCGATGCCCGGCGCTACATCGCCCCGTTCCTGCGCGAGCGGGCCGGCTGGACCTACGGGATCGTCGCGGCCATCATGGTGCTGATCTTCATCTGGCAGCCGATCCAGGCCACCGGCAAACCGGCCGGGATCATCGTGTTCCTGGCGCTCGCCTTTCTCGGCACCTATGTCCTACGCCGCCAGACGGCGGAGGAATTCCCAGGCGCCTAGCAGGAGACGACGCGATGCAGTCGACCCGGTAGCGCAACCGGTGGAATACGTCTACGTCGAACTCGCGCTGATCGCGCTCGCGGCGATGCTCTCGCCGACGACGCTCTCGTTCAGCATCCTCGCGCTCGTGCTCGGCGAGCGGCCGCTGCGCACCGGCTTGTGGTTCTTTCTCGGCGCCTTCAGCGTCACGCTGATCATCGGCGTGATCGCGGCATTCGTGCTCGGGAACGCAGCGGCCTCGCCCGAATCGAACACGCCCAAGACATGGGTGGCAATCGTCGACGTGATCGCGGGCGTGCTCGTCATCTACTTCACCGTGCGGCTGCTGCGACGGCCCAGCGATCCGGATCGGATCGCGGGCACGATCGAGAAAATGAGCAAGATCGCCTCTTCTCCGGCGATAGCGATCGTCGCCGCCGGGGCCTCGCTCGCGAACCCCGGAGGGTTCATCCCGCTCGCCCTGAAGAGCATCTCCGAGACGAACCCGAGCACCACCGAATACATCGTCCTGTGGCTCGGCTTTGCGATCGTCTCGCTTCTGCCACTGCTGGCCTCGATGGTGATGCTGGCCGTCTCACCGGATCGCGCCAAACGGATACTCCACGGCGCGCGGAGCTGGATCGAGCGAAACGCCATGCGCCTCGCGGCTGTGATCCTCTTCCTGCTCGCGATCTCGCTCCTGCGTAACGGCATCGCCGGGCTCACGAGCTAGGGCCCATCTATGCTCGGCCTGTGACCGCGCCCGGACCGACACTGCGAGACCGCTGTTGAGTCGCGAGCGCTGGATGGCGCTGTTCTTCGCCAGCGGGGCGACGTGCTTCTTGATCGGCCCCTTTCCCGGCTACGCCGGCCTCGTCGGTGACAGCGCCGACGCCGTCACGTTCTTCGTCGGCTCCGTCCTGTTCACGACCGGTGGAGGGCTGCAAAGCTCCCTGGCGTATGCGGCTCGCCATTCGCCAGGCGCCGGGCGGGCCGCATGGTGGGCGGCGAGCATCCAGTCCGCCGGCACTCTCTTCTTCAACGTGACGACCTACCAGGCCATGCACACGGCCCTGTCAAGCCCCGAGTACAACCGACTCGTGTGGCGACCCGACGCGCTGGGCTCGATCTGCTTCCTCCTCTCGGGTGCGATCGCATACCGCGCCTCGACGCGGCACGGCTGGCTGCCCGCGCGGGCGGGTCCAGGATGGTGGGAGCCGTCGATCAACCTGCTGGGCTGCATCTTCTTCGGCATCTCGGCGATTGCGGGCTATGTCGTTCCCTCGAGCGGGTCCATGATCAACCTGGCCGCCGCGAACTGGAACACCTCGCTTGGGGCCGCGTGCTTCCTGGCCTGCGCGCTGGCGACGCTGCTCACCGGTCACACGCTGAAGTCGCCGCGGCTGCGCCGTCTGCACGAGCTCGAGCACGCCGTCGGCCGGTCGCCTGACGGGGCTCTCACAGCACTTCGATCAGGCCCACGGCGATCAGGTACACGCCGGCCACCGCCGAGGCGATGACCGCGACAAGCCGTCCGTTGCGGACGAACCAGCTGTTGATGCTCTCGAGCGCTGCCGAGGCCCGGCGCGGGAAAGCAAGCAGCATCAGCATCGGTATCTCGATGATCCACAGCATGATCAGCACCGTCGCCGCTAGGTAAAGGAGTTCCTGCGCGGTGGAGGTTTTCGTGTCGGCGATCGCCTTCACCGCACCCACGTAAATGGGCGAGGGCACCACGTAGAGGATGACCCCGAGCAACAGCACCAGCCGCCGGCTCTCGAGGTAGCGCTCGGCTTTCGATGGTCCGGTCTTATCCTCGGCCTTGGGCTTGGACGGGCCGGGATGGCGCAGGCGAAGCGCCAGCAAGAGGAGTGCCACCCCGCCCGCGATGTAGAGGCCGGAGCTGATCGAGCGCTGCTGTTGGCTCGTCGCGCCGAGTTCCTCGAACAGGAGCAGCATCAACGCGCCGGTGACGTACACCGTGACCAGCGCGGCGGTGACGAGCAGCAACACCCGCAGCCGCACGTCCGTGCCCCGACCCAGGGCGATCACCGCCGCTACCGCAGGCGGGTAGATCGATGCCGCGAGGGCGAGTGAAACAGCTTCGGACGGCACGTCAGCGACGGCCGCGCGGAGTTCGGTTGGGGTCCATCCGGGCCTGTGTCAGAGACCCGTCTCGGCGATGACCGCCCCCGATTTGACTGCCTTTGCGAGGGCTTTGTAGTCACGCTCGTTCTGCTCGGCGTAGGCCTGCGAGAACTGAACGATCGCGCGGTCGAAGCTCGGGCCTTTGCCGAGGTAAGCGGCGATCGCGACGCGGTCGCCGCTGCGCGCGTGCGCGCGTGCGAGCGTCCAGCCGCACAGCCGGCCGTAGGTGGCCATGCCCGTGGGGACCATCTGCTCGACTTCGGCCGAGCCCTTCCAGTCCTTCAGCTGGCGTCCATAGAAGTCGCGTTCCTTATCGTCGAGGCCCGACTCGACATGCAGCCAGCCGAGGAAGATGTCGCTCGAGGCCTGCATCAGATGCTGTCCGGTGACGACCCGCTCGCCGTGGTTCTCGAACTCGCTCGACTCCAGGAACTGCTCGAGCACCGACGCCTCGCGCCTCCTTCATCTGCAGGAACAGCGGATCCTGTCCGTCGCGGCCGAGCAGCAGCGCGATCCAGGCGCGCGTGCCGACGCTCCCCACGCCGACCACTTTGCGCGCGAAGTCGACGAGCTCGAACTGCTCGAGCAGCACGCGCCGGTCGTGCTGAAGCGTGGCGCGGTAGGAGCGCAGGATCTCGCGCAGCGCGTCGAACATTTCGTCGCGTTCCATTCCCTGCGCGAGGTCGTCGATCGGCACGATCAGCGGCGGATCGGCGGACGATGCGCGGCTCGCCGTCGACCTCGTGCGTCAGCTTGGCGAAGGCTGACATGCTGTCGCGGGTGCGCGCCTTGGCGAGCTGCTTCTCGGTCCGCTTGACCTGCTTGGTCTTGAACTGCGAGCCGAGTTCGGCGATCGTCGCCTCGATGTCCAGATGGGCATACCAGACGTCGAGGTTCTTCATCGCGGCGAAGCTCGCCATCGCGGTGCGGTACCCCTCGACCGTGTCGAGCACGATCCGCTCCTGGTCCTTGACCGCGAACCCGTTGTACTGGGCGGCGATGAGCATGCTCGCGGCCAGGCGCTTGACGTCCCACTCCCACGGCCCCGGGAGCGTCTCGTCGAAGTCGTTGATGTCGAAGACCAGTCGACGCTCGGGCGAGGCGAACACGCCGAAGTTCGACAGGTGCGCGTCGCCGCAGCACTGCACGGTCAGACCGGAGCGCGGGCGTCTGCCGCCAGGTCGCTGGCCATGATCAGCGCGGCGCCGCGATAGAACGTGAAGGGCGAGACCAGCATGCGCCCGTAGCGGATCGGCACGAGCTCGGGCACGCGCGTCGCAGCCTGGCGCTCGAGCAGCTCGATCGGATCCGGGCGGTCGGCGGCCGGCTCGAAGACGGCGTGGCTCGAGCGCGGCACCTCGGCGCGCGCCGCCTTGCCGCGAGCCACCCGCTCGGCGACGGTCAGGTGCGCAACCGGGGTGATGGTGTCAGCCGCTGCCGCGATCCACAGACGATACTCCGCTGACTTCGCTCGCGTTGGGTCCGAGCGCTAGCGGGCCTTGCGCTGCGCCGCTCGACGGGCGATCAGCCAGCCGGCGGCGAAGCCGAGCAGGCCGCACACCGCGATCACGACGATGAGCGGTGTCTGCGTGGTCGTGACGACCCAGTGGATCGTCACGGTCTGGCTGTTGACCAGTGCAAACAGGACGATCAATCCGCCGATCACCGCCGCGATGATCGTCCTCGATACCAGCTTGTGCTGGGACGTTGGGGCCGGTGCGGTCTCGCCGGAGGGTGGCATCACGCCTCTGAGCCGCTTCCCCCCGATTCCGCCAGCCAGCCGCGCAGAGCACCGTGCATCGCCTCCACGCCCACGATCGGGCCGGACGGGCTCGCTCCACGCGGCCGGCACGACGGCGAAGGGCCGGGTCTGCGGCCCGCCGAGGCCGCCGTGCGAACCCATGAACTCCTCGAACGGGGCGACCTCGTCGGCGCCAGGGTCATACATGCTGTTGACGAGTATGTCCGGGCAGTGCGGGAACCGATCGTGGCGGCGCAGGTGATCGGCCGCCGTCGGGTCGAAGGGGGCGAGCGGGTCCTCGCCCTCGACGGCGTCGTCCGCCAGGCGCCGCCGGCCGGCGGCGCCGATCACCAGCGGCGCCCTGGGCCTGCGAGCGCACCATCACGAACCCGATCCCCGGGTGGGCGGCCAGGGTGTCGAGCAGCTGCGGATGCGTCTCGGCTGATCTGCTCGAGCGTCAGTCGCTCGGGTCTCCGCGGGAGGTATACGAGCCCGAGGTTGCCCGGAGGCCAGCACCACCGCCTCCTCGCTGCGGTGTCTCGCCGGCTGCCGCGCGCTGCGGCGAGGGCGTCCCGGTTCGGCCCCAGCGCGACGGTTCCCTCGACCGATCTGCTTTGAGTCGCGCGCGCCAGCATCCGCCCCCCGAGGCCGGGGTCCTGGCGCGCGTCGGCCAGCACCGCGCCGACGTCACCCCAGGCCTCATCGACCGCCGCAGGGGCATAGACCTCGCCCTCGCGCGAGCGCCCCGTGCACGACCTCCTCGAGCGTCTCGCCGTAGCGCTGGCGGAACGGTGCACCCTGCGTCTGGCCGTGGTCGGAGAGCACGACGAGGTGGTAGGGACGGGGCGACTGCGCCGTCGCGCGTTCGAGACGGGCGAGCTGGCGATCGTGGCGCTGGAGCACCGCCAGAGCGTCGGGCTCGCGGATCCCCGAGTGGTGCGCGACCTCGTCATAGCCGACGAATGTCGCGTAGCTCACGCGCACGCCCTCGACGATGTCGGCCATCAGCAGCGCCGTGACGAGGTCGCGCATGACCACGGTGATCGTCGCGCGGATGAGCGGGTACATGCCTCCGCGGTCGACGTGAGTGGCCCCGCTGCGGCGCTGGCGTCTGGCCGCCCATCGCTCCTGCGACGATGTCGGCGAGCGACAGCGCGATCGTGCGCAGGAACCCGTAGGGGTCGGAGAAGTAGGCGAACAGGTCCGAGGCCTTCGATCGCGCGCGGTCGCGGATGACGCTCATCGTGGCCGTGCAGCGGGGCGCTTCGCCGGAGAACATGTTCCCCCGGCTCGTGCCGGCCGCCAGCCAGCAGACCATCGCCGGTTGAGTGCCTGCGCTCGATCTCGGCCGCATCGGCGGGGTGATTCGAGACGAACGTGCGCCCGGACTCCTTCTCATACCAGCGGAAGGCGGGCATGTCCCAGTTGCTCCCGAGCAGCAGGCCGGCCTGGCTCGCTCCCGTCTGGGAGGAGAGGTCGCACTCCCAGCCGAGCAGCCGGTGCGTGCCTTCAGAGAGCCAGCGCGCGATCGTCGGCGTGTGCCCGTCACGGACCGCCTCGCGCAGGACCCCCTCCCCCAGGCCGTCGATCTCGAACATGATCACGCCCGGCACGTCGGTCTGCGTTGTCTCGGCGGGTGCGCCGCCACGCGCCGGCGCACGACGCGCAGATGCAGGGCGTCCCCGTCCACGTCGAGCAGGGGCGCGACGAGCATCGACACGAGCGGCCAGCCCGAATGCGATCGCGACATCGGTGCGCGAACGGGGGCGTCTTGCCGTCGACCCAGTAGAACGCGAGCGCGACGACGCCGGCGCTGAGGATGAGCGAGCCCAGGCCGAAGGTGATGATCGTGAGCGGCAGCGCCAGCCGCGTTACGAGCGGCCACAGGACGCGTGTTGATGAGCGCCATCGCGACGGCGACCAGCAGTGCGGCGCCGAAGGAGAGGGCTTCGGCCCCTGGCAGGATCGCGGACAGGACCACGAGTGCCAGCGCCTGGACTCGCGAGCAGAACGAGCGCCCGGATCGCAAACCCGACCAGCCGCCGTGACGCCCTCACGCGGTGCGGGGCGTCGCGCTCATCGATCGCTCAAGCATTGGTTGCTAGCTTCTCACCCATGGTTCACGGCGCGGCTACGGCCCACCGCGCAGGCGCTACCGCGGACCGTATCGTTTTCCTGGGCCATGCCACCGTCCTGCTCGAGCTCGATGGCGTGCGCCTGCTAACCGACCCGCTGCTGCGCCGTCGCGTCGCGCACCTGCGCCGCCATGCCCCGCCGCCCCAGGCGGGCGTGACCGCCGGGCTGGACGCGGTTCTGATCTCACATCTGCACCACGATCACCTCGACCTCGCCTCGCTGCGCTTGCTGGGTCGCGATACGCCGCTGCTCGTGCCGGCCGGTGCGGGCGCATGGCTGCGCCGCCGGCGGTTCCAGGCGCGTCACCGAGCTCGCGCGTGGGCGAGGTGGCGAATGTCGGTGCGCTCGCGATCACCGCAGTGGAGGCTCGTCACGACGGCCGGCGCTGGCCCCGTGGACCGCACGCCGCCTCGCTCGGCTACCTCGTGAGCGGCACCCAGACGGTCTACTTCGCCGGCGACACCGAGCTCTTCGACGAGATGTCTGAGCTCGCGGATCGGGTGGACGCTGCGCTGTTGCCGATCGGGGGCTGGGGGCCAACGCTTGGCCCCGGCCACATGGATCCACTCGACGCCGCACGGGCCGTGCGTCTGATTCGCCCGCGCGTGGTCATACCGGTGCACTGGGGTACGCTGCTGCCGATCGGCTTTCGCCCGTCGCCACCGGGCCCGTCTTGGCGACCCGGCACGCCTGTTCGCCCGGCACGTCGCCAGCATCGCCCCGGGCGTCGAGGTTCGCATCCTGACGCCGGGGCAGCAGACGACGCTCTGAGGCGCCATCGCCACATCTTTACGCCCGTGGGCACCTGTAGACTGCCGCGGCCGAGCCAAGTACGCCTCGCGCCGATTGCCACGGAATCGTCTTTTGACCTTCACGACCCTGACCAAGCCATCCGCCGTCGCCGCGCTGCTACTGAGCGCGCTGGCGTTCACGGCCTGCGGGGAATCAAGTCAGGAAAAGGCGGCGAAGAGTGTCTGTGCGTCACGTGAAGACATCTCCAAGGAAATCACCAAACTCCAGGGTCTGACCATCTCCTCCAGCACCGTGACCGAAGCCAAAGCGGGCTTCGAAGCGATCGGCAAGGACCTCACGAAGATCAAGGAACAACAGTCCAAGCCCTTGCCCCGGCGCGCAAGGAACAGGTCGAAAAGGCCACGCAGACCTTCACGACCGAGGTCTCCACGATCGCGGGCAGTCTGGTGACCAGTCTCGGATCGGGCAACCTCGAAGCAGAGTTGAAGAGCGCCCAGCCGCAGCTCAAGGAAGCGCTGAGCAAGCTCGGCGCCGACTACAAGCAGGCGCTGGCTCCGATCAGCTGCTCATAGCGGGAGCGTGACGGGTGGCCGAGGGCCTATCCCCGGCCGAGGTCGGCAAGGAGATCGGCGAGCACGGGAAGCACTCGGCACACACTGGCGCCGAGGACCGTCGCGATCGCCTGCTGTCGGTCACCGAGGCGCTGCTGCTGTCCCTGGTCGCCGTGCTCGCTGCATATTCGGGCTTTGCGGCGTGCTGTTCCTGGTCGGGATCAGTGGCCACTTCCCCCTGCGTCAAGCGCCCATCGCGCTGTTCGCCGTTGGCGCCTTGATCCTCGTCTTCGCCGTCGTTCAACTGCTCGGCCTGCCCGGACCACCGGGCAGCTAGGCCCGCGCGCGAGGGCGTGAGGCCGGGGAGCACCCGGCGAACGGTAACCGGACCGCGCGCTGCCAAGCAAGCCATGTGGGGCGATTTCATACGCCGCAGGCGCGCCTAGAATCGCGTCCCGGTGAACAACGCGGACTCGATCGTGCCCCGTCGTCGCGAGCGCTACGGGCTGTTGCTCGGCGCGATCGTGCTCGTGTTCTTGGTCCAGGGGATCTCGAACCCGAATCACTGGGGGCAGGTCTACATCACGGCGCTTCTGGGCGTGACCCTTGTGCTTGCGCTGTGGACTGCCGAAGCGAAGCCGATGTTCATGCGCCTAGCCGCGGTCTTGGCGGTCCTGATGGTCATCGTGAGCATCGCCGACGCCGCGTCCGGAGAAACATACGGGGCGACCACGCGTCTGGCGAACGCCCTGCTGGTGGCATTCGCGCCGCCCGCGATCGTCATCGGGGTGGTGCGAACGCTGCGGGCCAAGCAGGCGGTCACGCTCGAAGCGGTCTTCGGTGTGCTCTGCGTGTATTTGCTGCTGGGCATGTTCTTCGCCTCGATGTACGGCGCCATGGACCGCCTCGGCGGCAGCCCGTTCTTTGCCGGCGGGCAGCCGGTGGACGTCTCGAACACCCAGTACTTCAGCTTCACCACGCTCACCACCGTCGGCTACGGCGACCTGACGGCGCGCACCGACCTCGGCCACACGCTCGCGATGCTGGAGGCACTGGTCGGCCAGATCTACCTGGTCACCGTCGTCTCGCTGATCGTGGCCAACCTCGGTCGCAGCCGGCCGGCGGCGCGGTCACAGTAGATCGCGGTCCCCGGGCGAGAACGCCGCCAGGTTGATCGACCGTGGGACGGCCCGCTCGCTAGACTTCGCCGCCGCAAGGGCATCAGCCCAGAGTCCTGCATCCGCGGGGACGGCGACAGACCAACGACAGGAGGAGCCGTGAGCGACGAGGGTTTGGAGATGGGTCCGGTGGACATCGTTGTGATCGGCTTTCCGGCGGACGCGCCGCGAACCGGCGAGGCGATCCCGATCTTCGTGGACCTCGTGGACCGGGGGATCATCCGGGTCATCGATGTGCTCCTCGTCCAAAAGGACGCTGACGGCGTGGTCTCGGGCCTCGAGATCGCCGACCTCGACGGTGACGGCGCGAGCGACCTTCTCGTCTTCGAAGGGGCGCGGACGGGCCTGCTCGGCGACGAGGACGCCGCTCTGGCGGGAGAGGCGCTCGAGCCCGGCGAGGCGGCCGTGCTGATCTGCTTCGAGAACGCCTGGGCCGGGCCCTTCGCCGCCGCGGTGCGCCGCAACGGGGGCCGGCTGCTGGACTTCCAGCGGGTCCCAACGCAGGAGCTCATCGCCGCCATCCAGGCCCTCGAGGCCTAGTCCGCATCCTAGAGGAGAAAGAGAGACCAGCATGCCACTACTTCGCCGCGTTGCCCGTGTAGCCGCCGTCGGCGCCGTCGCGGGCGGCGCAGCCGGGGCCGTTCAGCATCGCCAGCAGGGCCGGTGGGCCCAGCAGGAAGAAGCAGCAGGCGGCCGCCCAGGAACAGCAGCAGATGGCCGCCGCGCCGCCCCCGCCCGAAGAAGACCCGATGGAGAAGCTCAAGGAACTCGGTCAGCTGCACGAGTCGGGCGTCCTCACCGACGAGGAGTTCGCGGCCGCCAAGGCGAAGATCCTCAACGTGTAGAGGACCTGGCCCGCGCGCACTCGCCCGATCGAGCGAACGCGAAACGAGACTTGCTGCCGGTGCCCCAGCCTGAAGCGAGCGACCGGAATGCCTCGCGGCGAACCTCGTTGGCCGCGGAGCGGACATGGCTTGCCTGGTGGCGTACGGGATTGGGTGCGTCCGCCGTGGCGATAGCGGTCGGCCGGGTCCTGTCCGGCTTCGCGGGAGGTGCGCATCTACCGCTGAAGCTGCTGGGCCTAGGCTACGGAGTGCTCGCGGTCGCGATTCTCGTGATCGGCGGGGTCCGCCAGACCCGCGGGAGTGCTCGCGGTCGCGATTCTCGTGATCGGCGGGGTCCGCCAGACCCGCGTTGCTGAAGCGTTGCGGCGGGGCAGCTATGACGAGCTCTCTTCTCCCCTGGTGATGTGGCTCACCGCGGCCGGCGTGGCGCTTGCGCTCGCGACGACTGGCCGTGGTCGCGGTCGAGCTCTGATCTTTGTCGCGACCGCCTCTCAGAAGCCGGTGTTCGTCTTGACGCGCTTACGGTCTGACTCGTGCAGGCCGCCCTTCTCCTCGAGCGTCGCACACGCCTGGGCGATGTCATCGCCGAGGCGTCATCGTCAGCGACTGGCCGAGCGTCTCCTTGACGAGCACGCGCATGATCTTGACGTGTTCGGCGTCGGGCGGCAGCGTGTAGGCGGGCACCATCCAGCCGCGCTCGGCGGCCAGCTGCGCGGCGACGTCGAACTCGTCGTAGGGGTGCTCCCCGGCGAGTTTGAACGCGACGAGTGGCAGCTGCTCCTCGTGCTCGTCTCCGATCAACTCGAACTCGCCACGCCGCGATCTCTTTCGCCAGCGTGCGCGCGTTGTACTTCATCGTCTCCATCACGTAGCGGTAGCCGTCGTGGCCCAGGCGCACGAAGTTGTAGTACTGCGCGAGCACCATCGCCGAGCCGGTTGAGAAGTTCAGCGTGAACGTGGCGTCACGCTTGCCGAGGTAGTTCTCGTAGAACACGAGGTCCTCGGGGAGATCGCTGCTCTCCCTGAACACCAGCCATCCGATCCCGGGGTAGACGAGGCCGAACTTGTGGCCCGAGACGTTGATCGAGCGGACCTGCTCCAGGCGGAAGTCCCACTCGGAGTGTGGGTATAGAAACGGCCACACGAAGCCGCCGCTGGCCGCGTCGACGTGCATCGGCACGTCGAGACCCCGCTCGTGCTTGAGAGTCACCAGGTAGTCGTTGATCCCTGCGATGTCGTCGGCGTGCCCGGTGAACGTCGTGCCGAGCACGGCGGCGACGCCGATCGTGTTCTCATCGATGTGGGGCTCGACGTCCTCGGGGCCGATCGTGTACTTGTCGGGCTTCAGCGGGACGATCCGCGGCTCGACATCGAAGTAGCGGCAGAACTTCTCCCACACGACGTGCACGTCTCCGCCGAACACGAGGTTGGGGCGATCGACCGACTTGCCTTGCTGCCTGCGCGGCGGTCACGCCACTTCCACTTCAGCGACAGCGCCCCGAGCATGATCGCCTCGGAGGATCCCTGCGTGCGTGCGCCGGTCGTCTCTGCCAGGCGCATTGAAGAGGTCGGCGAGCATCCGGATGCAGCGCTGCTCGATCTCCGCCGACTGCGGATACTCGGCGTGATCGATGAAGTTCACGCGCAGTGCCTCACATGATCACCTGCTCGGCCTCGGGCTCCATCCAGGTGGTCACGAACGTCGCGAGATTGCGCATTGGCAGGCCGTCGAGCACCATCTCCTGCTCGATCAGGCCCAGCGCTTCCTCCGGGGTCATGCCCGATTTCGGCAGTTTGTTGTCCGGGGCGGGCTCGAGTAGATAGCGGTTGCCGTACATGCCCTCGAGCGCCTCGATCTGCTTGCGCGTGAGCTCGGTCGGGGGCGCGACGGCGGGCTGTGATCCGCGGGTGTCTGCCTTCTGGTCGGGCACGGTCATACCTCCTTGGAGAGCTGCGGAGAGCTGCGGAGAGCTGCGGGACACGCTGCAATGCACATCGTCAGCCGATACCTCGCACCGATGGACGCCGGCTGGCGATTATAGGTTCATCGCTGCTCCGCGCGCGAGCACCGTCGATCGCGTCCGAGGACGCGCCGACGGTCGTGCACATGTACTGTGTGCGCGAAGTCGGCGAAGCCGGGATCTCGACGGCAACGAGGGGAGACGCGATGTGCCGATGGATGGCCTGGCACGGGCAGTCAGTGCTCATCGAGGAGTTGCTCTTGAAGCCCAAGCATGGCCTGATCGACCAGAGCCTGCACTCTCGCATGGGCGCCGAGACGACCAACGGCGACGGGTTCGGGCTCGGCTGGTATGGCATCGGCGACGGTCCGGGGGTATACCGCAGCGTCGCACCGGCCTGGGGAGACGCCAACCTGCGCCATCTCGCCGGTCATATCGAGTCGCCGCTGTTCCTCGCGCACGTCCGCGCGACCTCGGGTACCGCCGTGCAGGAGAGCAACTGCCATCCCTATCGGCATGGCCGCTGGCTGTTCGTGCACAACGGCCTGCTCAACGAGTTCCGCACGATGCACCGCGAGCTGATGCTCGCGGTCGACCCCCAGCTGTTCCTCGAGATCCAGGGCTCGACCGACTCCGAGCTGCTCTTCCACCTGGCCCTCACCTACGGGCTGGAAGATGATCCGCTCGCGGCGCTCGAGCGCACGATCGGCTTCGTCGAGACGACGGCTGACCGGCACGGGATCGAGCACGCCGTGCAGGCCAGCATCGGTGTCAGCGACGGTGAGCGCCTGTGGGCCGTCCGCTACTCGACGGAGGGCAACTCGCGCACGCTGTTCGCATCTGCTGACGCCCAGGCGGTGAAGCAGCTGCACCCCGAGAACCCGAACCTGCAACTGCTGCGCGACGAGGACCGCATCGTGGTCTCCGAGCCTCTGGCCGATCTTCCCGGCGCGTGGCATGAGATACCGGAGTCGACCGCGCTGATCGTCCAGCCCGGGGGCGAGCACGAGCAGCTGCCATTTCAACCGCTCGCAGCGTGAGGCAGCGTGTTCTTCAACCCATCACCTGAAAGGAGCCGGCCATGACCGACGGCTATCAGCAGCCTGGAAGCGATCAGTCTGGAAGCGGTCAGCCTGGAGGAGGCCAGCCCGCAGGCGGTCAGCCCGGAGGGGGCAGGCCCGCAGGCGACCAGCCCGGAGGGGGCCAGCCGGCAGGGGTGCCTCCGTCGCCGGGCACCACTCCCGCCTCCGGCGCGGGCCCCGGCTATCCACCGGCGGCTGGCGCCCCTTACCCGGGCGAACCTGCAGCGGGCGGCGAACCTCCGCCGAGCGGAGAAGGCCGCGGCAGAGGGTGGGCGATCGCGGGCGGCGTGGCGCTGGTGATCGCGGTGATCGTGGTGATCGTCGTGCTGGTGTCCAACAACAGCTCAAACAAGACGCCGTCCACCACCAATCAATCGCTCAGCATCGGCCACACGACCACGACGAACGTCACACCCACGGTCACTCAGAAGACGACGGTGACAACGCCCACGACGACCGTTACGGCACCGGCAAAGACGACAACCGTCACCACGCCAGCGACGACCACGACCTCCAGCTCATCGAGCAAACCGGCGACGACAAGCACCGGCTCCACCGCGGCCCCATCGGGCGCCACCCCATAGGGACGACCCTAGACGCGAGCGCCAGCTCGTTTGGCGACGTCTAGGCAGTCTGAGGCCCGGCGACCGGCGCCCCGCGTTGGGCGGGCGGGCTTGGAGCCTCGCCGGTGTCTTCGGCCTGGTATTGCGCGAGCAGCTGCTTCTCCTCCTCGCCCTTCGGGAACTTGAAGAAGACGAGCACCGCGCCGAGCAGGACCGCGATGATCCCGGCCAGCGTACGCCCATTCGTCGCCTTTCAAGAACGAGGCCTTGGCCGCTTCGATGATGTTGTGCTGGATCGAGGCGGGGTATCGCTTCGCCGCGTCGGCTGCGCTCGCGAACGACTTCGTCAGTTCGCTTTCGACGCTGCTCGTGACGGACTTGTTGCCGGAGGCGGCGATCGCGGCTCCCGCGGCGGCCGCGTAGCCCGCCGTCAGGAGCGCGCCGAAGATCGACTGCATGATCGCCCCGCCCAGGTCGCGCTGGAGGTCGGCCGTCCCCGAGGCCATCCCGACGCGCCTCACCGGCACCGAGCCGGTGAGCGAGTGGGAGGCGGGGGTGCCGGCGAGGCCGACGCCGATGCCGACGAAGGCGTAGCCGAGGCCGACCTTCCAGTAGGAGATGTGCTCCTTCCACAACAGCAGCATGGTCAGAAAGCCGAGCAGCACGAAGACGTAGCCGAACAGCAGCGTGAAGCGGGCTCCGCGGGCCTCGACCAGCTTGGCCGAGCGCGGCGCCGCGAGCACCATGCACACGGCCGCGGGCAGGATCGCCAGGCCCGAGTCGACCGTCGAGTATTCGAGCACGTTCTGCAGGAACTGCTGGCCGATGTACATCGCGCCCATCAGTGAGCCGAACACGATGATCCCCGCGATCGCCGCCACCCAGAAGGTCGGACGGGCCGCCGCGTGCAGGTCATAGAGCGGGTTCTCCGCCCGGCGCTGGCGAATGTAGAAGGCGATCACCGCCGCCGCGGCCACGAGGAGCAGCCCAAGCACGAGCGTCCCCTCGTTCGGCACGGGCGCGAAGTTGATCCCCAGGATCAGCGCGCCGACCATCACGATCGAGAGGACGCCGCCCGGGTTGTCGACGGGGTCGGTCGTCTCGTTGACGTGGGCGGGCACGAGCTTGATCGCCATCACGAGCGCGATGAAGGCGAGCGGCAGCGTGAGCAGGAACACCGACCCCCACCAGAAGTGCTCGAGCAGGATGCCCGAGCACAGCGGGCCGAGTGAGGAGATCGCACCGCCGCTCGCCGCCCACAGCGCGATCGATCTCGTGCGAGCCGGCCCTGACCAGAGCGCGGTGATCAGCGCGAGCGTGGTCGGGTAGGCCATGCCCGCGGCGAGACCGCCGAGGACCCTCGCACCGAACAGGACCCCGATCGACGGCGCCCACGCGGCCAGGCAGTCGGCCGGCACCGTCACGCACATGCCGATGATGAGCAGCAGCTTGCGCCCGTAGCGATCGCCGATCGCGCCGAAGTACAGCACCGACGCGGCCAGGCCGAGCGAGTAGCCGACGGCGACCAGGTTGAGCGATACCTGCGAGGCGTCGAATTCCTTCCCGATCGAGGGCAGCGCGACGTTGGCGACGGCAAGGCCCAGGTTTGCGACCGCCGCGACGGCGATCAGGGCGGCGAGCACCCAGCCCGCTTGCGCCGGAGCGGTTCCGGGGTCCGACGCAATTGTGCCCCTGTCGTCCAGGGCGCTCGAGGGCTTGCTCACCTGCGGGGCCGCGTTTGGCCGTGACGCCCCTCGGGAGAGATCGGAGCTGTCGGCGGCGTCGGTCATCGGTCTCCTCTCCTCGGGGTGCCCGGAGCACGGTCGCTAGTCACGCTAATCGTTTCGCGCCGTCCGCGCAGACACGGCGTCCCGCCGGCCACGCATGCTAAGAGCCCGCGGGAGCTGGCGCCGTCGCACTGCATCGTCGTGGGACAGACGGCTCACCCATGCGGCCGGGACACAATAGAGCGCCTGATCGACGGGGTAACAACAGAGCGCTATCGGTGTTAATCACGGATGTGCGGTGTCGCCGAAAGACGCATCGTTATTGTCGAGAATTAGAGGTAGCTTCGATTCCTGTCAAGGAGGTTTGGCGATGTCCACCGTAAGTGAAGAAGAGCGCTCGTTCGCGACCCTGTGGTGGTTGCTCATGCTGTTCGGCGTGGTTGTCCTCGGTGTGGGCATCTTCTTCGTCGCTTCGCCACACGAAACCCTTGAAACCTTCACCGTCATCGCCGGGATCTTCCTGCTCGTCGACGGCGTGCTGGCCATCCTCGCCTCGATCTTCGGCCACGGCGAAGGACGTGGCCTGCTCGCGCTCGTCGGAGCGCTGAGTGCGATCGCCGGCCTCGTTCTGATCAAGAAACCGTTCGAAACGCTGGTCGTGTTTGCGGTAATCATCGGCATCTGGTTCGTCGTGGCCGGTGTCGTGCGCTTCGTGGCAGCGTTCGGGGAGCCCGAAGGACGAGCTGGAAACATCCTGATCGCGCTGCTCGACGTCGTCGCCGGCGCTGTCATCCTCTCCTGGCCCGGTCTCGGCCTGTCCACGCTCGCGGTGATCATCGGCATCGTGCTGATCTTCCGCGGCGTGCTCTTCATCGTCGCCGGCTGGCAGCTGCACCGACTCGACCGCGATGTGGGCATCGAGGTGAACGTGCATACGGCGACCACCTGAGGTCCCGAGATCGACCGTCGTCGAGCCCGGGTGATCGTTAGCGCGGTCGCTTTAGGCATGGCCAGCACGCCCTAAGATCGGGCCGATGGCAACTCAGCAGGCACTCGCGCCTCCGCGCGGGCGGGTGTACCCGAAACGGCTATTGATCGGGGCGCTCGTGATCGTCGTGATCGGCGCCGCCGCGACGCTGTTCGGCTGGGACATCAGCGGCTGGCTCAAGCACGTCTGGAACACGATCACGACCATCTCCGTCGGCTACCTGGTCGCGGCGATCGTGCTCATCACCGTGCAGACGACGACAACGGCATTCGCCTGGTACTCGATCCTGCGTTACGCATATCCCGAGTCAGGCATCCGCTGGCCTGAGATCCTCGCGTGCTACGCGACGGCGGTCGCGCTCAACTTCATTCTGCCGGCGAACCTCGGCACGCTCGTGATGATGCTGATGTTCACGACGATCATCTCCGCGGCGAACTTCGCCGGCATCCTGGGCGGCTTCGTCGTGCAGAAACTGTTCTACACCTTCATCGGAACGGCCGGCTACCTGTATCTGTTTCTCTCGGTGGGCGGCTCGTTCAGCCTCCAGCTGGGGTTCCTGTCCGCCCACCCTTGGGCCGCCGTGATCCTGCTCGTCGCGGGCGGCGCACTGCTGTTCCTGGTTGGCCGCGTGCTGAAAGAGCGAGTCGAGAAGTGGTGGCAGGAGGCGAAGGGCGGGGGTCAGATCCTCGTTCACCCGAGTCACTATCTCCTGCGCGTCGCGCTCCCGGAGGCGATCAGCTGGGTCGCGATGCTCGGCATCATCGCGGTGTTCCTCAGCGCCTATGACATCCCCGTCAGCTTCCACACGCTGATGCGCGTGGTGGCCGGGAACTCGATCGCCAACATGACCGCGGTGACCCCGGGTGGCGCGGGCGTCGTGCAGGGATTCAACGCGCTCTCGCTGAAGGGCATCACCAGCACGGCCAACGCGACCGCCTACTCTGTCGCCCAGCAGCTCGTGACGACCGCGTGGAGCATCCTGCTGGCGATCGTGCTGTTGGTCCGTGC
Organism: uncultured Solirubrobacteraceae bacterium; assembly: GCA_963767655.1. Lineage (GTDB taxonomy): Bacteria > Actinomycetota > Thermoleophilia > Solirubrobacterales > Solirubrobacteraceae > Palsa-744. The sequence continues at coordinate 31,833 of CAVYET010000006.1, read as the reverse complement.
CTTCGGCTGGTCGGGCGGCAAGACGCTCGTCAAACAGTCCTACAGCGGGGCGCGGGAGAAGACGCGCTGAGCAGTCGGCTGCGCGCAAGGCAAAGAAAGAGGCCAGGCGCCAGGCGCGCCACGGCCGGCGAAGCAGAGGCATAGCCGACTCCGCCCGAGGCAGCGACCCTGCGACAGTGTGAGACTGCCGGTATGCAGGCGAGCCGACCGAGGGTGGTCGTCGTGGGTCACGTGGAGTGGGTGCAGTTCGCGCGCGTGCCCCACGTGCCGCGCGTTGGAGATGTGATCCATGCCCTCGACCCCTTCGAGGAGCCCGCCGGAGGCGGCGCTGTCGCGGCCGTGCAGCTGGCCCGCCTGGCCGGCTACTCCACGCTCGTCACCGCGCTGGGCGACGACGAGCACGGCCGCCGGTCGGTGGCGCGCCTGAACGAGCTCGGCGTGCATGTGTGGGCAGCCGCGCGTGTCGCTCCCACCCGTACCGCTGTGACGCTCGTGGACGAGACCGGCGAGCGCACGATCACAACATTCGGAGAGCGTCTCGAGCCCCGCGGCGAGGACGAGCGGCTGCCGTGGAGCGCGCTCGAGAACGTGGACGCCGTCTACTTCACGGCCGGCGACGTCGATGCCCTGCGCGCAGCGCGCAGCGCGCGCGTGCTGGTGGCCAGCCCGCGGGCGTCGGACGCTCTCGGGCAGGGCGTCCCGCTCGACGCTCTCGTGCTGAGCGCCGGACGATGCGATCGAGCGCCGTCTCACCGCCCGCGCGCAGGATGAGGCCGAGCTCGCTCGTGTTCACCGAGGGTGCGCGTGGCGGCACCTACCGCCAGCGCTCGGGCGAGTCGGGCAGCTGGGTCCCGGCAGCGCCGCCCGGCGCCGTCGTTGACTCCTACGGCTGTGGCGACTCCTTCGCGGCGGGCCTCACCTACGGGTTGGGAGCGGGCCTCGAGGTGGCGGCCGCGCTGGCGCTCGCGGCGCGCTGTGGCGCGGTCTGCCTCACCGGACGAGGTCCCTATCAGCGACAGCTGAGCGCGTCCGGGCTCTAGGAGCCATGCTCTGCTCCTCGCTGCGACACCGCGGCGACGAGCTGCTCGCTCAGAACGCCGGTGTCGCGGCCTATGCCGAGCGCGGCAAGACGATGGGAATCCCGCTTCTGTACCCCTGGGCGAATCGGTTGGCTGGCTTCTCCTACAGCGTTGCAGGGCGGACCGTGGAGGTTCCGCACGACCCCACCCTGATAGCGCTCGACGGCAACGGCCTGGCGATCCACGGCGTGATCGGCGGCAGGCAGGCGTGGCAGGTGGCCGACGCCGAGGGTGCGGGCAGCGATTCGCTCGCCGCGCGCCGCGCAGGTATTCGCTCCCCGCGGCTCCGAGTTCATCTGCTTCGAGCCGATGACCGCGCCCGCCAACGCGCTGTGCAGCGGGACGGATCTGCGTCTGCTTGCCGCCGGCCAGTGCTACCGCGCATGCTTCGCTGTGCGTGCGAAGTAGCTCTCGCGCGGGCATCTGCGATCTTCCCGATCGGACGCGGGGGGCCGTTGTTATGATCGGCGCCGTTCACCGCCTCGAGAGGGAGCCGGATGACCAACGACCTCGCCCGCTGGCAGTTCGCGACGACGAGCATCTACCACTTCCTGTTCGTGCCCGGTGACGATCGGGCTGGCGTTCCTCGTCGCGCTGCTGCAGACGGCCTGGTACCGCAACGACAAGCCCGAGTACAAGCGCCTGACGCGCTTCTTCGGGACGCTGCTGCTGATCAACGTCGCCGTCGGGGTCGTCACCGGGCTGGTGCAGGAGTTCGAGTTCGGGATGAACTGGTCGGCCTACTCGCGCTTCGTCGGCGACGTGTTCGGGGCGCCGCTGGCGATGGAGGGCCTGGCGGCGTTCTTCCTGGAGTCCACGTTCCTCGGGCCTGTGGATGTTCGGCTGGGACCGGCTGCCCAAGCGCGTCCACCTCGCCTGCATCTGGCTGGTCGCGATCGGGACGATGCTCTCGGCGATGTTCATCCTGGCCGCCAACTCGTGGATGCAGCACCCGGTCGGCTACGTGCTCAACAGCCACGGCCAGCCGGAACTGAACAACATCGGGGCGCTGTTCACGAACCCGACGTTCCTGTGGGGCTACGTCCACGTGATCCTCGCCTCGCTGGTCACCGGCTCGCTGGTGATGCTCGCGGTGTCGGCCTGGTACCTGCGCAAGCAGCGCGAGGTCGAGGCCTTCCGCAACGCGGCGCGGCTCTCGGTGATCGTGCTGCTGCCCGGCGATCCTGCTGCAGATGTTCGTGGGCAACAAGCTCGGCGAGATCGAGACCAAATACCAGCCGGCGAAGATCGCCGCGGCCGAGGCCCAGTGGGAAAACTGCCAGCCGTGCTCGTTCTCGGCGTTCCAGATCGGCGGCGGCAAAAACGACAAGACCCCGTCGCAGATCATCGAGATCCCGCACCTGCTGTCGGTGCTCGCGACCGGGACCTGGAACGGCGCCGTCGTGGGCCTGAACCAGCTGCAGAAGGAAGACGAAAAGAAATACGGGCCGGGCAACTACGTCCCCGACGTGTTCATCCAGTACTGGTCGATGCGCGTCATGGCCTACCTGGCGTCGCTGATCGCTGCTGCTCGCGCTGTGGGGCGGCTGGCTCGTGCACAAGGGCACGCTCGAGCGCTCGAAGTGGTTCCTGCGCCTGTCGCTATGGGCGGTCGTGACGCCGTTCCTGATGAACACCGCCGGCTGGATGCTGACCGAGAACGGCCGCCAGCCGTGGATCGTGCAGGGGCTGATGAAGACGATCAACGCCAACTCGCCGTCGGTCAGCTCGACCGACATCTGGATCAGCCTGATCGTGTTCGTGCTGATCTACATCGCGCTCGGCGCCGCCGACCTGGTCCTGATGCTGCGCTACTCGCGCAAAGGGCTCGGCAGACGATGACGATGACGAGCCGGCGCGGCGACCGGCGCGACCACGACCCCGGCCCTGAGCTACTAGGAGATCCGTGCTGCACCTCAACACGCTCTGGTTCGTCATCATCGCGATCCTGTGGGTCGGCTTCTTCGTGCTCGAGGGCTTCGACTTCGGCGTCGGCATGCTGCACATGATCGTCGGCAGGACCGACGACGAGCGGCGGCTGGCGCGTCAGCACGATCGGCCCCTGGTGGGACGGCAACGAGGTGTGGCTGATCGTCGCCGGCGCGGGCACGTTCGCGGCGTTCCCCGGCTGGTACGCGACGATGTTCTCGGCCCTGTACCTCGCGCTGCTGCTCGTGCTCGCGGCGCTGATGGCGCGCGGGGTGGCGCTCGAGTACACGACGCAAGCAGCGACGATCGAGCGCTGGCGCGCGGCCTGGAGGTGGTGCACTGACGCTCGGCAGCCTGCTGATCCCGCTGCTGCTCGGCGTCGGGCTGGGCGATCTGCTGAACGGCCTGCCGATCAACTCCAGCCACGAGTTCACCGGCAACTTCTTCGACCTGCTGACCCGCTACGGGCTGTGGACCGGGCTGACGCTGCTCGGCCTGTGCCTGCTGCACGGCGCGACGTTCCTGAAGCTGCGGACCACCGGCGAGGTGCGCGAGCGCGCCCGCGCGCTCGCGCGGCCGCTGGGCTGGGCGGCGATCGCGCTGGTCGTCGGCTTCGTGATCTGGACGCGCAGCGTCGCCGGGCGGGCCCGACGTGCCCGACCCGGTGGAGGTCCTGGCGGTGATCGCGGTGATCTTCGCCGCTCGCCTGGCGGTCACCGACCACGACGGCTGGGCCTTCACCGCCTCGGCGGTCGCGATCGCCGCGACGCGTCGGCTCGATCTTCATCGACCTGTACCCGAACGTGATGGTCTCCAGCACGAACGCCGCCTACAACCTGACCGTCAGCAACTCGGCCTCGGGCGCACTACGCGCTGAAAGTGATGACGATCGTCACCGTGATCTTCTTCCCGATCGTGCTGCTCTACCAGGGCTGGTCCTTCCACGTCTTCCGCGGCCGCCTCAAAGGCCGCCCGCCGACGCCGGCCCGCACGCCGGTCCGCCGCGGCGCGCCGCCCGCCGGCTCGCGCCCGCAGGCCGCAGGCGAGCGCTGATGAGCCGGCGGATCGCTGCCCATCGCGTCGTGATCGTCGGCGGCGGCTTCGGCGGGCTGTTCGCGGCGAAGTTCCTGCGGCGCGCGCCGGTCGAGGTCACGCTGATCGACCGCACGAACCACCACACCTTCCAGCCGCTGCTCTACCAGCTCGCCACGGGAATCCTCTCGGAGGGCGCCGTTGCGCCCCCGCTGCGCGAGGTGCTGCGCAAGCACCGCAACGTTCGCGTCGAGCTCGCCGACGTCACCGAGCTTCGACCTGCAGGCCAGGACCGTGACCGCGGCGAGGCCGCTGGGGCCGGCGCTGATCGGTCCCCTACGACTCGCTGATCGTCGCGGCCGGCGCCACGGGGTCCTACTTCGGGCACGACGAGTTCGGGCGCTTCGCCCCGGGCATGAAGACGGTGGACGACGCGCTCGAGCTTCGCGCGCGCATCTTCGGCGCCTTCGAGATGGCCGAGATGGAGGAGGACCCCGAGGCTCCAGCGGGTGTGGCTGACGTTCGCGGTGATCGGCGCCGGGCCCACCGGCGTGGAGATGGCCGGGCAGATCGCCGAGCTCTCGCGGCGAGCGCTCAAGCACAACTTCCGCCGGATCGATCCGGCCAGCGCGCAGGTGCTGCTGTTCGACGGGGGCGAGGAGCCGCTCGCGACCTTCGGCGACAAGCTCTGCGCGAAAGCCGCGCAGGGAGATCGAACGCACGGGCGTTCAGCTGCGCATGCGAAGCCGCGTGACCGACGTCAAACCCGACGCGATCGTCGTTCAGGGCCCGGACGGCGAGGAACGCGTCGCCTGCCACACGAAGGTGTGGTCGGCGGGCGTGCAGGCCTCGCCGCTGGCCGCGATGCTGGCCGAGGCGACCGGCGCCGGAACCGACCGCGCCGGGCACGTCGAGGTGCTCCCCGACTGCACGCTGCCCGAGCCATCCGGAGGTGTTCGTCGTCGGCGACATGATGTCGCTGAACGGGCTGCCCGGGCGTCGCCGAGGTGGCGATGCAGTCGGGCATCCACGCCGCCCGCACGATCAAACGCCGCCTCGCAGGGCGACGCCAGCGCGAAGCCGTTCGTGTATCGCGATCTCGGCAGCATGGCGACGATCTCGCGCTTCCGCGCGATCGTCAGCTTCAAGGGCATCAAGGTCGGCGGGTTCATCGGCTGGCTGATGTGGGCGTTCGTCCACCTCACCTTCCTCACCGGCTTCAAGAACCGCTGGATCGCGCTGTTCAAGTGGCTGAGCGCGTTCGTGGGCAGCGTCCCGGGACGAGCGGACGATCACGATGCACCAGGTCTCCGCCCGGATCATCGCCATGCGAGCCGGGGTCAAACCGGGCGAGGAAGACCTCTCACGGTTCGTGCGACGAGCGGAGCGGCGCCTGAGGGCGGCCTAGCCGCTCTCCCGCCGCCACAGCGCCGCGTAGCGCCCGCCGACGCGCGAGCAGCTCGGCGTGGGTGCCGCGCTCGACCACGCGCCCCGGTCGAGCACCAGCACCTCGTCGACCTCCTCCAGCCCGGCGAGCCGGTGGGTGATCAGCAGCGTCGCCCGCTCGCGCGTGACGCGCCAGCAGGTCGGCGACGATCGCATCCGCCGTCGGCGTGTCGAGATGCTCGCCGGGCTCGTCGAGGACGAGCACGGGGAAGTCGGCGAGCAGGGCCCTGGCGATCGCCAGGCGCTGGCGCTGGCCGCCGGACATGCGCGCGCCGCGCTCGCCGACCTCGGTGCTCAACCCCGCGGGCAGCTCGCTCGGCCCAGTCGAGCAGCCGGACCGCCGCGAGGGCCGCGCGCAGCTGATCGGCGCTCGCCTCGCGCCTGGCCAGCCGGAGGTTCTCCTCGAGCGTGCTGTCGAACACGTGGGCGTCCTGGGAGACCAGCCCGACGACCGCTCCGGCACTCATCGCCGTCGAGATCGGCGATCTCCACGCCGTCGAGCGTGACCGAGCCGTCCTCATAGGCGAGGAACCGCAGCAGCACGCCCGCGAGCGTCGACTTGCCGGCGCCGCTGGGGCCCACGACCGCCACGCGCCTGCCCGGGCTGAGATCGAGGTCGACTCCGGCGAGCGCCCGACTGCTCCGCGCCCGGATATCTGGAGCGCAGGCCGCGCACGCGCAGCGAATATGGCGGCGCCGGGAGCGCGAGCGGGTGCGCCGGCTCGGCCACGGGCGCCGGCGTGTCCATCACCTCGAACACCCGCGCGGCCGAGCGGCGCACGCGCTGGAGCGTCTGGGTCGCCGCCGGCAGGCCGGCGACGAGCTCGAAGGCCACCAGCGGGATCAGCGCGAGGCCCGGCGAGCAGCACGCCGTTCAGCTGCCCGGCGTGGACGGCCGCGACGCCGACCACGCAGCGCGCCCCACATCGCAAGCCCGCAGCACAGGCTCGTGAGGCCCTGGCCGATGCCCGCCGTGCGGGCGCTCGCCGCGGCGATGCGCGTGAGCGCCGCGTCGGCGGCGAGGGCGCGCCCGAGCTGCTCCTGCGCGGCCCCGTTGACGGCCAGCTCGGGTGCGCCCTCGATCAGGTCGACCACGCTGGCGGTCAGCTCCGCGCGCGCCGCCGCCTGGCGGGCCTCGCTGCGAGCGGCGAGCCGGCCGGTCAGCCACGGCACGAGCGTCCCCGCGAGCAGCAGCGCGACCAGCAGGATCAGGCCGGCCGCCGGGAGCATCGCCCACACCAGGCCGACCGTCGCGCGCGCCGACGCCGAGGGCGATCGCGAACGGCGGCAGCACCCGCAGCAGCAGATCCTGCAGCGCGTCGATGTCGTGGATCAGGCGCGCGAGCAGATCGCCGCTGCGGAACGCCGGGAGGCCGAGCGGAGCCAGCCGCTCGAGGCGCTCGTAGACGCTCGACCCTCAGCTCGGACAGCACGCGGAAGGCCGCGTCGTGGCCGACCAGCCGCTCGCCGTAGCGGCACAGGCCCCTGGCGAGGGCGAAGAACTGCACGCCGACGATCGCGACCGCCACGGCCGACTCCTGCGGACGCTGAGCCGAGCGCGAGATCAGCCAGGCCGAGGTCGCGATCAGGCCGATCGCGGCGGCCACCGCGCCCGCGCCGAGCAGCGTCGCGAGCGCCAGGCGCCCGGCGGCGGGCCGAGCGATCGCGAGCGTGCGCAGCAGCGGCGCCTCGGGCCCGTGCTTCATCGTCGAGCGCGGCGCGGCGAGTCCGTCGGCAGCGGGGGCGTCACGCCGCAACCTCCACCGGCGCGAGCGCGAGCACGCGGTCGGCGAGGGCCATCAGGGCCGGCCGGTGGGCGACCAGCACCACCGTGCGCCCGCGGGAGAGCCGCCGGATCGCTTCCACGACCTCGCGCTCGGTCTGGCCGTCGAGGTTGGCGGTCGGCTCGTCGAGCAGCAGCAACGGCGCGTCGCGCAGAAACGCGCGGGCCAGCGCGACGCGCTGGCGCTCTCCGGCGGAGAGTCCCGCGCCGCGGTCGCCGAGCACCGTGTCCAGGCCCTCGGGCAGGTTGCGCGACCGCGTCTGCCAGGCCGGCGTCGGCAGATCGGCAGCCCAGACCTCCTCGGTCGATGCTCCGCTGCGAGCGAGGCGCACGTTCTCGCGCGATCGACGCTTTGAACAGGTGCGGTCGCTGGGGCACCCACGCAAGCCGGGCCCGCCACGCCTCGAGGTCCAGATCGGCGAGCTCGACGCCGCCGATCCGGACCGAGCCGGACTCGGGCGTGACCAGCCCGAGCAGAACGCTCAGCAGGGTCGACTTGCCGCACCCGCTGGGACCGACGAGCGCCAGCACCTCGCCCGCCTGCACGGTCAGCGAGACGCCGTCGAGCGCCGGCTCGGAGCGACCCGGGTAGGTGACGCGCAGCCCATCGACCGCGAGGTCGGCGACGGCCGGGTCGGGGAAGTTGGTGCGCGTGCCCCGGCGGTCGGCCGGCGCTTCCAGCACGGCGAACACCTGCTCGGCCGCGGCCATGCCCTCGGCGCTGGCGTGGTAGTTGGCGCCGAGCTGGCGAAGCGGCAGGTACGCCTCGGGGGCGAGCACGAGCGCGAACAGCGCCGGTGCGCAGGTCGAGCTGCCCGTTCATCAGCCGCAGGCCGATCGCCACCGCCACGAGCGCCACCGCGACCGTCGCGACGAGCTCGAGGATCAGCGAGGACAGGAACGTGATCCGCAGCGTCGACATCGCCGTCGTGCGGTAGCGCTCGGTGATCTCGCGAATGGCCGCGCGCCTGGGCCTTTGCGCGCCCGAAGACCTTCAGGGTGGGCAGTCCGGCGACGACGTCGAGGAAGTGGCCCGCCAGTCGCTCGAGGGTGCGGAACTGGCGGTCCATGCGCTCTCGCGTGGTGGCGCCCACCAGCGCCATGAACAGCGGGATCAGCGGGATCGTGAAGGCGATGATCGCCGCCGAGATCCAGTCGTTCGAGAGCACCGCCGCGATCACGACGACGGGCACGATCACGGCGAGGAACAGCTGCGGCAGATACAGCGAGAAGTAGCCGTCGAGGGCGTCGATCCCGCGCGTGGCGAGGATCGCGAGCTCGCCCGTGCGCTGCTCGCGGGCAGCTGTCGAGCCCGAGCGCCGGGATGCGCGCCAGCAGCGCCCCGCGCAGCTGCGACTTCGCGCGCGCCGAGGACCGGCTCGCCGCGAGCTCGGCGCCCCAGGCGACGGCCGCGCGTGCAAGGACCACCGCGAGCAGCGCGGCCAGCGGGCGTGCGCAGCTGCGCGAGGCCCTCGCCGCCGATGAACGCGCGCGAGACGACATCCGCGAGCAGCCACGCCTGTGCGACGATCAGCAGCGCGCTGAGAGCGCCGAGCGAGACCGAGACGAGCGAGGAACGTGCGGGTCGCGCGGGCGTACCTGAGCAGTCTCGGGTCGAGCGCCCTCACCGCGCAATCATGACCAAGTCGAGCTCTGCCGTGGAGTCCCGTACGACTCGGGCGGCGGAGCTCTCAGCTGCCGACGACGATGGCCTCGTAGGAGCTCATCAACTGAGCTCGCCGGCGAGCTCAGCGAGGATGATGCGGCCGGCGGCCTCGATCAGCGCCAGGTGGGAGAAGGCCTGGGGGAAGTTGCCGAGGTGCCGCGCCGTGTGCGTCTCGAACTCCTCGGCGTAGAGGCCGAGCGGCGAGGCGACCCGCAGCAGCTTTTCCATCAGGTCGCGCGCGCGCTGCTTTCTCGCCGATGATGGCCAGGCCGGAGACCAGCCAGAAGGAGCAGATCAGGAAGCTCCCCTCCTTGCCCGACATGCCGTCGTCGGTCTCATCGGTGCGGTAGCGCAGGACGAAGCCGTCCTCGGTCAGATCGTCGGCGATCGCCAGGACGCTCGCGCGCAGGCGCTCGTCGGTGCCTGGCAGGAAGCCGAAGATCGCGGCCAGCAGGTTGGAGGCGTCCAGCGCGTCGGTCTCGTAGTGCTGGCGCAGGACCCCGTCCGCTGCTGAGCCCGTGCGTGAGGATGTCCTCCTTGATCTCCTGCGCGGTTGCCCGCCACTTGCCTCTCGAGCTTCCCGTCGCCGCGTATCGCCGCGAGCTTGGCTGCGCGATCCATCGCCACCCAGCACATGAGCTTGGAGGAGACGTAGTGCTTGGGCTTGCCGCGGGCCTCCCAGATGCCCTGGTCGGGCTTGCGCCAGACCTTGGTCGCGCACTCGGCCTGCGCCTGCACGATCGGCCACAGCCGCCGCGGCAGGCGCTGGCTGCGGCGGGTGTGCAGGAGGATCGAGTCCAGCGCCGCGCCGTAGACGTCGTTCTGGCGCTGGTCGTAGGCGCCGTTGCCGACCCGCACGGGGCTCGCCCCGGCGTAGCCGGAGAGGTCCTCGCGCGTCGACTCGTGTCAGATCGCGCCGGCCGTCGATCCCGTACATGATCTGCAGGCGCCCCGTCGTCGTTGGGCTCGAGGTCGGCGACGAACTGCATGAACTCCTCGGCCTCCCAGTCGAGGTTGAGGTAGTGCAGCGCCTGCAGCGTGAAGGTCGAGTCGCGCAGCCACGTGTAGCGGTAGTCCCAGTTGCGCTCGCCGCCGGGCGTCTCCGGCAGCGAGGTCGTGAGCGCGGCGACCGTCGCGCCGGTAGGCATGTAGGTGAGCCCCTTGATCGCAAGCGCCGAGCGCTGGATCGGATCGCGCCAGCGGTGGTCGGGTATGCGCGCGCGGCCCAGCCAGCCGCGCCAGAAGCGGGCGGTAGCGGCGAGGTGCTCGTTGGCCTCGTCGACGCTCTCGGGCGCGGCGAGCTCCTCCGCCCAGGAGAGCGAGCAGTACATCTGCTCGCCCTGCGTGAGCACGTGCCGGCCCCGCACCCGGTCGCCCTCGACGCCCACCGCCATGTTGGTCTGCAGCCTGATCGTCAGTCTTGGCGCCGGTCGCGTCGGCCCTGTGGCCGCCTCGACGACCGACCACCGCGCGGGCACCCGCCCGTAGTCGAAGACCGGCTCGCAAGTGAGCTCCATCTCGACCTCGCCCTCCAGGCACATCGCGACGCGGACGAGGAGGTGGTCGGCGTCTTCGTCGGTCGGCGGCCGCGTGTGCGGCGTGACCCGATCCTCGTGCCGCGGCGCGGCCCGAGCGTGAGGGCGTCGCGCACGATCACCCAGCCGGTCGGCGTCTTCCAGGTCGTGAGCAGGATGTTCGTGCCCGGCTCGTAGACGCGCGCAGAGGCGGCACGTTGATGCCGAAGGGCCCCAGGCGGAAGCCGCCGGCCTGGCGGTCGAGCAGCGTGCCGAACACGCTCGGAGCGTCAAAGCGCGGGACGCACAGCCAGTCGATCGATCCGTCGGGAGCGACCAGCGCGCCGGTGTGGCAGTCCGAGAGGAACGCGTAGTCGGCGATCGGCGGGAACGGCGAGGGCATCGCCGCGCTCTGCTGGCGCTTGCTCAGCCCTGCCCGCAGCGGCACCGTTCTCGGCGGCGCTCGCTCGCGCTGCAGCGCCGGACCGCGTTTTGGCGCCGGACCGCGTTTTGGCGCCGGACCTGCGTTTTGGCGCCAGCCCCCGTCTTGGCGTCGGACTGCGTTTTGGCGCCAGCCCCCGTCTTGGCGCCCGATTTGGCCTTGCGCGGCTTGGCGGGGCTCATGACGCCAGCCACGGGCCGTGCCAGGTCCCGAACCCCGCCACGCAGCTCGTCGGCGGCCGCGGACCCCAGGAGCCCGGGGCGTAGGGGTGCACCGGCGGCGGGCTCTGGAGCAGCGGTTCGAATATCCGCCAGCGTCTCTTCGACGCCGTCCTGGCGGGTGAAGCGCGTGCTGTCGCCGCGCATCGCGTCGAGCAGGAGCACCTCATACGGGGTCGGCGCCTCGCCGCCCTGCTCGGCGAACTCGACGTCGAGCGTGATCGCCTCCGGGCCGCCGATGTCGGCGCGGTGCGCGTCGAGGATCAGCGCGCGTGCCGGTCGAGGGGTCGAGCTTGACCACGAACTGGTTCGGCTCGGGGCGGCGATGCCCGCGCTCCATGAAGCCGAGGCGCGGCGGGTCGCGGAACACGGCGCGCAGCTCGGTCTGCGTTGATCGGGCAGCCACTTGCCGGTGCGGATGAACCACGGCACGCCCGACCAGCGCCAGTTGTCGATCTCCAGGCGCATGGCGGCGTAGGTCTCGGTGGTCGAGTCCTTGGCGACGCCGTCGATGTCGAGGTAGCCGTCGTACTGTCCCGCGCACGTAGTGGGCCGGGCTCGGCGTCCTCGATCGAGCGGAACAGCGCGAACTTCGCGTCCTTGAGGGTCTCTGGCGTCGCTGCCGGCGGGTGCCTCCATCGCCGCGAGCGCGACGAGCCTGCATGAGGTGGTTGACGACGACGTCGCGCAGCGCGCCGACCGGGTCGTAGAAGTGCCCGCGGTCCTCGACGCCGAAGCTCTCGGCCATCGTGATCTCCACGCACGCGATGTGGTTGCGGTTCCAGATCGGCTCGATCATCGTGTTGGCGAAGCGCAGGTAGAGGAACTCGTCGGTGCCCATCTTCCCGAGGAAGTGGTCGATCCGATACAGCTGCGACTCGTCGATGTACTGGTGGATTTCGGCGGCGAGCGTCGCGCGCGGACTCGCAGGTCGTGCCCGAACGGCTTCTCCACGACCACGCGAGCGGTCTTGGTCAGGCCGGCGTCGGCGAGCTGCTTGATCACCGGCCCGAACAGGAACGGCGGGATCTCCAGATAGAAGACCGGCGCTTGCGCGTCGCCGACCGCTGCTCGCCAGGCGCTCATACGTCGCTGCGTCGGTGAAGTCGCCGCTCACGTATGACAGCCGCGCGGCGAAGCGCGTCGAAGACGTCGCGGTCCAACGATTCGCCGGTCCCCTCGATGCATTCGCGGGCATGCTCGCGCAGGTGCTCGAGCGTCCAGTCGTCGCCCGCGACCCCCACGATCGGGCAGTCCAGCAGGCCCGCGCTGCTCCAGCCGATACAGCGACAGGAAGGTCATCACCTTCGCGAGGTCGCCGGTGATCCCGAAGATGATCAGCACGTCGGCGGGCTGCTCCTCGCTGGCGGTCCGCGCGCGCGGCGCGGTTCGCGTGCGAGCTCGTGCGGCCGTGCTCATGGTTGCGGTCCCTTCTATCGCGGACGTGGCGGGAGGTCCGGCTCCGGCGCCCTGGACCGAGTCGGAGTCGGACCCGTCGATCCCGAGTGGCCTCGGATGATTCCACATGAGGGTCGGTGATGGGCTCGCTGTCGAGCGTGACGACCGGCGAGGTCACCGATCGCGAGCACCTGGATCTGGATCAGGCTGGTGGTGCCGGGCCGCCCGGAAGGCAGCCCCGCGGTGATCCCCACGCGCTGCCCGGGCTCACACCAGCCGAGCTCCACCACGCGTCGTGCCGCGTCGGCGATCAGCGCCTCGGTGGTCTCGTGGCGGGGCATGGACGCCGCCTGCACGCCCCACATCAGACAGCAGCGCCGGACGGTCTCCCTGCCGGGCGAGAGCGCGTAGATCGGAACGGTCGGCCGGTGGGCGGAGACCAGCCGCGCCGAGCGCCCGGACAGCGTCGGGACGACCGAGCGCGTCCAGGCGCAGCTCGCGCGCGGCGTCGCAGAGGTTGTGGGCGATCGTGTACGCCGGGTCGGACTCGGTGCGGCGCACGCGCAACTCGTTCCAGCGCTCATACGGCGCGATCGACTCCGCCTGCACCGCCACGGCGGCCATCATCGCCACCGCCTCCACCGGGTATGCCCCGACCGCCGTCTCCTGGGAGAGCATCACCGCGTCGGTGCCGTCGAGGATCGCGTTCGCCACGTCGGCCACCTCGGCGCGGGTCGGTCGCGAGGAGGTGACCATCGAGTCGAGCATCTGGGTCGCGGTGATCGAGGGACGCGCCATCCACCCCGCCAGCTCGAGCAGCTGCTTCTGCACGATCGGCACCTGCGCGATCGGCAGCTCGATGCCCAGGTCGCCGCGAGCCACCATCACGCAGTCGGCCGCTTTGACGATGTCCGCGGCGCGGTCCAGCGCCTGCGGCTTCTCCATCTTGGCGATCAGCGGCAGGCGCGTGTGATCGCGAACCGATTCGACGTCCTCCGGGCGCTGCACGAACGACAGCGCGACCATGTCGACGCCGATCGACTCTCCGTGGCGCAGCAGCTCGAGGTCCTCCTCGGGCACCGCCGGCAGCGACTCCACCGGGCCGGGGATGTTCAGGCCCTGGCGGGAGGCGACCGCGCCGCCGACCTCGATCTCGACTTCGATCTCATGCGCGGCTGACCGCACGTCGACCGCGCGCAGCCGCACGGAGCCGTCGGCCAGGTAGAGGATGGCGTCCTTCTCTACCACGTCGGCGAGTCCGCTCCAGGAGATGCTCATGTGGTGTGCGTCGCCGGGGCGCTCCTCATCGCCGCAGGTGAACGTGAGCCGCTCACCCGGCGTCAGCTCGACGACGTCCTCGCGCAGCGGTCCGATGCGGAGCTTCGGGCCGGGGAGGTCCTGGAGAATCGCCACCGGGCACCCCGCCCGTCCGGCCGCGTCGCGCACGCTGCTGATCGTCTCGGCGTGCTCCTCGAGCGTGCCGTGGGAGTAGTTCAGCCGCGCGACGTCCATGCCCGCCTCGACCATGCGCACAAGCACGTCCGGCTCGCGCGAGGCCGGACCGATGGTGGCGACGATCTTGGTGCGGCGCATCGAGGCAAGGTATCGGTCGCTGCAGCGGCGCGCCTTGGACAGCCGGCGCGGTTGGCGGCGCCCCGAGTTGGACAGCGGCAGCGTCCGCGAGGGCGTACGCGCTCGTGCTGGCGTAGCATCCCGATCCGTGCCCAGCCCCTCACGGCCACTGCCGCGTGTCGGTGCCGCGGTGCGCATCGCGCACTTCGGCGGGGGCTTCGAAGCGGGCACGGTGCTGGCCGTGCACGAGCAGGGACGGCGGTTGGAGGTCCGCGGCGAGGGTGAAGAGGTCCTCGAGTTCGTGCTCAGCCCGGCGACGGCGCGTTTCGTGTCGGCGGCGAGCGCCCACGGTCCGCGCCTGGAGCTGCTCGAGGATCGGGCCTGAGCGCTGATCGGCCTCTTCACGGGGCCTGCACGTCAGGGAAGTGCTCGGCGCAGTGCTCGCGCAGGGTGGCTCGCACCCACGCGCGCTCATCGCGGCTCGCGGCTCGAAAGCGCATCAGCAGATCGCGCTGGCGTTCGATGGGCGCTCCGGCGATGACCCAGCGCACCGCCAGCCGCTCGAACAGGAGCTCGACCGCCCGCTGCCAGGCGTCCTCGCGTGTGCTCGCGGCTCCAGTGCCCGTGTTCGACAGCACCCGCATGTACTCGACGCGGGCGGGGGCGGTGAGCGAGCCGCGCAGCGTCAGCACGTTGCCCGAGGAGTCGCTGTAGTCGCTGCTCGGCGCGAGCAGCTCGCCTTCCGGGGTGGTGAGCCTCTCGCGCCTGCGGCCGCGCCGGCCCACACTCAGGGCTCGCCGGCGGCGCGCTCGAGCTGGGCGCGCACGTCTCCAGTCGCGGGCCTGCCGTGTCCGGGCCATGCCGCAGCCGGCTCCAGGGCCGCGAGCTTGCGCATGCTCGCCCGCGCCTGCTCGGTGTCGAAGTTGTAGATCGGATCGGGGGCGCGCGGCTCGCAGTCGCGTCCCCACAGGTCGACCGTGTAGAAGCAGTCGCTGCTCAGCGCCAGACGGTCGGATTCGCGCCACAGCGCGATCATTCCCGGCGCGTGGCCGGGGAGATGCACGACGCGAAAGCCCGCCAGCTCGTCTCCCTCGACGACAGTGCCCGTGATCTTGACCGGCCCGCCGTCCCAGGCGTAGCGGTGCAGCAGGCGGTGAAGCGGACGCACCAGCAGCGGCAGGCCGGCGAGATTCGCCGGCCAGTAGCGAAAGCCGCCACTGCCCTCCGCGTCCTCGACCTCGTCGGGATGGCACAGCACTGGCACGCCCAGCGCCGGCGCCACGCCGCGGTGATCGGTGTGAGCATGGCCGAGCACCACCCGGCGGATGCCCCCGAGCCTTGCACCGGCGGCGGCCACGGCGCGTGTCATCAGGCGGATGCCCGCGTCGAACAGCATCACCCCGCCGTCTTCCTCGATCAGGTACACGTTGCAGCGCCCGGGCCGGCCCTGAACGACCCACACCCCCTCCGCGACCAGCTCCGCGGGACCTCCGGTGAGGCTGCTTCGCGCGCGCGTGGTTGCGTTGAACGCACCCGTCAGCCGCTGCTCGGCGACCGAGCCCAGCGGCGGCATCATGCCGATCTGGCGGGGAACGTTCATCGTGTCGGTGAACGCGTCCTGGCTCTCGATCAGACCGTCGCGCACGGTGATCAGGTCGAAGCCTTCCAGCACGATGGGATCACCGGTCGGCGCAACGCCGCTCAGGTCTCCCGGGCCGGCGAACGTACCGGTGAAGCGCCATTGCAGCGCGCAGCGATCCTCCTGGGTCGTGGTTGAGAGGATCTCGACCGCCATGTCGGGCAGTGCGTCGAGAAGGCCTGCGATGAACGCGCGCACGCCTTCGGGCGCCTGGACGTCCACCTGGCCACGGACGTTCTCGCGGCCGCCGTCCGCCCACATCGCGACCGCCGTCTCGAGATCGTGCGCCCCGATCGCCTCGAAGTAGCGTCGTGCGACGCTCTCGGCGACGCTCTCGGCGCCTGCTCGCCCGCCTGTTCGCGCCTGACGGATGTTGGCAGCCACCGCCTGAACCTTCGTGGCCGCCTCGCCTGCGCTCATGTCCTCGGCCATAGCCTCTCCTTTACCGCGTCGCCTCAGAGGCTAAGTCTACTTGCCGCGGAAAAACTCTTGACAGAGCGAAGCGGCCGCGCCTGGGGTGGGCGCGGCCGTTCGTAGTGAGGGGTGCTCTTGTCGAGGGAGCGGGTGGGAGTGTTTCATCGTGTTCGGATGGCGAGCGTGTCGGCGTTGTAGGCGAGGATCGCCCACTCACTGCAGATGCGCTGGCCCTCGTGACCCTTCAGGCGGCTGCGGCCAATCCCGTAGCGGCGCTTGAGGTGGCTGACGCGGCCCTCCTCGCCGGTTCGGTAGCGCTGCAAGCGGCGGTTCGTGCGTCTGGAGCCTGGCTCCTGGCGGCCCGAGATGAACACGCGGTCGGGTGAGAGCTCGGTGTCCCTCACCGCCGCCACGATCAAAGCGCGCGTCAGCTCCGACACCGTCTCGGCACCGATCCGGCGCGTCAGCTTGCGCACCGTCGACTCGTCCGGCACCCGCTGCGAGAGCGAGATCCGGCAGAACTTGGGCAGGTGAATCGAATCCGAGACCTCCGCCACCAGCGTGCGATACCCCCACCGGTAGCGCGCCTTCAGCACCATCAGCCGCACATAGCTATCCATCGCGATCGTCGGGCGGCCATCCGTCAACACCGCCCGCCGCGTCTGCAGCCCCTCCCGCCGGAAACGCTCCACGATCCCAGCGAGCAGCCGCGGGTCCGACAACACCCTGTCCAGCGCCGCCAAATCCTTCGCCAGCTCCCGCACCTCGACCGGCAACGCCTCGTCCCACAACGACTCCGCCTGCGCAGCCAAAAGCGTCAGCACACAAACCCCTTTCGACGAGAAAAAACCCGCTCACTTGCAGGCGATTCTCGCCGTCAGACCGGACAGACAACGCCCCCAACGCGGTTACTTTTTCCGCGGGAAGTAGGCTAGTCTCAGCCGCATGGCCGAGCGAACGTCGCGCAAACGCGAGCTCGGGCGGGGCGAACGGGTGCTGCCAGGCGTCTTCCGCCTGCGCCTGCCGCTGCCCTGGCCCGGCGTCCCCCACTGCAACGCATGGGCCATCGCGGCCGGCGAGGGCGTCGTCCTGTTCGACACCGGCATGAGCCAGCCGGGCTCGCTCGCCCACCTGGAACGGGCGCTCGCGATGTGCAACCTGAGCCTGGAGAACGTGCGCCTGCTGGTCTGCACCCACGCCCACTCCGATCACTACGGCCAGGCGGCCCCGATCCTCGAGCGTTCGGGCTGCGAGCTGTGGATGCATCCCAACCACGAGCACATGCGCCGCTGGGCGCAAGACCCCGCCGGCGCGCTTGCGCGCCGGCTCGAGGTGGCGCGCCAGAGCGGCGTGCCCGAGGAGCCGCTGCGCCGCTACGCGGCCGAGCGGGGCTCCCAGGATTCGGGCATCGCGGCGATCGTCGAGCCCGACAGGGCGCTCCTGCCGGGGGTCCTCGTCGACACCGATCTGGGTCCCTGGACGGTCCATGAGACGCCAGGTCACTCTCCCTCACACGTGTGCCTGTTCCAGCGCGAGCGACGCCTTCTGATCTCCGGAGACCATCTGCTGGGGCGAATCTCCCTGCACTTCGACTACGGCTTCTCCGCCGACCCGGTTGGCGAATTCCTGCACTCGCTCGATGTCGTCGAGGAGCTCCACGCGCGCCTGTGCCTTCCCGGCCACGGCCGCACGTTCGCCGACGTGCACGCCCATATCGAAGGCAACCGCGAGCTCGTCGCCGAGCGGCTGCAGAAGACGCTCGCGGCGATCGCGCGGGGCGAGTCGCCGACGGCGTACGAGATCGTGCCGCTGATCTACGACTCCGAGCCCTCCCCGGCGCCCTCATCGTGGCTGCTCCCTGAAACGCTCGCCATGCTGCTGCACTTGGAGGTCACCGGGCGGGCCCGGCGCATCGCCGGCGAGCCCGAGCGGTGGGCCGCCGCCGCGGCCGTGCCGTCGAGGTGACCGATCGAGCTTGGTGCCCTGCCGGCGCCAGCGCCGCGGGCCGGCCGCGCGGGCCGGCCTCATCAATCGGTCACATACGATCTGCGCATGCGCATCGATGAGATCCTCTCCACAAGTGGACCGGTGTTCTCGTTCGAGTTCTTCCCCCCCAAAACACAGGACGGCGAGCGCAACCTGTACACGGCGCTCGCCGAGCTGCGGACGCTGGAGCCGTCGTTCGTGTCGGTCACCTACGGGGCCGGAGGCTCCACCAGGGAGAAGACGATCGAGATCGTCAAGCGGATCCGGGAGCAGTACGGCCTGGAGGCGATGGCCCACTTCACCTGCGTCGGAGCGACGGTGCCCGAGCTGCGCACCACGCTCGACGAGATGGAGCGGGCGGGGATCGACAACGTGCTCGCGCTGCGCGGGGACCCGCCGGCCGGGCAACAGGACTGGGTCAAGACCGAGGGTGGCCTGGAGTACTCGCGCGAGCTGGTCGAGCTGATCGCCGGAGGATACGAGTTCGCGATCGGCGCCGCCTGCTTTCCGGAGACCCACATCAACGCCGAGAGCCCCGAGGCGGACCTCGAGCATCTCGTCGAGAAGGTCGGGGCCGGGGTCGACTTCCTGATCACCCAGCTGTTCTTCGACAACGCTCACTACTTCGACTTCCTCGCCCGTGCGCGCACCGCGGGGATCGAGGTGCCGATCATCCCGGGCGTCATGCCGATCACCCACGCCGGCCAGGTCGAGCGGATGGCTGCGATGTGCGGCGCCGAGATTCCCGAGGGACTGCACCGGGAGCTGCATGCGCGCGCAGAGGATGCCGAGGCGGTGCTCGCCTTCGGCGTTGCCTACGCCACGCTGCAGTGCGCCGAGCTGCTCGCCGCGGGGGCGCCCGGCATCCACTTCTACACGCTCAACCGCTCCCCCGCGACACGCGCCATCCTGAGCGCCCTGAAGCTGAACCGGCCGTGGGAGAAGGCCGATCAGCCCGCCTCGATCTCGAGTCCCTCGGCCACCCGCGGTGAGCCGTCGGGGGCCTCGTAGCGCACGTCGACCGAGTCGTCCTGACGGTAGGTGCCGACGCCCCAGGCGCCGAGCAGCCATCGCCATCCGCTGATCTTGTCCTTGCGCAGCTCGCGCTCGAACACGAGCGATCCTTCGCGCACGACGTAGTCGGTGCCGAGTCGCTGGGGCACGCCGTTGACATACACCTCATAGGGCTCGCGCACCCCCCGCGGAAGCCTGACGCTCGAGCGGCTCATCACCGCCTGAATTATGCACCCGGACGGGCGCGTACTCTGCCGCCTATGGCAGACATCTCCTACACCGTGCGCCGCTCGGCGCGCGCCCGCCGCGTGCGGGTGAACGTGCATGCCCATGCGGGGGTGGAGGTCGTGCTGCCCGCCGGCGCCCCCGAGCGGGCGGCCCAGGCCGCCGTACGCGAGCTGCGCCCGTGGATCGAGCGCCGCCTGTACGAGCGGCGCGAAGTCCTCGAGCGGATCGCCGCCCGCGGCGGGACCGTGCCGTACCTGGGCCAGGCGCTCGAGCTGGTCCCGCAGGCGGGGCGTAGCCGGGTGCACCGCTCCGGCAGGCGCCTGCTCGTTCCCGGCGGCGATGCCCGCCCGGCGCTCGAGCGCTTCTATCGACGCGCTGCCCGAACGGAGGTGGCGCGTCGTCTGGACCGCGCGACCGCGCTCGTCGGCAGCGCCTACAGCGGACTGGCGATCCGCGCCCAGCGCACGCGCTGGGCGTCGTGCTCGGCCGACGGGCAGATGAGCTTCAACTGGCGTCTCATGCTCGCGCCCGAGCGGGTGCTCGACTACGTCGTCTGGCACGAGGTCTGCCACCTGGAGATACTCGAGCACTCGCCCCGCTTCTGGGCGCTTCTGGGGCGGCGCTGGCCGGGCTATCGCGAGGATCGCGACTGGCTGCGCCGGCACGGCGCCACGCTAGTGCTCTAGTCCCGCTGATCGATCGGGACGAAGTCGCGGTCGCGCGCGCCCGTGTAGATCTGGCGTGGCCGAGCGATCTTCTGCTCGGAGTCCTCGATCATCTCCAGCCACTGGCCGATCCAGCCGCTCGTGCGTCCGATCGCGAACATCACGGGGAACATCGACGCCGGCAGGCCGAGGGCCTCGTAGATCAGGCCGGAGTAGAAGTCGACATTGGGGTAGAGCTTGCGCGAGGTGAAGTACTCGTCGTCGAGCGCCCGCTTCTCGAGCTCGCTCGCGACGTCGAGCAGCGGGCTCTTGCCGCGCACCTCGAACACGTGGTCGAGGTGTTTGCGGATGATGCGCGCGCGCGGGTCGTAGTTCTTGTAGACGCGGTGTCCGAAGCCCATCAGGCGCTCCTTGCCGGCCTTTACGCTGTCCAGGAAGTCGGGGATGTTCTCGACCTTGCCGATCCGCGCGAGCATCCGCAGAGCGGCCTCGTTGGCGCCGCCGTGCAGCGGACCGTAGAGCGCGGCCACCCCGGCGGCGACCGCCGTGTACGGATCCACCTGGGTCGAGCCGACGGAGCGCACGGCGCTTGTCGAGGCATTCTGCTCGTGGTCCGCGTGCAGGATGAACAGCACGTCCAGCGCCCGCTCGAGCCGCGGATCGGGCATGTATTTGAGCTCGGTCATCTTGTACATCATCCCCAGGAAGTTGCCCGGCGTAGCTGAGCTCGTTGTCCGGGTAGACGTATGGCTGGCCCATGTTGTGGCGGAACGCGAACGCGGCCAGCGTCGGCATCTTCGCCAGCAGCCTGATGATCTGGATCGCACGGACTTCCTCGTCGTGGATCCGGTTGGCATCGGGGTAGAAGGTCGAGAGCGCGCCCACCGACGCCACGAGCATGCCCATCGGGTTGGCGTCGTAGCGGAAGCCCTGCATGAAGTCCTTGATGTTCTCGTGCACGAACGTGTGGATCGTGATCTCGTGCACCCAGTCGGCCAGCTGAGCCTGCGTCGGCAGCGAGCCGTTGATGATCAGGTAGGCGACCTCGAGGTAGGTGGAGTGCTCGCACAGCTGCTCGATCGGGTAGCCGCGGTGCTGGAGTATGCCGGCCTCCCCGTCGATGTAGGTGATCGCGCTGCGGCAGGAGGCGGTGTTCGTGTAGGCGGGGTCATAGGCCATCAGGCCGAAGTCCTGATCGTCGGTCTTGATCTGCCTGAGGTCCATTGCCCGCACGGTTCCATCCTTGATCGGGAGCTCGTAGGTCTGGTGCCGGTGCGGTTGTCCGTCACCGTGAGCGTCTCCTCCGGCGCGACGGCGGCGCCATTGCCAGCAATCGGCTCTGCGGAGGCTTCGCCGGCGGTGCCTCGTCTGGGTCTCGGGGCTCATCTGCTTCTCCTATCGACGGTTTGCGGCTCTGCTCCGATTATGCGCCACCGGCTCCCGCTACCCGCCGGTCGCGCCCGGGCGCGACGCGGCGCGCGATGCGGCGTCCGCGCTGCCGGCGTAGCTGCTCGCGCGCCCGGCAGCGTGCTCAGCTCTGTCGCAGGCGCCTGCGCGAGGCGGCCGCGCGCACGCGCGGCGGCGAGGCCGAGGGCGGGTCACGGTGCGGCCCGCGCCTGGGTGGGCGCGGCAGGCGTGAGCGAGGGTGATGGGGGTGGCGCGGACGCGCGCGCGGACCGATCCCGCCGTCCTGCTCGGGCGCGGTCTCAGGCGGCTCGCGTACCGCCCATCGCACGAGCAGGAACAGCGCGACGATCGGGATCTTCAACAAGAACATCAGCCAGATGAAGGTCCAGGTGGTCACTTGAGCCGATCGTATACCGGCCGCGCGCATCCGTACAACCCCCGGATGCGCATCCGTGCAAACCACGCCCACGGCGATGCGGGATACCCGCAAGCCCACCACAGGTACGTGCGCGCCTCGCCGTGCTTCAGTGCCGCAGCCTGACCGGGGTGCCGCTGAACTGGGTGATCGCGCGCAGCTCGCCGATGCGCGTCGACGATCTCGGGGCCGGTCAGGCGCTCGACGCGCTCGGTCCCGAACTCCTCGACGTTGAAGGAGGCGAGGACGGTCGCGTGGGCCATCGCGCGCCGCAGCAGCCCATCTGAGAGCTCCTCGCGCGGGTGGGCCGCGATGTAGCCGACCAGCCCGCCGGCGAACGTGTCGCCCGCGCCGGTGGGGTCGATCACGGTCTCCAGCGGATATGCCGGCAGCGCGAAGAAGCCCTCCTCGGTTATCAGCGCCGCGCCGTACTCCCCCTGCTTGGCGACGACCACGCTCGGGCCGCGCCCGGCGCCCGGCGGCGACGAGGCCGGCGCGGCCCAGGACAGCACCTCCCGCGCCGCCGCCAGCAGGTTCGGCCTGCCCGTCAGCTGGCGCAGCTCGGCGTCGTTGAGGATCACGCAGTCCACGCTCGGCGATCGCGCTCACCAGCGAGTCGCGGGCGATGTCGATCCACAGGTTCATCGAATCCAGCGCGACGAAGCGGGCGTCCGGCAGCTGCGCGCGCACCTCGCGTTGCAGGTCCGGCTGGATGTTCGCCAGGAACAGCACGTCGCTCGAGCGCGAAAGCTGCGAGAGCTTGGGCTGGAAGCCCTCGAACACGCCGAGCTGGGTGTCGAGCGTCTCGCGGGAGTTCAGATCCCAGCCGTACTCGCCCCGCCAGAAGAAGGTCCTGCCGCCGTCGACGCGCTCCACGTCGGAGACGTCCACCCCGCGGCGGCGCATCACGTCGAGCTCGGCCTCGCCGAAGTCCTCACCGACCGGACCCACGACGCGCACCTCCTCGAAGAAGGAGGCCGCGAGCGCGAAGTGCACGGCGGCGCCGCCGAGCATCCGCTCGCGCTCGCCGAACGGCGTCTTGACTGTGTCGAAGGCGATCGATCCGACCACTGTGATTGGCATGGGCGCGGACCTTAGAGCACGCAGGGCGCATGCGGGCTCCGATAGCCTGACAGCCGTGCGCGCGATCCAGATGACCGAGTTCGGCGGCCCCGAGGTGCTCAAGCTCGCCGAGCTCCCACAGCCCGAGCCGGGCGACGGAGGAGGTGCTGATCAGGGTCACCCGCGCGGGGCTGAACTTCGCCGACACGCACACCCGCACCAACTCCTATGTGCGGAAGGCGACGCTTCCGCTCGTCCCCGGCGGCGAGGTCGCGGGCATCCGCGAGGACACCGGCGAGCGAGTGGTGGCGCTCGTGGGCACGCGGCGGCTACGCCGAGTACGCCACCGCGCCGAAGGAGCTCATCTTCCCGATTCCCGCCGAGCTCGACGACGGCACCGCGCTGGCGATCATCATCCAGGGGCTGACCGCCTGGCATCTGTACCGCACCTCCGGGCAGCGTCGCGCCGGGCGAGAGCGTCGTCGTCCACGCCGCCGCCGGGGGCGTCGGCTCGCTCGCCGTCCAGCTCGGCCATCCTCTCGGCGCCGGTCGCGTGATCGCGACCGCCTCGAGCGAGGAGAAGCGCGCGCTGGCGCTCGAGCTGGGCGCCGACGTCGCGATCGACCCCGCAGCCGGAGGGCCTGACCGAGCGGCTGATCGACGCCAACGGGGGTCGGCCCGTGGACGTGGTGTTCGAGATGGCCGGCGGCGAGGTGTTCGACGGCCTCCTATGCCGCGCTCGCGCCGTTCGGGCGGATCGTCGTCTGCGGGATCGCCTCGCAGCAGCCCAACCAGATCTCCACGGGCTCGCTGCTGCGCCACTCGCGCGCGGTCGTCGGCTTCTACCTGTTCCACTGCCTGCAGCGGCCCGGGATGTTCACCGATGCCCTGTCCGATCTGTTCGCGCGGGCCGCGCGCGGCGAGCTCAGGTCGTCGTCGGGGCGCACGTACCCGCTCGAGCAGGCCGCGCAGGCCCACATCGACCTCCGCGAGCGGCGCACCAGCGGCAAGCTGCTGCTCGATCCCCGTGCCTGAAGACGTAAGCTCCCCGCCCGCGATGGCCAACATCTTCAGCGATCTCGGGCTCTCGGAGTCCACCCTGCACGCGCTGCGCGACGTGGGCTACGAGTCGCCCAGCCCGATCCAGGAACAGGCGATCCCGCCGCTGCTGGAGGGCCGGGACGTGATCGGCCAGGCGCAGACGGGCACGGGCAAGACGGCGGCCTTCGGGCTGCCGATCATGGAGTACGTCGACCCCTCCGAGCCGACCGTGCAGGCGCTCGTGCTGACGCCCACGCGCGAGCTGTGCATCCAGGTCACGCAGGCCCTGCGCACCTACGGCGCCCACACCGGGATCGACGTGGTGGCCGTCTTCGGCGGCGCCCCGATCCGCACCCAGCAGGCCCAGCTGCGCGCCGGCGGGCATGTCGTCGTGGGAACGGTCGGGCGGGTGCTCGACCTGATCTCCCGCCACTCCCTCGTCCTGCACGACTGCCGCTTCCTGGTTCTGGACGAGGCCGATGAGATGCTCGACCTCGGCTTTCTGGAGGACGTCGAGAAGATCCTCTCGCTGACGCCCTCGAGCCGGCAGACGGCGCTGTTCTCGGCCACGATGCCCCCGCCGATCCGCACGCTCGCCGACCGCTACATGTACGACCCGACGATCATCCAGGTCGAGGCGGAGACGCTCACGATCGACACCGTCGCGCAGTTCCAGCTGCCCGTCGACGCCAAGGGCAAGCCGGACAAGCTCGTCGAGGTGCTGCGCGCCGAGGAACCGGCGCAGGCGATCGTGTTCGTGCGCACCAAGGTCCGCTGCGACCAGCTGTTCCGCACGCTGCGCGACCGCGGCATGAACGTCAGGGCGCTCCACGGCGACATGACCCAGGGATCGCGCGACGGGGTGATGCTCGCCTTCAAGGGCGGGCGCGTGCCGATCCTCGTGGCCACCGACGTGGCCGCGCGGGGCCTTGACATCTCGACGGTGACGCACGTGATCAACTACGACGTGCCCATCTCCCCGGACATCTACGTGCATCGCATCGGGCGCACCGGCCGGGTGGGGCGCTCGGGCAGGGCGATCACGTTCGTCGAGGACCGCCAGAAGCGCGAGCTCGAGGCGATCGAACGGCACATCGGCACCTCCGATCGCCGCAATGGCGGGAGGGCGCCGTGGCCGCGCCCACGCCCGTGCGCGAGCGCCCGCGCAGGCACTCCAAGCCGCGCATCTCCAGGCGCGACGACGAGGAGCCCTACGTCAAGCTCGTGCTCTCTGGAGGCCGCGCCGCCGGCCTGCGCGTCGCCGACATCGTCGGCGCGGTCACCTCCTCGGCCGGTCTCGACGGCGAGGCGGTGCGCGATGTGATGGTGCTCGACCGCTTCTCCTTCCTCGTCGGTCCCGGCCGCCGAGGCCGACCGGGTGATCGACGCGCTCGACGGACGTGAGCTGCGCGGGCAGGCGGTCAGCCTGCAGCGGGTAGGGTAGGGCGCATGTCAACTGCCACGATGCAAACCACCGAAGGCGCGATCGCCTTCGAGCTGTTCGACGCAGGACGCGCCGAAGACCGTCGAGAACTTCCGCAAGCTCGCCTCCGAGGGCTTCTACGACGGGCTCGCCTTCCACCGCGTGATCAAGGACTTCATGATCCAGGGCGGCTGCCCGCAGGGGACCGGGCACCGGCGGGCCCGGGCTACACCTTCGAGGACGAGATCAACCCGCACAAGATCGTCCGCGGGGCGCTCGCGATGGCGAACGCCGGGCCGGACACGAACGGCTCGCAGTTCTTCATCGTCACGGCCGAGGCCTGCCCGTGGCTCGACGGCAAGCACACCGTGTTCGGGCAGGTGACCGAGGGGATGGACGTGGTGGACAAGCTGGAGGGCGTCGCGACCGACGGCTCGGACCGGCCCGCCGAGCCGATCGGCATCGCCTCGATCGAGCTCTCCGAGACTGAGCCGGCGCCGATTTCCTCCGGCAAGAGCCTCGGTCGGAGTAGTCTGTCCGTTACGAGCGAACGAGAAGGGGAGATAGAGATGGCGACCGTCGAGCAGCACCCAGCCGAGACCCACAACGGCGTCGCGCACGCCGCAGCAGGACATCCCGGTCGAGAACCCCGCCACGGGCGAGATCGTCGCGACCGTGCCCGACCTCGGCGCCGAGGCCGTCGCGGAGATGGCCGCACGCGGCCGCGCCGCGCAGCCCGCCTGGGAGGCGTTCGGCTTCGAGGGCCGCGGACGGATCCTGCTGCGCGCGCAGAAGTGGCTGATGGACAACTCACGAGCAGGTCATCGCGACGATCATCTCCGAGACCGGCAAGACCTTCGAGGACGCCTCGCTCGCGGAGATCTCCTACGCCGGCCACGCGTTCGGCTTCTGGGCCAAGCACGCGCCCGAGTACCTCGCCGACGAGCGGGTCAAGTCCGGCCAGCTGCTTCGTCAAGGGCAAGAAGCTGATCCTGCGCTACCGCCCGCTGGGCCTGATCGGCGTGATCGGCCCCTGGAACTACCCCCTGACGAACTCGTTCGGCGACTGCATCCCGGCGCTCGCGGCGGGCAACAGCGTGATCCTCAAGCCCTCGGAGATCACGCCGCTGACCTCGATGCTGATGGCCGAAGGGCTGCGCGAGTGCGGCCTGCCGGAGGACGTCCTGCAGATCGCCACCGGCCGCGGCGAGACCGGCGCGGCGCTGGTCGAGGAGGTGGACATGATCATGTTCACCGGCTCCACCGCGCACCGGGCGCAAGGTCGCGCGAGGCGGCGGCGCGGCGGCTGATCCCGGCGTCGCTCGAGCTCGGCGGCAAGGACCCGATGATCGTGCTCTCCGACGCCGATCTCGAGCGGGCCGCGAACTTCGCCACCTACTACTCGATGCAGAACGCCGGCCAGACATGCATCTCGATCGAGCGCGTCTACGTCGAGGAGCCCGTGTACGACGAGTTCGTCGCGAAAGTCTCCGAGAAGGTGCGCGCGCTGCGCGTCGGGCCGCCGCAGGGCCCCGGCTCGGTCGAGGTG
Organism: uncultured Solirubrobacteraceae bacterium; assembly: GCA_963767655.1. Classification (GTDB taxonomy): domain Bacteria; phylum Actinomycetota; class Thermoleophilia; order Solirubrobacterales; family Solirubrobacteraceae; genus Palsa-744. Next base: position 4,911 of record CAVYET010000006.1, on the reverse strand, counting down.
GGCGCGATCACGTTCCCGCCGCAGCTCGAGACGATCGAAGATCACGTCGCCGACGCCGTCGACAAGGGCGCGCGCGTGCTCGCCGGCGGCCACGCCGCGCAGTCCGACGGCGGACGCTTCTACGAGCCGACCGTGCTGGTCGACGTCGACCACACGATGAAGATCATGACCGAGGAGACGTTCGGGCCGACGCTGCCGATCATGAAGGTCGCCGACGCCGAGGAGGCCGTGCGGCTGGCCAACGACTCGCCCTACGGCCTCGGCTCCTCGGTGTTCACGCGCGACACCGAGCGGGGCGAGCAGATCGCGCGGCGCCTGCGAGGCCGGCGCGGCGAACGTCAACGACGCGATGATCAACTACACGGCCCTCGAGCTGCCGATGGGCGGCGCCAAGGCCTCGGGCCTCGGCTCGCGCCACGGCGCCGGGCGGGATCCGCAAGTACTGCTCCCAGCAGGCGATCGTCGTCACACCGCGGCTGGCGCTCAAGCGCGAGGCCCACATGTACCCGTACAAGAGCCGCACGTCCCGGCTGCTGGCAGGCGTCTTCAAGTTCCTGTACGGCCGCGGCAAGCGCGACTGACGACGCGGCCTCAGCCGACGGTCTCCTCGGCGCCTGCAGCGGGATCCCGAGCAGTCGCTCGAGCTGCGGGATCGTCGTCTCGGCGCTCGTGTGGTGGACGGTCGCCATGCCCAGCTTCTCGGCGGGAGTGAGGTTGAAGGCGCAGGTCGTCGACGTACACGCACGCTCCGCCGGCGACGCCGGCGCGCTCGGCGCCCAGCTCGTACATCCGGCGCGAGGGCTTGCGTATGCCCTCCTCGCCGGAGATCACGACGCCGTCGAACAGCTCCGCGAACAGGTCGTGGGGGTAGCGGTGGACGCCCCACGAGTTCGACACGAGCGCCGTGCGCACGCCCGCCTCGCGCGCTCTGCGAACGGCGTCGACCATCGCCGCGTCGGGCTCCACGCCGGCGAACAGCCCGTCGATCAGCCCCTCGGGCTCGACGCTCAGCAGCGCGGCGAACTGCTGCTCGAAGGCGGCCTCGTCGAGCTCCCCCTTCTCCAGCGCGATCAACAGCTCGCGGGCGGCGGGATCCGCGCGGAAGCGCCCGAGGAGCGTCTGCGGGTCGATCTGCGCCGCACGCAGTAGGCGTGGAAGGAGGCGAACAGGTTGCGTCGTCAGCACCCCGCCCCAGTCGATCAGCAGGCCCGTCCGCTCGCCTCGCGTGCGAGCGGCCGCTCAGCCGCCATGGGACACCTCCTCGGCCTGCCGCGCGAGCTCGAGCACGCCGTCGCCGAACTGCTTCAGGTAGGGGTCGTCGGTCGTCCCGGCGATCGCGCGCTTGTAGTTGCCCTCCATGAACACGATCGACTTCCACAGCGCGAGCGTGGTGTACCAGCGGATGTCGCTCATCGAGCGGCCCGTGCGCTGCTCGTAGGCTCGATCAGCTCGCTCGCGCGTGGGGAAGCCCTCCTGGCGCGTGACCCTGCCGAGGTGCTCGCGCATGCCCCCCTCGGGATCGTCGCTGTCGGTCCACATCATGCACAGGTAGCCGAGGTCGGCCAGCGGGTCGCCGATCGTCGCCATCTCCCAGTCGAGCACGGCCACCAGCCGCGCTGGGGCGGCGGCGGAGAAGATCGTGTTGCCCAGGCGCCACAAACGCACGCACGCACCAGGCCTGGCTGAGGTCCTCCTGCAACCCGCCTCCGGGATTTTGCCATTCCACCGCAAACTGGGCGAGGTATTGCCCGCTGAATTCGGAATTCGCCGTGGCCTTGGCGGAGCGGGCCAGGTTCGGTGGGAGTGGGGCGGCGGTGGCGGTCAACAACAATGGCAGGACGGAAGCGGTCAGCAAAAGCAGCTTGCACGACATTTTCAGCGAGGCCGAACCTGGCGAGTGTTTCGGAGGCCCTCCCTCAGCCCCGGCCCTCTCCCGTCCGCCTCCGCTGCGCTACGGCGCGACAAGACCAAGCCGCGTGGAAGCCGAAGGCGGAGACGGGCGCTGGGAGAGGGAGAATCTTCGTCCGGTCCTGGAAATCGCCTGAGTCAGCCGGCAGGACGCGTGTTGGTTAAAACCCGACGCGCGATGGCTGTTCCCTCTCCCAGCGGGAGAGGGGCAGGGTGAGGGAGAACCGTTGGCCGTTCAACCCGCAGACGGTTCTTCGGAGTCCGTGGTTTCACGGCTTTCTTTGAAGAACTTTTTCTCAATCCATTCATCTTCGCTGGTTTTGTTTCAACGCCAGAACTGGGCGAGGTTTTGCCCGCTGAATTCGGAAGTCGCCGTGGCCTTGGCGGAGCGGGCGAGGTTCGGCGGGATCAAGGCGGCGGTGGCGGCGCAGGCCATGCAAGCGATGGCTAGGGCCAAACCGAGAGAATTTTGCGACGCATTCATGTCCGGCTATTAGCTGCCCACCTTTGCCCATAGCTTTCTCTTTCCAGCGATGAATAAAAATGCAATCCCAACCAGCATCAATGTGTTGCCAATGATAACAACGATATCGGCCTGCCACGCCAACGGCAGCAGCTCTCGAAACAGCTCCGCCGGGAGATGCGTAAACGCCAGGAGCGCGCTGGCTGGCCCGTCGGCTCCAATTCGAAGATCGAACCCACCAAGGATCAACAACGCAAACTCCAAAACAACTCCCGCAGCCACCGCGAGCCAGAATGATGAAATGTTTTTCACGTGGGCAACTTGGTCCAACAATTTAGATCAGCCGCAAGTACCAGAGGGCCCCAAATACCTTTGGCCAATGGTTAAATATTTCTCTGAATTCATTCATATTTGATGTCCTCCGCTTCGTTGAGTCGATCGTCAAGTTTTCAGCGGTTCCCCCAGCGCGATCACATCCTTCCGGATGCGTGCCAGATCCACCGTTCCCCAGCTCCAACGCGCCCGCCTGGGCGTTTTCCGTGGCTTGCGCCGGGGTGCGTCCGCCGACGAGGACGTGCGTCACGCCGGGTTGGGCGGCGGTCCAGGCGAGCACGAGTTGCGACAGGGTACAGCGGTATTTGTCTGTGAGCGGTTGCCACAACGCGAGCAGGATCCGGGCGCGCGACAACGGTTCGCCGGCTTAAACCATGGACTCCACGCTTCGTTGCTGCGGAACTCCCCCGGGCCGAACGCGCCGTCCATGCCCACCTTGCCTGTGAGCAGGCCCTGTTCCAGCGACATGTAGGTGAGCGTGGCGAGATGATGTTGCGCGCAGAAGGGCAGGATTTCCCGCTCCGGTGCGCGATGCAGCATCGAGTATCGGAACTGGTCGCTCACAATGCCGCCGCACCGGAGGTTCTCCTCCAACTCGGCGGGCGACACGTTGCTGACGCCAATGGCGCGGATTTTTCCCTGCTGCTTCAGCTTGAGCAGGCACGCCATCGTGTCGGCAATCGGCGTGAAATCCGGCGGGACGGAAGGCCAGTGCGTCTGGTAAAGATCAATGCAGTCCACGCCGAGGAATTTCAGGCTGCGCTCGATTTCAATCGCCAGCGTGTCGGGCCTCAGGCTGCGGCGGACTGTCTTGCCATCGCGCGCGACGGAAGAACGAACCGCGGTCGTCGTCGGTCCACAAGCCGCATTTGGTGGCAAGGATGACCTGCTCGCGCTGGCCCTGGATGGCTTTGCCGATGATCGCCTCGCTGCGGCCCCAGCCGTAGCCAGGCGCGGTGTCGATGGTAGCACCAGCGTCGAGCGACGCCTGGATGGCGCGGACGGATTCGCGGTCGTCGGATTAACGCCGGCGCCGCCGCCGCCGAGCACCCAAGTGCCGAGGCCGATGACCGAAGCCTGCAAGCCGGAATTGCCAAGTGGGCGGGTTTTCATAGGTCAACGATGGGGGTATGTGAAGGTGAGAACGCGTTGAGTAGCCGAGGTTGCCCCCTCACCCCGACCCTCTCCCCCCTCGGCGGGAGAGGGGAGGGACAGGTCGCGCTCGGTGTTTTTTTCGTGGGATATCCGGTCGGCCTCGAGTCTCAGGTCCGAATGGAACGGAGGACGGTTTTCCCTCTCCCCTTCGGAAGGGGAGAGGGCCGGGCTGATGGGCGGGGAAATTCGTTTTCACAGCGATAAGACGTTACTCAATGAGATCATCCAATTGTCGCGGGGAAAGTTGCGAGGTGATGCCGTGTTTGCCATCGCGCTGCAAGAGCGTGATCACATCCCGCATGGTTGCGGCACTGTCATCGTGCAAATACGGCGCACTGCGCCAGACTTCGATGAGCGCGGGCGTGTCGAATTGGTCCGTGGGCTTATCGAATTTCCCGATTGAGCCGACATCGTGCGATTTCTGGTCGGTGAAGTCGGAGCCATTGTGGCATTCGGCGCAGGCTACGGTGCGGTCATTGAACACGTTCTTCCCGCGGCGGGCGGAGGGCGTCAGCTTGCCGTTGACCAGGTGCGGGCTGGCCATGGGCTTGAGCGATTTGAGGTAATCGTCCATTGCGTCGGCGACTTCGGGCGGCTGCACGGTGAAGAGGCTGTGGCGAATGCCGGCGCGCACGGCGACCTTGGCATCCTCGCGGACCGCGAGCCACATCTCAGGCGCAGTCTCGAAGCATTGCAGGAGGCTCTTGGCGTTTTTCGGATTGCCAATGCCGTCGTTCAGGTTGTCCCAATTCAAGCCGTCCACGCGGGCATCGTGTGAGTGGCAACTCGAACACGCCTGCAGCCCTGGAAACAAATCGAGGCGTCGTTGAAATAAAACTCGCCGAGTCGGGCGGTGGACATTTGCGGCGCGGGGCCGAGCCCAGAAGGATTCCGCGTGCAACCGGTCTGGGAGCGCCGGCATCCTTGCCGGCGTGTCGCCAAGAGAGGACCCCGCCGGCAAAGATGCCGGCGCTCCCACGTCCACGGCATTCAGCGTGTCAGAAAAATAATTCGCCACCCACGCGCAGCCGCCGGCGACCGCGATCGAGCGC
>CAVYET010000005.1:0-473623 GCA_963767655.1 uncultured Solirubrobacteraceae bacterium | reverse complement strand
CAGCGAGCTCGTCGATCCAGGTTGGCGCACACGTTGGCGCGCACACGACCGTGAGCTTCGGCTTTGCCAAAGGCTCACTGAAGCAGCCGTCTCATTCCCGGAAGACTGCTCTTCGTGCCTCCGATCGAGGCGATCTCCGGCGCTGCGTATACCGGTCCCCTCCGGAGGCTAACGTGCTTGAGTGTGGAGCCTTCCGGATTTAGACCGTTCGCCCATCTCGCGACACCGAACGTCGCGTTGTACAGACGGGTGATGGGGGAGTTTGTCGCCGCGAAGCGGCGCTTCGTGGTGCATCTGCGCACCGAGGACCTCCACGAAGCTCTTGCCCGCGCCGATTACGATGGGCACGTCCCTGTCGAGGCGGTCGCTGACGCGCTCGGGCGGCTCGTGGAGTGGGGCAACCTGCGCGCCGATCCCGATACGAGCCGGGTCACCACGGTCGAGGACTTCCACCGCGCGCGCTTTCTCTATCAGCTGACCCACCCGGGCGAGGCCGCGGAGCGGGCGCTTGCCGTGTACGACGAGCAGCTCGGACGGCGTGGTGCTTTGCAGGCGGTGGCATTGGCGGACATAGTGACCCAACTGCGGGCGCTGCGCGAGCTCGCCGTCCAGGTTCAGCCCGATCCCGGAAGTGCGGGGCTGCTGTTGCGCGACCTCGTCGCGCGCTTCACCGACCTCGCCGACAACGCCCAGGCGTTCATGGGGTCGCTGCAGCGCACAATCGACCTCTACGACGCCGACGTGGACGCTTTCCGCGCCTACAAGGATCACCTCGTCGATTACCTGGAGCGCTTCATCAAGGATCTCATCACCGTGGGTGGGGAGATCTCCGGGCTGCTCGGCGAGCTCGAGCAGGCGGACGTGTCGCGCCTGCTCTGCATCGTTGCGCGCCGCGATGCCGAGGACGCCGCGCCAGGCGGCGGGAATGACGTAGTCGCTGGCGAGGACCCTCGGGAGGTGGCCTATCTCGTCGAGGAGGCGGCCTGGGAGGAGCGCTGGCGGGGGCTGCGGCAATGGTTTGTCTCTCAGCCGGGCCACCCGAGTCAGGCCAAGCTGCTGCGGAGTCGGGCGCGGCAGGCTATCCCCGATCTGCTCACGGTGGTGGCGACGCTCAACGAGCGTCGCTCCGGACGTTCTGACCGCTCGGCCGACTTCCGTGCGCTCGCGCAGTGGTTCGCCGAGGCGCCCGACGACGCCGCCCTGCACCGGCTGTGGCGCACCGCGTTCGGCGTATACGGATCGCGGCACCTCGTCCTCGACGGTGACACGCGCCAGGCGCGTGAGGAGCAGCCCGTGCCGGTGTCGACGTCCTGGATGCAGGCGCCCCCGCTGCACATCAGTCCCCGGCTGCGGCGCACCGGCAGCTACGAGCGTCGCGGCCACCCCAACCGCGTAGCCGACCGCGAGGACGCCCGTCGCCTGCTGGCCGAGCGCGCCGCGCGGCAGACCGAGCAGACGGCCGCCGCGCGCGCCCGCCTCGCCACCGGCAAGCCGACCAACCTCGGCGAGCTGGGAGAGCTCGATCGGGACGCCTTTGGCCTGTTCCTGGCGCTGTTGGGCGACGCCCTCTCCGCCCGCCGATCGGGCCAGCGAGAGATTGCGACCACGACCGCCGACGGCACCCTGCGCATCCGGCTGGTCGCGCTCGCGGATGCTGAGCTGGCCGAGATTCGCACTCCCGCCGGCATCTTTCGCGGACCCGATCATGTGATCGAGATCGCCGACCTGAACCCATCTCCGAACGGCGCGAATGCAGTGACGCTCGACCCCTCCCGCGCTGCGGGCGCGGAGCGCCCGGCGAGTCCCCAGGCGGTCCCGGCGTGAGTCACGGGCTCGAGAGCGCGCTCGACCACGCGCGATCGGCGGAGCTGCGACGGGCGGCCCGCGCGTTGCTGCGCCGGCCGATGCTGCGCGCAGGCGGCGCCGAGGCTGAGGACTTCCGTCTCGTCCGCCGTCACGCCGGCGAGCTGCGCTCGTGGTTTTACGCGAACACAGGCTGGCGGTTGATCGTCGACAGTGAGGTGGCGAGACTGGTCAAGCTCGCACCCACAACCGACGACCCGACGCATCCCGCGCGCGACGCGCGCTCGCGGGTGCCGTTCAGCCGCCGACGTTATGTGCTCACGTGCCTCGCCCTGTCGGTGCTCGAGCGCTCCGATGCGCAGATCACCCTCGGGCGCCTGGCCGAAGGTGTGATCCTGGCGGCCGCCGACGAGCGGCTCGCGCGGGCGGGTGTCGTGTTCGGGCTCAACGGACGTGAGGAGCGCGCGGACCTCGTGGCGGTCGTGCGGCTGCTGCTCGAGCTCGGCGTGCTCGCCCGCGTGGCCGGCGACGAGGAGGCGTTCGTGCGCGACGCCGGCGATGCCCTCTACGACGTCGAACGACGCGTGCTCGGGGTGGTCCTCGCGGCGTCGCGCGGGCCCTCGACGATCGCCGCTGAGGACTTTGATGAGCGGCTCTCCCAGCTTGGCGCCGATCCGCTGCCGGAAGCCGAGGATCTGCGCACCCGCGCTCTGCGCCATCACCTCACGCGACGCCTGCTCGACGATCCGGTTCTCTACAACGACGAGCTCGACCCCGCGCAGGCCGCCTACCTGACGGGTCAGCGGGGTGCACTCACGCGGCGCATCTCCGAGCTGACCGGGCTCGTGGCCGAGGTTCGCGCCGAGGGGATCGCGATGGTCGACGCCGACGACGACCTGACTGATGTGCGGATGCCGGACGTGGGCACCGACGGCCACGTCACGCTGCTGCTGGCCGAGCATCTCGCGCGGCAGGCGGACGAGATCGCAGAGGCCGAGCTGCACCGGCTCGTAAAGCGGCTGGCCGAGGAGCACCGCGCGTACTGGCGTCGCAGCGCGCGCGAGCCCGGCGCGGAGGTTGCGCTCGTCGACACGGCGCTCGAGCGGCTCGTGGCGCTACGGCTCATACGACGCGGACCGGACGGCGTCAGGCCGTTGCCGGCGCTCGCCCGCTACGCGCTCGCGGCGCCGACGATTGCCGAGTCACGCTCCCAGCTGGAGCTGGGGGCGTGAGCGCCCGTCCGCTCCCGCAGCCCGAGCGCGAGCGCTGGCAACCGCTGCGCGCGGGGCTGGTGGACGTCTTCTACTACGACCAGGAGGAGTTTCGCTTCCGCGACGGCCGGCTGCTGCTGCGCGGCAACAACGGCACCGGCAAGTCCAAGGTGCTCGCGCTCACGCTTCCGTTCCTGCTCGACGGCGAGCTGTCTCCTCACCGTGTCGAGCCGGACGCCGATCCGAAGAAGCGCATGGACTGGAACCTGCTGCTCGGCGGCGAGCACCCCAACGACGAGCGGCTCGGATATACATGGCTCGAGCTCGGCCGTCTCGATGCGGACGGCAACACGCTGTTCTGCACGCTCGGATGCGGCCTGAAGGCGGTCAGCGGTCGCGGCATCGCTTCGCACTGGTTCTTCCTCAGCGACCAGCGCGTCGGCGAGGAGCTCGCGCTCGTCGATGGGGCGCGCATCGCGCTGACCCGCGAGCGGCTGGAGGAGGCGCTCGGCGCGCGCGGCGTGGTGCACCGCACCGCACGTGCCTACCGGCGCGCGGTCGACGAGGCGCTGTTCGGCCTCGGCGAGCAGCGCTACGACGCGCTGATCGACCTGCTGATCAAGATTCGCGCGCCGCAGCTCTCCAGGCGCCCGAACGAGCGCGCCCTGTCGGATGCGCTCACCGGCGCGCTGCCACCGCTCGACCAGGCGCTGATCGCCGACGTCGCGGAGGCCTTCCGCGGGCTTGAGGAGGACCGCGACGCGCTCACCGCGATGGTCGAGGCGCGCGACGCCGCCGAGGGCTACCTCGACACCTACCGCCACTACGCGCGGATCGCGTGCCGCCGTCGCGCTGCGCTGCCGCGCCAGGCGCAGACCGCCTTCGACCGCGTCAGTCGCGATCTCGCCGACGCCGAGGCCGCTCATCAGAAGGCGCGCGCCGAGCTCCACGACGCCGAGGCGGCGCTCGCCGCGCTGCGTTCCGAGGAGGAGCGCCTGCGCGCCCGCGAGCAAGCGCTGCGCGAGAGTCCCGAGGCGCGCAGCGCCCGCGAGCTCGAGCGCGCCGCCGAGGAGGCTCGCCGAGCCGCCGAGCGCGCCAGCCAGGCCCGGGCGATGCACGATCGGGGTGTCGAGCGGCTCGATCGGCAACAGCGGCGCCTCGCCGATGCGCACGCGCGCAGAGCGGGGGCGGATGAGCAGCTGGCGCAGGCCCGCTCCGCGGCCGTCGAGCAGGCGCAGGCGGCGGGCATCGCCGACGCGTTCACCGAGCGCGTGGATCGCGTGCTCGAGACGGACGCGACGGATGTGACGGACCTGACGGAGCTGCGTCGTCGTGCCGAGGAGCTCGCCGCTCGTCAGCAGCGGGCGATCGATCACCTGGGGACGCTGCTCGCGGCGGTCGCCGATCGCCAGCGTGCGCTGATAGACGCACGCGAGCGCCACGAGGAGCTTGCGAGCGAGGCCGCGACGCTCGCCGAGCGGCGCGCGCAGGCGGCGGAGTTGCTGGCCGAGACCGGCCGCGAGCTGGTTCGCGCGGCGCGCGTGTACGTGCAGGCAGCCAGCGCGCTGACGCTCGCCGACCCCGCGGAGGTGCTCGCGGCGCTCGAGCTGTGGGTCGAGACGCTCGACGGTCTCAGCCCGCTCGTCACGGCGCTCGCCGCCGCGGGCCGCGACGCGAGCGCCGCGCTGGCACGCTTGGAGGCGGGGCTCGACGTGGAGGAGCGCGAGGTCCGCCAGCTCGCCGGCGAGCTCGACGCGTCGATCGAGCGGCTGCAGGCCGGCGAGCATGAGACGCCGCCCATCCCGCACACGCGCGACCCCTCCGCCCGCGAGGAGCGCGCCGGCGCGCCGCTGTGGCTGCTTGTCGACTTCCGCTCCAGCGTGCCGGAGGAGCAGCGGGCCGGGATAGAGGCCGCGCTGGAGGCGTCCGGGATCCTCGACGCATGGGTGAGCCCCGACGGTGAGCTGCTCGCGCCCGGCACCCAGGACGTGCTGCTCACGCCCGACGCGCGAGACCCAGCTGATGGTCCGCGCCTGCACGACGTGCTCGAGCCCGCGATCGACCGTGACGACCCCCGCGCGGGAAGCGTGCAGGTGGAGGCTGTGCGTAGCGTGCTCGCCGCGGTCGCTCTGGCGCAGGATGACGGCACGGTCTGGGTCACGCCGGAGGGCGAGTTTCGCAACGGCGTTCTGCGCGGCTCCTGGCGCAAGCCGGCAGCGGCGTTCATCGGTCGCGGCGCCCGCGAGGTGACGCGGCGCGCACGGCTGGCCGAGCTGCAGGAGCAACGAGAACAGGCGCGCCGCCGTCTCGATCAGCTGGCCGGCGATCGCCAGTGTCTCGGCGAGCGCCGTGCGGAGCTGGAGGAGCAGTTGCGGGGCATGCCAACCGACGAGGCCCTGCACGATGCGCACAGCGCGCTCGCCGGCCTGGACGCCGAGCAGGCGCGGCTCGCCGAGCGCATCGCGGCTGTGGCGGCGCGCCTGGCGCGGGCGGAGGCGGACACGGCGGGGGCAGAGCGCGCAGCACACGAGAGCGCCGAGGAGCTGAGCCTGCCTTACGAGGACACGCAGCTCGACGTCATGCGCGCCGGCGTGCAGGCGTTTCGTGTCGCGCTCGCCGCCCTGTGGCCGGCCTGCGTTGCGCTCGATCACGCGCGCGGTGCCGCCACGGAGGCCGGCAAGGATGTGGAGACGGCTGCGCGCGAGCTCGCCGAGCAGAGCGAGCGCCTCGAGGCAGCCGAGCGCGAGGCGGCTGAGCGCAGCGAGCGTCACGCGACGCTCGCTGAGACGGTCGGCGCGGCCGTCGCGGAGCTGCAGCGGCGGCTCGCCGACGTCGCGAGTGCGCTGCGCGAGAACGAGCGCGGCGGGCGCGCGGCCGACGCGCGGCGCTCGCAGGCCCAGCGCGAGGAGGGCAGGGAAGACGGCCGGCGCCAGCAGCTCGCAGTGGAGCTCGAGCAGGCGATCGAGCAGCGCCGGGCTGACGTCGATTCCCTGCGGCGCTTTGCCGGCACCGGCCTGATCAAGGTTGCGCTGGGCGAGGTCGAGCTCCCAGAGGGCGAGCAGGAGTGGGGCGTGACGGCCGCGTTGCGCCTCGCGCGCCAGCTCGAGCAGGCGCTCGCCGACGCCGCCGAGGACGAGCCCGCGTGGCAGCGCGCTCAGCGGCGGGTGACCGACGAGCTCGGCACGCTGGGCGATGCGCTGCGCCGCCACGGCAACAACGCCTCGGCGGCCATGCAGGAGGAGGGGATCACCGTCGAGGTCGTCTTCCGCGGCCGCTCGACGACGGTGCCCGAGCTGGCGGGCGCGCTCGCCGAGGAGGTCGCCGATCGTCAGCGGCTGCTCGACGAGCGCGAGCGCGAGATCCTCGAGAACCACCTGGTGAACGAGGTCGCTAGCACGCTGCAGGAACTGATCTCCGATGCCGAGCATCAAGTCGCTGCCACCAACACCGAGCTGGCCGAGCGCCCGACGAGCACAGGCATGCGGCTGCGACTGCGCTGGCGCGTCGTCGAGGACGGCCCGCAGGGACTCCTCCAGGCGCGCGAGCGCCTCCTGCGCCAGGCCGCCGACGCGTGGTCGGAGGAGGACCGCGCGGCGGTCGGAGCGTTCCTGCAGGCCCAGATCCAGGAGGTGCGCTCGCGCGACGTGGCGGGCACGTGGATCGAGCAGCTCACAGAGGCTCTCGACTATCGCGCCTGGCACCGTTTCGCCATCGAGCGACACCAGGGCGGTCGCTGGCGCACCGCGACAGGCCCGGCCTCGGGCGGTGAGCGCGTGCTGACGGCGAGCGTGCCGCTGTTCGCCGCGGCGTCCTCGTTCTACGCCTCGGCGGGCAATGACCATGCGCCGCGCCTGGTGATGCTCGACGAGGCGTTCGCCGGCGTCGACGACGACGCGCGCGCCAAGTGCCTCGGCCTACTTACCGCGTTCGATCTCGACGTCGTCATGACCAGCGAGCGCGAGTGGGGCTGCTACCGCGAGGTGCCCGGGCTGGCGATCGCACAGCTGGCGCGAGTCGATGACGTCCCGGCGGTGCTCGTCAGCCACTGGGAGTGGGACGGCGCGACCCGCACGCGCGTCGAGCGCCCCGTCGCGGTCGTCGCGTCGGTGGCCGCTGGGTCAAGCGATGCCCAGCCGCTCGACGGGGAGGGTCTGTGGGAGACGCCGAGCACGAGCGGCTGAGCCGCTCGCCGGCGGACGTCGAGCGGCTGGGCCGCCTGCTCGGCGACCCCGAGCTCGAGTGGCTGCTCGCGCGGGTGCGCCGGCGGCTCGAGCTCGGTCAGTCGCTCGATGGCACCGTCACGCTCGCGGATGCATCCGCCGCTCAGCGCCGGGCTGCGCAGCGACTGCTCGGCCGGCGACCGCGTGCGGGCCGTGCGCTCAGCGTGTCGCTGCGCACGGTGGAGGAGTTGGTGAGCCGCTCGGGCGCCAGTCCGGACGGACTCGCGGCCGCGGTCGTCGCGCTCACGGGGCCTGTAGTCGTGCGCGCCGAGGCGAGCGCAGCTGAGCAGCTTGCGTGGAAGCAGGCGTTTGCGCCGTTGGACGATCTGGTTGGCCGGCGCGTGGAGGTGGGGGCTGACGGATGCAGGGAGTTGGCGAGCTGGCTCGCGTGGCTGCGCCGCTCGGGCGTGGTCAAGCGCCTGGAGCCCGACCCTGCGGGGGCTCGCACGCTGCTCGAGCGGCTCGCCACGGTCCTCGCCGCGCTGCCCGCCGACGGCGAGCCGCTGGGCCGTTTCGCTGCGCGCCTTGCCGGTGGTGCGCACGCGCTCGACGACGGCGAGCCGCTCGCCACACTCGCGCTCGGCGCCGCCCGGGCGCTCGCCGGTCTCCAGGCCCCACGTCCCGACGAGTCGTCGGCGGAGTCGCGTCGCGAGGCGTGGGCCGCCGCCGGATTGCTCTGCGACGAGCTTTCCAGCGTTGTGCTCACGCTCGGGCTGCCCGGCGAGGAGGAGACAGGGTCAGGCCGGATCCTGCGCGCTGCGCGGGGAACCGGGCAACCTGTGTGGCTGACGCTGCGTCAGCTCGTGCGCGATCCGCCGAGGTGGGCGGCTGCATCTGGCGGCAGCCTCGCGGGGCAGACGGTGCACATCTGCGAGAACCCCGTGATCGTGGCGCTCGCCGCCGACCGTGTTGGGGCGGAGTGCCTGCCGCTGGTGTGCACCAGCGGTCAGCCAGGCGCCGCCACCATGCTGCTCCTGCGCGCGCTCGTGGCAGCCGGCGCGCGGCTGGCCCATCACGGCGACTTCGACTGGGGTGGGGTGCGCATTGGCAACGTGCTGCACGCCCGGCTGCCGCTCGTCCCGTGGCAGTTCGACACCGAGGCATACATACGCGCAGCAGACTCCATAACATCGCCTCAGCCGCTCATCGGCGTCCCGGTGCCTGCGAGTTGGGATGCGCGGCTCGGTGAGACGATGCGCCGCGTTGGACGACGTATCGAGGAGGAGCTTGTTCTCGAGGAGCTGCTCGCCGACCTCACGGCCTGACGAGTGCGGACACGACCGGCGCGACCCCGGACTACCCCGAGTACCCGAAAGCGCAGCCCATCCGATCAGCCGCAAAGTATATCTATATTGATAGATTTTGCAGCAAGACACCTTGCGACATACTGCAAGCTATATCTATAATGATCTACAATGCAGCTATGGCACAGGCAGCGACACTTACGCGCATAGCGGATATCGCGGAGGATCAGTGGGGCCTCATTACGCGCCGGCAGGCCAGCGACGCCGGCGTCTCGGAGGCGACGCTGAACCGCCTCGCAGCGGACAGCTCAGTCCTGAAGAGGCTCGCCCACGGCGTCTATCGCCTTGCTGGTGCGCCCGAGCCCGAGCACCAGGACCTCAGGGCGGCCTGGCTCCAGCTCGCGCCTGCGGTCCGAGCCTGGGAGCGGGATCCTCGCGACGGGGTCGTCTCGCACCGCTCAGCGGCAGACATGTACGGACTAGGGCATCTCGGCGAAGACCGCCACGAGTTCACGCGCCCTCGAAGGCACCAGTCGAGACGTCCGGACGTTCGACTGCATCAGAGGCCGATAATGAACGACGAGTGGATTGTCGTTCGTGGGCTGCCGGTCACGTGTCCCGCGCGGATCGCGTCGGACCTCCTCTATGACCGGGAGGACCCGACCGCGGTCGCGCACATTATCGGCGACGCTCTGCGTGGCGTCTATGCCTACCCCGGCGCTGTCGCCGACGCACTGGGCCCCCATGCATCACGCTTTGGGCTTCGTCGGGGCGATGGGCTGGCCCTCCTCCGTTGGCTGCTCGATCTGCTCGATGATCTCGATACTGAGCATTGGATAGCTCTGGCCCGGGCCACCATGACTCGTAGATGACAGCCGACGTCGCGACGCCGTCAGTCGGAGTAGCCGGAGGTCCAGCCCCGCAACTGCACTCGGCGCGATGGCTACCGCGCCATTCCGGTGCTCGGCAAGGGCGCCCACCCGCTCTAGATGACTGATTCCGAATTGGCGCGGGGCTTGGGCCTGGCGCGAGGGGTGATTGGCGGGCTGTCGAAGGTCGGCGTTGCTAACGCAACGTCGACCACGGAGGTGGCCTCGTGCTCGCCGACCTTGACAGCCTGCTCACCGCACTTTACGTGCTGGTGGACGATCTCCTGCCCGGGCGCACCGGTGCAGGGCGCCGCCCAAAGATCAGCGACGCCGAGCTCATCACGCTCGCTGTCGCGCAGATCTTGTTGGACTGCCACTCCGAGCGGCGGTTTCTTCGCTTTGCCCGCCAGCGGCTGGGGGGCTTGTTCCCCTATATCCCCAAGCAACCGGGCTACAACAAGCGCCTGCGCGCGCTCGCACCGAGCATCTGCCTGGTCATCAGCACGCTGGCGCGGATCTCCCCGTCCTTCAGCGACCGGCTGCGGCTGCTGGACTCCACGCCGGTGCCGTGCGGCGCCTCCCGGCAGACCGTCAAGCGCTCCGAGCTGGCAGGCTGGGCGACCTACGGATACTGCGCCAGCCATTCGCGCTACTTCTGGGGGCTGCGGCTGTACCTGCTGTGCGCCCCCGATGGGATGCCGGTCAGCTTCGCGCTCGCACCCGCGAACGAGCCCGAGCGCGAGGTCGCTGCTGCGATGCTCGAACGCGCACGCCGAGAGGGCCTGCTCACTGGTGAGGAGGTCATCGTTGCTGACAAGGGCTTCGCTGGCGAGGAGTTCGAGCAGACCGTCGCTTCCCTGGACGCGCAGCTCATCCGCCCCGACCGCAAAGGCGAGAAGCCGCGCTTCGGGAAACTCGGCGGTATCCGCCAGTGGATCGAGTCGATCTATGACACCGCCAAGGGCCAGCTCTCCCTCGAGCAGCACGGGGGCCACATCCCCGAGGGCGTCTGGGTACGCGTCTGCCAACGGGTACTCGCCCTCGCCGCCAGCGTCTGGCACAACTGGCTGCTCTGGGAAGCCGGCCGCACCGACGCCCCTGGACGCCACCTCACCGCCTACGACCACTGACGCCGTGCAAACGGAATCAGTCATCTAGGCAGCGGAGGGGACGGAGCTCAGCTCGGCAACCGACTTCGGCACCGAGGGGCAGGGTGCGTCCTCTAGGAAAAGGATGGACAACGGCACCGGGGAATGTGGAGATGCTGTGCGCTTCCTTGGTTGCCGCCTTTGCATGGCAACTCGTAGGTTGCGGCCCTTGCTGTCGAGGCTGAGACTGAGCGGCGAGCTCATGCTCGCGCTGCCGAGGTTTTGCATACCGACCCTTCCGAGTAGAAATGAGCGCCGCCGGCGATCGTAGCGGCGGACCCGACCGGATCGGGACGGCGTGGACAAATGGCTGACTCTGCGCACCGCTTGCGTGACGCGCGCGTTTACCAGCGGCGCTGGCCGGTCAGCGCTTCTTCTGCCCTCGATGTGGTCGGACGGGCTTCGGGGACCAGGCGTTCTGAGAGAACCGCGAAGTGGCCGAAGTCATCGCGGTACAACATCGCCGGCACTTCCATGTAGAGCCCGCAGCCTTGGATGCCTCCTCCGGAGTGCTCCCATGCTCACGCGCGTTGAGGTACGGCGCGTACCAGTCCCACCACTCGTGCTCCGGATGGGTCTTCTCGTAGTGGTCATGGTGCTCGGCCGTCTCCCGCAGGAACTCCGCCAGAGTCCCAACGTCCACGGGTAGGGCCGGTCTTGTCACTCGTCCGGGTAGCTGCGTCTTGATCTCCTGCAGAATCCAGCTGGTGCCGTCCGGATCGTTGAACGAGGCGAACGAGGCGTAGGAGCGACCTTGCCGGTCCGGGCCCATCACCCATCCCCGGGGTGCCTCCGTGATGGAAGATGCCGCCCTCGTCGTGGAGCACCTCACTCACGTAGACGCCGTGACCGACGAGCTCGTCGCGGGCCGCCTCGATGTCAGAAACGGTCAGCTGCAGGCCCTCCAGTAGTCCTCGTCCTCGTGCCGCGCCCGCGTCGCGTTCGCTCGGGCCACTTCGCCGCAAGGCGCTGCACCACTTGTGCCAGCTCGAGCCCGGCCGGCCCGCTGCCCCGACCGAATGGCGCACGGCGGCGATCTCGCCGCGGGTGAGCATGAGACCGAGAAAGCAACGCCCGTCACGCCTGGCGAGGTGCTTGCCATAGCTAGTCGCCTATGGCTCGGCGCTGACCGCCGGCCGGCGCCGCCCGCGCTTGGTCTCGGGCGGGCGCAGCTCCGAAAACGAACGCTCGATGCCCTGCGCGAGCACTCCTATGTCGGGCGCTGCCATGCGGTCGGCGTTGAGGCCGAAGACCATCTGGCCAGCGTAGGAGATGACCGCGATACCGATCGTATGTCCGGCGAACAGCGGTACGAGCGGGAGGACCTCGACGAGCGGGGCGCCGAACGCGTACAACCGCTGCGGAGATCCGGGGACGTTCGTGATCGTCAGGTTGAACATCCGGGTGCCACCGAACATCGACCGCGCGAGCAGCGCGCCGGCGAGCGGCGGCCCCATGTCGGCCAGATCGACGATCGTCTTGCCCCCGGCGCGTTGCGAGCCGGCCTTGAGCTCTTTCGCGCGCTCGACGACGCGGCGGTAGCGCGCGATCGGGTCCGTCTCGCGCACCGGCAGCTCGACGAACAACGACGTGAGCTCATTGCCGAGCGCGTGCTGTTGATCCTCTGAGCGGATGTTGACCGGCACCTGCGCCCGCAGATCGCCCTCGGGCAGCTCCTCACCGCGGGAGAGCAGCAGGTGTCGCAGCCCGCCCGCGCAGAGCGCGAGCACAACGTCGTTGACGGTGCCACCAAGGCGCGTCTTTGTCGCCTTCACGTCGGCGAGGTCCAACCGGACGGTGGCAAAATGGCGCGTACCGCTCATCGGCCCGTTCAGGCTCGAATGTGGCGCCCCGATCACCTCCTCGCGCACGATCAGCTCGACGGCCGCGCGCGCGCGATCGAGGGATTCGCGCGGGTGCAGCGCCGCACCGACGCCGGCCCGCGCCCCGCGCAGGACCAAGCCGGGGGAGAGCCAGAACCGGCCGTCGCCGTGCTCTGCGAGTTCCTCGTCATTGCCTGGCAGCGGCCGTGAGTGCGGCGCCGGAGCCTCCGGGGAGGCGTCGAGCAGGACGTAGCCGATGTCCACCGAGCCGACGCCATCCACGAGACAATGATGCGTCTTGGTCACCAGCGCCCAGCGCCCTTGCTCAAGGCCGTCGACCAGCGTCATTTCCCACAGCGGCCGGTGGCGGTCCAGCCGGTGCGACCAGAAGTCCCCGAGCCACTCCTGCAGCTCGGCCTCGCCGCCCGGCGCCGGCAGCGTGGCGTGATGCACGTGGGCATCGGGCTCGAACGCCTTCGTGGGCTCCCAGGTCAGCCACGTGAGCGGGCCCGCATGCGGACCGGAGAGCTGCTGGGCGAAGCGCGGCAGCTTTGCAACCCGTCCGCGCACGTAATCGCGGAACTCGGTGACGTCCGGCGTCCCGCCGCCGGGGAGCGGATCGAAGATGAGCGCCGCGCCGATGTGCATGTGCGCGGTCTCGTCGAACTGCTCGAGCTCGAGGAACATCGTGTCCAGCATGCTGAGCTGCTCACCCATGGCCTCTGACTCCCTCTCGGCTTGATCTTGACGGAACTTAGCGCGCCAGACACGAATCGGCGTCGGGGTCTCCCCGCGTAGCCGTTCCGTACTTCCCCCCAGTCGCTGAGGCTCGGGTCTGCACGACGGCTGGCCTCAGTGCTTTCGCGATGCTTGCTCGGCGAGATCTCGAGGTCCAGGGCGGGTCAGTCGATCCGGGCCACAGGGCAGGGAGCGTCAGGCGCTCGCCCTCCTGTTTGTAGACGGCCGGAACGTGCAGACCACATGACTCGCGTGATGATCGCGACGTTGGTCGGGCGATCCATCTGCAGCCAGGCGGCGTGGATGACGCTGATGTCGCTCACCAGTACGTACCTCGCAGCAGCTGAGCGACGGCACGCTGGAGGGTGGATGCGGACTCGCCGTTGTCCACCTTCCCACGCCCTGCCGCCGAATCGGGAAACGCTCGATACGCCATGCCTAGGATCTCCTTCGCCACGGCCGGTGAGATCGCGTACCCAACCTGAGTGAACGCACCGAAGCGCGGACCGACGTGATCGGCGCGAGTGCGGATCGCCTCGCAGATGAGCTGCGCCGCCCGCTCAGGCGTGAGCGCCGGGAACCCGTCGTAGAGCTTGGTGGGAGCGCTCATCGGCGTGCGCACGAGCGGCATGTGGATCGTCGTGAACCGCACACCATCGTCGGCGCACTCGGCGGCCGCCACGCGCGTGAAGGCGTCGAGCGCGGCCTTCGACGAGATGTAGGCGCTGAACCGAGGTGCGTTGGTCTGCACGCCGAGCGTGCTCACATTGATGATTTGGCCACGGCGACGCTCGCGCATGCCCGGCAGCAGGCCGAGGGTCAGCTTGACGGGGCCGAGGTAGTTGAGCCGCATCGTGCGCTCGAAGTCGTGGAAGCGGTCGTAGCTGAGCGCTAGCGAGCGGCGGATCGACCGGCCGGCGTTGTTGACGAGGATATCGATCGTCGGATGATCGGCGAGCACCCGCTCGAGCAACTCGTCTATCGACCGCTCGGCGGAGAGGTCGGCGGTATAGACCTCGGCCAGCCCACGGGACGCGTTGATCTCACGAGCGGCCTGTTCGAGTCTCGCGGTCGTTCGGGCGACGAGCACCACCGTGCCGCCGGCCCGTCCGATCGCGAGCGCAGCTGCACGGCCGATCCCGCTCGAGGCGCCCGTGACCATTACGGTGCGGCCATCGACCGCGCTGCGCAGCGAACGCGGTCCGAGCAGCGGTCCTGCGGTGGACTGCGCGACGCGGCCCACCGACCGTGCAAGCCCGCCGGATGCCGATCGTACGCGTATCCGGGGCGTCAGAGCCATCGCTCAGTACGGGTCGCGAGCGAGAGCGGCGACAAGGCAGTAAACATCCGTTTACCGAGAGTAGCGGGGTCGATGCATCACGTCAACAACAAGAGCACGCTATCGTGGTGCGATCGCGCACCCTGGACCTGTAAACACGCATTCACGCTACATCAGCGCGTCGACAAAGCCGACACGGAAGATCCGCCCAGGCCGGAGAACAGCGGCTCGTGGTGAGGGTGAGACGGGTCGATTCGCGCGCTCGCCCGTCCCGATGATGACCGGGCGTTCATGAGCAGCGTCTCCGCACCTGCGTCGATCGATCGCGCACTCCATCTGTTCGATCCGGCGCGCCGGCCGGCCCGTCCACAGCTCCGGGACGGCTATCTCGATCTGCTCGGCGACCAGGATCCAACGGGCTCACACCCGGGCCAGCGTTGGATGGACAGCCGTGCGCTGCCCCTAATCTACGAGCGGCTGTGGCGCCCGCTCGCTGCACGCCTGCTAATGGGCGCGACGGGGCCCAGCATGCGCGGCGAGCATCGCATCGCGCTGGAGATGCTTGCCCTCGCGGGCGGCGAGCAGGTGCTGGA
This sequence comes from uncultured Solirubrobacteraceae bacterium, assembly GCA_963767655.1. GTDB lineage: Bacteria > Actinomycetota > Thermoleophilia > Solirubrobacterales > Solirubrobacteraceae > Palsa-744. The sequence continues at coordinate 458,695 of CAVYET010000005.1, read as the reverse complement.
CGTGGGCTGCGGCCCGGGCAACTTCACGCGCAGCTTCGCCCGCGCGGCGGTTGACGGGTTTGTCGTCGGCCTTGACGCATCGAGGACGATGCTGGCACGGGCGGTGCAGGAAACCGACTCCGACAACGTCGCCTACCTGCGCGGGGACGCCTGCGCCTTGCCCTTCCGCGACGCCAGCTTCGACGCCGTCTGCTGCTTCGCTGCGCTCTACCTGATCGAGCGCCCGATGCGAGCCGTGGATGAGATCGCGCGCGTGCTGGTGCCGGGTGGCCGGGTCGCGATACTTTCGAGCTGCAACCGAGGTCCGCTGCCCGAGGCCATTGCCAGCCCGTTCGTCAAGAGCGCAACCGGCGTGCGCATATTCGGCCGCAATGAGCTCACACGGGCACTGAGCGCCCGCGGCCTCACCGACGTCCGGCAGCGCGTGTCCGGCCTGGCGCAGTTCGTGGCCGCGAGCAAGCCCGTGCCTTGACCGACCCCAGGCCTCCGTCGCACGACAATGAGGCGCGAGGGCCCGGCACCGCCGGAGCATCGTCCCTCCCCCGGCAATGCTGGAGCGGACAGGCTGACGCGCTTGACTAAGGGTGGCTGGTTGTCGGTGTAGAGGGCCCTTCTATGCAGGTGCCCTTCAGGCAGACCGGCGCATGATCTCCTGTCTGCGATCAGCGGTAGAGCGCGTCGAACACCTCCGCGTAGCGCTCGTTGATCACCGTTCGCTTCACCTTGAGCGTGGGGGTGAGCTCGCCGGCAGCCGGAGAGAGGTCGTGGTCGAGGATCGTGAACTTCTTGATCTGCTCGACCTGTGCGTACTTGGCGTTCGCGCGATCGAACTCGGCCCGGATCAGCGCCCGTACGTCTTCGTCGCCTGCCAGCGTCACCAGGTCCTCCTTCTTGCCACGCTCGCGTGCCCACGCTCGGATCTCCTCCTCGTCCAGGGTGATGAGCGCAACCGGGAAAGGACGCCTGTCGCCGTGCATGATCGCCTGCGAGATGAACCGCGACTGCTTGAGGTCGTTCTCCAAGTTCGCCGGGGTCAGGTTCTTACCCCCCGCCGTGATGATGATGTCCTTCTTCCGGCCGCTGATCTTAAGGAAGCCCTCGTCGTCGAGCTCCCCTACGTCGCCGGTTCGCAGCCAGCCGTCCACGAGCGCCTCAGCGGTCGCCTCGGGGTTGCGCCAGTATTCGCGAAAGACGTTGGGTCCGCGCACCAGGATCTCGCCATCCTCGGGCGCGATCCGAATCTCGACTCCCGGCATCGCACGTCCAACGGTGCCGAACTTGAGATCGTCGAGCGTGTTGACGGTACCCACAGCGGTCGTCTCAGTCATGCCCCAACCCTCGAGCACGGGCACCCCGGCCGCATAGAAGAACTCGAGGATCTGCGGCGCGATTGGCGCGGCGCCGCTGACGGCCTGGCGCACGCGGCCACCGAACAGCTCGCGCACTCCCCTGAACAGCCGAGCATCAACCTCGTCGAAGGCGCGCTGCATCTCCTCCGGCACCTCCTCGCCGCGATGCTGACGCCGGCGCACCTCGACCCCGAGCTTGACTGCCTGCTGGAACTGCCCGCGCTGCTCCGGGGAGGCCTGCTCGAGATTGGTGGTCGCGATCGCGTAGAGCTTCTCGAAGATCCGCGGCACCGATGGAACGTAGGTCGGCGCGGATGCCTTGAGTTCGGGAATCACGTTCTTGGTATCGCCCCCGAAGTACACGACCGCCGTGCCTTCGTCCACCGAGCCCAGCACGGTGGTCAGCGCGAAGCTGTGAGCTAGCGGGAGGTAGAGGTAGCTGACGTCATCATGGTTCACGAATCCGAGCTCCTGGACCATTGCCCCGACCGACATCGCGTTGCGGTGAGTGAGCACGCAGCCCTTCGGCGGCCCGGTCGTGCCCGAGGTGTAGATGATCGTGTAGGCGTCGTCGTCCTCGACGGCCTCCTGGCGGCGGCGCAGCTCCGCGCGGTCACCGCCGTCGCTGCCGCGTGCTCGCAGGCCCTCGAGGTCAAGCGCGGCGATGCCGCTCTGCATGCCGATCGTGAGCTCGAGCTCGGGCAGCCGCTCGCGCACCCGCTCGATCTTCGCGAGCTGACCGGCGTCCTCGACCACCACCGCCCTTGCACCGGAGTTGCCGGCCACCCACTCGCACTCCTCGGGCGAATTGGTGGGATAGATCGGCACCACGACGCCACCTGCGGCCGAGATCGCAAAGCTGATGAAGCTCCACTCCGGACGCGTATTGGCAAGAATGCAGACGCGCTCCCCCGGCTCGATCCCTACCTCAAGCAACCCGAGCGCGAGCTCCTCCACTATCGCGCCGAACTCAGCGTAGCTGCGCTCGAGCCACTCGCCGTCCTGCTTGAAGCGCACGGCCGGTTTGGCGCCGTAGCGCTCTGCGGAGCGCGACGCCAACTCGGCCACGGTCCGTGCTATCGGGGGCTGCACCGCCATTGTAAGACCTCCCTCAAGCCTTTCGTTGCGCTGGGAGGGCGCCCACCCAGCATGGGACGAGTAATAGGGCGAACGTACCAAAGTGTGGGGTCCAGAGTGCCGCGTGATCGGGTTGAACGACGCTGCCGTTCTACGCTTCGAATATCGACTGTTGGTCGCGCGACGCGGCAGCGCAGAGGCGGCCGAGGCTAGAGTCACCCGCGTGAACCGCGTCGCCGACCTGAGCCGGCTGCTCGATCGCCCCATGGCCCCGGTGGATGCCGATGTGCTTCGCGCGATTGCGGCCGGCCCGATGGACGCCGCCGACGCGCTTCTGCCGACCCAGCTCGTCCGGCTGCTCGAGCCGGGAGAGCTGCCGGGCGAGACGGGCTGGTGCAGCATGCCTGACGGCGTCGGCTACACCGCCATTTGTACGCCGATGCTGGGGGTCACAGGCGAGATGCTCGACTGGTGGTTTGCTTGGCATCCACACGACCCGATGCGCTACCGGATCTGGTTTCCCGGCGCACACGCCGGGATTTCGATCGAGCCCGCCGCGAGGCCCGCGGCCAAGGCCTACTGGAACACGGTTCACCACCCCGTCGAGGATGTCGGCCTGGGCATGCAGTCCCTGCGAATTCGGTTTCTCGACCCGGTTGCCTTCGGCTTCCCCGAGCATGTCCTGGAGCACACCTCGGTAGCCACAATCATCTGCGGTCTCGTCGGCGATGACCGCAGGCGCGTATGGCACACACGCATGTGCCATTTCGCCCGCCGCACCGACGACGGCGTCGAGTTGCGGAGCAGGTTCTGGCTGGGGGCGGAGCTCAGGCTCTACACGGTGTCAGCGTTGGCCGCGCCCATCAACCGCTTGCTGACCCGTCCGGCGATGCGCCGTCGCCTGATCCCCCGTCAGGCTCCGCTGGCCATGGCACGTCACTGCGCTGCCGAGTACGCGAACCTCGCCTCATTGCTCCCACAGCTCCATCGGGAACACGCGACCTGAGCCGGACCGGCTTTGACGCGCACCGCTGAGCTCGGATCCTCCCTGCTGAGTACGGCGAGGCACACGTCTCCAGCACCTCATCGTGTGGCAGCGGGACCGGTCTGGCCACATCCGGAGGGTCGCGTCCCGACACCTGCATCTGGGTCCCGTACGCGCGAGGCCCGGGGCCAGGCGGGCCCGTATGTGGGGTACGCGCACGCCCGAGGGGGTCGGCGTGAATAGTGGTGCGTGCCCTACCATGCGCCGACCCGCGGGCGTCCATGATTGGCCTGTGTCCCTGTCGGTCCTGATCGTTGACGACGAGCGCGCCTTCTGCGCTCATGCTGACCGGTTGCTCGGGCTTCGGGGGTTCGATGTTGACGGCCAGGCCGGCGACGGTGCCGGCGCAGTCCGGGATGGCCGGTGGGGCCCTGAACGCCGCCCGCCAGGTTGGCAACACGGTTGGGGTTGCTCTGTTCGGGAGCATCGTCGCGAGCATCTTGCCCACAGCGCGCCCGCATCCGCTCCAAGTGGCTTCGTCGCGGGCCTGCACGTCGATCTGGCGATTGCCGGTGGTGCCCTCCTGGCCGCCGCCCTGGCCTCGCTCGCCATCCTGCATGCTGGGGCGCAAGGCAACGCCGCCTGTGGCAAGCGACAGAGCAGCTCGTAATCGCTCGCCTCTGGACGTAACGGCAACAACCGACGCGAGCCCGATGTTCCACGCACGATGCCCGCCGCCGCCAAGCCACAAGAGCTGGAGGACTATTGGTTGCGGCGGAAGGAATCACCGATCGAGTCGTCTTAGGCGGTAGCGGCTGGAAACGCGGTCGATCCGCCAGATAGGAGTCCACCTTGCGACACTCGATGAAGTTCCTGATCCCCATGCTTGCGGCATCGGTTCTGCTATCTGCGTGCGGCAGCTCGAGCAGCAACAGCGCTAGCTCAGCAAGCGAATCTCAGCCGGCCGCATCCCAGACGAGCAGCGGCAGTTCCAGCGCGCTCGTGAGAACAGCCTCGAACCCGAAGCTCGGGGCGACGGTCCTCGTCGATGCGCAGGGGATGACGCTGTATCACCTCAGCGCCGAGCAGAGCGGGAAGTTCATCTGTACGAACACAGCGTGCGTTCAGGTCTGGCATCCGCTGACCGCACCGGCCGGCAGCACGCCCACCGCCAGCGTCGGGTCGCTCGGCACTGTGAAGCGTCCGGACGGCACCGAGCAGGTCACATACAAGGGCGAGCCGTTGTACACATTCGCGCAGGACAAGGAAGCCGGCGAAGCCAACGGCCAGGGGATCAAGGACGTCGGCACGTGGAGCGCTGTCACCGTCGCTGCTAGCACGACAGGCGCACCGGCGGCGCCCGCATCTTCAGGTGGCGGGACGGAAGAAAAGAGCAGCGGAGGCAGCGGATACTGAGCCTGTTCGGCTTGCCACGTGAGGAGTTCGCAAATCCCCATCGAAGGACTCGCTCGCGTGGGGAAGGAATCGCTCGCGTGGGCGTCTTGCAGGGATGCCCGCTAATCGGCCAGGGATAGCTTGCGACTGCCCACGCCCGAGCAGGGCGCAGGAACTTGCGCGCAGCCCAAATCGGGCGAACCAATGCTCAGCCGGAACTGTGGGCTGATGCGCGCTCGGGCTAGTGAGCGGCCGACCGGCGCGAGCGGCTGGCCGCCCGCCTGGCCTTGGCGGCGGCCTGTTTGCGCACCGCGTCGGCACGTGCGGCGCTGTATGCCGACCTCAGGTTGGCGAGCGTTTCATGCGACGTTTCGCCGTAGCCGGGAACCTCTTCGGGTGAGCGGGCGGAGGCCGACACGATCCCGATCTCCAGGTGCGGCGCCGCGGAGATGCCTACGGTGCCGCAGCCGACCTCTGCGATTGGCTGCCCAGCGCTCAGGTGCGTGCCAACCGGCACCAGCGCGGGCTCGGCGTGCCCGTAGTAGATGTAGCGGCCGCGGTCGGGACCACTGTCGACAAGCAACACCGGCGCCGCTGGACCGAAGCCTTCGATCCCCTCGTGGACGACCGTGCCGCTCGCGACGGCGAGCTCGATCAGGCGCGTACCGCATTGGTTGGCGTTGCCGCCGAGATCGACGCCGGCGTCGAGCGACCACCACTGCGAGGGGGCGACGCGTGCGAGCGGGTACAGCGGGAACACCCAGCCGCGTGAGCCGAGTGGGTAGGGGCTGCCGGCGAACGTCGCCGCAGGGGTGACGCTCGTGCCCCCGGTCGAACCGCCTGCGTTCGCCGGTAGGGAGGGGGGCGCGGACGCGGCGACGGGTGGCGGCATCGCAGTGCCGCCTGTGGATGCCGCCAGGGTCCCATGAGCCGTCGCCGCTAGTGCAACGAGCAGGATCGGCACGAATCTGAGCGCGCGCATCGGCTGACGCCGTATCAAGTGGCCTCTCTTGGTCGGCCTACGGGGTTAGCTGACGGGCTAGCGAACTTCGCCTCCCGCGGATTACCGCGGAACTCGCCCCAACAACTCGGTTCCCCCGCTCCGGGACACCTCGTCCCGGATTAGGCGCGAGCAAGCGTAGCGGATTGCGGCGCGGAAACGCGCACGAACGTGCCCACGCTCAGGCCGACGCTGGCGAGCAGATCCCAGCCCACGGCGACGGCGCTGGCGATCCTTGCTAGTGCGGCAGCGCGAATAGCCCGGCTAGGCCGAGCGCAAACACGACGACTGCGACGAGAGAGTCCGGCCCAAGCCTCGCCAGGCATTGGTCCGGCCGCCCGACGATGCCAAACGCGTAGATCGCGGTCAACACGAGGCCGAGCGAGGCGAGCCAGCCGTTCAGACGGCCGGTGGTCGGCAGCACCGGCGAGCCCGCGATCAGGTCGGCCGGAAGGAAGAGACAGACCTGGAACGCATTGCCGCCGAAGATGTCGCCGATCGCCAGCGCGTTGTCGCCAAGCCGGACCGCGGCGACACCGGAGCTGATCTCCGGCAGCGCAGTCGCCGTCGCCAGTACTGTCGCGCCGAAGATGACGCCGTTGATCCCGGCGCGGTCCGCCAGGGAGCTGCCGCTCAGCTCGAGTCCGAGGCCGGCGACTAGCGTGACCGCGCACGCGGCCGCAAAGATCCCCGCGACCTGGGGCGTCGAGCGCTCTGCAAAGGGGTGGGGAGCGCCGGTGCGCGCTTCCCCTCGACGGCGCCGCCCACGTCGACTGCCCGGCATCGAGACGCTCCAGCGCGGGTTCTTGCGCACGTGGTTGATCACGTAAACGCCAGCCATCCAGACGACGACGATCGCGATCGACGCGGGACTGACGACGCCACCGATCGCCGTCGATGGCTTGAGCAGTGCGCCCATCAAGACGCCTGAGACGGTGAGGACGACGAGCATCCCCTCAAGCACGGGCGTCAGCGCGCCCACCAGGAACGTCAGCGGGCGCTCTCGTCCGGCGATCGTGTCGCAGATGACCAGCACCATCGTCTGCACGGCGATCCCGCCGATCAAGTTCCCGGCAGCGAGACCGAGGTTCCCTTGTGCCGCCGCCGATACGGTGATCGCGAGCTCGGGCAGGGTACCGGCGATCGCAAGCAAGATGATCCCGCCCAACTCATCGCCGAGGCCAAGTCGGACGTCCAGGGCGTCGGTGGTCTTGGAAAGGCCCACGCCGGCCACCCACGTGGCGCCCACGCCCGCAGCGAACACGATCACAAGCCACGGGGTCGCGAGCGCGGACATGACCTAGCTCCTCTTCGAGAACGCCGTCGCGTTTTCCTGCGCAAGCGCGCCGCCGGGCATCGCCGGGTGCCGGGCGATCCTGGCGCATTGGATCAGACGTCGGTGCCGATGCCCATCCAGCGCAGCCGACGCCCATCCAGCGCAGCTACCACCACTTCTGCTCGCGCGCCCGGTCGGTGGCGCCGGTGCGGTCGAGCCTGTCGAGTGCGAGCATCTCCTCATCGGAGAGCTCGAAGTCAAAGATCTGGGCGTTCTCCTCGATGCGCTCACGGTGCGTCGACTTGGGGAGCACCACCGTGCCGCGCTGCAGGCACCAACGGAGCAGTGCCTGCGCCGGTGTTCGTCCGGCGTGCTGGGCGATCCGCGCAACCTCCTCGCTGCCGAGGTGACGGCCGGTGCCCAACGGGCTATAGGCCTCCAGCGCGACCCCGCGCTCCAGGCAGGCCTCGAGCAGCCCGTGCCGGTACTCGAAGGGACTGAACTGGACCTGGTTAACGACCGGGCGGCTGCGCGCCATGGTCAGCACCTCGTCGAGCTCATTCAGGCTGTAGTTCGAGACGCCGATAGAGCGCGCGTATCCGAGCGCATGGGCTTGTTCCATGCCGGGCCACGCCCAGGTCGCTCCACCCTGCGGCCAGTGGATGATGTAGAGGTCGACTTGATCGACTCCGAGCCGCTCGAGGCTCCGTTCAGCCTCGGCCGCAGGGTCCTTGCCGGCCGGGTAGAACTTGGTCGTGAGGAACACCTGCTCGCGCGGCACGCCGCTGTCGCGTAACGCGCGCCCGACGCTCTCCTCGTTGCCATAGGCCTGCGCAGTGTCGATGTGGCGATAGCCGAGCTCGAGCGCCCATCGGACGGCGCTCTCACATTCCGGGCCATTTGGCACCTGCCAGACTCCGAGGGCAAGCAGCGGTATCTCTGCTCCGTCCGCGAGTGTGCGGACACGCTGGTCGGGACTGATGACTGTCTGTCGCATGTCTGCCTCCATCGGTTGAATGGGAGCGCGGGTGTCCGCTGGGCCTCCCACTCTGACAACGATCTTCTTGGCGTGTGTGTCTGGCGATCTCGCCAGGAATGCTGACGGCGGGTGGCTTCCGGGTTGGTGTTGGCGGCCGGCACCCGCGGGGTGATCGCGCATGATGCCCCGGTAGTCTGCGGCCTGTGGACTTCCTGATCGCCAAGGACGACCTGCACGACTGCCGCTTCGCCGAGACCGAGCCGCCGCAGCCCGCCGACGGGCAGGCGCTGTTGACTGTTGATCACTTCGGCCTAACTGCAAACAACATCACCTACGCGATGTTCGGGCGGGCGATGTCCTACTGGGACTTCTTCCCGGCTGCGGAGGGCTGGGGACGGATGCCGGTGTGGGGCTTCGCAGAGGTGGCCGAGAGCCGCGTCGACGGCGTCGAGCCGGGCATGCGCTTCTATGGCTACCTTCCCCCTTCGACGGAGCTGCTGGTGGCGCCGACGCACGTCGGCGAGCCGGGCTTCGTGGAGGGTTCACCCCATCGCGAGGTCCTGCCTGCGGCGTACAACAGCTACGCGCGTACAGATAGGGATCCGGTCTACGAGGAGGCCCACGAGGACCGCCAGATGCTGTTGCGTCCCCTCTTCTACACATCGTGGCTGCTGGATGACTTCCTGGATGAGGCAGAGATGTTCGGCGCCGGCATGGCGGTGCTCTCGAGCGCCTCGAGCAGGACCGCCAGCGCGCTTGCCTACCTGCTCTCGCTGCGCGGGGGGGTCGAGGTCGTGGGACTCACATCGCCGCGAAGCACGGCGTTTGCGGAGAGCCTGGGGGTCTATGACGGCGTCGTCTCCTACGATCAGCTGGAGGAGCTCCCGGTCGGGCGCGCAGTCTACGTGGACATGTCCGGTGATGCCCGCGTGCGCGCGATCGTGCACGGGCACTTTGCGGGGGACTTGGCCCACTCGGCGGTCGTCGGCGCGACCCATCACGATCAGATGGGAGAGGTGCCTGCGGACCTCCTGGGGCCTCGCCCGATCTTCTTCTTTGCGCCGGACCGTGTCGCCGGGCGCACGGCCGACTGGGGTCGTGCGGGCCTGGAACGCCGGCTCGCGGACTCCTGGCATCCGTATGTGACGTGGACGGAGAGCTGGCTGCGGGTGATTCACGAGCGCGGAGAGGGCGCGTTGCGCTCGGCCTATCTCGATCTGCTCGACGGCCGCATCGACCCGGGCTCCGCGCACGTTCTGACACTGGCCGAGTGAGCACGCGGCATCTGTCGCAAACCGGACCCGCCGATCGGCCGCGTGTTCCTCGTGCAAGGACCAATCAAGCTCTGGTAGCTCGAGGTTGATCTTCAGGCTTCAGCTGACAGGCAATGTCGTGTGCAATCCCGGCACGCAGCAGTGGGTATCTCGCGGACGGCCGCGCAGCCGGCGGACAAGGACCAATCCGGGCACACGCGGAAGGCCACTCTAGTCGATCGAGCAGGCGCCGGCGCCGCTCGAGCGCCCCCGCGCCGCAGCCCGAAAGAAGGGCGCTGGCGCACCCCCGGGTGTTCGGCCATCGGGCTCGACTCGGGTCTCCCTGTCCAGATGATGGGGGCCCGACCCCATTCAACCCGGCCACGCAGCGTGCCAACGTCGCAGGCACGCAACCACGAGGAGTATCGATGTGCACCACAAGCCCGAAGCAAGCGAATTCCGCAGTCGAGGAGGAGTGGGCCCCGCACCGCGGACAGCGCCAGATTCGCGCGCTGGTGCTCGACGACCACCCAGCGGTGCGCTGGGGGTTGGCCCAGCTGCTCGAAGACCAGCCCGACTTCGACGTCGCAGCCATCGCGACAACGGCCGAGATCGCAGTCGCCCAGGCAGAGCAGGAACAGGTCGATGTGGCGATCGTGGACTATCACCTCGGCGGGCGCAACGGCCTGTGGGTGACGTGCAAGATGAAGGCATCGCCTCGCCCACCCGGGGTCGTGATCTTCTCGGCCTACGCCAACGATCACCTTGCGGCGAGCTGTGCGGTCGCAGGGGTCGATGCGCTGCTCAACAAGGGCAGTCTCGGCGATGAGCTGTGCGAGGCGATCCGCTCGGTCGCCCGTGGTCGGCGGCTGCTGCCGCGAGTGCCCCAGCCGATGGCCGAGATGTTGCGCCGGCGGCTGGACGACGCTGAGCAGATGACGTTCGGGATGTTGCTCGCCGGTATTCCGAGGAGCGCGATCGAGCGGACGCTCGGCCTCACCTACGGAGAGCTTTCACGCCGACAGGCAGCGATGCTCGCGAAGCTCGAGCCATTGCCCGGTGAGCCCGATCCGCCCGGCCGGGCAGCGCTCGACTTCGAGCGACTCATCCCCCGTTGAGAGCGCCGACGGACCCCGCGTCCGATATGGCGCGCTCGTTCCCAGAAAGGAGGCCCTCGTGGCCCGGATCATCGTGATATCAGACACGTCCAAACGAATAAACATCAAAGCGCCGATCCTGATGGACGAGGAGGTCAGGCCTGATCACCTAGCCGACGATCACACCTCGCATCAGATCATCGAGCGTGTCGCCTGGGCGGTCCTGGATGCAGACGCAGGGGGGAAGGAGCGAGCATGGACCTCCTGACCGCGCGCCAACTCGCACGCCTTCGGGAGCTGGGTGATGATCACAACGTCGTGGGTGAGCGGGATGGCTCCCCGATCCTGGAGCGGGCGGACGGACAGCTGCTGCTGCTTCAGCCGGACGGCCGACTTGCCGTCGCCGGACCCATTTCGGGGGTGGAGTCCTACCTGCGCGTCGGCCCCGGCTGAGCGAGCAATACCGTCGCGTAACAATGGTGCGGTGAGTCTTTCTGCGGCTGGCGACCCTCGAACACGCGCCCAGCGGCGTAACTATATGCCGCTGTTTTGGCGCATCGTGGTCGCAAACGCGGTTCTCCTGGTCCTGGCATGTTTTGCGATCTACATCGTCCTCTCGCCGAATCGGGTTTCCGAGCTCGTTACGGACGAGGTGTTGGTGGCAGCGCTCGCCGTCGTGACACTGCTCAACGTCGTGATGGTGCGCCGCGTAGTCAGGCCCCTGCAGGAGCTGACGGCGTTCGCGCGACGGGTCGATCTCGAAGCGCCCGGGGAGAGGATCGCCGACGCCAGCCCGACCTCGGAGGCCGGGGAACTGGCGCTGACCTTCAACGAGATGCTCGAGCGACTCGAGCGGGAGCGAGATGAGTCGACCCGGCGGGTGCTGGCGGCACACGAGTCCGAGCGGGTGCGAATCGCCCAGGAACTCCACGATGAGGTCGGGCAGACATTGACGGCGGTGCTGCTCCAGCTGAGCCGCGTGCAGGAGCGCTTGCCTGGCGATCTGAGAGACGAGCTCCACGAAGCGCAGGAAGCCGCGCGCGCAAGCCTCGACGACGTCCGGCGCATCGCGACCGAGCTGCGGCCCGAGGCGCTTGACGACCTCGGCCTCCCCAGCGCCCTTGCGGTGCTGGGCGATACCTTCGGGCGGCGAACCGCGATTACCGTGCACCGCCGGATTCAGACCGAGTTGCCCAAGCTCAGCGCAGAGACCGAGCTCGTGGTCTACAGGATCGCTCAGGAGGCCCTGACCAATGTTGCGCGCCATTCGGGCTCGGATACTGCCGATCTGATGCTCGCCAGCCGAGAGGACAAGCTCGCGCTGACGGTGCGCGACTACGGCCGCGGCATGCACGGGGACGAGCAGCGAAGGGGACAGGGGATGCGCGGGATGCGAGAGCGAGCGGCGCTTATCGGCGCGAGGCTGACGATCGGGCGGGCCGGAGAGGGCGCCGGCACGGAGCTGCGCCTAGACGTGCCGCTCGGAGCGCCTGCATGACGCGGCTGGTCTCGAGAATCCTGCTCGCCGATGATCACCACCTGGTCCGACGCGGCCTGCGGCTGATCCTCGATGCCCAACCCGATCTGGAGGTGGTTGCCGAAGCCGCCGATGGCGCCGAGGCCGTCGAGGCCGCCCTGGGCGACGATGTCGATCTCGCGGTGCTGGATATCGCGATGCCGCGTCTGACGGGTCTGCAGGCGGCCGAGCAGCTCCACACGCAACGGCCGCAGCTGCCCATCCTGATCCTCTCGATGTATGAGAACGAGCAGTACCTCTACCAGGCACTGAGGGCCGGCGCCTCGGGATACGTCGTCAAGAATGTCGCCGATCGCGACCTCGTCGAGGCGTGCCGTGCGTCGCTGCGCGGCGAGTCGTTCCTCTACCCCGGCGCGGTCACGACCTTGATCAGCGACTACCTTCGACGCGTACGCGAAGGCGGGGAACCGCGCCAACTGCTCACGCCCCGTGAGACCGAGATCGTCAAGCTCGTCGCCGAAAGCTACACCAACAGGCAGATCGCGGAGGCCCTTGTGATCAGCGAGAAGACCGTCGACAGTCATCGCGCCAACGCGCTCGAGAAGCTTGGTCTCCACGACCGCGTCGAGCTGACCCGTTACGCGATTCGCAACGGTCTCGTCGAGCCGTGACCGCCGCCCGGCAGGCGGATCCGGAGTCGCGGCACCGCTGTGATGAGATACGGCCATGGAAGGGGAGCTAGCGGTCCTGCGAGGTCCGGAGGACCTGACACGCGAGTGGCTAGCTCAGGCGCTGGGCACGGACAGGATCAGCGGCTTCGAGGTCGAGCCGATCGGGACTGGCCAGATGAGCGAGAGCTGCCGCATGAGCATCGACTACGCCCGCGGCCCCGATGACGGCCCATCGTCGATCGTGCTGAAGACCGCCTCGGCGGCTCCGAACAGTCGTGCAGCGGGCGTCGGACTAGGTGTTTATGAACGCGAGGTCCGCTTCTATCGCGAGCTCGCCCCGCGGATCCGCGGCCCGCTTGCCGAATGCCACCTGGCGGTGGTCGATCCCGCGCAGGGCTGGTTCACGCTCCTGCTGGAGGACGTGGCGCCCGCGACGCAGGGCGACCAGATCGGCGGTTGTGGCTTCGAGGACGCACGCCTGGCGATCCACGAGCTGGCGAGGCTGCACGCGCCCGTGTTCGCGGACGCGCAGCTGGGTGCGACACCGTGGCTCAATCAGGAAGCCGTCCTCACCCAGGCGATGGTGACCCAGCTCCTGTCCGCCTTTCTGGAGCGCTACGGCGAGCGTGTCACGCCGGCCCACCGGGCGGTGTGCGAGCGATTCGTGGCGAGTCTTGACGGCTGGGCGTCCGATCGGCGCCCGCCACTGGGCCTGGTGCACGGGGACTATCGGCTGGACAACATGCTGTTCGGCGTCGCGGGCGCCTCACGGCGTTTCGTGGCGGTCGACTGGCAGACGGTCAGTTGGGGTCCGGTGATGACGGACGCGGCCTATTTCCTAGGCGGTTCCCTGACCGTCGAGCTTCGGCGCGAGCACGAGCAGGCGCTCCTACGGGAGTATTTCGAGGCGCTCCACGCGCACGGCGTTCGCGGCTTCGACTGGGAGGAGTGCTGGGCCGGCTACCGTCATCAGAGCTTCCTCGGGATCCTCATGACGGTCGCCCCGGCAATGCTCGTGGAGCGCACCGAACGGGGCGATGACATGTTCCTGACGACCCTCGCGCGCCATGCCCAGCAGGTGCTCGACCTTGACGCGCTCGATCTGCTTCCCGAACCGGGCTCCGGACGGCCGCCGGCGCTGGCGCCCAAGCCGGGTGACGAGGATCCTCACACGGCCGGGCCGGAGGAGCTGTGGAACGAGAGCTGGTACTTCGACGCCGTCTCCGACGACGGCCGCATAGGGGTCTACACCCGTATCGGTCTGTATCCCAACATGGGTGTCTGCTGGCTAACCGCGTTCATCTGCGGGCCCGATCGCCCGTCGGTGGCGATCGTCGACTTCGCCGCGCCGCTGCCGGAGGGCGGCGCGCTGAGTGTTGAGAAGGGGGATCTCCACGCCGAGCACGTCTGCGTGGAGGCGCTCGAGCGCTTCCGGGTCCGTCTCGACGCGCTCGCGGACGCGCACGCCGATCAGTCCGCACCGCTGCGTGGCGAGGCGGGATCGCCGCTTGCCGCCGCTTTCGACCTGGAATGGGCAACGTCGGGAACCCCCTACGCCTACAGGATGGCCACCCGCTATGAGATCCCGTGCAGCGTGAGCGGTACCGTGCGCATTGGTGAGGAGACCATCCCCCTGCACGGGCGGGGGCAGCGCGACCATTCGTGGGGGACCCGCGACTGGTGGTCGGCCGAGTGGATGTGGTCCGCCGGCCATCTCGACGACGGGACGCGCTTCCACGGGGTCGAGTTCAGGCTCCCGGACGCGCCGGCGATCGGCGTCGGCTACCTCCAGCCACCCGCGGGCGGCCTGATCGAGCTCGACCGCGTCAGCGCCACCGAGGAGGTCGGCGCCGACGGCCTGATCACCTCGGCGCGGATCGGCTACGGCGAGCTCGCGCTCGAGGTCCAACCCGTGGCCTTCGGGCCGCTGTTGCTGAAGGCGCCCGACGGCCGTATCTCCCAGTTCCCACGCGCGATGTGCCGGGTCCGCAGCGACGATGGCCGGAACGGCCTGGCCTGGGTCGAGTGGAACCGCAACGTCTCGCTGCAGTGAGCGCTTCAAAGCCGATGCCTGCCCGCCGCCCTCGCGCATAGCCGCCGGGCGTGGGCCGCAGGGCCACCAGACCAGGTCGGGCGGCGCACGGCCGTTGTTGTTACTCGTCCCAGGCCTGGACTCCGATCTGACGAGTGACGAGACCCGCATCGGTCTCGAGCACCGTCGCGCATACGACGGCCGTGCCATCGGGATAGCGGCAGGCCTCGGTGAACGCGACACCGTCGTCATCCTGGACGCTGCGCTGGATGCGATGGCTCATATCGCGTCCGCAGACATCCTCGATCCAGGGCCGGATCTCGCCAATCCCGTGCAGCACGCGCGGCGTGCTCGGCTGGGCGACGCGGTCGACGAGGGTCACCTCTGCGTCGTCCGCGTACATCGCAAGCTGCGCGCTCGCGTCGCGCTCCTGTATCGCCCGCTTGAAGGCAACCAGGTCGAACTTCTGCGTCGTGGTCATGGTGGCTCCTTTGTTGAGATTGATTCGGTCGGGCGGATGTTGAGGCGATCGCGTTGCGTGCGCGTCAAGCGAGCGTCAAAGCGAACGACCGCCGCCCCCTTTGAGCGGTCGAGTCAACGGTGAAGTGGGGAGTAGGCTTGAATCGTGTTGCGTATTGAGCTGCTGGGGGGGATGCGCGTCGAATACGAGGGTGAGCGGCTTGCCGAATCCGGCTCCCGGCGCGCCTGGTCGCTGCTGGCGTACGCGGCACTCTCCCCGGGGCCCCAGCCGCGGTCGGAGCTCGCGGCTCGCTTCTGGCCGGACGTGCTCGACTCCAGTGCCCGGGCAAGCCTTCGCAGTGCCGTGTGGTCGCTTCGTCGCGCTCTGGGCCCGGCCGCGAATCGGTTCCTGATCGTCGACCGCAACTGCGTCGGGCTCGCGGCCGGACCGGACCTGTGGGTGGATGTGGCGGCGTTTGAGGAGCTGCTAGCAGCAGGTCGCGAGCGAGAGGCCGTGGAGCTGTGCACAGGCGAGCTGTTGGCCGGCTTCGACGAGGAGTGGGCACTGGCCGCGCGCGACGCTCATCGGGAGCGTCTGCTCGAGGTTCTCGAGCAGCTCGCCGAGAGCTCTGAAGAGGCCGGCGACCTCAACCAGGCGATCGAGTGGAGTCGCCGCGCGGTCGCAGTTGACCGGCTCAGCGAGGAGGCCCATCGCAGCTTGATCGCGAGACTTGCCGCAGCGGGGGATCGAGCTCGGGCGCTCGTGGTCTATCGCACGCTCGTCGAGCGCCTGCGGCGCGAACTCTCCGTTGCGCCCTCTGCGGCAACCCGCGGACTTGTGGGCCGGCTCTCCATCGATCGCGATGACGGCCTGGCGACCGGTGCCCTCATGAGCGCCGCGGCCTCGGATGCGCCGCGCACGGCAGCCCCGCCACGGGGGCAGCGGAGCGGTGCTCCTGGCAGGTCGATCGCGGCCCAGCCCCTCGTCGGTCGCGCGCAAGAGCTCGACGTCCTGCTCGAGCTCTGGCGGGCGGCCCAGGCCGGGCAGGGAGGGGTTGCGAGCGTCTGCGGGGAGGCGGGCATCGGTAAGACGCGCCTTGCCAGCGAGCTGCTCTCGCACGCGGCCGAGCAGGGTGCGGGAACGGCGACGTGCGCGCCGCTTGACCTTGGTGGGGCGGCCCCATTCGGGCTGTGGGCCGAACTTCTCCCCAAGCTGCTGGCGACGGCACCGATCCCCCCACTCGATGCCGCTTGGCCCGAGGACCTCGCTCGACTGGTGCCCGGGATCCTGAGGCTCCTCGAGCGCGAGGTTTCCCAACGTGCTCTGGTCTCGCCCGATCTCGAGCGTGCTCGACTTCTCGAGGCGACGGTCTCCGCGATCGAATGGGCCGCGCGTTCCCGACCGCTGGTGCTGCTGGTAGAGGACACGCACATCGCCGACCCCTCCAGTCTGGAGCTCACCGGCTATGTCGCGCGGCGGATCGAGAGCTTACCCGTGCTGTTCCTGCTCACTCGACGCCCGCTCCCGCGCCGCCGTGACGTTGATCGCCTGGAGCATGCTCTCCGCTCTCGTGGACTGCTGCGCCAGGAGCTCACACTCGCTCCGCTCAAGCGGCATGCCGTCGCCGAGCTCGCGCGGGAGGTGGCCGCACTGGCCCAGGAGGAGGTCGCACGAGTCGTGGATGCATCCGAGGGTAACGCCCTGTTGGCGGTCGAGACCGCCCGTGCGATCGCTCGTGGCGAGAGGGAGCTCGCCGAGGGCGTGCGCGGCGCGGTTCGGGGAGCCTTCGGGTCGCTCGGCGACACTGGCAGGAGCTTCGTCGAGGTGGCCGCCATCGCGGCGCGCGAGCTGGAGCAGCACGAGGTTGCGGCGCTGGCGATCGAGCGTCCGATGGAGGCCGCGGTTGAGGCACTTGACAGCGGCATGCTGGTGGAGCGCGAGCGGCGAATCGGCTTCCGGCACGGACTTCTGCGAGAGGCCGCCTACTCGGAGCTGGCCCAGCCTCGGCGTTCCGTCCTGCACGAGAGTTGGGCACGGACCCTGCTCAGCTGTGCCACGCGGGGAGGGCCGAACAGGGCGGCGGAGGTTGCCCGTCACATGCGCCTCGCCGGCAAGGACGACGAGGCCGTCGCACAGCTCATCATCGCCGCGGCCGACGCGCGCGCCGTTGGCGCTCTCGCTGAGGCTGCCGGCTATCTGGAGGAGGCGGTGTCGATGGTTGGCGATCGAGCAGGGCTGTGGCTCGAGCTCGCAGAGGTGGCTGCATGGCGTGGGCGTCGCGCCGAGGCCGAGCAGGCCTTTGAGCATGCCCGGGCGCTGCTCTCGGCGCAGCCGCTCGAGCTGGCGCGCGCTCTGCTGCGAAGCGCTCGCTGGTACCACGGGCCGATCTGTGTGCCGACGATGGTCAGCCAGCGCTGTCGCGAGGCGCTCGCGCGGCTCGAGGAGGTGGACGTCGATGTCGTGAAGGAGCGCCGTGAGGGGCTGGCTGCGCTCGCCTGGGCCGAAGCCGTTGCCGGCAGCCTCGATGAGGCTGAACGACTGCTCGTCGAGGTGCACGAGCTCTCGGGCGGCGCCGGTGCCGACGATCTGTCGATCTACGACGTCGCGCACGCACGGGCGCTGGCGATGATGCGCCGGGGCGCCTTTGTCGAGGGGTATGCACCGGCAATCGCAGCCGGTGAGGCGATCACTCGCGCCGGGCGCCCGGACCTCTCGTATGGCTGCTGGGCCAATGCCGCAGGTGCGGCCACTGCGGCCGGCGACTACCGGCGAGCGCTGGAGTTCATCGACCGGGCAGCGGCCGCCGTGGAGGGAAAGGGGCTGGTCAACCTCGAGGTGCAGCTGCTCGCGATGCGTTCGTTCGTTCTGCTGCGCATTGGCAGGATCGCCGAAGCGAGCGAGGCGGCCGAGGAGGAGACAAGCCTGGCGGATCGGCTGGACGCCCCCGAGCTCGAGGCGATGGCCGAACACGATCGCGGCATGGTGGCACTCGCCCGGAAGGACTACCCTCGCGCCGCCGAGCTGTTCGACCGGGCGCTCGCGCGTGACGCGCCGATCAGCCGTCCGCTCACCCGCCTGCGCCGCGCCGAGGCGCTTGTTCACGCCGGTCGTCTCGCGGAGGCTGAGCAGGAGCTGCGCGCCACAACACAGGAGCCGGTCCGGGCGAGCGACTTCCCTGGCACCCTTGTCGCACGGATGGCGCGCGTGCAGGGCGCGATGGCACTGTCGGAAGGCAATCTCCAGTTGGCAGAGCGCCGCCTGCGCGAGGCGGCGGACGGCTGGCGTCGTCAGGTCTCGACCCTGAGTCGCGGGGACACCCTGGCCGTGGCCTTGGCCGACCTCGGCAGGCCCGTGGTCGGCCTGATCGAGCCCGAGCGGGAGCTCGAGTGCGTGCTGCTGGAGTTGCAAGCGGTCCAAGCGAGCGATAAAGGAGCCGAACATGCCGTCGTTTCATGACAGCGCAGATACCGCGGCCGCGCCCGAGGAGGTGTGGAAGCTGTTGTACGACCCCGCCCGCTTCCCGGACTGGTGGGCGGGCATTGGCACCGTCGAGCTGGACGCGAGCGGCGGCTCCTACACGATGTACCCGGAGGGATATCCGGACTTTCCGATGGCCCAGCTCCTGGACACCGCGCACGAACAGAATCGCGTGACCGTCTCCTGCCTGGTGTCCGACCTGCGCTTCGAATGGGGCCTTCAGCCGCTCGCTGCCGGCAGCGGCACGCACATCACGGTCGATGTTGAGATCCCCGAGAAGGAGGCGGCGCGCCTGGACGGGCAGCGAGCCGCGATCCAGGCCTCGTTGGCCAATCTCGCCGAGCTTTCCGCTTTGACGGTCGATTGACGGAGCCGTAACGGCCCCCGCAGCACCCTGCCTGCACCTGTAATCAACACAGAGAGGAGCCTCGCATGAGTGCGCCAGGCATCGACGAAGCAAAGCTCGAACAGTTCATGGGTCAGTTCGTGGGAGACCTGGGCGCTGCCATCACCACGCCGCTCGTGCTAATCGGTGACAAGCTGGGCCTCTACAAGGCAATGGCCGATGGCGAGCCGCTCACGCCCGAGGAGCTTGCCGAGCGCACCGACTGCCGCGAGCGCTATATCCGGGAGTGGCTGTGCCAGCAGGCGGCGAGCGGCTACGTTGAGTACAACGCGAGCGACGGCACCTTCAGGCTGCCCCCCGAGCAGGCGATGGCGTTGGCCGACGAAGACAGTCCGGCATTCATTCCGGGTGCCTTTCAGCTCGTGGCGGCCGTGGTGAAGGATGAGCCGCAGATCGCCGAGCGCTTCCGCTCCGGCGACGGGTTCGGCTGGCACGAGCATCATCACGACCTCTACGCCGGCACGGAGCGATTCTTCCGCCCCGGCTACCTCGCAAACCTCGTATCGGCGTGGCTGCCGGCGCTCGACGGCGTTCCCGAGAAGCTCACTGCGGGCGCCCGCGTCGCGGACATCGGCTGCGGCCACGGAGCGTCGACGATCCTGATGGCGCAGGCGTTTCCGGCCTCCGAGTTCGTTGGATCGGATTATCACCGCGACTCGGTCGAGGCTGCGCGGGTCGCCGCCGAGCGCGCGGGCGTCAGCGATCGGGTGAGCTTCGAGCTCGCGTCGGCCAAGGAGTTCCGCGGAGGCCCGTTCGATCTCGTGTGCGTGTTCGATGCGCTGCACGACATGGGCGACCCGGCCGGCGCAGCGCGCCACGTGCGCGAGGAACTCGCCCCGGATGGGACGTGGATGGTTGTCGAGCCCCTGGCCGGGGACGCGATCGAGGAGAACCTCAACCCGGTCGGGCGGATCTTCTACGGAGGCTCCACGATGCTCTGCACGCCCGCCTCCCTGAGCCAGGAGGTCGGTCTCGCACTTGGTGCACAGGCCGGAGAGCAGCGTCTCACCGGGGTGCTGAACGAGGGCGGCTTCGACCGCGTTCGGAGAGCCGCAGAGACTCCCTTCAACATCGTTCTGGAAGCGCGCCCCTAGCATGCGAGCCGCCGGAAGATCGTGACAGCGGGCGCCAAACACTCATCAACTGCGAGGTGAACGAAATGATCTGCACTCTGACCGCCCGCCGCCTGAAGCCGGGCTCCTACGATGCGTTCCGCGGCGCATGGGATCCGAGCGATGCGCCACCGGAGGTTATCGGGCGCTGGAAGCGCATCTACCACGTGCGTGACGTCCAGGACGAGAACGTTGTGATCTCATTCGGCTTCTTCGACGGCTCGTTGACCGAGCTGCGTGAGATGCAGAAGCGGGTTGGGCGCAGCGATCAGATCACTCGCACCGAGCGGCTCGTGGATGAGGTCCTGCTCGACGGGTCCTACGAGGTCATCGAGGAGATCGTGAGCTGAAGGGCGCTGTGAGCTGAAGGGCGCTGTGAGCTGAAGGGCGCTGTGAGCTGAAGGGCGCTGCTAGTCTCGCGCGCGATGCGTGTGCTCGTAACTGGGGCAAGTGGCTTCATCGGTTCGGAGCTGTGCGCCGAGCTGTTGCTCAAGGGTCACGAGGTGGGAGCGCTCGTGCGCAGGCCGGGCTCCGAGCCGCCCGGCACGCGCGCGCTCGCAGGCGATCTCGGCGACGGCGATCGCCTGCGTGCCGTCCTCGCCCAGGAGCGGCCCGAGTGCGTGCTGCACCTGGCCGCGGAGATCGCCTCGCAGCGCAGCGAGCGCAAGCTGCTCGAGGTCAACGTCGCAGGCACCGAGCGGCTGCTGGCCGCATGTCTGTCGCTCGCGGGGTCCGAACCGCATTCCGGGCCGCGCGTGGTGTTCGCCTCCACGGTCGTAACCGGCGAGGCCGGCGGCGCGCTGTTGACGGAGGATCGGCCGCTGCCGGTGCAGACGCCATACGGACGCTCCAAGCAGCAGGGCGAGCGCCTGCTGGGCCAATCGGGGCTGCCCGCCGTGATCGTGCGTCCCTCACACGTCTACGGCCCAGGCGGGTGGTATCAGCACGAGCTGGTTGCGCGTCTTCGCGCGCCGGGACGCCTCGCCGTGATTGGGAGCGGCAAGAACCTCTGGGACGTGGTGCATGTCACCGACGTGGTGACGGCTCTGATCCTGACCGCCGAGCGAGCAGATGCGGGATCGATCTATCACGTCGTTGATGACGAGCCGATCTCCTACTACGACTTCATGGCGCTCACGGCGCAAGCGCTCGGGGCGGGCCGGCCGCGGCGGGTCCCGGCGGCGCTCGCGCGAGTCATCGCGGGCAGCAATGCCGTGTCAGCCGTTGTGCGCTCGGCGCGATCCTCAAACGCGAAGATCAAGCGCGAGCTCGCCTGGGCTCCGCGCTTCCCGACCGCTCGTGAGGGTGTGGCCGATGCGGTGGGACGGCTTCAGGCCGCCTGACGGCGGGGGAAGGCGCAGCAGCACCGCCGCATGAGACGGGGTCGATGATGGAGTCTCGCTCGGGGGCCCGGGAGCGTAGGATCACTCGCACACGGGAGCCGACGAGAGGGGAGCAATGGCGATCGCCCAAGCAGTGCTGAAAGAGTCGCAGCGCCAGACACTGCTGGCGCTCTGTGACACCTTCGTGCCGTCGGTGGCCGTCGAGACGCACGACCCGGTCGAGCGCGGCTTCATGGCGCGCGCGGCCAGCGATCTGGCTGTTCCCGAGCAGATCGAAGGGCTGATGGCCGACGTGATGACCCCCGAGGAGATAGCGGGCTTTGCCGGTCTCCTGGACGCGCTCCGCGCCGAGGGCTTCGCCAACGCTGACCTCGCGACGCGCACGCAGATGGTGCATGGCTTCGGCGCGCAGGACGCCGCCGCCAAGCAGGGCTTGCGCGCCCTCAAAGGCCTGGCGCTGCTGTTCTTCTACGGGCTGCCCGATGCGGCCGGCAGCAACGCCAACTGGGAGGCGCTCGGGTTTCCGGGAGCGAAGGCCGCGCCCCCCTCCGCCGAGCGGGCACCGAAGACGATCGGCGTGCAGGAGCTCTCCGGCGAGACGGCGACGCTGTCGTGCGATGTGTGCGTGATCGGCTCGGGCGCCGGCGGCAGCGTGATCGCCGCGGAGTGCGCAAGTGCGGGCAAGGATGTGCTCGTCCTGGAGATGGGCGGCTACCGCAACGAGTCGGACTTCTCCAACCTCGAGGTTCCCGGCTACTTCGAGCTGTACTACGGCGGGGCGCTGGCCACGTCGGAGTCGGGCTCGATCTCGATCCTCGCCGGCTCAACGCTCGGCGGCGGCACGGTCGTCAACTACATGAACTGTGTGCGTACGCCCGCGTCGATCCTTGCCGAGTGGGAGAGCCATGGTCTGGCGGGGGTGTCCTCGAGCTCGTTCATCTCGGACCACATGGACGTCGTGATGGAGCGCATCGGTGCCAATACCGAGGCGACGCGACAGAACCGCACCCATCAGAAGCTGCTGGCGGCGTGCGACGAGCTGGGCTACGAGCACCGCCCGATCTGGCGCAACGCCTCGCTCGACGACGACCCGGAGTTCTGCGGGCACTGCCTGCTGGGGTGCCAGCGGGGGTGCAAGCGTTCGGCGATGAAGACATGGCTACAGGACGCCTCAGACCGCGGGGCTCGCACCGTGGTGAGCTGCCACGCCGACAGGATCCTCGTGCAGGACGGAAGCGCCACGGGCGTAGAGGCGACCGTCACCCACCCCGACCGCTCGACCACGACCCTGCGGATCACTGCGCCGACCGTGGTGGTGGCGTGCGGCTCGATCGAGTCGCCGGCGCTGCTGCTGCGCAGTGCAATCGGCGGGCCGGCGGTGGGCAAGCACCTGCGGCTGCACCCGGCCTTCGTGGTGTGGGGTGTTTACGACGAGCCGATCGAAGGCTGGAACGGACAGGTCCAGTCGGCCCTGTCCGACCACTTCGAGGACATCGAGAACGGCTATGGCTTTCTGATCGAGGCGGCCGGGGCGCTCCCCGCCTTCACCTCGCCGGCATTTCCCTGGAGGTCCGGCGAGCACCACAAGCAGCTGATGAGCCTGCTGCGCTGGATGGCGCCGTTCATCACCGTCGCCCGCGATCACGGCTCGGGCGAGGTCGTGCTCGACGACCTCGGCCGTCCCGTCGTTCGGTGGGAGTTCGAGGACGAGGTGGACGCCCGCCTGGCGGTGCGTGCGCACGTCGAGCTGGCGCGGCTGCACCACGCAGCCAACGCGGCCGAGATCCTCACCGGGCACGCCGACGAGCAGCGCTGGAAGCGCGGCGAGTCCTTCGACGGCTTCCTGGCTGGGCTCGAAAGAGCCAGCTACGCGCCGAACGACGTGACCTGCTTCACCGCACACCAGATGGGGTCCTGCCGGATGGGCTCGGACCCCGCGAACTCGGTCGCCGACGGCCGCGGCGAGCTGCACGACGTCAAGGGCGTGTGGATCGGGGACGCCAGTGCATTTCCAAGCGCTCCCGGCGTGAACCCCATGGTGACGATCATGTCGCTTGCGCACCGCACCGCTGGTGCGATCGTTGGCTGAGGCGCTCGGCCCGCGAGTACGAGTTCACCTGCGCTATGGGCATGCTCCGCGGCAAGGTCGTGGTGCGCTGAGCTGCTTCAGAGGCGCACGAGACGGAGTGCGACGAGCATCCCGCCGACACCGACGACGGTACCCGCGGCCCAGGCGGCGATGATCTCGCCGGTGGGGGTCGACAGCTCATAGAAGTCCCGCAGCAGCGGGACCACGAGGGCCAGAGCGAAGACCAGCAGCATCAGCGCGCACAGCCCGGCGATCGGCAGGCGCCGGCTTGCCGACTCCGCCTCGAGTCGCATCACGACCGCAAGTCCGCAAACGACCACGACGCCGGTCGCGACCGTCCGCGATCGGGCCAGGTCGAGGCTGAAGCCGTAGCGTGCGAGCACGTAGCCGGCGACGATCCCAAGACCGATCGCAACCCCTGCCGGGATCGCAAAGCGGGCGACCGACTCCAAGAAGCGCTCCGGCCGCCACGGGCCCGAGCTCGGTGCGAGGGCGAGCAGGAAGGCCGGGATCCCGATCGTCACCGTCGAGGCGATCGTGAACTGCCGGGGCAGCAGTGGGAAGGTGGCCGTCGGAATCGCGACCGCCAGCCCGACAACAGCGGTGAAGACGGTCTTCGTCACGAACAGACGCGCGACGCGCTGGATATTGCGCAGGATCTGGCGTCCCTCGGCGACCATGGCCGGCACGGCCGCGAAATCGTCACGTACCAGGACGAGGTCGGCGACCGACCGGGCCATCTGCGTCCCCGAGCCCTGCGCGATGGCAAGGCGCGCCTGCTTCAGCGCCGGCACGTCGTTGACACCGTCTCCGACCATCGCCACGTAGCGCCCCGCTCCGGCGAGCGCATCGACGACCGCACGCTTGCCCTCAGGCGAGATGCGTCCGATGGCCGCGGCGGAGCCGACCGCCTCGCACAGTGCCGTCGGCTCAGATGGCAGCGCTTGGCCGTCGAGCGCGGGCGCCGAGCCCGGGACACCGGCGTCACGGGCGATCGCGCCGGCGGTGGCGGGCGCGTCACCCGAGAGCACCTTCAACTCGACGCCCTGTTCGGCCAGGAAGGCCACTGTCTCGGCCGCGTTTGGCCGAAGCTCCTCGGCGAGCACCACGAGCCCGATCGGACGCACGTCCGCCGGAAACCGCGGCTCGGGACCCTCGGCCGCGAGCGGGGCCTCGCTGCGTCCCAGCGCCAATACGCGCCGGCCGGCGTCGGCCTGCTCCCGGGCCTGCTTCTGCAGCCACGGATCGCGACCGCCGAATCGCTCGGGCGCGCCCAAGATGAGGCGTTGCCCACCGAAGTCCAGTGCGCTCCAGCGACGGCGCGAGGAGAAGGGCACCTGGCCGGCGATGGGACGTCTCGCTGCCCTCGCCAGCCCGGCGTCGTTGATCGCCTCGAGCGTGAGATTGCGAGCAGGAGCGCTGGCGGCGTATGTCGCCAGGTCGTTGGCAAGCTCTGCTCGATCGATGTCCGCGGCCGCAAGCAGCGCGACGACACGCGGCGTCGGCTCGGTGAGGGTTCCCGTCTTGTCTGTGCAGACGATGTCGACAGATGCGAGCGACTCGATCGCGTTGAGCTGCTGTGCAAGCACGCCGCGGCGTGCCATCTTGAATGCCGAGACGGCTGCGGTGACGCTGATAAGGAGGATGAGGCCCTCCGGGACGAGGTTGACGACGCCCGCCGTGACGGCCTGCACGCGGGCCGCAGCGGAGTCGCTCTGCACGAGGACCGACACCGTAAGCCCGATCGTCAGCGGCGTCGCGAGCGCGATGAGCCACAGCAGCAGCCGATCGTTGGCGCGCTCGAGCGGGGAGCGCGGGTGGCGGAAGGCGCGTGCGGTGGCCGCCAGCCGTTCCGCCCGGCTGTCGGCGCCCACGGCCGTCGCCTCGAACAGTGCGACGCCCTCGACCGCGAACGAGCCCGACCACACGGGTTCACCGGTGCCCCGCAGCACGGGCTCGGACTCGCCCGTTAGGTTTGCCTCGTCAAGGGCGAGCCCGTCCGCTTCCATCACGATGCCATCCGCGACCACCTCGTCGCCCGCTCGCACGTGCACGAGGTCGCCGCTGACCACCTCCTCGATTGCCACCCGGCGCTCGACCCCGTCACGCACGACCACCGCATCGGGCGCCACCAGCGCGGCGAGCCGGTCGAGCGCACGCTTGGAGCGGATCTCCTGGAAGGACCCGATCAGGATGTTGGACACGAGTATTCCCAGGAAGAGCGCGTCTCGCCACGAGGCAAAGACGATGGTCAGCACGCCGAAGACGAGCAGGATCCCGTTCGGGATGTTCAGCGTGTTCGCACGCACGATGCTGGAGTAGGAGCGGCTCGAGCGCTGGCGGGGAAGCTTGCCGCGTGACTCCAGACGCCGCGCCGCCTCTGTCTCGCTGAGACCGCATGGGGTCCCATGAAGGCCGGTGCTCGGCTCTTGCATATCCCTAGTGGGAGCTCACCTGCACTCCGGAGAGCGCATGAGTGGCCATGTGTTGTGAGTCGAGCGCGACAGGACGGCCTCGACCGTACAGAAGATCAGGCTGCGGTGAGCGACATCAGGTCCCGCACGCCGACAGTCGAGTCGAGGGTGTGCACCTGATCGAGCAGCCCGGCGGCAGCGGTTGTACCGATCAGCGGTTCGGCGAGGCTGAGGAACTTCTGCGCGACGCGCTCGTACTGGAGAGCAAGATCGCGCTGCGGTGTGGTGACGTCGTGGGCGGCGTGCACGGCGCTGCCGTCGCACAGCTTGATGTCGACGCGCGTAGGCTGCCCGGGTGCGCCGTCGTCGATCAGCGCCACCTTGGCGCGCGCGGCGATCACCTGCTGGTCTTCTGCGTCCTCGTCGGTGATAACCGTCGTGTCGCGGTCAAGCAGCGCCATTGCGGCGAGGTGCGCGAGGCTGAACTTGACCTCGAGTCCGGTCGCCGGCTCGGCGATGGCGCAGGCGCCGAGCTCGATCTCGCCCACGTGCACGGTCACCTGCTCCACCTCCCCGGCGGCGACCCGTCCCGAGAAGCGCAGATCGCGAATGCCCTCGATCATCGAATGCGTAAAGAAGCAGGCGGCGTGGTACTTGAAGAGGTTCTCGCGTAGATGCCATCCGGCGGGCGGATCGGCCACCGCCGCGGCCATGTCGCAGCCGCCGCCGGCCAAGGCCGCGAAGCCCTGGTCGCCCTCGATCGATTCGGGGCTGGCGGTGAAGCCGCGTGCGGCGAGCAGCGCGGCCAGGAGCCCGTTCTCGCAGGCCTTGCCGGCGTGGAGGGACTTGGTCATCGTTCCCAGATTGCACTTCAGCCCGGCGGCCTGGCTGGCGGCGATCCCGAATGCCGCGGCCGTTCGGGCCGGGTCGAGATCGAGCAGACGTGCGCCAGCGGCCGCAGCTCCGAATGTCCCGACGGTGCCCGTGTAGTGAAATCCGTTTAGGTATGGCTGCGGGCCGATCGCAAGGGCGATACGGCAAGCGGTCTCATAGCCCGTGACGAACGCGGCGATCAACTCAGCTCCGCCGGCGTGCTGCTGCTCGGCGAGGGCGAGCGCGGCCGCGGTCACGGCGACGGATGCGTGGCCGAGAAAGGTCATATTGACGTCGTCGAAGTCCAGCCGGTGCGATGCGGTGCCGTTGACGAGCGCCGCGTGCAGCGCGGTCAGCCGCGCCCTGTGCCCGACGACCGACACCGTGCGCCCATCGGAAGGATCGCCCGGCGGCAGAATGTCCAGCAGCATCATCGGGCCCTCCTCGCGGCTGCCAGCGAGCGTGACTGCGAACCAGTCCAGCAGCGCCTGGCGTGCGAGCTCGACGACGTCGTTTGGGAGCTCATCGAAGGCGGGCCCGGCGCATTTCTCGGCGAGTGCGCGGGTCAGGCCCGAAGCCGCCAGGACATGGTTCTCGCGCCGCTCGAAGATCGTGGAATCAAAGCAGAGTGCGAGCCTGAGACGCGTGATCGCCCGGCCGTCAGACACACGCTCGCGCTCGAGTTTGTCCGCACGCCGCTCGATATGACTGAAGGCCCTGAACGATTCAGAGCCGCTGGACCCTGATGTCGCATCAAGAAACGGATTTCAAGTGCGCCTCGCACATCGACGACTTGTCCTGCTTCGCCTGTCCGGCATGGTGGCGATCGCGTGCGCTGCGCGGGCTGGAACGTCACCGTCGAAGGGCAGTCGGGAGCCGGCAGGAGCGCCGTCTTCGCCCAGTACTGCCAGAAAGCCAAATGTGGCGGCGACTCTGAAGGGTATGTCGGCGGCGGGCAGACACTTCCCGCGGACTCTCTCACGCTCAACAGCTCGGCGCCAGCTTCCTCCCTGGCCTGGGCGGAAGCGGCGCGGCGCCGACGCTGCCGTGTGCGACGGCATGCGACGTGGACAGCGTAACGCCTGAAAAGATCGCCTCGGCCGTCCTCGAAGCGGGGCTGGGCACGTGGCTCACGGCCGGCTTCAGCACGAGCAGCATCGCGCTTGCCATCCCCACGACGGTGAAAGTGCTTCCCAACGGGGAGATCTACGGGTCAACCTGACCTGGACGCTCAGCGTCGGGCCATAGGCGCAGCCGCTCATCGCTCTGCGGCCCACTCGCCTGGCGGCCGCAGCTCGGTAAAGCACGGTCGCCATGCGTGGGCTTTCACCGATGGCACGCAGCAGGCCGGTCGGTTGACTTCTGGCATGACCAGGGGCGATGGGAAGGAGCCGATGATGAAAGCGATCGTCGTAAACGAGTCGATCTACGGGAACACGCACGCGATCGCCGAGGCCGTGGCGGAGGGTCTGGGCGGTGCTGAGGTTCTCTCGGTCGGGCAGGCCGTCGGACGGGCGGGGGAGGAGCCGATCCTTGTCGTCGGTGGCCCGACCCACATGGACGGTCTCTCCACCACCCGCAGCCGTCAGATGGCCGCTGCGGCTGCCCGCGAGGACGGCGAAGAGGCGGTGGGAGCGGGGGCAAGCGACGAACTCGGGTTGCGCGGCTGGCTCAGTCAGCTCCCCCGACGCGAAGGGGCCTATGCAGCCGCCTTCGATACGCGACTGGACCGCTCGCCATGGCTGACGGGGGTCGCCTCGCGAGGCATCGCCCGCCGCCTGCGCCACCACGGCTATGAGGTGCTGAGCACCGAGAGCTTCCTCGTCGAAGACTCCGAGGGCCCGCTCGCGGAGGGCGAGCTCGAGCGGGCGCGCGAATGGGGCGCCGAGCTGGTGCGGCTGCTTGCCGGCACCGGCGCGAGGCCGCTTCAGGCCAGCTCGTGATGGCGAGCCCACAGGCCTGAAGCGCAGCAGCTGCAAGGTTCTCGCGGCGCTACCCGCGCGCCATCTTCGACTACGTCGAGGGCGTCATCCGCTGGCACAACCGCGTCATCGGGTATGCCTTCGTACTCGTCACCGCGTTCGCGGCCCATCCAGGCGCGCCGGGCGCTGCTAGCTGACGGGCTCGCTGAAGGTGTCTGACGCGGCCGGGAACTCGGCGTCGAAGAGGCTGTCAACGCCGTCCGCAGGGGCCGGCTTGCCCAGCAGCAGCCCCTGTGCCCTCTGGCAGCCCATGGCCTGAAGGGTGCTCATCTGCTCATGGGTCTCGACTCCCGTGGCGATCACCGGGACGGAGAGGTCGCGCCCGACGATGAGGATGGCCTGCAGCAGCCAGCTGCGGTAGTCCTCGTCGTCGGATGCCGCGAGCGTGTTCCTGTCCACCTTAAGGAAGTCGAGCGACATGCGCTTCAGGTCGGAGTGGTGAGCGTAGCCGCTGCCGAATTCGTCGATCGCGATGCGCACGCCGACCCGCTTGATCTCCGCTAGGCGCTCGACGGCCGCCGCGACGTCGCGCATCACTGTGGTCTCGGCGATCTCCAGCGTCAGCAGCGAGGGCTCGATGCCGGACTGCTGCAGCGCTCGCTGGACGTCGGTGACGAAGCCGTCGCGATTGAGCTGATTCGCCGATACCTTCACCGAGACGCCCACCCGATGACCTGCCACGTTCCATGCGGCAGCTCGTCCACAGGCCTGCTCGATCATCCAGCGGCCGATCGGCACTATCAGTCCGCTGTCCTCTGCCAGCGGGATGAAGTCCTCAGGCGGCAGCACGCCCTGCGCCGGATGCCTCCAGCGGATCAGCGCCTCGAGCTCCACCACCTTGCGGGTCGCGAGATCGTAGACCGGCTCATACAGCAGGAAGAACTGTTTGTCCTGCAGCGCGGCGTTCAGTTCGACTCCCAGCACCCCCCGGCCCTCGATCACCGAGCGCATGTTCGCGTTGAAGAGCGTGTAGCGGTTGCGCCCGGCGGCCTTGGCAGCGGTGAGGGCGAGCTGCGCGTCGCGCAGGAGGTCTTCGGGGGTCGCGTAGCGGCCGAAGGCGACGCCGATGCTCGCGGTCAATGAGAGGCTGAGCCCGAAGCCGTCGAGCTCGACGGGCTTGTTCAGTGCCTCGATCACGCGTCGTGCGAGGGAGTCGAGGCGCACACCGCGGGCCGCCGATTCAACCAGCACCACGAACTCGTCTCCGCCCAGACGGCCGACGGTGTCGTGCACTCGCACGACGCCCTCCAGCCGTTCTGCGACGATCGCCAGAAGCTGATCTCCGGCGGCCTCCCCGAGCTTGTCATTGACGTCCTGGAACCAGTCGATGTCGATGAACAGGGCGCCGACGAGCAACCCCGACTGGCGCGTGGCCCGCGCGATCATGCGATCGGCGCGGTCGAGCATGAGCGCGCGGTTGGGTAGGCCGGTAAGGGCGTCGTAGAGGTCCACGTGGGCGACCTCACGGGGCTTCGGAGCCCGCGAGCGCACACGGCCGCCGCTGCCAAGAAGGAAGACGAGCAGCCCGAGCAGCACGCTCAGCAGAGTTCCGGTGATCAGCAGCACGACCGCTCCCGTGTCCTGGAAGATGCCTGCGGCCGGCACCGCAGGCCCGAAGGTCCTGACCGACCACCCGTCATGCAGGTCGATCGCTGCGGTCTGCGCGCCGGGCAGCGGGGTACCGGCGGCGAAGACGGCGTGCGAGGAGTGACTCTTGTAGCGAACCCGGAGCGCGTACTGCGGGTGGGCGCTCAGGATCTCCTCCAATACGACGCCGGGCACGAACACCTCACGCAGCCAGCCGACGAACTCTGCCCTGCGGCTCGCGAAGCCCGAGGGCACCACATTGCCTCTGTACACCGGCGTCTGCACTGCCAAGCCCTTGGCCCCTGCCACCGACGTCGCGGTGTAGGTGCTCAGGCCCGAGTCCCGAGAGCCCAGCAATCCGCGAATGACCGCACAGTAGTCGACCCTGGCCGGCGTGTGCGTTGCGTGGTGCCGTGAGAGTTCGACGGCGGCCAGACATTGGAAGGAGCGGGAGCCTGCGGGCAGAGCCGGGGAGCCGCCGTGCGTCGAGGGCGACGCATGCGTCGAGGATGACCCCTGCGTCGAGGATGATCCCTGCGTCGAGGATGATCCATGCGTCGCGGGCGATCCCTGCGTCGAGGGCGATCCGTGCGCGGAGGGGGATACCTGCGGTTTCACCGGGTGGCCGCTGCTGCGGGCCACGAAGGCAGCCAGTTCCGGCGCGCGCACGAGCGCGACGAGGCCAAGGCTCTGGAGCTCCGGGTAGCGGCGCAGCGCCTGCGCCCATTTCACCCAGACATCGAATTCGCCGGCCGAGGCCGTCGGCTTGGCGGCAAAGAAGGTGCTCGCGCCGATCCGGAGGTCTTCCTCGTGCTGAATGTCCTGCTTCAGCGTGGAGGCGACTTCCCCGGAGGTTCGAGGGAACGCTTCGCGCGCTTCGGCGGCGTCCTTGTGCGCCAGGGCGTGTGCTCCAAGCACCGAGCCGACCGTCCCGACCGCGACGCACAACACCGCCACCGCCGCCCACAGGCGCTTGTGGCTGGCGAGCGGACGCTTCACGCCCTCGAGCCTGTCCATGCCCGAGCTGGGCGTCTCCATTGCCTGAGGACCATCCTGTGGCACGGCCGCGCCCGGGGTGTCACTCGGGGTCGCGCTCGGAGTTGGGTCCGGAGTGTCGCCGGGAGTTGCGTCCGGGGTTTTGCTATCTGACATGACGAGCTCCTATGCCTCCGAACACAAGTGGGTGCCCCGTTCCGAATCGGGCCGAAATGCAGATGCCTATCGCCACGCTGCCTGCCTTTCGACGGATAGCTGACAAAGGTTTAGCGATGCAGGGTGGCGTGCTGGCGTGAGGGTGATCAGCAGTTCGTCCACCAACCGGACGACGGGATCCCGTCGGCGCCCTCTGGCCGCTCGGCGCCAACCGCGATCATCTCGAGTCCCTCGGGGCGCTCGACTTTGGCGCCCGCTCGGGTTTGCGGGGCATCACATGAGAGTTAGCATGATGGCGGTGCAGAATCTGTCACCCACCGCCAAGCCCGTGGCCCACGAGCTCGAGGAGCAGCTCGAGCAGCATCGGGTGGAGCTGACCGCCTACTGCTATCGCATGCTCGCCTCGCCCTTCGAAGCCGAGGATGCAGTGCAGGAGGCGCTGGTGAGGGCCTGGCGAGGCCTCGATCGCTTCGAGGGCCGCGCGGCGCTTCGCTCCTGGCTGTACCGGATCGCGACCAACGTGTGCCTTGACATGCTCGACGGCAGAAAGCGGCGCGCGCGCCCGATGGACCTCGGGCCGGCGGCCAGTCCCGACGCCTCCAACCTGAACATGGTGTCGGAGGCGACTTGGATTCAGCCGATACCCGACCGTCTCGTCGCGACCGATGAGGACCCGGCGGAGCTAGCCGTCGCCCGCGACACCCTGCGGCTGGCCTTTATCGCTGCCCTGCAGCACCTGCCGCCCCGCCAGCGCGCGGCGCTGATCCTCTGTGAGGTGCTTCGCTGGAAGGCGGTGGAGGTCGCCGATCTGCTCGATACCAGCGTCGCGTCGATCAACAGCGCGCTGCAGCGCGCACGCTCGACGCTCGCTGCCAGCGATATCAGCGCAACAGATCCATCGCCGCCGCTGACGGCTGCGGACCGCGCGCTGCTGGACCGTTACGTGCAGGCATTCGAGCGATACGACATGGACGCGCTCACCTCTCTGATTCTCCAGGACGCCACGCAGTCGATGCCCCCGTATGACATGTGGCTGCGCGGTCGGGACGACATTCTGGCGTGGTGGCTCGGTCCTGGGATCGCCTGTCGTGACTCGCGTGTGCTCCCGGTGATGGCGGCGAACGGCTCGCCGACGTACGCGCAGTACAAGCCGAGCCCGAATGGTGGCCGCGAGCCCTGGGCGCTTCAGGTCCTCGATGTCTCACCGGGAGGAATCGCCGAGTTCACGTTCTTCCTCGATACGGAGAGGCTGTTTCCGCTCTTCGGCCTGCCCGACCGGCTCGACGGCTAGCACGGCGCCCAGGCCCACGAGCTCGATCAGCTCGAGGAGCTCGTCCGAGGCGTGACGCAGCCTGATCTGAAAGCCGAGCCGTCGCAGCGTGAGTGCGAGCTGCGCCAAGGCGTCAATCGTGGTCGCGTCAGCGGTGATCAGGCCTGCGACATCGCAGACGATCGTCCCCCTCGGGAATGTGGGCCTCGGTGGCGTGGGCATGTGCAGGAAGTGGTGCCGATGAAGGCTCATCGACGCCCGCGGGCGGGCCGTTGCGCGCAAGCCTTCGCGGCGGCCTGCCGCGCCGCCGTCAACGTCGCTCGACGACCACCCAGCGTTCACCTTCGCCGTAGGGAATGTCCGAGCGCTTGTCGAAGCCGAGCTTGTCGACGTAGAACTCGAGTGCCCTGTCCTGGTCGCTGACGGGGATCATCACCGTCCCGACCCGGGTGACCGTGTGCTGGCCTTCGTGTCGCTCATGTTCGCTCTGCCTTTCGTCGGTTTCTTGAATACGAGACGGGCGGGCGCGGCGAAACTCATCGGTCGCCTCGAGGCTATATGTGCACGCATATGATCGGAAAACCCGATAAGAGCGGAAAACTCGATATGATGGACAACTGCGCCGGGGTAGGAGGAGCACAGGAGGACCGGGGGGCTGAGCAGTCTCCTGCCGCTTGGTGGTTTGGAATCGAAATGCACATCGATCCCTACATAGTTCTCGGCGCTGCCGTTGTCGGGTTCCTCGTCGGAATGACGGGTGCGGGCGGGGGCGCTCTGATGACGCCGATGCTGATCTTGCTGTTCAGCGTGCAGCCGTCGGCCGCCATCTCCAGCGACCTGGTCGCGGCCGTCGTGATGCGGCCGATCGGAGCGGCTGTGCATCTGGGCAAAAGGACGGTCAACATGCGGCTGGTGGGGTGGATGGTGCTGGGCTCGGTGCCGATGGCGTTTCTCGGGACCTATCTGCTGCACCTGATGGGGCACACCAAGACGGCCCAGAAAAACGTTGAGGTCGTACTCGGCGCGGCGCTGCTGCTGGGGGCGGCCGCGATGGTGCTGCGCTACGCGCTCGATCGCCGCAGCGGGCAGACGCGCATGGGGCTGGTCGACCACCTGGAGGTGCGACCGCTTCTCACGGTCGCGATCGGGATGATCGGCGGGATCGTCGTCGGGCTCACCTCGGTCGGCTCGGGGTCGCTGATGATCGTGATGCTCCTCTTCCTTTACCCGCTGATCGGTGCCAATCAGCTCGTGGGCACGGATCTGACGCAGGCCGTGCCGCTGACCCTCGCGGCCGCGCTGGGAGCCCTCGCGTTCGGCCATGTTGACTTCGGCGTGACGGCCTCGCTCATAATCGGCAGCGTCCCCGCCGTGTTCGTCGGATCGCTGCTGTCCTCGAGCGCACCGGACCGCTACATCAGGCCCGTGATCACCTTCGTGATCACCGCATCGGGGCTGAAGTACATCGGGCTTGACACGACCACCCTCGGTTGGGTGCTGTGCGGCATGCTGCTCGTGTTGGTCGCCGTCTGGCTGACCTACCTGCGCCCCCGACAGAGCGCGCGCGAACTCGACGAACGCGCGCGTGAAGACCTCTTGGCTGTGGGCATCGAGCAGCCCGCGTTGGAGCAGGCCGGCATCGATTAGCAGCTCACGATCGTCATCCAGGCTCTAGGCCGGCAGCACGACGCGCAGGATCGGTGGGCTTGTGGGGTGAGAGCTGCCTGCGAGCGGCTCGCTGGTGACCAGCACTTCCTTCACGCCGTGCAGGCTGCTCGGCACGCCGACCGAGCCGCTTCCTGCGCGGGTTACGCCGAAGAGGGCGTCCGTGGGCTGCGGCGCGCCCGTGCCGCGGCTCAACCAGATCTCATAGATCTTGCCCTGGGGCGGCTGTGGCATGTCGGCAACGACGAGCTCGCCGCGCCCGTTGCGCTGGCGCAGCGACGCGCGAGCGCCCCGCGCGACGGGGGCCATCACCGCGGAGGTCACCCGTTCGCGTGTCGATGAGCCGACGCTGATGATCGCCACCAGCACCGCCACACCCGCAGCGAAAGCGACGCCCGCTGCCAGCAGCGACAGCCGGCGTGAGCGCAGGCGGCTGGCGCGCCGCGGTGGTACATCCGCCTCGTGGCCGGCAGCCTGGAGCAGCTGCGCCTCGGAGCGGACCGTCGCGAGCACCCGCTCGCGCAGCGCCTCAGAGGCGACGGCGGGCGCAACGGCGCCGGGGAGCAGGTTCGCGGCGAGCTGCAGCTCGGCGACCTCGGCACGGCAGCTCGCGCACGCGCTCAGATGCTCGCGGTAGGGCTCGGCGTCCTCGAGCGCACCCAGGACGTACGGGGCGGCGTTCACGCGCTCTGCGCAGTCGAAGTCGGTCTCGCGCGAACTCATATGCCGACGGCCTCCCGCTGGTCGACCCGGTCGCGCAGCTTCTCGAGACCGAGGCGCATGCGACCCTTGACGGTACCCACCGGCGTAGCGAGCATCGAGGCAATCTCGACGTGTGTGAAGCGAAGCCACCGAAGTACGCCAACTCGATAACGCGCCTCTGCTCTGCCGGCAGCTCGTCGAGCGCGCCGCGGATCTGCTCCGATGTGGCGTTGTCGATTGCCTGCGCGTCCGTGCGCTCGGGCGCCTCGATGGCCTCCTCGAGGCCCTCGTCGCTGACGCGCCTGCGCGCGTGCGCGCCGTCTCGGCGTAGTGCGTCGACTGCGCGGTTGTGCACGATGCCGAGCGCCCAGGTGCGCACGCTGCCGCGCGTGCGCTCATAGCGCGCGCCGCTTCGCCACATGGCCAGAAAGGCCTCCTGCGCGACGTCCTCTGCTGTGGAGCGCCGCCCGCATATGCGGTAGGCGAGCGCGAAGGCGGCATCGACGTGGCGCTCAAAGACGATCTCGAACGCGTCGGCGTCATTGGCGCCAACACGCTGCATCAGCTCCTCGTCGGCGAGCTTCCTCAGCTCTTCCCGCGAACTCTTGCCCGCGCCGCAAACGTGACATCCACCAACTGTACGTTGGCGGGGATGTTCTGGATCAGCTCTGCGCCGGCCCACAGCCGGCCCATCGACGTGCGCGGCGCGACCCCCTGCGAGCAGGCGGCGGGTAAGGCCGGTGGTTCTCCTCAGCTGAGCACGAGTGCGAGGGTGAAGCCGCCGTAGCCCTTGGCCCGACGGTCTGGATGGTGGTGGCGCTCCCGCGCTGCTCGGCGCCGAGCAGCGCGTGCAGGCGGCGGGACCCCAATGCGCTGGGATCGTCGCTGTCGGCGTCGATCACTGCACCAACGCGTACGACGTTGTCGGTGATGATCAGGCTGCCGGGACGGGAGCGCGCGAGCGCCCACGTGAAGTAGTCCGGGCTGCTCTGCTTGTCGGCGTCGATGAAGACGAGGTCGAACCGGTCGGGTTTCTCGGCGGCGAGCCCCGGGAGCGTCTCGTGCGCATTGCCGGTCCGCACATCGATGCACTCCCCATCACGGGGTCTGCGTGGCCAACGCGATCCGTGCTTCGCAGGGGCGGGAAGCGTGCCGGCGGCTCACGGCGTGTGAGCCTTGGCCCGCGCGAGCAGCAGATTGAAGAGCCGCTGCTCGGCCGCGGCCGGAAAGGGTCGCAGCGCGCCCGAGCTGAAGAGCGTGACGCGGCTGGGGCCGTCGACGAAGCCGAGCACATCCATGTACAGCGGCAGTTCGATCTGATGACTGACGAGCGTCGTCCTGATCCGCCAGCCGAATCCACCGGCCGTGCCGGGCGCTGGGGGGGTCCCCGACACGATCGACACGGGACCGATGCTTGCTTCGGCGTATCGCCGGCCTTTGAAGAGCAGGTTGAGATAGTGCGAGAAGCACTGGCGGACGCGCGAACTGCGAATCGCCGCCAGTTCTGCGGCGGCCACCGCGGGCGTCGAGCTGACTGCGACTTCAGAGCTCACGCTGAAATCGACGATGGCGTGCTTGAACTGGTACTCCTTCGAGCTCGCACTGGCGAGGCTGTTGGACGCGCCCGCGCTGCTGTTGGAGCCCCGCGGGCCCACGCAGGACAGCATTTCGCGTTCCAGTCGCCGTTCCCGCGCTGTCGTAGCTTCGTGTTCGGAGGCGGGGCTGAAGCCGGGGAGGTCGGCTCGATCGAGGTTGACCGCGTGGGCGAACGCGAGCGCCGCCGACTTGCTCAGCGGCGTGCTCGACGTGGCGGTGTGTTTCACGGCCGCCTTGTTGCTGGCGGCACAGGAGGAGAGAAGGAGCCCGGCCACGAGGGCGAGCATGAGCGGCGTCGTCCTGCGGCACATGGCCGAGCCCATTGTGTCAGAGCGCGACCCATCTACTCGCGGATTGCGCTAGCCTCGCGATCGATGGGCGAGCGAACCGGATACTCGCCGGGAACATTCTGCTGGAGCGACCTGGCCACGACCGACCAGCCGGCGGCGAAGGCCTTCTACAGCGCCCTGCTCGGCTGGGAGGCGGAGGACATGCCTGTGGGCGAGGGCGTGTTCTACTCGATGATGCGTCTCGGCGGACACAATGTGGCGGCGATCGCTCCGCAGCCTCAGCAGCAGCGCGACGCAGGAGTGCCGCCGGCGTGGCAGTCCTACGTGTCCGTGGAGGACGCCGATGCGGCCGCGGAGCGTGCGAAGGAGCTCGGGGGAACGGTGCACGCGCCGGCCTTCGACGTGATGCAGGCAGGTCGCATGGCGGTCATTCAGGACCCGCAGGGCGCCTACTTCATGGTGTGGCAGCCGCGCGGGCACTTCGGTGCGGCGCTCGTGAACGCGCCTGGCGCGCTCGTTTGGAACGAGCTCGCCTCCCCCGACCTGGAGGGCTCGAGCGCCTTCTACAGCGGGCTGTTCGGGTGGACGATCGCACCCTTTGAGGCGAGTCCCATGCCGTATCTGTCGATCAAGAACGGCGAGGCCAACAACGGCGGCATGATCGAGTTGACCCCGCCTGGCGTTCCGCCACACTGGCTCGTCTACTTTGGTGTCGAGGACCTTGATGGGGCGCTCGCCAAGGTGCAGGAGCTGGGCGGCACGAAGATCGTCGGGCCGCAGGACATTCAGATCGCCAGGATCGCCGTCGTGCAGGATCCGCAGGGAGCCGTCTTTGCGCTCTACGCCGGCCAGCTCGAGCCCTAGCGGGAAGCTCGGGAGGGTGCCGCCAGCAGAGCTCGGCCCGGGCCCGCTCGTGCTGCTGGGGCAGTGGCTGGCGAAGGCAAGAGAGGCCGGAGCCCCCAAGCCCGACACGGTCGCGTTCGTAACCGTGGGCGATGGTGGGCGCCCGTCGGCGCGTACGGTGTCGCTGAAGCGTCTGGAGCCCGATGCGCTCGTCTTCACGACCGGCCTGTGGACGCGCAAAGCTCGTGAGATTGCAGCCAACCCGCGCGTGGCCCTGCTGTTCCACTGGCCGACCGTCGGCAGGCAGGTGCACGTGGCGGGACGGGCAGGCGTCGCCGAGCGGGAGCTGGCGAGCGAGCTGTTCAGGGAGCGGGAGCTCGCTCATTGCGTGCAGACGCTCATATCCCGTCAGGGTGAGCCGATCGAGAGCATCGAGCCGCTGCGCGCCCGCCACGCCCATCTGATGAGCGTCCTCGAGGCGCCGCCCGCCTGCCCGCCGGACTGGGGTGCGATCCGCGTGGTACCCGAGGCCATCGAGCTGTGGCACGAGGCACCCGATCGTATGCATGACCGGCTGTTGTATGAGCGCACCGACGACGGTTGGCGCCTGTCGCGCCTGTCTCCCTGATGCTCCCCCGATTAGCTCTCCAGACGGCGAGAGCATGAGCACAGTGCCACCCAGCGACCTCGGTGACATCGCTTCGATTGACGGCATGCCAGGGACGCCGCCGTCGCAGACGGCGCTCAAGCGCGATGCGCTTGAGCTGTTCCGCGGCCTGCCGCGACGCTACGATCGGCTATCGGCGTTGCTCAGCTTCGGACAGGATCCCCGCTGGCGGCGCGCGCTCGTCAGCGAGCTCACGGTGAAGCAGGGCGAGCGGGTGCTCGACGTCGCCACCGGCACCGGCATGGTCGCCGCCGAGCTGCTCTCGCGCTATGACTGCTCGGTCGTGGGCATCGATCAGAGCGCGGAGATGCTGGCCGTGGCCCGTACGCCGCTTCGACGGCCGGGTGCGAGCTGATCGAAGGGCAGGCCGAGGCGTTGCCGTTCGCGGACGGAAGCTTCGATGCGCTCACGTTCACCTACCTGCTGCGCTACGTCGAGAACCCGCCGGCGACGATGGGCGAGCTGGCACGCGTGGTGCGTCCCGGCGGGCGTGTCGCGTCGCTCGAGTTCGGCGTGCCGCCGCGGGCGCTGCCGCGGGCAGCGTGGAGGCTTTACACGGCGATCGGTCTGCCGCTCCTGGGACGGCTTGCCTCGCGTGAGTGGGGTGAGGTAGGACGCTTCCTCGGACCCAGCATCAGAGGCTTCTACGAACGCCATCCGGTCGCACGGATCGTCGACTACTGGCACGCAGCGGGGCTCGGGGAGGTGACGGTGAAGCGGATGAGCCTGGGCGGGGGCGTCATCATGTCCGCGACCAAGGAGAGCGGAGGCAACGAGCGGTGACGCGGGTGCAGGACCCAACATTGACGGGGGGCAAGGTCCGGGCCGCGATCCCCGTCGCGCCCGAGCGTCCGGCCTTCTATGCGGTCGGCCGCGGGCGCCTGGGTGACGTGCTGACGCTGCTGCATCCGCCGTACACGGCCTGGCATTTGAGCTACTTCGCGCTGGGAGCTGCGATCGCCCCGCGGCTGTACGCCGATCGCCTGCTGTGGGGCCTGGCGGCCTTCGGGCTGGCTGTGGGGGTGGGGGCACATGCGCTCGACGAGCTGCACGACAGGCCGCTGGACACCGCCCTGTCCGACCGGACGCTCGTGGTGCTGGCGAGCGCGAGCATCCTCGGCGCCCTGGCGATCGGCGTGGCCGGCATCGTGACGGTCTCGCTCGCCCTCGCGCCGCTGGTCATCGCCGGCGGGCTGTTCCTGCCGGCCTACAATCTCGAGCTGCTCGGCGGGCGCTTTCACAGCGATCTCTGGTTCGCGATCGGCTGGGGAGCGTTTCCCGCGTTCACCGGCTACTTCGCAAACGCCGGGAAGGTCGCCCTGCCGGGACTGCTGATCGCCGTTGGTTGCCTGGCGATGAGCGTCGCCCAGCGGCGTCTGAGCGCGCCGGCGCGCGAGCTGCGCCGGCGCACCCGCGTGATCAGCGGCGTGCGCGTACGCTCCGACGGAGCGAGCGAGGAGCTCTCGCTGGCCGGCATGCTGGCTCCGCTGGACGGGGCGCTCGCGGCGCTGTCGCTGGCGATCCCCGTCATCGCCTGCGCGCTGGTCGCCGCACGCTTGTAGTCACGCTTGACGCGCGTAGGATCTATCTCGTGCCCGACGAGCCGTCAACCGAGCCAGCTTCTCCGAGCGCCGGTCCTCCGAGCGCCGGTCCTCCGACCTCCGCTCCTCAAAGCGCCACTCGCACGGATGCGCACCCGCCCATGCCGCGCGACAAGCGCGGCTGGCATGTGGCGCCGGCGCCCGACGGGCGGGGGATGCCCGAACAGGAGCCGACCCGACCTCCTGCGCACCGCAGACCCGGATTCCTGTGGTTCATCCTGCTGCTCCTCGCTCTGAACTGGATCTCGCTGCTGCTGTTCCAGCCGAGCTCATCCGAACCGCGGGTGCGGATCCCCTTCAATCCGTCCTTCCTCGCCGATGTGCAGGCGGGTCATGTGAAGTCGATCTCCTCCAAGGGCGACACCATCCAGGGGACGTTCACGATGAAGGTGCGCTTTCCGCACACGGACGCCAAGGCGACCCCCACGAAGCTGTTCGCCACTGAGGTCCCGACATTCTGGAACAACACCCAGCTCTCGGCCCTGCTCAAGGAAAAGCACGTCGAGATCAACGCCAAGCCGACGACCGCGAGCCAGTCGCTGCTCGCCGAGCTCTTGCTCGGGTTCGGCCCGACGCTTCTGATCGTCGGGCTGTTCGTGCTGATCGCCCGGCGCGCCGCGAGATCGGGGGGAGGCATGGGGGCGCTCGGAAACTTCGGGCGCTCGCAGGCCAGGCGCGTGGATCCGGAAAAGATCCGCGTGACATTCGACGACGTCGCCGGGATCGACGAGGCCAAGACAGAGCTGACAGAGATCGTCGACTTCCTGCAGGACCCCCGAGCGCTATGGACGCCTGGGTGGGCGCATGCCCCACGGAGTGCTGCTGTCGGGGGCGCCGGGCACCGGCAAGACGCTGCTCGCGCAGAGCGGTGGCCGGCGAGGCGCACGCGGCCTTCTTCTCGATCTCCGCCTCGGAGTTCATCGAGGCGATCGTTGGCGTGGGCGCTTCGCGCGTGCGCGATCTCTTCACCAAGGCCAAGGAGGCGGCGCCGGCGATCGTCTTCATCGACGAGCTCGACGCGATCGGACGCTCCCGCCAGGGCTCGGTCTCGGTCACGGGCGCCAACGACGAGCGCGAGCAGACGCTCGATCAGATCCTCACCGAGCTCGACGGCTTCGAGCCGACCGAGGCGGTGGTGGTGCTCGCTGCGACCAACCGTCCTGACGTCCTTGACCCGGCGCTCCTGCGGCCGGGTCGCTTCGACCGGCGCGTGACCGTGCAGGCGCCGGACCGCATGGGGCGCCGGGAGATCCTTGAAGTGCACACGCGCTCGATCCCCTTGTCCAAGGACGTGGACCTCGACGCGCTCGCCGCCTCGACGCCCGGGATGGTCGGTGCCGATCTCGCGAATCTCGCCAACGAGGCCGCGCTGCTCGCGGCGCGGCGCGGGCATGAGAAGGTGCGAGATGTCCGATCTCACCGACTCGCTGGAGAAGATCATGCTCGGCTCCCCCCGTGGCATCCTGCTCTCACCGGCCGACCGCGAGCGAACCGCCTACCACGAGTCCGGGCACGCGCTGGTGGGGATGCTCACCCCGGGCGCGGATCCGGTGCGCAAGGTGTCGATCATCCCTCGCGGCATGGCGCTGGGCGTGACGCTCTCGACGCCCGATTCAGACCGGGTGTCATACTCGCGCGAGGACCTCGAGGCGAAGATCCGTGTGGCCCTGGGCGGTCGCGTAGCCGAGGAGGTCGTCTACGGCACGATCACCTCGGGCGCCGAGTCCGATATCCAGCAGCTCACGCTGATCGCGCGCCAGATGGTCGGACGGTGGGGCATGAGCGATGCGGTGGGCCCGATCGCCGTGCTGCCCGCGGAGGGTGAAGGTCCCTATCTGCCCGGCGTCGAGCGCGACCTCCGAGTCGACCCAGCGTCTGCTAGATGAGGAGGTGCGCAGGCTCGTGGAGAGCGCGCACGAGGAGGTGACGCGCCTGCTCGCCGATCATCGCGACCAGCTCGAGAGCCTCGCGCAGGCGCTCCTGAAGGCCGAGACGCTCGATGCGCCCGACGCCTACGCGGCAGCGGGCGTGCCGGCGCATGGGGAGGAGCCGAGCACAGTCTCCTAGCGCCTCCTGGAGACTCGCTTGCAAAGGTGGCCGGGCGCGCGGGCGAAGCTACAATCCCGGGACCGGAATGTCCGTCACAGAGAGTCACGGTGAGCACCAGATGAGCGGCATCGGGGGTTGCTCGGCCTCGCCGTGGAGCCGTCGTGATCCTGGCCGGGGTCCTGGCTCTCGTGCTGGTGCTGGCGGCGGCGATGTACCTCTACGACCACTCCCGGCGCGACGTGATCGCAAACGGAGTGAGGATCGACGGGGTGAACGTGGGAGGCCTGCACGAAGCAGCGGCGCGCACGAAGTCGAAGACGAGCTCGTTAGCGCAGCTGAACCGGCCCGTCATGGTGCGCTTGGGCTCGCGCAAGTGGACGCTGGACGCGCGCGAAGCCAACCTCAGGGTCGACCTCTCCAACATGGTCGCTCAGGCGGTGAGCGCCAGCCGGGAAGGTTCGATCTTCACGCGGACCGTTCCGCGGGCTGTTCGGGGGCAGCGTCAACCGGGACGTACCGCTGGTCGCCAGCTACTCCCACCAGGCGGTGCGCGAGCTGACCGCCAAGGTGCGGGCGGCGGTCGACCGCCCACCGCGCGACGCGACGGTCGAGCCGACCTCGAGCGGGCTGAACGAGGTTCCCGGCAAGGACGGCATGACCGTGGACAGCACGAGGCTGGGTGCCCACATCGAGTACGCGCTGACCGGCGCCGCTCCCAGCCGTACCGTCGTCGTCCCCATGCACGTCGTGCACCCGGCGGTGACGACGGCGCAGCTGGCGGCCAGGTATCCGGCATACATCGTGATCGACCGCACAGACTTCAGGCTGCGCCTCTACGAACATCTGAAACTCGCGAAAACGTATGAAATCGCGGTCGGAATGGAAGGGCTGGAAACGCCCGCCGGCCTGCATCACATCGAATGGAAGCAGGAAGACCCGCCGTGGTACGTGCCGAAAAAAGCGTGGGCGGGCGCCCTTGCGGGCACCGTGGTGCCACCGGGGCCGGCCGATCCCCTGAAGGCGCGCTTCATGTCCTTCGACGGCGGCGCCGGGATCCACGGCATCGACCCGAGCGAGTATTCCTCGATCGGCCACGATGCCTCGCACGGCTGCGTGCGCATGCGCATACCGGACGTGATCGCGCTGTACAGCCACACGCCGCTCGGCACCCCCGTCTACATCATCTAGCGCGCATCGGGCGTACGACCCCAGGTGGCTGAGCGGATCAGCGTGAGCGGTGGCCGAGCGGGTCAGCGTGAGCGGTGGCCGAGCGGGTCAGCGTGAGCGCAGGCGCTCGCGGTATTCCCGATTCTGCTGCTGCTCGCCGCGGACCTGGATGCCGATGTACACGAGGATCACGGTGACGATCACGCCGATCCCGACGAACGTGATGATGAGACCGATGTCCTTGCTGACGGCCTGACTCGTGGCGAGGAGCATCGGCCGAACCCTAGCAGCGCGGGACGCGTGGGTACCGTAGCCTTCAGGCGACCGTCCACCGATCAGAGATCGGGGCGCCACCGTCGTTGGCGGTCGGCGCGCGTCGGGAGAGGTGCCGGAGCGGTTGAACGGGCGCGACTGGAAATCGCGTAACGGGGGTTGACCTCGTTCGAGGGTTCGAATCCCTCCCTCTCCGTTTCGCCTCTGTTGACGCCTGGCCTTATGCCAGGTCGAGCACCAACAGCAGAGCGTCTTCAACGGCGCGCAGCTCATCGTGCGCGAGGTGCCCGATACGCTCGCCGAGCGCGCGGGCATCGACCGCGCCCACCATCTCACAGAGAACCTGTGTCGGCTCGTCGCCGACCGTGACCTCCGGATGAAAGCTGGCCGTGAACGCTGAACGCGAGGTGGGACAGATGACCACTGTGGAGAGGGCGAGCAGATCGTCCGC
This sequence comes from uncultured Solirubrobacteraceae bacterium, assembly GCA_963767655.1. Classification (GTDB taxonomy): domain Bacteria; phylum Actinomycetota; class Thermoleophilia; order Solirubrobacterales; family Solirubrobacteraceae; genus Palsa-744. Next base: position 414,635 of record CAVYET010000005.1, on the reverse strand, counting down.
TTGGACGATCACTGCGTAACGGAGCCCCCCCTGAACATGGCCGCGCTTGCCCGGCAGCTTGATTCGATGGACATCACCGCGCACCACGCAGCTGCTCCATCAGACCCGCGACCTCATGCGCTTCTCGCACGTACTCCTCGTTCTGCATGAGACGCCGTGCCTCTGCTGCGAGTCCGCTGCGCCGACGCTCGCGATCAGCTGTCTCGGTTATCGCCTGGCGCGCGGCCTCCGCGCGGCTCAGTCCTCGCCGCCTGGCGATCTCGTCAAGCGCGAGGAGTCCGTCTCTCCCTAGCCGCAGCGAGAGCGGATGGGGAGCAGACGCCATGCGTCGAGTGTAGCGCAAAGCGCACTACGCCCATCATCGCACGACGATCCCGTCCAGGGCCGCTGGTCCGTCGATAAACTGCGCCGCTGTGCGCCCGTAGCTCAGCTGGATAGAGCGTCGGTCTACGGAACCGAAGGTCGGGAGTTCGAATCTCTCCGGGCGCGTCATGAAGGTCCCGTAGATCCGTGCTTCTTGGGCAAGTCGATGGTCGGGTGGGTGCCAGTGTGTCCCCGTGGATACCGGACACTGGTACCACTCAGGCCCGAAGGGCGCCGATACTTGCTCCCCGACCTCGGCCCGGCGGCTCGCCCGCGCCGCCCTCCGGGGAGAGGCCCCCTCCGGGGAGAGGCCCCCTCCGGGGAGAGGCCCCCTCTCGGGAGAGGCCAGGTCGGCGAAGGCCGGGCGGTTGCGGTCCCAGGTCGGTCCGAACCCCCTAGACCTTCAGGCGCTAAGTTCGAGCTTCAGCTCGCACGCGTCAACGGAGGAGCGGGTGCCCGGCGTTTCGGAGGGGTCCATCGCAGACATCACCTTTGCGGCCGCCTCCATGTCCTCCGCCGTTGCGAAGTGCTGGAGGACCACCGCCGTGCCCTGGGCCTCGTCAAAGAGCATCGTAAGGCCCGTGGAGGGCACGCCAGGCGGTGGCCCGCCCGCCTCTTTGACGCGCGCCAGAAGCGTCTCCATCCGCTCTGCGCTAACGCCAGTGAATCTCACGACACGTACGTACATGGCGAACCTCCTCTTTTCCAGTGATGCACGACGCTACATCGCGTCTGCAACGCTTGTCAACGGGCACTTCGACGACGCGATGAGCTTGTTGCTCTCGTGCCTCCCTAGCCACCGAAGTCCTGGGTGTAGATCGCCCCGGCCTGACCGCGAGCGAGCGAGGGCGGGGGATGAGGGCAGACGCCAACAGCGGTGTCGCGGAAGCGGGCGTCGAGAATGTTGGCACGGTGTCCGGGCGAGGCCATCCAGGCGGCGACGATCGCACGGGGTGTGGCTTCCCAGAGCGTGCCCCAGCCGATGTTCTCACCAACTTCATAGCCCGTCTGCGCCCTGGAGATGTAGCCGGTGGCGCGCACACGGCTGAGGGGGGTTTCGCCGCGCGGCCCGTCATGTTCGAGATAGTTCCCGAAGGCCATACTCTCGGTGTGAGCCTGCGCGGCCTGCTCAAGTCGTTTGTTGGGCGCCAGTGGCCTCTCGCCCTCACCGGCCCGTTCCCGGTTGACCAAACAGAGGGTGGCGGCGCGGATGCGCTCGAGGTCTTGCCCGGTGGGCCACAGGTCGACGCCGGGACAAGAGCCCGGGCTGTGGCGGGCCCTCATGTCCCGCTTGGTGAGGCGATGGGACGCGGCCCCAGCTGGAGAAGCCATGACGGCAAGCAGAGCAATCGGCGAGTGCTACGACGAGCCTGTTGCGCGCCAGCCGCTCTCGCGCGCCAGGACAGCCGTCGCCTGGATGGCCACCAACATCGAACAGCAGCAAGAGCACGTCGCTAAGGGCTATTACCCGCACAAGCACAACCTCTTTCGTTGGCCTACGGGGTTAGCTGACGGGCTAGCGCGGAAAGAGCCTGCGCTTCCCACGGTTTCACCGTGGGATTCGCCCCAACAACTTGGGTCCCCCGTTCCCTGACGCTCTGGTCAGGGACTCGGCGTTCTGAGCGCCAAGCTAGCAAGAGTGGGCGACGACACGCTCGGCTTTCGCAACATTCTGGGCGCAAATACCGGGAATCGCGTGGCCATTCGATCCCTTCGGACTCGAGTCCGAAGGGGGGATCGGGTCACCGCGGGCGTGCTTTGTGGCAATCGTTGCGATCAATCCCGCTCCCAAATGGAGGGTGTCGCGTAAAGCTGTCTACGAAAACCTGCGTGTCGCTCACTGTGACGGCCCGTGGAACTTGCTTGCAGCGCCGAGGTCGAGCAGAGCGCGTCGCGGCCGAACGATGACCTTCCGCTTTCTCGACCCCACCCTTAGTCAGGATGGATCCAGTGAGGCCTTCGGGGTTTTTGCGACACCTTCCCAAATGGGATGCAGGAGTCCTCGTCGACGCGCCAGGACCAACCCGCCCGGCGAGAGCACGTGCTCCTCCAGAGAGCACGTGCTCCTCCATCTACGCTGCCAGCCTCTCGTAGCGTCGCTGGGTAGCGGAGGGATCTGACGCGAGCACGGCGCGATGATGTCACGCCGCGTCGTCGGTACCCGCTATTTGCTCAGTGACTTGCCCGCGCTGTCCACAACCTTGCGAATGAAGTCGTACTGCGTGTGAACCAGTCGGTCGGCCATTTCCAGGGCGGAGTCGACGATCTCCTGGCGCCTGGATGGCCCCTCGCCATGTGGCAACGCCGGCAACGCTCGGTCGACGCTGTCGACGAATTTCTGCACCGCCTCGATCGCGGCACGCTGACCGCTCTCGACAGACTTGAGTACCTCCTCGGACAGCTCCGAGGTCGCCTTGACGGTGGTCCTGCGCCTGCTTGCAGCTGAACTGCGGCTGCGAGTCGCCGTCGACTTTTTGGTCGTTGCTTTTGTTGCCGCGCGGCGTTGAGTCTTGGTGTCGGGCATTGCATCGCTCCCCTCTGGGATTGGATTACTGTCCCATCGAGCCGAAACGCTAGTCCGAGCCAGAGCGACTTGACAGCGGCACAAAACCACAGACCGAGTGTGGAGAACCCGCACCCGGCACCGGCGCGCGGGACGGCCGGTCATCGCCCCACGCAGCACAGACCTGCCTTCGACGCGGTTTGCTGATTGGAGCAGGCGCCTGGCCGGCGGCACGTGTTCGGCCTTCCTCGACCGCGCGCTCGCCGATCTCGGACTCTCTCCGGAGGCCAGCTAAGGCGGGACCCTCAGCTTCGGAAGGCTTACGCATGAGTTGACGTACGCCCGGGATAGCCGGCCTGAAGCGAGGGCATTCTTCCAGCGTCGCCCGGCGTCAGTCGTCGGGCGCTAACACATTCACCTGACGCGCGACACGGCCACGCTCAAGTTCGGTCGTCTGCACGATCACGTACGCGAGTTCGTCTCCGGTCGCGCTTGAGCGGTGACGCAGACGCGCACGCCGCACGATGCGGCCCGGTGCGGCTTCCTCGAGCGACAGATTCTCAATCGTGTTCTCGTCGTAGCGATCGCGCACGCCGCGCCAGAAGTCGAACACAGCCGCGCGACCCCGGAGCGGACCGCCCTGGTGTAGGGGTGGTGGCGGACCGTACTCGACGTCTTCGGCGAACAGTGCAAATACGGCTTCGAGGTCGCCTCGGTTGAAGGCGTCGCGGGCACGATCAAATGCGGCTTGGAGGATGCGTCGCTGCACAGGCTTCGGCAAGTGGCTCAGACCGCGTGAGAGGAACGCTGCCAGGCTGGACGCGCCAACCTCAACCCGGTCGGAAAACGGGCGATCACCGGTCACGTCGCTGACCCTACAGGTGGGCTGACCCCCGGGCTCAGCGAGTTCGAGCAGATCACGGAGTTCACGGAACTCGACAGGCCGAGGCGCCTCCGTGCGCACATCGTCGAAGGGCCGCGGCCCATCGACGATGGAGCAAGCGGCTACGCGCCGTGCACGTCCGCCGCAGCGCCGATCGCCCGCCAGGTATGGCACGCGTCACGGGTCTTGCCCACCGTGGAGAGTGGATAGATCAGAAAGCCGCCGCTGCGCTTGGGCGAGACGCGCAGGGGCGCGAGTATGCTCTGCCACGCTCCGGGTGTATGTTCGCGCAGGAGGATGAGTTCGGAGTGGGTGAGAGCGATGAAGGAGCACAGGCGCCGAAGCTCGTCCCCGCCCGGCGGCCGGCCCGTCAACTCGTGAATTATGCTCAGCCCTTGGTAGTCCCCGGGCAGAGCCCACGAGACGTACCCGCCGGCCAGTCGAAAGCGGAAACCCGACTCCACCTGCCAGTACATGGAATCGCCGAAGCTTCCGAAGGGAAGCGCGAGCACCGTGGCTCCTGCCGGCACGTAGCGGGCAAGCGCACCGTTGGACATCAGGGCCGGCGAATCGACCCCGGTCCCCCAGGGAAGGCCCGTCAGGTTGGGTGCCAGGGAGATCGCGACCAGACCGAAGCAGAGCCAGCGAGCAGCCCGGCGACGAGCCTGATCGAGCCAAAGGGCCACGGCGACCGCCACGGCGATCCACAGGTAGATCACGAAACGGTCGGGCAGTGCGTGGCCGAGCAGCGGCAGTTCTCCGATGACCCCCCACGGGAGGCCGAGATGGATGTTCTTGTCCTCGACTACGAGATGGGCGCCGAGGCTGCCGAGCAGGGCGACGAGCATGAACAGGATCAGGCACTTCCCCAGCAGCCGGCGCCTGAAGCTGAACGCGAACATGATCAGCACTGCCAGCAGCGCGGGCCCGATATAGGCGGGTTGCTCGGTCAGATTGCCCTTGAGGTGGTTGGCCGCCGTGGCAAGTGCTCCGTGGCCGTGTAACCACGTCGCCCGCGTGGGGACCAAAAAGCCCGCGAGATCTACTCCCGCCTCGACGGCTGAATGGCCGGCGAGCGGATTGGGGTATGCGAAGACGTAGTAGAGGTAGGGCGCGCCCAGGAGCACGGCAACGGCGAGGGAGCCGGCCATCTCCGCGATGAGAACGCGTGCCCGCGGCCACACTCGTTGACGCCCCACTCCGACTGCGATAGCGATCGCCGCCGCCCCGAACAGGACCGACGAGGCGAACAGCTCAGTGGAGGTCCACAGCTGCAACCCGAGCACCACCCCCAGCGCGAGGATGAACCTCCGTCGCGAGATGGCACCCGCGTAACGGCGCAGCACGATCGCGGCGGACAGCGGCAGCAGCGCGACCAACGCGAGACTGAGGTGATTCACCATCTCGACGGTCTCATACGTCCCGAAGCCCACCAGCAGCCCCCCGGCCACCGCCGAGGACAGGCGCCCGGTCACCTGTCGGCACAGGAAATACGTCGTCCACGCGGCCGTAGCGGGCGCCAGCAGCGCGAGGATGTTGAACGTCGCCACGGCACCGATGAGCAGAGTCACCGGAGCCAGCAGCAGCGCAGGGCCCGGGATGCTCGTCGCCCATGCGAGGTTGTACCCGGACGGCGCATACACCTCTGAGGTGAGAAACGGATTCTGTAGGTGGGTCAGGGCGTGCGCGCCCCACGCCAGAAACCACACGTAGGCGCTCTGGTCCCGGCCATAGAACGCATGCGTCTGACCGGAGCCCACGACTACGTGGGATGGGTCGCCAAGCGCCTGGCGTCCGTAGAGCAGTATCGAGAGGCACAGATAGCCGACGAACACGACGGCCGAGACGTGTCTTCTGGCGTGCGCAGTTGCGCCACGGTGGAGGACGTCGCCCCGTTGCTCTCGCAATCGCGGCTGGTCGCGTAACGGGACAACCGGGCTCAACCCGGCCCCCGCGCCTGCTCGCGCAGCGGGGTCGGCATGCGTTGCCACCCTAGCCGATGCCCTTTCGACGCTGCCAAACAGCACAGGCAGCCAGCGGAGCGACCGTGGTTCGCTGGAGGAGGGTGTGTGCTCAGCACAGACGCAGCAGCCTCGGCAGCTGCTCGAGCGAGCCGAAGACCTCCGCGCCGGCGCGTTGCAGTGCTTCCTCGTCGCTGTCGGCGACGTAGCCGAGCGCGCGCATGCCCGCGGACACTGCAGCAGCGACCCCGGACGAGGTGTCCTCGATGACGACGCAGCTCGCGGGCTCGGCGCTCATCTCAGCGGCGACGTGCAGAAAGAGCTCGGGGTGCGGCTTGCCGCGTGCAACCGACTCGGCCGAGAAGAGCGCACCACCGGGGAAGAGCTGGCGAAGGCCGGTCAATCCTAGCGAGAGCTGCGTCTTCTCGAGCTTGCCCTGCGAGGCGACACAGACAGCAACCCCGGCTGTGTGGATCTGTTCGACGGCCTCGGCCGCGCCCGGCACGGGCTTGAGCTCTCGGCGAAATGCCTCGTTGCGCGCACATTCAAACCGAGTCAGCCAGTCCGTCGGCAAGCCGTGACCAAGCCTCGCTTCCGCGCGTGCGATGACCTCCGATGTCAGCAGCCCCTGATACTCCCGGCGAGCCTCGGCAAGCGTGGTCGGCAAGCCCGCGGTGGTCAACAGGCTTGCGAGCACCCGGTTGGAGATGACCTCGCTGTCTACTAGCACGCCATCGCAGTCGAATATGACCAGCTGCAGATCGCGCACCGTGAGATCTTGACGGCTCCCGGCGCAGGAGCGCTTGGCCGACTGCGAGGGCGGGGATGAGGTCGCCTTCGCCCCACAGCATCAGTATCGGCCTCGAGTCGCGCCTCGGGCGAGCAAGGACGCCATCAACAGCCGGGAGGGCGCTCGGGATCGCCGTGCTGTCAGCCCAAGAGTCGTCCACGCGCACCCCGGCCCGCAAGATCGAGCTCGAGGTGGAGACCGACGAGCGCGAGCTCGAGATCGAGCTGAAGTGGTGATCTGCGGCGAGCGGCAGCGATCCAATGAGCGCAGTGGCGAGTAGGGCGCCGTCGCTTGCCGTCGAGCCTGGTCCTGTAGAACACGCGGCATGAGGTCCACCGCCGGCTCCGCTGTGACAGTGTCCGGTCGGACCTGCAGGCGTTCCGGCCCCGAGATGGTGGGCCGCCTCGCGGCCGCGTTTGCCGTCCTTGTGCTGATCGGTTGGGTGCTCGGGGAGATGTGCGAATGGCTGCTGCAGAGCGCAGACCTAGACGCGGTGCGCAGCGTCGCTGCTCGGCGCTCCGGCGCCCTGACCGACCTGATGCGCGCCTTGTCCTGGGCCGGCAGCGCCGTCGTACTCGTCCCTCTCGCGGTCCTGTGCTGCCTACTGCTCCTGCGGCGTGGGCGGTTCTCCGAAGCGGTCGCAATCGCGCTCAGCCTCGCGGGGGCAGTGTTGATCTTCAACGCCGTCAAGCTGCTGGTCGCCAGGCCGCGACCACCCGTGCTGCACCTGCAGGCGGTGACGAGCGCGAGCTTCCCCTCGGGGCATGCGACTCAGGCCAGCGCCATGTACCTGTCGTTGCTGCTCGCGTTCCTGAGCACGGGCCGGCGCCCGCTGGTGTCTGGCGCCGCGATCGGCGGCGTCGTGCTGCTCGTGCTCGTGATCGCGCTCTCGCGCCTGTATCTGCGGGTGCACTACCCGAGCGACATCGTTGTCGGGGCGCTGCTCGGGGTGAGCTGGACTGCGTTCGTGTGGTGCACGGTCGTTGGACCGGCGCGGGCCTGCGGAGCAGATGCCGGCATCGCCGAGGCCAACGCCGGCCGCTCCGGCCCGCGAAGGTCCTAAGGCGTTTGCGGAGCCTGCGGCCCGGACACCCCGGCAGCGCGTGTTTGCTCGTCCTGGAACGGGGGATAGGTCTCCGTAAGCAGGCCGAGGTAGCAGTCCGAGCGTGCGATGTAGGAGTTCGCGAGGACCATCAGGTCGAACAGCCCCCGCGGCGCCTTGCCGGTGATGACGATCACAAACCAAGCGGCCACCGCGCCGATCTCGAGCATGATCTGCATTACGTAGCGCAGGACGAGGATCGGGATCGCGAGGATGATGCGGAAGAGGGTCTTCAGGCGGCTGTAGCGCACGAGTGGCCCGGCAAACTCCATCCTCACCGGGTAGGCGGGGTCGTCGGAGCCGCCGAATGAGGGGTAGGGATCACACAGCAGCGCAGCGTAGGCCGTGAAGCGCGCCAGGAAGCGCACGAAGTCCGCGACGAACTTGTACAGGCCGCGCGGATAGGCACCGGTGATGACGATCGCAAACCACGCAATGACCACGGCGATCGTGGCGGCGATGCCGTACACGTACAGCCAGATCGCCAGCGGAATCGCCAGGATCAGGCGGAAGAAGACGCTCAGCCGGTTGCGTCGCTCGACGTAGTCGGCTTCGAAGCTGACGGGATAGGACATGGGAAGCTCCCCCTCTGTGGCTGGTCCCCGCACTATGGCACCGGCCTCGGATGACCGCCACTTTGCCGCGGATCTGGACGCCGGCGGGCGACGTGGACGTGTGTCCAGGTCCCCCGGTCGCGGCAATCGTCGGGATCGATGAGGCCGAGCCCTGGGGTATGGCTGACCATGCGTATCCGGCAGGCGCCGATGGCGAATCTGCCTCGTGGCTTTGCCCGGCGGGCGTCGATCGACAGCGAATGCTGGACATGGAGGAGCGCGTGCGCCCGGTCAGGCAACGCGCCGCCGCGATCATCGCCCTGGCGATCCTCGCCGCCGGGCCCTGGTTGGGATGGTGGCCGCTCGTGTTCGTGGTCAGCATCATGTCCTGCTTCGCCGTCGCCGACCGACTGATGCGGCGCCTTTCGCGACCGGAGTTCCTCATGTTCGGCGCGTGGGTGTCAAGCGGGCTCACGATCGCGCTAGCGGTTGCCTTGAGCGGAAGCAAAGGAGTCCCAGCGCTGGCGTGGCTGGGGACCCCGGTGATGACCCTGAGCACGCGCTTCTCCACCCGCGGCGTGGTGGCGGGCGTGATGATCGCGATCGTGTTCGTGCTCGTCGTGGCCTTCGCGGTCGACGCGCGCACCATCGTGGGGAATCCGGTGCTCGTGATCGTGCCTGTCGGGCTGATCGTGTGCATCGCGGTTCTCTCCACTCCGCTCATGCATTCGGATATTCAGCACCGCACCGACGCGGTCATCGACCCACTCACAGGCATGCTCAACCGCAACGCGCTCGGTCTGCGCGTCCGCGAGCTGACCCAGCAGGCGAGTCTGACCGGCGAACCCGTCGGAGTGATCATTGGAGATCTCGACCACTTCAAGGACATCAACGACACCCATGGCGCTGTCGGTGACGCGGTGCTCAGGGATGTCGCATATCTACTGCGCAAGCAGCTGCGCGCGTTTGACCTGGCCTATCGGCTCGGCGGCGAGGAGTTCCTGATCCTGCTGCCCGGCGGCGAGCTTCATGCGGCGACGGAGCTTGCCGAGCGCCTCCGCGAGGCGGTAGCGGCCAACTCGGTGGGCGCCGGGCTGTCCGTCACGATGAGCTTCGGCGTGGGTGCCTCGACGCGAGGGGAGCGCTTCGACTACGAGTCCGTGTTCGCGAGGGTGGATGCGGCGCTCTACCGGGCCAAGAGAAACGGCCGCGACCGCGTATGCCTCACCGACGAAGAGCGCATCCCCGCGCTCGTGTGAGCTCGAGATAGCCGCCGGCGCGGCGGCGCTCAGCGGACCGCTCGCGAGCAGCCGGGCATCGTCAGTCATCGACCGCGTACAGCTGCCAGCTGTCGGGCACCCCCCTCAGCACGTGATCCCCGCGATCTGTGAAGCGGAGCCCCGACCCGGCCACCAGGTCCTTGACGGTCCGGGACACGAGCAGCTCTTGGGGCTGCGCCTGAGCGCTGACCCGCGCGGCGATGTGGACGGCGATCCCGCCGATGTCCTCTCCCATGAACTCGCACTCGCCGGTATGCAGGCCCGCGCGAAGGCGGATCTCCGATCCCTCGGAGGATTGGAGGATCGCGCCTGCGCAGTGGATCGCGCGGGCGGGACCGTCGAACGTCGCGAGGAAGCCGTCCCCCGTCGTCTTGACCTCGCGGCCGTCGAAGCGTGCCAGGGCCTCGCGCACGGCGCTCTGGTGTTCTTCGAGGACCCCCCGCCAGCGCTCGTCACCGAGATCCGCCGCGGTGCCGGTGGAGTCGACGATGTCGGTGAAGAGCACCGTGGCGAGTACGCGGTGGGCGTCGGGTGGGGCGCGCTCTCCGGTCAGGAACTCCTGCACGGCACCGAGCCACTCCTCGGCGCTCTGGTGGAAGAAGACGTGGTCCTCGCCCGGGAACTCGACCATCCGCGCGTTTGGCATGTGCTTGGCGAGCCAGCGTCCGTGGCGGACGTTCACCAGGCGGTCCTGGGAACGGTGCAGGATGAGCGCCGGCGCGTGCACGCTTCCCACCGCGTCGCGGACGTCGAGATCCAGGAACATCTGCGCGAGCGCGATCATCATTCCGGGGCTCGCGGTCGAGCGTTCAAGACGACCGTAGAACTCGCGCGCCCGGCTGTTGTCCGCCTGGCTGGGTGCTGAGATCTCGATCATGGAACCGTCGCCCCAGTGAGGAAGGATCAGCTCCGACGCCGCCTCGGTCAGGGCCCCGGCCGCAGTACCCACGGGGTAGTCCTCGGCATAGGTGCTGCGCGCCATGCCCCCCGTGCACACCAGGGCACGGACGCGCTGCGGGTGGCTCGCCGCGAACAGGATGCTCATCGGGACACCCTCGGAGATACCTACCAGCGCGGCCCGCTCCGAGCCGGCGGCGTCCATCACCGCGCGAACGTCGTCCATGCGCTGCTCGAGCGTGGGGGCTTCGGCCACCGGATCCGACAGGCCCGAGCCGCGGCGGTCGAAGGCGATGACGCGGGCGAAGGAGCCCAGACCCTCCAGGAGGCGCGCCCATGGCCCGTACTCCCACTGCAGCTCGACGTGCGTGGTGAATCCTGACACCAGCACGAGGTCGATATCGCCCTCGCCGAAGACCTGGTAGGCGATGTGCACCTCGCCGCTTCGCGCGTATCTGGTCTCGGGTCGTGCTGTCAGTGCGCCATGGCCCTCGATGGGACCCTCCTAGCGGAAGAAGCCGACCGCAAACCACTCCAGATCGAGCTCCGGCGAGCGCTCACAGACATCGCGCACTATCTCGAAGACCGTGCGACGCCCGATTTCGGCGCGTTCATCCTGCTCCATCGATGTGGGCGCGTCCTGTTCCCAGGTGGCGACGATCCCATCGCCGGCCCTCGCGAACGCCACGTCGTCGCTCACGGCGCCGAGTCTCTCCCACAGCAGATCGACCGCGTTGCCAGGCCGAGCGGAGGCTATGAAGCCGGAATGCGGCGTGATCTTGAACTTCACGCCGCAAGCCTATAGGCGTCCGGCAACGGAGCGCGCGCCGGGTCCGCTAGGCGGTGAGCACCAGCTTGACGCCGCCGCCGAGGAAGTGCTCGCGCAGGGCCTGCGGGGCGTCATCGATGGATGCGATGGTCGTGGGAATCGCCTGCGGGTGGAGGCGCCCGTCGCTCATCAGCTCGAGAACCTCTGGGATCAGCGTCCGCACGTGCACGCGGCCCACGTACAGGGTCGCGTTGCGCGCGTACATCCGCAGGAACGGTATGCGGGCGCTGCGGTGCAGCCCGCCCGAGCTCGTACAGATGCCGTCGGCTGCGGTGTTCGCGAGCGCCACGTGAAGATCGCTGGCGGTGACGTCGACCACGAGCGGAGCGGCTCGGCGGCGGCGCAGGCGGCGAGGGTGAAGGGAATGCATCCCGAGTTGCTCGGCGTGGGCGCGGACGCTGGCCCGCGCGTCGGCCAGTTGGATGTTGCGCGCGCCGAACGCCCGCGCGATCAGCCCCGCATACAGGGGCACGCTCGGGGTGAACAGGGAGCGGGTGCTCATTGCCGCGAGGATCAGCACCTCCGCGTCGGGATCGGCGTCGAGCAGCGCCGGCAGGTGCGGTGCGATGTGGCGATAGGCGTCGCAGACGTTGTCGGCCACGGCGGCCGCGGCCGCCGGTTCGATGCCCTGCGGCAGCCCCACGAGCATCGCATCGGCGTAGGGGACCGCGAGTTCATCCGAGAAGGCGCCACCCCAGTGCCCGGCGAGCAGTCCCATGCCATACATCGACACGGGCGGGACGCCCGCGCAGTTGCCGCTGCGCCCGGCGAGGCAGGGCGGGCAGACCCCACAGCTGATCTGAAATGGAACGATCACGCGATCGCCGGGCTTGACGCGCTGGACCCGCTCGCCGACGCTCAGGACCTCGGCGACGCATTCGTGTCCGAGGTGCAGTGGCAGCGCGAACTGCGTCGCGCCCAGCGCGATCGGGCAGTCCAGGTCGCACGTGGAGGCCGCGATCGGGTGCACGACCGCCCCGTCAGGACCGGGCGGTGCAGGGGCCAGTGTGTGCTGCCAGTGAAGCCGCGCTCCGGGCGCCGCCCGCAGGGCGCGCATCCCCCGGCGATCGGCTCGGCGCCGTGTCCGGTCGCCGATCGCGCTCCCCAGCCGGCGCAGTCTCTGCTCGCGCTCGCGTTCAAGCGCCAAGCCCAGGCCGGTGGCTGCGCGTGGCGCGATGAAGCCCGCGTAGTGGCGCAGCCACCCGCGGGGGCGATGGCGAGATGAACGATCGACGATGCGTGACTCTATCGCCGCCGACGGTGCGGGGCAGGCGCCAGGATCCTACGTCGGGCCGTCTGCGAGCGCGGGCGCAGCCGAGGGCACCGCACTGGTCGCTCGCTCCCCGAGCGCTGTGGCGGGTTGCCGCTGCGCCGCGGCCGAGCGCTGCCCCGGGCCGCCGCTGCGCCGCCCGAGCGCTGCGCCGCGGCCGAGCGCTGCGCCGGGTTGCCGCTGCGCCGCGGGCGCTAGACCCTCTAAGCGGCCGGCTCGATGCGGCCCGGCAGCCCCACCATCTCGCGGAACGAGGTCTGGTCGTTGAGGTGAGGAAGCGGCCCGGATGGCTGCTCCACGCCGAGCATCTCCGCGAGCGGCGCCCAGCCGTCCTTGATGTCGTGCACGACCAGCCGCTCGGCCGGCACTTTGCGCCTGACCTCCTCGTTGTGCCGGTTGAAGATCTCGATCGCATACTGGCGATCCTCGAACCTTCCGTGGAAGGTGCCCTCCCAGATCAGCGAGGAGATCATCGCGAAGGCCTCGGGCGAGGGCGGGGTGCTCGTGCCGCCGGCGAGTTCTCCTTTGCGCCCGGCGATGAGCGACGCGTAGATGGAGTTGCTCGCGCTCTCATACCACGCGTCGGGGTCCCTCACCGTGAGCAGGACCCTGGCCTCGGGAAAGACCTCCATGAGCTGCTCATAGAACGTGCATCCGGGCCAGTCGACGGTCGATTGAAAACCGGCGAACACCTCCTGCCAGTCGACGGTCTCGCCGTCGGCCGCCGCCTGCCAGAGGTGCAGGCGACCCGTGTCGCCCCACAGCACCTCGATCATGTGGTAACAGGGACCCGCGCCCAGCTCCTCCAACGCGGCCTTCAGCGTCATCGTTCCCGTACGGCCGAAGCCGGCGCCTATCACCTTCATTCATGCACCCCTGGGTCTCGTTGACATCAGCGCCATTGAAGGCGATGAAGATAAGAACAACCGAACAACCGCGCCTGGCTAGGCGTCGGTCCGCGCCGCGCGAACTCCCAACTCGTAGGCTCCGCCGTGAGCGCTGCGCAGGGTTCGCGACGCCGTCTCGCCGGGAAGCCGCACGCTCAGATCCAGCGCGGCGACCGAGCAGTTGATCACGTCGTGGCTGCCCGGACGGGCTGCCTGCGAGCCGGCTGCCGCGGGCGCCGGCTCGCCGGCGCCTGAGATCTGCGGTTCCTCCTGCACCGGGTCTGCATAGCGCCAGGCTGCGGCCCCCTCCGGGGGGACCTCGACGCGGGCCGTGAGGGCGAGACCGTGCTCGCCAGGGAGCTCCAGGAGGCATCCGCCGGCCGTCTCGCTGACCCGCAGGCCGCGCGCCGTGAGGCCGCCGATGCGGTAGCGGCGACCGCCGAGCGACAGCGACGCCGTTGGCGATCCAGGGCGTCATCCGCCCCGCCACCCGCACGCGCCCGAGTGCGACGTCCAGCCAGGCGTCCGGCTGCTCGGAGAACTCGATCCCGTGCAGCCAGATCCAGCGCTCGGCATGCGCGGAGCCCCAGTTGTGACCGACCATGCCACGCCAGCCGCGCACCTCGATCGCCGGCTGCCCCGACAGCTCGAGCGAGCCGTCGAAGCTCGCCGCCGGCATCGGGCTGGTGAGCTTCGTGCGCGGCAGCGGCGTCCGGTAGAGCCAGCTTCGGGCGAGGTGGCGCAGCTCCGGCTCCTCGCAGGCCACGCGCAGCGACCATCGCGCCGGCCCGCAGCTGCCCTCGCGCCTCCCGCGGCGTCAGGCGCGCGCCGTCCATCTCGATCCACCCGCCGGCCGGCACGAGGGGCTGCTTTCCCGTCAGCTTGTGCATGAAGGGGCGTCCCTTTCGCGAGTCGAAGAGCGTGCACCACACCGACCCCGTGGGAAGCTCTCCCGGGCGCTTGTGAATCGTGAGGCGAATCCAGGCTCCGAGCGGCTCCTCGGGCGAGACCGCGCGCAGATAGAAGGACTCGTACATCCCCGCACGCATCGCTGCGTCGGGGAAGATCGCACTGCTGGACACCTCGCCGATGCTAGCCCGCGGGCGAGATCCTGGCAGGATGCCCCCATGACGCGCGACTCGCTCGTTCAGCTGCCAGCCGCCCTGACGCGCCCCCGGGTGCGACCAGAAGCCCGCTTCGTGCTGGGGGTCGACGGCGGAGCGACGAAGACGCTCGCAGCTGTGCTCGACCTGGAGAGCGGGGCGCTGCACGTTGCCCACGGAGGACCGAGCAACGAGGACGCCGTCGGGCCCCGCTCCGCCGTCCAGGCGGTGCTCGGAGCCGCCGATGAGGCGATCGAGCAGGCCGGCATCGCACGCGAGGGGCTCGGCGCGGCCGTGCTCGCGATCGCCGGCACGGACACGGATGCCTTCGCCCGGCACGTCCGCTCGGCGCGCACCGACGACTGGATCGTGGTCAACGACGTGGTCGGAGCGTGGGCCACCGCCACCGGCGCCGGACCGGGCGTGGCGGCGATCTCGGGCACCGGCTCCAACGTGTTCGGCGTCGGCCCCGACGGGCGCGCGTGGCGAGCGGGCGGCTGGGGTCATTTGCTCGGGGACGAGGGCAGCGGCTACTGGCTCGGCCTGGAGTCGATCAAGGCGGGACTGCGCGATCGCGACGCCTCGGGCCCGGCGACCGCGCTGACCGACGCGGCCCCGGCGTTCTTCGGCATGGCGAGCATCGAGGCGCTGGCCGTGCAGGTCTACTCCAAGCCGCTCACCAAGAGCGAGATAGCCGCCTTCGCGATCGAGACGGGCAAGCTTGCCGAGCGGGGTGACGCGGTCGCGCGTCGAGCTGTACCTGCGCGGGGCGAGCGCCCTCGGCGAACAGATCGCGGCGGTGATCCGCCAGACCGGTCTGGCGAGCGGCGAGGTGAGCCCCGACGGCGGCCGGTCAGCGGCGTTCCCAGTCGGCCTGATCGGCAGTGCCTTCAAGGCCGGTCCGCTGTTGGTCGAGCCAATAGCCGCCGCGGTGCATGAGTGCGCGCCGGGCGCGCTGGTCGCGCTGGTGGAGATGGCGCCGGTGGCCGGCAGCCTGCTGCTCGCGGCGCGTGCCTGCGGTCACGCAGCATGCGCTCGACGCCGCTGGGCTCTCGCGGCTGATCGAATCGGCGGCGGGCGAGACGAGGCTGAGGCTCGCCGCCCCTATCCCGCGACACCAAGCCGGGCCTCGATCGCCCGGCGGTCCGGCAATCGCCTGTGCGCCGCTCCGCTGTATCCGCAGCGCCGCTGCAGCATTGGCGAAGTCGACGGCGCCTCGTGGCGCCTGCCCCTCCCTGAGCGCGACGAAGAAGGCCGCCGCGAACACGTCGCCCGCGCCGACATCGTCGATCGCCGCGGCCACCCCGGGCACGGGCACGGCCAGCTCCCCCTCACCGGCAAGCAGAAGCGTCGTGGCGCAGGCCCCGGCCGTGATCGCCACGACCGCCCCCCTGGACGCTGCGCCGGAGATCAGCTCAGCGCAGTCGCCGCGCTCGACCTCGCTCAGCACGAGCGCCTGACAGCGTCGCGGGATGCGGCGCTCCTCGGGCCGGCGCGCGGGACGATCTCCTGGGCCGGCCCGATGCCAGCGTCGTAGGAGCCCCTGCGGGGTCAGCCCGACGAAGTCGGCCGACCCGCGCCATCGGCCCGGCGTCTCGCGAGCGATCGGCGCGAGATGCAGGATCGCCGTGTCGACGGCTATGTCCTCCTCGATCGCGCCCGCCCATGCGAGCATGCGCTGGGAGCGGGCGGAGCCCGAGCCGGTCGTCTGCAGCGTCGTCGTCTGCGGCGCGGCGAGCACCTCGAGCTCGAGCTCCCCGCGGTAGGGCTCGAGCAGCTCCTCGATCTCCTGCGCCACGCCCCGCGTCAGGATCAGCGCCCGCTGGCCGAGCCGCGCTGCCTGCAGCGCGCTGTAGAAGGCGCTCCCCCCGGGCCGTCGCGAGCCGTCGTCCATCACGTCGGCGCTCACGTGCCCGACGGTCGTGTAGTCAAAGCGCATCGAACAATTCTCCGCCGTCGCCCGCCGAACCGCTCGCGCGGGCAGCGATCGTGCACAGCCACGGCCTGCTCGCCTCGCCGCCGAGCGCCTATTTCTGAGCCGGCGCGCACGCAGCCAGCTAGTAGGCTCTGTTGCGGTGGTCCAAGCGACGAACCTGACGACAGCCGAGGGCCTTGAAACGCTCGAAGCCGAGCTCGCGGCACTCGAGGGCGACGGGCGTCGGGCGATTGCCGATCGGATCAAGACGGCACGCGAATGGGGTGACCTGAAGGAGAACAGCGAGTATCACGACGCCAAGAACGAGCAGGCTCACCTCGAGACCAAGATCCAGCGGCTGCGCGAGAAGATCGCCGCGGCGGTGGTCGTCGAGGAGGGCCCGGCGCTCGCCGGGGGAGTCGTCGGCCTCGGCTCCACCGTGGTCGTGAGCGACCAGCAGGAGCGCGAGCACACCTGGCGGATCGTCAGCTCCCACGATGCCGCTCCCGCGGAGGGCCGCCTGTCCGCCGAATCCCCCGTCGCACTCGCGCTGCTCGGGCGTGCCCGCGGCGATAGCGTCTCGGTGGCGCTACCCAAGGGGGAGCGCATGCTGACCATCCTCAGCGTCGACTGACCGGCGTTGCCGCTGTGGCCGGCGCGCGTCAGACGTGTTCGAAGGCATCGGCGAGGTAGCGCACGAACCTCTTCGGCGAGCGCCGGTACAGGCGTGCCCCCCTTTGCAGCGCGCGCTTGCGCAGGCGCCTGCGACGCTGTGCGATCTGCTTCAACAGCGCCTTGCGCGTCCGGGGGCCGGGCCGCGATCGGCCGCCGTGCGCCTGCTCGCGGGAGCGGATCCGCGTGCGCAGCAGCACGAGGTCGTGATCCTCTCCGAGCAGTTCCGCCAGCTCGTCGGCCTCGCGTGCCAGGCGCCGGATGCGCTCCGCGCTCTCTGGGCTCGCGGCCTGCCAGCCCAGCCGCGCGTTGCGCTTCGCCCGCGCTTGAGTCCTTCTCCCGCCCCGGCTCTCTGCGGTCGAGCATCTCAACGGCGTAGCGCAGTTCTTTGACGCGTTTGCGCCACCGGTGCATCGCGAGGGCGCTGTCGCCCTTTCCGCTCGCGGCCTGCCAGTAGCGGCGGCGACCCCTCCGATAGAGCGCCGCGATGGCGGGCTCGAGCACCTCGATGCCCCCGCGGTCGGACAGCCTCCATCCCGCCACCCTGGCGCGCAGGGCGCGCAGCTCGCCCAGCACCTGCACGCGGGCCTGCGCGTCGCTCAGCGCGCGCTCCTCGGCCCGATCGCGCTCGGCCTGCAGTCGTACGCGCAGCTTCGCGACACCGCGCCGGCGCGAGAGCTTCTTCGGCGCGCCCTTCAACAGTCCGTCGAGCGTGTTCACCATCACCTCGGCGTCCCGTGCCCCCGCGAGCCGCTGGCCGGCCTCGCGCAGGACCCGGTCCTCGCGGGCGAAGGCCACCCCTCCGAGCTCCGCCTCGAGCAGCCCCATCAGCGCGCGCAGGCGCTTGAGCGACTTGCGAGTCTCGTGCATGGCGATCGCGGGAGAGGCCGTGCCGGCGCCGCTGTCGAGCAGCTCGATCGTGTAGTCGAGCTGCTCCAGCGCCATGCGCTGCAGCCCGTCCGCCAGCCGCTCGCCGGGCAGCAGCGCGAACTGACGAGTGCGCGAACTGGGTGGGGAGGTTGCGCGCCGACTGCGCTCCGCTCTCGCCAGCGCGACGCCGACGCCGACGACCACGGTCGCGGCCAGCGTCGCCGCGACCGCTGCCGCGCGCGGCGCGACAATGGAGGGATGTCCCGCCTTCCGCCCGCCCCATGGTGGACGGTTCGCCGCGCGGCGAACCGCAAGCCGACGACGTATCGCTGTCCGTTGTGTGGTCATCTGCTCGGAGCCCTGACCGAGCATATGCTGATCGCCCCCGAAGGCGACACGCGACGTCGGCGCCACGCGCACACCGACTGCGTGCTCGCGGCGCGCGCACAGGGAAAGCTGCCGCTGCGCGATGAGTGGCTGCGCACGCAGCCGCGTGCACCGTCGCGCTGGAGACGGTTGCTGCGCCGCTCCTAACGCAGCGGCGCGCGGCCTAGCGCCTGCTGAGAGGCGCCGTCGCGCTTGCCGAGGGGATCGCCTGGAGCGCGACGAGTTTGCCGTTGTCGAGCTGAAAGCGCACCTGCGCCTGGCCGCCGCTGGGGCTGCTCATCGAGTCGCCCTGGCGGTAGAGCGGATACGCGAGCGTGACTTCGGTGTCGCTCTGGGAGAGCACCTTGACCGTCGCGCTCGGCTGGCTCGAGTCGGTGCCGATGAAGCGGCCGTTGACGAAGAAGAAGGCCTGCTGGCCGTAGCCGCCCTGCGCATCCCGATCAGCACCCGCAGCGCCTGGCCGGGATGGTAGTCGGAGGTGCTCTCGGCGCTGAAGCCCCTGGCACGCAGCACCGCCACGGCGCCGCTCAGGCCTTCGGAGCTGCCTCCATGTTCGGTGAACGCGGGCTCGGGCGCCGTGTGCGCCGTCGAGGGCGCGGGTGTGCCGCCGTCGGTCGTCGTCTGCGCCGGCGTGGTGCCCGTCGCGGCGGTGCTCGTGCGTCGCGGTCGTCGTCTGGGTGGTCTGCCCGGTCGCCACCGTCGCCGGCGGAGCGCCGGGGGCCGAGACGGTCTTCGTCTGCGAGCCGCACGCCCCCAGCAGCGACCCGACCGCGACGCGCGACTGCCGCCGCCAGCACTCCAGGGGGGCCGGTTCTCATCGCAGTCATGGTATTCGCCTCGCGGCGCCTGCCTCCTCGGCCGCGCCGCGAACGGCGGCGGAGCCGCCCATCTGATAAATTATTAGTGGCTGCTAATCTATAGGGGCCTCGATCTTCTGAAACGGCAACGTGAGGAGCATCTGATGAGTGGCATGGGACGCAGGAACGGCTGGACCTTGGCGATCGTGTCGGTGGCGCTGTTCATGGTCGTGTTGGACAACCTCGTCGTCAGCGTCGCGCTGCCCACGATCCATCGCGACCTCGGTGCGTCGATCCAATCGCTCGAGTGGACGGTCAACGCGTACGTGCTCGCCTATGCGGTGCTGCTGCTCACGGGCGCGGCGCTCGGCGACCGCTTCGGGCGCAAGCGCATGTTCATCGTGGGCCTGAGCGTGTTCACCGCGGCCTCCGCCGCCGCCGCGCTGGCACCCACCACCGACCTGCTCGTCGCAGCACGCGCGATCCAGGGCGCGGGCGCGGCGATCGTCACTCCGCTGACGCTCACCCTGCTCGCCGAGGCGTTCCCGCCCGAGCGGCGTGGCCTGGCGATCGGCGTCTGGTCGGGCATCAGCGGTGTCGCCGTGGCGGTCGGCCCGCTCATCGGCGGCGCCGTCGTGCAGGGCATCTCCTGGCACTGGATCTTCTGGATCAACGTCCCCATCGGCATCGTCCTCGGCCCGCTGGCGCTGCGCTGGCTGCAGGAGAGCCGCGGGCCCTACGGCTCGCTCGACCTCGCCGGTCTCGCGCTCGCCTCGACCGGCGCGTTCGGCGTCGTCTTCGGCCTTGATCCGCGCGCAGTCGCTCGGCTGGACGAGCACGACGGTCCTCGCGTCGCTGATCACCGGCACGCTGCTGCTGGCCGGCTTCGTCGTGCGCGAGCGCAGCAGCAGCGAGCCGATGCTGCCGATGTCCTTCTTCGCCAGGCGCTCCTTCGCGGTGACCAACGTAGCCTCGCTTAGCATGTACTTCGGCATGTTCGGCTCGATCTTCTTCCTCTCCCAGTTCATGCAGGACGTGCTTGGAAACACGCCGCTGCAGGCCGGGCTGAAGCTGCTCGTGTGGACGGGCGCCACGATGATCGTGGCCCCGCTTGCGGGCGTCTTCTCCGAGCGCCTGGGCAGCCGCCCGTTCATGATCGCCGGCCTCTCGCTGCAGGCCGCTGCGCTCGCCTGGCTCGCGAGCACCCTCTCCACCCACATGCACTACTCGCAGATGATCGTTCCGTTCGTGATGGCCGGCGCGGGCATGGCGCTGGTGTTCGCTCCCTCCGCCAACGCCGTCCTCTCCTCGGTGCGCACCGAGCAGGCCGGCCAGGCCTCGGGCGCCAACAACGCGATCCGCGAGGTCGGCGGCGTGCTCGGCGTCGCGGTGCTCGCGTCGGTCTTCACCGGGGCCGGCAGCTACCTCTCCCCGCAGGCCTTCCTCAACGGACTGCTTCCCGCCATGTGG
This sequence comes from uncultured Solirubrobacteraceae bacterium, assembly GCA_963767655.1. Classification (GTDB taxonomy): domain Bacteria; phylum Actinomycetota; class Thermoleophilia; order Solirubrobacterales; family Solirubrobacteraceae; genus Palsa-744. Next base: position 394,102 of record CAVYET010000005.1, on the reverse strand, counting down.
GTGGGCGTCGCGGTGCTCGCCGCCGGTGCGCTCGTCGTGCTGGCGCTGCCGTTCGGCACCGCGCGCCGGCGCCGATCGCGCGCCCGCGGCCGGCCGTCGAGCTGCGCGAGGGCATGACCGCCCTGAGCGGGGAGGCGGCGTGAGCGGGGAGGCAGCGTGAGCGGCGCGCCCGCGCCGGCCACGCCGCCGTCGCGTCCCCGCCGCCGAGCGGCGCGAGGCGCTGATCGGCGCAGCCGTGCACGAGTTCGCGCACGGTGGCCTGCACGGCACCACGGTCGAGAGCATCGCGCGCCGTGTCGGTGTCGCCCAGCCATACGTGTTCAGCCTCTTTCCGACCAAGCGCGAGCTGTTCCTGGCCGCGCTGGAGCGCAGCTTCGAACGGGTCGCCGACACCTTCAGCGCAGGCCGCCGCGCGACTACGAGCAGGGGCGCGCGCCCGCGGACTGCGAGGACGCGCTCGAGGCGATGGGGCGCGCCTACAAGGAGCTGCTGTCCAAGCGACCGCGACTATCTGATGCTCCAGCACCAGTCCTACGCGGCCTGCGAGGATGAGCTCGTGCGCGACCGCGTGCGCCACCGCTACGCCGAGCTGGTGGAGCTCGCGCGCTCCCTCTCCGGCGCCGAGCCCGAGAGGCTCGACGACTTCTTCCGCCACGGCATGGCCCTCAACGTCGCCGCGGCGCTCGGCGTGGAGGATCTCTCAAGCGGCTGCGCCTGGGTGCAGGCCGAGCTGGACTGACTGCTCCGCCACGGCGCTCGCGGGGCCGGCGCCGCGCGGATCTTCGATCACGATCTCCGCGGCCGCGTCGGCGCCGATGAAGGGAGCGAGCACGACGTAGGCCAGGTGGTCTGACACGGCCGGCAACAGCGCCACCTGCCGGCTTGCCACCTGGCAGCGGATCGTGTGGGCGATCGCGCCCACGACACCCTCGAGTGCCAGCCCGCCGTGCGCCGGCTCCGGCGCTCCCTCGATGAGCAGCGCGGCCAGGCCGTAGCCGATCTCGAGGTTGCGCTCGCCGCCCGCGCTCCGGCGGCGCAGGCTCCGACGGCGATCGTCTGAGCGTAGAGGGGATGCGCGGCCAGGTAGCCCATCAGCAGCGCGATCACTCCGGCGAACGCCCTGCGGCCAGGCCTCGCCCTGCGCGCCGCGAGCGGCTGAGAAGTCCCAGCAGCTCCCCTCCAACATCTCCAGCGCCGCCAGATAGCACTCGTCCTTGCCGGCGAAGAGCTCGAAGAACACGTCGATCGGCACGTCCGCCTCCTGCGCGATCTGCGCCGCGCTCAGCTCCTTGTGGTCGTCGAGCAGCGCCAGGCGCAGGGCCTGTGCCAGCAGGCGCGCGCGATCGTCTGCGCCAGCGCCGGCACGCTCGCCAGCGCCGGCTACGGCCGTTGACGCCGGCACGGCCGTTGGCGCCGGCACGGCCGTTGGCGCCCGGACCGTGCGCGATGTCCTCCAGCTCGTGCTGGGAGACCCGCGCCGCCATGCGAGCGGCGGCGGGCGTCTGGAAGAGCACCGTCCAGTGCAGCATCCTCTCGGTCAGTGCGGGCAGCTGCCCGGCGTCCCCTTCGCGCAGGCATCGCGACAGCGCGGCATGGAGGCCGCCCACTATCGCCCTGATCGCAGGCATCGCCAGGGGGCTCGCCCGCGGCGCGCCGGCAAAGCTCGCGAACAGCATCTGCTCGCAGGCGGCGGTCGTGCGGCGCAGCCGCTCGAGGCCCGCGGCACCCGCGGTCTGCGCCTCGACGATCACGAGCGCGCCCCCTTCCAGCGGCCGGCCGCCCCTTCGCTGAACGCCTCGTAGGCGGGCCGCAGGCGGTCCTCGAGCTCGCCTTCGGTCGCCCGGTAGGCCTGGCGGATCTGCTTGAGCCGCGCGCCGCGATCACATCGTAGGTCGCCAGGAAGCACTCCTGCTTGTTCGCGAATCTCATAGAACGACCGCCGCGAGACGCCGGCGAGGCCGACGACCTGCCTGACGCTCGCACCCTCGTAGCCGCTCGCGGCGACGGCCTCGACCATCGCCCCCTGTATGCGGGCGCGCTGATGGCGAATGACCTCCCTGTGGTCGAGGCGGTGGGGCCCGTGCGGCAGGCGTTCATAGAGGGGAGCGACCGACCCCGCTCGAATCTCCCTGTCGACGCTCTGACGATGACATTCGACTTCCCGCTCGATCACAGGCCAGATGCGGTCATGGGATCTGCTGAGCTGAAGTATCCCATGGCGGCGCTCTGGCGAGGTGGGGATTAGCACCGAAATTCGGCTTCACATTGGCGGCAAATCAGTGCAGCAGGATCCTCAGCGCGAGGATCGCGATCCCCATCGTCGCGCCGACTCCCACCTGCAGCGCCAGCTCGCCGGCGCTGGCGTGAGAGCGTATTCCGGCCGCCAGCTCGAACGCGACGATGCCCGCCACGGCACTCCACAGCGCCGCCGTGACGGCCGTTTCCTGAGCGGCTCCGGTGGCCCAGGCGAGCAGCAGCGCGAGCAGCGGGATCGCGGCCCCCTTGACGATCGCCCATTCGCTCGACGAGCGACATCCACAGCGCTCGCACGGTGAGGCGCCGCCGGTGGCCAGGCGATGTCCGAGCACGCTCGAGTAGGCATGCAGCAGCCAGTACGCCCGGTCGCGATGCACGCCGAGGCGACCATGTCCGCGTAGCTCTCGTGATGGCCGCTCTCGGCCGCCATCAGCGCGCCGACGAGGATGATCCCGTACACCACCCGGGTCGGGTTCTCCTCGGGCACGATCCAATCGGCCGCACGCCGCGTCCAGGCGAGGCGACCGGGAGTCGCGGCGTGGTCCGGCCGCGTCGCTGGGAGGTTGCTCGCCGATATCGCGATTATCCCGTGGCCCCGACGACGGCGCCGTAGGATGCCCGGCAGTGACGCACGAGCTGAGGCGACTCGATCTCGATCTGCTTCCGGGGGCGCGCGAGCTGCTGGCGGTCCACAGCCGCGAGCTGCCGCAGAGAGACGACCTGTGCGGGGCGTTCTGCGGCGCGCTGGCGCTGCGCGCGGCGGGCATCGAGGGGGACGAATCGCGGGCCGCTCGATCAGGACGCCGTGGCGCTGGCCGCGGGCAGCATCGTCTCGGCGCGCGCGCGATCCGGGCGCGCTGCCCCGCGGCGAGCGGGGCCGGCGCGACTACCGGCTGTCGCTGCCGCTCGTCGACGACGCCTCGCGTCTCCGGCACGACGGCTGCCGGGCTCGCCGGCGCGGTCGCGGGAGCTCTCGAGCGCTCGCGCTGGCGGCCATCCCCTACAGCGGGCCGTGGACGCCCGGGACGCTCGGCGGCCTGTTCGAGGCCGTCGGCGGCCCTCGAGCGCCCGGCGACGCTCGTCGCCAACCTCGCCACCCGCCACCTGTGGGGCTCGCACGCGGCGCCGAGGAGCTGCTCGACTACCTGCTCGACGGCCGCCTGGACGGCCCGCGCGCCCGACTGGGACGTCGGGCACTTCGCCTGCCTGATCGGCCGCCTCAGCGGCCCCGGCGGAAGCCTGTACGGCGTGGCCGACACCTACCCCTCGCTCGGGCAGCGGCGGGCATACACCTGCAGCCGCAGGAGCGCCTGGCGGCCGCTGTCGAGCGGCGCGACATGCCCGCGGGCGGCATCATCGCGATCGTCTTCGCCGAGGATGCGCCCGCGGTGCGCTCGCGGCGCCGAGCGCGCTCGGCCTGCGCGAGGGCCCGTGGGACAACGGCACCGCCACGCCGGAGATGCGGCGGTGAGCGCGAGCCGAGCTCGTCGCGCTCGTCTGCTGCGACCTCGGCGCGATCGTGCGGGGCCGCTCGCTGCTCGCCGCCGAGCTCGGCGCGCGGCTCGAGCTGGGCGTCGGCTGGGTGCCCGCGAACCACGCGCTCACGCCGCTCGGCCCGCTCGCCGAGCCCAACCCGTTCGGCTCGACCGGCGACCTGCGCCTGCTGCCGGATCGCGACACCCACGTGCGCGTCGAGGCGGCGCCGATCGCGGCGGCGCGCTGCGCGCTCGATGCTGTGCGACATCACCGAGACCGACGGCCAACCGTGGGAGTGCTGCCCGCGGCAGTTCCTGCGCGACGCCCTCGCGCGAGCTCGACGAGGAGCTCGGCGCTGCGCGTCGTGGCGAGCTTCGAGCACGAGTTCCAGCTCCTCTCCGACGCGCCGCTCGGCGCTGCCCTTCTCGCTGGAGGCGCTGCGCCGCGCCGAGCCGTTCGCCGCCGAGCTCATGGGGGCGCTGCTCGAAGCGGGGGTCCAGCCCGAGCTGCTCACCTCCGAGTTCGCCGCGCACCAGTTCGAGATCCCGGTCGAGCCCGCCGAGGGGCTGGCCGCGGCGCGGATCGCAGCGTCGTGTTCCAGGAGGTCGTGCGCGAGCTCGCCCGCCGCCACGAGCTGCGCGCGAGCTTCGCGCCGCTGCTCGACCCCGCCGACGCGGGCAACGGCGTGCACATCCACCTCAGCCTGCTCGACGCGGGCGGGCGTCCGCGCTCTACGACGCCGCCCGTCCGGCGGGCCTGAGCGAGCTCGGCGAGCGCTTCGCGGCCGGGATCCTGCTCCACGCGGCGGCGCTCAGCGCGCTGACCGCTCCGAGCCCGCCCTCGGCCGCGCGCCTTGCGCCCCACCACTGGAGCGCCGGCGCCGTCTGCCTGGCCGAGCGCAACCGCGAAGCGCTGCTGCGCATCCCGCCGCTCAGTCGCGCTCGCCGGCGCCGAGCCCGCGTCGGCAGCTGCGCCTGGAGTACCGCGGCGCGGACGCGAGCCGCCAACCCCTACCTGGCGCTCGGCGCGATCGTGCGCGCGGGGCTCGACGGCGTGCGCGCGCGGCTGCCCGCGCCGCCGATCCTCGACCGTCGATCCGGCGACCCTCGACCGAGGACGAGGCCGCCCGCTACGGCGTCGCGGCGCTGCCCGCGTCGCCTCGAGGACTCGCTGCAGGCGCTCGCCGAGGACGACACCGCTCGCGGGTGGATGCCGCCGCTGCTGTACGAGGCCTACGTCGCCGTCAAGCGCGCCGAGCTCGAGGCGGTCGCGGCGCTCGACCTCGGCGAGATGTGCAGGCGCTATGCCGCTGTCTACTGACGCGCTGCTGCGAGCGCTGCTCGCCGGCATCGAGCGCGAGCTTCCCGCGGCCGTCGCGCTGCGCCATCGGCTGCACTGCCACCCGGAGCTCGCCCACGCGGAGGAGCAGACGGCCGCCGCCGTCGCGCAGGAGCTGCCGGTGCCGTGCACCACCGTCGCCGGGACCGGGCGGATCGCCCGCGTGGGCCCCGCCGAGGGCCCCACGGTCGCCGTGCGGGCCGAGCTCGACGGCCTGCCCGTGCGCGAGCGCACCGACGCCCCCTTCCGCGCCGCCGGCGGCGTGATGCACGCCTGCGGGCACGACGTCCACATGGCGGCGCTGGTCGCGCTCGACGCGCGCGGCGCACGCGCTCGGCGAGCAGCTGCCGGCCGCGCTCACCGCGATCTTCCAGCCGAGCGAGGAGGCCTATCCCTCGGGCGCCGAGCAGCTCGCGCGCGAGGAGCTGGCGGCGATCGCGCCGGCGGCGGTCGTGGCTGCGCACGTCCATCCCGAGCTGCCCTGGGGCACCGTCGCGCTCGACCCCGGCGCGATCAACGCGTCGAGCGACTCCGTCGAGATCACCGTCGAGGGGGAGCCCTCGCACGGGGCCTACCCGCATCACGGGCGCGATCCGATCCTCGCGCTCGCGCAGATCGTCGTGGCCCTGCACGCGCAGCTCGCGAGGCGGATCGATCCGCTGAGCCCGGCCGCGCTCACGGTCGGCGTGCTGCGAGGGCGGCACCACCGAGAACGTGATCCCCGCGCAGCGCGCGCGCGCGAGCATCGCTGCGCGCGCACCGCCCGGAGGATCGTCTCGCGCTGCGAGAGATGGTCGAGGAGGTCGTCGGGGCAGTCGCGGCCGCCCACGGCTGTCGCGGCAGCGTGACGCTCGTGCCCGGCGAGCCTGCGCTCGAGAACGACCCGGACATCGTCGCGCTCGCACGCGAGCTGCTCTCGGGCGCCGGTCTCACGGCCGCGGGCGAATGGCGATCGTGCGGCTCCGATGACTTTGCCTTCTTCAGCGCGCTCTCGCCGATCGCGATGGCGTTCGTCGGTCTCGACGGTGCCGAGGGCTTCAAGGCCCGACCGCTGCACCATCCGGAGCTGCTGCCTCCCGACAGCTCGGTGGGCGCCGTCGCGCGTGTCCAGGCCGCCCTCTACCTCGCCGCCGTCGAGTCGACCGGGGCCTTGCGCGCAACGGCTCTCGCATAGCTGTCAGGATGACCGCGTGATGGGCGGGGAGAGCGAGTACGCGATCGGCGTGGAGGTCACCTGCAGCGAGGGCGCCTGCGGAAGGCTGACTCGCGTGGTCATCGATCCGGTCGCCCGCGCCCTCACGCACGTCGTGGTCGAGCCCCAGGGGCGCGGGGAGCTCGGCCGGCTCGTACCCGTCGAGCTCGTCGAGGCGACGGCTGAGGGGATACGGCTGCGCTGCGGCATGAACGAGTTCAACGCGCTCGAGGAGGCCGAAGAAACACGCTTCCTGATGGAAGAAGGCGAGCAGATGGGCTACGGGGCGGGCGAGATGCTCGCCTGGCCCTACTACGGGCTCAACATGGGCACCGGCGTCGGCATGGACATGGGCGCAATGGCCGCCCAGAGCGCGCAGTACCTCGTCGACCGCGTGCCGGGCGGCGAGGTGGAGCTTCGTCGCGGCGATCACGTGCACGCCACCGACGGCAACATCGGGCAGATCCAGGGACTCGTCATCGATCCCGAGGGCCACCGGGTCACGCACGTGCTTCTCCAGGAGGGGCACCTGTGGGGCCGCAAGCAACTCGCGATTCCGATCGCCGCCGTCAAGGACGTCTCCGTCGACGGCGTTCAGCTCGTGCTGAGCAGGGACGAGGTGCGGGATCTGCCGCCGGTCGAGCTGCATCGAAGGGACTAAGCGCCCCACATACCTGTAATCTCGCCACATGCGCGTTGACGCGGTGAGGAGGCGCGGAGGGCCCGCGTCGGTCCAGGGCCTCAGGAGCGGCCTGGCCGAGCTCCTGCAGGCGCGCCGCGCAGACCTCGAGGAGGCGATCTTCGCGCGCTTCCGCGAAGTGGGCTTCGATCCGGCTGTGGGCGAGGACGACGAGTATGTCGCCGGCGCGCGGGCGGCCGTGGCGGAGGCGGTCGACTACGGACTGATGGCCGTCGCGCAGGGAGAGGAGTGGTTCGGCTCGATCCCCCCGGCGGCGGTCGCCCAGGCACGCCGCGCGGCGCGCAACGGGGTGAGTCTCGAGCGGGTGCTGCTCCGCTACAACGCAGGCCACACGCTGCTGGGGGACTTCGTCATGGAGGCGGCGGAGAGCAGCGAGTTCGCCGACGACACGGTCGCCCTGCGCCATGTGCTGAGGACGCAGGGTGCGCTGCTGGACCACTTCACCGCGTCGATCGCCCACGAGTACCAGCAGGAGCTCGTGCGCACGGCACGCTCGCCCGAACTGCGCCGTGCCGAGCAGGTGCAGAGGCTGCTCGCGGGTGCGCCCGTGGACACCACGCAGCTCGGCTATGAGCTCGATGCAGAGCACCTCGCCCTGATCGCATCCGGCAACGGGGCCGCCGAGGCGCTGCGCAGCCTGGCTGCGAAGCTCGACCGCGCGCTGTTGAGCGTGTCCCGCAGCGAGCAGACGGTGTGGGCGTGGTTCGGCGGTCAGCGCAGGCTCGCGATCGAGGACATCGAACGCCACCTGCCGGACGAGTCCCAGGACGACGTTTCGCTGGCCATCGGCGAGCCGGCGCGGGCGCTCGAGGGCTGGCGTCTCACCCACCGCCAGGCCCAGGCCGCGATGCTCGTAGCGCTGCGCAGGCCCCAGCGGCTGACGCGCTATGCCGACGTGGCGCTGCTCGCGGCGATGCTGCGCGACCGCGAGCTTGCCCGATCACTGCGGGAGATCCATCTCTCGCCGCTAGACGGCCAGAAGAGCGGCGGCAAGGTGTCCCGCGAAACGCTGCGCGCCTACTTCGCCGCCGGGTGCAACGCGGCAACCGCCGCCGCCGCACTCGGCGTGGACCGGCACACCGTTCAGCGCCGGCTGCAGACGATCGAGACGCAGCTCGGCCGCCCGCTCTACAGCTGCCACGCGGAGCTGGAAGTGGCGCTGCGCCTGGAGGAGCTGGGCGATGGGGAGGGCAATCCGCCTGAAGCGCCCAGCAGCTGAGCCCAACCGGCGCCCAAGCAGCCGAGCCCAAGCGCCATTCCCTGCAGCAGCGCTCCGAATGGGACCAAGTGGTGCATTTTGCATGACCCCCCGCACCACATTGGCACACCACGGGCCTCGCCAAGGCTGTTAGTACTTTTAACCAACTTGGAAATCCCTCGTACGCGGGGATTGGGGGAATGCGATGTTGTCCGGTGTGCGGCTGCTGACGCCTGCATGTCTTTTGGCGGCGTTTGTGACTCACGCGGTGGATGTGCGCCGTGGAGGCTCGCGCAGCTCTCGAATTAACTCAAACGGGGAGCGCGCGACGGCGGATCACGCAAAACGGCGACCCTCGAGTTTGAGACAGTCGAATGAGAGCGCGTGTCACTCAAATGAGCGACACGCGACCGTGCGTCGCCGGTACACAACTCGGAGAGAGACCTATGAGCACAAACGGTGCAGAGGCGATTGCGTCGTGTAATCGTCTTGAGCTCGGACGCTACACGGTCCGCGGTTCGGAGCGGATCCTCTATGCGGAGCGGGTCGACCGTTTCGTGCACATCACCGATCAGCCGGCCGAGGAGCCGGGACGTTGCTATTTCGTCGACAGCTGCCTTGCGAGCGATGGGGACTCATCGCTGGAAGCGCTGGTGGCGGATTACACCCGCCAGGCCAGGCGACTCGAGGAGATACCGATGGTCGCAAGTGAAGTCACGCGTATCGATCAGGTGGAGCTCGGCCGCTACCGCTTCACGGGCGGCCTGCGAGTTCTCTATGGCCAGAGGGTTAACGGCGTCGTGCGCATAACCGACCGCCCGGCGAGCGGGCCGGAGCGCTCCTACCTGGTCGAGTATGGAGTCGAGTGTGACGGATACGCGGCCTTGCGAGCCCTGGTTGCCGACTACACCGGGCAGGCAGGCACTCTCGACGCGATCCCGATGGCGGCGAGCTGCGTTCGCCGCATCGTCGATGAGGGTCCGTCTACCACGTGTCCACGAAGCCTCGACGGCCGCCACCATCACGAACGCCTGCAGCGGCGCTCAGCGTAGCGGTGATGAGCGAGCGGGTCTCAATCGGGTCGATCACGTCATCGAGCTCAAAGAGCGTGGCCGAGTTGAGCGCGCTTGCGTGCTGCTCGGCCGCGGCGGTCAGCTGGCGCAGGCGTTGCTCGCGCTCGCTCTCGTCCGCGATCGCCTCGAGCTCCTTGCGATAGCCGAGCTTGATCGCTCCTTGCAGGCCCATCGGTCCCAGGTGGGCGGTCGGCCAGGCGACGGTCAACAGCGGCTCGTGCAGACCGCCGGCCATCATCGCCTGAGCGCCGAGGCCGTAGGCCCTGCGCAGGATCACGGCGATGAGCGGCACGCGCAGGGCGGCGCCCGTGACGAGCAGGCGCGAGGAATGGCGAACGAGTGCAGTGGCCTCGGCGTCGGGTCCGACCATCATCCCCGGCGTGTCGACGAGCGAGACGAGTGGCAGCCCGAAGGCGTCGCAGAGCTGCATGAAGCGTGATGCCTTGTCGGCCCCCTCGCTCGTGATCGCGCCGGCCATGTGCATCGTGTTGTTTGCGATCAGGCCGAGCGGACGGCCGTCGATGCGCGCGAGCGCCGTCACCATCTCGGGCGCGAAGCGCTCGCGCAGGAAGCTCACCGAGCCGTGGTCGCAGAGCGTCTCGATGATGGGGTTGATCGCATATGCGCGTCGCTCGCGGGCGGGAACGATCTCGCGCAGGCGCTCCTGATCGGGAGCCTCGCCGAAGGGCGTAGCGCCCTGGAAGTAGGCGAGCAGGCGCTTTGCCGCCGCGGTCGCCTGTGCCTCGTCGGCAACGGCGAGGTCGATCACCCCGTTGGCCGCCTGCATCGCCAGCGGCCCGACCTCGTCGGCATCGACCTTGCCGAGCCCGCCGCCCTCGATCATCGCCGGCCCGCCCATCCCCAGCGAGACGTTCTCGGTGGCGACGATCAGATCCGAGCAGCCGGCGATGACGGCGTTGCCGGCAAAGCAGCGGCCGGCGACGAGCGCGATGCGGGGCACCACGCCCGAGAGCCCGGCCCACAGTGCGAAGGCGCGACAGTCGAGCGCCGAGACGACGGGATAGTCGGTGTCGCCCGGGCGCCCGCCGCCACCCTCGGCGAAGAACACGGTCGGCAGGCGCATGCGCTCGATCAACTCGAACAGGCGGTCCTTCTTGCGGTGCCCGATGGCGCCCTGCGTGCCGGCCAGCACCGTGTAGTCGTATGAGAGCACCGCGCAGGCGCTGCGCTGCGCGAACAGCTCGCCGTTGATTCGCGCGGTGCCGCCGACGATGCCGTCCGCCGGCGTATGTGCGATCAGGTCGCTCTCCTCGCGCCGCGCGCGCTGGGCGGCGATCGCGAAGCGCCCGTACTCGACGAAGCTGCCCGGATCGACGAGGTCGGCGATGTTCTCTCGCGCGGTCCGCCCACCGGCGCGATGGCGACGCTCGACCGCCTCGACCCTGGCCGCATCGAGCGTCAGCGCGCGGCGCTCGAGCACCTCCTCGAGGTCCTCCCGCGGAACGGACTTGGAGTCGTGCGGCCCGGGCATGGCGCGGGCGACAATAGCGGGGCCGATATCGATTGGGGGCTCGCCCGCCGGGGCTCGCCCGCTCGCGCCCGCGCGCGCGTGCACGTGGCATGTGTGAGACGATCCCTGCGTGAGCGTCCAGGAAGAGTCGCCCGTCCGCCTCGTCTCGGTCGATGAGCTCGGCGACGCGCACGTCACGGTGGTGGAGAAGACCTCGCATGGCCCGCTGGCTGTGGGGTTGAGCGGCGGCGAGCCGTTCGCCGTGTCCAATCGCTGCCGTCACCTGTTCGCCTCGCTGGGAAAGGGCCGCGTGACCGACGAGGGCTGTCTTGAATGCCCGTGGCATGGGGCTCGCTACGACGTCAGGAGCGGCAAGATGGTGCGGGGTCCGCAGGGAGCGTTCAAGCCGCTGGCCGGCGCCATCAAGGCGACCGCCGGCACCCGCGCCCTCAGCCACTACCCCGTCGAGGTGCGCGACGGCGCGATCTGGCTGCTCGGCTGAGGAGCTGGCCGGCGTGGCTTGCGGTATGGTTCACCGCGGGGAGCGTGCATCGGATGCTGTATGACTACGTGATCGTCGGAGCGGGATCGGCCGGTTGCGTACTGGCCAACCGCCTGAGCGAGGATCCGGGCGTGCAGGTGCTGCTGCTCGAGGCCGGACCGCCCGACAGCAAGCAGAACATCCACGTGCCGATGGGCTACCTGCAGCTCGCGCGGACCGACGTCGACTGGGACTACTGCTCGGCGCCGGAACCGATGTGCGACGGCAGGCGCATCCCGCTGCCGCGCGGCCGCGTGCTCGGCGGCTCATCGTCGATCAACGCGATGGTCTACATCCGCGGCAACCGTCTCGACTACGACGAGTGGGGGGTGGAGGGCTGGTCCTACGCCGATCTGCTGCCCTACTTCCTGAAGGCCGAGGACAACGAGCGCGGAGCCTCGCGCTGGCACGGCGTCGGTGGACCGCTGCCGGTGAGCGAGCAGCGCTCGGGCAACCTGATCACGCCGGCCTTCGTGGAGGCCGGGACGCAGGCTGGCCTGGCGCACAACGAGGACTTCAACGGTCCCGAGCAGGACGGGGTGGGCATGTACCAGTTGACCCAGCGCGAAGGCATGCGCGCGAGCACGGCGGTCGCCTACCTGCATCCGGTGGCCGAGCGCGAGAACCTGCGCGTGATGCCCTATTGGCAGGTCGAGCGGGTGCTGTTCGAGGGCACGCGCGCGGTCGGCGTGCAGGCGAGCCAGCTCGGGCAGGCCCAGCAGTTCATGTGCGAGGAGGTCCTACTGTGCGGCGGCGCCTACAACTCGCCGCAGCTGCTGATGCTCTCGGGGATCGGGCCGGCCGAGCATCTGCAGATGCGCGAAGTGGACGTGCTGCTGGACCGCCCCACGGTGGGCGAGAACCTGTCAGATCACCCGGCCACGTACGTGGTATGGAAGACCCCCGAGCCGCAGAGCCTGCTGCTCGCGCTCGAGCCCGGGGCGCTCGAGCAGTATGAAGCGACGCACACCGGTCCCTTCGCTTCGAACTTCGCCGAGTCGGGGGGCTTTGCCCGCGTGGCGCGCGACGCGCCCGCCCCGGACGTGCAGTTCCACGTGATGCCCCTTCAGCTCGTCGACGAGGGCATGAGCGACCCGGAAGCCCATGGCGTGCTGGTCACGCCCTGCCTGCTCACCGAGCGCAGCAGGGGCTCGGTGCGGCTCGCCTCGAACGACCCCACGGCAAAGGCGATCGTGCGCAACGAGTTCTACACGCAGGGCGATGACATGGAGCGCATGATCGCGGGACTTCGGCTGACGCTCGAGATCTGCTCGCGGCCGGCCATGGCTCCCTACTGCGCCGAGCCCTTCACGGCGCCCGACGGCGACTCCGAGGAGGCGCTTCGCGCGCACGTGGCCCGCACGACCTTTGCCATCTACCATCCGGTCGGCACGTGCCGGATGGGCGACGATGCAGATGCGGTCGTCGACGGGCAGTTGCGGGTGAACGGCGTCGCGGGTCTGCGCGTGGTCGACGCATCGGTGATGCCCACCGTTCCGCGCGGGAACACGAACGCGCCGACGATCGCGCTCGCCGAGCGCGCGGCGGATTTGATCCGCCACGGCGAGGCGCTGCTGGCGCCCGACGCAGTCGCAGCCGAGGGCATGGCGCGGGCGACGTCCGTCTAGTCGCCCCTCCCGGGGGGGTTCGGGCGCGCCGACCCCCCCGGCTTCTTCTCAGACGTTCTCGGGTTCGCCCAGGATGAACAGCCCGTAGACGCACCACACGCACAGCGCGAACACGCCGAGCGACCACCACGGGTGGGCTCCGCCGACGTTCAGCAGCGCGCCGATCGCGCCGAGCGTCGCGGCGATGATCCCGACCACGCGCCCGTAGGCGTTGCCCGCGAACAGCGAGAACGAGGCGGTGAGCTCGATGACGCCGAGGATGATCGTGATCCAGCCCCACGTATGCAGGCTCGAGAAGACGTATGCGGTGTCGTTGACGAAGAATTTGGCATCGCCCACCGCGGCGATGCCGTAGATGATGTTGAGGATGCCCGCGATCATCAAGAGGATGCCCACGAACAGCGCACGGCCTACACCTCGCATAGATTCTCCCTTCTGTAACCGGCGCCGTTTGGCGCCGCCTCTCGATTCGATGCGCGCGCAGCGACTCCTCCATGGGCTCACGCCGGGCTAGGCGTGTTGGGGCTGCAGGTCGAATTCCATCGCCGTCGCTTCGGTCTGCCATCGCCGTCGCTTCGGTCTGGTCGAACGAGGCTGCTGCGAGCTCGGCGGCCGAGCCGCCGACAGGCGCCCGTCTCTCGCCATGAGTAGCATCCTGCCCGCGCTCAGCGGGAGGGCCGGTCCCTATCCGATCGGCGGGCAGGGCGGTCAGCCGAGTCACTCCTCGAAACTAAAGGAGCAGTATGAGTTACCCCCTAGATCGGAAGCTCGCGGTCGAGTTCATCGGGATGTTCCTGTTCGTGTTCACGGTCGGCATGGCCACGGAGTCGGCGAACAAATCCGGAGCCGTGCTCGCGCCGCTGGCGATCGGCTCGGTGCTGATGGTGATCGTGTTCGCCGGCGGGCACGTCTCCGGAGGCCACTACAACCCGGCGGTCAGCACGGCGGTCTTCATCAGAGGCAAGATCAAGGCCAACGAATATGTCGCCTACATGGTCACGCAGTTCATCGCCGCGGCGCTCGCCGGCCTGCTCGTGAACGCCGTCGGCGGCAAAGAGACGGCCGGCGCGACCGCGACGACCGGCAAGATGCTCGTGGTCGAGTTCCTGTTCACGTTCGCGCTCGCCTACATCGTGCTGAACGTGGCGACCGCGAAGGGCACCGAGGGCAACTCGTTCTACGGCCTGGCGATCGGATTCCTGGTCGTCGTCGGCGCGATCTCCGTGGGCTGGATCTCCGGGGCCGCGTTCAACCCCGCGATCGCGCTCGGGGCGACGGTGCTGGGAGCGTTCGAATGGTCGAACATCTGGATCTACCTGCTGGCCGATTTCCTGGGCGGAGCGGCCGGTGCCGGGGCGTTTCTGTACATACAGGGCGAGTACGCGAAAGCGGACTAAGAGGCGCCGCGTCAGGCGATCTTCGCCGCCAGCCGGTTCAGGTCATAGTCGAAGCCGGCGCCACGGAGCGCCAGCAGCAGCTTGGTCTGCCAGCCGCCGGCCTGGTCGAGGCGCAGATATGTGACCTCGTCCAGGTCGCACGGCAGTTCGACGCCGTCCTCATACAGCACGCAGAGAAAGCGCGGCGTGAGCGCAGCCACGAGGATGCCCATCGCAAACACGACTTCCTGGTGGGCGCGGGGCGAGTAGAAGGGCTCGCGCTCGGACTCCAGACGCGGCGCAGCGATGTCGTCGGCGGTCAGCAGGATGACCGCGTAGCGCGACCCCGGCGAGTGCCTCTCGAAGCTGCTGCCCAGCGCCATGCGGTCGCCGGGCCGCTCGTTCAGGACGGCGACCTCGTGCGAGCCCGTCTGTTCGAGCAGGTTCGCGACGGCCTGCTTCCAGCGGTCGTTGCGCCCGTGCAGGAGGAACACGCGCCCGCTCCCGTTGGAGATGAGCTCGGTCACGGTTCTGCTGGACAGCGACGACGGCGAGCCGTTGGCCGTCTCGTGCGCGAGCTCGGGAGGGGCCGCGGGCGCCTGCTCCAGGGCCGCGCCCGGCGATGAGGCCGGCGCGAGCTCGGCGCCGACGGCGGGTGAGGGCCCGGACTCGACCTCCTCGGCCCCCTCGGTCTGCTGCGGCTCGAGCTTCTCGGTCTGCTGCGGCTCGAGCTCGGCGGCGGCGGACGGCGCCTGCGCAGGTCCGCCCTCGGCGGTCAGCTCCTCCTCGAGCTCGAGTCGATCCTTGAAGGAGATCATCAGGTCGACGGCCTCCCGCACCCGTGCCGCGTCGCGCTTGCATTCGACCTGCCACGGCTGGCCGTCGGGCGGGGCGGAGGCGACCTTGCTGAAGCTGTCGGCCTCCTGTGAGCCGTTGTAGATGTGACCCAGGGTCCGCACGGTCAGCTCGATCCACTGGTGGCGGGCCGCCCTCCATCGCTCGTGCTCGCCGACCTCGCCGATGAAGGTGGCCTGCTCCACGAGTGCCTCCCCCTGCTCGATGTGCCTGCCGAGTAGCTCGGTGACGATCGTGGCAGAGACCCGGAGCATCGCCGTGCCTAGCTCCTGTGCCATCGCGCGATTTGGGTGTGGCGGGACGGGGAGCCGACGTTGCAGGGTCGGAAGGACCGCGCCTTCCTGCTGGGGCGGAAGGAGCGGACCTGCGGCTCGCGGACGTCGTTGCGAAACGAGACCTCGGGGATCGCGCGGCGAGCCGCGCCTCTGGCGAGGACCGCCGCTGCCACCAGCCGCTCGTCAACTACGTATCGCGAGTCGAGCACCAGCTGTCTCAGTAGTTGTGCCCGCTGCATGGTTTCCAGATTCCTATCGGCAGCCCTGCCGGCCGGCCCGCACTGGCAGCGGCCGTTTAGACGAGCGTTCGACGCGCCGTCGGGTCAGCGCGGGCCGCCCCGCCAGGGCGGGCCGCGCCGCCAGGGCTGGCCGCGCCTTGCGGGCGCAGCCCGGCTCTAGAAGTAGGTGCTGGCCGGGGAGGACAGCAGCGCGTAGATCTGGACGATCGCCGCCTGCACGAGCAGCTGGGCGGAGGCGGGCGAGCCGGCGACGAACAGGCCATTTCGCAGGCGCAGGTGCTGCCAGGCGTCGTTGACGTATTCCTGGGCGATCTTCGGCCCCGGCGGGTCGTGGGTGACCGAATCCAGGTAGAGCAGGTTGCGGAAGTAGATCGAGGGGAAGAACGGGATCTCGCCGGCCAGCCTTTCCGGCGTGAAGTAGGCGAGCGCGGCCTTGGCGGTCTGACGCGCCTGATAGAGGTAGGCGCCGTTGTGGGTGGCCTGGTACAGGAGCGTACCGGCGCCGATCATCGTCCCCTGGTTGTAGCTCCACAGCTGCGGTTCGACCACGCCCTTGCGATTGATGTGGTCCGCGTACATCCCGCTCGGCTCCAGCAGGCACCTGCGCACCCATTCGTAGGCCATCTCGGCGAACTGCAGGTACTGGACGTTGCGCGTGATCCGGTAGAGCTGGGTGGCCAGCTCCGCGGCCGGAGCCGTCGTGACGGTGTTGCGTTCGCTGTTCGAAGCGGTGTTGGCGAAGGGCAGGCCGCCCGGACAGCCCAGCGCGGGGTTCGTCTGCCAGCCGGCCATCTCGAAGGCCATGATCCCCTCGGCGCTGCCGAGCACGGGGGCGCTGCGGGTGAGCCTGTAGATGCGCACGAGCTCGATCCCGATCCAGTCGTTGTCGTCGTAGTACTTGGTCCCGCCCGGTCCCGCGGGGGGTGCCACGGCCCCGTCGAATGCGGGCAGCGTGCTCAGGTAGATGCCTTCCGAGGCACCGGAGTTGTCGGTGTCCAGATAGGAGCTCAGGCCGGCCAGGCGCGCCTGCAGTTCGTGCGAGAGCGAGACCCCCAGGTGGGGGACGTTGGCCATGCTGACCGTGGCGGCAAACGCCTGCGAGAAGGGCCACAGGTAGGAGAAGGGTTCGCCCGCATAGAGGTGCGGGCCTTTGTGATAGTAGACCTTCTGCATCGCCTGGAAGGCGAGCAGCGCGCGTGCGGGGTTGCCGTGCAGGGCCGGCTTGTGACTCTTGGCCGCACTCGCGCGCGCGAATTCCGACGGACGCGGACGGAACTGCGGGCGGGAGGCAGCGGCCGGGTAGCCGGCGCCGGCGCCGTTGCGCCCGGCCGAGCTCGAGTGCTGCCGCGCGGGCGGCGCCCCGTAGGCGGCAGGCGAGCCGCCCGGCGCGCTCAGCGCCAACAGCAGCAGCAGCGAGCCGCCGAGGATGGCGAGCGCACGGCGATGTTCGCGGGCGAGAACCATGTGACTCCTAACGACCAACAACACTCCAGCCGGGCGTTTGGTTTGGTCTACGGCCAGCGCGAGGCAGAAGATCTTCCACCCTGCCCGAGCGCCAGGCGGGCCGAGATGAAGTCCCTGGCCTGCGCGACGTCGTGGACGCGGAAGATTCGCGCTCCGCTGCTGAGACCGTGATCCAGCGCCGCAAGGGTACCAGCGAGTCGTGCGCGCGGCGGCCTCTGCAGCAGCGCGCCGAGGAAGTCCTTGCGCGAGATCGCCAGCAGCACCGGATAGCCGAGCCGCGCGATCGTGGCAACGTGGCGCAGGACCTCGACCGTCTGGGCGGGCGTCTTTGAGAAGTCGGGGCCCGGATCGACGATCAGCCTCTCCCTGGGCACGCCGCGCCGGCGCGCGAGCTCTGTCCGCTCGCGCAGGAACGCGACCACGTCCTCGACGACGTTCCCATACAGGCCGGGGTCCTGCAGACGGCGCTTGGGCGGGGCGCGGGTGTGCATCACCACAAGCGCCGCTCCGGCTGCCGCGCACACGTCGGCGAGCTCCGGGTCCCGCAGGCCGCTCGTGTCGTTGACGATGCTCGCGCCGGCGGCGATCGCCGCGCGCGCCACGGCCGGCTTGTAGGTGTCGATCGAGACCACCGTCTGCACGCGCGCGAGCAGCCCTTCGATGAGCGGCACCACGCGGGTGATCTCCTCGTCGGCATCCACCGCCGGCCGGCTCGTGACGGCCGACTCGCCGCCGACGTCGACGATGTCGGCACCGTCCCCCACGAGCTCGATGCCCCGCGCGATCCGCTGTGCGAGCGTGCGGTAGCGCCCGGCGTCGGAGAAGGAGTCGGGGGTGGCGTTCAGCACGCCCATCAGCCGCGGCCCCGTGCGCAGGTCGATCAGCTCACCTCGCGCCGCGAAGCCGTCGGTCTCGATCGCTGACTCCATCGGCCACCGGCCATGCTACCCCGCCCGCAATGCGAGCGCCCCGCCCGGCGAGCGGCCTTTGCCGGTCGCGCGGCAGCCGGCGGTCGATGCGACAGATTCCCGATCATCGCGCCCGCGCGCAAGGGCTGAAGGGCGCGGCAGCGAATCCCGGTGGTAGTGCGACGCTCGCCGGCGGCCGTTTGTACAGTGTTTCTGGGTTCCGCGGCGGACCCGGGGGGGTTGGCGCGCCAGGCACCGTTTACGACAGGCTCCCGAACACCCTTCTCAATGCGCTACCGCCTTCGCAGCAGTCCCATGACCTTCAAGGCCGCGGCCCGCGTGCTGCCCGCGCTCGCGGTCGTCCTGCTGCTCGCGGTGCCCGCGCGGGCGGCAGCGGCAGGGCCCACGGTCGAAACGATCGAACCCCCGGAAGGCCCGGCGAGCGGCGGCACTCCGGTCGTAATCAAAGGCACCGGATTCCAGGAAGGCTCGACGGTCACGATCGGCGGCACACCCGTCCTGGTAGCCAACCGCGCCTCTGAAGGACTCATCGAAGCCGTTACCCCGCCCGGCTCGGGCGAAGCCGAAGTCGTCGTCACGGATGGGGAAGGCAGCTCAACCGGCGGGCCCAAGTTCAAGTACCTCCCGGTCCCGCCCACGGTCGAATCGATCGAACCCCCAGAAGGCCCGGCGAGCGGCGGCACGAAAATCACGATCAAGGGCACGGGCTTCCAGGAAGGCTCGACGGTCACGATCGGCGGTGCGCTCGCCGTGGTAGCCAACCGCGCCTCTGAAGGACTCATCGAAGCCGTTACCCCGCCCGGCTCGGGCGAAGCGGAAGTCGTCGTCACGGATGGGGAAGGCAGCTCAACCGGCGGGCCCAAGTTCAAGTACCTCCCGGTCCCGCCCACGGTCGAATCGATCGAACCCCCAGAAGGCCCGGCGAGCGGCGGCACGAAAATCACGATCAAGGGCACCGGGTTCCTGCCGGGCGCGACCGTCATGATCGGCGGCGCCGAAGCCAGCGAAGTGAACGTGGTCTCCAAAAAAGAAATCACGGCCAAGACGCCGCACGGTACGGGCGCACAGGAAGTCGTCGTCAAATACGAAGGCGGCAGCTCCACGGGCGGGCCGATCTACACCTACCTGCCCGCCCCCACGGTCGAAACGGCGCCGGCCACCGCGATCACCCAGACCACGGCCACGCTGAATGCCAGCGTGAACCCCAACGGCGTCGCCGTAACGGCATGCGTGGTCGAATACGGCACCACGACCGCCTACGGCTCGACGGCGCCCTGCACGCCCGAACCGGGATCGGAAGCCGGCCCGGTAGCGGTCTCGGCCGCGGTGTCGGGCCTCTCCGAAAACACCACCTACCACTTCAGGATCACCGCCACCGGCGCGGGCGGCACAGCCAGAGGCGCCGATGAAACGTTCGCGACGCTGGCGCCCGTCAGCCTGCCCGGCCCTCCGTTCACGGCGGGCGAAATCAACCAGGCGAGCACGACCAGGCCCGGACTGCCACGGCCCGTCCTCGGCCGGAGCGTGAACATCGTCGCCGGCAGGGGCCGGGTGGCGCTGCGCACGCCCGGCAGCGCGCGCTTCGTGGCGCTTTCCGGGGCCCGGCAAGTCCCCTTCGGAACGGTCGTGGAAGCCACGAAGGGTGAGGTCGGAGTCACGGCGGCCACCCCCGCCGGAGGCCTGTGGGCAGGGCGCTTCTTCGACGGGAAGTTCGTGCTGACGCAGGCCAGGAACGGCACCGTGATGGCGACCCTCGCGGGCGGCAACTTCTCCGTCTGCTCGAGACGCGCGCACGCGGGCCGTAATTCCAAGCGCGCGCTCGCAGGGCACCTCGTGCGCCGGCTGTGGGCCGAAACCGGGGGCAACTTCTCGACCAAGGGCCGCTACGCCGAGGGGATCGTGCAGGGCGCCCAGTGGCTGACCGAGGACCTGTGCGAGGGCACGCTCGTCCTCGCCACTCGCGATCGCGTCCAGGTCGCCGAGCTGAGGAGCGGCCGTCAGGTTCAGGTTCCGGCCGGGCACATCGACATCGTCAAACCGCGCTGAGGCGCTCGTCGATCGCGGCGCAAGCCGATAGGGTTCGCGCCCAATGAGCGATCTGTTCGACGTGTCGGCCAAGACGGCGCTGGTGACGGGCGGCTCCCGCGGGATCGGGCTGATGATCGCCCGCGGGCTGGTGGAGGCCGGTGCCAGGGTGATCGTCTCCTCGCGCAAGAGCGAGGACGTGCAGGCGGCGGCGAAGGAGCTCGCGCAGCTCGGCGACTGCCACGCGATCCCCGCCGACGTCTCGACACCGGAGGGCGCCTCGGAGCTGGCGCGGGCCACCGCAGAGCGCTTCCCTGAGCTCGACATCCTCGTCAACAACGCGGGTGCAGGATGGGGCGCGCCGCTCGAGGAGTTTCCCGCCGGGGGTTGGGAGAAGGTGCTGCGCACGAACGTTCAGGGCGTCTTCGAACTCACGATCGCGCTGCTGCCGGCGCTGCGCGCCGCCGCGGACGCGGCCGATCCCGCGCGCGTGATCAACATCGGCTCGATCGACGGGCTACGCGCGCCGTCGCTCGAGAACTACAGCTACAGCGCGAGCAAGGCGGGCGTCCACATGCTCACCCGCCACCTGGCAAGGCGCCTGGCGAGCGAGCACATCACCGTCAACGCGATCGCGCCCGGGCCGTTCGAGAGCAAAATGACGGCCTTCATGTTCGAGACCGAGGAGAGCCGCGAGATGGTCGAGCGGATGGTGCCGCTCGGGCGCATCGGGCGTCCCGACGACGTCGCCGGGCTGACGCTGTTTCTGTCCTCGCGCGCCGGCGCCTACCTGACCGGGACCGTGATCCCCCTGGACGGCGGCATCACCGGCTGCAACTAGCGCCCAGCCAGCTCCCGATTGAGTAGACTCCGGGGGGCACGCAGGCTGTGTCGAGCTCATGGAGAAGAGCCTCACACCAGCATGCTAGGAGCACCGGCCTGCGTGCCTCGTTGTTCCCCGCCGGCCCGCCTGCCGAGGCCGAGCAGGTGCGATCAGCGCGTCTAGGTATGATGCGCTTCCACACTAACGGAGCCAGTGGGCAGGTACGCCCGTTCGATCAGCGAAACGGGAGACCTACCGAGTGCTCGTCCTGACGCGGAAGCTCAATCAGAGCATCATGATCGGCGACGACGTCGAGGTGACGGTGCTGTCGGTCGATGGGGCGAAGGTGCGCCTGGGCATCCAGGCGCCGGGCGACGTTCCGATCTTCCGCGCGGAGATCTATGTCGAGATCCAGCGCGAGCGCAGGGGGGCGGGGCGCCAGGACGTGGGCGCCGAGGACGTTCGCTCGGAGGTCGACGACGCGCTGCGCGAGCTCGGCAGGCCGCCCGAGTAGACCTGGCGGCTGCCGGCTAGCGCCCGCGGGTGACCCCATCGTAATGGCGCGGTGGCGCCGTGGTTCCTTCTACGTCGTTCGTCCACGGGCCTGGAGATCGTCCGCTGAGCGTGCATTCTTCCCGGGTTCGTGGCGCCAAGCCGCCTCACGAACGGGCGCTCGTCCACGTTTAACGGTGGTAGAGCAAAGTCCAAGCCCCGAGCCATGGTCTTCCAATTCCACACCTTCCTGTTCGCCGACCTGGTCGGCTTCACGGAGTTCACCGCCGAGCACGGAGACGACCGCGGGGCGGACCTGGCGGTCTCCTTCCACGATCACATCTGTCGCCTGGCGGGCGAGCATGGCTGCCACGTCGTCAAGGCGATCGGCGACGCGGTGATGGTGCGCAGCGAGGACGGGCACGCCGCACTGGAGCTGGCCAGGCGGATCCTGGACCTGGCCGAGAGAGAGGGCCTGCCCCTGGCTCGTGTGGGGCTGGACACCGGCCCGGCGGTCGAGCGAAACGGCGACTGGTTCGGATCGACCGTCAACACGGCATCGCGGGTCGCCTCGGTGGCGGGCGCGGGCGAGCTGCTGATGACCGAGCGGACCCGTCACGCCGCCGCGGGGATGACCCGCGTCGAGCTCTCAGAGCGTGGCCGGCGCCGTCTGAAGGGCCTGCCCGAGCACGTCCTCTTCGGCGAGGCGCAGCCGGTCTAGGGCTAGCTCGTCGGCGCGCAGGCCGTCAGTCCGTAGGCGTGGGCGACCTTGGCGAAGTCCGCGAACGCGTCGGTGTTGACGAGCATGGGGTCGCTCTTCAGCCGTGCGAGGTCGGCATTGACCAGCTCGAGCATGCTCGTGACGGTGGCCTGGCCGCCGGCCGGTGTGCCCAGCGCCCTTATGTGAGCGATCTGATCTTCGATCGAGGGCACATACGTGCTGCGTACCACGGCCGCGATCTGTGCCTTGCTGCGCAGAGTCGCCAGCTTCGCCGCGCCGGCGCTGAGCAGCGGGTCGGCGCTGCCGCAGATCTCGTTGGCCTTGGCCACGAATTCGGCCTTGGTGATCGCGGCGGGAGTCGAATTGGTGGCGTGGCTGCTGCCGCCGCAGCCGACCGCGACGACCGCGCCGATCAGCATCGCCGCGCCCAGCACGCCCCGCAGCCGCCCCGCGGAGGGGAGCCGCTTGGTCTTGAGGGCCGACGATGGTTGAAATAGCTCGGGCATCGGTTCTGATCGGATGATCCAGGGGCCGCTTGTGCAATCCGTAGGAGGGTCGCCAAGCGCTATGTCCCGCTCCCTGTCGGAGCCGGGAGGGTCGTCCTTGACCGGCGCAGGAATGCTTGCGCGGCTGCAGAGCGGGTGGATTTCGGGCGAGGAACGAACGGGTTTCCGGGCCCGATCATCTGTCCAGGAGAGCTTGCAGCTCAGCAGAAGCCCGTTTGCGGAACCGATCCTCCCAATTGAGGCAGCGTCCATCCGCCGCGAGAGAATTGCGTGTCCCAATCAACTCACACCCCGCGCGCAGGCTCCTCATCGCAGCCGCCATCGCAAGCGAGGTCGGGTGCGGGGAGACTGGATCGCCTGAAAGCGCTGGCGCGCGGGCGCAAAAGCATCTGGGCCGCGGTCGCAGTGCTGCTGCTCGTCGCCGCGACGCTCGGCTCGGTGCTCGGCGCGCGCGCTGTCGCGCGCTCGGATGCCGACGAAAGCGCAGCTGTCCTTCCACCTCGCCTCGGCCGAGATCGCCTCGACGCTCAAGCTCGCGATCCAGCACGAGGAAGACCTCGTCGTCAGCGCGAGCGCCTTCGTCATCAGCAACCCGAACGCCTCCCCGGCCGACTTCGACAGGTGGGCGGAATCGGTGCACGCGATGCAGCGCTACCCCGAGCTGCAGAACATCGGTCTCGTGGCGCTCGTGCCGGCGTCCGGCCTGGCGGCGTTCGAGTCACGCTTCGCCGCCAACCCGGTGCGGCCGCTGGGGCCGCAATCGGTTGGCAAAGGGCAGCTTTCAGGTCCTGCCCGCCCGGCCCCCGGCCCTACTACTGCTTCGCGGTGGCCGGGCTGGCAAGGAGTGCGGCGACCTACATCCCGGCCGGACTGGACTACTGCGCGCTCGCCCCGAGGCTGATCGAAGGTCGCGACACGGGGCTGGCGAGCTACGCACCGTTCGTGGACGGGCGCACGACGTCGTTGGGAGTGGAGACGCCCAGTGTACCGCGGCGGGGTCGTGCCCCCGACGGTGGCGGCGCGGCGGCGGGCCTTCATCGGATGGCTCGGCGAGCTGCTCGCGCCCAACGTCGTGCTGGAACGAGCGCTCGAGGGTCATCCGAACATCGCCGTGGTCTTCCGCTACGACGCCGGCTCCTCGCACGTCGCCTTCTCCGCCGGCAGGGCCCCGGCCGGCGCACGGCACGCGACGATCGACCTGCGCAACGGGTGGACCATGCAGAGCGCCGCAGTCGTGCCGGCACCCGGCGTGTTCGGCAACTGGCACGCGCTCACGCTGCTGATCGGCGGAACGCTGCTGAGCCTCCTGTTCGGCCTGCTGGTGCTGGTGCTGGGAACCGGGCGCAGGCGGGCGCTCTCGCTGGTGAACGAAAAGACGCGCGAGCTCTCCCATCAGGCCCTGCACGACACGCTGACCGGACTGCCCAACCGCGCCCTCGTGCTCGATCGCGCCGAGCAGCTGCTCGCGCGCACCGCACGCCAGCCGGGCGTCGTGGCCGGCGCGCTGTTCGTCGACATCGACGGCTTCAAGCACGTCAACGACAGCCTCGGGCACGCGGCCGGAGACCAGCTGCTGAGGGTCGTCGGGGAACGGCTGCAGGAGGCGGTGCGCGACGCAGGACACCGTCGGGCGTCTCGGTGGAGACGAGTTCGTCGTGCTGGTCGAGACGACACGCCGACGAGGAGGCGCTCGACGTCCTCGCCGACCGGCTGACCGAAGTGCTGCGCGAGCCGGTCGAGCTCGACGACGGGCGCACGATCTTCTCGGTGACGGCGAGCATCGGCGTGGCGGTCGGACAACACGCGACACCCGATGCCCTGCTGCGCGACGCCGACCTGGCTCTGTATGCGGCCAAGGCGGCAGGCAAGGACCGCTACGCGCTGTTCGAGCCCGAGCATGCACGGGGGCGTGGAGGGTCGCCTGGAGCTCGAGTCCGATCTGAGCTGCCGCCGTGCAGGAGGGTCAGTTCGTCCTGCTCTACCAGCCGATCTTCGACCTGCCGAGCCGCGAGGTGGTCGGCGTCGAGGCGCTCATCCGCTGGCACCATCCGGCGAGGGGCATCGTGCCCCCGGACAGCTTCATCCCGCTCGCCGAGGAGAGCGGGCTGATCGTCCCGATCGGCCGCTGGGTTCTCGATGAGGCATGCCGCCAGGCGGCGGCATGGGCTAGCGACGGCTTCGCGATCGGCGTGTCGGTGAACGTGTCGGCCCACCAGCTGGGTCGGCGAGGGATTCGTGGACGATGTCCGGCGGGCGCTCGAGGAGTCGCGGATAGAGCCCTCGTCGCTGACGCTCGAGATCACCGAGACCACGCTGATGCGCAACGTGGCGGCAGCCTGCGAGCAGCTGGAGGCGATCAAGGCGCTCGGCGTTCGCGTCGCGATCGACGACTTCGGCACCGGATACGCGTCGCTCTCGCACCTGCAGCGCGTGCCCGGTCGACATCCTCAAGATCGACAGGAGCTTCGTGGCGGCGCTGAACGAGGGCGGCCAGAGCCGCGAGCTGCTCGCCGCCATCCTCGGCGTGGGCCAGGCCCTCTCGCTGGCAGTGGTCGTCGAGGGCGTCGAGGAGCAGGGCCAGATGGCGATGCTCGAGAAGATGGGCTGCCAGATGGCGCAGGGCTACCTGCTGGCGAGGCCCGGCCCGCCGGAGCTCGTCGAGGAGCTGATCGGGTCACGGACGTCCCCGCGGGCGGTCGGCTCGCAGGCCGTCTGACATCTGGCGTCGCCTTCCCGGCGGGCCGGCCTGTCGGTCGCCGTCGTCCCGCGCCCCGCTGCGCAGCGGCCGGCGGGGCCGTCGGATCGACGGCCCCGCTCCGGATGGCCGCCCGCGTCAGTGCAGCAGGTCGAGTGTGTTTTCGGTGTCGTTGACGAAGTAGATGCCGGGGCTGTGCACCGACAGCGTGAGCCCGAACAGGCCGCCCCCGCCGGCACCCGTGTCCGTCGGCGGGAACTGGAAGCCGAACGGCGTCGTCTCGACGATGTTTCCGTCGCCTCCGTTGGCCGTCAGGATGTCTCCGTTCGGCGCCAGCGTCATCCCCAGCGGGCTATTCAGGGCGCCCGCCCGCGGCGAGGGTGATCCCGCCATGGTTGATCGGCCACCACCGGAACAGGGCGCCGGGCACCGCGGCGATGCGATTGTCCTGGGTGTCTGCGACATACAGCGTCCCGTCACGGTGCAGCGCATCTCCCGTCGGGCCGACAACCAGCGCCGCCGGATCGGTTCGCTCTGGGAAGCCCGTTGCGATCACCCGCTCCGAGGTGAGCGCCGGCGCATGTCCCCAGCCGGTGTTCAGCACGATGCGCACGACGGTGCCTCTGTCCGTTGGCGTTTCTCCGTTTTCGACGGTTCCGTTGAGGACATTCGTGACGAACAGCGCGGTCTGGAAACCGTAGGAGAACGCCGTCATGTCCCAGGGGCCGTTGATCGGGGCGCCCGAGATGGTCTTGACCGACGTTCCCGCTCGGGTCGAGCACGATCAGGCAGCCCGCCTGGGCCGTTTCGGCCGTGCCGTTGCTTGTGGGCAGGCTGCCCACCACCACATAGCCGTCGGGCAGGACCGTGAGCGCGGTCGTGAGGCCGACGCCTCCGGGGCAGGGGCCGGGGAGCGTCGCAGGATTGATCTGCGCGAACAGCGACTGGCTGCCGGTGGGCGTGATCTGCACGATCGTCGTGCCCGTTCCCTGCAGGTTTTCTTCGTCGTTGAAGTTGCTGATCAGCAGGTCTCCCTGTACGAGCGAGCCCACGCTCCTCGGCACCGTGACGATCCCGTAGGGGTTGACGTCGCCGTTGCCCGGCACGGTCGAGCCGACTTCGCTGACGGTATGCAGCGATCCGAGGAACGAGGAGTGGAAGGCGAGCGCGGACGCCGGCCAGAGCATCACGCAGGCGATCACGACCGCAAGCCCGCACAGCAGATGCCTGCTCGAGCGGGGACTCGCGGTGGTTTGGGCACTGTTCGACACGGCGGCTCCTCCCTTGATTGACGTGGTCCTTCACAGGCATGACTCCGCGATCGCCCGATCCTTCCCCCCACGCGGGCGCGACGATCCCCGCGCGTACTCGCGGGTCGCCTGCCAGGGTGCGACCCAACGCACGTCAAATCGCCGTCGGCGCTACAGTCGCAGGACGGGGTTGCGCCGTCATGCCACTGGGAGCGCTCCCGCGAACTCCATGCGCACTCTGGATCCCCAGTCCCTCACCCAGCACGTGGACCGCCTGTACCGCGCCGCGTGGGGGCTGTGCGGCTCGCGCGAGGACGCCGAGGACCTCGTTCAGGAGACCTTCGCGCGCGTGCTGGCACGCCCGCGCGTCCTGCACGGCGCCGATGATCTCTACTACCTGATGCGGGTCCTGCGCAACACCTTCCTCACCAGCCGTCGCACGGCCGGGCGCAGGCCGCAGACGGTCGCCACGCTCGAGGACGTCGCCGCCGCCGACCCCAAGCCGATGGGGCGCCCCGAGCAGGCGCTCGAGGTCCAGGAGGTATACGCCACGATCGCCGAGCTGCCCGAGGACCTGCGCATGGCGCTCGTGGCGGTGGACGTCCTCGGTCTCTCCTACCGGGAGGCCGCCCGGGCGCTGCGCGTCCGGGAGGCGACGATCACAACCAGGCTCTTCCGCGCCCGCAAGCGTGTCGCCACTCACCTGACGCCGGCGCTCGAGCCCGCACACAAACAGGAGCCCGAGCGCGCACGGGAGCAGCAGTCCACGCGCTCGCGCCCGTCCGAGCCCGCTCCGTCGGCGGCGATTAACTCCGCCCCGGCGAAACAAATCAGGCCCAGCGGAGTCCTACCAGATAGGTAACCGATGAGCGATCGCAGTCCACACACCGAATACGAGCTGGTCGAGTTCGTGCGATCGATCGACGTGCGCGCGCCCGACTCGCTGCACCGGCGGGTCGATTCGCTCATCGCCGAAGCCTCGGCGGGACGGCGCCGGCCGAGCTTTCTGCGTTCGTTCGGCGCGGCCCCGAAGCTTGCGGCAGTGGCGATCGCAGCGGCGCTCGTGGCGGTCGCGGTAGCGGTGAGCCTCGGTGGCTCGAGCTCCTCAACGCTCAATCTGCGCCAGGCCTCGACGCTGACGCTGTCGGCGGCGACGGCGCCGGCGCCGAGTGAGAGCCACAGCCACGCCGCGCAGCTGACGGCGGCGGTCGACGGCGTCAGCTTTCCCTACTGGGAAGACCACTTCGGCTGGCGCTCGACTGGCGCGCGCAGCGATCGTCTCGGCGGACGTGCGGTGAGAACGGTCTTCTACGCCGACGCTCACGGGCGTCGCATCGGCTACGCGATATTCGCCGGCTTGCCGGCACCGCCGGTACACGGCGGCGTGATCCTCTGGCGCGGGGGCACGGCCTACCGCGAGCTCGTCGAGAACGGCGTGCGGATGGTTACCTGGCTGCGCAACGGCCACCTGTGCGTGGTGTCCGGCCGGGGCATCGACAACGCCACGCTCCTGACGCTGGCGAGCTGGGACGGCGCCGGCGCCGTCCCAGCCTGATCTCGCTCAGCCGACGGTGATCGCCCCGGCGAGCCGCGCTGCCGACTCGGGGTCGTGCGAGGGCAGGTAGACGCTCGCATGGCCGGCGCAGTGCTCGAGGATCCGCTCCAGCGTTGCCACGTGCACCTTGGGGTCCGGGCCGATCGCGTCGGCGCGCCGGGCGTGCAGCTGCTCGAGTGTGTCCGTGGCGTCGCCGGCCAGCATCACGTGGCGCCCCGCGTCGTCGATGCAGATCACAGAGATGTGCCCGGGGGTGTGCCCCGGGGTGTCGACGGCGACGATGCGCCCGTCGTCGCTCAGTGAACGGCTGCGCGCAAAGGCACCGAAGGGTCCGCCGTCGAGTGCGAACGGCGCCGGGGCGAAGCCAGGCGGCAGCGGCTGGCGCAGGGCGCGGCGCATGAGCCGGGGGAACGCGGTCGCTAAGAAACGGAGCTCGGCCTCGCTTATCCGCACCCGCGCGCGCACGTGGACCAACCCGTCGACGTGGTCGCCGTGGTGGTGGGTGAGCACCACCTCGGAGACATCCTCCAGCGACAGGCCTGCCGCGGCCATGGCCGCTGGCAGCTCCTGCTCGCGCGTCACACCGAAGCGGGCGAACGGGACGTTCCGTACCGTCGCGCTCTCGCCGCTGTCGACGAGCAGCAGCCGCCCTTCGTGCTCGATCGCCCAGCAGTGGATCGGCAGCGGATCCGACCAGGGGCCGGGCAGGAAGAGATCGAGTTGCCGCCGCGCACCGCGGCTGGGAAACAGGAACGCGTGCTTGACGCGCACGGTCCCGGTGGTCAGGGCGTGGATTCGCATCGTCAGGCTCCGGGCGCGGACCGGCCGGTCGGGAGCTCGGTCGCCAGGCCGCTCGCCGGCGATGACAGCCACGCATGCAGGCGCTCTGTCAGCCGCGCCGGCTGCTCCTCGGGGATGAATGTGCGGCATTCGGGCATCAACTCGAACTCGCCCCGCGGCAGCAGTTCGGCGAGTCGGCGGCCGTGCTCACGGGGAAAGATCTTGTCGTGTTCGGCCCAGATCACGAGTGCGGGCCTGTCGAAGGTGCGCAGCCGCTCGGCCGCCTCGAAGGTGTAGCGCGTGTCGACCGCGCGGAGCATGCGCCGCATGTCCCGGCGAACGCCGGCGTTCTTCGCACCGGCGCCGTGTAGGAGCGCATGATCTCAGGCGGCATCGGATGGCCGGTGACGAACCCGTAGGCGGTCGGCAGCCGCTGAACGAACTTGAAGCGAGCGGTCTGCGCCACCAGCCACATCAGTAGCCGCGAGCGTGCCGCGACCTCCAGATAACGCTGCGGGCCGGGCGGGAACTTCTCGAAGGCGTCGCATGAGGTGAGCACGAGTCTGCCGACCCGCTCCGGATATAGCCCGACGAGGGATTGCGAGACGGCACCACCCGTGTCGTTGGCCACGAGGGTGACGTCCTCCAGCGCGAGAACCGCGAGGAAGTCGGCGGTGATCCTCGCCATGCCCGGCAGCGACAGATCGACTCCGTCGAGGAGCGGGCTGCTGTGCGATCCCCAGGGCAGGTCGGGCGCGATGCAGCGGAAGTCGCCGGCAAGTCCCGGCACGACCCGGCGCCACAGGTCGCCGTTCACGCCTACGCCGTGGACGAACACGATGGCCGGACCGCTGCCACGCTCGCGGTACTCGATCGTCCCCGCCGGGATCTGTGCCTGACTACGCCGGCCGAGCTCGTCGCTGATCGACATGGGGGGGAGCCTACGCCCATGTCGGCAAGCAGGCCGCAAACGGGATCCGAGGAGGGAAGCGGCTGCACGGACGGGTGTTCGAGGTCGCCTCCCCGTCCTCCAGGTGCCGCGACCGATAAGGCAACGAGGGATGTCTCGGGACGCTCGCTGGAGCGAAGGGAGGTCGCAAGAGTCGCATTCCGCTGGAGCGGGGGTCGGAGCCCATCTCGGCCCTCGCTCCCCACGTGAGCGACCGCGCGCTCCAACAGTCCGGACGCTGCCGTCGGACTCTGGACGCTGCCGTCGGACTCTGGACGCTGCCGTCGGACTCTGGACGATGCCGTCGGACTCTGGACGCTGCCGTCGGGGTGTTCCATGACGCTTCCACCGGCGTTGCGCCGCCGTCGGCACGACCGCGCAACGGCCAGGCAACCCAACAGCGCTGGACACGTGTTCGATGCCGCCTGGCCGTTCTCGCGCTGCCGGAGCCGATAAGGCAACGAGGGATGTGCACGACGCGGTCGTCGGGTCGAAGGCAAAGGTCGCAAGAGTCGCATTCCGACGGGAGCGGGGGTCGCCCCCCGGCCCTCGCTCCCCCTCATTGGCGACCGGGCGTAGCGACGCGGTGCTTTCTCGGAGCCCTGGTCTCCCACAGCTCCAGAACCAAAGCACGGCCTCGCTCAACCCTTCGCCGGCCCGGCCGGCTCAAGGTCGATGATGGGCACGCGGGGGAAGGATCGGCTCTCCCCGGCGTCTTGTGGGATGCAGGCGCAGCGCATGAACGCAATCGTCAATCGACTGGATAGAGGTGGGAAAGCTCTCGTGAGCCTGCGTAGGTGTTATCTGCTTCTAGTGGCTCTGCTCGGTGCCGCCACGGTGGTCCTGCCGGCAATCGCGAGTTCGGAAACGAGCCCGACGATAGAAGCGACCAACAGCGGTGGGGGCTACTACCATGCCTGGGCTCCCTCGCAGGCCGCCGTGGGCGAAGGCGGCGTCGTGAGGCTGAGCAACCCGACGGAAGTGCAACACGGCGTGGAATGGCGCAGCGGGTCTGAAACGCCGAGCTGCAGCAGCGGCGTCCCCGTCGGGAAAACGGTGAGCGCCTCTGCCACCCAATGGAGCGGCACGTGCACGTTCTTGAAACCAGGGACCTACACCTTCTACTGCACCGTCCATGGGCCGGAAATGACCGGCACGGTCACCGTGAGCGCCAACGGCACCACCACGACGACGATGACACCGACGACAACGACGCCCGGCGGATCGGGCTCGGAAACCACGCCGGGCTCGTCGCTTGGCGGCAGCACGGCCACGACGGTCAAGCTCGCCTCCAGGCAGCATGGCAACTCGGTGCACGGGTCAGTCAAGGTTCTCCCAGCGGGGGCCGACGGGCGGCTGGAAGTTGCCCTGTTTGCGACCAGCGCTTCGCTCGCCAAGGCCAAGCATCCCGTCAAGGTACGCGTCGGGCGACTGTTGCGCTCGTCGTTGAAATCCGGCGTCGTGGCCTTCGCCGTGCCTTTGACCGCGAAGGGCAACTCCGCGCTGCGCCGTCACCGGCGCCTGGCGCTGACCGTGCGGATCGTGCTCACGCCCATTCACGGCGTAGCCGACGCAATCACCCGGAACGTCGTCCTGCACGCCTGAGCGGCGACCGGCTATCTGGCTGCCAGGCCACGCCGGCGGTACAGGTTCTCGGTCGACACGCCGAACTAGCTGGTACAGCGAAGCGTGCATCCCCCTCTCAACGCTCGGGTTGGCCCTGGTGGAGCACTCACACTCACGATGACCGACGCACAAACACTTCACGGAGGACGGCTCGGGGCGCGCTCGGTGGCCGCCGGGGCGCGCGCCGGCATCGCTGTGGCGGGGCTGGCGATCGTCGCGCGCGATCCAATGCTGCACCCTCGCCCCTTGCTCGCCGCCGTCGGCATGGGCGTGATCGCCGTCTGCGCGCTGACCCAGATGGCAGCGCTCGGCGCGCGCATCGGACGCCTCGAGGAGTTGGCGGCCGCGCTCGCCGGCGTGCTCGTTAACGGCTTCGCCGACGAGCGGGTGACCGTCCTCACGCTGCTGTGGCTGGCGGCGGTCATCACAGGCGCCCTCGTGCGATCCCGCGTCGACCCGCTCGCTGCCGCCATCTTCGTCGTCGCGCTCGTTCTGCCGATCGCCATGGTCGGGTCCATCCACTTGAGCTATGTCGGGCTATGCGTGGCCGCCATCGCGCTGATGCTCAGCGGACGCGCGGTCATGTCCGAGCTCGGGGGGCTGCTCGAGCTCGCCCGCTATGAGGCCGACCACGATGGCCTGACGGGGGCGCTCGCGCGCTCGGCCTTCCGCAGCGCGCTGGACGCCGCGCTCGTCGACGCCGACGAGAAGAGCGCGCTCGCCCTCGTCATGGTCGACCTCGACCGCTTCGGCCTCGTCAACAAGCTCCACGGCCATGCCGCGGGGGACCTCCTGCTCACGAGCGCCGTCGGGCACATGCGCGAGCTCGGCGACCCGCAGTCGCTGATTGGACGCCTCGGCGGGGACGAGTTCGCGGTGACCGTGCGCACAGAGCCGGAGAAGTTTGCCGAGAAGCTGCTCGCGCGCCTGGCCAACGCCGCCGACGCGGCGCCGAGCGCGACCGGCTCGGTCGGCATCGCCTGGGCGCCGAGCGACGGGCACGACGCCAACGCGCTGCTGCGGGCCGGCGACGTTGCCCTGCGCGTCGCCAAGCGCCGGCCCCGGCGGCGCGTCGCGACCTACCACGGGGCATCGCTCAGTGGCAACGGCGAGAACGACGTTGAGACGATTCTCGCCCGGCTGATCGGCGGCGAGGGCATCGAGATGGTGACGCAGCCGATCTTTGACCGGCTCACCGGCGAGGCGCACGCGTATGAGGCGCTCGCCCGGTTCCAACTCGGCTCGACGACGAGCCCGCTGCACTGGTTCTCGCTGGCCGAGGAGTTCGGCGAGCGGGACGCGCTCGAGCAGGCCTGCCTATCGGCCGCGATCGGACTGCTGCCCGAGCTGCCCGCCGGCGCGCGCCTGTGCGTCAACGTCTCGGGCGCGACGCTTCCCGATGCACGCACGCTCGCCATCCTCGAGACGCCGGCCGACATCTCGCGGCTCGTCGTCGAGATCACCGAGGACACGCTGGTGCGCAACGACGACCCCTCGCTGGCGGCGGCGATCGCGGTGCTGCGCCAGCGCGGCACGATGCTAGCCGTCGACGACATGGGCGCCGGCTACGCGGGGCTTCGCCAGATAACCGCGGTCCACCCGGACTACCTGAAGCTCGACCGCTCGCTCGTCAGCGGGATCGACGCCGATGCCGACCGCGCCGCTCTCGTCAGCGCGATGGTCGGCTACGCCGAACGCGTCGGCGCACTGGTCGTCGCCGAGGGCGTCGAGACCGAGGCTGAGCTCTCCTCGCTCGCCGATCTCGGCGTGCAGTTGCTGCAGGGATTTCTGCTCGCGCGCCCAGCGCCGGGATGGCCGCTCGCCGGCTCGCGTCCGGCCGTTCTCACCCTCGACGCAGACCAGACGTTGCGCGCCGCCTAGGTCGGGGCGAAGGTTCCCGACTGTCGACGCCTGTGCGGGCCGTATTTTCCGGCGAGTGCCAGCTGGCGCGCCTCAGCCGGCCGAGCTCGCTGCTCGAGGAGCTCGACCACGCAGGGTGGCTCAGTGCTCCAGCAGGACTGATGCGGCGCGCTCCACCACGTGCCCCAGCGTCGACCAATCCGACAGCAGGGTTGCGCCCACCAGTACGTCGGAGTAACGACTACCAGCAACGATGCACGCCACCTCCCGGTAGGAATGGGATCCCACCCGCGAGAGATAGTCGTCAATCACGCATGACCCGCGAGCCTTGGCGAAGTGCAGGTTTTCGGCCGCGGCAAGGACACGCACTCGCCTGTCGCCCTCGTCCCTGTTGCGCGCGGCCCGGAAGGCGGCCCAGCCGGTGGGCCGCTCGGCTCCCTCACGGGGTGTCACGTTGAGGTAGCCCCTGTAGCGACCCCTGCCGTCTCGCAGAGCCCTTGTCACGGTCCCAATGTCGCCGGGGATCGGCTTCCAGTTCGAGGGGTAGAACAGGGTCGCGCCGCCAGACTCGGTCGTTACGCTCGTCCACCCCCTTGGCGCCCTGGTGGGCACCAGCCATGAGAAGCCACCTGCAAGGCGAGCCTCGGCGGTTCGCGTGCCACCGGCAGCAGCACGCGAACTCGAGGAACCCACACCAGAGGCTAGGGGAACAGCCGCCACGCAGAGCAACCCCGCCGCGGCCATGGCGCTCATCCACCGACGTCTGAGGGCCCTAGACGTTGCCATCGCCGTCGCTCGGCCCGCCGTTGTTATCAGCGTCGTGATCGCCACCGTCATGCTGCGGGATCCCGCCAGCTTCGGCGCCGGCGGCCGGAGTTTGCGTTTCCGTACTTGGAGTCGCAGGCTCTTCTTGTTCTGCACCGCGGGCGGCCGGGGTCTGCATTTCGGTAGGCGCGGCCGCAGGGCGCTTCTGCGCACTGTTAACCGGAGTCTTCCCTGACGCACCCTCGCCCGAGACGGATGGCGAGCCGTAACTCGACCCGCCGCAGCCGGCGATCGTTACGGCGAGGATAGCCCCGGCCACTGCCAGCAGAGCTGATGGCCTTCGTGTGACTGCCGTTCTCTTACTTATGGTCATCTAGATCACACGTTCCCGTCGCCGTCGCTCGGTCCACCGTTGTTGTCGGCATCTCGGTCTCCGCCGTTGTGCTGCGGGATTGTCATGCCTGCCTTGTGGGGACGACGACTTGCGTGGTGATGGGAATGGCGCGCCACTGCGCCTGCGGGCAGGGCTGTGGTCAAGCCGACGCCGAGCGTCACGGCACCAGCGGCAATCACCCCCGCAATTCGGTTAGCAATCATGGTCTTCCTTTCTCTGACACTGTGAACAGGAAGCGCACTATGCGCTCACATAATCCAGACACAGGCCGTCCCAGATCCTTTCTAAAAGACAGGTAATGTTTTCTCCGCGCTCACTCCCGATACGCTTCCGGTGGATGTCAGCCGGCAACGAACCTGGCCCGTCGCACCAGCCCGGCGCTTACGGGTGTACTTGACGAGCTGTGCCGTCAAGAGCCGGAGCGCCACCGTCCCTAGCTCGGCACCGCGCGCTGCGAATAGGAGCCCATGCTGGCGCCGGAGTTCTGGGAGGTGGGCGCTTCAGTCGCCGGTATAGTCGCGAGCACACCCTCTCGGTGCTCGATTCGCGGCAGGACAACCCCGCTGACGATCCATGGGAGACAGACGAGTTCTACCGCTAGCAGCTTGCTTGCGAGGCTGCCTACTCACCTATTCGCTGGTCCAAGGTCCGAGGAGGACACGGCGATCCACCATTTGGCAACGCACGAGCGAGGGTTGGAAGGCCCTCTCCCATCAAGGCACCATCGTGCAAGGAGCGTGACACGTCGCCGCTGGCGCAGCGACAGCGCCTCGCCTGCTCAGGACTTGCAGGCGAAGACCAGAGACCCGGCCTCGCGATCGGGGACGGGTCTCTGGTTTGCCACTTCTACGGTCTAGTGGGTGTGGTGGCTGCCACGCCTATTGATTGCCTTGAAGGTCACGGTCTGGCTTGAAACCGTCGCAGTGGTCCCGGGGGCGGTTTCTTGGGTGACCCGGAGCGTTGCCTTCAGTCCGTGGCGGCTGTCGAGCAGCCGTCTGCCGGTGCGATTCAGCGCGATCCGCACCGTCCGCGTCTGGCCTGCGCCGAGCGAGAGCTTCGCAGTCCCGACCACGACCACCTTGCGCGTCTTCCGTCTGTTTGAGCGTGCCGTTACCGCGACCCGCTTGTGGCCTTTGAACGTCTCGGTGACGGTCAGCTTGAGCGCTAGCCGGCATGTCGCTCCCGCTGGGCCCGTGCACGACAGGCGCACGCTCGCGGTAGGGCCGGACGCCTTCGCCCGGCCGACCGAGGTCGTGCCCGCC
The DNA here is from genome assembly GCA_963767655.1 of uncultured Solirubrobacteraceae bacterium. GTDB lineage: Bacteria > Actinomycetota > Thermoleophilia > Solirubrobacterales > Solirubrobacteraceae > Palsa-744. The sequence goes on along the minus strand of CAVYET010000005.1, from coordinate 358,388 downwards.
GCCGGTGGCCCGGACGGTGGCGTCGAGGCGGTCATCAGCGTCTGGTCGGCGCCGACAGACGTACCGAAGTCGCTCACCGCCACAGCCCGGTAGTGGATCGTCCTCCCCGCGGGCAACCCCGTGAGCAAGGCGGTGAACGGCGTCGCCGCGTTGCCCACCCCAGTCGGCTGTGCTGCAGTCGCCTGGCCGTAGGCGGTGCTCGTGCCGTACTGGAACGAGACCTTCACCGAGGCGCCCTCGGGGTTGACGGTGCCGTTCACGGTCGCCGACGAGGACGTCACGCCACTGGCGGAGCCTGTGACCGGCGTGGCGGGCTGGTAGGCGTTCGCGAACAGGCTGCGCGGGTTCGTCCCGTTCGTGAACAGGAAGAACGGCGTTCCCACCGCTCCACCCTGACACGCCGCGCCGTCAGCGTTGAACGGCGTCGCGATGCAGGAGGAGGAGATGGGCTCGCGCACGTCGGCCTGGCCGGGGCCAGTGCCAGTGGGCGTGAGCGGGGTGTCGCTCGCGTCGAGCACGAACGTCGGGTTCGCCGGATTCACGAAGTGGCCGGTGAAGCCCTTCGCGACACCGCCTCCGATGTCCTCGCGCCACGACACGTACGGCGTGTTGCCCGCGAAGGTGATGTCCGGGCGGGTCGAGTCGCTTGCGCCGACCGAGATCGGCGCTCCGCCGTTGACGATTTCGAAGTGCGCGCTGCTGCCCGTGCCGACGAGCCGGGAGACGAACACCTGCTTCACGCCCTCCACGTCCTCGTCCCAAGCGACCCAGGGGACCGTCGGGTTCGCCGGGTTCATCGTGCCGGCGGCCACGCGCGGGTTCTCGGCGTCGTTCTTGCCCGGATGCTTGTTCAGCGAGCAATGTTCCTCGTTTGTCTTCGATTCCGTGCAAGCTCCGAACCCGCTTTTCCCGCTGGTGTCGAGCGTCGCGCTCAGCTGGCTGCCCACCGCGACCCAGTGGAAGCCGCCTTCGGCGTGTTCGTCTTTGACGCCCTTGGCGGCGAACACCATCGAGTTTTCGCTCAGCTGGAGATCGTCTTCTTTACCTTCCTCGAACCAGACGACCCACGGCACGCCGTCCTGGGGGCCGGTGAACGCGATGTCAGGCTCGCGGGCGTTGCGGGTCGGGTCGACGTTCAGGCTCGGGTCTGCTCCGCCGGGACCCACGCGCCCAATCCCGGTCTGCTGGAAGCAGAAGCCGCCAATGGCGGGCACGTGACCGGCGACTTCCACGCCCGCCGGCTTCACGCCGTCGCAGTTCGCGGCTCCCGGGCCGATCGGCCGAGACACGAAGATCTGGTCGGTCCGTTCGACCGGCTGTGCGGTCGTCTCCTGCCACGTCACCCAGGGACCGGGCTTGGTCGGATCGATCGCCGAGCCGCCTGCCACCGAGGGGTTTTCGGCGTTCTGGTCGGTGTGGATGTTCAGCGACGGAACCGGCACGGTGCCTCCACCTGTGCCCCGGCTCTGGCCGCCGAAGATCCACTTGCCCTGGTTGGCGTCGCCCGTGTTGTCGAAGCGGCTGGCAAAGATGTTGTTGTTGGCAAAGCCGGTCCCGGTTGTTTCCTCATACCAGGTGGCCCAGGGGACCGTGCGTCCGGTTCCCGCGAAGTCGATCGCCGGAGCCTCGCCATCCTGTCCCTGGTCGAAGTTGAGTGAGCCGCCGAACAGCGGGCTGGCGCTCGAGCGGCCACCGACTGTGCCGTTGCCGCGCGTCGTCCAGGCGCCGCCCGCGAACGAACGCGCGAAGACCTGGTCGTGAGGCGGCGTTGAACCGTTCGTCTCCTGTTGGCGGAAGACGGCCCAGGGGACCCCCGGTTTGCCTGCCGTCAGCGCGCCGCCGACGACGTCGGCATTGGTCGGATCTTCACCGTTGACGCTGATCGTCTTGTTGATTCCCGCGGCCAGGTCGTCGTTCACCTGGGTGCCAGGTGGCAGTGCCTGGAACGCCGCCGCCGATCCGGCGGCCAAAAATGCGGCGATCGCGCCGATGACGGTGATCCGGGCCGGCACGCCGCCTCGCGTCGGCATTCGCCTTGCGATGGCGCCGCGAGTGCGACCGACGCTTGCGATGGTCGCAAGGACGGCCCGGGCGGTGTTGGCTGGGTTTGGGAACATCGAAGTCTCCTTGGTCTCGTTGATGGGAGTTGGCACCTGAAGACCGATACGGCGCGCGCCCGCCAACGGTTCGCGCTGGCCGCTAGCCGGCGGTTGGGATCAGCTCGTGGGAATTCGATACGCCGGGCGAAGGGTGGGAGATCAGCTCTCCGAGCGGTGCGAGATCAGCCCTCTCGACCGCGTGGCGGCGGTGAATCGGGTTGAGGCAGGAACGAGACGACGCGGATCCGAAGAGCGCGCTGGCCGCGATGTCCGACGGTCAGCGTTTGGCGCGTATGGTCCCGGCGAGCACACGCTCGCCGGATGAGGCCGGTTTGCCGTTGGCCTGTTGCTGAGTAACGCTGAGGCCCGGGAATTGCGTCGGGGAGACACCGGCCCAGAGCGTCACCTGTCTGGCATCGTTGAACGTGCCGACGGGCACCAGGACGCCGGCGGCGTTCTTCAGCCATGCCTCGTAGTAGCGGCCGTTTGCAAGGCGGGGCAGGCCGGTCGCGGAGAGCTCGATCCGCCAGCCGGAGCTCGTCTTCGTTAGTGTCGCTGAGCCGTGCGCGCTTGGAGCTAGGCCGGTGCCGGAGACCACCATTGCGAACTGTTGCGGCGGCGGCGACGTGTTGTTGACGGCTCCAGCGACGACGATCGTCGCAGCCGCGACTGCCGCGAATCCCGCCAGCGCGTAGACGGGACGGCGCAAGCGAAGGCGAAGCTGAAACGATGGCCGACGCATACGAGCGCTCGCGGGCCGGGCTTGAGCCTCCTCGGCGATCGCGGCGACGACCTGGTCCTCGAGACCCGCATCGGGCTGTGCCCATGTGGCGGGGGCCTCGAGAAGGGCGTTCAGCTCGTTGAGCTCAGCGCGCTCCTGGGCCGTGAGTGACCCGCCAGGCTCACCAGCCAGGTAAGCAATCCGGTCATCGTCGCTCGTCGCCATGAATGCTCCTCTCTGTCCTCTTGTACGGTAGCCGAACGCCAACCGGTTCATTCCCGTAGGTGCCCGAGCTGCCCCGCCAAGCGTTTGTGGGCCCTGAAGGAGCGCGACTTCACCGTTCCTGTCGGTAGCGCCAGCCGCTCCGCGATCTGTGTGTGTGTGAGGCCTTCGAAGTGCTGCAGGCGGACGATCTCCTGCTCCTCTGCCGGCAGCTCCGTGACGGCCCGGCGAACCTCCCACACGTCATAGACGGCCTCGGCCGATTCCGGCCGGGACACCAACGCCGGGTCGCCTGGCGCAACGGACTCGATCGGGTCTGCACTGCGATGCGCCTCGCTGCGGTAGACGTCGATCGCGACCCGCCGAGCGATTGTCGCCAGCCACGGGCCCATCTCGCGGCGATCGTCCAAGCTGCCCGCGGCGCGCCACGCCTTGACGAACGTCTGCTGGGTCGCCTCGTCGGCCAGCCCCGGGTTTCCCAACACCCTGTAGGCGACCGCGTACACCAGCCGCCCGTAGGAGCGGTAGACGAGGCGCACCGCCTCCGGATCCCCGTCGCGGAATCTTCTCCTCACCCTCCTGTCGACCACTTCGCCGACGCTATCAGCCGGGATCACGGTCGGCGGGTGGGCGCGGCGCGCATGCTACACGCCGACCGCGGTCGCGTTCATGTCCGTCGAGGTGATGCGCGGGCGAGGGGGTTGCCGGTGGACTCCCGGCTAGCTCCTTCGGGACATCCTCATCAAGGATGACCTCTCACGGTGCCATGCGAGATCGCCGGGTCGAGCTTCAGCTCATGCTCGATTTCGCTGCCGTGGCTTGCGCGCGCGCGGAACCCGAGGCGTCGCAAGAGGGTGCGCGCGGGCCGGTTCTCCCACAGCGTCGTGGCGGTGAGGAGCGTGAAGCCGTTCGCACGGGCGCGCTGCACCGTGCAGCTGCCCAGTGCGGTGCCGATGCCCATGCCGTGCAGCTCGTCGGCTACCTCGCAGGCTACATCTCCGACCCACGGCCGATCGGCGTACTGGGCGTAGCGGCCGACGCCGACGATCGAGCCGTCGCGCTGATCGACCGCGGCGATGGCCTCACGGTGGACGTGATCGATATCGGTGAGACGTGCAAGCTCACGAGGCGTCAACTCAGCTTTCGGTACGAGGAATCGCCTGCGGCGCGACTCGGGAGTGAGCCGGGCGAATAGCGTCGCGAGGCCGTCGCGATCCTCAGCCTCGAGGTGCCGGAGTCGCACCTGCCTGCCGTCGTCCAGCACGAGCGTGTCGGTCGGCTCTGCCCAGCAGGCTCGTACGATCGTCAGGGCCTGCGACGCGAACACGCCGTTGCGTGAAGTCGTTGTCGGTGCGACGCTCGACCACTGCGGTAGGGCATCGGACGTCTGACAGCTGTGATCCATGTCAGCCCAAGACACCGCCGACACGGCGATCCTTCCTGCGTCGGCCGAATCTGCCTCACATGTCTAAGAGGTCGAGGGCGGTTTCGCCGTTTTGGAGCGTGAGAGCACGGCCTTGCGATCACCGGCCTCGATCATCAGGCCCACATGCCGCGCCCGGTCGGGCGTCGCGGACTCCCAGAGCAATCGTGCGCGCAACACCCCGCGGGGGACGAGCGACTCTTGCTCGGCCCGACCTCCTACGGCTCCAGTGCGTCCTGCGCGCCGTCGCGGGGGTCGGGCAGCAACCCGGTCGCGGTGTCCGCTGCGCTCACGGGCCTAACGGCGGACAGCACCTACCCTTCCGAATCGCGGCCGGAAACGAAGGTGGCACGCGCGACGGCCTAGACGAGACCGCTACAACAACGCTGAAAGCCAGCATCACCGGCAAAGTCAAGCTCCTCGGCTACGAAAAGCAGGAACTGATCACCGCCGAGGCGCCTGGGCGCTGGTATAGGAATGGCACGGAGACCGTGACATCGAACATCAGGAACGGAACCGGCGCGGGAAAGCCGACCGTCCGGCAGCTACACGATGCTCCCCGCCGCAAGCCGGAATCAACTACCGATGGGCGAGCCGGGATTACTACCGATGCCGCGCGCTAGCCCAAGCGCAAGAGTCAGGCCCCGACAACCGACAATCGAAAGAACCACAGTGGGCAAAATAACCTCTGAAGCTCCCGCCCTCGACACGCTCGTCGCGATCAATGCAGAGTCGCTGGCTCGCTGTGGAATGGATGAAAACTCACTGCTCGCCGTCCGCATCGCGGCTCTCGCTGCCGTCGATGCGCCCGCGGCCTCCTATCTCCTGCACGTCGGCCCCGCGATGGACGCCGGCGTCACGGTCGAGCAGGTTCAGGACATCCTGATCGCGGTCGCACCGATCGTCGGCGCACCGCGGACCGCGTCCGCCGCAGCGAAGATCACCGACGTCTTGGGGATCGCAATCGTCGCGCTCGAGGAAGAGATCGAGGCCGGGGAAGGAGCGCAGTAGGGTACCGCGACGCCAGGCACGCGCAGGCAATGACCATGACGGACACCTTGCAAAGCCCAGCTGTTTCGTCAAACGTCTATGAAATTCATTACTGAAGGAGATGAAATGAGCAATGTAGAAGGAGATCGCATGAGCACTCCAGGAGGAGCTCCAATGAGCGCAGGACCAGATACAAGGAGCGTTCCCGAAGAAGAAAACATCAGAGGTGTAGGTAGTGCATTGTTCGTGGGGATCATGCTGCTGGTAATAGGCACCCTGAACGTCATCTACGGTATCGCCGCGGTTGCAAACTCGAGTTTCTACGTCAACAACGAACAGTTCGTCTTTGGCAGTCTGCACACGTGGGGGTGGATCACCATCATCCTCGGCGTCATCGAGTTCACGGCGGCGTTCTCACTGTTCGCCGGCAACACCTATGGGCGCGTGGTCGGGATCATTGCGGCCACCCTCGGCGCGATCGGCGCGCTCCTGAACGTCGGTGGTCCGCACCCGTGGTGGTCACTGGGCGTCTTCGCCATCTGCCTGATCTGCATCCACGGCCTCTTCGTTCTCGGTGAGCCCGAGGACGCCGGCCCGAGCTCGCGGCCGTAACGTGACGCCTGCCCCCGATGCCGGTGGACGACTTGCCCGCGGAGCTCGGCCCACGCGGTGCCAAGCGGGGAGGCGACGCCGGCGCCTCCCGGCCGGCGAGGAAGGAGCGCCTTGCGGCAAGTCACGCGGGCGACGTATTGGACCGCGAGGTTCTCGCACGGCGCCTAAAGGGGACGCTATTCAGCGCGAACTAGCTCCAGAAGCGCCTGGTTTGCCTCATCGAGCACCCAGCCCGGATCGCCGAGCACTCGTCCGGCAGCGAGAAGGATCTCGCCGGACTCGACAGCCATCTGGTTGAGCGAATGCTGCGCGCGGGCGGGCGGAGCCGCAGTGTCGATTCCGGCCAAACGCTCCCCGATCCCCCAAACCATCTGGGCGATCAGCTCATGCTCGGCGTCAAGACCCGTTTTCTGCTCGGTGCTCGCCGCCTCTTGCAGTGTGTGCCCCAGCTCGGATTTCAGCGGAGGAAGACGCTCGTAAGCGCTCCCATGCTCCTTCCGCTCATGCGACGCGGCCTGAGCTGCCCACTGGCGTACGGCGCGGTCTGTCAGACGCAACGCACGGCGCAGCTCCCGTTGCGTCCCCATGCCGGCCGGGACTCGAAGAAGCTCCTGATCGCCACCATCCAGCTCGGTGCGGACGGTCGCGCAGAAATGCTCGGCGACCTCGCTCATCGGCTCGCAGCGGTCGCGGCGAGTCGCGCCTGTCGTTTCGCCCCGGGCGGCGGTTGAGGCTTCAAGAACGCTTCCATACCAACCCTTCCAGATCGCGACCGATATGCCGAGGCCGCTCTACAGAGCCAAGCCCAGCGCCGGACTCGAACCGACCCCTTCCTGACCATGCGACCTGCCAGACCCACGCGGAAGGCCCGTAAGTCCAGCGCTTATCGAAGATTTCCACGCTCTGACCGTAGCGCAGGTACGGCTCGATCAAACGCAATCCGGCGGGGTTTGGGCCGAGGATTGAGGCTTCTGCCCAAACGACTCGCGCTGGGCTTGCTGACGGCTTGGACCGCCCGACACCAGCCCACCCCGAACCCCGCCGCGCTCGCCGCTTGCGCTTCGAGGGCAGGCGCCGCCCCATCAGAGCCCCGTGGCGGCTCGATCGCCGGGGCTCTACGGCGCGGAAGGTCCGCTCGCGGTCACGCGGCGCGACCCCCCGTTTCCCGACGAGCATTTCCCGACGAGCAGGTAGCCGCCGAGCTCATCTGCGTCGCGATCATCACAGCCGAGTGCGCGGGGCATACGCCTGGACGAATGCCATCAGACGACGAGAGGGGGCCCCTCGCGGGGCCCCCTCCTTGCATTGCTCGTCGCTATCGAAACCTGGAGCCTCGCGGTCCCTGGTGTGAACGCCACTGGGCGATGCGCTCAGTCGCCCGCGTCGCCCTCCGGGGAGATACCGAGGTAGGCGAACGCACGGTCACGGTCCCAGTAGAAGACGATTCTCGTGATCTTGCCGCTGCGGACATGGAACAGGTGCGCTCCCTTCGTCCGTACATCCACTCCGCTGGTCTTGCCGCGCCCGCGCAACTGCACGAGCACAAGCACCTGCGTGTCGTCGATCTCGCGGTACTCACTCACCTCGGGGCGGTAGTATTCCCAGGCGCTCAGGAACTCGCGCCAGCGCTCTGCCATCCCGGCGGGGCCGATCTTGCTGACAGCCGACGGGCCCCCAACGCTTGCGAACTCGATGTCGGAGTGCGCCCACTCCGTCGAGCCGTAGTCGCCGCGTTCCCAGGCCGCGAAGATCGACCGCACAAGTTCCACGTTCGCCGAGGCCATGAACGCAGTATCCCCGCTGCGGGACAGCCGGGGTGCGCGTCGCCCGTCACCATGCCAGATACTCGACGCAGGATGCACGAGGAGTCTGACGTCTGACCTAGCTGAGCGGCGCGAAGCGTTTGAGGCTGCGAGTCGTAGAGGGGCTCCGCTGGGGCTTGGGCGTCTCGCGAACAGTCAGAGGTGCCCGGGGCGTCTTGGGCGGAGTCACGGCCAAGGTTGGGCTTTGCCCGGCCTGGCCCCGCCATGCGCGGTCGCATGACGGGGCGTGCCGGTCAGCTTCAGCGGCCGGACTACGGGCGCCGAGCTACATCGCTTATGCGCGCGACTTGGCCCAAGCCGGTCGAGGCGGGGGCGATGCTCCAGTTGGACACATAGATCGCGCCGTCCCGTGAGGCGAAGCCGTTCGGGAACGAGAGCGGGCTGTCCTTCTGGCCAGGAGTGTTCGAGACGATCACGGTCGGCGCCGTGCTGTGGGGGGTACCCGCACGAGAGCTCCCGTGTCTTCCTTGAAGCTTTCCCACCCTTTAGTGGAGAACTCCGTCGCATAGAACCTGCCGTCGGAACCGAACCCGCAGCCGGTGACCGCGGTGAGGCGCTTCGCCCATTCTTCGGGCCTCTGTCCCTCTACGACACGCCAGACGACCGACGCGCCGGGTCCGTTGCCACAGCCGGTTAGCTCCCCAATGTAGAAGGCGCCGTCACGTCCGCGAGGCGCCGTCACGTCCGCGGTCGATGCACGTCGGAACCGCGTCGGACTTCGGCGGGCTCGGGATGAAGGCGATCACTTCTACCGATCCATCGTGGTGAACCTCATCCACCGTGTTGGCGGCGGCGTCGACAACGAAGCGCTCGTATGGCGCGGCGTACACGGCATAGGGGTTGCTGTCCGGGAATTGTTCGGGGACGAGTTCTTTGTGCTCGGTGCTCCACTGGAAGTCGAACTGTCCGACGTCGGCAACCGTGTCGAACTGCCCGATCGACTGCCAGTGCCAGTCCGGCCTCAGGTGGATCAGCCGCCCGAGCTGGGCCCGGGCCGTTTCGAGCGTCGGGGTCGATATGTACTGACTGGGCGGGCTGGGTACTCCGTTGGCGTTCAGGCCTACTACGGCGAACAGGCCGCCGTCGTTGTCGAAGGCGACCCCCTCGATCCCCTCGGCGGCCGAGCCGTCTTCACCCGCCAGGGACGCAAAGCCCGAGAGAACCCTGTGGCCATCGTGTGCGTCGATCGAGTTGATGCCGCTCGTCAAGCCGCCGCAGTGAGCTTCTTCTTCTTCGTGTGCGGGAATGCATTCGCTGCCACCGTGGGCCGATTCGGCCTCATAGAGTCGGCCGCTTGGCCCGAACGCAAGGCCCCTCGGGTTGTCGAGCCCACTCGGGCCGTACGGTGTGACCGTGGGCCTCTCCCGCGCCAATGCAGCTGTAGGCATGACGCCCAGGAGGCCAAGTGTCACGAGTACCGCCACCGCCGACGCGGGAAGCACGCGTCGAGGTCCCAATACATCCATGTCTTCCTCTCCCAGTTCTGGCAGACCGAGCGGTCTGCTTGGTGGCGCGACCGTCCAGCCGAACCACACGCGCATCGAGAGCCTCCGAGGCTCAGAGCGATGTCACCGCGCTCCCAGTCTGCGAAGATCGATTGCGAGGTCCAGGTTCGCGAGGAGCTGCCGGGAGTACTGCCGCTGCGGGGCGGCCTGGGGGGGCGTCGCCCATCCGCTACGGGATACTTCCCTGCACCATGCGCGAGGAGTCCATGACACCCGAGTCGAGGGGGTAGGCGATGTCGCAGAACGTGGAGTTTGTTGAAGGCCTCTTTGCCGGGGCGGCGGCCATGGATAAGCAGGCGGTACTCGCGGCGTTGCCCGAGATCATCGCGCAGACGTGTGACCCCGAGATCGAATGGGTCGAGGATCCGCAGCGCGCTGATAGCAGCGTCCACCGAGGGCACACGGGCGTCCGCGAGTCGTGGGAGCGGTGGCTTGAAGGGTTTGACGAGTACCGCTTCGAGGCGGAGCAGTTCGTCGATTGTGGCAACGATGTACTCGTCGTGGCCCGTGAGCATGGGCGCGGCATAGCGAGCGGAGCGACAGTCAGTTCGCGGATTTGGGCGGTGCTAACAATCCGCAACGGGAAGCTCCTGCGCTACCGCGAGTTCTACGACGAGCGGGCTGCACGGCAAGGCGCAGGGCTGGAGGGGTGGGCGATGTCGCAGGGCAAGGTCGAGGTTACTCGGGATCTCGTCCAGAAATGGAACGCAGGTGTCCGCACGGCGCGCGAGTACTTCGACCCTGCGGTGGAGATCGTGACTCCGTTCTCATCCGTCTCCGGCGAGCCTTACCGGGGCTACGCAGGGATCGAACAGTGGACGCGCGAGATCGACGAGCAGTTCGCCGAGTGGCAGATCCTCCTCGACGACGTACGAGAGGTCGGCAATGCGACCATCGCCGTCGCCAGCATCCGCGGGCGCGGGCGCGGCAGCGATATCGAGTTCGCTCAACCGTCCGCGGCCGTAATGGAGTTCGGAAGCGATGATCGGATCACGCGTATACGTATCTATCTTCACCAAGCAGACGCCCTCAAAGCCGTGGGGTCTGGAGGGCGGGCAGCTGAGCTCCTCTAGCCGGACGCCTCTGTCCTTGCAACGAACGTAACAAAGTGGTAGTAAGGAGGCAGCCTGGGTCGAGGGTCAGCCCCGGCCTCGCTTGGCTACGACAAACGGATGGGAGACAGAAATGGGCAGCTCGGACACAGCAACGGCCCGCACAGGTTCGACCGGGACCGGCAGGGACGTACAGAGCTCCTCCCCGAATGAGGTTCGGGCGCTGAGCGCCCTGGCATTTGACGACCTGCGCCGTTTCCCCGGTGCGATCCGCGACATGCACCTGGGCATCGCCCGGCGCGCCTTCCGCGGCGTGGGCCCGGCGGCCCTGCCGGTGAAGCTCATACACGACGCGCTGGCGAGCCGCGCCTACACCGCGATCGGGGCGGGCGCCTCGGGGCTCGGAAAGGCCGTCGACGCGGCAATGGAGCGCCACGGCGTCGGCGAGCAGGTGTCGCTGTCCACCACCCAGAAGGGTAGCTTCGGGCTCGCCGTGCTCAACGGCCTCATCGGAGACCAGCTTGAGCGCGATGGGAGCGCGCTTGCCCAGCCTGCCTCGGCACGGATGCACGGAGAGCGAATCAAGCCGGACGAGGCCTCACTGCGCGACGCGTTCCCGCAGGCCACGCCTCGCTTGGTGGTCTTCATACACGGGCTGACCGGGGATGAGTTCTGCTGGTCCTGGGGCGTCGAGGACGCGTACGGCTCGCGGCTGGCCTCGGATCTCGACTACACACCCGTCTACCTTCGCTACAACAGCGGCCTGCACATCTCCGAGAATGGCCGCACGGTGGCGGCGCTCCTCGAGGAGCTCGTGGAGGCGTGGCCGGTCGAGGCGCGCCAGATCGCGCTGGTCGGCCATTCGATGGGCGGCTTGGTGGCGCGCAGCGCGGCCCATCAAGCGTATGAGCACGACCAGAGCTGGGTCCGGAACGTCAGGCACGTCGTTTCATTGGGTACCCCCCACCTGGGCGCGCCCTTGGAGCAGGGGGCGCACATAGCTGCGGTGGCACTCCACAAGCTGCCCGAGACTCGGATGCTGGGCAGCTTCCTAAAAAGGCGCAGTGCCGGCATTCGTGACCTGCGCCACGGATCGCTGGTCGACGAGGACTGGCGGGAGCGTGATCCCGAGGCGCTGCGTGCGGCCGCCTGCCAGGAGGTGCCGCTTTTGCCATGGGCGACCCACTTCTTTGTCTCGGCCACCGTCACCCGCGACCCGAGCCACCCACTCGGGCGCCTGCTCGGCGACATCCTCGTGCTGAAGCCCAGCGCCACCGGCAAGAGCAAGACTCGGCGGATCGCCTTCCGCGAGGAGCACGGGCATCACGTGGGGGGCACCCATCACCTCGCGCTGCTCAACCACCCCGAGGTTTACGAGCGCCTCCGCAGCTGGCTGGCAACCGCGCCGGAACCGCTCGCTGCTCAAGCCTGAAGATTGTCTGGGTCCCCGCCTACACGCGGGCCCACGGCGCCAAGGTGCCTACGCACGAGCGGTCAACTCCCGACACCTCGAAGGGAGCGGCTAAGCGTCCCCGCCGGGCACGTCGCAAATCGTCGAAATGATCGCGGGGCGGATGGTCGCCCGCCGCGCCCACCGCATCAGAGCCACTCCATGTACTAGAAGGTCGGTCTTCGGTCGGCCAGAGGAGGGGATGGGAGATGGTCAACCGGACTTCAGTAGTCGATCGTATTGGCCTGCGCAAACTGGTCGTCCTGTCGGTTGTGATCATCGGACTGGTGGCGCCGTCTGCCGCCAGCGCCTCGATCACGAGCGTCTTCGGGACCGTGACGTGCGAAACCCAGGGTTCGGGCCAGCGCTGGTGCGGCAACTCGGAAGGTACGATGGTCCCAAGCTGGGACGGCACGCCGATCGACGTTTCCGTTGCCTTCCCACCCGCCTCGGGCTCTGACAACAACTATCCCGTCATCGGCATCTACCACGGATATGGCGGCACCAAGATCAGGCCGGAAAGCTCGACAGCGCAGCGGTGGCTGGCACAGGGCTACGCGGTCTTTAGCATCACCGACCGCGGCTTTGGCGAATCGTGCGGGACCAAATCGCCGGCGATCAAAACGCCGGCCTGCGCAAACGGGTACATCCACTTGATGAGCAGGAGGTATGAAGTCCGCGACGCCCAGTACCTGCTCGGTCTGCTCGCCGACGAAGGCGTGATCAACCCGCAGGAGGTCGGCGCCACGGGCGCGAGCTACGGCGGTGGAATGTCGTCACAGCTCGGCTCGCTGAAGGATCGCGTCGAACTTCTCAACGGCGAACTGATTCCGTGGGTCAGCGCGAAAGGCACCCCGATGAACATCGCGGCGACCGCGCCCGAACTGACGTGGACCGACCTCGCGCAGTCGCTGCAGCCCAACGGCAGCAACCTGGACTACGTGGCCAACGCACCCCTATGCGGGCGTCCTGGGCAACCACGAATTCGGGATTCAGAAGCAGAACTGGAACACAAACCTCTACTTCGGGGGTCTGCTTGCTGGGGGGTTCTACGCGAAATCGCCCGCCGAACCCGAAGCGACCATCACCGAATGGTTCAACTTCAACAACACCGGAGGCCCCTACAACGGCCATTCGCTGGCAGTCCAGCAGGAAACACAGCTGCCCTACCACGGCGCCTACTACACGAACCTGTCCGAGCCTCCTGCGCCGGTGCTGTTCGAGGACGGCTGGGACGATGACCTCTTCCCGGCCGACCAGGGCGTCGACTACTACAACAAGGTCCGTGCGACCTACCCGGCCGGCGGCGATCGAGTTCTGGGGCCTCGACTATGGCCACAATCCGCGTTCCGCGAACGCATCGGCCGCCGACATCGGCAGGCTCTTCGCCGCCCAGAACGCTTGGTTCGCGTACTACGTTAGAGGTGAAGGCAGCGAACCCGCCGGCGCGCGCGAGGGGCTTGCGTTCAGACGACGCCGCGGTTTGCTGCCCAAATGGGCCGCGCCAATATCGTCAAGGCAGGCGCGCAGTCCTTCGGAGAATGGCTCTCCGTGAGGAATTCGGTGGGAGCGGCCGTGCGCTCGCTCCGTGGCGCTTTCCACTCGTCGGCGTGTATCTGGCATGGGGACCCGACCGACATCCATAACGGCCTTAGCGATCGGTCTCCATCATTCGTCTAGCGCCCCTTGACATTGCCTGCTGGGCGCGCATCCTGGCAGGTTGGTAGCGCCTTGCCGAGGCGACCGGTTCGCATCAGCGAACGACTCCTCGAGGAGTCGTTCGCTGATGCGGGACTCGGCCGCTGGGCACCGACGGGCCGGAGACAACTGAGCGAGGAAGCCGTCACATGCCACCCCCCCTTGTAGGGCATGGATATCTCCAGCAACATGTGTTATTGGTCGCGGTTGCGTGCGTAGCGGTTGCGTGCGGCCCCGCAAGTGCGAGCGCGCGCCTCGCCAGTGGCGGCGCACGGCAGGTCGGTGCAACGCGTGTTGGGGCCTTCCCTCAGCACGCGGTCGAGGAAGCTGCCCCGCTCGCCCTGATCCCCGCGGGCGCCCATTTTCGCCCGCGTGCCGTGCTCGTCGGTTTTCGCTCCGGCGTGTCAGGCTCCCAGCGCCATGCGATCGAGCGAGCGGCCGGCGCGTACGCCGCGAGGCGGCTGGGGCCACCGATCAAGCCGGCGGGTCGGGGTCGCGTCAGGGGTCAGGAATACATCGCGCCGTTTGAGCTGCAGGTGCCTAACGGCGAAGTGGGCACGGTGGTGCGGCGCCTGAGGAGCTCTGACGCGGTTGCCTACGCCGAGCCCGACTACCTGATGCAGGGAACGGCGACGCCCGACGACCCCTCGTTCGGGCTCGAGTGGCCGGCGAGCAACGCCGGGCAGATGATCCCCACGCAGGAAGCCGAAGAGGCACTGGGGGAACCGCTCGCCGGCACGCCCGGTGCCGATGACGGAGCCCTGGAGGCGTGGAGCGTAACCACTGGAAGCCGCTCGATCGTGATCGGCGAGGCCGACACCGGCGTCGAATACACCCATCCCGACCTGGCGGCGAACGTCTGGTCCAACCCGGGCGGGATCGGCGGCTGCGCGGCGGGGACGCACGGCTACAACGTGCTCGCCGACAGCTGCAACTCGATCGACGAAGACACCACGTTCGACGGGCACGGCACGCACGTGGCCGGGATCATCGGCGCCGTCGGCAACAACGGGATCGGCGTGGCCGGGATGAACTGGCAGACCTCGATCCTGCCGGTGAAGTGGATGCAGAACGCGAGCAGCGGCGAAACGAGTGCGCTGATCGAAGCCATGCAGTGGCTCGTGGCCGCCAAGCAGGAAGGCGTGAACGTGCGCGTGGTCAACGACTCCGACAGCTTCTTCGGGACCGCCAGATCGGAAGCGCTCGAAAACGAGATCGAAGTGCTGGGTGCCAACAACATGCTGTTCGTGGCCTCGGCCGGCAACACGGGCAATGACAACGACGACGTCGAGGTGCAGCGCTACCCCTGCAGCTATGACCGCCCCAACGAGCTCTGCGCCACCTCCTCGAACAACAGGGACGAACTACCAAGCTGGGCCAACTACGGACAGCACACGGTGGACCTGGCGGCGCCGGGGGTCAGCATCTACTCGACCCTGCGCGAAGGCAAGTACGGCTACCTCAGCGGCGGGTCGATGGCGGCGGCGGAGGTGTCGGGCGCCGCTGCGCTGATCCTGTCGGTGCAGCCGTCGCTGTCGGCGAGGGCGCTGAAGGACGTCATCCTCGAAAACGTCGACAAGCTGCCCACACTGGAAGGGAAGGTGATCAGCGGCGGGCGGCTTGACGTCTTCAGGGCGATTACAGCATTACCGAGCCAATCTGCGCCGCCTCCGCCGGCCGTGCCGACCCCGGCCAGCGGCCTGTCGGCGGCCCACGAACAGTCGATCCAACCGCTGGCGCTCATCAGCGGGCTCACGATCTCGCCTGCGGTCTTCGCCGCGGCCCGGCGGGGTCCGACGATAAGCCGCCGTTTGGCCTCCGGCGGAGCAAGAGTCGGCTACAGCGACTCCGAGCCGGCGCTGGACAGGTTTACGGTGCTGGCGCTTCGGTCCGGGGTCGAGAACGCCAAGCACCGATGCGTCACTCCCGCCCATGGCAAAGCCAAGGCAGGGGGCAGGCACTGCAGCCATTATGTCGCGGTCGGCAGCTTCGTCAACCAAGATCGAACCGGACGCAACGGCTTTCGCTTCAGCGGGCGGATCGCAGGACGAGCGCTCGCGCCGGGACGGTATCGCCTCCTGGCCGTACCGACATTCGGCGGGCGCGCTGGTGCGGGACGTGTGGTGATGTTTCGCATCGTCCGTGAGCCACGGGCCCGCTCTGGACGGAACCCCGGCGGAGCCCTGGCCCCATTGTGATGTGCGATCCGAGGTGCGAGTAGCCTGATCAAGCAGGGGAAAGAGCGCAAGCATCGTAAGCATGGCTGTGAGCGGGACCCCATGAGAAGGCCGGCGAGAGCAATGTTGCGAGCGTCAGCGGTCATGTTCATCACGATGGCGCTGTGCCCGGCGGGCACCGCGATCGCGGCACCGCCCAACGTCACGATCGCAAGCCCGCTCAACGGAAGCGTGAGCAACAGGCAGACGCCGTCCTTCAGCGGACTCGCCGAAGAAGCCGGCGGTGAAGTGACGCTCGGCATATACAGCGGACCGACCACCAAAGGAACGCTCGTGCAGGAAATGAAGACCGCCTTTTTCTTGGGTGGCACGTGGCTCCTCGGGCCCGTCGAACCACTCAAAGACGGCACCTACACTGCCCAGGCGACGCAGACCAACCTGGCGTCGGAAACCCGTACAAGCTTGCCTGTGACGTTCACGGTGGATAGCGCGGCCCCAACCGTGACGTTGAACTCGCCCGGATCGCCTTCGGAGGACACGACCCCGTCCTTCAGCGGAACCGCCAGCGACACGACCCCAGTCATCGTCCAGATCCACACGGGAGCCACGGCGAACGGCACGCTCGTCTCGAGGGCGACGGCCACCGGCACCGGCGCCGGCTGGACCTCGGACTACGCGAGTCCGGCCCTGGCGAGCGGACAGTACACCGCCGTCGCCACGCAGGAAAGCTCACTCGGTAACCCTGCCGGCAGGAGCGCACCTGTGACCTTCACGATCTCGCCGCCGCCCATGATCACTCCTGCGGTGGTCCCCCCGCCCGTGGCGTCCTTCAAGTGGTTCCCGCCTGTTCCACAGACCGGCGAACCCGTCTCGCTAATGTCGAGCTCTACCGATATCGCGAGCCCGATCACGGGGATCGCATGGGCCCTGACGAGCAGTGGCGCCTTCCAAGGCGGAGGAGCCGTGCTCACGACCTCGTTCTCCACTCCCGGAGCTCATGTCGTGCGCCTGCGCGTCACCGACGCTCGCGGCCTTTCGAGCACGGCCACCGAAACGATCGACGTAGTGGGCCCGACAGCGTCGCTCATGCAACCGTTTCCGATCGTACGGATCGTGGGTAACTACACCGGCTCTGGGGTCAAGCTGACGCTGCTCAAGGTGCAGCAGCTACCTGTCGGGGCACGGATCACCGTCAGGTGCAAAGGCCGTGGCTGTCCGATCCGATCTGCGAGACGTATCGCGGTGTCGAAGAGGCGGGGGGTCGCTCCGGTCGAATTCCGGGCGGTCGAGCGCCCCCTGCGCTTCGGGATAACCCTGGAAGTGCTCGTCTCGAAGCCTGGGAGGATTGGGGAGTACACACGCGTCGCGATACGCCGCGGCAAGCCGCTCGAACGCCTCGACATGTGTCTTGACCCCGCGGGGGTCAAGCCGCTGGTGTGCCCGTCGTCGTGAGGACCGCTCGCTGCGGTCTACGACGCCGCGGCGGCATGGCATGAACATCACGCCAACCTCCACGGTCCGGAGCACGCGGACGGACGCTTCTGCATCGCCCGCGATAAGCAGGCGTCTGACGGTCGTCGCCTCCGGTCGCTGGTCAGGCGTGGCCCGCGGTGGTCTCGTCCGCGGGGAAGAAGCTCTCTACACGGGCGCTTCGCAGAGCTTGATCACGGGTGCCCACCTTGATCTGATGGTGCGGTCTGTTCGGGCGTGGGGGGAGCGCGTCTGCCCGGATCCATCGGACCCATGTCAAGGCGGAACGGCGGGTACTCGTCGCGCATCAGCGCCGCGTAGGCCGCAACACGCAACACCCAGCGGTTCATACCCATCACAAAGTCGAACATGTCGGGCGGATAGCGGTCGCGGAACAGCAGGGAGACGCCGGCGAACAGGACGAGCGCGCCGATCAAGCCCGCGCCCCCTCCCCAGCCTCCGGCAAAGAGGCCGACCACGACGTACTGCGGGATCGCCAGCAGCCACCACTTGACGAGCACCAGGCCACGGGAGAGCCGTTCCGGGTAGTCGATCTCGAGCGTGGCCGGGTAGTCGGGCATCTCTGCCAGGGTGAATGGCGGATAGCGGTCGGTCCCCAGAGCGCTGTAGGAGTAGAAGCCCACTCGCCAGGTCCACCGCAGCACGCCGAGGTTGAAGTCGAAGATCGCGCGTGGATAGCGCTCGGTGAAGAGGATCGCGAAGAACGCGACGATGCTCAGCAGCAAGAACGCGATCCACAGGAAAACGAGCACGATCAGGTGGGGGATCACGAGCAGCCACTTCACGAGCCACAACCAGCGGCCAAGGGGGGGATCGAGCCGGCCTTCGACGCGCACGGGAGAACTCATCACTGACGACATGATTGCATCCAACAGCGGCCTACGCTCACATGCGACGAGTGCTCGAGAGCGAGCTCGGCGGCGAGCTCTATCGAAAACAGTGAAGATGATCGAGCCCGTGTTCGCCAACACGAAGTTCAACCGCCGGATCGACCGCTTCCAACGCCGTGGCAGATCCGCTGTGCGCTCAGAATGGCGACTGATCGCCGCCACCCACAATCTCCTGAAGCTCCACAAGCACCAGATGACCGTCGCGGGAGCATGAGAGGGCCCGCAGACGGCGGCGACCGTCACCAGTCGCCAGCGCAACCATCAATACGCAGCCCCGGCTCACGCATCCCGTCCCATTTGAGCGACAGCCACCGTCCTGAGCGACAGCGCCGGGCCGACTTCCTCTCACGCTCGCTTGGGTGCGGAAAGCAGCGGTGCGGCATCTGCACCGATGGCGTCGTCGCGCTCCGGCGCGGCTCAGTCCGGGTACTCGTCCTTGCGGAAGGTGCGAGGCTCGTCGGGCTGGGGCTTAGGCGTGCGGTCGAGCAGGAAGCTGAAGTACGGCGCGACGAACGGATCGGGCGCCCTCACGGTGTAGGTGTGGTAGACGGTCCCGTTCTCGCGCGCGAAGGCGATCCAGGCGGGGCCCTCGCGCAGCCCGTCCTTCAGCTCGGCCCCGGTCTGGTGCGACCACTCGACCAGCCAATCGGGCGGATTGTCGACCATCCCCTTGATCTCGGGGATCTGCTGCGCCTGCTCCTCGGTCAGCGCGAGCTCGAAGTCGAACGGGAACTCGGTGTTGTAGGTGGACACGTAGGGGAACTCCCAGCCCATCCGCTCCTTGTAGGCCATAAGACGCTCGATCGGCGCCCGCGAAAAGCAGAGCAGGGTCACGTCGCGGTGGTTGAGGTGGACGAGCGACCCGTCGAGGCCGTCGCCGAGGCTCGTGCACCCGGGACACGCACCCTTGGTGTAGTCGGGGCCGAACATGATGTTATAGGCGAGGAGCTGGGAGCGGCCGTCGAAGAGCTCGGCCAGCGTCTTCTTTCCGTCTTCGGTGTCGAACTCGTAGTCCTTCTCCACCCGGACCCAGGGCAGCGCCAGCCGCATCTCCTTGATCTTCCCGTTTCGGTCTGCCTGCTCGGCCTCGAGCTTCGCGAGCTCGTCCCGGGCTGCCTGCCATTCCTCGCGCGTTCCGATCTTGTGCTCACGCATCTCATCGCTCTCCTTCTTGGGGAACTCGGTATTAAGACTCCGGGCGACGATCAGACTCATCGCCATCTTCCGCTAATCGTCGCTTTTTGGACAGCCCACCCCGAGGCGGCGGAAGGGACGGCGGTGCGTGAACTTCGCGACGTACCCGCACGGTACCCGCAGGCGCTCGGAGTCGAAGCTCAGCGGACGCTCGAATCCGGGAAAGCGGCAGTCCGGGTCTCGCAGGAGCTCGCGACCGATCCTCGTCCGGAGCGAGCGCCTGCTGCCGGCTTGCGCAGACGGCCGCTTGTTCCGCGTTGCGATAGCGGTCGCGTGGCCTCACGCCCAGGCCGGCTGATCGAGCTCGGTCGCTAATCGTGCTGGACAGCGCGTCAGGTTGGATCGACCGCGAGAGCGTTTCTCATCGCGAGCACGCACCTCCTTGGCGCGACGGAGGGTTCAGCCGCGCACTGATGGCTGTCACCAATGCGAAGTCTCGAAGGGGCTGCTCCCGCAGGCCTGCGGCCTCGAGGGCTGCCTCTCGATCTCCGTAGTACCGACTGGCCGTGATCCGGCCTTCCTTCAGGGTGAAGTTTCGCGCAACCTCAGCGTCCATGCGCAGGGCGCTTGCGCGTCCTGGGCCGCTTACTCGCACGAACGCCACAACGAGATCGCCAGCATCGAAGAGTCGCTCGGGCTCGGAACGAAACTCCTCCCACGCCTCGTCTATCGCCTGCAGGAACCGCTCCAGACCCTCATGTCCGCGGTACAGCGCCGGGTCGATGAGCCGGGTCGAGTCGTCCCATTCCACATCCGGGGCAAGTAGCTCAAGAAGGACCGACCTGTCGCGCCGGTTGAAGGCCTCGTGCGCCAGCGCGACGATCTCGACGTTCGCGCGCGACATCGAGTCAGCTTGCGACGGCGTGGGCCGGTATACCGCCGACCTGCCGGAAAAGAGCCACGTCGTCGCGAACGGCGAGATGGTCTGTGATCTGGCCGGCGCTGTTGAAGGTGAGGACGTGGATGTGGCGCGCCGAGGTGCGCTTGTGGGTCGGCGCCATGCCCATGAACGGGCCATCGTGTGTGCCGTTCATCGTTCCGATGCACACGACTTTGTCGCCCTCCGCCACCATCGTGGCTAGTTCGAAGTGCATGTCGGGAAAGCCAGTCCAGAGGCGAGTGAAGATCTCGCGCGCGCCATCGGGCCCGTCGGCGGTTCCCTCCCGGGCGTTGTGGTTCACCGAGCCGGGAGCGATGAAGTCCTCGATTTGCCCGAGGTCATGCGGGTTGAACAGCTCTGCCCAGAATGCGTGCGCGCGTGCCTTGGTATCGGGCATGGAGACCTCCCTAGATTGACTATAGTGCTACTGTAGCGAATGGCTAAGCGACCTGTCAAGCGAGAACCGCGCCCAACACGGCGGCGCCCCTACAACTCCCCCGTGCGCGCGCGTCGCGCCATGGAAACACGCGCGCAGATCGTCACGGCCGCCCACAAGCTGTTCCTTGAGCGTGGCTACCTTCCGACGACCATACGTGCGGTCGCTGATGCAGCCGGCGTCGCTGAGAAGACTGTCTATCTCGCCTTCAACAACAAGGCGGCGCTACTGGATGGCGTCATCGACGCTGCGATCAGCGGCGGCGAGCAGCACGCGCGACAGACGCTGCAAGATCAGACCACAACCCTCGATGCTCCACCTGAGATCCTGCGCGCCTTCTCGCAAACCGCCGCAGCCATCATGGAGCACACCGCACGCGTACTGTCGATGGCCGAGTCCGCAGCTACGATCGACCCCGAACTCGCCGATCTAGGCGAGCGCGGGCACGTCGCGATGCGCCAGCGCTTTGAAGGCGTCGCCGCAGCCCTGAGCGCTTACGGCGCGCTCGCGCCCGGCGTCTCCGAATCGCACGCCGCGGCCACGATCTACGCCCTCGCCAACGACTCCGTCTACCTTCGCCTTACCGACGGCTATGGCTGGAACTCCGACGACTACGCCGATTGGCTCGAACACGTCTTGACCGCCGTCCTCACCGACCGGACAACAGAGAACCGGTGAGCCGAAGGCCAGCCGGACGGGCGCCTGCTTTCGCCCAGAAGGACGCATCCGATCCGTCCCCGGCAACACGCTCGTGTCGGACGAGCTCCGGTCGTCAGCGAGATTTGCGGCCCCGCTTCCGCACACGCTAGCGGGAGCGAGCGTGATCCCACCGACTGCGCCAGCGGCGTGACCGGCATACCATCAGCCCATGACAACCACAGGTGGCCGGCTCTTGGTTGTTCACGGGTCTAAGCGGGGATCGACTCGTGAGGTCGCCGAGGCAATCGCGTCGGTCGGGCGCAGCCAAGGTATCGAGGTCGAGGTTCGACGCGGGGGCCAGAGAATGAGTGATGTCGGACAGTATGCTGGCGTCGTGGTGGGAGGCGCGCTCTATCGCGGGCGTTTGCACCGCGACGCGCGACGGTTTCTCAAGCGTCATCGCCAGCAGCTTCAAGCGATGCCCGTGTTTGTCTTCGCGATGGGACCGCGGCGCGACGAGCCGCCTGCGTTCGAGAAGGCACGCCGTGAGCTCGATCGCGCGCTCGCCAAAGTCCCACAGATCACGCCGAGGGCCGTCGCGGTCTTTGGCGGCGTCGATCATGACAAGGGCATTGACCTTCGCGACTGGGAGGCGATCCGCGCTTGGGCCGAGCGTGTCTCCGAATCCGTGCCCGGCAGATGAGCAGCCACGGCAGCTGCTGCTCTGAGCCAAACGCAAGAGCGTCGGGCGTAGCGTCGCGGGCTCTCGCAACGGACGAGGACCAGGCGTCTCGCCGCGCGCGCAAGAGACTCCCCCGTCGCCATGGCAAAGCGAGCGTCTCGCGCGCTGGGGGCATGGACGAGTGCTCGTCGTCCCGACCGAGCGTCCGGAGAATATGTCAGTGGACGCCTGCAATCGCAGAAAGAAGCAGCCAGCGGGCTGGGCCACGAGCAATCCGTGGGCCCCGGGGGACGATACGAGTCTGGTCCAGACGCGAATCTCGGCTGATGTAGATTCGCCACGTGGAAGCAGGTGCTGCGATCACGGTCGAGGGCCTGCTGGTCGAGCGGGGCGGGCGCGCGGTTCTACACGAGGTCTCGCTCTCGGTCGCGAGCCGCTCGGTGACCGGCTTGCTCGGCCCCAGTGGGTGTGGCAAGTCGACGTTGATGCGGTCGATCGTCGGGGTGCAGATCCTCGCCGCGGGCGAGGTCATCGTGCTCGGGCAGGCCGCGGGCGCGGAGGAGCTGCGCCGCCGCGTGGGCTACGTGACCCAAGCTCCCTCGATCTACTCCGACCTCAGCATCGAGGAGAACCTGCGCTACTTCGCCGCCATCGTCGGTGCGAGCGGCGAGCGCATCGCAGAGACGATCGAGACGGTCGGCCTCGGTGGTCGCGAGGGCCAAGTGGTTGGGATGCTCTCGGGCGGTGAGCGCTCGCGTGTCTCACTGGCCACGGCGCTGCTGAACAAGCCCGAGCTGCTCGTTCTCGACGAGCCGACGGTCGGACTCGACCCGGTGCTACGGGCCGAGCTGTGGGCCTCGTTCCACGAGCTGGCCCGCGCCGAGGGAACCACGCTGCTGATCTCGAGTCACGTGATGGACGAGGCGAGCGAGTGCGATTCGTTGCTGCTGATGCGCGATGGCGCCCTGCTCGAGCAGATCACGCCGGACGAGCTACGTGCGCAGACCGGCAAGGACGACCTCGGCCACGCCTTTCTGGCGGTCATCGAGCGAGCTCAGCGCGAAGCCGACGGATGAGCGCGCGCACGACCCTTGCCACCGCCCGGCGCGTGCTCTGGCAAATTCGCCGCGACCCGCGCACCATCGCCCTCTTGCTCGCGGTTCCTACCGCCCTGCTGATCCTGCTCTACTTCGTCTTCGAAGGCCAGCCGCACACTTTCCAGAAGATCGGCGCGCCGTTGTGCGGCCTCTTCCCCTTCATCGTCATGTTCCTCGTCACCTCAATCGCAATGCTGCGCGAGCGCACGACCGGGACACTCGAGAGACTAATGACGCTGCCCGTCGCCAAGGCAGACATCCTCTTCGGCTACGGCGTTGCCTTCGGCATGCTCGCCGCAGTGCAGGCCGTGATCGTCTGCACCGTCGGCTTTCTCGTCCTGGGCCTCGAAGCTGCCCACGGTGCCTGGCTCGTTGGGTTGCTCGCCGTCGCCAACGCGCTGCTCGGCATGGCGCTCGGCCTGTTCGTCAGCGCCTTTGCTCGAACCGAGTTTCAAGCGGTCCAGTTCATGCCTGCCTTGATCTTCCCCCAGATGCTGCTCTGCGGTCTGTTCGTACCCCGAAACGAGATGGCCGGGTGGCTCCACACGCTCTCCTGGCTCATGCCATTGACCTATGCCTACGAAGCACTGGCCCGCGCGACAAGACCAGCTCCTCTCGGCGGAGCGTTCGCCGTGGACGTGATCGCTGTTGCCGCGTTCACGCTCGCCTCGCTCGGCCTGGGTGCCTTGACCCTGCAGCGGCGGACGCCGTGATGACACTACCCGCGCCCGTCGCTCAGCATTAGCTCAGTGACGGTCCGGCTCTGGCGCATCACTCCAGCCTGGCGGCCTTGAGGACCTCGCGGGGCGATTCACGTAGCGCGCTAACGCTTGTCCACGGATGCGAGCACGTTGGCTCACACCGTTCGCGCTCCTGCAGCGGACGAGGCCCGGTCGCACCAGCGCTGGCTCGGAGACGCTCGCTTGCGCGGAGGCATTGCGGAAGTCTCGGCGCTTCTACGCCCGAGCGCCCGTCATCGTCCGACCCGACAGTGAGCGCGGCCCTCGTTCGGATGCTCGCTGTCGCAGGGAAGTAGCAGCCTAGACGCGATTGTCAGCGGTGCACGGCGGACCGGTCGGTCGCGACTCCTGAACCTCACGTCCGCGACGTCTGGCACCCCGTGGGCTGCGACGACTGCCGGGAGATGGTTTGCGGTTTGACGCTCGTCAGCGCGTGCCGCTCAGACGGTCCATCTCCCGCCGGATCTCGCTCTCGGTGATCGGCTTCCTGTACGTGAACCAAGCGCGAACGGCGAGGATCAGACCCAAGCCCACCACCGGATAGATGATCCAAATGTTCCAGACATGTGGGGTTCCGCCGCTTTGGCTGAACCCTTCAGTGGGCCAGCCGCCTGCGTTACTGTATTCCGTGATCGCCCAGATGATCACCAGCCCAATGCACGCGGCGGCGCTCAAGACGGCGTGCATGCGGAAGTGGCGCTTTTGCCCGAGCTGCTTGATTGCTAGGGCGCGAACAGACTCGTCGCCGCTCGTGGGGGAACTCGGATCGATGACTGGGGGCTTCCCATCGGTGATCCGCTGTGTTGACATTTCGACGCCTCCCTTCCTCCCATCTCAAGCTTCAGTCACTACGCAGCGTTACGCCATGCTGGTGGCGTGTCGTCGGTAGTTGCGAGCAGACCGGAGCGGATTTGTACGCTTTTTCGCCGCTACGGCGAGGCGCCTCCACTCGGAGGACCGCTCCGCCGGACGTGGACTCGCAGGTCAGGCTCGACCAATGGCGCTGCGCGGTTGTCGGCGCAAACGAGACGCCCGCTTCTCGCGGAATGCGCGACTGCGACCAGCGCGTGAGAGGACTTCCACTCCGAGGCAGGGGGAATGCTGTGAGCTTGCCAACGTGGGGGGGTCCCTATCTCCGGGCCCTCTTGGGCGTTCTGATTGGTCAGGTCGATGCGGCAAGGATTGGGAGAGCTGGCGGCAATCGGCGGTCCTACAGGGACGCCTCAATCTGAACGGGGTTGCGACCCAGAGCCCGTAGCGCGTTCTCGATCGTTGAGATCACAATCTCCAGCACCTTCGCGCGCGCGTAGTGCTTGGACTCGGCGGCAATCACGTGCCATGGCGCCGCTGGATGGTCGGTGGCTGCGAGCATGTCCTCGACCGCCTCTTCGTAGTCGGCACGGTGGGAGAGGTTTCGCCAGTCCTCGCCGGTCAGCTTCCAGCGCTTGAGCGGGTCGCGCTCACGCGCCCGGAAGCGACGAAGCTGCTCGTCCTCAGAGACATGCAGCCACAGCTTGACGAGGACGGTTCCCTCCGTGGCGAGCCCCGCCTCCCATTGCACGATCTGCGGATAGGCGCGCCGCCACTCGGCTTCGGTCGCGAGGCCCTCCACGCGCTCGACGAGCACGCGCCCGTACCACGATCTGTCGAGCACCGCCATCCCGCCCCAGCCCGGCAGCGCAGCGGAGAAGCGGTGCACGAAGTGGTGGCGGCGCTCATCAGTACTCGGGGGCCCGAACTGCGTCACGCGCACATGCCGTGGATCAAGCGGGCTGACCAACCGCCTGATGCTGCCGCCCTTTCCAGAGGCGTCCCAGCCCTCGAAGAGCACGCAAAGCGGTGGACCTAGCTCGGCCCCTCCGATCAGACCGCCGAGCTGCAACCGCAGCGCGAGCAGTCTGCGCTGGGCCTTGAGGATTTGCTGCTGGCTCTCGCTCGCGCTCAGCTTGACGGTCAGATCTGCATCCCGCATCGACGCCACGCGCACATCCTTTCACCCCTAATCAGCCCGCGCTCGCCACCCCTATTCGGGGCGATCAGAAGCGCAGGCAACACCCGCCTGGTTGAGAATGGTCCCGAGCGGAAAGGGGTCGAGCCTCACCCATGACCAGCTCGCACGCAGCTGCCAGGCGGGCGTCGAGAAGCAAAGGAGAGACCGGCACCGTGCGGCGTGCCAAGAAGTCGACGATGGGCGCGAGCTGGTCCCGGCATCGGGGCCCGCCGTCGGGCCTGAACGTCGCCTGGCCCTTACCGGACCGGTCGAACGCGGTCAGCTGCGCACGCATGTCTCGACAGCCGCGAACGCCCAGGGGGAAGCAAGCACTGGCCACTGGTTTCCGTAGTTAGCCCGCCCAGGGCGCGGCTCTGCCCTGATGCGTTACGCGCGCGCTCGGAGTGACACTGGCGTTACCGAGCTGGCTATGAGCACCGCGAAGCCGAACTTGCGCATCCTGAACGCATCGTCGTCGGTAGTGGACACACCGCGACGATCGGTCGGGCCCGACTTGGCAGGTGACGGTCGCGACCAGGGCGAGAGCGTCATCTTGGTGCGCGACTTGCATATGTTCTATGGCGACTTCGAGGCGGTGCGCGGGATCGACCTCGAGGTCGAGCACGGCGAGATCTTTGCGTTCGTGGGCCCGAACGGGGCGGGCAAGACGACGACGGTCGAGATGCTCGAGGGCTACCGCCCGCGCAGGGCCGGTGAGGTGGAAGTGCTAGGTGTCGATCCGGCGACACCAACACGGAGTGGCGTACGCGCATCGGCGTTGTCTTGCAGACCTGCCAGCTGCCGGAGCTGACGGTGCATGAGCTGCTCTCGCGCTACGCTGGCTACTACCCGGCGCCGCGGCCGGTCAAGGACATGATCGCGCTCGTGGGGCTACAGGACAAGCGCGACACGCGAGCCGGAAGGCTGTCGGGCGGCCAGCAGCGGCGCCTGGACGTGGCGCTGGCGCTGATCGGTGACCCCGAGCTGATCTTCCTTGACGAGCCGACCACCGGGTTTGATCCTGGGGCGCGCCGCCAGTCCTGGGACGTGATCGCCGGTCTGCGCGAGCTGGGCAAGACGGTCTTCCTCACGACCCACTACATGGAGGAGGCCGAGGCGCTGGCCGACCGCGTGGCGGTGATCGCCGCCGGGTCTTTGCGACCTCGATGCAGCGGCCACCGTCGTCGACACGCACCTGCTCGAAATGCCGCGGTCTGGCGCTGGGCGATTAGACCGCCGGTCGGGATATCGGGGACTCGAGCAACCGATGCAGCTCGGCTACAACCACCGACCCCTCGCCCGCGCTGGAGGCGACCCGCTTGGTGGAGCCGTGGCGCACGTCGCCGATGGCAAAGACGCCCGGCGCGCTCGTCTCGAGGGTCAGGGGCGTGCGCGCGAGTGGCCATCCTCCGATCACAGTGCGGCCCTGCACCAAGTCGAGCCCGGTAAGCAGGTACCCGCCGTCGTCGCGCTCGATCTCCTCGGGCAGCCAATCCGTGAGCGGCTCCGCTCCGATCATGATGAACAGGCCCGAGGCGGGCAGGAGCTCCGTCTCGCCAGAGGACCGGCGCCGCAGCGTGACATGCTCGAGCCTGTCGACGCCGTCCCCGTCGACCACTTCGGTCTCGGTCCTGACCGAGATGTTGGCGGTGGCCGCCAATGCCTGCTGGAGATAGTGGGACATGCCGCTCGCGAGCGTCTGACCACGTACGACCACCGTTACGCTCGCCGCATAGCGGGACAAGTGCATCGCTGCCTGGCCGGCCGAGTTGGCGCCACCGACGACGAATGCGTGGCCATCGGTCAGCGTCCTCGCCTCTGAGAGGGACGCCCCGTAGAAGACTCCGGAGCCGACGAGCCGCTCTAGCGCTGGCACCCCGAGTCGCCGATAGGAGATGCCGCTGGCCAACACAACTGCTCTCGCTGTCACCTCGTCCTGCCCGTCGAGTGCGACCACCCAGCCGTCATCCCCGCGCCTCAGTGCACGCGCCTCTCGCATGAGCGCAAACCGGGCGCCGAATACCCAGGCCTGTTGGTATGCGCGCTGCGCGAGCTCCCCGCCGCTTATGCCCCTCGAGAAGCCCAGGTAGTTGCGAATCAGCGAGCTGGTCCCGGCCTGTCCGCCGATCCCTGCGCGGTCGATCACCAGGGTCGAGAGGCCCTCGGACGACGCATACACGGCGGCGGTCAGGCCGGCCGGCCCGGCGCCGATCACGACCACATCGAAGTCACGCTCAGAGCCGAGCTCGGTCTCCACGCCAAACGCTCTGCCCAACTCCGCGTTCGACGGATCGGTTAGGACCTGGCCATCGCGGACGACCAGCACCGGAGCGGATGCGGTCGGGTGCTTCCCGCCCTCGCGTGCCAAGAGTCGCTGCGCCTCCGCCGAACCGTGCTCCTCGAATTGGTATGGAACCCCGCTACCGGCGAGGAGGCTTCGGAGCTCGTGCACGCGCGGCGATCCCTCGCGCCCGATCAACGTGGCCTCGCTTGCCGTCGGTGAATACGCGCGAGACCACTCCTGCAGAAGCTCGGCCAGTAAGCGGTGAAAATCCTCATCGTGGCTGGAGCGGGGCTTGGCCGCGTAGTAGTCGATCTTCGCCTGCTGCATCGCTGCTCTGACGGCTGCGGTCGTCGCTGGATCGCGCCAAGCTCCCCACTCGATCAAGAGGACGCGCTTGGCAAACGGGTGGAGATCGCTGACCGCCCGAAGAAACGGCCGACGGTCAGTCTCCGGGCGCGACTGCTCCACCAGAACGACGGCGACTTGCTCGCCTGCCGCGTGCTTTTCCGTGAGCTCGCGCTCGGCCTGGGCGAGCGAGGATGTGCAGCTGAGCTCATAGTCGGCCGCGTATCGGCGCCGCAGCGCGTCCTCCATGCGCTCGAGATCCGCTGCCCCCTCGACGACGGCGAGAATCGTGGCGCGCTTGATCGGTTCAATGCAGTTCACGGCGTTGAAGGTACTTGCTCCGCGACAGAAGGGCCGTCAAGCCTACGTTGCAACGGTCACGTCAGTTGGCGCAGAAGCTGAGGTCCGATCACATGCGCAGTCGCTGCGGTCCTAGGGTGGAGGTCCCCCGGTTCTCGGGGCAGGGCCCCGCTACCGCATGCCCGCCGGAGTGGGCGTCTCCCGGTAGACACCTGACACTGCCGCCGTGGACGATAAGCGCGTGCCTCTTCTGAGCCCGAGGAGTTCGCGGTTATGCCTCACTCCTTCGCGGGCGGCTGCTCACCGTCGTAGTAGTCGACAGTGTCGCCCATGCGGAACACTGCACGCAGCCCGCTTCCCTGCGGCAGGCGCTCGTAGGCCCCGAGCGTCCCCGAGTCAGGACGGATCACGATGTCAGGCTCGCCGCTCGTGCTGAACGCCAGGAAACGCACGGTGTTCTCGGTGTGATTGACGAGCTGATGCGCGCCATGCTCACCGCGCAGAAAGGCCACTACCTCTCCCTGCTGCAGATCACGCCATCCATCCGGTGCGCGCAGGCTCGGCCGGCCATCGAGTACGAGCAGCAGCTCCTCCTCGGCGAGATGGTAGTGATAAGGGTAGGCGGCCTCGCCGGGCGGTAGCTCCCACAGGCTCAATCCCAGCCGCTCGCACTCGGCCTGGCGGCTGAGCCGGGCGCGCAGGGAGCGAAATCCCGGTTGCTCGCGCGGCTCGTCAAAGACGGGATCGTGAATGTTTGGCACGCGCGAAGGGTATGCGCTGTGTCGACGGAAGCGGCGTGGCGCACCGCGCGTCCCCTTTGCCGATTCGCTGATGCTTAGACGGCATTGCGAGCGTACGGGGAACCTGGTCGGGCGCTATCGACGTCCAGCGCTCTCCTCGGTCGAAGCGGTCGACCCTCCTAGTCGTCGGCCCGGGCTGGACTCGACTTACCGCGTCTGGTTCGTTACACCAAAGCGCGTGGATACTCAGCCTCCGGACGGCCTGACCCGCAAGCGCGTATCGCTTGTTGGTCAGTTTCCGCGAGCTGCGCCTGCCACGCGGTCATGCATGAGCCTGAGAGTGTCGGGGGTTGGTACACGCCGCCGATCGCTAGCGGCGCATCAAGAGCCTGACGTACATTCATATGTGATAGCGTACGCCGATGGTTGCGCACGACTGGGATGGAGCCACCTACGACCGCATCTCGGTGCCGTTGGAGCGCAACGGGCTGACCGTGCTGGACCGCCTGGTTCTGCGTGGTGATGAGACGGTGCTCGACGCTGGCTGCGGCTCTGGCCGGGTGACGCACGCTTTGGCCAAGCGCCTGCCGCACGGCCACGTGATCGGTGTCGATGGCTCCGCGGGGATGATCGCGGCGGCTGCGCGGAGACTTGATGACAGCGTGGAGTTGATCGTCGGTGATCTGGCTGCGTTGGACCTGGGTAGTCGACGGGTCGACGCGGTGTTCTCGACGGCCGTATTTCACTGGCTTGCCGACCACGAGGAGCTGTTCGCTCGGCTGCACGCCGTGCTGCGCCCCGGAGGTCGACTCGTCGCGCAGTGCGGTGGCGAGGGCAACACGCCCGAGCTGCTAACCGCGGCGCTGGTGGTCGGTGCAGGCGTGCCGTTCGCGCCCTACCTGAACAGCTGGTCGCCGTGGAACTTTGCCGGCCCTGCGGTCACCGCGCAGCGGCTGCGCGCCGCCGGCTTCACGAACATCCAGACCGGCCTCGTGCAACGCCCCGCGCCGTATGAGGACGTGCGCGAATGGCTGCGGGCGAACGCTCTCAGTGCGCACCTGTTGCGGCTGCCCACGGACCTACGCGAGCGCTACCTCGAGGACGTCCTCACCGCGCTCGGCCCGCAACCCACGATCACCTACATCCGCCTCGACATGGACGCCACCGCGACAAGCTGAGCGCGAGCATCCGAGACGCCGACGCTTGGGCACCGCGACAAGCCGTCCTCGTAAGGCACCGCGAGCGACCCGCAGGAATCCGAGCCACGGCCCAGGAAGGGGCCCCGTCTGCGACGGCCACGCGTGCTCGTGTGCCGGCATCGCCTCGAGGTGTCGGCTCCTCGGCTCCGGGAACAAGGGCGGGACCTCTCTGAGGGATCTAGCCTGGGTCCGTGCGGTCGACTCCGGGCTGCTTGCGGACCGCAATTGTCAGATGGTCCTGGTCGGAAGCTAGGCTGCGATCGATCGCCACGTTGGCAGCTCCCGCGCGGTCACTGGCTCTGGGCGGGCAGGCTCCCCCACGCCGCGCAAAGAAGGTCGTGAAGCAGGGCATCGCGTTGCTCGTCGGTGCTCTGGTCGATGTCGTCGATCACGCGCACCACGAGCGCGGCGCATACCGGGTCCAAACCATTCGGTTCCATCTTCAGAGACCAGACGCCGCGACTATAGCCCTGCCGCGGCGCGACTTCGGCGCGTCTTGTTGGGTCTGCATCCGCCTTCCGATGACGAGCTTGGCGCGGACGACGTGCGTGACCGTCGCGAGGACCGTCAGGCCGATGTTGGTTAGATTGGGGAGCATGGCAGTCTCGTTGGTCTTGTGATTGGAGTGTCCTTAAACACCGATACGGGCCACGGCGTCAAACGGTTCGCGCTGCACGCGGCGCGATTAATCGGGCCAGAGAACACGACACTGTGGCCTCGTCGGTAGGTCGTCGGGAACAGTGGCGGGTGCCGAACCCCAGCTGATCACCGATGCCTCGCTCGCCGGCGTGCTGGTGGAGCTCAGGGCGTTCAGCATAAAAGCCCTCGCTCGTATGCAGCAGTCCGCGAGCGCGTATAGGCGCTGCGGCTTCGAAGCCGGGACGCACGGCCAGGCGATCGCGTTGCGACGTGGAGGGCGATTTCGCACCGTGGATTGACTCTCGGGCGTTCCATAGCGATGCTCAAGGCTGCGATGGCCGTCCGTGGACTATTCGAGACGCACCTTACGGTCGCCGACCTACCTCGCTCCGTGGCCTTCTACCGCGACGTAGTCGGGCTCCCCATCGCGCTCGAGGTACCGGAGCGCGGTGCGGCGTTCCACTGGATCGGCGGAACGGGACAGGCGATGCTCGGGTTGTGGTCGATCGGCTCAGCACCTATGGGCATGCAGCTACACATCGCCTTCGACATGGCGCTCGTCGACGTGCTCGCCGCTCCAGAACGCCTGCGCACCCACGGCATCCAGCCTCTCTCGTTCTTCGGGGAGCCAGCCAGCGAGCCGAGTGTCATCGGATGGATGCCCGCCGCAGCGGTCTACTTCCGTGACCCGGACGGCCACATGCTCGAGTACCTGGCCATGCTCGAGGGTCCATCCCGGCCGGAGTTAGGCGTCGTGCCCTGGTCGCAGCAGCCCAAGTGATGTGGCGCACCAGACCGGTTATGGCGGGTTAGGCGCCGAGGAAGCCTCGAGCTCGGCGATGTACTCGTGCACAACGCGTACTGCGGTCGCACCCCCGCCGACGGCTGCTCGCCGACCGGGGTCTTGCTGCGCTCCACCGGGGTGACCTGTTGACCTTCACCCACCGTGCCTACTCGGAGCGTTGCGGCTGACGGATCATGAACCAGTTGGGCACTCCGATCACGTCAGCCTGAGCGATCACCGCGTAGCCATACCGCTCATAGAAGTGAACGTTCTCCCACTTGTCGGTCTCGAGATACCCGGCCTGGCCGCGGGCGTCGAGCCGGAGGCAGCACTCGTCCATGATCTTGCTACCGATTCCGCGACCCTGGAGATGTGTGTCAACCGCAAGGGGACCGAGATGGGAGTGAGGCTGATCGGGGTCGCGCTCGCCCCAGGCAGCGAGCCATTTGCCGACCCGTGCGGCCGCGCTGGGCCCGATCGCGATGATGTTCGAAAGGGACCTCAGTCGTTGGATCTGGATCGCCGTCGGCTGGCAGGTGCCGGCCGGCGCGACCCCGGTCACGGCGACGAGCGTACCTCCGTCCAGAGCGCAGATAGGCTGCTGAGCGCCGAAGACGCGGAACAGCGTGCTGAACGTTCGCTCAATCGAGCGCCGCCGCCGCTCAGGATCGGCGCCGTAGGCGGCAACGTGGAGCGGGTTGTCGCGCATCCCCCTCGCGAGCAGCGCAACCGCAGCGCCGATCTCGCTGCGCCGCAGATCCCTTACCTCGACGGTGGAGCCGTTCATCTAGAGCCACCGGGTTTGAGTCTAGCGAGGCGACCTCGGACGTCGCAACGACTCGGAATGGCGTGCGTGGCGGACCGCCCGCTATGCGCCCCCACCCAGACCTGGGCGTTGAACACACAGGAGCTCTGATCGATTGCGAGCTTCACACCCCGCCTGGCCTGCCGCGGCGGCTGGCTGAGGAGGCTAGTGGCGGTGGTCTACGCTCACACCATGGGGCTTGAGGACGTCACCGTCACTTCGCAGGATCCCGCGCGCCTGCGCAGCGTGCTCACCCCCGACGCGCTCGCGGCCTTCGAACACACGCTCACCCGTGGACGCGAACTACTTGAGTCGGCACGTTCTGTGAAGATCGCTCTCGAGATATCTCGGTCGTAAAGTGCGACGTGGCGCGATCCACGGCCTACTGGGAGACGTGACAGGTTTCGGCCGATGTAGGGGCCGCTGAGCCGGCGCCCGTAGTTTGCCCTCGCGAGATGTGGGGTTTGTCAATTGCCTCGAAGCCTTCCTCCCGGTCGTGGGCGCCCGACGATCCACGGCCGGAAGCGCATGCTCCGTGTCCCATTGCCGCAAGAGCGAGCATGTCACGCATGACGCTCGACCCGCTGTCCCTTTCCGCCAAGAGCAGGCGTCTCGGCTCTCGGGCTGCTTCCCTCGCGTGGGCGCGCCAGCGGGGTCGACGCCATCGCGACCAAGTCCGTAGCGGCCCTCCGCAGCTATGTCAGCGTCGCTGACAGCGTCTCCCAAGGCGATTTGCCAGACCCGGCGGGTACGCTCATGCCTTGCGTCTCTTTCGCTTTTTGGGCAGCGCGGCCAAGGACCCGCCGGTGGCGATCGATGATTCGCGTTTTGAGGGGTGGGAGACCGTCAGCACCTTTGAGGATCAGAGCACCGCTGTGGCCTGGCGCGACCAGTTGCGAACGCTCGGCGTCGACGCGGCGTGCGTCGCCGATCATCCGTTGGATCAGCGTGGGCGCGGCGACATCTACCTTGTCGTAGCGCCCAGCCAATGGTCACGAGCGAACGAGATTCTCGAGAACCTCGGCTGATCGCCCTAAGCCGATCGCCGCGACGCGCGTCCGCAATGACACGGTCCCCGTGCCGACTTGAGCGCCCAGGGGACTGGATAGTTACGAGGTGCCAAGATTCCAAGACTCCCCCGGTATTTGCGGCCAGAACGTGCGAAAAGCCGAGTTGTCGTCCCGGACTCTTGCTAGCCTGCCGCCCCGAATCCCGAGTCCCTGACCATGTGTGAGGTAACGGGTTACTGGGGCGAATCCCACCGAAGGCCGTGGGAAGCGCAGGCTCTTTCAGCGCTAGCCCGTCAGCTATCACCAAGGAGGCATGGGCATGAACGCGATGGAGCCCAAGACGCTTACGCTCCACGGCAGCGCGGTGACCTACGCCGAGGCGGGCAGTGGTCCCGTGCTGCTCCTGATCCACGGAATGGCGGGCACCTACGAGAACTGGCAGGAGGTGATCGAGCCGCTGGCGCGCGAGCACACCGTCATCGCGCCCGATCTACCCGGTCATGGCACCTCCCAGCCAGGCCACGGCGACTACTCCCTCGGAGCCTTCGCGGCCGGCTTGCGCGACCTGCTGCTCGCTCTCGGCCATGATCGCGCGACGCTCGTCGGCCACTCGCTCGGCGGCGGGATAGCGATGCAGTTCGGATACCAGTTCCCGGAGATGATCGAGCGCCTGGTGCTCGTCTCAAGCGGCGGGCTCGGCTCGGAGGTCAGCCCGGTCCTGCGCGCGGCGGCACTACCGGGCGCCGATCTGTTCATCGCCGCAACGGCCGGACCGGGGCGTGCGGCCGGATTCGCGGTGGCGCGGGGGCTGGCGGCCGTCGGTCTGCGGCCTAACGCCGACGTCGCCGAGGTCGCGCGCGGATACGCCTCACTTGCCGACCCCGACCGTCGCGCGGCCTTCCTGTCCACGTTGCGCGCCGTGGTCGGCACCGACGGCCAGCGCGTCCACGCTGGTGACCGGCTGTACCTCGCCGAGGGCGTGCCGATCCTGATCACCTGGGGGGAGAACGATCCGGTGATTCCGGTCCAGCACGCCGAAGAGGCCCACCGGGCCATCCCGGGCAGCCGCCTTGAGATCTTCGACGGCGTCGGCCATCTGCCACAGCTCGAGGCGCCCGGGCGCTTCGTCGGGGTGCTTGAGCGATTCCTGGCGGAGACCGAGCCGGCGCAGTGGAACCTCATGCGGTGGCGCGCCCGGTTGACCGCCGCCAGCGAAGAGTTCGAGCGCCGCGAAGGAGCAGACGAAACCGGCGCCACAGACCCCCCGCTCACGCGGGTAGAAGCAGCGTAACGAGCGGCGGATAGGCCGGAGAAGGATCGGGCCATCGCGGCGTCCCGGCTCGTCGACTGTTCCCGCCATCTACATGAAGGAGACACGACGATAGCCGCAAGCCACAGATCTGACCGAGCAGTTGGACATCTGAGGGGTGCCAATGTCCGGGACGTCAGGGAGCCGCTGCGTAGTAATCGTGCAGGAGGCCGCCGAGTCAATCTCCGCGCCCGACTCGTACATCGGCGTCACTGCGTCGGCTGGTCCTTGTTGGGACAGGCGGACAGCGACCGAGCGCCCGCTCGCGGTTGTTTATGGTCAACGTAGGCCCGCAGGAGTGTTCGAGCTGGGGCTCGAGCACAGTTGTGCTGAGGGCCGGGAAGGAGGCGGACCGCCGCCCGGCACTCGGACCGAGCGAGCGCGAGCGCTCGATGCGGTCGGTGGCTGCTGTAGTGCTCGGCGTAGGTACGTAGCACGCGCTCGATTTGACGCTCGCCGAAGATGAGGATCCAGTCCACGCACTCCCGCCGGACGCTCCCCACGAAGCGCTCGGCGACGGCATTCGCCGGGGCGCTCCAATCGGGGTTCGGATTACCTCGGTCCCCTCATTGCGGAAGATCTCATCGAAGGAGTGGCTGAACTTGCTGTCGCAGCGGATCAGGAAGCGGACGACCCCGGTCAGGGCCGCGGAGCGACCATACGAGGTTGCGCGGCCGCTGGCAGACCCATGTGCCGTTGGGGTTGCCAGTGCTGCCGGCGAGATGCACACGGCGAGTTTGAAGCTCGATGGACGCCCACCACTAGTACGGCGGACCTGCGAGCCACGTTGTCCTAACGAAGCAGCATGCGCAGAATCGGCTCGGCGCGTCGGGCCTCGGGCCGCTCCCCCGTAATCAGATCGAGATAGGTGTAGGACTCGATCAGCCGCACGATCACGTATGCGACCTCGTGCAGGTCGACCGGTAGATCTAGGCGGCCAGCGTCGGTCTCATGCCCTAGCAACTCCTGGATCGCGCCGATCAGCCGTGGCTGGAAGCCAGTGTGATGACGCGTGAGTAGTCGCATCGCATATTCGCCCTCCTCGGCGAGCAAGCGTTGCATCCCGGCGTTCGAAATGACCGCGTCGAGAAAGCGCGTGATCACCTGGACAATACGCTCCGCGCCTTTGATCCCTACGTCGTCCCCGATATTTTCGAGGGTGCGCTCGCCCAGCGACCAGATGATCTCCACCAAGAGCTGGTCGCGCGATCCGACCCAGCGGTAAAGCGTGGCGCGGTTGACGCCGAGCTCATAGGCGAGCGCGCTCATGTCGACGCGCTCCGCGGCCAAGAACTTCCGCCGGGCCAGCCGGAACGCGTCCAGGGCCGTGGGCCGCGGCGGCGCCCCGCCACGCGCGAGCTCGCGCTGAAGCGTGGTGGCCGGCCGCCGGCCACGGCGATGTCGCCGTGCCGGTGTCATGAAGCCAGCATCGCAGTATCGGCGTCAGATCGGTGGGCCGGTCGCCCGCTTTGAAGGACAAAGCAACAGCTGGTATAAGGTGTCGTGTCAGGCAACAACGTGTCTCTATGTCGCATCCAGGCTGAGGGACCAACAGGAAGAGGGATACGCATGGCGATCGTCGACGGGCCCACAGAGCTATCCGAGCAGGTGCTCGAGTCGGTCGAGAAGGGACAGCGGGCCGCTATCGAGGCGGTGCGCAAGTTCGTCGACACCGTCGACGAGAAACTACCGACACTAGGCGACGAGCATCCGTCCATGCGGCAGGAGGTCATCGACGCCGCCTTGGACATGGCCGACAGCCTGGGCCACACGCAGTACGACCCTCTGCGCGACGTTGTGGACAGCGCCGGCAAGGCGCCCGGCGCGTCAGAGCAAGCGAAATAGGACACGAGCCGAACCCCGGGACAGTCGCCCTCTCCAGACACTCCCAAGGATGACCGGCGCCCGCTCGTCGGCGCATCCGCCACTCAATACCCACCGAATCCCAACCGGGAGATCCGATGCCGAGAATCATTGTCACAACCGACCGATCCCAGCAACCTGCTGACGCTCCAGTGCTGCTCGACGAGGGCGTGCACTCGGTGCACCTCAGTAGCGACCTCGCCGCCGCACAGCTCATCGAGAGGATCGCCTGGGCAGTCGGCGACGCCGAGCACGCAGAACGCGCGGGTGGCACGGTCTTGTAGCAGCCGGGAAGCTGAATCGGCACAGATCGGCGTTCGACGATGTGCTCAGTCGAAATGACGGGCGTGGCCGACGACGGCACCTGAGGGTGGAATCAAACCGATCGTGGATGAGCACCGTCGCCGTTGCGCATGGGATCAAGACGACCGCGGGTACGGTCACCAGCGCGGCGATCGTGATGGTCGGAGCATTCTCGATCTTCGCGACGCTGCCGATCCTGGGCATGAAGGAGATCGGCATTGGCGTCACGACCGCCGTCCTGATCGACGCCACGCTAGTTCGCGAAGTCCTGCTACCCGCGACGATGAAGCTGCCCGGTGACTGGAACTGGTACCTGCCGACCTGGCTGCACTGGCTACCAGAGCTCGAGCACCGCAAAGCGCCCTCGATCGAGCCGGTCCGGGCAGCGGCCTGACCGCAGCACCCGAAAGCATCGAAACACGACCGGGCCGCGGCGTCGCGGCCCGGGTCTTGTCTGCACGGCAGCTTTGTGCGCGCGTTAGCTTCTGCCCGCGGCTCAGGCGGGCGGCGCCGGTTGCATCACCGTGAAGGATGCTCCCCTGGGGATCGATCAAGCCGGCGAAGCGTCCGATCGGCATGTCCATCGGCTCGACCGTCACGGTCGCCCCGAGCTCGCGGGCCTTGGCGGTGGTGCCGTCGCAATTGGCGACCGCGAAACACACGCCCCAGTGCGGCGGGACCTCGGCCGGGAAGTAGTCGTCGGTCATCTGCATCATGCCGCCGACGGGCTTCCCGGCGAGCTCCCAGACGGTGTAGCTCTCGGGCGCGCCCTCGAACGACGGGCGACCCGCGACCCAGCCAAAGACGGCCGGGTAGAACACCTTGTCGGCCTCGGCGTCACGGGTGAGCACCTCGTTCCAGCAGAGCGAGTTGGGCTCGTTGACAAGGTCGGCGCCGGTGAAGGTCTTCGGCTGCCAGACGCCGAACACGGCACCGGTGGGGTCGGCGAAGAACGCCATCCGTCCGATGTCCATCACATCCATGGGCTCGACCACCACGGTGCCGCCGGCCGCCGTGACCTTGGCCGCGGTCTCGTCGGCGTCGGCCACGCTCATGTAGGTCGCCCATGCTGTGGGCTGACCCTCCTGCATGTGGCCCATCAGGCCACCGACGCTCTGGCCGTCCTGCTGGAACATGCGATACCCGCCGGTCTCGGCAGGTCCCGGCTCCGTCGCGCTCCAGCCCATGAGCTCGCCGTAGAACTCCGCGGCGGAATCGGTGTCTGGTGAGGAGAGTTCGACCCAGGACGGGGTTCCGGGCGGGTAATCGGGCATGGTTCTCCTTTGCGGACGGGGGCGACCACGATCCTGGCACATCGGCGCGTGGAGCGCGTTGCCGGCGGGTATCCAGACTCGCTGCCGACCGACCGGTTGGAGGCGAGCCGAAGCGCCGAACCATGAGGCTGAGACTACTTCCACCTTCTCGTGCGTATGAGGCCCGATCGGGGACTCGACGCGGGTCGGTATCCAGAGACCAGGGGTCGGTATCCACAGACCAGAGCTCACGCAGATCCTCGTTGCGTCGACGGACGTCGGTGACCGCCTTCGTGACGGACGACAAGGAGGCCTCGTGTTCGGCTGTGCGCCGGGCTACTGCATCGCGTGAAAGCAAGCGTCCGCGGTTGAACCCGAGACAGTTCGAGTCGACTCAAGACCCCTTCCGTTGTCAGCAACGGTCGCACACGAAGGGTGAAAAATCATTGGCTTCACCACCGTGGGCGTAAATTAGCCAAGAAATGTGCTCGCGGGCGGAGAGATGTTCCCTCTGAGCTCCCTCGCATCTAGCCCGGGTCTTGCAGTAGAGCCGCGAGCGGGCCTGGCCTCAGGACGTCCGGGTCGTGGCCGGGAACGACCGTCATGCCGGAGTCCCTCAGCTGGCGAAGGCGATCGGCCGAGCGGGCCTGCGCGGAGAAGTCATCGGCGAAGGCCGGGAACCGCTTGTCGTCCAAGGTGGCGCTGAAGTGGGAGACGTCCCCGCCGAGGACGAGGCGCTCGCCCACCATCACGGATTGGTGCCCGGGCGTGTGGCCGGGCGTCAGCAGCAGCGTGACCGAACCGTCGCCGAGCAGATCGTGGTCGCCTTCCACGAGCACGACATCGCGGTCCTCGAGCGCCTGGTAATCGCGCGGGTAGAAGAAGTTGCGCCGCACGGTCGCCGCGTCGTGAGCCCCCTCCCACTCACTTCGCTGGACGACGACGGGCACCGAGCTCGGCATCAGCGCGAGGGCGCCCGCATGGTCGAAGTGCAGATGCGTGAGCACCACTCGGGTGAGCGTGCCCACATCGACCTGCGCGGCGATGTCCGCGTCCAGCTCCAGCTCGAAGAGCCCGGCTTCGGGCCGCTCGTAGTAGCCCAGTGGGTCCTCCACCGCGGAAGGGTTGAGGCCGGTGTCGATGAGGATACGCTCGCGATCGGTCTCCACGAGATACGCGGGGACGGGAAAGCGGATCCGCCGGTCGGGGTCCTCGCCCTGGCGCCAGACAGCCGCGGAGGAGGAGATCCAGCCGACGTTGAACATCTCGATCTTCACGGTGCGCTCCTTGCCAGCCAACGACTCCGAGTCGGGAGGGCCCGGCGTCGCGTGGAGCCGGGCAACATATCAGACCGATGGTCGGTTTATAATCGACCGAGATGGTCGATGCCCGCAGAGTACGGGGCGAGGCGACGCGGCAGCGTCTGGTCGCGGCGGCGCGTGAGCTGTTCGGCGAGCGCGGCTACGAGGACACGTCGGTCGAGGAGGTGCTCGCGGCGTCCGGCGTCGCCCGCGGCGCCCTGTACCACCATTTTCAGAGCAAGACCGAGCTGTTCGACGCGGTCGCGGAGGCCGTGTTCGCGGAAGTCTCAAGCTTGACGAACGCGGCGGCCCGCGACGGCGCGACGCCGCTTGAGCGCCTGCGCGCGGGCGCGCGCGCGTGGCTGGAGATGGCCTGCGACCGCGCCGTCCAGCGGATCGTCCTGCTCGACTCGCCGACGGTTCTGGGGTGGGCGCGCTGGCGCGCGCTCGACGAGCAGCACTCGCTGGGAGACCTGCGCGCGAGCGTTCGGCGCCTGGCTCGGGAACGTCGACTGCCCGCAGAGCAGGAGGAGATCCTCGCTCGGATGTTGCTGGCCGCGCTGAACGAGGCCGCGCTGTTCATCACCGGCGCAGACGGCGAAGCGGCCGCGCTGGAGACGGCACGCGCCGCCGTGGACGTGCTGATCGACCGACTCGCCGGCGCGGCGACCCCGGGCGGGCCCAGCCATGCCTCCGGCGCGCCGGGTGGGTGACCTTTCGACCGGGCTTTAGGCGCTGTCCGAAGGTCCTCTCGGCGACTGCTATCACCGAGCCTGCTTCCAGGACGCCCAGGGTGCGGGAAAGGATCCGGATCGATAGCCGGTTCTACGTGGATCACATGCCCGCGATGACGGCCGCTGCGGCGACCTCAAGCTAGTAGACCCGTCCGTAAGTTCCGGCAGTAACTGGGGGTGGGTTTTCCGACCGGCGGCCAGGGCACCATGCAATCGTTGTGAAGGTCGGGCGTAACGAACCCTGTCCCTGCGGCTCGGGTCGCAAGGCGAAGCGCTGCTGCGGCGTCGAGCGTGGCCCCTCTGAGGAGAACCTCGCTCGCGCTTTCCTGGCTCACGCGTGCAGGGAGGCCGCAGGGAAGCTGCGACGCCTCTCGTATGTCGAACTGGGTGAGCTCTTCGAGGAGCTCTGGGACCTGCCCAAGGCAGACCTATCGCTGCAGGTCGAGCTGCCCAAGCTTCGTTCGCCGGCGCTGAACCGGCTCTGCGACGCGGTCACCGAGGAGGATCCCGACCCGCAGCTGCTCGAGGCCGTCGTCGAGGTGATCGACACGCCGATCGAGCGGGCTCGCCTCGCTCGCGCGGCGATTGCCGGGGCGCGGGCTGGGACGATTGGTGAGGGGCTCGCGAACGCAGCGCTGCTGGACTTGGGAAGCGATTCGCGGCGGCTCCTGCGTGCCAGCCTGCTGCAGGCCGTAGCCGTGTGCGTAGGCGTCGCACGCACGCCCGGCGGCGTCCTGCTCGCTGCCTGAGACGCTCAGGCTGCGAGGCGAAGGCGAGCTCGACCCTGCTGTCTGTTCGCCTGCGCGGCGTCGACGCTCTCGAGCACCCGCTCGAGGTCTGCGCGGGTGAACGTCCACTCAAACGGCCTGGCGATCTCCCGGTAGCTGGCGGCGAAGGTCAGCAGGCGCTCGGTGAGCTCCTCCAGGGAGCCGAAGTCGTTCGGGGTGAGCGCCTTGCGCTGCACGATCGAGAAGTAGAGCTCGATCTGGTTCAGCCACGAGGCGTGGACCGGCAGGTGGATCAGGCGCAGGTTGCGCCATTTGCCCTCAAGACGCTCGATCGAGGCTTGCCCGGCGTGCGAGGAGCCGTTGTCGAGGACCCAGAACACGCGCTTGGCCGAGGCGTAGGGCTCGCTGCTCATCACTTGCGCCACGAGGCGCCCGAAGGGCTCGATTCCGGTCTTTTGCTCGACCCGGTCAAAGAGGCGGGCGTGATGGACATCCCAGGCGGCGAGGTAGGCGAGGGTGCCGCCGCGGCGGTACTCGAACTCGCACAGCGCCGCGCGCCCGGGGCCGGCGGGAACCGTCGGGTGGCGGCGCCTGAGCGCCTGCAGCTGAGACTTCTCATCGGCCGAGATCACAAACTCGCCGGGGTGAAGCAGCTTGCCCTCGAAGTGCCGCGCGTATAGATCGAGCACTCTCCCCGCCTTCTGGCGGAAGTCGGGATCGCGGCGAAAGATCCAGCAGCGCACCTGCCAGGGCTTGATCGCATCCTCTGCCAGCCAGCGCCAGATCGTCGAGGCCGAGGCGTCGCTGATGCCGCGCTCGATCACCAGACGGTGAAGCTCAGTGCGGCTGAAGCGCGAGAGGGGTACGCCGTGGGTGGCCGGCAACTCGCACGCGATCGCCTTGACCTCGGCGACCTGCTCCGGGGGGAAAACGGCGCGGGCGGCCCGCGCGCGGTCGATCCTTGAGCCCGTCCAAGCGCTGCTCGAAGAAGCGTCTTCGCCAGCGACCGACGATCCCCGCCGAGCTATCGAGTGACGCCGCGATCTCGACATCGCTCTTGCCGTCGGCCGCATACAGAACGATCCGCGCCCGCTGCACCTCGCGCCAGGGCCGCTTCTCTGCGCGGGCCATCCGCTCAAGCTCCGAACGCTCCTCGTCGCTCAGCTTGATCTTGTGACGAGCCGGGCGTGCCACGCCTCAGAGGTTCGGCAGCACCCGAGGTTCTCCTTCAAGAGTTCCAGTCAGTACTTGTGGACACGTCTATTAGCGGAGGCAAGCGCGAAGCCCGACGAGGCGGTGCAGGTCGCCGCGAGGATCTGCGCGCGCGGCCGCCCTCCGACCTCTCGCGCGATGAGCGCTGCGAGAATCGTCGTCGCAGCGGCGGCCAGCGCCGAGGGGGTTCGAGCACCTATCCATTTGCGCCACGCGCTCCAACTCCCGATCGAGCGTTATAAGAGCGCTTGGGCATGAACCAGAGTGTGAACGCCGCCCGGCACCCTGAACAGCCGGGCATCCGAAATCATCCGGGTGCGGCTATCCGTACCGCGGCTCGCCAAGGTGGTCACATGCCTCTAGTCCGAGGCTTGCGTCACCCTCAGCTTCCCGGGGCGGGCCGCGTCCCGCGTCCCAATTGAAGACAGGCGCGATTCGTGGCCGCCGACCGTGTCCTCGTATTACACCGCCCCGACTGCAGACGGCCGGGACCTGGTTAGCCGACGAGCAGCTTGAAGCCGTGGTCCCACGAGCCCCGCGCACCGCCGATCTTGACCCACGCGATGCAGATCGCCTCAAGCTCGCGCGAGCCTTCGATCCCGCCGATGTCGACCGGATCAGGCCAGCCGAAGTCGGCCAGCACGTTGCCGACCGTGTGCTTGGCGCCCTCATCGTCTCCGGCGATCAGCATCGTCGGCTGGCCTTCGCTGAAGCTCGGGTCCACGAAGTAGGGGTTGCCGATCGTATTGAACGCCTTGACCACCTTGGCGTCAGGCAGCGCGCGCTGGACTCGCTCGCCGAGCGAGTCCTCGCCCGAGATCGAGAGCTTTGGCGGGAAGCCGCCGGAGAAGTCCAGCGGGTTCATGGCGTCGATGACCACCTTGCCGCTGAAGTTGTTGGGGTCGGCGTCGGCGATCGCCTCCTCTGCCGCACTGCCGAGCACGGCCAGTACGAGCAGCTCACCATGCTTGGCGGCATCCGCGAAAGTGCCAGCTTCGACGCCGGCCCCGTCGCCGGACAGCCATTCGCGCAGCTCGGGCTTGCCCGGGTCGCGCGAGCCGATCATGACGCTATGGCCCCGACTGGCGAAGCCGGCCGCCAGGCGCCGCCCAACCTCGCCGCTTCCCAGCACGCCAACCCGGCTCTGCGCCAATCGGCCGTTCGTCATGTCTGCCTTCTCTCGCTTTGGGGGGCCACGCAATCTAACGCAGCTGGCGCAGCTCGAGACAACGCGGATCTGGTCCGCGCCGCATTTGAAGAACCGACCTCACCGATGCCGGCCGCCTCTGGCGACTCGACCATCGCTTGCGGGTGGGGAAGGGCCGCTGCCAGACGGCCGTGCGGTGCGAGGCTAGACATCGCGCACTGCGGTTCTCCAGGCGCCCAGCGCGATCGCGACGGCCATCCACGTGACTGTAATCAGAGCTGCAATGGCCGACGGCATCGCGACACTGCGGTCGCTGTGCGGGCCGGGCATGAGCTTGCTGAGTGCCGCATCGAGCACAGCGCGACGCGCCGACCCCAGCGCCGTCGTGTCGATTAGCAGCCGCGAGGCGACCGTCTGCCAGGCGATCAGCCCGATCAGTGCCGCTGGGCG
The DNA here is from genome assembly GCA_963767655.1 of uncultured Solirubrobacteraceae bacterium. GTDB lineage: Bacteria > Actinomycetota > Thermoleophilia > Solirubrobacterales > Solirubrobacteraceae > Palsa-744. Next base: position 314,171 of record CAVYET010000005.1, on the reverse strand, counting down.
CGAGCCGGTGATCGCGCCGAGACCCACGGCCACGCAGCAGACCACGCCATTGCACAGCGCGACCCACGCGACGCTGCGCACCACGAGCCAGATATTCGGCGTGGCCGTCTCGCCGGAAAACGCGAACGTCATGATGATCGAGACTGCCATCGCGCATGCGACTACGGTCAGCGTGAGGCTCAGTGCCGCGGGCAGCCGCGAGGCGAACAACGCCAAGCGCGAGCGCCCGGTCACGATGAGCTCCTTCAGGGTGCCGTCGGCGCTCTCTCCCACGCCCGCCTCGACCCCGATCAGAATGGCCGCGATCGTGCCGAAGTCAAGGCCCAGGCTCGTGAAGGCGTTGGAGAAGTGGTGCAAGCCGCCCGCTGGGTCGTGGTGAGCCGGGTCGGTGGCGTGCAGCGCCAGCGAGTAGACGTAGAAGACGAGCATGACGCCAGCTGTCAGCACAAGCGCCCAGCCTGTGACCGAGCGCTTCTTGCGCAGCTTGAGCAGGTCTGCGCTTATCATCTGGGCGAGGGTCTTCGTGGTCATCGTTCCTCCATGTGCGAGGTGAGGGCGAGGAAGCGCTCCTCCAGTGGGCGTTCCGTAGGCTCAAGGCGCCAAATGGGGACCCCGGCTTCGACCAAGGCGGCGTTGACGCGCGCAGTCTCGGCGCGGCCGGCGACTGGGACGCGCAGGCCACCGGGGGCGACCGCGACGTCCGAGATGCCAAGGCGAGCGCGGAGCGCGGCGACTGCCGTGTCCGGCTCGTCGCAGCCAACCACTACCTCATGCGCGACATCCACGTCGATCAGCTCGGCGATCGTGCCCGCGGCGATGATATGCCCGCGATCGATTATTGCCGCGGAGTCGCACATCTTCTGCACCTCATCGAGCAGGTGGGAGGAGATGAAGACGGTTCGCCCCTCCTCCTCGACGAGCGCGCGCACCATCGTGCGGAACTCGAGCATCCCGCCGGGGTCCAAGCCGTTGGTCGGCTCATCGAGGATCAGGAGCTCCGGGTCAGACAGCAGGCCTCGGGCAAGCCCGAGGCGCTGTCGCATGCCCATGGAGTAGGTCTTCACCTTGTGCTCCGCGCGCTTTGTCAGCCCGACGCGGGAAAGGGTGCCGGAAATGCGCTCGCGCGCCTCCGGTCCTCGCACGGCGGCGGCGACAAGGAGGTTCTCGCGACCTGAAAGGTGTCCGTAGAACAGCGGCTCCTCGACGATCGCCCCCACGCGTGCCAGCGCTGCGCCGCGCTCGTCCGGAATCGGATGGCCGAGCAGCGTCATCTTGCCGGCGTCGGCCTGGGTGAGCCCGAGCAGGGTCCGGATCACGGTGGTCTTGCCTGCGCCGTTGTGGCCCAGGAAGCCAAACGCCTGACCGGCTGGGACCGTGAGGTTCACCCGATCGATGGCAAGGCGGCCGCCAAAGTGCTTTGTGAGGCCGCGGACCTGGACGGCGGGGTTGTCGTCGGACAGCCTGACCGCTTGAACGGAGCCGATCGTCATGGCAACGGCCACGCTATGACCGATTCGCGACCGGGTCATCCGGCATCCGGCGGAACGCTCACTCCCCCGCCAGCGGGTTAGCTCTCACGCTGGTCAGTCGCTCGAGGGAGCCCTCGCTCCGCCGCGCGGGGGAGGACGCAGCGGCCCGGTTGCTCTAGCGTCGTGAGGGCGATGGCGACTCAGCAGACCTCATCGCCAGGCGATATCTCCAGGAGGCGGGAATTACCCCAATGGGATATTGCCGGCCGCGATGTGTTGATCGCGCTGGCGGCTGCCGCTCCGGCGCTAGGGCTCGTGGCTTTCGGCGGAATCACCCCACATGGCACGAGCCGCGTCGGTGCGATCGCATTCGCGTTGTTGGCGGCGGCACCGCTGCTAGTGCGCCGACGGGCGCCTGTGGCTGCGCTGGCGGCGATCGTAGCGGTCGGGCTCATCTCCCCCGACGGCTGGCTGGTTACGTTGCCCTCGTTGGTCGCCGTGTACACGATCGCTCGCTCGCGCGGCTGGAGGCAAACGGTATTGCTTTCGACAGCAGCCGCGATCGCATTGAGCCTTGCGCCGCTGTTGCACGGCGCGCACATCACGGTTGGCAGTGTCACGCAGCGCACGCTGAGCGTGGCGATCGCGGCTGCCGCGGGTCTCTACGCAGCCGCTCGTCAGGGCCACGTCGATGAGTTGCGCATCCGCGCCGAGGAGCTCGAGCGTGAGCGCGAGCTGCTCGCCCGTCAAGCTGTGGCCGAGGAGCGTCTGCGCATTGCGCGCGAGCTGCACGACGTCGTCGCACACAACATCAGCCTTGTGATCGTTCAAGCCCAGGCCCTGGAGGGCAGTTCCACCTCATCGCCGCAGGCCGATGCGGCCCTGCGCGCGATCGCGCAGAGCGGGCGCGACGCGCTCAGCGAGATGCAGCGCATGCTCGGCTTGCTGCGAATCGGCGCGCCGGGAGGCGCCGACCGCGCCCCTCAGCCGGGCGTCAAGGATCTGCCTGAGCTGATCACGAAGGCGCGCGTGTCGGGGATTGAGGTCGAGCTGGAGGTCCAGGGCCTCCCCCGAGCCCTTCCGGCCGCAGTCGAGCTCTGCGCATACCGGATCGTCCAGGAGGCACTCACCAATGTGCGCAAGCACGCCGCGCCGGCGCGTGCGTGGATCGGTGTGCGCTACGAGCCTCGCGCACTCGAAGTCGAGATTCGCGACAACGGCTCTCGTGCCTCTCAGCCAGGTGGCGTGGGCCACGGCCTAATCGGCATGCGCGAGCGCGCGTCGCTCTTTGGTGGGACGCTTACCGCGGGGCCCAGCCCCAGCGGTGGCTTCGCCGTCCACGCCGTGCTCCCGATCGAGGGCCGATGAGCAAGCTCAGAATCCTGATCGCCGACGACCAGCCGCTGCTTCGCGCCGGCTTTCGAACCGTGCTCGAGCGCACCGGCGAAATGGAGGTCGTCGCAGAAGCCGACGACGGGGACCAGGCGATCGGGCTGGCGCGCCGACTTCACCCTGACGTCGTGTTGATGGACATCCGCATGCCGAAGGTAGATGGCATCGAAGCGACTCGTAGCCTTGCTGGGCACAAGGTCCTGATACTGACGACCTTCGGCCTCGACGAATACATCGTCGAGGCGCTGCGCGCCGGTGCGAGCGGCTTCATCACCAAGGACGTCCCGGCCGAAGAGCTCCTGCGCGCCGTTCGCGCCGTTGCTGCCGGGGATGCACTGCTCACTCCGACCGTCACGCGCCAGCTGCTCGATCAGGTGGCGCGACGGCTTCCGGCCGTGCTCGTTGCCGAACGCAACCGGCTGAGCGATCTCAGTGAGCGTGAGCGCGAAGTGCTCTCACTGGTGGCGCAAGGACTGAACAACGCGGAGATTGCCGCTGCCCTGGTGATCGGCGAGGCGACTGTAAAGACGCACGTCTCGAGCGTGCTGTCGAAGCTCGGGCTTCGCGATCGGGTACAGGCGGCGATTGCCGCCTACGAGCTCGGGCTGATCGAGCCCCAGGCCACTCCGGACCCCTGACCCACGGCCGACCCGCCGCAACGCGCTACGAGGGAAGCGGATGATGCGAGGCGATCTGGTAGCAGCCACGATTCCTGTGGGGGGCTGGCGCGCCAGCCCGTCAGCGGGAGGACGTAGGTAGTGTCCACCACGATTTCCCCTGTTCGCGCCCGAACGTCGACGCGAACGGCGCTCGCCGCCGGACTGGCTGCGGCAGCGATGCAGGTCGCGCTGACAGCGCCGTTCATGTCCCGCTACGGATGGGATCGCGACGAGCTCTACTTTCTCTCGGCCGCCCACCATCTGGCGTTCGGCTACGTCGACTTCCCGCCGTTCACGGCGTGGGTCGGTTGGACCATCGACAAGCTTGCGCCGCACTCGCTGGTTGCGCTGCGGGCAAGCTCTCTGGTTGCCGGCGCCGCGACCGTCGTGCTCGTCGCCTTCATCGCGCGGGAGCTGGGCGGCGGTCGGCCAGCACAATGGGCCGCCGCCCTTTGCTGGGCTCTGACGCCGTACATCCTCGGCTCGGCGAGCATCTTCCATCCGACCTGGTTCGATGTGCTGGCGTGGGTCGCGTTCCTCTATGTCGCGACGCGCTTGTTGCTGCGCGGGGAGCGTCGCCTGTGGCTGCTCCTCGGCGTCATCGCCGGGGTCGGATTCGAGGCCAAGTACACGATCGCGTTCCTGCTCCTCGCCTTTGCGCTTGCGCTAGTCCTCACCCGTGAGCGGCGCCTGCTCACCACCCGCGGACCTTGGCTCGCGCTAGCGATCGCGCTCCTCTTGCTTCTCCCGAACCTCCTCTGGCAGGCAAGTCACGGCTGGCCGAGCATTGACTTCTTCTCAAGCCAGAACGCCAACACCGCATCCGGAACCTCACGGCCGGCCTTCGTGGCCGAGCAGTTGCTCTTCCTCGGCGCAACAAGCGTCCTCGCCGTCGTGGGGATCGTCTGGCTCTGGCGCCACCGCCTACAGACGCTCGCGCTCGTGCCGGTGATCGTGACGCTGCTCTTCCTATTCGAGCGCGGCCGCAGCTACTACCCGCTGCCGGCCGACGCCCTCGCCGTCGCCGCCGGTGCGGTGGCGTTCGAGGGCTGGCTGCGCCCCGGCCGCCGGCTCCAGCTGCCCGCCGTCCTCGCCGTGCTGCAGGTGGCGGTCATCGTCCTCGCCGCGCCGATCGTCGTTCCCTTCTACTCGACCAGCCACATGGTCCGCTCCGGCGTCTGGCAAACCGGCTTCTTCAAGGACGAGATCGGCTGGCCGGAAATGACAGCGCAGGTCGAGCGCGCATGGCAGCGCTTGTCGAATAGCGAACGCGCGGGAGGAGTGGTCCTCGCTGAAAACTACGGTGAGGCCTCGGCGCTCCAGTTCTACGGACATAACCTCGGCCCGGTGCTGAGCGGCCACCTCAGTTGGCAGTATTGGCGCCCGCGCCAGTTGCCGCAGCGCTTCGCCCTCACCGTCGGCTACGACGCGGACACGCTCAACCGTCTTTGCCGTTCGTGGCAGCCACTGGCACGCATCGAGAACCGTTGGCGGCTGGACAACGAGGAGCGCGGACGCTTGATCGCGGCCTGCTCGCTCAAGCGTCCGCTGGGCTCGCTTTGGAAGTCATCGATCGCGCGCAATCAGTTGTGAGCTCTCCGGGGAAAGCGAGAGCGATCGCGGGGCCAGTGGAGTTGCTCCGGGCCCAGACGGTCGCCGCTGTACTGGACCCTGTGAGTGGCGAGTTGCGCGGTTTCGACGACACTTGAACGCTTCCGGTCGTAAGCCGGGGCAACTCCACCTGCACACGCACGAAAGCAGGACCACTAGCGTCGATCGACACTGCTCGATCTCGTCCGAGCCGTGATCGCCGGTGGTCGCGTTCGGCGGCTCCGCGAACGGCGTCAACGGGCTCTGGCCCCACCCGGTATTGGGTCGCTGTCAACCCTCGGGTTGACGGCGACATCAACCCGCAGTTCAACCCGTGCTCCGACGACAGCACGCCTCGATCAGGCGACCATGGCGCCATGACTACTACCGATTACCTCATCAACGCAGTCTTCGTCCTCGTGGTCCTCCGCCAGGCGCGTGAGCGCAAGGTGGATGCCCGCTCCTTCCTGGCGCCGATGGCCGTCGTGCTCTACGTCGGCCACATATACGTGCACTCGCTCCCGACCGCCGGCAACGACCTCATACTGGTCGGCCTGCTGGCCTGCGTCGGCCTGGCGTTGGGCGTGCTCGGCGGGTTCGCGACCCACATTCGGATCGGCGCCGACGGCGCCGCGCTCGCCCGCGTCGGCTGGATCGCCGGCGCGCTGCTCATCGCCGGCATCACCTCTCGGCTGGTGTTCGTGTACGCCGTGCACCACGGTGCCTACCATGCGGTCAGCGCCTTCAGCATCGCTAATCACATCGGCGCAGCGGCGTGGCCGGTTGCGCTGGTCTCGATGGCGCTGGTCGAGGTCGGCGCCCGGCTGGTGACGGTCCAGCTGCGCGCTCGCCGGCTGACCGCCTCGCAGGCACCCGGCACGATCGCGATCCCCGCCGCGGCGTGATCACCCGAAACGATTCCTCGGCTCGTCCGGCCCGCTCCCCGCGGGCCGGATGGCGCTCTATCGTCTGCAGCAGGTGACCGTGACTGAAGAGCCCGCGAGCGTCGTGGGGACGCCGGTAGCCGCCGGCAGCGAGAGCGCGCGCGTCGCAGGGGCGCAGACCCGCGCTGCGCTGCGGCTGCGGGGTCAGCGGGACACACTGCGGCCGCTCGGCCTGGCCGTGATCGTGGTCGTCGTCGTCGGAACATTCAACGCGGACCCTCAGCCCGCGTGGCAGGGCAGCGGGCTCGGGGTCACGCTGGCTCTCATCGTCTTCGCCGCCTCGCTGGCGGCGGCCATCTCGAGTTGCTTCATCGAGCGAGGCATCGGGTTGCAGGCGGCGGTGATCTCGGCTATGGGCGCCGCCGGGGTCGCGCTCGCGGCGCTGCAGCCGCGTGGCGCGGCCGGGCTCGCGGTCGGTGCGGCGGTGTGGATGGCGGTCGCCCGCCTTCCGCTAGCGCTCGCGATCATGCTCGGTTCCGCCATGACCGTCGCGCTCGATGTGGCGTCCGGGCTCGCGGGCAGCTCCTCCTCGGCGGTCCTCGCCTCCACGCTGCTGTGCGCACTGATCGGCCTGATCGCGTATTTCCTCAAGCAAGCTCGCGAGAGCCAGGACCGGACCGAGATGCTGCTCGCGCAGCTCGAGGACGCACGCGAGGAGCAGACGCGAGCGGCGGCGATCGCCGAGCGCGGCCGGATCGCGAGCGAGCTGCACGACGTCCTTGCGCATTCGCTCTCCGCAGCCGCGATCCAACTTCAAGGCGCCCGGCTGCTCGCGGAGCGCGAGCAGGCAACCACGAAGATGCGCGAGGCGGTCGACCGCGCCGGCGAGCTCGTCAAGGACGGACTCGCCGACGCCAGGCAGGCGGTCGGCGCGCTGCGCGGCGAGCGGCTCCCCGGCGTCAACGAGCTCGAGGCGCTGATCGACGGCTTCAGCGCCGACATGGCCCTCGAGATAACGCTGCGCGTCGAGGGCAGCGCCCGCACGCTGCCCGCCGACGCGGGCCTCGCCCTCTACCGCGGTGCACAGGAGGCGCTGACCAATGTCGCTCGTTACGCGCCCGGCGCCAGCACCACGGTCGTTCTTAGCTACGAGCCCGATCGCACCACGCTGAGCGTCGAGGACCGCGTTGCAGCCACGGCCCCGCCGGCCGGTGCCGGGCTGGCCGACGTGGGGGGCGGACGGGGACTCGCCGGCATGCGCGAGCGGCTGGAACGGGTCGGCGGCAGCATGCAAGCAGGCCCGACCGACGCGGGCTGGCGCGTCGAGCTGCTGGTGCCCGCGTGACCGGAGCGCCGATCCGGGTGCTAGTGGCTGACGATCAGCGCACCGTGCGGGAGGGGCTGACGATGCTGGTCGGCCTGATCGACGGAGTCGAGGTCGTTGGGGCTGCGTGCGATGGCGTCGAGGCCGTAGAGCTCGCACAGACCGAGCGCCCGGACGTCGTGCTGATGGACCTACGCATGCCGCGGATGGAGGGCGCCGAGGCCACGCGCCATATCCGTGCCGGACTTCCCGACACACAGGTGCTGGTGCTCACGACCTACGCCGACGACGAATCGCTGTTCCCCGCGCTACAGGCCGGCGCGCGCGGCTATCTGACCAAGGACGCGAGCGCCGAGGAGATCGAGCAGGCCATCAGAGCTCTCGTCGCCGGTGAGACCCACCTCGACCCGACCGTACAACAGCGGCTCGTGGCCGCCGTCCTCGACACCAAACCGATCCCCGACGCGCCAGCGCAGTCGCTCCCCGATGACCTGACGCCTCGGGAGGCAGAGGTGCTCAAGCTGATCGCGAGTGGGCTATCGAATGCCGAAATCGCCGAGGCTCTTGTCGTCAGCCACGCGACCGTGAAGACCCACGTCAACCGGATCTTCTACAAGACCGGTGCGCGCGATCGGGCGCAGGCGGTGCGCTATGCCTATCAGCATGGAATAGCCTGATCTCGCCTCCGCGCCGGTCAGACGTATTCTCGACACGCCCCCTTCCCGTATCGAAAGCAGACTTTCGATGGCCGACCCGCCGACGCTCGCAATGGACGACGCTCGACAGCGCAGAACCGCCCGAGCTCAGAGTGCTGCTTCCGCCGGAGCTAAGCAAACGTCTCGCGTGTCGGACCACGGCCGAGCGGTCGTCGTCCCGAGCGAGAGCCGGCGTCGTTGGCACAAGAGCGCGCGAGATCAGGCGGGAGTGACAGTGCCTTAGCAGGCACCTTCGCGCTCGGGCGGAAGGCGGTCGTTCCAGCTGTAGAGCGACTAAACCCTTACGGTGACTCCAGTGGCCACACCTCGACGACACCATGTGCGACCGCACACGGGGTCTTGGAGACGAGACTGACCGCCTCTTCGAGAGTGGAGGCTTCGATAACTGCGAACCCGGCGATCGGAAGGTCGGAGCGCAGGAACGGACCCTCGCTGGTGTCCACCCCCTCCCCGTCGTGGTTGCGCACTTGCACGGGCTGGCCGGCAATACCCATCAACGCTCCCTCCGCGCGTAGACGCTCGTCGTGTCGATGGGCGGCATTGCGGATAGACGGGTCAGTCCTGTCGTACCCTGCGCGATCGCCGTATCCGATGGTCACGAATCTAGGCACGAGCACCTAGCTCCTCAACCGTCGTGTTGCGGAGCAAGCTTAGTACCCGTGGGGCCCGACAGCCGACGACGACTCGCTCGCGCCCCAATCCACGCCGCCTCTCGGCTCGGCGACCAGGCATGGTGTCGCGGCTGTCTGCGGCGCCTAGTGTGCAGAGGGGTTCTGCAGGTGTTTGTCATGATCGTTTCACGCGGTACTGGATGCTCTCGGACTCCCCGGTCCCGAAGGGGACGAACAGAAGGCCGGGCTGGTAGACGTGGCGATCATCGCGATCGACGACGACGATCTCGGCGGCGTCGCCATAGAGCCGGTCAAGGCGGTTTGCGGTCAGGGTGCCGGCCGTGCCGCCCCCGACGATCACGATGCGATGCGCCATGCCCCTATGATGCGGCCTCACACGGCCTGCGCTCATCCGCACAAAGCCGTACTCGCACCTCGGCTCATTACGCGCGCGTCCGTCGCCGGCCGCGCGCTCGACGACGACGGTCAGACGCCGCCTCACCTCCGCTGCGATTGGGGTGGGCGTGTGGCTCCTTCAAAGCTGAAGACCCGCCGTCGCTGACATCATCGGCGCCCGACGCGCATGCACGGTCGAGATGATCTCCTCGATGTCGATCCCCTTGCAGGTAGATGCTCGTGGTGCCGAGGTTGGCATGGCCGAGCTGGCGCTGGATGACGTTCAGCGACACGCCCTCGCGGGCGAGCTCGACGGCGTGCGCATGACGCAGCTGATGGGGAGCGAAACGTCTCCTGACGCCCGCTTCTGAGGCGCGTCGGCGAAACTCGGTGCGCACGGCGGCAGCGGACCAAGGCCGACCGCGGGTGGGGCCGTCGATCACGCAGAACAGCGGTCCCGCTGGGAGCTCGAGGCGCTGTGAGAGCCAGGGCCTCAGGTTCTCCCAGCCCCAGGCGTCCATCCCGACCTCGCGCCGGCGGCCACCCTTGCCGCAGCGCACGAGCACCGAGCCGCGCTGCGGGTCAAGGTCATGCTCGCTCAGCGCGAGCGCCTCCTGGACGCGGAGCCCGCCGCGCCAGAGCATCACGATCATCGCCCGCAGCCCAAAGCCATGGGGTCCTCGCTTGCGTGGCGCATCACGCAGACGATCTCCTTGACGGTTGGTGGATCGGCCGGGTAGAGCATTCCCTTGTTGTGCGACATCGCCTACCCCGTTCCTCGGCAAGAGTCTTGCCGAGGTCTCTCGCATGCACCAAAGGCTCCCGTACATGCGGATAGCCTCTGACCGCAATTGGTCATAACGTGGCGTCACGGCCGAGACCGACGACACTGAAAGGCAGGCGCACATGGACTTCAAGCTCGAGCTCGTGGCGATCCCCGTAACCGACGTGGATCGCGCGAAGGCGTTCTACGTAGATCAGGTCGGCTTCACCGCCGATCATGACCACGCGGTGAGCGAGGAGATTCGCTTCGTGCAGCTCACGCCACCGGGCTCTGCGTGCTCGATCGCGCTCGGGATCGGGATCGTCGACTCCGAGCCCGGCTCCGCCCGGGGTCTGCAGCTTGTTGTCGCCGACGCGCACGCCGCCCGAGCCGAGCTCGCCGGGCGCGGGGTCGAGGTGAGCGAGGTGACCGAGTTCCCGTGGGGCTCATTCGTATTCTTCGAGGACCCCGACGGCAACCGCTGGGCGCTCCAGCAGCTGCCGATACGGGGGTAGCCAAGAGGAGCCTGCCCGCGCTCGCGTTGAACGATCTTCGACTACCTCGGTTGAGGGCGGCCAGACGCCTGCTTACGCTGCCCACTGCGGAAGTTTCGCCGGTCGATGCGCGTAGTGCTCCCGCTCGTCCGGAGCGGGCACCTGCCACCCGCTGTGGAGGCGCTCGCTTGCGGGCAGCGAGCGACAGCGAATGGATCAACGCGTAGCTGCTCGACACTGCGGCTGATCGATGGAGGCCGGTGGGCCGCCGGGCTACCCACCGACGATCGCCCGTCGTTTGACGCCAGTAGCCGGTCGGTCAGCCGACGTCCCTGAGGACCTGGCGAAGGGTGGCGGCGAACGCGTCCGGATCGCCCTGCCGGCCGAACCCGCCGTGGTGGCTCGGGAAGATCACCGCCTCGGTCCCAAGTCGCTCCGCCACGGCCAGCGCGGCGCGGTAGGGGAACGTGCCCTCTGACTCGGCGCCGCCCGCGACGACGATCCGCGTGGAGGCCCCGCGCAAGGAGTCGAAGTCGGGCTCGTAGCGGCTGACGTAGACCATGTGGGGGCCCAGCAGCGGGTGGTCCCGGCTGCCGTCGTCCTCGGTCGGGAGACCGACGTCGGCCGGATTCGGAGCGTGGTTTGGGAAGTCGGGCGGAGTCGGTCCCCTAACGCTCGTGAAGGCGATGAACTTCGCCATCGCGGGTCCGAAACCATCGCGCTCATAGGTCTCGTGGATGTCCTCGGTCACCGCCAGCGCCTCCTGCCGATCCGGGAGCACCGTCGCGAGGGGCGGCTCGTGGGCGACGAGCGTGCGGACGCCTTCCGGATGCCGGGTCACCAGCGCGAGCGCGTTCACGGCTCCCCCGCTGCTGGCGAAGATGTCCGCGGGCCCGGCGTCGAGCTCGGAGATCAGCCGGTGCAGGTCCTCCGCGTGCTCGTCCGGCGTCGCCCCCGTGACGCCGTCGGCCCGCGGGCTGCGTCCGACCCCTCGCGGGTCGTAGGTCACGACCGTGCGGTCCGGGAAGTGGCCGGCCAGCGTCGTAAACCCGCTCGCGTCCATCGGTGATCCGATCATCAGCAGGACCGGCTCGGTGCTCTCGGAGGCCGCCTCTCGGACGTCGTAGGTGAGCGTGGCGCCAGGCAGGTCCAGGATTTGGGTCTTCGGCTCGGTCATCGCTGTCCTTTCTCGATCTCTTGTCATACCGACCCACGGGAGCGGCGAGATTCATCGGTCGGCGGCTGACCCCATCCTGGGATCCGGGAAGCAGTCGCGTCACGGCTGAGGTACCCGCTCTCGGGAGGGACCAGCCTCAGGAGAGGCATCGGGCCGCGCGAGCTTCCACGCACGAACCATTTCTGCGCGCGAGACTTCCGATGCGCTCCGGGGCCCGCATTGACCCGCACGGGCTGCCCTTCGCGATCGCGAAGCCGGCCGGAAGTCGCCCTACCGAGTAAGCTCCGCCCCTGTGATTCTCTACACCTGCTCCTTGGAGAAGTTCGCCGGCAGCCCACCTCCTCCGCTTGCCCATCCGTGCGGACGGGCAGCGAAGGCGCTCGACGACGCCGGGCACACGTACGAGATCAAGCGGGTTAAGGGCGGACGCCTGAGGCCTTGGACCTGGCCCTCTTATGCGCGCGACCGCGCTGAGATCGAGCAACTCAGCGGCCAGCGCGCTGTTCCGATCCTGCTCCTGGACAACGGCGAGGTCATCGCTGGGAGCGGTCACATCGTCACCTGGGCGCGGGCGAACGAGCCCGCTCGCACCGCCAGCTGAGTCTGGTGGGCGGCCCAGTCGCCGAGCCCGCTCCCACTAGATGCAGCTTGCACGGGGGGCGGCTGCTGCCCGTGCTAGCCCTGGGCAAAGCGCATAGTTGTTGTCAATTTCCCGGAGCTGCGGATCCCGCGTTGAGGCCGCTACGTGAGGGCGAGTCGGCCTCCGGTGCGAGGCCGAGGTCGGCGAACGCGAGGTCGCGGTCCCAGTAGAAAACGAGCGTCACCACCCTGCCATCCCGCATGTGGAACAGGTTCGCCCCCTTTTCCCGCATCTGCCCGAGTTCCAGTCCGCTTGTCTTGCCACGCCCGCTGTAGTGGTGGACCACGAGCACCCGCTCGTCGTCGAGCTCTCGGTACTCGTCCGCCTCCATGCGGAGCTCCTCCCAGGCGCTCAAGAAGTCGCGCCAGCCCTCTGGCAGCCGCCCCTTCCAGCTCCCTGGTGCCGGGCCGTCGGCAAACACCCGCTCGATCTCTGGATCCGCCCACTCGACCGAGCTGTATTCGCCGCGCTCCCAGTCCGCATAGATCGATCGCACAACAAGCTCCACGTTCGCCGAGGCCATCGACCAAGTATCCCGGCTGGCGTCCGGAGGCCATGCGTGGCCGGGGCGTTGTCGAGTCTAGTCGTCGAATTCCCGGAGCTCCGGATTCCGCGCACCTAGGGGACCCGAGCGCCGAGAAGGGATCACGCGACGGCCTTCTCAGAGTTCCCGACGGCGCTCGCCGCTTGCTCGCGTGACTAGCTTGATGCCTTGGCGGTCAAGCGGAAGACCGGGTGGCGGGATGCCTCGGTCACGAACTCGTCGAGCGGCGACTTGGGTGTGACGTCGAAAAAGGGGCGGGCGACCGGCGCGCTCTTGAGGTACTGCTTCAGGACGGGCGCCGCCTGCTCGGATGCGACCTCCTCGATGCCCATCGTCTCGGAGCGTCGCGCGCGGCTGATCTCAACCTCGCCGGCGGCGCGCGCGTTGCGTACCCAGCCGACCTCGCCATAGGGCGCGACGAGCCAACGCTCGCCATCCTCGATCAGCAAAACCGGTGTCGAATAGGCCCTGCCGGTCTTGCGGCCACGGACGGTGAGGGTGTAGGTGTGCCGGCCAGCCAACCCGACGCGCGTCAGCGGGCCGACCACGGCGTTCACGAGCCGGCGCGACGCGCCTAGCCGATATGTCTTGGCCACGTCGAAGCACGCTAGCAACAGATCCACGCAACACGTTTGCGCCGGCGCATTCCTCGACCTTTGGAGGCCCTGCCCGGCCTGGGCAAAGCGAATCGGTTGTTGTCAATTTCCCGGAGCTGCGGATTCCGCGTTGAGGCCGCTACGTCAGGGCGAGTCGGCCTCCGGTGCGAGGCCGAGGTCGGCGAACGCGAGGTCGCGGTGCCAGTAGATGACGAGCCTTGTGACCTTGCCGTCGTGGACCTCGAAGAGGTTCGCCCCGTCGGTCGATAGCTGCCCGAGGTCCAATCCGCTCGTCTTGCCGCGCCCGACGCCCCGACAGAACACGAGGATGCGCTCACCATCGAGTTCGCGGTAGTCGGTCGCTTCGATGCGCCACTCATTCCAAGCATGTAGCCAGTCGCGCATGGGCGCTGCCATCCCGGCCATCCCGGTCCCGCTGCCGGGTTCAGGTCCGCCGACGTATGCCCACGCGATGTCGGGATGCAACCCGGCTGTGCGCCCGAAGTCACCGCGTTCCCAGTCCGCGTAGATGGAGCGCACGAGGTCCAGGTTCGTTGAGGCCATTGAGGGAGTATCCCGCCCACCACCTGCAGGCCCTGCCCAGCCTGGGCGTAGCAGGCGTCGAGGCTCAGCCTGTCCAGGCGCGTTCTTGCTCGAAACCGCCGGCTTGCGCTTGGCGCGGGGATGCGAGCGTCTCAGGGGGAGCCGAACTCACTACTGCTCAGGATGACCGAGCGTGTCGCCTGAGGGTGGTTCACGCCTGCTTACGCAGCGCAATGCGGAAGTGTCGCGCGTCGGTGTGCGCAGTGCTCCTGCTGAGCGACAACCACCGTCCATTGCGAGCGTCTCCAGCTTGATTCCCCCGGCGCTCGCTGTCCCGCGAAGGGAGGTATCTATCTAACTCAGGTAGGGTGGGGTGGTGCCGCTGGCAGGCAAGGACTATCCGAGCTCCAACGCGGAGCTGCTGGCTTGGTTTCCCGACGAGGATGCTTGCTTGGACTACCTGGAGTGGCTGCGCTGGCCCCAGGGGTTCCGCTGCCCGCGCTGCGCCGGCGGGGCTGGCTGGCGACTGAGCAGCGGTCGCTGGGAGTGTGCCGCCTGCGGACACCAGGCGTCGGTGACGGCTGGGACGATCTTTCACCGCAGCCGGTCTCCGCTGCGGCTGTGGTTCGCGGCGGCGTGGCAGATGACCAGCCAGAAGCACGGCGTCTCGGCGCTGAGCGTCCAGCGGTCGCTCGGGCTGGGCTCATACCAGACGGCGTGGGCGATGCTGCACCGCTTCCGCATTGCGATGGTGCGTCTCGGCCGCGAGCGGCTGACCGGTCTTGTCGAGGTCGACGAGACATACCTCGGGGGTGTTGAGGCCGGCGTCGACGGCAGGGAGACCGCAACCAAGTCGATCGTCGCCATGGCAGTCGAGATCAAGCAGCCCAGAGGCTTTGGGCGGATCCGCCTGCAACGTGTCGATGACGTCTCGCAGGACAGCTTGATCCCGTTCATCAAGAGCGCCGTCGAGCCGGGAGCGACCGTCCACACCGACGGGTGGCAGGCCTACTGGACCGTGCCCGACCACGGCTACCGACACCAGCGGACCGTGATGCGCCAGCAGAGCGATCCTGCGCACGTCGTCATGCCCGGCGTCCATCGCATCGCGAGCCTGCTCAAGCGCTGGCTCCTCGGGACCCACCAAGGCTCGGTCGGATCCGAGCACCTCGACGCCTACCTCAACGAGTTCACGTTCCGCTTCAACCGACGCCGCTCCCGGCGTCGTGGCCTGCTCTTCTACCGACTCCTCGAGCACGCCGTCATCACCGACCCAGTGACCTACCGCAGCCTGATCGCCAACCCACGCCCTGGAGGACCACGACCAACGCTGCCCGCGCGCTCCCCCGCACCACCAGCCATCGAGCGACCCTGGCGCACCACGAGCCGCGGCCCAACCTGACTCAAATAGATACCCCCCTCCCGCGAAAGCAGCCCACAATCTCTCGGCGGGTACCTGCTTGATTTCAAGCCCGCCGGACAATGTTCACGTAGACTCGAACCGCATGGCCCTTCCCGAGCCCGGCGAGTCATCGACGGCACTCGTCACCGGCGCCTCATCCGGCATCGGCGAGCAGCTTGCTCGTGCCCTTGCCGGGCGAGGTCACCACGTCACGCTCGTTGCCCGTCGAGCTGAGCGCCTTGAGCGTCTGGCCGCGGAGTTGCATGACGCCTCGGTGATCCCGACCGATCTCGCAGACGCGGCGACCCGCGAGAAGCTGGCCGCGGCGGTGGAGGGCGGCGGTCGGGCGGTCGAGGTGCTCGTCAACTGCGCGGGTTTCGGCGTCTATGAGCCGTTCTACCAGAGCAACCGCGAGCGCGAGCTCGAGCAGGTGCGGCTCCTCGCCGAGGCACCAATGGACCTCATGCATCGCTGGCTGCCGGGTATGGTCGATCGCCGACGCGGCGCGGTGATCAATATCTCGTCCACCTCGGGGTTCCAAGCGCTGCCCTACAACGCGGGCTACGCTGCCGCGAAGTCCTACCTGTTGCTTCTCTCTGAGGCGCTCCATGCCGAGGTCGCGGAGTTCGGGGTGACGGTGACCGCGGTCTGCCCGGGGCCCGTGCCCACGGAGTTCCAGGAGGCGAACGACGCCGCCTTCGCGGAGAAGCTGCCGAAGGCCGTCTGGGTGTCCGCGGATCGGGTGGCTCGGGACGCGTTGCATGGCGCTGAGCGGGGGATGCGTGTTGTTCTACCTGGCGGACCCGTCGTCCGCGCGGCGTTCGCCCCGAATCGTTATGCGCCGCGCGGGCTAGCGTTAGCCGTTTCCAAGCGGATCATGGCGCCGTAAGACCGCTGCTATTTGTCCGACCCGACAGCGCGTCGAGCGCCATCGGTGACGCCTGCTTCGCTTCGAGAGCAATACGTTGCCAGGGTAGGAAGTACCGCCGAGCTAGGGTCTGAGCAGTTACTTTCAACGCAGCCTGGAGGGCCGTGATGGCACATCTGGGGGGCAGCGCAAGCGCCGAGATCGACGCCCCGCTCGAGGAGGTCTGGGCGGTCGTCGAGGACGTAATGACGGCACCGGAGTGGCAGGGTGGCCTCGACAAGATGACCGCGCTCGAGCGCGGCGCCGACGGTCGCCCCACGCTCGTCGAGACCGAGAACGACATCAAGGTCAGGCGGATCAAGGCGCATGTCCGCTTCCGCTACGAGGGGTCGACGCGTCTTTCGTGGACGCAGGAGAAGGGTGACATGAAGGCGGTCGACGGCGCCTGGGAGCTCGAGGACCTCGGCAACGGCCGCACGCGCGCGACGTACAGGCTCGACGCGGATCCTGGCCGCGTGCTGGGACTCGTCATCCGCGGGCCGGTGGAGGCAGCGACGCAGGCGATCTTCGTCAACGGGCGCCCCGGCGAGCTCAAGCGGCGCGTCGAGGGCGACTGAGGGGCCCCTTAGACCTGCTTGGCGCTCGCGCGTGTGCGCCTCGGCCAACGGCGCCGGGTGCGCGGCTCGCGCGGCCTCACTCCTCGAGCAGCCTTAGCGACGGCGGCGGCGCAGCTCGGCGTATTTGGTAGCCGCCTGCAACCTCCGGCACAACGACTCGGCACTGCCGTTTTAGCTTAGTGGGAAAGCGAGCGCATTGACGGATGCCGCTCACGCTCCTGCGTTGGACGAGCGGGCGTATTTGCCGATGCTCCGGGTTCGCTTTCGCAATGTGGGGAAAGCGGCGGTGCGCATCTAGGGCGAGGGCCACGGCGACGACTTCCCTTGTGGGGAAGGGGTCGTCACGCATGAAGGTGGCAAAGCGCCGCTTTGCAGGAGGCTTTGGAGAGCGCAGTTCTCTGCACAACGTGAGCCCAAGAAGCGGGTCAGAGACGAGGGGAGTTTCCGCCGGCGAAGCACGTATCGCGCAGCAGGGATACTCCTTCTAGAGAACTACGCCGTCCCCGTCCGGGTCTCGGCCAGGTGAGCTGCCGCGTTCAGCGCACGGCCTCGATCGCCCACGCGTGCGGACCTGCCCACCACAGGCGCGCCCAGCCGGACCCGAACACCGCCGGAGGGCACGAATGTGATCCCTCGCCGCACGCCCTTTTCGGGGCGGCGGCCCACCGGCGCCAAGCTGGTCCTCTCCAACACCCGGCGGATGACGACTTGCATCTCGAACGTAGCGAAGCTCGCGCCCAGGCAGCGGCGCGTGCCGCCGCCGAAGGGCAGCCAAGTGTAGGTGTCGGGGGCATTTGGGCCGAGGAAGCGCTCCGGGCCAAATGCACGGGAGTCGGGGTAGCAGTCATCGCGGCGGTGGATCGTTGTGATCGATGGGTTGATCTCGACCCCCGGCGGGATCAAGTAGCCGCCGAGCTCGAAGGGCTCCCCGCGGACCACGCGGCCGACGCCCATGATCACGGGGCGCAGTCGCAGCGTCTCCTTGACCACTGCGTCGAGGTAGTCGCTGCCCGCGCCGGCGAGCTCCGCCCGAAGTCGCTCCAGGACCCGCGGGTTGCGGAGCAGAAGCTCGAAGGCCCAGGCCAGCGCGGTCGCGGTCGTCTCGTGGCCGGCGACCAAGAGGGTGACGAGCTCGTCGCGAAGCTCGCGGTCGGTCAGCGACCGGCCGTCCTCGTCGCGCGCGAGCAGCAGCATCGAGAAGACGTCCTCGCGCTCCTCGAGGTCCTCCGCGGCACGCCGCCGAGCGATCTCCTGATAGATCAGCTCATCCAGCACGCGTCGGCTCTCCTCGAACCGCCGTCCGGCGCCGGCGCCGAAGCGCCCGCCCGAGAGCGCGAGCACGAGCACGCCAACGCGCGAGACGGGGTCCAGGAGTGCCCGGATGCGGGCCTTGAGCTCCTCCTGTCGCGGTCCCGCGCCGACTCCGAATACAGCGCGCAAGATCACGTCGAGCGTCAGTGACTGCATCCGCGCCAGCAGAGTGAAGGGCTCGCCGACCGGCCACGACTCGATCGAGCGGTCGGCTGCCTCGCGGATGACCTCCTCGTAGGCCCGCATCCGCTCGCCGTGAAAGGCCGGCAGCATGAGCTTGCGCTCGCGCAGGTGCTCGGCGCCGTCGAGCAGGAGCACGGAGCGGTCCCCCACCACGGGGCCGAGCACGGCGTTGGCCTCTCCGGCGCGCAGCACGTCCGGGGGGCCTCGGAAGACCTGCTTGACAAGCTCGGGCTCGAAGACCATCACGAAGCCGGAGTCGAAGAGGCTGCTGAAGGTCACGACGTCGCCGTAGCGCCGGCGGCACGCATCGATGAATCGGGCCGGGACGAGGATGAAGCCGAGCGTCTGGAGGAGGCGCGGCAGGGCCGGGCCGGGAGGCATCCGCGTGGTCGCGGCGGCGGTCACGCGAGCATGTTCGCATGCGCGGCTCTCGAGTGGCGCCTTGGTGACGCCTGTAACGTGCTGACGATGGTGAAACCGGATAGCGTTACGCGCCACTTCCACTACGGCATCCAGCTGGCCGGCGCGGCGTGGCCGCAGTTCCTGCGTCCGCTCGTGCTTGAGCTCGTATCGCACCGGCCGATCCGTGAGGTGCTCCCCGGCGTGCACCACTGGACGGCGATCCACCCGAAGATCAGGGTGCCTGTCGACTCCTACTACATTAGGTCCGCTCGGGTCGTCCTGGATCCAATGGTGCCGCGCGAGGGGCTCGAGTGGTTCGAGGGGCAAACGACGCCAAGCCAAGTTGTCCTTACTAACCGCCACCATCTCCGCCACAGTGAGCGGTATACGCAGGCCTTCGGCTGCCCGATACGTTGCAGCGAGGCTGGCTTGCACGAGTTCGAGCGCGGCCCGAGGGTCGACGGCTTCGCTTTCGGGGAGGAGCTGGCGCCGGGGATTACCGCACACCAGCTGGGAGCGATCTGCCCAGACGACACGGCGCTGCACATCCGGACCGGCGGCGGCGGTGCGCTCGCGTTCGCCGACGGTCTCACACGCCCGCGCGGGGGCGGGCTTTCGTTCGTGCCCGACTTCCTGATGGGTGATTACCCCGCGGCGGTTCGGGCCGGCCTGCGCGACGCGCTTCGCGGACTGCTCGAGCTCGATTTCGACAGCCTCCTGTTCGCGCACGGTGAGCCGCTAATCGGCGGCGGCAAGGTCGCTCTGCGCGAGTTCGTCGCCGGGGGATGACCCGCCATCAGGCGTGACCCGCCCCTATGCTGGCGTTGCCCTTCACCTCGGCGGGGTGCTTGATGTCCCGAGCATTGGCGCCACCGACCGGTCGCTCCTGGCAGAAGGCGCAGAGGCCGCGCCCGAGCGTGATGCGACGAGCCCGCTCCTGCTGTAGCGACGGAGGTCGCGACACGGCGGTGTCTGTGGTGCTCGCCGCGATCCGGCGGGGTGCACACCGCGGCCCGCTGCTCCGGAAGCCCAGCGCCGGGGTCGAACCGGCGACCCCTCCTTACCATAGGCCCGCGTGTAGAGGTGAAGTTTTCGTCGGAATCCCTCATGAGTACTGGAGTTTGGCCTTCGTACAGTGGCACTGTTGCACAGTTCAAATCGTTGCAGATTGCGCCCTATCAGTGGCGATATGGCACGGCTGCCAATTGACAGTCGCTGACCGCGAGGCAGACAAATGCGCACCGTCAGACTGACGTGAGGATGCGGTCGGAGAATGACGCCTGGAGTCGAAAGCCGACGCTAGGCAAAGCGCCACACGAGACGCTCGCAAATGGTTCATTGCGCAAGCGTGGCGCGGAGTTGCCGAGGCACTCGCCATCGCGTGGCGAGCAGGCGTCTCGCTGAGGACCGTGCGTAGCGCCTCGGTGTGCCGAGAGGTCGTGCGGGTGGTCGCTACCGACACAGCGTGAAGTAGCTTCGCAAGCCTGCCGGCCCCCGATGCTCCTGCAAAGGCTCGCGGTCGCGCTAGCCTGGAGTAATGCTCACTCAGGCAGATCGCAGCGGCGGAGCGCCGTCGCGAGAAGCTGGAGGAGATCCAGCGCCAGGTCAAGGACGGTTCGCTGAGGATCCGCAAGATGACGCCCGAGGAGCGCCGGCGCTATCCCGCCATGCCGGCCAAGGCGCGGCGCAGGTGACGAGCTTCTTCGTCGCGGGCATCGAATCGGAGGGAGCGTGCGCCGAGGAGGCCTACAGCGAACTGCGCGAGCGTTCGCTGCTCGCCGCCGGCTGTCCAGCGCGGTCGCGGCGGATCTTCAAGCTGAGCTGTCGCTTCGATGGACAGGACCGCGAGATCGAGGTCGGCAGGCCGCTTGGCAAGGGCGGCTGACGTGGTGGTCGCGATTCTCGACCATGGGCGCTTCGAGGCGTTCTGCGTGCATACCGACGGCGGCGGCAAGAGCGCGCCAGCGCGTGTCAGCCATCCCGTCTACTCGGTGACGGAGTTCTCGTGAGCGCGCAGGGCGTAGCCGGCGACGCCGAGATCCACGCCCTGGTGAAGCGGCTCGCACGCCCTCACTCCTCCGGCGGGGTTGTCGTCGAGCGCGCAGCGCTACTCGCGTCAGGCAGCGACTTCGCAGCCGTGCTGGCGTGGATCGCCGACCACGCCGGGGTGGCCGAGGTGATGGTGGCCGAAGCTCCCCGGAGAGGCCTGCACGGCCCGCGCCTCGGCCTCTCAGGCGGGACCGAGCCGCGGACCCCGCTGCGCTTCGTGCTGCCGGCGGGTGCGCTGGCCTGAGCATTCCGCGAGCCAGGCCGACGGACCCAGGACCCCGGTGCCGGGACGCCGGTGGAGCGCTGATCGCGGCTGCTGCTACGGTTGATACATCAGGTTGGGCGGTTTGCCCAACATCGCAGTGCCAGCGCTCGTAGCCTTTGCTCAGCAATCTCCGCGTTCGCAGCACTATCAACGCGGAAGGAAACACAATGGCTACTGGAACCGTTAAGTGGTTCAGCGACGACAAGGGCTTCGGGTTCATCACGCCCGATGACCAGTCGAAGGACTTGTTCGTCCATCACAGCGCGATCGTGGGTGACGGCTATCGCTCGCTCGCCGAGGGCGCAAAGGTCTCCTACGACGCCGAGGCGGGCGACAAGGGACCCAAGGCCGGGAACGTCCAGCTGGCGTAGCGCTATCGGACTGCCGACCGTGCCCGGTTTGCAGGCCACGCATGACCGTGAAGTCGTTCAAGGACGATCAGGGCTTGGGCTTCATCACACACATGACTCCGGCGAGGACGCGCTCGGAACACTTCCCCAACAAAGGGACGGACAGACATGGCCTCAAGCAGCAAGAAGAAGACCACGATGGCAAAGCTCACCCGTGAAAGCAGGCTCCGCGAGCGTCGGCTGGAGAAGCAGGCGAAGAAGGACGCGCGGAAGCAGGCGCCGGCACATCATCCAGACCGGCCCAGCGACACGCTGAACGCAACGACCGGTGAGTCAGCCCAGCCAGATGGGGGGCAGGCCACTCTCGGACCTGTCGTTCAGCCGCTCGCCGAGGCATGATCCCACCTCCCTCCGCGCTGGCTAAACTCGGTGAGTGCCAGCGCACGATGGCCGACGAGGAGGCATCGACGATGACCGAGCGCCAGCAAGACGCCGAGTGGAATGTCGCCGACTGGCACGGCAAGATGCTGATCGATAGCGACGGCGAGAGGATCGGCAAGCTGCAGGACGTCTACGTCGACGTCGAGAACGACGAGCCGCAGTTCGCCACCGTCAAGGAGGGCTTCATCGGACGCCACCTGACCTTTGTGCCGCTGGGCGGAATCAAGGTCGGCCCAGATGAACTACAGGTAGCGGTGACCAAGGAGCAGGTCAAGTCCGCACCCAACATCGAGCAGCACGGCGAGGAGCTCTCCCAGGCAGACGAGTCGGCCCTATACCACCACTTCGAGCTCAACTACACCCCGCCCAACACCGAGAGCGGTCGCCGACTGGCCCGTCGCTGACGAGTCACCGAGACCACAGACGGTCACCGGCGCCACCTCAGCACTCAACCCGATATGTCCGTCGAACACCTGGACGATCTGCGAGCGGAGGCTAGGCACGCCCGTGAGCGCTACCAACTGTACAAAGCGAAGGCCTACGGACAACGGCCCACCAGCCCGGCACGTCTGCGCGAGCTCCAACGAGCCTACGAGCGGGCAGAAGCACGTCTTCGCGCCGCTGAGGCTGAGGCGCAGCGCACTCCTGCTGCGGACGACAGTGCGCAGCGTTCCCGCTGACGCTCCAACCGCTCTTTTCGCCTCACTGCAAGCGCGGGGCTGCCCGGCCGCACAGACCCACGCATCGAGCGAGTTCTGATCGTTAGCGTCGCAGGCGGCCGCGCTCGCCCATTCACCTACAGACGCTGGCGCGTCCTTCTGGGGACGCCAGGCGCGGGTCGCCGGCCGTTCGGGTCCCCCTCAACGCGCTGGCCCCGCAGAGAACGCTGTTTGCCTCTGCTCCACTCCTCGTCCGCGCCAGAGGCGCTTTCGGCGGTTCGGCCTCATGCTGGGGATGCGTGGCATGAGTTGCCCTGTCTTCCTGCTCGGGAGCCCCGAGCTTTACCCCGCCCTCAGGGAAGCGTGGGACTGTTCCCGATGGTGGATCGACATCACCTCAAGATCGACGAGGGAGACTTGATGGCCAAGATCATTGTGACGACCGATCCAACGACCCAACACGCCGCTCCAGTGCTGCTGGAAGAGAGCGTCTACTCAATACATCTCGACAGCGATCACAACGCGGCGCAGCTAGTCGAGCGGCTCGGTTGGGCAATCACCGACGCCGAGAACACCCAGCTGGCGGCACAGGCGCAGTAACCGACGACCCTTCCGAGGCGGCCTGCGTCCATGCGTGGGTCGCCCGGGTCGGGTCCGTGCCAGCCTTCGTCCCTTGAGCCGATCGCTTCCGGGCGATCGTGGCACCAGCGCCAGGGGGCCTCGGTAATGGAAGCGTCGCCGCGGACGCTGCCGAAGCTCAGCGCGTCCACGACGGCGCTCGCGGGCGGCGCCTGGGAAGCCTGAGCGCCGCGGGCAGGGCCAGGGCCAGCATGAGATCACCGCGCAGCTTGAGCTTGCCCGCGATCAAGAGTCGCGGGGCGCTGGCAGTAGCGCCGACCAGACGCAGGAACGCCACCGGTTCAAGCTCGAGCGTTAACGCCGGACTGCGTCCGCCGCGTCTTGCTCTCCTGCACCGCCCGTCGTCGAGCATGAGCTGGTAGCGGTCGATGCTGCCGTTTCGCCGGCCCGTGATCCTGAACTCCACGACCGCGTTGAGGCGTGTATCAGGCTGTGCGCGCTGACAGATCGTGCGGAAGATCTGCCACAACAGGACGCCGCGAAGCCGACTGCGCATGACCGACTGGAGCCTCTGGTCTGAGGCCCTCCTCACCCACCAGGCCAGGGCCTCGGCCTTGAGGTCAGCAAACCAGAGCCTGCGAGGGTGTCGCTCGCGGGTCTTCATCGCGTGTCTTCGGCGACCGTATCGTCGCGTCTTCGTCCCGTTGGCAGGTTGAGCGTCTCTTGCTCCGGCACCCCTTCGGAGATCTCCTTCGCGCGCTCGATCTCCGCGTTGACCTCGGCCCCGAACAGCAGCGCGACGTTTGTGAGCCACAGCCAGACGAGCAGGATGATCGCCGCGGCGAACGAGCCATAGGTCACGTTGAAGCTCTTAAAGTTGGCTAGGTAGGTTGAGAAAGCGGCCGACGCCGCGAGCCAGATCGCGACTCCGACGAGGGCTCCTGGCGTGATCCATCGGAACGCGCGCTGGCGCACGTCGGGCGTGACGTAGTAGATGAACGAGAACACGAGTAGCGCGGTCGCGAACGCCCCGGGCCAACGCGCGATCCGCCAGACCAAGGCCGCCTCGGGTCCGAGCGCTTCATGCGCGATCCCCCCGCCGGCGAACATCAGTACCAGCGTGGTGAGCACCAGCCCCATCAGCACGAAAATCGAAGCAAGGTCAATCAGCTTGCGGCGCACGAAGCTGCGCCCGCCGGGCGCCTCGAACACCACGTCGAGGGCGCGCCGCGCGGCCTCGAGGTAGCCGGTAGCCCCATAGAGAGCCGTCACGATTGCTATGACGAGAGCTGTTGCCGCGGTGCCTTTGCTCTTCAGCGCAGCTCGCACCGCGGCGTCGAGTGGCGCGAGGGTCGTCGCGGGCACAACACCGCGCAGGTGGCCGATGATCGCGTTGTAGGTAGCCGGGTACTCCCCCAACAGGCCCAGGAGCGACACCGCGAGAAGCAGCGTCGGGAACAGCGACATCAGCGCGTAGTAGGTGAGCGCGGCGGCGTGGTGGGTGCCTTGGTCGTCGTAGAAGGACACCACCGAGCGCTTCGCGACCTGCCACGTGGGCCTCACGACCGACAAACGTATCGGTCAATGGCAACCGCCGTGACGCGATCGCTACGACGGCTACAGTCCAAGGCGGCTCGGCCGATCCAAGTGATGGCTGTTAGCCCGGGTGAGCTCCGGCCCACCGCTATAGCAGCTGACCGCCGCTCGCCTCTTAGATACTGGTTAGGAGGAGGGCGCTGCCATCGCTGTGTGACGCACTCGCGACCGGCGCCGCAACCTGCACGGGCGGCCAACCGCCACAGGGAATCTTCACTGTTTATGCGACACCCTCGACGACAAGCGAGCGTGAGCGTCGGGGCAGGTGGCACGCTCGCGCCTCGTCCCACGCGAGCGTCAGCGCGGCCCTTGCTCAGACGGTCGCTGTCACGCGTAAACGGCAGCGCGCGCGTCGCGGGCCCTGCTTGTTTGTCCGCCGGAGCAGCGGAGGCCGCGCAGCGGCGGCTGGCTACGTCTCGAGTGCCCCTAGAGATCGCCACGCAGCTGTGGCAAGCCCGGCCAGTAGGTGACCCGATCCGTAGTCGAGACTAAGAATTGTGAGCCGGAATTGGACGGCGCGGGCGCTCGCGGGTGCTCCAGCGCGAGGCGCGATGATGGATCCGTTTCTCGGGTTCCGGACGTGGCTGGGCGAGCGGGGCGCCTTCCGAGGGGGCGCGGTAGAAGTGCCGCTTGCCGAGTTCGACGAGTAGGAGGTATATGGGGATCATCACCACGAGGACGGCCAGGAAGCCGGGGGGCAGCGCGGTGAAGCCGAGGACGTGGGCGAGTGGGGAGTAGGGCAGCAGGACGCCGATTGTCACGCAGATGATGGTGGCGGCGATGAGGGGGGTGCTGGGTCTGCTGCGGAAGAACGGGATGCGGCGGGTGCGGATGGCGAAGATGACAAGGCTCTGGGTTGCGAGCGACTCGACGAACCAGCCGGATCGGAACAGCGGCGCGTGGGCGTTGAAGACCCAGATCATGATCCCGAAGGTGGCGAAGTCGAAGATCGAGCTGATCGGGCCGAAGAGGGTCATGAAGCGGCGGATGAAACTGGTGTCCCAGTGCGCCGGGCGCTGGAGCTGCTCAGCGTCGACGTTGTCGGTGGGGATCGTCATCTCGCTGGTGTCGTAGAGCAGGTTGTTGAGCAGGATCTGCGTCGGGAGCATCGGTAGGAAGCTCAGGATTAGCGAGGCGCCGGCCATGCTGAACATGTTCCCGAAGTTCGAGGAGGTGCCCATGAGGATGTACTTGATCGTGTTGGCGAAGATGCGCCGGCCCTCGACGACCCCGCCCGCGAGGATCCCGAGGTCCTTGTCGAGCAGCACGATGTCGGCGGCGTCCTTGGCCACATCCGTAGCGGTCTGCACTGAGATGCCCACGTCGGCGTCGTGGAGGGCGACCGCGTCGTTGACGCCGTCGCCTAGGAATCCGACCGTCGCGCCTAGGGCGCGCTGGGCCTTGATGATCCTCGACTTCTGCTCCGGGGTCACGCGCGCGAAGATCGTCGTCTTTGGCAGCGCGGCTGCGAGCTGAGCGTCGTCGAGTTGATCGAGCTGGGCGCCGGTTAGTGTCCCGTCCACGGCCAGGCCGATGTCGGTGCAGACCTTCTGCGCGACGCGGTCGTTGTCGCCGGTGATGATCTTCACCTGCACGTCGAGCTGCTTGAGCTGGTCGAGCGCCTCGTGTGCGTCGGCCTTCGGGCGATCGACGAAGGTGAGGAAGCCGGCGAGATCCAGTTCGCGCTCGTCGTCGGCGTTCAGGGTCGTGCGGCCGTCGGCGGCGCGCGTTGCGACGGCGATCACGCGGCTGCCGGCGGCGAACTGGCTGTCGAGCACCGCCTGCGCCTGTGGCGGGACCTTCGGGCAGCGGGCGAGCACGGTCTCGGGTGCGCCCTTGACGACGATCTGCCGCTCCTCTCCGGCGCCTTCGACGAGGACCGACGCCAGGCGGCGCTGGTAGTCGAAGGGGAGCTCGGCGACGCGCCGAGTATCGTCGGCGCCGGCATCGCGGGCGCCCGGCGCCTGCCAGAGCGCCTGGTCGAGCTGGTTACCGCCGATCGCGCGTCCGTGGGAGAACGTCGCGTCGTTGCAGAGCAGCCCGGCGCGCAGGACTGCATCCGATGGCTGGCCGCCGGCGTCCAGAGCGGCGGCGAACGTGATGCTGCCCTCGGTCAGAGTGCCGGTCTTGTCGGTGAACAGGACCACGATGTTGCCGAGGTCCTCGATGCTCACCAGTCGCTTGACCACGACCGAGTGTTCGGCCAGGCGCTTGGCGCCGGTCGAGAGGCTGATCGTGACGATCGCTGGCAGCAGCTGAGGGGTGAGGCCGACCGCGATCGCCAGAGCAAAGAGCACCGACCCCAGAAGCGAGCGGCCGAGCACGACGTTGATGACAAGGATCGAGCCGGCCAGCACAGCGGTCACCCGGACGAGCAGCAGCGAGAAGTCGCGCAGGCCGAGCTGGAAGGCGGTCTGCGGCTGTCGTTCTCCGAGCTGCAGGGCGATCGCGCCGAACTCCGTCCGAGCGCCGGTGCAAACGACGACGCCCAGCCCGCTCCCGTCGCGCACGACGGTACCCATGAACGCGCACGACGCGAGGTCCAGAGAGGACTCGTGTGCCGTGATGGGATCGCTGCGCTTCTCCGCCGGCAGGGACTCGCCGGTGAGCACCGCCTCGTCGCACTCCAGACCGTCGGCGTGCAGCAGGCGCAGGTCCGCCGGCACGACGTCGCCGACGGCGAGTCGCACGACATCGCCCGGCACGAGCTCGGTGACGTCGACCGCCACCGGCTCGCCGTCGCGCATGACCAGCGCGGTGTGGCGCAACTTGGAGTGCAGCGCCTCGACCGCCAGCTCCGAGCGATACTCGTTGAAGAACCCCAGCCCGACGCTCATGCCGATGATCAAGAGGATGATCAGCGCGCTGACATGTTCACCCACGGCGAACGAGAGCAGCGCCGCGGCCACGAGCAGGATCAACAGCGGATTGCGTAGCTGACGCGCCAACACCGCGAACGGGCGCGCGCCGTGGCTGCGCAACGCGTTCGGCCCGACCTTGGCCAGCCGCGCCAAGGCCTCCTCACGCGACAGGCCTGCGGCGGCGCTCTCCAGGCTTCCGAGTACATCCTCCCCCGGCAGCACCGCGGCCGAGGCAAGCGTCAACGTGTCCCAGTCCGTCGCCTTCGGCGGCGGGCGCGCCTTATCGAGGGTGGCCATCAGGCCATCGTCGCACGGCAGACCCCCGGCATCGGCGGCTCGGCACGAGACGGTCGATTGCACAGTCCGAGCGATTCGGGACGCCACAGGACGCTGGCGTCTGGTCCGCTGAGCTCGGGTCGGTCAGGCCGGTCGTGTTCGCTAGGTTGGGCTGACCTTGTCGCGGGGAAGCTATGGTCGCGAGCGGACGATGACCGAGGAGATGACATGAAGGCAGTGCGATTCGACGAGTACGGCGGCGTCGATGTGCTGGAGGTGCGCGAGGTCGAGGATCCCGTCGCTGGTCCGGGACAGGTGCTGGTGGCGGTCAAGGCGGCGGGGATCAACCCCGGTGAGATCGCGATCCGCGAGGGGCGTCTTCATGATCGCTGGCCGGCGACGTTCCCGTCGGGCGAGGGCACCGATCTCGCCGGCGTGGTACAGGCGGTCGGCATCAGTGTGAGCGCGTTCGCCGCCGGGGACGAGGTGCTTGGCTGGACTGAGCAGCGCGCTAGTCACGCCGAGCTTGTCGTGGTTCCGGCCGGTCAGCTGACGGCCAAGCCGGCGTCGGTCTCGTGGGAGGTGGCGGGGTCGTTGTTCGTCGTGGGGCTCGCCGCCTACGCATCGGTTCAGGCGGTCGCTCCGCAGGCCGGCGAGACGGTCGTCGTCTCGGCAGCGGCGGGCGGGGTAGGCTCGGTCGCCGTCCAGCTCGCGCGTCGCACCGGAGCGACGGTGATCGGACTGGCCGGCGAGCACAACTACGACTGGCTGTGCCGTCACGACATCGTGCCGGTGAGCTACGGCGACGGACAGGCTGAGCGGATCCGCGAGGCGGCCCGCGGCACGATCGACGCGTTCATCGACACATTCGGCGACGGCTACGTCGACCTGGCGATCGGGCTGGGTGTCGCTCCGCAGCGGATCAACACGATCATCGACTACGAGGCGGTGGAGCGACTCGGCGTCCACGGGCAGGGCACCCACGCGATCGCCAGCGCGCCGCTGCTGGCGGAGATCGCGGGGCTGGTGGCGGACGGAAGCCTTGAGATACCGATCGCGCGCACCTTCCCGCTCGACCAGGTCCGCGACGCCTACCGCGAGTTGGCCGGACGCCACAGTCACGGCAAGATCGTGCTCCTGCCGTGATGGTCCAGCGGCGGCGGTGACTACCGCACTCCCCACTAAGCAGAAGAGTCCGAACCCTCCGCCACCGCCCGACCCAACAACTTTCTCACCGAGAAAGGCAAGTGCTCTTGATCAGCTGCGGCTCCTGGGGGAGAGTCTTTGGTGGGCGCGAGTGACTGACGTAGCGAAGCGCAGACCTCAGGGGCTTGTGGTCTGCCGCGCGGCTTTGCGGGGCTGTGGGACTTCGAGACGGCGACGACTGCTCTGCTGCGCAATGCCGGCGTCTTACGCTGCTGGCCTCCGCGGAAGCCGGGGCGGCTCACGACGCATGCTGGGCGGCCCGACCTGGGTCCGAGTGTGCGGCTACGCAGAGGCTTCAGGGCGTACATTGAAGGGCGTGGCTACGCGACCGCGGCGATTTCAGCGATCCGAGCGCCGCCCGGCGCCCGGGCCCGCCGCCGGCAGGAGCGGACCGCCGAGAGATATCGCGCCGCTGCCGGACCTGGTGCACGGCCGCTCGCGCGCCGGGCCCGGTCCGCGAGGAGCGCCCGGTGTACGTCGATCTGCTGCCGCCGTGCAATGCGGCGCTGCCCGGCGGGGGAGAACATCCAGGCGTGGCTTGCGCACGTGCAGGCCGGCGACGCACGAGCAGGCGTGGCGTGTGCTTGTCGCGGACAATCCGTTCGCCGCGATCCACGGGCGGGTCTGCTACCACCCGTGCGAGAGCCAGCTGCAACCGCGCCAACCTCGACAGCGCGGTCTCGATCCACGCCGTCGAGCGCTTCCTGGGCGACCTGGCGCTCGAGCGAGGGTGGCTGTTCGATCCGCCGCCGGCGCGCAGCGGCAAGCGGGTGCTGGTGATCGGCGCCGGCCCGAGTGGGCTCTCGGCCGCCTACCACCTGGCGCGGCTCGGCCACGAGGTCGAGATCCGCGACGCGGGTCGCCGAGCCGGGCGGGATGATGCGCTACGGCATCCCGGCCTACCGGATGCCCCGCGACGTGCTGAGCGGGGAGGTCGAGCGGATCGCGGCGCTGGGCGTGCGGTTCACCAGCAACCACCGGGTCGCGGATCTCGAGGCCGAGCGTCGCGAGGGCGGCTTTGACGCGGTGTTCGTCGCGGTCGGCGCGCACCTGTCGAAGCGGGTGGAGATCCCCGCCCGGGATGCGGGGCCGATCGTGGACGCGGTCGTCGTTCCTGCGCGGCGTCGCGTCGGGCGAGCGGCCGGCGATCGGGCGCCGCGTCGCGGTCTACGGCGGCGGGAACACGGCGATGGACGCGGCGCGGACGGCGCGGCGGCTTGGGCGCGCGAGGAGGCGCTGATCGTCTACCGCCGCACCCGCGAGCAGATGCCGGCGCACGAGGAGGAGGCGCAGGACGCCGAGCGGGAGGGCGTGCGGATCAACTGGCTGCGGACGATCAAGGCGTTCGAGGGCCCGCAGCTGCAGGTCGAGGTGATGGAGCTCGACGAGTCCGGCTTCCCGCAGCCGACCGGGCGGTTCGAGACGCTCGCCGCGGACACCGTGATCCTGGCGCTCGGCCAGGAGACCGACACCGCTTTCCTGCGCGCGGTGCCGGGGGTGGAGTTCGAGCGCGACGGCACCGTCCGCGTGTCCAGCGTCGCTGATGACCGGGTGCCCGGGCGTGTTCGCGGGCGGGGACATGGTGCCCGCCGAGCGCACGGTGACGGTCGGCGTGGGGCACGGCAAGCGGGCCGCGCGGGAGATCGACGCGTGGCTGCGGGGCGGGGAGCTGGAGCGCCCGCCGAAGCACCCGCTGGCCACGTTCGAGATGCTGAACCTGTGGTACTTCGGTGACGCCGCCCGTCGCCGGCAGCCCGAGCTCGAGCCGACCGAGCGCGTCGCGGGCTTCGAGGAGGTGGTCGGCGGCCTGTCGGCACAGGAGGCGACGTTCGAGGCGCAGCGGTGCCTGTCGTGCGGGAACTGCTGCGAGTGCGACGGGTGCCTGGGCGCGTGCCCCGAGGACGCGGTGATCAAGCTGGGCCCCGGGCTGCGCTACCGGTTCGACTACGACCGCTGCACCGGCTGCCGGGCGTGCTTCGAGCAGTGCCCGGTGCACTCGATCGAGATGTTCCCGGAGCCACGCTGATGCGCGCGACGATCGACGGCAACGAGGCGGCGGCGTCGGTCGCCTACCGGCTGCAACGAGGTCTGCTGCATCTACCCGATCACGCCGTCCTCGCCGATGGCCGAGCTGGCGGACGAGTGGTCGAGCCACGGGCGGCCGAACGTGTGGGGCACGCGTGCCGGCGGTGGTGGAGATGCAGAGCGAGGGCGGCGCGGCGGGCGCGCTGCACGGCGCGCTTCAGGGCGGGGCGCTGGCGACGACGTTCACCGCCTCCCAGGGCCTGCTGCTGATGATCCCGAACATGTACAAGATCGCCGGCGAGCTGACGGCGGCCGTGCTGCACGTGGCCGCGCGCTCGCTGGCGGCGCAGGGGCTGTCGATCTTCGGCGACCACTCCGACGTGATGGCGGTGCGCCAGACCGGGTTTGCGCTGCTGGCGTCGGCGTCGGTGCAGGAGGCCCACGACCTGGCGCTGGTGGCGCAGGCGGCGACGCTCGCGACGCGGGTGCCGTTCGTGCACTTCTTCGACGGGTTCCGGACCTCGCACGAGCTGAACACGATCGAGCTGCTCGCCGACGAGGACCTGCGGGCGCTGGTCCCCGAGGAGCTGGTCCGCGAGCACCGGGCGCGGGCGCTGTCCCCGGAGCGGCCGTTCATCCGCGGCACCGCGCAGAACCCGGACGTCTACTTCCAGGCGCGCGAGACCGTCAACCCGTTCTACGCCCGCGACGCCCGAGGTGGTGCAGGACGCGATGGACCGGCTCGGCGAGCGCACCGGCCGCCACTACCGGCTGGTCGACTACAGCGGGCACCCCGAGGCCGAGCGGGTGCTGGTGGTGATGGGCTCGGGCGGGGAGACCGCGCGCGAGACGGTCGCGTTCCTGCAGGCGCGGGGCGAGCGGGTCGGCGTGGCGCAGGTCAGGCTGTACCGGCCGTTCCCGGCGCGGGCGCTGGTCGCAGGCGCTGCCCGCGAGCGTGCGGCGCGTCGCCGTGCTCGACCGGACCAAGGAGCCGGGCTCGCTCGGCGAGCCGCTGTTCCTCGACGTGCTCGCGGCGCTGAGCGAGGCCCACGCCGATGGTGAGCGCGAGCTGATGCCGAGCGTGATCGGCGGTCGCTATGGCCTGTCCTCGAAGGAGTTCACCCCGGGGATGGTCGCCGGGGTGCTCGAGGAGCTCGGGCGCGAGCGGCCCAAGCGGCGGTTCACGATCGGGATCAACGACGACGTCTCCGGCACGAGCCTCGCCGTACGACGCTTCGCTTGACATCGAGCCGCCGGAGACGGTGCGCGCGGTGTTCTTCGGCCTCGGCTCCGACGGGACGGTCGGCGCGAACAAGAACACGATCAAGATCCTCGGCTCCGAGGAGCGCCTGCACGCCCAGGGCTACTTCGTCTACGACTCCAAGAAGTCGGGCTCGCAGACCGTCTCGCACCTGCGCTTCGGGCCCGCAGCCGATCAGCGCGCCCTACCTCGTCTCGCAGGCGAGCTTCGTCGGCTGCCACCAGTTCGGCCTGCTCGAGCGCGCCGAGGTGCTCGAGCGGGCGGCGCCGGGAGCGACGCTGCTGCTCAACTCCCGCCAGCCGCCGGATCGGGTCTGGGACGCGCTGGCGCGCCCGGTCCAGGAGCAGATCCTCGCCAAGCGGATCGAGCTGTACGTGATCGACGCCGGGCGGATCGCGCGCGAGGCGGGCCTCGCCGGGCGGACCAACACGGTGCTTCAGACCTGCTTCTTCGCGATCTCGGGCGTGCTCGAGCGCGAGCAGGCGATCGAGCGGATCAAGGCGGCGATCGCCAAGACCTACGGCCGGCGCGGCGCCGAGGTGGTGGAGCGCAACCAGGCAGCGGTCGACCACGCGCTGCAGGGGCTTCACCGGGTGGCGCTGCCCGAGCGGGTGACGGCCACGCGCGAGCCGGCGCCGGTCGTGCCGGAGAGCGCGCCGGAGTTCGTGCGCACCGTGACCGCGGCGATGATGGCCGGCCGCGGCGACGAGCTGCCGGTCAGCGCGCTGCCGGTCGACGGCACCTACCCGAGCGGCACGACCGCGTATGAGAAGCGCAACATCTCCGAGCTGGTCGCGGTCTGGGACCCGGAGCTGTGCATCCAGTGCGGCAACTGCAGCTTCGTCTGCCCGCACAGCGTGATCCGCTCCCGCTACTACGAGCCGTCAGACCTGGATGGCGCGCCCGAGGCCTTCCGCTCGGCGCCGCTCAACGCTCCCGGGCTCCCGGACACCCGCTACACGCTGCAGGTGTACGTCGAGGACTGCACCGGCTGCGGGCTGTGCGTCGAGGCCTGCCCGGTCTCGGCGGGCGGAGACCCCGTGCGCAAGGCGATCAACCTCGTCGACGCGCGAGCCGCTGCTGACCGCCGAGCGCGAGAACATCGCGTTCTTCGAGCGGCTGCCGGCCAACGACCGCTCGCGGGTCGACTTCGGCACCGTGCGCGGCACCCAGTTCCTGGAGCCGCTGTTCGAGTTCTCCGGCGCGTGCGCCGGCTGCGGCGAGACCCCGTACCTGAAGCTGCTCTCGCAGCTGTTCGGCGACCGGCTGACGATCGCCAACGCGACCGGCTGCTCGTCGATCTACGGCGGCAACCTGCCGACGACGCCGTGGACGACGGACGCCGACGGGCGCGGGCCGGCGTGGTCGAACTCGCTGTTCGAGGACAACGCCGAGTTCGGACTCGGCCTGCGGCTCGCCGCCGACCGCCACACCGAGCTGGCCCGCCGGCGCCTGTCCGAGCTGCGCGAGCCGGTGGGCGCAGAGCTGGTGGACGAGATCCTGAAGGCGCCGCAGCTGCGCGAGTCAGAGCTGCGCGCGCAGCGCGAACGCGTCGCCGAGCTCGAGCGCCGGCTCGACGGGCTGGACGGACCGGCGGTCGCCGACCTGCGCAGCGTGATCGACCACCTGATCCGGCGCAGCGTGTGGATCGTCGGCGGCGACGGCTGGGCCTACGACATCGGCTCCGGCGGCCTGGATCACGTGCTCGCCAGCGGGCGCAACGTCAACGTGCTGGTGCTCGACACCGAGGTCTACTCCAACACCGGCGGGCAGATGTCCAAGGCGACGCCGCTCGGCGCGGTCGCGAAGTTCGCCGCCGCGGGCAAGACGATGCCGACCAAGGACCTCGCGCTGCAGGCGATCGCCTACGCCAACGTGTACGTCGCGCGCGTCGCGATGGGCGCCGATCCCCAGCAGACGCTGACCGCGTTCCGCGAGGCCGAGGCCTACGACGGGCCTTCGCTGGTGATCGCCTACAGCCACTGCATCGCGCACGGCTACGAGATGCGCGACGGGCTCGACCAGCAGTACCGCGCCGTCGCCAGCGGCCACTGGCCGCTGATCCGCTATGACCCGGTGGTGCGCGCGACCGGCGGCAACCCGTTCCTGCTCGACTCGCCCAGGCCGCGGATGGCGCTGGCCGACTACAGAAAGGGAGAGCTGCGCTTCCGCGCGCTCGCCAACGCCGACCCGGCCGAGGCCGAGCGCTTGCTGGGCCTCGCGCAGCAGACCGTCTGACCAGCGCTGGCGGACCTACGAGGAGATGGCCACCCGCGGCGCGCAGGACTTCCCGGCCGACGCCCGCAAGGAGCGCTGATGGACCTCTCGACCAGCTACATGGGCCTGCAGCTGCGCAACCCGCTCGTGGCGTCGGCGTCGCCGCTGTCCTACACCGTCGACGGCGTCCGACGCCTGGCGGACGCCGGCGTCGGCGCGGTCGTTCTGTTCTCGCTGTTCGAGGAGCAGCTGCGAGAGGAGGCCGCCCGCAACGCCCGACTCGTGGACGACCACGCACGAGAGCTTCCCCGAGGCGCTCGGCTACTTCCCGCCAAGCGCCGAGGAGGACGCCGGCCCGCGCCGGTACCTGAGCCTGCTCGAGCGCGCCGCGGCCGCAGTCGAGGTCCCCGTGATCGCGAGCCTCAACGGCATCACGCCCGAAGGCTGGACCGACTACGCGCGCGCGATGCAGGACGCCGGCGCCAGCGCGATCGAGCTGAACATCTACTACCTTCCCGGCGACCCGCACATCTCCGGCCGCGATGTCGAGCAGCGCCACGTCGACGTACTGCAGCGCGTCAAGGCCGCGGTCACCGTGCCCGTGGCGGTCAAGCTGAGCCCGCACTTCAGCTCGACCGGGGAGATCGCGCTGCGCCTCGACGAGGCGGGCGCCGACGCGCTGGTGCTGTTCAACCGCTTCCTGCAGCCGGACATCGACCCCGAGACGCTCGCCATCGTGCCCAACGTCACGCTCTCAAGCCCGGCCGACGCCCGGCTGCCGCGCACCTGGATCGCGCTGCTGCGCGGAAGGCTGTGCGCCGCGCTCGCGGCCACCACCGGCGTCGAGGGCCCCGCCGACGTCGCCGCGTACCTGCTCGCGGGCGCCGACGTGGTGATGAGCGCCTCGGCGCTGCTGCGCCACGGACCCGAGCACGCGACCGTGCTGCTCGACGGGCTGTCCGCCTGGATGGCGCGCAAGGGATTCCAAACGGTCGACGAGCTGCGCGGCATGCTCTCGGTGCCGCCCGGTGCCGACGGGGCGGCATACGAGCGCGCCGGCTATGTCAGCGCGCTGCGGGCGGCCAACGCCGGCGCCTACGGCCCGTGGTGAGCCTCGGGATCGCCAGTTGCTCAAGCGCGGAAGCTCGCGCGGGGAGAGATCAACGGTCGCGCGGTCGTAGTGCCGTGACGCCGACACGACGAGCGCGGTCATCCTCGCGCAGCGCCCGCGAGTCGTCGACCCGGGTCGCATCCCCCGGTGCCATGACGTCAGGCGTTGGCCCTCTTAGCCGCGTGGCGGCCGGCGTACAGCTTTCTCGCGGATCGTCATTGCGCCGGGATGTCCGCCAGTCGGGATTTGTCCTCCGTCACGGACCGGTCCCAAGCTATGGGCCGTATCGCACGACGAGGCCTCGTCGTAACACGAGTGCAAAGGAGGCAGAGGCTTGCCTGCCGACCACGGCTTAATCCGTGACCTTCGGCGCGCATATCGCGCAGGGCGAGGTAAGAACCGTGGCTCTCACGAGGCTAATGCGCCAACAAGAAGTTTCCGCCACCCAATCGAGCGATCGTTCGCTGAAGGAGGCCACGGTGGGCAGCGTGGGCAAGGTTCGTCGCAGGTGACCCCCGGCTTGGGGACGGTGGTGGCCGATCTTTGTTAGCTGAGACTAAGACCCTGCGTGTGGACGGGTATGTGCCGATCGCCGACTACGCGGCTATCGGGGACGGGCGAACGGTTGCCCTCGTCGCGACAGACGGCGCTGCACACGGGCATCTGACGACGGCTGCTATGGGCGCTGCCAAATGCCGCCGACACTGCCACCCTCATCGGACGAGCGGTCGGCATCAAAACCATCTCGCGCCAACGCAGCCTCGCGGCGAGCTATGAGGTCAATCGGCTGCCCGGGCGTGGGTGGCGGACCGCTCGACTCTTGCCCTGAGAGCGCATTCAAGTCAAACAAGCGAAATCCCAGCAGGCCCGAGGCGGATGAGACCTGACTCAGCGTCGCTCCACAGATCGGGCAACTGCCCTCCAGTAGGTCGATCTCCGGGGCGCTCGCGCGCACGCGGATACGACAGCCCGGGCAGCTGAGATGGCGCGAGGACATCACACGGCTACGAGCTGGCGCTCTTCGGCCACCTGGGGCTCGAACCGCGCCGAGCCGGCGCCGTCGTACACGCACCGTGCGGCGCGCTCCGCGTCCTCGTGAGAGGCGAAGCTCCCGGATCGGGCGAGGTTTTCGCCGCTGTCACTGACGATCTCCCAGTAGTAGTCGCCGGCGTTGTCCCGATGGACGAGGAACTGCTGCGACGCCGACTCGAGCACGTCACCCACACCGCAAGCGACCGGCCTGGCGGCGCGGACCTTCTTTGTTGCGATGGCCATGGCCTACCGCCTCTCTGCCCCTCTGAACGAAGTGTCACCCGGAGAGCGAGAAGAGCTGGGCTCAATGGACGCACCAAGAACATAGCGCACTCCGACTGACGGACTCGGAATTTCGGCGCCACTAATCATTGCCGTTGTGCGGCCTTGCGAAAGGGTGCTGCCTTCGGCTGCGTGCGAGCGCGTCGACGAACGCCGAACGCCGCTCATGCTCCTGAATCGGACGACATGCAGCGATCGGAGAGACAGTCCGCAAGACTCCTGGTTTCACCGACCAAAGGGCAAGACCTGGCCAACCCGGCCTACGCCATGCGACGCGCGCTCGAGAATTCCCAGTCCCCAGGTCGGAACGCGGTACGCTGTTTGTGCGCTTAGTGAGTCTTATGCTCTTCTCGCTTTCGGGGTGACATCTTCGGTCGGAAGGGCAGAGAGGCGGTTGGCCATGGCCACCGCAACAGAGAAGGCCCGCGCTGCTACGCACGTCGCCGGCGCGACGCTGATCGCGCCGCTCCAGGAGGCGGACGTTCAGGCCCTGGACGCCGCGACATTCCAGTCGATGACGCTCAATGACACCCAGCAGCAGCGGCTGCTTGAGCGACTGCGCCGGGCCGGCGATCAGCCGGTCGCTTTTGCCGAACTGCACGCCAATGGGATTGACTTCCCGGCCACCGTCGAGAGCGAGCTCCAGCTGAACGGATACGCGATCGACCGTGTCTATGACCGCGGGAGGCTGGTCGGCGTGCGCCTGCTCCAGCCAGAACCCCCCTACACACCCGCCGCACACCGGCGCCGACTAGTGACCTGAGTCGTTGATTCGCTGGCAGTAGGAGGCGAGGCTGTCGAGGATTTGGTCCGCGGTCTTGTGCCAGATGTAGGGCTGGGGGTCGTCGTTCCAGTTGGTGATCCAGGTGCGATCGAAGCGACGAGATCACGGACGGATCGATGGGCGCTTCTTTTGATCCATTTGGTGCTCAGCTCGGCGAACCAGCGCTCGACGAGGTTTAGCCACGAGCTATAGGTGGGCGTGAAATGCAGCGTGAAGCGCGGGTGGCGGGCGAGCCAGCGTTGGATCGGTGGGGTCTTGTGCGTCGAGGCGTTATCGAGCACGACGTGACGATTACGCGCTCGACATCCTCGTCGCCGATCGAGCGCGGCTTGCCCGGACGCGGCTCGTCATGCAGTCCGTCAACACCGCGCCTGGCAAACCGACCCCGCCACTTACCCACCGTGTCGGTGCTGCAGCCCAAGCGTGCGGCGATCTCCTTGCTCGGCTCGCCCTCGGCTGCCGCCAGCACGATCCGGCGACCAGCGCCAGCGCCTGCGCGCTCTTCGGGCGCCGAGCCCACCGCTCAAGCACCTCCCGCTCCTGGTCGCTGAGCACGACCTCCACACGCTGCGCCATGATCGCCTCCAATCGTCGTCGATGACGAAGGAGTTCGCCCTCAGATCCAATATGCCTGCGAACTAACGACTCAGGTCACTAGGGCTGTGGCGGCAGCGATAACCAGCGGCGCACGACTACCCACGACCATCGACGACTCGGCCGCGTCCCGCCGAAGGCGTCTCGCTCACCGGACGGGCTGGGTGATCCGATCGCACCGAGAGACGGGAAATTTCCACAGGACGGACCGGGGACTTGCCGCACCCGCCCCCCCTTTGAGACCGACACCTGAGGAACAAGGTAGCTTCAGCCCGGTCGAGCAGCCTCGGGACGGAGAAGACGTGCTGCTCGCGTGCCGCGACCCTCGGAAGCTGGGCTCGCGCCCACAGGTGGAACAGCCCACTCGGTCCGATCGCGAAGCGGTGGCCGGGGAAGTCCGCCCGCGAGAGCGCCGCGACGAGCTTGGCACTCGCGTCCGTGGGGTCGGGGCGCGGCAGCCCTGCCACGAGCTTGACTGAGATCCAACGCCCGCCGAGTACGCGGCCGCCGGCGCCTAGCGTGACGCGCAGGATCGCGCTCTCGGAGAGCACGCCGCCGCCGCCGAGGGTGTGGTAGCCGACGAAGTTGCCGAGCGAATACGCGATCAGCCGCCCGCGGTAACGCTCCACGCCGCGGATCACGTGCGGGCCGGAGCCGAGCACGATCGAGGCGCCGGCGTCGATCGCGGCGTGCGCAAACGCTCGCGCGTCGCCACGGTCCTCGCCCAGGTAGTACTCGGTGCCGTGAGGTGTGTGCAGCCGGTCGGCTCCCTCGGCCCCTGTGTGGATAATCACGATCACCAGTGAGGCGCGTGCCCTGGCCTGCCTGATCAGCGCCTGTGCCGCCGGGATGTCGAGCAGGTCGGCGTCGTACGCATATGGCGCGAAGCCGACGAAAGCAACGCGCCTGCCTGCCACCCGCAGGACCGTCACCTCACCCGGCAGCCCGGCGTAGGCGACTCCGACCCGGCGCAGCGCCGAGATCGTCTGCCGGCGCCCTGAGGGTCCGTAATCAAGCGAGTGGTTGTTGGCCTGGTTGACCAGGTCGAAGCCGAGCGCCTTCAGCTGGCCCGCCACCGAAGGAGGGGCCTGGAAGGCGAAGCACGTGCCGCCGCCGATCCCACCGCACTTCGAGGAGCCGCCCTCCGAGAGCGTCCCCTCGAGGTTCCCGAGCGTTACATCGGTGTGGCGCAACAGTCCTCGCACCGGCGCGAGCGCCCGAACGAGCCCGCCCGGTGGCAGCCCACGCTGCGTGCTCAGCGCGATGTCCCCTACCCACTCGAGCGTTATCGGGCGCGATGCAATGGGCGGCCGAATTGGCGCCGTCGGCGACGCCTGGCCCAGCCTCGGGGAAAGGAGCACCAACGCCACGGCGAGCGCCGCGAGGGGTGCCATGGCGTGCAGCGGCCTGCTGCGCACGCAGGGCAGCATAGGCGCTAAGAAAAGCGCGTGAGGACGTCGCCACGCCCTTAGCCCCGGGGCAACCACGGGAAACCGCTGGCCATCGAGGCGCGGCCCCCAACCTGCGAGCCGCCGATTTGCAGGGCTCATGGAACCTTGCCCGGCCCATCTCAGCGGACCCGCACCGCGCTACTGCGTTGCAAGCGAGCGTCAGCTGCTGAGACCGAGAAAGCCAAATTCCCTGCAACATAGGCCGGTTATGGCCTTCACCAGCGTAGGTATGAATTAGCCCAAGAATCTGCTCGCGGGCGGAGAGATGTTCCCTCTGAGTTCCCTCGCTACCAAGCGGCGAGGACAAATCGGGAGCCACTCCCGTCGCCCCCCAGGGTGGCTTAGCGCAGGTGCAACTAGGTTGCCAGCTCGCGGACGAGCTCCGCCGCCGGCCGGATGTCGCTGATCCGGTTGACGCACTCTCCCGCGTAGAGCGCTCCCGCCTCTATGAGGTTCGGAGGTCCGTTGACGGTCGCAGCGGCGGGACCGTACATCGGCCGGCTCGACTTCTGTGTCGCTGCCAGCCGAAACTGCATCGGCACGGGAACTCGAGACAGGACCGGAGCAGTGGCCCTATGGAACGCACGTACCCAGCCGGGGCCGCGCGCGGGTCTCGCCCCAGCCAGCGAAGCGTGGCCTCGTTTGGAAGAACACGGTGAGCGGCCGGCCAACCAACGCCGAACAGCTCCGTGAGCACTGTCTCCTCGGCTTCGATCAAACGCGCCTTGTAGACGGCGTGAGCGCCACTCTCTTCGGTCATCAAGAAGCGGGTGCCGCAGATGACCGCCTCCGCCCCGGCGTCGAGGCGGGCTGCAACGTCGGAGGCATCGGCGATACCTCCGGCCGAGAGGACCGGATATGCGTCGGACATCGCCCTACGAATGCGGGCTAGCAGCTCCGTCGCCGGCACCGTCCCGCGAACGTGGCCGCCTGCCTCGACGCCCTGGGCGATCACCCCGTCCGCTCCGGCCTCACGGGCCGCCAGTGCCTCCTCAACGGAGCCGCACTGGTGATCCAGATCTTGGAGGTCCGCCGCTTCGGACGCCCCAGTGGGTGACGACCGCGTCGGCCTCGGAGGCCGTCTCGAAATGCCCACGGCGAGCGAATGGCAGAAGTAGATTGACCGCCAGCGGCCGCTCGCTCAGCTGGCGGACAGCGGCTATCTCCCGGCGCAGATCGTCGGGAGCGAGGATGCCAATCGTGCTTAGGCCGCCGGCCGCGGAGACTGCCGCGGCGAGCTGATGTCCAGCCAGCCCACCGCCCATGCCAGCCTGAACGACAGGCACCTCAACGCCTAGTCGCTGAAGAAGGGCTCCCACACCGTCATTATCTACGCTCGCCTATGCGGACGAATGCGGGTGCTTGGCAGCAAAGCAACGCCGACGATTCGAGTTCGTCCAACGCAGCAGTGTCGGGTGTCTATCGCGGAATCCCCACTCCGTGAGCTGCGGTCGCCGAGGCGCTGGCAGCAGACCCGCACCTACAATCCGGAAATGCAGTTCTGGGAGCTAGATCGTTTGGGTGTCGCGGCGCACCAGCCGCAGATCCTTCGGTCTGATGATGATGCCAATCGCGTCATTGTGCTGCTGCTGCCCCAGGGCGACTCCCTGCAAGAGCACCAGGTGCACGAGCACGCGCTCGTATTCGTTCTGCGGGGTGAGCTGCTCGTCAGTGCGGCTGCCAGCGAGCGGACTCTGTCCGCGCCAAGCCTGATCCATTTCGACCCTGGCGAGCGCCATGAGGTGCGTGCGATCACGGAGTGCCAGCTGGTTCTTTGTCTAGCTCCATGGCCCGGGCCTGGCCACCCGAGTCTACCCGCCCCCACATACTGTAAGCCCCCTTGTGAGCCAAGTCTTGTTCCCTGACGTCGCCAAAGGTTCGCCCGCCCCATCGGCGCCGCAGCTCACTCGCGCGAGCGGCCGTCTTGCGTGTGGCGGAGGGCCTCGTTATCGGCTGCTCGGCGGCCGGCTTCGTCGTCCGATGCCACGCGACGCGTCTCGTTCTCGGCTGCTCGGTGGCGGGCTTCGTCGTCCGATGCCACGCGACGCGTCTCGTTCTCGGCTGCTCGCCGGCGCGCTTCGTCGTCCGATGCCACGCGACGTGCCTCGTTCTCGGCCGCTCGCCTTGATTCGCCAGCCAGCGGAGCGCTTGCATTCGGCGCTTCAACGGGTTTGGGTGCCCCCCGCCTCAGCAGCCTAAAGATGTTCGGCATGAGCGATCCAGTCTAGAGTGTGCACTACGGGGTGGCGATCGCCCGCGACGGCGACTACTTCGGCCACGCCG
Organism: uncultured Solirubrobacteraceae bacterium; assembly: GCA_963767655.1. GTDB lineage: Bacteria > Actinomycetota > Thermoleophilia > Solirubrobacterales > Solirubrobacteraceae > Palsa-744. Next base: position 272,268 of record CAVYET010000005.1, on the reverse strand, counting down.
TCAAGCCTGGCTGCTCGTCTGCTCGGCGCTGCAGGTGCCGACGAGCTGGTCGCCACGCGACCCGTCGTGGAGAGCACGGCCGACACTTACGCATGGAAGCCGATCGGGGTTCGCAAGATGCGTGGTGTTGCCCAGGCCATCGAGGTCTTCGCCCTCCCATAGACGGTCATAAGCGGAAGGTATTAGGGCGCACAAATAGCGGGATTGCCCGCCGAGCATCGACCGGGGACGCCGAATGCCCCTGGGCCCTTCAACACGGCGCTCAGGGGACCACGATGTCATACCCGATCAAGAGCGCCCGCGCATGGCGCTGAGCCGCCCGTAGATGGACAGAACCCGAGAGCGCTCCTTGCGAGCAGGAGCGGAAGCGTCCCAGCCGGCAGCCGGCTTGGCCTGGTGGTCCGTCCGGTCAACGGTCTGCCATACCTGGCGGCCCACCCGCCACTTCTTCGGGCACACCGCCACCGCGGGCGACACCCGGAAGCACGAAAGTAGCTGAAGCATGATAAAGCTTGAAGGCGTGCCTGTAGATAGGCATAAGCGGCTCGACTGCTTGCTGCGGGTCCGCCGCGTCCGCCTCGCGCCGGCCTGCCACGTGGAGCGGGGGACTCGCGTGCGGGCCGGCTGGACCGCCGGCGAGTGTCACCTGTGAGCCACACGTTCATCTGGTTGGTCGCCCACTTGCTTCGCGGCGACCACAGGCGCGGCGGGTCATCCTCGACCATGCGACCATGAGGGCGTTCACGAAGTTGGCCGCCCTCGGGCGAGACAACGATCGGCCAACGGAGCCCGCGTTCGCGAAGCTCGAGCGCCTCCACGGTCGAGCCCGCGAGCGGGGCGTCAGCGCGCCGCTCTACGCGCTCGTGCGGTGGTTGCTCGTCGCGCCGTTGCTGAGGTTCTGGTTCCGCTTGCGTGTCACGGGCGCCGAGCACATCCCGCCCGACGGCGCGGCGATCATCGCCCCCAATCACAAGAGCCTCCTCGACCCGTTCTTCGTTGCGCTCGCGACCCATCGCCACGTGCGACACATGGCCAAGACCGAGCTCTTTCGCGGACCGCTCGGCTGGCTGCTTCCGCGGCTCGGCGCCTTTCCGGTACGCCGCGGCGAGGCGGACGCGGAGGCGATCGAGACCGCGCGGCTGATCCTCGAGCAGGGCGGACTGCTGGTCGTGTTCCCCGAGGGCACGCGCGTCGAGGAGCCCGATGCACTCGGCTCGCCGCATCACGGCGCGGGCCGCTTGGCGCTCGAAGCCGGTGTGCCGGTCATCCCCGCCGCGATCAGCGGCACCGCGCACCTGTGGCTCGGGCCGATTCCCAAGCCACGCCGGGTCCAGCTCACGTTCCTCGACCCACTCGACCCGCAGCACCTCGCAGGCCGGCCTGACGCGGTCACCGAGCTAATCGACCGCGAGTTGTGGCCGGCCGTCCAGCAGGAGTACGGCCGCCAGCTCGCCCGACCGGGCCTGTTCCTCGCCGCGCTGGCTGCGATCGGCCTCGGCGGCCGCCTACTTGCCCGGCGTCGCGCGCGGGCGGCGACACCCCGCCTGCTCGGCGTCGTCGAGCCGCTCAAGCTGCGCCGTCGCAAGGCCAGGCGGCAGCTGGCGGCAAGGCTGCTGAGGCCGTGGCGTCACGGGTAGGCGAGCGGCACAGTCGCAGCTGGCGCGTTGCCAGTCCCGCTCCTGCTCGTGCGTGACAGCAGCGTGCGAGCGAGGGCCACGCTCACGCTTGCGATGGACGACCGAGGGGCGAGCGGGCCGCGCCCGCCGACACTCACGCTCGGTCGTCCAAGCCAACACTGTTAGCAATGCCGGCACATACGTCCGCTTCGCCGGACAGCAGGAGCACGAGGAGCGTTAGCTCTGAGTGCCCGATCTCCCAGCAAGCGGGAGGCCGCGGCGGGCGAAGACGTCTCGGAGCAGGCGGAGGTGGTCGCTCATGATGCCGTCCACGCCGAGGTCGAGAAGATCGTCCATCGTTGCCTCGTCGTTGATAGTCCAGACGTGGACGGGCAAGCCGGCACGGTGCGCGGCCTGGACGAATCGCTCGGTGACGATCGGAAACGGTCCTCGGCGAACCGGCACCTGGACGCAGTCGGCACCTAGGCGCACCATCATGCCGGACGTCGCGGCGAGGCGACCGAGCGCGACCGAGCGCGGTCCCATCGAGGTGCACGCCTGTCCGCGGCTGAGCGCTCGGATCCGGCGCAGGCGGCGGTCCGAAAACGATCCGATGCACACGCGCTCCCAGGCACCAAGGCGGTCGAGGAGCGCGACGAGTGGCTCGACGCATGGATCCGCCTTGGGGTCGATGTTGATCCGGGCATCGGGCCAGCGCACGAGGATCTCGTCGAGCCGGGGGACGCGAATGTCACGACCACGGAACGGGAAGCTGCTGCCACCGTCGGGCGAGAACGTGTAACCGGCATCGGCCGCTTCCACCTCGACGATGCCGAGCTCGGCGATCGCGCCCGTGCGATCTGTGACCCGGTCAAGGCGGTCGTCATGGAAGGCCACCAGCACGCCGTCCCGGGTGACATGGGCATCGGTCTCCAGGTACCTGTATCCAAGCGTCACGGCGATCTCGAATGCCGCGAGCGTGTTCTCGGGGGCCTCACCGGCTCCGCCACGGTGGGCGCACGCGATCTGGCCCCGACCGGTCGAGGAACGGGTGCACGTCCCTCAGTGTCCAGCGATTCCAGCGTGCTCGTCGCCAAGACACCCCAGGAGCGGCTCAGCCGAGACTGCGACGGCCTCGGCGCTGACGACCGCTTTCCCACAACAGCGAGCGCGTCCGCGCATTGCTGCTCAGGATCCGAGTTCGGCGGGAGCGCCACGGTCGCCTATCGTGACGTGCGTAACCGGAACCTCCAGCTCGGCCCGCAGCCGCTCCAGCTCCCCATGCTCCTGCCACGTCTCCCGCTCGCTCGGGTGCGTAACCACGATCACCTCCTCGGCGCCGAAGTCACGCAGGTGGTCCGCGATCGCGGTCGTCGGGTTAGGGTCTCCGACCTCGCCGCGGGCGACGATGCCTTGCTCGTGCGCCCACGCAAGCGAGCGCTCCAGACGAGCTCGAGCCTCCTCGAGCTCGTGGTCAATGTCGGATACGGCATAGTGTCGGCGTGGAGTGAGTAAAGGGGCCACGATGTCGACCTCGATGCACCCCTCGCGCCCCTCAAGGATTCGCTCGCGCAGCTCGTTGCCCGCCAGCGCCTCATTGGCGACAACGAGGACATGGTGCTCGCCGGGGGGAGCACCATGTGGGTGTGCGTCGTGTGCCGCCTCGTGCAGCGGCCTGTGCCGGTCGGGATTGGGCGCGCGCAGGTAGACAATCGCAGCGAGAACGCAGGCGAGCACGAACACCGCAACGCCGGCCCAAAGAGCAATGAGCCAGCCGATCAGTACTGCAGCACCGATCACCAACACGCCCCCGCGACCAACCGGAATGCCTCTCCCTCTGACCTGATCGGAATACGCATCGTGGGGTCAGGCTACATCGCGCTGATCACAATGCCATTCGGGAGAACTACGGTTTGGGCAGGCGGTCTTTCACGCGGTCCGCGAGGCAGCCGGCCACTCGGGCTGGGACACGAGGGCGGGCAAGGTCATCGCGCCCGGACTCCGCCGGCGGTAGTCGGCCGGCAATGCGTCCCCGACGATGGCCGGTGTCAGGTCTCCTGCGGACTCGTCGACTAGCCTTAGGCTAGCGCGGGCACCGCTTTCAGAATGCGACAAGTCATGAGGACGGCAACACGGAGCCAAACGACGAAGAGCGCATCGCCATCTGCGACGGACGTGGTGAGACATGGTTCTCAACGCGGCACACTGGTCCACGGGATGCGTCGACATCCTCCGTGCAGGCAAGCCACCCGCGAGGAGTCCAGATGACTCAACCCGACATCCCCCGAGGACGTCCGCGGCCCGAGGACTACAAGACGTGGGCCGAATACCGCTGGGCGCGCAAACTGTGGATCCGCAAACACGGGGGGTCGTTCATCGGCACGCTCGCGCTCGCGATCATCTTCGGCGGGCTATCGGGCTCGCGGTTTGTTCTGTTTTGTTAATCGCGTCTCGGTTAATCGCGTTCGCGATCATCGGGACCGTGATCGCGCGGAGCACGCCATGAGCCGGTTGTCTCTGCAACATTCGCGAGGGCGGGCCATCCTGGTCTCGCGTAAGTCCGCAGTGGGCCTGCGAGTGGCAGCCGAACCCGATCCGGGGGCTCGGATGTGGGGCAGAGTTACTGGGGCGCTGGGCCTGTAACGGCATGACCGTCGTCAACGACGAGGGCGGTCCGCTGACCCCTTCCCGTATCGGAGGAAGGGGTCAGGCCCGACATAAGCCCACCCGATCGGAGGCCGTCAGTGGCGAAACGCGCTGGCGACGGCGCGGGAGACTGAGCTTTCGCCGGAGTGTGCGTGAAGGCTCGGCGCAGTAGTCGCCGCTAGCGTTCGCCCGGTGCGGGTAGCGACCTGGAACGTGAACTCAGTCAAGCAGCGGGTGCCGCGGTTGCTGCCTTGGCTCGATGAGCGCCGGCCGGATGTCGTCTGCCTACAGGAGACCAAGCTCACCGACGACGCGTTTGACCAGCTGCTCGGCGACGAGTTCGCCTCTCGTGGCTATGCGTTCGCCCGGCATGGCGAGGTGCAGTGGAATGGGGTGGCGATCCTCTCTCGGACGGGGCTGGACGACGTCGTGGTCGGAGTCGGCGACACGCCGGGCTTCGCGCAGCCAGAGGCGCGTGCGGTGTCTGCGACCTGTGGCGGGATTCGGGTCCACTCCGTGTATGTACCGAACGGTCGCGTGCCGGATTCCGAGCAATACCACTACAAGCTTGCTTGGCTGGCCGCATTGCGAGAGCTGCTCGCCACCGGTCCGGAGGCCGCGATGGTATGTGGGGACATGAACATCGCGCCGGCCGATATCGATGTCTTCGATCCGGACGCCTTCGTCGGCAAGACGCACGTGACGCCGTCGGAGCGAGCGGCGCTGGCGGAGCTACAGGCGCTGGGCCTGCGCGACGTCGTGCGCGATCGCTGGCCGACCGAGCGGGTGTTCACCTATTGGGACTACCGCGCTGGAATGTTCCATCAGGACCTCGGGATGCGGATCGACCTGGTGCTGGCCACCGCCACGGTGGCCAGCAGGGTGCGGGCGGCATGGATCGACCGACAGGCCCGCAAGGGCAGCAGGCCGAGCGATCACGCCCCGGTGGTTGTCGATCTGGACGAGGCGCCGGACGGGAACCTCGGACCGGTCGTGCCGCCACCCTCCGCTCCGGCCGCCGAGCGGGGCTCGGTCAAACACCCTCAGTCACCGTGACCGCGCGCAGAGCCCAGCGCCGGACTCGAACCGGCGACCCCTTCCTTACCATGGTGGTTTTTCCGTTCTTGGCCCAGGTGCAAATGCCCCGTAGATTGTGCCAAATGCCCTGCACATAGACCGGTTATTGTAAGCGTTCAGTGGCCTGCCGCTCAGGCGAGCAGCGGGACCGGATCGCCGCGGGCGTGGGCGGCGAGCAGCTCGCTCATGTAGGCGAACAGCGAGCGGCGCTGCAGGCGGCAGGTGATCGACGCCGAGAGCAGTCGCTCGATCCGCCGTTCGCCACCCTCGGACTGGCTGCCGAGCGAGAGCTTGCGGTAGATGACCGCGCCTGCGCAGTCCGCGCTCGGCGTGGTTGTTGGTCGGCTGCACGCCCTCGTGAGCGGCGAACGTCCACAGCGCCGGCCAGAGCTTCAGCAGGTTGCGCGCCATGCCGCGGCAGCGCCGTGTTGCGCGCACGCTTTGCGGCGAAGGAGCGGATGATCGGCTTGTATCGGCGCTGCAGCGAGCGGATCGTGCGCTTGAGCTCTGAGCGCTCGCGAGTGTGGGCGAAGACCTCCCACGCCCAGAAGACGCGCTCGCACAGCTCAAGGCCCACCTCGCCGAACTCCTTCTCGGCGGCGAGCCCTTCGGCGTGGGCCTGGAAGTCGCGCCGCAGGTGCGACCAACAGATCTGGCGGCGGGCAAGCGGCAGGTGCGCATAGGCCCACCAGCGGTCGGAGGTCACGATCGCCTCGGTGTCGGCGAGCAGGCTCTTGGCGTGATCCTCGTGGCGGTCGGGAGCGACCGCAAAGAAGGCGTGGCGGTTGCGTGAAGGCGCCCCACAGCGCGCGGCGCTCGCCGGCGGTGCGCCAGCCGGTCTCATCCATGTTCAGCGCCCTCGCTTGAGCGCACTCGCGCGAGCAGATCCTCATACGGGTCTTCGAGCGCCTGCGCGGCGCGCTCGAGGATCGCCTCGACCGTGCCGGCGCACAGGCGCGCGCCGAACAGCTCTTCTGCGAGCTCGACCACATCGCGGCGGGAGATGCGGTTGCGCACCGACAGCGCCGCCACGGCCGCCTGCAAAGCGCGGGCCGAAGGCGCTTTCGCGACCTCAGCGGGCAGCATCGCCCGCGTGCGCTTGCCGCAGCCGGGGCAGCGCACGCGCTGGGCAGCGGTGCTCGATCAGTCGCGTGGCAGATCATCGCGGCAGCTCTTCGATCTGGTGGCGCACCGGCGCGCCCACCGCCAGCAGCTCCTCCTCGGCGAAGACGTGGCCGCACCCACAGCGCTCGGGCCAGTGCTCGATCACCTCATCCACCGCCGCAGCCGGCAACAGCTCGCGGCCGTGGCCCTCGTGCCCGGGCTGAGCCGCCCTGCTTGCGCCCGAGGGTCCTTGCTGCGTCGCGGCGGCGGGAGGCGGGTCGGAGCTCGGGGGCGTCGAGCATTGCGCGAGCTGCGATTCAGCCTGCGCTCGAGCTGGGCGATGCGCTCATCCTGGCGGGCGACCCGCTGCTCGAGTCGCCGGATCTGCTCGTCCATCCGCAGCAGCACCTCGACCACGACCTCGCGCCCAGCGTCGTAGATCGCCTCCGCCTCAGCGCGCTCCACGCAGGGGGATTCGACGCGCCGGGTTATGTCCCCCAACCAACTGAACGCTTAGGGATCACGACGAAATTAGTGCAGGAGTCATGGGTGGGTGTGTTGAATAGGGTGGTGTGATTGATGAGGCGGCGATCGCGGAGCGCTACCGGCTGTTGAGCAGTAGCGAGGCGCTGAACGAGCGCACGCGGCGGCTGTGGGCGGCGGCGGAGGCTGCTTCGCATGGGTTTGGCGGGATCCGGGCTGTCGCTCGGGCGACCGGGCTTCACGAAGAGACGATCCGTCGTGGCGTGCGCGAGCTCGAATCGGGCGAGGTGCTGCGGGAGGGCCGTGTGCGTCGGGCGGGAGCTGGGAGCAAGGCCGTCTCAGAGACCCATCCCGGGATCGAAGAGGAGCTCGAGCGTCTGGTGGCGCCGGAGACTCGGGGCGATCCCTGCTCGCCGCTTCGCTGGACGTCCAAGAGCGCCGCGAAGCTCGCGCGGGCGCTGGCCGAGCGTGGCTATGAGGTCTCAGACCGCACGGTGCTGCGGCTGCTCAAGCGAATGGGTTACAGCCTGCAGGCCAACCAGAAGACGCGTGAGGGAGCAGATCACCCCGACCGTGACGCGCAGTTTGCGCACATCAATGACACGGTCGCCCGCGCGATCGAGCGGCGTGAGCCGGTGATCAGCGTGGATACCAAGAAGCGCGAGCTGATCGGGGATTTCAAGGCTGTCGGCCGAGAGCTCGAGCCGACGGGCAAGCCCACGCTGGTGCGCACGCACGACTTCAAGGACAAGGATCTCGGACACGCGATCCCCTATGGGGTGCTCGACCTCACCCGCGATGAGGGCTGGGTCAACGTCGGCGTGGATCGCGACACCGCGCAGTTCGCCGCCGCGAGCATCCGCGGCTGGTGGGAGAACCTCGGACGGGAGCGCTACCCGCACGCCAGCGAGCTGACGATCACCGCCGACTCCGGGGGCTCCAACAGCTACCGCACCCGCCTGTGGAAGGTCGAGCTGGGAAAGCTCGCCGACGCCACCGGCCTAAAGATCACCGTCTGTCACTTCCCGCCCGGCACGAGCAAGTGGAACAAGATCGAGCACCGGCTGTTCAGCTTCATGAGCATCAACTGGCGCGGCAAGCCCTTGATCAGCCACGAGGTCATCATCAGCCTGATCGCCGCCACGACAACCAGCACCGGGCTGAAGGTCTACGCCCAGCTCGACCACCGCCCCTACCCCAAGGAAGTCGAAGTCACAGACGAGGAACTCGCCGCCGTGAACATCACACGAAACCCATTCCACGGCGAGTGGAACTACACGATCGCTCCCACAACAACTGAGTCGTGAGCCCTTACCCGGTTATTGCCTTCATTATCATGAGCGCGAAGTAGCCCAAGAATGGCCTCGCGGGCGGAGAGATGTACCCTCTGAGTTCCCTCGCGACCCAGCGGACGAGGATTAATCCGGAGCCAGTCCCATCGCCCTGAGGTCGCTTGGCACGGGTACTGCTTGCGGTGCAAAGCAGCATTCTAGATCTCGCCGACATTGGCGAGTGCTCCTCGTCTCTATGAAGGAGGCGGGTTTGTCAAGCGGGTTTTGGGCGCAATTTCCGGAGTAGTGGTTTGGTTTCTGGGCAAGTTCGGGCAGGTTAGGCGTGTCCGGGGGCAGGGGCGACCGTGCGCCGGAGCCGGCGCCTGACGCGGGCTGAGTCTGGCGTTGTTCAAGGTGCGCGCGCGGGTTGATGGTGGCGAGCAACGCTCATCTCTCTATCGCCTCATCGTGGTGTGAGGAGCAGGTGTCATGGGAGGTCACTCCGGTGGCGCATTTCCTGAGAGAACCGTCAAGCGGCTAGACGAATGGCGGCGCCTGCCGGAGCAAAGGGTTCGTTGCGGGTGAGCATGTGCCAGATCGCCTCGGTGAGCTTGCTGGAGAGCTCGATCTGTGCGACCTTCGGGCCGCGCTGGCGACCGAGGCGCTTCTTGGTGCGCTCGTAGCGCTCCTTGTAGAGGGGATGGTCGCAGGCGTTCAGCGCGGCCTCGAACAGCGCCCAGCGCAGATATTTGGCGCTCCTGCATGTTACGTGGGTGATTTGAGGGCCTGAGGGCGCGTAGCCTCGCCGTCCGGCTATGCCTCAAGCGCCGCCTCGAGGGCAGGTGGCGACTCGCGGGTCCTACCGGGGGTTTGCGGGGCTTTCCGCGGCGCTTGACCCGCCGGCCGGCTGCGCTGAGTCTGGCAATCAGGTCCGGGCGCAGAGCGCCCGGGGCGGGGGTCATGAGCGCGCACGCCGCAGCACTCCTACGGTTCCGGTTGCTCAAAGCTGGAATCCGATGAAGGGAGCTGTGACAGCGTGCGCCAGAGAAGCATATGGAGGAAGCTGCTCGGGCTTGACCGGGCGGTCATCGAGGACGTCTGCCTTGAGCAGGAGGCGCTGGTCGTGTCGGTCAGGCCGAAGGCCAGAGAGCGCGACCGCTGTCCGCACTGCGGACGGCGCCGCCCGGGCTATGACCGGGGGGAGGGCCGCCGGCGTTGGCGGGCGCTTGACTTCGGCACAACCCTCGTCTACCTGGAGGCGTGGGCGCCAAGGGTCAGCTGCAAGGACCATGGCGTGCTCGTCGCCGCGGTGCCGTGGGCCAGGCACGACTCCTCTTTCACCGTCGCGTTCGAGAACCAGGTGGCCTGGCTTGCCGTGCACACCTCAAAGACGGCGGTCTCCCAGCTGATGCGGATCGCGTGGCGGACGGTCGGCTGGATCTGTCAGCGCGTCGCCGCGGAGGCCCAGCACGAGGTCGACCCGTTCGCCGGCCTGAAGCGCCTGGGATTCGACGAGATCTCGACCGCCAAGGGGCAGCGCTACCTCACCGTCGTCGTCGACCACGACACCGGGAGGCTCATCTGGGCGCACCCTGGCCGGGACCGCAAGACGGTCGAGAAGTTCCTGGAGCTGCTGGGAGAAGGGCGCTGCCAGCAGATCGAGCTCGTCTCCTGCGAGGACGCCGAGTGGATCACCCGGCCGATCTCCGAGCGCTGCGTCAACGCGATCATCTGCCTCGACCCCTTCCATATCGTCAAGGCCGCCACCGACGCGCTCGATGAGATCCGCCGCGAGGTCTGGAACCAGGCGCGCCGCTCAGGCCAAGCTCAGCTCGCCAAGGAGCTCAAGGGTGCCCGCTTCGCGCTCTGGAAGAACCCCGGGAACCTGACCGAGCGCCAGCAGCTCAAGCTCGCCCGCGTCCAGCAGCTCAACCTGCCGCTGTATCGCGCCTACCTGATCGCCCAGCAGCTGCGCCAGATCTACCGCGTCCCCGCCGAGCAAGCGCTCGTGCTGCTCGAGGCGTGGCTGAAGTGGGCCAGGCGCTCTCGCCTGGAGCCGTTCCGAAAGCTTGCACGGCGGATCACCCAGCAGCGCCAGATGGTCGAGGCGGCCATCACCAATCACCTGAGCAACGCAGTCGTCGAGCAGGTGAACACGCAGATCCGCTTGATCATGCGTCGCGGGTTCGGCTACCACTCGCCCTGGTCCATCATCGCCCTGGCGATGCTCTCACTCGGTGGGCTCTGCCCACCCCTCCCAGCCGAAGGCGCATGACCCACGGAACCTGCAGTAGACCCAGATATTTGGGCCCATGCTTTGAGATCGGCCCGCGACGGTCCGTTTCCCCGGACTGGATCACCCGCGGGCACAGGCCGCTGTAGCCGCACAGCTTCGTCGGCGAGGAGAAGCGGTTGATGTCGCCGATCTCGCACGCGATCGAGAACCCCACCAGCCAGCCAACGCCGGGTGCGGTCATCAACAGCGGCACATAGGGATGATCGGCGCCGACGTGCTTGAGCTCGCTGGCGACCGCGTCGATCTGCCGATCGAGCTGATCGATCAGCACGACGCTCGCCTCGACGTTCTCCCGCCACGGATCGGGGACCTGCAGGCGCTCGAGTAGCTTGCGCCCGGCGACACCGAACAGGTCTGATACCGGACATGGCTTGCCGAACGTGATCAGCGTGGAGTGGATGCGGTTCTTGAGGCTCGAGCGGTGGCGCACCAGGTGCAGGCGAAAGCGCGCCAGCTCGCGCTCGCGGCGCACCTGCGGGTCAGGCAGCCAGATCGCCGGCACCAGATCACGAAACGAGAGCTCGGCCAATACGCGTGCGTCGATCTTGTCGGTCTTGCACGCCAACGGCGCGAGGCCCTTGACGCGCTGCGCGTCAGCGACCAGCACGTCCCAGCCTTGGGCCTCGAGCGTGTCATGCACGAACCGAGCGCCGTTCATCGACTCAACGACCGCACGCACCCGGCCCGCGTGCTTCGAGGCGACGGGTCGGTCAAACGGCACAAGCCGTCTTCGTCAAACGGGGCGGCCAGCTCCTCGACGAGCTCGCCCTGATCGGAGATCAGGCAGACGTCGACGCGCTTGCGACTGAGATCCAGCCCAACGTGCAACATGATGTATGAGGCCTCCTTCCAGGCTCGGTCTTCGGTGACAACTGATCGTGCCACCGAAGGGGGCCTCCTTCATCACATTCCGGAGCGGCACGCGGCAGACCGCGGGGGCGCGCGTCTTCAAGTCATCTTCTTGGCGAAGAGACAGCAGCGCGGCAGGGATCAGCCCCAGAACCTGCGCTTTAGCTCGTCATCACCCGCACCAACCACGACTCTGGCACAAAGGAGAAACATCGTCCAGACCGCTTGACTTTCATCCGTCGGCCAGGCCCGCGGCCCGCAACGCCTCGCCGTGGTCGAGAAAGGAGCGCGCGCACGCAATCTTGCAGCCTTAAAGGAGGCAGCTATCGGTGTCGACGCGCTCCTTTTGGGAACACTGCCCGCCATGCGCTTGCGAGTCCTCGTTCCAATCGCCGCCGCCGCGATGGTCACCGCTCCCGCGGCCGCGTCGGCTGCGTTCCCTCATGTCGTCGCTTCAGGGGAGTCGCTCTCCTCCGTGGCGGCCAGCGACGGTCTGACGGTCGACCAGCTCGCCGCGGCCAACGGATTGCCGCCTGATGCGTGGCTGCCCGCCGGCAGCACGCTCATGATCCCACCGCAGACAACGGGTACGGCTGGTACCGGGGCTGGCGTCGGCGAAACGGCGTTGAGCACGGAAGCAGCCGCGGGCTCGAACGCCGGCTCCACCACCGACGACGGCGACGCGGACAGTGACGACGGCGGCCCCGGGAAGGAAGCGGCATCGTGCCCGCGAGCTCGACGACGCCGAATACCGGTTCGTATGTCGTGCAGCCCGGCGACACCCTCTCGGCGATCGCGGCCCAAGCCGGCATGAGCGTGGCCGAACTCGCAGCCGCCAACGGCATCGATCCAAACGCACCTTTGCTGTCGGGCGCCGTGCTGAGGCTCTCCGGCGCTTCTACGGAAGCGGCGCAGCCCGGGAGCACCGCCTCGCAAGCGGCCCAGGCCGGGACCTCTCAGCCCGTCGGCGCCACGGCCGAAGGCTCGTCCAGCGCCCCGCCGTATCCGACGGCGGAGACGGTCAGCCCGACGGAAGTCGGCTCGATCGCGGCGGAAAACGGCGTTCCGCCGTCGCTCGCGGAGGCAATCGCCTACGAGGAGAGCGGGTTCAATAACGACCTCACCTCGAGTTCAGACGCGCGGGGCGTGATGCAGATCCTGCCGGGGACGTGGAACTGGATCGGCCAGACGTTGGCTGGGCCGACACCCCTGGCGCCCGCCTCCGCGGCGTCCAACGTCCGCGGCGGCGTGCTGCTCCTGCGCTCGCTGCTGAACGCGACCGGTGGCGATCCTGCGCTTGCGGCCGCGGGCTACTTCCAGGGCTTGCCGTCGGTGCTCCAGAACGGGGAGGAACCCTCGACGCAGCAGTACGTGGCTAACGTGCTCGCGTTGCAGCAGCAGTTCGGCGGCGAATGAGGCTTCGCGCGGGAGGGATCACGATGCGCTCCGGGCAATGGCAGCAGTGACAGATACGCTCCCGCGCCATCTTCTTAGGTGCGTCCTTGGAAGTAGACCTGGTTGACGCCCGCGTGGGCCGCGAAGGAAGGCGTTCCGGCAATAGCGGTAGCGGGGATCCGTCCCATCGCCACGCTCGCGGCTCGTCCTTGGCAGGCGTAAGTCGACACAGGCACGGAGTCTCGCTTCCCCTCGAGAGGCCGAGCCACCGTTCGCTATCGCTTTGCCACGACGAGCAGGCGTGCCTGGCGGCGCTTGCAAAGCGCCCGCTTGGGACGGGTAGGCCGGACGCATTGCTGCGTCCGGCCCCCCTCAGAACCGGACGTGCCCGTTTCCGAGCATCCGGCTCAAGCAAGCCATGAAGATCCGATGCCGCAGCCGCCGTACGTCGACCTCAACCCGACGCCAGTCGACCTGGCGCCAGTCGAAGTTCGCGTCCTCTGGTCCGTTCACCGCGACTTGCGCCGTGGCGTCCAACTTGTCCTCGGGTTCTGGGGCTTCGGCCATCTTTCTCCTCACAGGCTCACCTGACCGCGTCAGCACGCTTGCGCGCCCGGGCACAAGGCCCGGTATCCGGCCGCTTATCCGCCACGATTCGGCTGGAGGAGCCGACCATCCATCGCGGTTTCCCGTTGCCTTTCGGCCACCGGCGTTCGCTTCTCGGTCATCCGATTCCCGCCGGGGAGTTGGGCCCCCTTACGGTCGGCTTACCGGACACGCCAAAGCGCACCGGACCCCGACGGGGTTACCGCGTTCCGCACGCGTGAGCTGTGACCGGGGTGGGTGCCCCTCTACCCCGAGGACAGTGGTGCACTCCCGGCCAAGTCGTCTCCTTGACCGGCACCTGCCGCTCTACCGCGGCCAGTCCTTTAGCCCACCTTTAGCCCTGCTCCTGCATCCCATCGGCAGGGGTGTGCTTAACGAGGCATCAACGGGGGTTCAAGCAATTCACCCGTCCGGTCTTCCCCTCGCCTGTGGCCGCCCGGATGGAACGGGCCGCCCTTGGGCTTTCCCCCGAGCTTCGCACCCCGCCGACCGGGAGCCGACGACGCACGTCGAGGTGGGGACAGGCCATCGGGCACGGGCCAAGAACTACGCGCTCAACATCACATCGGTCGATCCTCCAATCGTGTAGTTCACTCACAACGTGCGACCTCGCGTCGCACGACGATCAGCAGGCGTATCGGTATCGACGCGGCACACGCTCGCTGACGGTGCGAAGCAGGCGTGATCGCTTGTCGCGACTGGCACCTGCCATCCATTCGGAGCGACACGGTCGAGTTCGTCGGCCCGGCGTCCGGTCGACCCAGTGGACGGAATCGCGAAACTCAACCGCCTTAGCGCCGATCGCGGTCGACTCCGTTTCCGTAGACGTTCGGCCCACTACCGCCTTGCGCCAAGACCGGGCGTCGTCACCTCCGAGCGGGCGCCGCTCGCAAACCGGCGAGAGGGGTACGCTGCCCTCATGACGCCCGGGAGCGGCGCGAATGAACCGTGGGCTTCTGAGCCTGGCGATCGCGTGAGGGGAGTAGGCGCCTCAGGTGGGCCCGTCGTCACACCAGTCACACGCACAAGCGCGCCACGACCCTACCGAAGCCTCGAGGAACGTTTCATGGTGAGCTTCCCAGGTTGCTACCGGGCGGCCACCGCTCTGCTCCTGGGCTTGATGCGGCCGGAGACGCGAGCGCGTCGGCGCTTCTTGCGCCATGCGGTTGCCTCTGGCTGGGCCGCGGTGCAGCGTCGCGACTTCGAGCTGATGCTCGTGCGTTATGCACCCGGCGTCGTGTTTGACGCCGACGCCGGCCTCCAGGCTCTAGGGGTGCCCGGCTCGGCGCGCGGCCGGGAGCAGATGGCAGGTGTGCTGATGGAGATCCTGGACGTATTCGACCGGTTTGAGCTCGCCCCGACACTGGTCGTCGATCTCGGCAGCTCTCTGATGGTGCTCGGCGCGAGTCGCGTTCACGGCCAGGGGAGTGGCATCGAGCTGGAGACCGAGGTTGCCCAACTGCTAACGCTCGAGCGCGGTCTCGTGGTGCGCGAGCGCGACTTTTTCAGATGGGACGACGCGCTGCGTGCGGCAGCACTCGATCCCGCCGCGCTCCACCTACGCAGGTAACGGAGGCGGGGCTGCTCTCGCTACCGCGCCGATGCGAGCGCGTCGGCCGAGCCCGTTCACGCTACTGGATTGGACGACGAACAGGCGCCGAGGCCGTTGAAGGATCACGACTGCTTCGACCGTCCGTAAGCGAGCGTCTGCTGAGCGAATGCCAGCACGACCGGATCTCGTTCGACCCGGCAGTATGAGTGGCCTCCGCCGAGGCGCTCGCTATCCCGCGGAAACTAGCAATGTGGGACTGCTTTGGCTCCCGGCTGGTCGCCGCGAGGGCGCCGCCGCTCTCCGCGACTTCCCGTGTAATGCCTTCTGCACACAGGCGCCCGGCGACCTCGTCGGCCTGCTCGAGCATCGACTTTGCGCGGTCGAGGTCCTCGGACCGGTCGGAGGCGATGAGCGCACGCCGACTGCTCGTACCGCTTAGGAGTCGCCGCGAGCGTGCCGTGCGCCTAGACGAAACTTGCCGGACAGGTTGCGGTTACCGGCGAAGCGATGGCCTCCATGGCCTAGCGCCGTCGTCCGGACTGCAATGTCGGCGATCGTCAAGCGGATCCTGTCAGACCCTCACGCAGGCGATGAGCCGCCGAGAGCTTCTGACCAACGCTCGGGGTCCGCTGCCATCGCGTGCTTGCCGTGTGCGACGCCACCGCTGATCGTGACGCGGGTTCCGCCTTCGGCGCCGGGCTCGAACCTGATGGTCATTTGCTCGCCGTTGAGTCTGTGCCAGAGCGAGACGAGGAGGGGGAACTTGACACGCGGTCGGTAGCTGAGTTCGCCCGCGCCGTGCTTCGTCAGGCGCAGGCCAATCGCGCGCGCCGGCTCCGTCAAGGCGGTTGCGGCGCGCTCTTGAGCGTCAGCGGGAGCTTCGCGCATCGAGAGCTCGACGTTGAATGCGGTGGCCATGTCGGTCCTTTCTTGGTGGTGATTTGCGGCGGTGCCAGGCGAATCTCGTCACGCGACAAGCGAGCGTCGGAACTGCCATACAGCGACGGCTGTAGCGAGTGCGGCGAACCCCAGTAGGACGCCGACCTGAGGCAGAACCGTGACCAGGTCCCCGCCGTGCTTGAGCAGCTTGGAAAAGGCTTCGTTGGCCCAAGCATGCGGAGTTATGTGCGCGATTGTTCGGGCTGTCGCGGGGAACACCTCGAGCGGAGCCATCGAGCCACCGAGCGCGGCGAGCCCGAGCCCGAGCAGCAGCGCCACGGGCCTGACCTGTTCTTCGCTTGGGAAGAGGCTGCCGAGCAGCAAAGCGGCGCCGGTGCCGACGAGCGAGAAGGCGAAGATCACTGCGGCGGTGCCGAGCGGATTGCCCCAGCTGACGCCGAAGAACAGCAGCGATCCGAGCACGATGATCAGCGCCTGCATGATCGCGATCGCAAAGCGGCCCAGCAGCTGTCCGAGTACCAGCGTGCGGATCGAAGTCGGCGTCGAGAGGATGCGGCGGGCAATCCCGAGCCGGCGGGTCTCGATCACCCAAGAGGCGCCGCTCAACGAGTTCAGGAAGACGAACAGCAGCAGCATGGTGCTTGCGCCGGTCTCGAACCGTCCCGCTGTGATCACATATGCACTGCCATCGGACTCGGTCAGCCGGACCCGTACGGGCGCCACCACCGCGGCGACAGCCTCCGTACGCGCGAGGGCGCTCGCAAAGGTAGCGCCGGTCTGCCGTTGGAGGAGCTGGGCGACGGCAATCGAGCGGCTTTGGTCCGCGGCGACCGACTGGATCGTCGCCCGCAGCTGCTGCGCGCCGGAGTCCAGGCGGCCCAGGTACCCGAGCGTGACGCCCGCCCCCTGCTGCAGGCTGGCATCGTAGTCGGGGGGAATGATGAGCCCAGAGTCGACGTCGCCGTGTGCGACTGCGCTCTCGAGCTTGCTACGACTCGTGTACCGGATCAGTTCGGTCGACGGGCGTGCGCGCAGGGCGGCCTCCAGCTGCGCTGCCAGTTTGCCGCGATCTGTATCGAGGACGCCGATACGCGCCTTGTTGGCCCCGCCGAACGCCGCCCCCAGAAGGAGGATGATCAGCATTGGGAGCACGAACAGGAAGAAGATGTTCGCGCGCCAGCGAAGCAGCCGGCGCAGATCGGTGGCGGCGATCACCAGCGCCTTCATCTTCCGACGAGCCTCCCGATCCTCATGACTGCGAGCGAACCGGTGACGAGGGCGAACACGAGGATTGCCGCGACCGGTCCGAGCACCGCGTGGGCGCCTGCGCCGCCGGTCAGATCGTCGAGCCCGCGCAGGAACCACGCCTGTGGCGTGGCGAGGCTGAGGGCCGCGAGCAGTCCGCCGGCCTGGGCGACAGGGAAGAAGGTCCCGCCGAGCATTCCGAACACGAGCGCCACCATGGCCTGCCAGGACTGGGCCTGTTCGGAATTGTGCGCGAACGTCGCGACGAGGGTCATCACGGCGGTGGCGGCAAGCACGCCCGCGACGATCAAGATCGCCACGCCCAGCGCATTGCCCCAATGTGCGGAGAGCAGGAAGCTCGTCGCGACCGCCAACACCGCCATGCTGACGAAGCCGAGCACCAGGCTCGTGATCAGCTTGCCGGTAAGGATCGCGCTGCGGCGGATCGGCGCCGCGAGCATCCGCTGGAGCGTCCCGTCGCGCCGCTCGTCGAACAGGCTCGAGATGCCGAACTGGACAGTGAAGAAAAGGAAGAAGACGGCCATGCCCGCCCCGTAGAACGTGCCGGCATCGAGCTGACGGTTCTTAGTGGAGACGTCGGCGACGGCGATCGGGGCCAGTGCGGCGGCCTGCACGGCGTTGATCGGCTTCGGCCGGGCTGCCGCGGTGGCGAGCCGGATCGTGTCGATGCGGTCCGCGTACGACTGTGCGACCGATTGCGCAACCTGCGTCCCGATCGTCGAGTCGACGCTTCCGAGCACCTGCAGCCTGGCTGGTTCGCCGCGTTCTATCGCGCTAGAGAAGCCGGCCGGCAGCACGAATGTCGCGGCCACCGCGTTTCTATTGACAGCGTTGCGGCCCGTTGCCAATGTGGGCTCCCGACGCACCTTGATCAGTCCGGCGTGCTGGAGCGGCCCGAGCGCGTCGCTCACAAACGCGTGGGCGGCCGGGCCATGGTCCTGATCAACGATCCCGAAGGTGAACGTCACACGACCGGTGATCGCATTATGAAAGATCAGCCCGAAGATCGAGGCAAGCGCGAGCGGCACGACGATCGCGATCATCAAGGCGGAGCGATCGCGTACCCGCTGGCGCAGGTCCTTGCTGGCGATGAGGAGCGCCGCGCGCATCGCTTCAGTCGCGAAGAGCCTTTCCGGTCAGGTGGAGGAAGACCGCCTCGAGGTCGGGCTCGTGTACGTCGACGGAGCTGACGGCCACGCCGGCATCGCTGGCCGTGGTCAGAAGCTCGGGAAGGATGCTCCGAGCGTGATCGACGATCAGCTGGATCGCCCCATCCTGCACGTCCGTCGCCCGCACCGGCTCGAGCGCTTGGCACGCGTCGGCGGCCACCTGCAGATTGCCGACGCCCTCAAGCGCGACGCGGTCGTGCTCGCCGACAAGCGAAACGAGTTCCGCGCGCGTTCCTTCCGCCTGGAGCTGTCCGAGGTCTACGATCCCGATTCGATCGCAGAGCCGTTCTGCCTCCTCCATGTAATGGGTCGTGTAGAGCACCGCCATACCCTCGCCGGATAGCCTCTCGACGCTCTCGAGAATCGCGTTGCGGCTCTGCGGATCGACACCGACGGTAGGCTCATCAAGGATCAGGAGACGCGGACGGTGCAGCAGCCCGATCCCGATGTTTAGCCGCCGCTGCATACCGCCGGAGAAGTTCTTGGTCTGCTCGCTCGCCCGATCTGCCAGACCCACCACGCGGAGCACCTCCTCCACACGAGCATGGGCGACGTCCGAGGCCAATCCGTACAGGCGGGCGAAGAACTCAAGGTTCTCACGGGCGCTCAGGTCGGGGTAGATCGCGAGCTCCTGCGGCACATAGCCAATCGCGGCCTTCTCGGCGACGCTATGGGATGTCAGCCGCTTGCCGGCCGACGAACACTTCGCCGGAATCCGGTTCGAGCAGCCCGCACACCATCGAGATGGTCGTCGTCTTGCCAGCGCCATTTGGGCCCAGCAGGCCGAACGTCTCACCCTCGGCGATCTTGAAACTGACTCCGCGAACAGCCTCGATCTCACCAAACCGCTTATGTAGATCAAGGCAATCCAGCGCCGCACTCGACCTATCGGGAACAACCGAGCCCGTGGCAGCAACGCGAGCATGCTTAGACATTGCCATCGCCGAATTGTCCTCTGCGACGACCATCCGTGCAAGCACGCCGTCGCGTCGGAGAAAACTACGCACCTCCCGCAGGTTGCTGACGCTCGCGCTTCCTGCGGCGCGGGTCGGGCACGCCTTACTCGTAGGTGCGGTCATCGCGGTCGTGTTTTCGGTCTCCCGTGCCGTGCCGATATCGAGCGCACGAGGTGGTTCACCGACATTTCGGCCAAGTATGCAGGCGGGGGATTTGTGGGCCCTGCCAGCCCTGGACAGTCCGACCACTTTTGGTCAATTTTCCGGAGCTGCGGATCCTGCACTCGTAGCGTTCCGGCCGCACCCGGCTATCGGCCTGCTTGTCCCGTTGACGTCGTGAGAGTAAATTGCGTCCGAGCGTCTGAGTCACCTAGGCAAGGAGAGAAGTGATGAACGACGCCCGCACAGACAATCCAAACGACGCGACGCAACCGTCCATCGAGTCCGCCCGCGAGACGGCAGTCAGGGGTCTTGCCCAACGCGCCACCAGCGGCAGCTTGACCCTTGACGAGTACGCGGAGCGCGTACTTGCGGTCGAACAAGCGGCGAGCGCCGAGGAGCTCGACGCCGCCCTGCTGCTGCCTATCGAGGAGAACAGTCGGACGTCGCTGCAGCACCGCGCCAGGGCACAACTTGACGGCTCACCGTAGCATTGCTGGCGTTCGGCGAGCGGGACTACGTCAGCGGCGGCAGACCCTTGGCGATGAGGTCGACGCCGAAGACGACGAACACCACGGCCGTGACCGCATCGTTGTGCAGGGCCAGCCAATCCTTCATCTCGCGCAGCCGGGTCTCGGCGTCGTCGCCACCCAAGAGGTAGTAGACGACCGGCCCCGCGATGGTGAGGCTGCCCACGACAATGAACACGAGCAGGGAGACGAGGGCGTCGCTCGTTGAAAGCCCGAGTTGTGTGAGCCCCACCCCGGCGGCAACGGAGAGCATGAAGTTCTTCGGATTGACGCCCGCTAGGAGCAGTGCGAGACCGAGCGCCTTCCCGGGCGTCAGGGCGTCGATCCCGCCCATCCACTTGGGCATCTCAGATTCGGTGCCGGGCGCCGGGCGGTTGCGCCAGTTACGCACGGCGATCAGCAGCAATAGCACGCCGAAGACGATCTTCCCCCACGCGATGGATTCCGAGGCAGATGTGCTCGTCGAGGCGTTGCCCTGTTCGGCCAGGAGGTAGGCCAGTCCGCTGACCACCGCCAGAGCGAGCACCCAGCCCAGCAGGAACACCGGACCGTTCACCCGCGCCCGTTTCGAGAACAACATCAGGGTCACGGCGATGATCGACAGCAGGCTGACTGCGACGCCGACCCCGTACAGCAGGACCTCGCTGATCCCTTGGCCCATGGGGGTCGAATCCTCGCAGACGGGCGTTGTGGGACCAGGACCGGCTCCGACCGCGGCGGCGGCCGAATAGCGCGCTTGTCTAGCTGCGCTTCCGCTACCGGCGCAAAGGCAGCACTCTGGATCTCGCCGAAGCTCGCAATCGCTCATCGTCGTCGCTGTTGCACAAACTTGCGACGGGCTCACTGGAGCTTTTCTAAGGGTGGGGTCGGAAAAGCTGAAGGTCGCTCGTCTGCGAAACCGGCAGTGTCGGGTCTGTTGCGCCAGTGTCGTCGCGTCGATGAGCGCCGCACCCACTGAGCCTGAACGGTGCAGGGTGCGACGCGCCGCGAGCGCGTGTCAGAGGCGTCGGGCCCGCCGCCGTTGCCTTCGGCGCACGCCCATGACCGAGACGGGGCTCAGTGGCCGGCCGATAGGGTCGATGAATAGCGAGCACGGACCGGAGCTGCCGGGCAAGTCGCCCTCGAGGATCGTGGCGTCGTACGTGAGGTCCGCCCCTTCCATGCGGGGGTTCGTGAGCGTGACCACCACATCCTCGGGCATCTCATCTCCCTCCTCGAGAAACGAGAGGACAGCGTTGGGCGGATCTTCCAGAAAGCTGTTCTCTCCGTGCCCCCAGCCCTCCACGAACTGCGTGGCCGTGAGATGCCCGACGATGCGCTCGGGCCGGTCGGAGAACATCAGCGTCGATGGCGCGAGACCGTTCAGCGTGAACTCGCCGTCACGACTCGTGACCCCCTGGGCGCTCTGCACGTACAGCGCCTCAAACTCGTCTGGTTGCACCGTGGGCTGTGATGACATCTGGATCTCCTCGGTCTCGGGTTCGACTGCGAACGATAGCCCGGTCCTCCTCGCCCATGTCCACGCAACATCGACCGGGCGATCGTGGAGCTCAGCCAGACATGCACGGAGCAGATCTAACAATGAGACCCATCGTTGGTTGATATCCGGAAGCTCAGACCAGGACCCGGACGCAGCAGCGAGACGATGGCCGGATCTTGAGATCAGGCATTGGCGATACCGCGGATCATGAGGAACGCGCCGAGGATCACGCACAGCACGATCGCGATTCGGCGGCCGTGCTCTGAAAACCAACCGTTGAGCCTGAGCACGGCCTCCTCGGTGCGCTTCGGGTTGAGGATCAGGCCGATAAACGGAATCTCAGCGAGCATGAACATGATCAGGTTGAAGGCGACAACGAGCACTACCTTTGCACCGGTGGAGTGGTGCGCCGCCGTGATGTCCTTCAGCGCGACCAGGTACGCCGCACTCGGCAGGTTCATCACGAGCGCTGCCAAGAACACCAGCGGCGTAGAGTCGCGCGCGAGGATGCGCTGCATGACCGGCTCCCCTTCTGCGCGTTCGGATTGGCGGCCTCCGAGGATCTGCCGTTGCGCCTTTCGGCAAAGCGAGCGTCGGCACGCGTCGCGAGCGCCACGGCGAGCAGCAGCGCCAGGCCGCCGACCGCCAGGTCGATGGTTGAGCTCAGTCCTGAGTTGCTCCCGTGGAAGGCGCCCTTCAGAGCGAAGACCACGAAAAGGCCAGCGCCGATACTGACTAGGAGGCCGCCGGCGAGATACGCGCTCAGGAGCGCCACCCGCCGCGGCTGATTGAGCAGGATGACGACCGCCGCCAGCAGCGTCGGGTAGAGCGCGGCGTCCAGCGCGAGAAGCAGGAGCTGCAGCTGCGCACCGACGGTTGCCAAGGGCGGGCTCGCCATTCAGCCGGAGTATCCACCAGGCGCCCACGGCTCGATACGCGTCGCGCGCGTAACCTAGCTGGCGTCGGTCTCCATCTGAAGCTTGCCGTCCGGCAGCGCGATCATCGTGGCGCCGTAGTCTGCGCGCTCTCTCAAAGCGGGTTGGAAGAAAGTTCCGACTACCGAGGAGGTGCGGATGGTCGAGCGTGCTCAGATAGTGCTTTCAGCCGCGGAAGGCCGCTCGGCTGCCGAGATCGGCCGGCTGGTGGGGTGTGCGGTGAACACGGCGCAGAAGTGGCGCGCACGCTATGAGCATGACGGGATCGACGGGCTCAGCGACTGCCGAGGTCCGGTAAACCGTTGATCTATTCGCAGCAGGTGAGGGCGAGGCTGATCGCCAAGGCGTGCACGCGTCCACCCGAAACACCGGAGGGGGCACAGCAGGAGCGCTGGACCTATGAGCAGTTGGGGCAGACGCTCGGCATGTCAGCTTCCCAGGCGCACGCGATCCTCTCGCGCGCCGAGGTCAAGCCGCACCTGACCGATTACTGGATCATGACCGACTTCTCCCAGCCCGAGTTCGAGGAGCGCTTGAGCGAGATCTGCGGTCTGTACGTGGACCCGCCGGAGAACGTGCTGGTCGTCTCGATCGACGAGAAGACGGGGATCCAGGCCAAGGCGCCGACCAAGCCCGACTCACCGCCCCAGCCGGGCAAGCCGGCCCGGCGCGAGCACGAGTACACCCGCAACGGCACCCAGTGCCTGTTCGCCTGTCTGAACGTCCAGGAGGGCGACGTGCTGGCGATGCCGTCGAAGACCCGTAACCAGTTCGACCTGATCCGCTTCCTCGACCACCTCGACGAGGAGATCCCGCTCGTCGACGGTCAGCAGATCGTCGCTGTCAGCGACAACCTCTCCACCCGCGGCACCGAGAACGTCCAGAAATGGCTCGAGGCGCACCCGCGCTGGAGCTTCCAGTTCACCCCCACGCACGCCTCGTGGCTCAATCAGGTGGAGATCTTCTTCTCGATCCTCTACCGGCGGTTGCTCAAGCACGGCATCTTCACCTCCGAGCAGGACCTCGCCCAGCAGATGCTCGCGTTCGTCGAGACCTACAACCAGACCGCCAGCCCGTTCAAGTGGACCTACAGAATCGCCGGGATAAACCGGCAAGGAGACAGGAATGAAAGAGTCCGACGCTGAAGGAGTAGCGACCCACAGTGGCCCCGAGTCATGCGCAGGCGTCCGTGAGGGCGTCGGTGAAGCGTTGACAGGGGTACGTGCAGGCTGGGCTATTGAGCCGCGAAATCAACTCTCCGTGGGTGCCGACGTCGTTGTAGGTTGGCGGAAGGCAATATCGCTGGCAGCGCTTTCGCGAGCTGCCAGTGGACCCCGCGCGGTCGAAGAACCTGTGCATGCACGGAATCTCCTTGCGCGAGAACCGGGAGGTCCCACGCTTGCCCGTCCAGGTTATGGTAGGGCGGGCCGTTCAGGGAAGGCCAAGGCCGTAAGCCTGAGATGCACGAGCGTGGGAAATCAGACAGCCCCGTAGTACCTGCGAAGCCGCCGAACAACACCGCGCGAGCGGTCGCGGAGGTGGTGGAGGAAAGGGGGCTGGCCAAGGGGAACACGACCAGCAAAACACGCCCCGGACTCAGTGCCGGACAGGGCGCGTCAAGTGCGCTGGACCGTGTGCGCCGAGTCGCACAACAGGACAAGGAAGCACGGTTCACGGCGCTCCTGCATCACGTCGATGTCGATCGTCTGCGGGCGGCTTATAGGGCGCTGAGCCCGCGGGCCGCAGCGGGCGTGGATGGCGTGAGCTGGCAGTCCTACGGGCAGGAGTTGGAGGAGAACCTTCACGACCTGCACGCACGGCTGCACAGGGGAGCGTTCCGGGCGAAGCCGTCTCGTCGCAGCTACATCCCGAAGGCGGACGGGCAGCTTCGGCCGCTCGGTATCGCCGCGCTGGAGGACAAGATCGTCCAGCGCGCTGTCGTCGAGGTGCTCAATGCGATCTATGAGACGGACTTCCTCGGGTTCTCCTATGGGTTCCGGCCCGGGCGCAGCCAGCACGATGCGTTGGACGCACTCGCAACCGGGATTCTCAGGAAAAGGGTGAGCTGGGTGCTCGACGCGGATTTCCGCGACTATTTCACCGGCCTTGACCATCGATGGCTTGTGAAGTTTCTTGAGCACCGCATAGCGGACAAACGGATCTTGCGTCTCATCCAGAAGTGGTTGAGCGCAGGAGTCATCGAGGACGGGGCATGGACGGCCAGTGATGAGGGGACACCGCAAGGGGCATCGGTTTCACCGCTCCTGGCAAATGTCTACCTGCACTACGTCCTTGACCTATGGGTCCAGCAGTGGAGGCACCGTCACGCGCACGGCAACGTGATCATTGTGCGCTGGGCGGATGACTTCATCGTTGGCTTCGAGCATCGAGACGACGCCGAGCGGTTCCACTCCGATCTTCGCGCACGACTGGCGGAGTTCTGCTTGGAGCTAAACGCCGAGAAGACGCGCCTGATCGAGTTCGGGCGGTTCGCCGCCCGGGATCGCAAGGCGCGTGGCCTCGGGCGGCCTGAAACGTTCGATTTTCTCGGCTTCACGCACATCTGCGCGAAGACCAAGAAGGGACGCTTCAAGCTCAAGCGCATCACGATCTCAAAGCGGATGCGGGCGAAGCTACGCGAGGTGAAGACCGAGCTGACGCGACGCCGGCATCTACCCATCCCCGACCAAGGGCAATGGTTGGCAAGCGTGGTGCGAGGGCACTGCGCCTACTACGCCGTGCCCGACAACGGCGACGCGGTGAGAGCCTTCCGCGACCAGGCCGCAAAGCACTGGTATCGGGCGCTACGGCGCCGCAGCCAGCGCAACCGCCTGGACTGGAAGCGCATGGACCGCCTCGTCACCCGATGGCTACCCCGCGTCCGCGTGCTGCACCCCTGGCCCGACGAACGATTCGACGCCCGCACCCAAGGCAGGAGCCCAGTGCGCTAGCAGTGCACGCTGGGATCTGCGCGGGGGGCCGCCAGCAACGGCGGTCCCTACCGCGAGTGCGCCCAGCATGACCAGCAGCTCGGGGGTGCAAGTCCCCTGTGGAGGTTGATGGCACCAACCACAAGTCGATGGCAACTGCTCAGCCGTGAGGCTGGGTGGGAAGGAGTGCGCCGCGGATGACCCGTAGCTTGCTGGTGAGAGTCCAGCCTGGGCAATTGCTCGTTCAGCCCGGTAGTGAGGGGCGCGGGGCGGGGGAGCGATCCGCCGTCTCGAAGCCGCCCGACAAAGGCCCTTTTGGGGTCCACGCAAACCTGCAGGCCGCAACGCAAGTGAACCTATGTGTAGCGTCGTAAGCCCCACCCTCCTTCTCGGGGGGTATTGGGAGCGCCGAGCCTCTTCCTTCATGGCGAAGGCTGCCACCGAGGCGGTTAGAGCGAGCATTGCCGCCCCGGGCTCCCCGGCGTATCAGGGGTGGCATGCAGGGAAAGCTACGGGGGGTAACGCGGGAGACCCCCGCGTCTTCCGGCCTGATCTCCAGCCGGATAACCCCGCCTATAAGGCAGCGCCCGAAGTGGCGGGGGACGGGCGTGGGGGAGTCGGAGGGGAGCGTATGAGCGTTGATGGGCAAGACAACAGAACTTGCCCGGAGCAAAGGCTCCCTGCTTCAGCGGTGCTTGTGGTTCGCAGGGAAAGACCGGCGCCAGTCCCTGAGGGGTAAGCGGTGTCCAAAGACTCGGTCCGAGAACTGCAACGCAAGCTTTACCGTGCAGCCAAGGCAGACGGAGATCGCAGGTTCCATTCGCTGCGGGACAAGCTCTACCGGGTCGACGTGCTCGAGCGGGCTTGGCAGCTGGTGAAGGCGAATCAAGGGACCTACGGAGTGGACCGGTGCTCGATCGAGCAGATCGAGGCAGCCGGGGTCGAGACGTTCCTGGAGGGGGTTGCCAGGGAGTTGCGGGAGGGGACCTACCGGGCGAAGCCGGCCCGTCGGGTCAACATCCCCAAGCCCGGCAAGCCCGGACGGTCCAGGCCGCTCTCGATCCCGACCGTGAAGGATAGGGTGGTTCAGCAGGCCTGTCGGCTCATTATCGAGCCGTGCTTTGAGGCCGACTTTCTGCCCAGTTCCTTCGGGTTTCGGCCAGGGCTCAGCACCAAGGACGCGTCGTTGGCCATCTATAAGTGGCTCAACTACGGGTGCGTTCATGTTGTTGACGCCGATATCGCCGACTGCTTCGGTCAGATCGACCCGGAGCGGCTGGTGCGACTCGTTTCTCGGCGTATCGCTGATGGCTACATCCTCGCCCTGATCCGGGCGTGGCTGAGAGCCGGGGTGATCGAGGACGACCGCTTCTTCCGTAACCAGTTCGGGGTTCCGCAGGGCGGCCCAGTCTCGCCGTTGCTCGCGAACATCTACCTCCACGAGCTCGACCAAGCCTGGGTCGAGCGGGGGTTTGAGCGCCGACGGGGGTTGGACGCCAAGCTGATCCGCTACGCCGACGATATCCTGGCCGTCTCTTCTAAGCCGGTCGGGGATCGCCTACGGTCTCACCTCGCTGAGATTCTCGGCGAGATGGGGCTGGAGCTATCCGCAGAGAAGACGCGGGTAACCGCGGCTGCCGCGGGCTTTGAGTTTCTCGGGTTCCGCTTCCAACGCGGTTACTCCGGGAAGCATGGTCGGGAAGTGACGTACTGCTTCCCGACGCCTGCGGCGGCCAAGCGAGCCCGTGATCGGGTGCGGGCGGTGCTCGCCTCAGCGCATGGACGGGGCGAGAGCCTCGACGAGACGATCGAGCAACTCAACCTGGGTCTGCGGGGGTGGGCGAACTACTACGCCCACACCAACGCTGCCCGGGAGTTTGGGAAGCTCCAGCGCTACGCGAACGCCCGCCTGCGCCGACACCTGCGACGCCGTCGACAGACGAGCGGATTGGGTCGGTATCGGGAGATGCCCGATCAGGTTCTCTACGAGAAGCTGGGCTTGACCTGCATCAGGTTCGGCCACGTTCGTTATGTCACACCGTAATGCTGTCGGTGAACGCTGTCGGTGAGCGGCTTGAGGGAAAACCTCACGAGCCGTTCGACGGGGGGCCGGAGGAAACCAGACCAGTTGGCTTGCCACGCGGCACTGGCGCCTCCGGCCTACCCTACAGCCGGAGGCGAAACCGCGACCCTAGGAACACATGGTGCAGCGAGGCCGTTCAGGCTTTGTTGTGCTGCGCGTATGAGGCGGGGCGGTCCGGGCGAGCTGGCTCGGCATGGCGAAGCCCGATGTCCATCAAGGGGCCGTCACGTAGACGCGGTGGGTGCGCGAGGAAGGTTGCTGGTCTTACCTGGGGAGATCTCCACGGGTGTCCCAGATGCCCCGTCCGCATGGAGGATCGCGGGGTAGTGCCGGACGGCGGTGCCCGAGAGGGCGTCGCTCGCCGTGGAGAAGTCAGCAGAGGCCATATGACCGGCGGGGATCATCATCGCCGGAAAGGGCCGAACGCGAAGCCGAGCGATAGGACGTTCGTGCTCGTGGGAGTCGCATTGACCGCAGCCAACCCCGCGAGGGGCCTGGCGGGGAGGGTCTGAGGGTGAAGCCCGAGGGACGCCCGGCCAGAGCGCAGCGGCTCCCCGGTGGCGGATGACACCAGCGCTCACCCCGCTGAGGCGAGCCTGTGGGAGCGGTTCCTGGCCCGCGAGAATCTCGCCGAGGCGCTCAGACGCGTCGAGCGGAACGCCGGTGCCGCAGGCATCGACGGCATGAGCACCGAGGAGCTGCGGCCGTGGTTGAAAGGCCAATGGCCACAGGTCCGCTCGCAGCTCGACGCGGGCACCTACCGTCCGCAACCAGTCCGTAGGGTGATGATCCCCAAGCCCTCGGGCGGTCTGCGCAAGCTGGGGGTGCCGGCCGCGGTGGATCGGTTGATCTGCCAGGCCATCGCGCAGGTGCTCACGCCCATCTTCGACCCGCATTTCCATCCCCACAGCTTCGGCTACCGCCCGGGGCGCTCGCAGCATCACGCTGTGGAGCGGGCACGCCAGTTCATCGCTGATGGCGCGGTGTGGTGCGCCGATTTTGACCTCGACCAATTTTTCGATCGGGTTCAGCACGACGCACTGATGGCGAGGGTCGCCAGACGGGTGCATGACAAGCAGGTGCTCCGGCTGATCCGGCGGTACCTGGAAGCGGGCGTCATGGATGGTGGGCTGGTGCACGCCAGCGAGGAGGGGACCCCTCAAGGGTCTCCGCTCTCGCCGTTGCTCAGCAACATCATGCTTGACGACCTCGACTGGGAGCTGGAGAAGCGGGGGCACCAGTTCGTGCGCTTCGCCGACGATGGACGGATCTACGTTCAGAGCAGGCGGGCGGGCGAGCGTGTCATGGAGAGCGTCACGCGGTATGTCGAGCAACGACTCAAGCTCAAGGTCAACCGTGAGAAGTCGGTGGTTGACCGGGCGATCTGGCGGCCCCTGTTGGGGTTCGGCTTCTTCGCCCGCGGTGGCGAGGTCAAGGTGCGGATCGACCCGAAGGCTCGCAAACGAGCCAAGGAGCGTCTGCGGCGACTGACCTCGCGCCGCTGGGGCGTCTCGATGGAGCGGCGGATCACTGAGATCAACCGCTTCACGGTCGGCTGGACCGGATACTTCCGGCTGGCTGACACGCCCTACCCGTTTGAGGAGCTCGACGAGTGGCTCAGGCGGCGATTGCGGCAGGTCCGTTGGAAGGAATGGAAACGCCCCCGCACACGGCGGCGCAACCTGCGAGCGCTGGACATCTCCGAGCTGAACGCCCGCAGGTGGGCGTCCTCACGCAAGGGGTATTGGCGGATCGCAGGCTCCTGGGTCCTTTGCTACGCCCTACCCAACGCCTACTGGGCCAACCTCGGCCTGAAGGGATTCGCCGATCCCTACCGCCGCTTCCGGGATGCCGAGCGAACCGCCGGATGCGGACCCGCACGTCCGGTGGTGTGGGGGGCGTCGGGGTGAACCCGGCGCCTACCCAATTCCGGCAAGGTCCTCGAGGCATAACCAACGAACTTCACGAATGAGCCACTAGGTGGGTCTGGTCAGGCGCCGCCGGATTCGGCCATCTTCTTCTGGGCATCCGCGATCGCGCCCTTCAGGGCTTCGACGTGGCTGCCTTCGGCCTCACCGACAGTCTTTTTCACCGCACGCGTGACGGCGGGTTCGACGTTCGCGGCATCGGAGTGTGAGTACGCGACGATCAGGCCCGCCCCGCCGATCGGGATCGTCGCTCCCGCCTGCTCGCCGAGCTTCTCGGCGGTCTTGTGGTGCAGCAACTTGCCGGCGCCGGCGCCGATCGCGGCGCCGACCGCGGTGGCGGCCAGTAACGGCGGCGCGAACAGCCCGACGGCGAACCCGACGGCGCCCAGACCCTCGGCCCCCTCGCGAACCATGTGATCGGTCTGCTCGACGGACAGCTCGCCCTCGAGGTCCTTGCTCACCACGACCGCCCCGTACAGGTAGGCGCCGCAATCGAGCACCGCGTTGTAGTCCTCCTCGGCGGCGTCCTTCGAGAGATAGCCTCCGATCAGCACGTCGATCGTGTCATGAAGCTTCATCGGGATCCTCCTCGTAGGTGCGCCGCCTCACGCGGTGAGCGCGTGCGCCGTGTGCCCGTGGTGGACGGCCTGTGTGGAGTTCGTGCTCCTCGTCGGCCGACGGGTGCGGATTGACGTCGAACACGACCTTCTTGATCGTGCCGGTGAACGCGAACGGCTTCCTGTCCTCGTACCCCAGATCGACGACGCCGCCATTGTCGCGGCCGATGTCCATCCCGGCGTAGCCGGAGAAGCGGATCGGGACCGTGTGATCCATCCGGCCCTTGCCGACCGGCCGGTCGTCGATGAACAGCGTGACCTCGCCGCCGGTTGCCGGCTTCGCCTCGTCGGCGACGAACTCCATGCGCACGGTCACCTCGCCCTCGGGCAGCGACTCCTCGGCCTGCTGGCGAAAGACGAACACGCCCATCATCGAATAGGTGTGCGTCAGCTTGCCGTCGTCCACGAACAGCGAGAATCCGCCCAGGTGGTCGGCCTCGGCGACGATCACCCCTTCGGCACCGCCCTGCGGGATCACGAGCTCGGCGCTGATCGTGTAGGAGTGGTTGTAGATCCGCGGGATCATGCCCGACAAGACGTTCTGAACGTCGCCGCGAAACTCGTACTTGGCGATGTCGGGCAGCGGCGGCACCATGCCGAAGAACGCCGCGAGCGGGGCCATCAACGGAAGCACGTTGTACTTCTCTGCCTCCTGCCAGAAAAGCTCCTTGAGCTCCTTCACCTTCTCGGGATGCTCTGCGGCGAGGTCTTTCGCCTGGGTGAAGTCGTCTGGCAGGTAGTACAGCTCGGTGGGGTCCTTGTCGGGGTCCCACACGCCGGGGGTATAGGGCTTGATGGCCTCGGGCGTCAGCACCCACGGTATGCGGGCGGTCTTCATCGAGAGCCACCAGCCGTCCTTGTACATCGACGCGGTTGCCGATCGTCTCGAAGTATTGCTGGGTGTGGCGCTCGGGAGCGCTTGCGTCGGTCAGCGAGTCGGCGAACGTCACGCCGTGCATCGGCTGCTGCTCGATCCCGTCGATGTGCGTCGGCATCGGGATGCCCGCGATCTCGAGGATCGTCGGGCCGACGTCGATGACGTGGGTGAAGTGCGTCCTCAGTGCGCCCTTCTCCCTGATCCTCTCGGGCCAGTGGACGACGAGCGGGTTGCGCGTGCCGCCGAGATGCGAGCCCACCTGCTTTCCCCACTTGAACGGCGTGTTGCCCGCCCACGCCCATGCGGCCGAGTAGTGGGGGTCCATCATCTGGTTGCCCCATGCCTCGATGCCGCCGTAGCGCTCGGCGAGCTGCAGCTGCATCTCATCGGTCAGCGGGATGCCGTTCTGCATCGTCAGCTCGTTGAAGGAGCCGGTGATCGTGCCCTCCATGCTGGCTCCGTTGTCACCCCAGATCCAGAGAACGAGCGTGTTGTCGAGCTCGCCGAGCTCCTCGATCGCGTCGATTACGCGGCCCACGTTGTAGTCGGCGTTCTCGGAGTAGCCCGCATAGACCTCCATCTGGCGCGCGTAATACGTTTTGAGCTTCGTCCGGGACCTCGTCCCACGCGGGGAACGCATCGTCGCGCGGCGTGAGCTCCGCGTCATTCGGGATCACGCCGAGTGCCTTCTGCCTGGCGAAGGTCTCCTCGCGCAGCTTGTCCCAGCCCTGGTCGAACTTGCCCTTGTATTTCGCGGCCCACTCGGCGGAGACGTGATGCGGAGCGTGACTGCAGCCCGTCGAGAAATAGGCGAAGAACGGCTTCTTGGCGTCCGCTGCGCGGATCGCATGCAGCCACTCGATCGTCTTCTCGGCCATGGCGTCGGGCAGGTAGTAGGGGTTCTCCTCGTCGTAGAAGGCCGCGGGAGTACCGATGATCTTCTGGTTCTCGGCCAGGCAGGGGTCCCACTGGCTCGCGCCCCCGCCGAGGAACCCGTAGAAGTAGTCGAATCCCCAGCCGACGGGCCAGCGGTCAAACGGCCCGGCAGGGCCCTGCTGGCCGTCCGGCGTCAGGTGCCACTTGCCGAACGCCGCGGTGCTGTAGCCGTTGTCGCGCAAGATCCTCGGGAACGGAACGCAGTCGTCCGGGACGAACGCCGTGTAGCCGGCGAAGCCCGTCGAGAACTCGCCGACCGAGCCGAAGCCAACCGCGTGGCTGTTGCGCCCGGTGAGAAGCGCCGCACGCGTGGGCGAACAGAGCGCCGTGACGTGGAAGCGGTTATACCGAATCCCTCCCTGAGCGATCCGCGTGTAGTTCGGCGTGTCGATCGGACCGCCGAAGGTTCCGGCATTTCCGAAGCCCGCGTCGTCGATCAGCACCAGCAGAACGTTCGGCGCGCCATCGGGTGCTTCGACGTGGCCGATCGCCTCCCAGTCCGGACGCGAGCCGTCGAGAGTCCTGTTGGCCACCCCAGCGAACGGTTGCCTTCGGATCGGAAGCTTGCTTCGATCAGGCTGGCTCATGGTGTGAGGTCCGACCTTTCATATTCGAGGAACGGTGCCGCATTTCACGGGCGGGTTCGGCCACCCTACACCCAAACGCCGCGCGCGCACCGAAGCCCCGCGACCCGCTGCTCGGTTCCACAATGATGCGGCGCGGCGTTATCCCGATGGGGCACGACGCTACCCGTTCGCCCCGGTGATCAGAGCCCTGTCTCGGCGGTGATCCTCCCGGACTCGACGGCCTGGGCGAGAGCCTTGTAGTCGCGCTCGTTCTGCTCGGCGTAGGCGTGTGAGAACTCGACGATTGCGCGGTCGAAGCTGGCGCTCATGCCAAGGTAGGCGGCGATCGCGATCCGATCACCGCTGCGGGCGTGAGCGCGGGCGAGCGTCCAGCCGCAGAGCTTGCCGTACTGCGCCATTCCCTTGGGGACCATCTGCTCAATTTCCGCCGAGCCCTTCCAGTCCTTCAGCTGACGACCGTAGAAGTCGCGGGGCAGGCCGCCTTCTCCTTCCGGGACGTGCAGCCAGCCGAGGAAGATGTCGCTTGAGGCCTGCATCAGCCGCTGCCCGTGGACGACGCGCTCGCCGTGGTTATCGAACTCGCTCGGTGGCAGGAACTCCTCGAGCACCGAGGACTCGGCCTCCTTCATCTGCAGGAACAGCGGGTCCTCATCGTCGCGTCCGAGCATCAGCGCGATCCAAGCGCGCGTGCCGACGCTCCCAACGCCGACAACCTTGCGCGCGAAGTCGGCGAGGCGGAACTCCTCCAGCAACACGCGGCGGTCGTGCTCGAGCGTCTCGCGGTAGGAGCGCAGCATTTCGTGCAGGAAGTCGAACATCTCGTCGCGCTCCAAGGCCCATCTCGAGGTCATCGATCGGCACGATCAATGGCGGCTCGGCGACGATCCGCGCCTCTCCGTCAACCACGCGCGTCAGTTTCGAGAAGGCCGACATGCTGTCCTTAGTGCGCGCCTTGGCGAGCTGCTTCTCGGCTTTCTTCACCATCTTGGGCTTGAACTGCGAGGCGAGCTCCTGAATCGTGCTCTCGATGTCCAGGTGCGCGTACCAGACGTCGAGGTTCTTCATGCCCGCGAAACGCGCCATCGCCGTGCGGTACTCCTCGACGGTGTCAAGGACGATCCGCTCCTGGTCCTTGACGGAGAAGCCGCAGTCGCGCGCGGCGATCAGCATGCTCACGGCAAGGCGCTTGACATCCCACTCCCAGGGGCCTGGGAGCGTCTCGTCGAAGTCGTTGATGTCGAACACCAGCCGGCGCTCGGGCGAGGCGAACGCGCCGAAGTTCGACAGGTGCGCGTCGCCACAGCACTGCACTGTGAGTCCCGAGCGCGGTGTCGCCGCCAGGTCGCTGGCCATGATCAGCGCCGCACCTCGATAGAACGTGAACGGCGAGACCAGCATGCGCCCGTAGCGGATCGGCACGAGCTCCGGCACACGTGTCTTGGCCTGGCGCTCGAGCAGCTTGATCGGATCAACGCGGCGCGACGGCGGCTCAAAGACGGCGTGGCTTGAGCGCGGAACCTCGGCCCGCGCGGCCTTGCCGCGAGCCGCCCGCTCGGCAACGGTCAGGTGGGGCACGGCGGCGCTGGCCCCGCCCGCCTTCTGCTTGCTCATCGCCATCAGCACAACATACTCCGGCAACGCTAGGGCGTCCCCTGCCCCTCCCGCCACGGAGCGCTTGGCCTCGAGTGCCGTGAACACTTCAGGCAGCCGTCGTACCCCCTCGGGCGGCCTCGCGCAGGTAGAGTCCGCTCCACTCAAGCGGGGGAGGCGTCATGCAGAAACGGAAGTCGCGCAGGTAGGAGTCGATCGGAGTCTTCGCAGTCCTGCTCGTGGGCCGGCCGTCGCGGTCAAACGTCGTATGAGATCCACTACCGAAGGAGATCGAATGAGCACTCCAGAAGGAGATCGAATGAGCGCTTCGAGAGAAGATCCAAGGAGCACTCCAGGAGGAGATTCGATGAGGGGCGTAGGAAGTGCGTGGTTCGTCGCCATCCTGCTGCTGATCGTGGGCGTGCTGAACCTCTTCTACGGCATCGCCGCTGTCGCCAACTCGAGCTTCTACGTCGCCGAAGAACGGTATGTCTTCAGCGGTCTTCACACGTGGGGATGGATCACCATCATCCTGGGCGTCATCCAGCTCACAGGGGCGTTCTCGCTCTTCGCCGGCAACGTGTATGGGCGGGTGATCGGCATGATCGCGGCCACCCTGGGCGCGATCGAGGCGCTCGCCAATGTCGGCGGACCGCACCCCTGGTGGTCACTGGGTGTCTTCGCGGTCTGCTTGTGGGTCATTCACGGCATCTGGGTCCTCGGAAAGCCGGAAAACGTCTAAACAGAGCCGGCCTGAGCATTGGAGCGGGGGTTCGCACGTCCGGGCCCCCGCACCTACCGCGTCAGGCGAGCCCCGCGCCGACCCGATGGGAGCGTGCCCTTCATCGTGCCGCGTGATCAGCGGCGCGGAATCCGCGACGCTACGGAAAAACACGGATCGTGCGCCGCGCTCGACGAGTAGGTTTCAGGGCATGTCAGATGGCGCAGCGCAGCGCGACGCGCTTGTCCCCACTGAGGAGGCTCCCGGCCTCGGACTACTCGGCCCCAGGACCCGGCACCTGATCGCGCTCGAGTTCGGCTCGAAGGCCCAGTTCGACGACCCGAGCCTTGAGTGGCGCCGGCTCTTCTCCGAGCTGCTCGGCACCTTCGCGCTTGTGCTCGTCGCGGCCGGCGGCGGAATCCTGCACGGTCAAGGCCAGATCAGTCTCGCCGCGGCGGTCGTCGCGCCCGGGCTCATGGTGATGGCGATCATCCTCTTCATGGGCGCGGTCTCCGGCGCGCACCTGAATCCGGCCGTCTCGCTGGCCTTCGCCCTGCGCGGTGACTTCCCCTGGAAGCGGGTGCCGGGCTACATCATCATCCAGCTCATCGGCGCCTCGCTGGCCTGCCTGTTCCTGCTCGCGGTGTTCGGCAACATCCAGCACCTCGGGGCCACCCTGCCGGGCCCAGGCTATGAAGCCTGGCAGGCTCTGCTGATGGAGATCGTGCTGACGGCACTCCTGGTCAGTGTCATCCTCGGAACGGCGTCGGCCGCGCAGAACGTTGGCGCGATCGCGGCACTCGGCGTCGGCGGGTACATCGCCCTGGCGGGTCTCTGGTCGGCGCCGGTGAGTGGCACCTCGATGAACCCGGCGCGCTCGTTCGGACCGGCCCTGGTGAGCGGGGACTTCTCGAGCTACTGGGTGTATGTGGCGGGTCCGATCGCAGGGGCCCTGATCGCCGTCGGGTGCGCCTTTGTGCTGCGCGGCAGGGGCGGTGACGCGATCGCCTACGCGGCGGGCTCCGGGGTCCTTGACGAGGGCAGCCTCGCTGCGAAACAGCGACTCTCACAGGACATCGACCGGGGCAAGGTCGTGCCACCCGGCATCGCCGACACTGACACGCCGAGCCGCGAACAATGACGGCGACGCGCTTGCGAGCTGGAAGAACGGCCCCGCCAGGCAGGCCAATCGTCGACCACCACCTCGGCAACAGCGGAACCACCGCTGGGACTCGCGACTGTCGCGAGGCTCTCCGTCCGGTCTGATTGGCGAGAAGACCTAACCCCGGGATCAACGGCGGGCGCAGATCCGAGTGGGACCGCCCGCGCCCTCCGACGGAGCACGTCTCGAAGTCTGCGGCCGGCGGCGGAGCAGGCGGGCCGCCGGCCACGACGGGCGGGAGGTGGCGCGCCCGTCACACGCCGCGCAGGACGCGGCGAAGTCGTCAGGTCCGGCGCTCGCGCCGCGTCCCTTCGCGGGCCTCGCGGACGGCCTTCGCCGCCGGCGACTCCTCGCCCTCGGCGCCCTCGCGGGTTTGGAAGATCCGCTGCAGCACGCCGGCCTCGCGCGACTCCCGCTTGCCCGCGCGGCCCCGCGGATGCTGTCCCCCATAGACGCCTTCGCGGGGGCAAGCCGCTGCTCGGGCGTGGCGAGTGGTGTCGGTCGATACCGAGCCTCGGTGGAAAGCGAGCGCCTCGATGACCGGATCCGACGCTTGCCTCCGGACGAGCTCGCGGCTCTACGATCTCCCGAGGGATGAGCCGCGAGGACATGATCAAGATCCCGGCCGGGCGCTTCCGCATGGGCTCGGCCGACTTCTACCCCGAAGAGGCGCCGGTGCGCGTGGTGGAGCTCGATGCCTTCGCGATCGACCGCGGACCGGTCACGGTGGCGCAGTTCGCCAGCTTCATCGAGGAGACCGGATACCTGACCGTCGCCGAGCGCTGCCCCGACCCCGCCGCCTACCCGAAGGCCGATCCCTCGCTCCTGCGCGCGGGATCGGTTGTCTTTCACCCCACGCCGGGCCCCGTGCCGCTCAACGACCCGAGTCGTTGGTGGGCCTACGTGCTCGGCGCAAGCTGGCGACATCCCTGGGGACCGAACAGCGACAACGTCGGACGCGATGCCCACCCGGTCACACATGTCGCCTTCGAGGATGCCGAAGCGTACGCGAGATGGGCTGGTAAGCAGCTTCCCAGCGAGGCCGAGTGGGAGTACGCGGCCCGCGGACAACTCGACGGTGTGATGTTCGTATGGGGCGACGATGAGCGACCCGGCGGAGAGCTGATGGCCAACTTCTGGCAGGGCGAGTTCCCTTGGCGCAACACCGGTGCCAAGGGGTGGCGTGGCACGTCGCCGGTGGGCCTCTTTCCCGCCAATGGCTTCGGGCTCTATGACGTCACGGGAAATGTATGGGAGTGGACGACCGACTACTACTCCCTCCACGGCCCGGCCTCAGAGGAAGCCCCTCGCGCCTGCTGCAAACCGCCCCTGAACCCGCGCGTCGCCTCCCCGGATGCAAGCTATGACTACGGGCGTCCCGGCGCGAGCATTCCCCGCCGCGTGATCAAGGGCGGCTCGCATCTGTGCGCGCCGAGCTACTGCCTTCGCTACCGGCCCGCGGCTCGTCAACCCGAGGCGGTTGATACATCGACCAGCCACATCGGCTTTCGCTGCATCCTGCGCGATGACAATTAGGCGGGCGACGCATGGGCACTCTCCCAGTACTTCATGCTTCACGCGCCGAGCTCGATTGACCGCCGCTCGTGTGTGAGAGCGAGCGTCCGGGCACGGGCCACGCTTACGCTCGCGCCGGACGACCGTCAAGCGGCTAGACGAATGGCGGCGCCTGCCAGAGCAAAGGGTTCGTTGCGGGTGAGCATGTGCCAGATCGCCTCGGTGAGCTTGCTGGAGAGCTCGATCTGTGCGACCTTCGGGCCGCGCTGGCGACCGAGGCGCTTCTTGGTGCGCTCGTAGCGCTCCTTGTAGAGGGGATGGTCGCAGGCGTTCAGCGCGGCCTCGAACAGCGCCCAGCGCAGATATTTGGGCCCATGCTTTGAGATCGGCCCGCGACGGTCCGTTTCCCCGGACTGGATCACCCGCGGGCACAGGCCGCTGTAGCCGCACAGCTTCGTCGGCGAGGAGAAGCGGTTGATGTCGCCGATCTCGCACGCGATCGAGAACCCCACCAGCCAGCCAACGCCGGGCGCGGTCATCAACAGCGGCACATAGGGATGATCGGCGCCGACGTGCTTGAGCTCGCTGGCGACCGCGTCGATCTGCCGATCGAGCTGATCGATCAGCACGACGCTCGCCTCGACGTTCTCCCGCCACGGATCGGGGACCTGCAGGCGCTCGAGTAGCTTGCGCCCGGCGACACCGAACAGGTCTGATACCGGACATGGCTTGCCGAACGTGATCAGCGTGGAGTGGATGCGGTTCTTGAGGCTCGAGCGGTGGCGCACCAGGTGCAGGCGAAAGCGCGCCAGCTCGCGCTCGCGGCGCACCTGCGGGTCAGGCAGCCAGATCGCCGGCACCAGATCACGAAACGAGAGCTCGGCCAATACGCGTGCGTCGATCTTGTCGGTCTTGCACGCCAACGGCGCGAGGCCCTTGACGCGCTGCGCGTCAGCGACCAGCACGTCCCAGCCTTGGGCCTCGAGCGTGTCATGCACGAACCGAGCGCCGTTCATCGACTCAACGACCGCACGCACCCGGCCCGCGTGCTTCGAGGCGACGCGGTCGGTCAAACGGCACAAGCCGTCCTCGTCAAACGGGGCGGCCAGCTCCTCGACGAGCTCGCCCTGATCGGAGATCAGGCAGACGTCGACGCGCTTGCGACTGAGATCCAGCCCAACGTGCAACATGATGTATGAGGCCTCCTTCCAGGCTCGGTCTTCGGTGACAACTGATCGTGCCACCGAAGGGGGCCTCCTTCATCACATTCCGGAGCGGGAGCGAAGGGCGGAGGTGGTGAGGTGCTCGCATCGCCCGCGAAACAGGTGTGTCGCGAATAGCCGCCGGTTGCCGCTGGCTACTGGTCGATGCACCAGGGTGCGACGTCGGTGCCTACGTCGGTCGCAGAGCAGGCGTGACCAGAGCCCTTAGACCGGTCGATAAGATCGCGGCGCGAGGTTCGCCGATCAACCCAGGAGACATCACGATGACCACCACCCAGCTAGTAACCGGCGTCGATTTCGTCGGTATGCCTACGCGCGATCTGGAGGCGGCGGTTGAGTTCTACGGCTCGACGGTTGGCCTGCCGCGGTCGGTGTACATCAGGGACCGTCACTATGCCGAGTTCGAGACGGGCAGCCTGACACTAAGCGTGTTCGACCCCGAGAAGATGGGTCTCGAGTACAGCGTCAATCCCAACGCGATCGCACTGCACGTCGACGATGTCGCGCAGGCGCGGGCGGCACTCGAGGAGCGCGGTGTCGAGTTCGCAGGCGAGACCCTCGATACGGGCGTCTGCCACATGGCGTTCTTCGCCGATCCCGACGGAAACGCGCTGATGCTGCACCACCGCTACGCCCCGCGCGTCACCGAGGCTTAGCATCCCGGAGCGCTAGAGGCGCGTCGCATGCGCTTTCGCGTGGACGCGAGCGCGTGGGCGGACGCCGCTCACGCTCCTGCTGCGGACGACCGGCGCTCGTAGCGGCGCAGGTTCACGACCGCTCGCTTACGCCGCGCGAAGCAGGCGTGATGGCAGGGTCCGCGCCGGCGCCTCCGCCTCGTCCGTTGCGATGGTCTCGCCCGTCCCATCGGAGACGACTGCTTGCCGCGCGAAGCGGCAGCCATGCGGCTATGGGCTCATCGGCGCTGCGGCCACGGTGGCCTGAACTGTCGGTACTCAGGCGGCCGCCTTGAGCGTCGTCGTCAGGGCCATTGTGACGGTGCTGCCGCCGGAGACGCTTGTGGCAATCACACGCACGCGCAGGGCCTTGCGTCGTGCCAGTAGCCGGCGTCCGACCGAGGCGACGTGGACACGAACGCGGGCCTTCTTCCCGGCGCGGGCTTCGTAGCTGGCGCTACCGATCGGACGACAGCCGCGCCCGCAGCGTGCGGCGAGCGCGCTGGCCCGCCGGGCGGGGGGTTCGAAGAGCTGGATCGTGACCGTGCCCCTGCAGACTGCACGGGCGTCTGCCGGGCAGCTCACCTCGATCGGAGCTTCACCCCGCCGTGTGATGGTCATCGACCTTCTGGATATGACGACGGGCGTTACCGGCGGCGCGGTTTTCGTCGATGCCGCCGGAAGGACCACGGCACTGGCCGCAGACGTCTCGGGGCGGCCGAAGTCGCTGAAGTCTTTCGCGGTCTGCTGCACCCGGAGCTCATGGCCAACGTCTTCGGCGACGGGCACATAGGTCTGAGCGGTGGCGCCAGCGATCGCCACGCAGCTTTCGCCCGAGGAGCTGCAACGAAGCCATTGGTAGCTGTAGGCAGTGCGCGAGTCGGTCCAGGACCCGTGGGCCGCGGTGAGCGTCTGGCCCTGCTGCACGGTGCCCGTGATCGTCGGTTGGGTGGTGGCATCCGGTGGCCAGGCATCGGAGCTCGCCGGGACGACGAAGCTGCCAAGGCCAAAGCCTGCTGCCAGCGCGAAGCCGACGGCCCACCGGCCCAGAGCGGCCGAGCCAGAACGGTTGGGGCAGAGCATCGCGGAGGTCATTGATTAGCCGCCGCCTTCGCCTTCGCCTGAGGCCGGGCCGTGGCCTTCGCCTGAGGCCGGACCTTTGCCTTTGCCTTCGCCTGAAGCCGGACCCGTAACGCTGGTCTGCGCATGGTTCATCGAACCGATCAGCTGCACCGCACTCAGCACTCGGCGCTCGGCTCGCCAGCGACGGACGAACCCCCAGACCATCAACTCCCCGAACAGGAGATCTCCAGAAGTGGTCCGCGTTTTCCAGAAGGCACTGCCGAGGTAGGAGGCGCCCAGCAAAAGGCCCAACGCGAGGATCATTCCGAGGGGTGCTGATCTGATCGCTCCAGAGGTGCGCAGCCACCAAACGACGAGAACCGGGCACACCGCGACGAGCAGCGTCGCCGCAGCAACCTTCCACAGGTATCGCCTGAGCGGCTCTCGATTCAGCTCACCGCTCGTAGGTTCGACTCCCAAGCCGTCAACGTTCACTGCGGGCCGAGCCAGAGGAGGTGGACCTGGCGTCTGTCGGTCTCTAAGGCCTCGCTCAGAGTCGCCTGCTCGCAAGCTGTCACTTTGCGCGATGAGAGTTAGGTCGGCGCCGACTGCGACCAAGCCTTCGCGGCACCATCTGGCGGGCCGCTGTCCTTGGGCGTGTCCCGGGTGCTCTCGGCGGCGCAAGGCGTTCACTCGTTGCCTTCCTTACTGGAACTGGCAACCGAGCTATCTCGACAGAGACCTCTGGCTTTGCGTCCCCGCCTCGCGACGGGTTTGCCGTTAGCAGTGGTGGTGTTGGTCTGTAGCTCCTATCGGCAGCACAGCAGCGACGCGGAGGTCGTTCAAGACAAGCTGGACGTCTGTAGGAATGCTCAGACGCGGATCGTGTCGCTTGTCTGCCGCTCGCGCATGAAAGCAGTCCCCTAACTCGGGAGCCATCGACTGCTGCTTGGGACGACGGATGAAAAACAAGGGGTCTGGGCCTATGTTTCGGCCCCACTTTGCGACAATCTCGGCCATCGGATCGGGTCGCGGACCCTTCTCGCAGGGCGCCAGATCGGCTCCTGTGGCTTCGTTTTGGCTCGAGCGTGGGTCGACGGGCGCGATGCGGAGGGTTTCCGCGCACGCAGGGCTGGCGCCGGCGCGTTGGTGCTGGCTTGTAGGAGCAACCGGTATGTGAGATCGTTGTTCTGGGCGCGAGCCGATGACGTAGCGAAGCGCAGACGTTAGGGGCTTGTGGTCTGCCGCGCAGCTTCACCCTTTGAGGGTTTATTTGATGCGCGCCCCGGTGTCACACTCGCGCCCACCTTCACCGCCTGGGTTGAATGCCAGTCGCGCACGGTCCGCGCGTAGGCGACCTCGGCCTGTCGCGCGAGCTCTGGAAGCGGTGGATGTCGCCGATCGCCGCCATGAAGCTCGCGGCGACGATCACGTTGACACCCGGCACGCTCATCAGGCGCTTGATCTCCGCCGAATCGAGGGCCGCCTGTGAGATCAGGCGCTCTGACTCTGAGATCTCTGAGTCGAAGAACTCGATCTGGCGCATCGCGCTCTCGACGGTCTCTGACTCCTCTGCCGGCAACTGCAGCTCTGAGAGCCACTCCCGGCCTTTGACGCCGAACAGATCTGAGAACGGCGGGCGGCCGAGGGGCTGGCGCATCAGCACCGCGTGAATCTGATTCTTGGACCGGTTGCGCGCCCACACGAGCTGTGAGCGACGCGACTGGCGCCGGCGCATCACCCACGTCTGACGGTCTGGCACCCACACCCCGTCCAGCGACCCGGCCGCCAGGAGCCTCGCGAGCGTCCTTGCGTCGAGGCGGTCGGTCTTCGCACGGGCCTGGCGGATGCCGGTATCTGAAGGGCTCACGACCAGCACCTGCGCGACGTGCGGCTCGATCAGCCGCGCGATCTCCCACGCGTTCCCCGACACCTCCAGCGCCACCCGGTCATCCGGGGCCAAACTTGAGGCGAACAACTCGATCTGCTCGGGCTTGGTCTCGATCCGACCGGCCGAGCGAAGCTCACCATCCTCGACGATCGCGACCTCGCAGAAGTCCAGGTGCACATCCAACGCGACTGATCTCATCGCTGTCTCCTTCGACGCACTTGACAGGACGGGAGACGCCGTGGGTAACCGGACAAGTCGCAGGGGCGGCCAATGAATTGCCCGGGCTCAACACACCCATCGTCCACGATCGGCCTACCCAGCATGCGTTCTCCCTGAGAGCCCCTGTCCCGGTCACCGGACCCTACCGGCCGGAATCAGAACAACGGTTCTCGAGAGTCATTTTCATGCCCCGAGGTCCGAGAGCCTCGGCTGGGGGTCGGCAGACGCCTGCTTCGCGCGGCGTAAGCGATCGTGTCGCGAGCCTTCGCGGCTACGCCTGCGGCTCGTCCATTCCAGCACTCTCGCAAGCCTCAGCGCTAGCCGGGGTGCTCGCTGGCGGTGGCGGCCTCGCCGATGCTCGCGACTCGGGGTAGCACGAGCAACGGGCATCGCGCGTGGCGCTCCAGATAGTCCGAGGTGCTACCGAGCATAAGACGCCGCACGGGCCCGTAGCTGCGCGAGCCGACCACAAGGATGTCAACCTCGTCGCCGAACGCGGCCAGCTCCTCGCCGGTGAGGCCATAGACCGCGCGGCCCTCCGCGTCGGACAGTTGCTCCATGCGGTTGCTCGCCTCCTGGAGCAGCGCGTCGATGCTCTCCCCGATCGCGGGGGCCATCAGTCCGCCGTAGGCAAGCGACGGTATCGAGACGACTTCAAGCGCGTGAACCGTTGCCCCGGTCGGGGCCGCCAGCGCTCGCGCTACCGCAACTGCCGCGTTGCTCTCCGACGATCCGTTGTATCCGACACCAACCTTGGCGATCGGCTCGCGGCGCTCGGCATAGCCGACGGAGGCGATCGCGACCGCACAGGGAGCGCCATTCAGGGCAGCGCGCGTGTCGTCTCCCAGCATCGCGCGTCCGAAGGCGCCGTGCCCGCAAGATCCGACCACGAGCAGATCTGCGCCCTGCTTCTCTGCCTGTTGGTGAAGGCCACGGCCGGGACTCGCCGAGACGACGCTGAGGAGCTCTGCCTTGACATCGGCCTCGATGCGCTCCCTCTCAAGCAGCTTGTTGGAGTCTTCGAGAGCCTCTGCTACCTCGCCGCTACGCACATACGCGAGGGTCAGCTTTCCATCGGGGTCCATTAGTTGGGAGGCAAGCGCGATGGCGTCGCGGCCGGTGGGCCGGCCGTCCACTCCCACGAGCACGTTCTTGA
Source organism: uncultured Solirubrobacteraceae bacterium (assembly GCA_963767655.1). GTDB lineage: Bacteria > Actinomycetota > Thermoleophilia > Solirubrobacterales > Solirubrobacteraceae > Palsa-744. The sequence goes on along the minus strand of CAVYET010000005.1, from coordinate 228,807 downwards.
ACATCACGGTCTTTCTTCTCGCCCTGGGCGAAAGCCTCGGAGAAGCTTCAGATTAGGCGCGCCCCAACGCTCCGTGGTCGTCGCAATGATCCCCGTGCGGGGTGGTGAAGCCTGTCGTCTACGACGTAGTCGACGTGGTCGCCGTGCGGCACTGACTCGTGCCCGCAACCTGGGCCGTGTGTGTGGACTGCGTCGTGCCCAGCGGCAGCCACGGTGTGCTGCGCCGGCCGCTCGGCGTCGACGTCGAGTGCGTGCTCGTCGACGTGATCATCGTGAGGATGATGCAGATGCCCGTTGTGCAGGTAGTCGACGTGATCGCCATGGCGCACAGCCACATGCCCGCAGCCGGGGCCGTGGGTGTGGGGATGATCTTCGTGTATGGCGCAGGTCATGACGCGATAATACGCCCGAGGCGCGGCGGGCACCACTGGAGGCGGTGGCCCAGCCGACGTCTGCGCCGCGGATCTCCCGTGGCTGCCGGCGAGGTGAGTTCGCGGAGACCACGGATCGCCTTCTCCACGTCGAGCGCGGGCCCCGTCTCGGCCTCGGCTGCGCGCGCAGGTGAGCTGTGGTTGGTTGGGCTAAAGGCCCGACCTGTGATCGACTGGCGAGACGGACGATGGGTCAGGCGAGCTCGGTCGGCGTTGCGCGGTGAGTGGCCGCTGCCCCAACGGGGCACGCTCCACCAGATCGGATGGCGCGGTCGGGGCGTCCGATGGGGGACCCGGAGATGCACCCACTCCCTGCCGGAGCTCCACCTGGGGTATGAGCCAAGACGCGAGGAACGCGATGAAGCCGATCGGCGCTGCGATAACGAACACCGTTTGGATCGACTCCGCGTAGGCGGCGGCAACGCCGTGATGAACGGTCTGCGGAAGCTTGTCCAAGATGGCCGGTGTGACGCTCGAGCTCGACAGCCCCGTTGGCAGCTTCGCGTTGCCGAGATGCCTCACCAGGTTGCCGACGAGCACGTTCGAGAAAATGGCGCCGAAGATCGCGGCGCCGAAGCATCCCCCGATGGACCGAAAGAAGGTTGCGCCCGAGGTGGCGACTCCGAGCTCGGAGTAGGGAACCGCGTTCTGCGCGATGAGCACGAGCACCTGCATCACGCAGCCGAGTCCCACGCCAAGCACGAACATGTACAGCGCTGCGACGATCAGGCTCGTCCCGATCCCCACCTGCGACAAGAGCAAGAGCCCGACGGTGATGAGCGCGGTCCCGGCAATCGGGAAAACCCGGTAACGGCCGGTCTTGCTGATCACCATCCCGGATCCGGTGGAACATATGATGAGGCCAACCAGGAGGGGCAACAGCTGGAGGCCGGAGGTCGTTGGCGACTCGCCGTGCACGATCTGGAAGAAGGCGGGCAGGTAGGTGATCGCGCCGAACATCGCAAAGCCGACGATGAAGCCGACGACGCTCACGACCGAGAAGGCACGAATGGAGAACAGGTGCAACGGCAACACCGGCTCGGTCGCACCTCGCTCCACGACCGCAAAGATGGCGAGGAGGACCGCACCGGCGACCCCGAGGACGATAATCGTTGGCGAGCCCCAGGGATACGTCGTGCCACCGAGGCTCGTGAAGAGCACGAGGCAGCTCGCGGAGAGCATCAGGACGGCGGTTCCGAGATAGTCGATGACGTGGTGGACGCGGCGTAGGTTGCCTGGAACCTGGACCGCCACGACGGCGAGCGCGACGACGCCGACCGGGAGGTTGATGTAGAAAATCCAGTGCCACGAGAGCTGCTCGACGAAGACGCCCCCGAGCACGGGACCGATGACGCTCGCCACACCGAACACCGCCCCGAAGAGTCCTTGGTAGCGACCACGTTCGCGGGGAGAGACGACGTCGCCGACGATCGCCTGAGCACCGACCATCAACCCACCGGCCCCGACACCCTGAACGGCCCGGAACGCGATCAGCTCGGTCATGCTCTGGCTGAGTCCCGAGAGTGCCGAGCCGCACAAGAAGATGACGATCGCCGCCTGGAAGAAGAACTTGCGCCCGTACTGGTCGCCGAGCTTGCCCCAAAGCGGTGTCGAGACGGTCGCGGTGAGCAGATAGGCGACGACGATCCAGGCGAGGTGCGACGCACCATGGAGGTCGGCGACGATCGTTGGCAGCGCGGTCGAGACGATCGTCTGATCGAGCGCCGCCAGGAACATCCCGAGCATCAACGCGCCGATGATGATCAGCACACGCCGGTGACTGAGAACGGGGATGGGGAGCTCCTCCGACAGTTCGGTTGACGCCTCGGTCATCGCTTCTCGTTGGTCTCCCTCATATCCCCGGATTTCGACGTCGCACGGTGACGATCGGTGCGCCTTGCTTGGACGACAAACGTTCTCGAGCAGAACTATGCTGACTGTAGAACAGGCCGCTCATGCCGCTGTTCCCTTTTTGCCGTCGTTGACGAGGATCGACTGCTGAGCGTGAGCCAACTCGCGCGACGGCTGGGGCTGTCGGCCACGAGCGCTCTCGTCGGCCAGCTCGGCCGGGCCGTTCTGCGCCGGCCAGCTGACGCGAGCAGACGGTGGCCGAGGGAGACGCCGAACAGCTCAGGTGCGGGCTTGGCGGCGACGTCGTCGAAATGCACGTCGCCCCAGGTCGACACTTCGACCAAGTCGTCTCCGTTTCGGCGGACATCCGCTTCCTGCCGGAGCCAGAGTCATTCCGTTCGTGAGAACCCGCGGATGGCGAGCGCGATGAAGATGCCTGCAAAGGCCACGGTGATCGCGATCTCGGCACCGATCGAGAGCGTGTGGCCGAAGAGCTCGACGCCTGCGGGGAAGCGCTGGCGGGCTGCGGGCGGCATGTTCTGCGCAGCGAACACGACCTGCCGAAGCGGCGCGACGGCATACGTGAGCGGATTGATGTGCGTGAGGACCTCCAGCCAGCGCGGCAGCCCCGACTCGCCATGCTCGACGAAGACGCGCACACCGCCGCTGGCTGGCTGCACCCGGTAGCCGTTGCGTTCGAGTGCGGCGAGCGCGGCCTGATCGTCAGTGGTCTGCAGGTCGAGGGTGTCGGCTCCGATCTCCGCCGGCTACATCTACGGAGGTCCCACCGGCAACGGCCCTTAGCTGCAGAGGGTCATCCCATCGTCGCGTTGGTTCATGAACGTCTCGCTGCTAGGTCTTCGCCCGGTCAAGCCAGCCCCGGAAGGACCTTGTCGGACGGCTTCGAGCTGGCGCGGAACAGCTATGCGCGCGCACGGGCCAGGTCGCGAGCTTCCTCCGTCAGTCAGGTAGTCTGCGCCCAGCGCGACCGCGGCTGCTTCACGGCGAATGCAGCCGTCGTGAAGTTTTGCCGTGGCACGCTCGCGTCGGACGAACAGCGAGCGTCAGCTCGTCGACGCGGTGGGAGGCAAGGTAGGCGTAGGGGGAGGCCGGGTCGAGGTAGGACGATGGCTGCGTCGGGTGGCGGCTCATTGGCGCTCCAGGAAGCTCACGATCTCCTCGGCCAGAAGCTCGGGCGCGGTGTGGGTGGCCAGATGCCCCTGTCCGGCCAGGATCCGCAGCTCGGCTCGCCGTAGCGCCGTTTGCAAACGGGTCATTGCCTCACGTCTCCAGCCCGGGCTTTCCTCGCCGACCAGCACAAGAGCGGGGGCCGCCAGCCGTTGGAATCGCCGGGCGCGATGGGTCAAACCGATAGCCGACCACTGCTGCCCCCTCGCGGGGAAGCACCTGCACACCGCGGAGCAGGATCGGCCAAAGCGGCAGCTCGCGGACTGAGTCGACGGCGTCGGGGGGCACACCGCTTCGCTCCACCAGTAACGTCACCGCTGCCTGCTCATCCTCGCCTCGGCTCACGAGCTCGGCCACTCGTGCGACGACGCCGGGGAACTGCGGATCGTCGTCGATCGATGGCTCATAGACGATCAGGCGGCCAATCCGGTCGCTAGTCAGCGCAGCCTCAAGCGCCACCAGGCCGCCGTAAGAGAGCGCCACCACGTCGACTGGCTCGTCGAGGAGCGCCACCACGCCGAGCAGATCCGCGACCTCCTGCGCAAGCGAATAGTCGGCGCCGCCCTCCCCGCTGGCGCCATGACCGCGCCGATCGACCGCGAGAAGCGTGCGCGCACGCTCGAGCCTCGGGCGAACCCCATCCCAGGCCGTGTGGTCGATCGTCACGCCGTGCAACGCGACCAGCGGCGCACCCTCCCCGGACCGCCAAATCGCGATCGAGGTGCCGTCAGCGGATGTAATGCGTTCGAGCGCCGGCTCGCTCAAGGGTGATCGATGGTAGCGCCCAGGTCTGGGCGTTCCAGGCAACCTTCGATTTTCGGCCATCGTCTGAAGGTGCCCGGGGTCCACTGTGACTCGCGGTTTGTGCGACGGCCACGACGAGAGGGAGGCGCCGGCACCGAGTACACCATTACGCCTGTTCGGCCGGCGTAACCGAGCGTGTGGCGAGCCCACGCTGGTAGGACTGCGGCGTGCGTTGCGAACCTCTGCTTCGAGGGTATCGGGACTCTCGCTCTTTCGCCATGGGGACCCGGTACTAGCTTGCTAGCATCAACGGAGTGGACGACTCATACCCGAAGGACAAGCAACAGTTCAACGTGTATCTGCCGCCTGCGCTCATCCGTCGCGCCAAGCACGCCGCCGTCGACCAGACCGCGTCGTTGTCTCGACTCGTTGAGGCGGCACTCGTTGCGTATTTAGACCATCTGGAGGAAGAGCGTCGATGAGGGTGCGACCGATCCATTTCGTACCCGACCTGACAGAGGCCGTGCGCTTCTATGAAGCGCTCGGTCTGGAGCCGGAGGTCCGTTCGCGACCCGGACATTGGATCGAGCTGACGGCCGCGGGAGGTGAGCTTGGCCTCCACGACGCCGCAATAGCCGCCGACGGAGAGGGCCGCGACGGGTTGGCGCTCAACCTCGTTGCCGATGAGCCCCTCGAGGCGGTCGAGCAGCGCCTGCGGGCGGCTGGCTTCCCGCCCGAAGGCACGATCGTGGACCACGAGTGGGGCCGGGCACTTCAAGTCAGGGCACCTGACGGACTCGTCGTTCAGATCGATGAGCGCGACCGCGAGCTTTACACATAGACGACAAGGAGAAACACAGCATGCCCACGGTCAGCGTCCGTTACATCGTCAACGATGTCGACACCGCGATCGCCTTCTACAGTGAGCATTTCGGCTTTCACGAGGACATGCATCCGGCGCCTACATTCGCGATGCTCTCGCGAGGCGACTTGCGTCTCGTACTGAGCGCGCCAAGCGGGGCAGGCGGGGGTGGACAGGCGATGCCTGATGGCACGAGGCCCGCGCCGGGAGGGTGGAACCGGTTCTCGCTTGAAGTCTCCGATCTCGTCGGCACGGTCGAGAAGCTCCGGAAGGCGGGAGTCCACTTTCGCAACGAGATCGTCACCGGAGTTGGTGGCAAGCAGATTCTGCTCGACGACCCCTCAGGCAATCCAGTCGAGCTGTTCGAGCCGATCCTCCCAGAGGCCTCGCTCTCAGCTCGCTCGTAGGGTTCGCCGAACGGGAGCCGCGATCCTCGGCGGAGGCGCCTTGACCATGTTGGATGGGCCCGAGCCGCCGATGTCTCGAGCAGCTGCTCCCTTTCGCGCAGAGCGAGCGTGTCCATCCGCGAGGCCCAGACTGTCGAGACGGACGAATCGGAGGTGCCGGCGCCAACGACGTCATGGCTCCTGCTTCGCGTCGCGTAAGCGGGCGTCTCGCTGCCCTCAGTCGACGCGCTCGCAGGTCGTCCAGGGGTGTGCCACGAACGTTGAAGGAGGCTGGATGTAGAAGACCCAGATTCTGAATGCGGTGCTGTGCAGGAGATGTTGCGCCGAGAACGCCGAGGGCGACTTGATGGAGCAAGCGACTGGAGGCGGTGCTGTATCGGTGCTGTATGGACGATGAGGGTAGGACCCTCGCAGCCGCCCTGCAGGGGGAGGCTGCAAACCACCGCAAGGTGCGGCGGTCAAGAGCCGTTCGTGCTGAGCGTTGCGGAAAAGGCGAGCTGCCAGCTCGTCAGGTATGAGCCAAGAAGGCGAGCGAAAGCGAGAGCCCGGGAAGCGTGCCGGTCGCGGCTGCCCACCTCCGCTGGCATCGAACATGCCCAGGAGACGGCTTCCGGTCGGCACGAGCCATGGCCGATCCCAGACATCTCCGCTGGCAGTTGGCGTACTGTGCTCGTCGACAGCCGCGGGCCCTACACCGTGGTCCTGTTCGCAGCGGCCCATGGCGCCGCGGAGCTGTCGTGCTTCTCAGGACGCCAGCCGATGCGGGCCTCGCTCGGTGGGAGCTTTGGCACCCATACACCGCCGCCTGTGCCAGCAGGACATCTGTCCATCGTCTCCTCCGGCAGCCGCACAACCCCGCCGGACGAAGGCTCCCAGCATTTCTCAGAGCTCGGGGGGCGCATCGGCCCAGGCGTCACTGGCGTGACCCTGAGGCTCCGCGACGGCAAACGCGGGCACGGCCAGCCTGGCCAACGGTTGGTTCCTTGCCTGGTGGCCGGGAACACAAGGGGGTACCGCCACCGAAGTGACGACCGCCACGGGAACGGCAGGCCCCTCGCCGCTCGCGGGTCGGGCTGGCTAGGCGCGGCCGTTGGCGGCGCGGCCTGCCAGCATTCTCTGTCGCGCAGCGCAGTGGTCGAGCGGGTCAGGGTTGGGTGACGAACTCCCAGCCGTGGCGGGTGGCGGAGGCGAGCGCGGTTGGGAGGTCGATCTCGCTGTCCGCTGAGGGTGCGCCGGCTTCCAAGAAGAAGCGCTCCATCCCCCCGGGGCTGAAGAGCACGATACGGCGGCCGAGTTGCTGGCCGACGTTGGCGCCTGAGTGGATCGCGCCTCGGGGGACATGGATGGTCTGTCACGCGGACAGCTGCGACCTTGCCCCGTCAACCTCCATCTCGAAGTCGCCCTCGACTATGTGGATCGTCTCGGCCTCGTTGTGATGTCGGTGAGCCGGCAGAGACCAGCCCGGTGGCGGATGGTCGACGAGCAGGCAGAACGCGCCGCCAGTGTCATCGGCGATGAGGTGGATCTCTGTGCGAACGCGACCGGGCATCCACACGACGCGCGCATCGGCTGCCCTGGGGGGACGATAACGGCCGGGCCCTACCCGGAGGAGCAGGGCTAGGTCGCACGGCGATCATTCTGCATCTTGGCTCGCGAGGCGCCAAAGCTCCACTGCCACGGCTCGCCGAGCCGCTGCCCTCCGGTCCGGCTTACTCCGCTGGTTGGGCTCCGAGACTATGGGAGCTGTTTGATGATGTCGAGCAGTTCGGCTCGGTTGTAGCCGCTCGTGCGGCTGAGCTTCACAAGCTCAATCGCCTTCGCCAGCAGCGCGCCACGTTGCGGTGTGCCGCTGACGCGGATCCCATGGCCGGGGCGCAGTTCGAGTAACCCTTCGTCGCGAAGGAGCCTCAGGGCGCGCAGGACGGTGTTGGCGTTGACGTGCATGACGGCGGCGAGGTGCCGTGCGGGTGGGAGGCGTTCGCCGGGCTTGGCCTCGCCGTCGGCGATCGCGCGACGGATCTGCGCGGCGACCTGGTCGTGCAGGAGGGCCGGGTCATCGCGGTCAACCTTGACGTCCAACATTGTGCTATTCATAGCAGCTCAGCGCGTTGCTCGAGCGCAGCCCTGATATCCGATGAGCGTCACCGTCAAGCCACTGCCCACGGAAACCCCCGACGCGGGCGTGATCGAAGAGGCGCGGGCGCGCCAGCGCCGTCACCGGGGCGTGGCTGTCGCGGGCGTGATCGCCGCCGGCGTGATCGCAGCGCTCCTGTTGGGATTCGCCGGCGGCGGCGGGGGATCCCACCCCGGGAGCGCCGCGGTGCCAGCGGGACGGCTGCCGTCGAGGAGCGCTCGATCCTCGCCTGCGGCCTGCGGCCAGGGTGGGGCGCTGCAGGGGGCGCCGAGCAGGTCGCTGCTGTCGATCCTCGGCGTGCTGCGTCGACCCGCGACGGCGGCCGACGCCGGGAGCGGCATCGCAGCGCAAGGGTTCATCAGCGGCGTCTTCGTCCACTACATACGACTCGCGCGCGTCGTCGCCGGCAGCCCCTACTACGTCTACCCCGGAATTGTCGGAGGCTGCGGAACGGGGGAAACACCACATCAGGGAATCATGGAGCTCGCCAGGAACGTCGATCTCGGTCACGGGCTCACGGGCGGCACGGGAGGCGGCGGCGCTACCGCGGCGGCGATCGAGCAGGGCAAGGACGCCAGCAGTGGTCCGCCTGGCTCGAGCACGAGCTCGACCATCACGATGGTCGTGCCAGACGGCGTCGCGAACGTCACGCTGCGCTACCCCGCCGGCCGGGCGAGCGGCTACAGCCCAAAGATCTCGCCGGCCTTCACGATCACGACCGCTCCCGTGGGAAACCTGGTCGTAGTGACGCTTCCGCGCAGCAACCCACTGCAACAGGGCACGATTATCTGGCGCTCTGCCGACGGGCGCGTGATCAAGACGTTCGCCGGGCTCGGGATCTAAGGTCCGAGCGCCACAAGACCGCGCTGTCGGATCGCGACGGAACCAGGCGCCTCCCGCCGACCCGACCGTCTGGCGCGGCGCCAGCGCACCACTGCTTCGTCGAGAATCGCGAGCGTGAGGCCTCGGTTGTCCACGTCGGCGGTGTCACACGCTCTTCCTGGGGTCAGGTACGATTCGGCAGATCCCTAGCTCAAGCGAAGGAGGTGCCGCTTGGATCACTACCAGCTCTTTATCGACGGTAACTTCGTCGACGCAGAAGATGGCGCCACCTTCGAGTCGATCGACCCGGGCACCGAGACCCCGATCGCGACAGTCGCACGCGCCGGCAAACACGAGGCCGAGGCTGCGATCGCGGCTGCTCGGCGAGCATTCGACCAGGGAGACTGGAGCGGCCTGACGCCAACCGACCGGGCGGCGAAGATCTATGACTTCGCCGACATGATCGCTCAGCAGAGCGTGCGCATGGCGATCACCGAGTCGATGGACTCTGGCCAGGTCATCGGCCTGTCGAAGTTCTGGGGCCTAAACGGCTCCCAGCTCCTGCGCAACCTGGCCTACCACGCGGCCACGGCGTTTCCCTGGGAAGAGGAGATCCCCTATCCCGGCAACGTTTTCGCGCCCGGGCGAGACTTCATCCGCCGCGAGCCGGTCGGCGTGTGCGTCGGGATCATCCCCTGGAACTTCCCGCTGAGCATGGCCTTCTGGAAGATCGGCCAGGCGATCATCATGGGCAACACGATCGTCCTCAAGCCGGCCTCCGTGACGCCGTTGAGCGCCACGATCATCGCCGAGGCCGCGAACGCCGCCGGGATCCCCCCTGGCGTCATCAACATCCTCAACGGCCCCGGGGCCGAGTTGGGCCAGGTCCTGTGCACGCATCCCGACGTGGACAAGATCGCCTTCACCGGCAGCACCGCGGTCGGCCGGGACATCATGCGCATGGCCTCCGACACCGTCAAGAAGGTGACACTCGAGCTGGGAGGGAAGTCGGCCAACATCATCCTCGACGACGCCGACGTCGACCTGGCCGTGGAGGGGGCCATCTTCGGCACGTTCTTCCACCAGGGCCAGGTGTGTGAGTCGGGTACCCGCGTGCTGGTCTCATCGAAGATCCGCGACGAGTTCGCCGAGAAGATGGCGCGTCGTGCCGAGAGCCTGCGCGTGGGCTACCAGCTGGACCCTCACAGCCATCTGGGGCCGTTGGTGAGCGCTGGCCAGCTGGAGACCGTCGACGGGTACGTCGCCGTTGGCAAGCAGGAGGGTGCCGAGCTGTTGACAGGCGGCGAGCGGATCGAGGTGGAGGGGATCGAGGGCGGCTTCTACTACGCGCCGACCATTTTCGCCGGCGTCGACAACAAAATGCGCATCGCCCAGGAGGAGATCTTCGGCCCCGTCGTCTGCCTGGAGGAGTTCGACAGCGACGAGGAGGCGGTGGCGATCGCCAACGACTCGATGTATGGCTTGGCGGGAGGAGTTTTCTCCAGCAGCACAGCACGGGCCGAGCGTATGGCGCGCGAGATCCGCACCGGGACGGTGTGGATCAACAACTTCCACATCTTCGGCGACTTCGCCCCGTTCGGCGGCTACAAGCAGTCCGGCGTGGGCCGCGAGCTAGGCGCTAGTGGACTGGCCGAGTACACGCAGATAAAGCGCATCCACGTCAATTCATTTGCGTCGCGCGAGAGCAACTTCACCTGGAACTTGTTCTCCGAAGATCCCAAGGTGGCTTCCGGCCAGTACTTCGCGCCCACGAACGTGATCTCCGGTCACGGCAGCCTGGCCGCGATCTACAAGGAGGTCGTCAAGCTGGGCTGTCGCCGGGCGCTGATACTGACCGACCCCGGGGTTGCCCGGACCGGTCTGATCGACCTCGTGCAGGACGCGCTCGTGGACTTCGCCGTCGGTGCCTACGACGAGGTCCCGCCCGACTCGGACTTCGCCGCCGTCGACGCAGCCGTGGCTAAGGCACAGGAGCTGAAGGCGGACTGCATAGTCAGCGTTGGCGGTGGGAGCGTCATCGATACCGCCAAGGCCGTCGCCGTGACCCTGAAGAACGGCGGAACGGCCAATGACCATGTCGCGATCAACCGGCTGATGGAACCGCAGACGCCGCATATCGCTCTGCCTACCACGGCCGGCACCGGCAGCGAGGTCACCAACGTTGCCGTCATCACTAGCCCCAAAGCGGGTCGCAAGGTCTACATCGTCGACCCCTACATGATCCCGAACGCGGCAATCCTGGATCCACGCTTCACGATCACTTTGCCGCCGGCCCTAACCGCCGGGACCGCCATGGACGCCCTGACCCACGCGATCGAGGCTCTCACCAGCACCCTGGCGCAGCCGATCTGCGACGGTCTGGCGCTGCAGGCCATTCGCTTGATCAGACAGAACCTGGCGCTCGTGATCGCGGATCCCGGCAACGAGCAGGCCCGCTTGAACATGGCGATCGGCGCCACCTTGGCGGGACAGGCCTTTACGGTGGCGCAGGTCGGGCTGGCGCACTCGATGTCGCACACGATGGGTGTGCTCAACCACGTTCACCACGGCACGGCATGCGGGATCGTGCTTCCGAAGGTGATGCGCTTCAACGTCGATCACGCGGGTGCCAAGCTGGCCATGGCCGCCGAGGCCCTCGGCGTCGCCATCGCCGACCTGAGCGAGCGTGATGCAGCGCTGGCAGCCGCGGACGAGATCGAGTCGCTGATGCAGGCAGTGGGCCATCCCACCCGGCTCCGCGACATCGGCGTGCCGGACGGCGACTTCCAGATGGCCGCCTTCCATGCGGTCGCGGACACACCAACGCTCTTCAACGCTCGTCCGGTCACCGATCCCGGCGAAGTCGTGGCGCTGTTCGAGGAGGCTTACTAGTCCGCGCGGCTACGTCGCGGTCCAGCTGTTCTGCCGGTTCGTAGGTCCTCCCTCACAGGCTGACGAGCGCATTTCCACAACAGCGAGCGCGTCGCCCCGGGTCGATTAGCACAGGTACCGCTTGCGGTGCCAAAGCAGCACTCTAGATCTCGGCGACGTTGGCGACTGCTCGTCGTCTTGGCTGTCGCACAAAGGCCGTCCCCGAAAACCTGGGTCGCGTTCGCTGTGACTGCCGCTGAAGAGGCTGGAAGCGCCAAGGCCGGGCGAACGCGCAGCGACCGAGCGGGACGACCTTCAGCTCTTTTGACCCCACCCTTAGAAGGGCTCCAGTGAGCCCGCCGCGGGTTTGTGCAACAGCCACCGTCCAGAGCGGTCGTCTGCCAGACGCCGACGGTGAACTGGAGGCGCTCCCTTTGCCTGGATAGGAGTAGCGAGACACACGATCGCTTCGTCGGGGAGTGAGCCTAGAGCCGTAAAGGCAGCGTCACGTGTGCGTCTCTTGCGGCCGTGCCCTGCGTGACAACGCGCGTGATAGGAGCCTTACGGCGCCGGGCGCGCCGCGGGCGAGGCGCAGGGCGGCGCGATCGCCCTTCGTGACCAGTGTCGCGTTGGGGGCGAGCGGATCGCTCTCCGCTTTCCGCGGCCTCCGTCGGTTCGCCGTTGGTACCCATCCCAGCGACCGCGAGCAGCTGCCATTCCCCTGGCACGCCCTTCAGTTCGTGGGTGCCGCGGTCGGTGAACTCGATCCCCGAGCCAACGACGAGGTCGCGTACCGCGCTGGACACGAGCACCTCGCCGGGTGCCGCCCGAGCGACCACGCGCGCGCCGATGTTCACCACCATGCCGCCGATGTCCGCGCCCATAACCTCGCACTCGCCGGTATGCACACCGGTGCGCACATCGACGCCGAGCGAGCCGACTTCCTCACAGATTGCGCAGGCGCAGCGGATCGCGCGTCCGGGACCGTCGAAGGTCGCCAGGAACCCGTCGCCGAGCGTCTTGACCTCACGCCCATTGAATGCTGCCAGCTGGCGACGCACGAGCTCGTTGTGGCTCTCGATCAGCGCGCGCCAACGATCGTCGCCGAGTGCTGCGGCGCGCTCGGTTGAGCCGGCGATGTCGGTGAACAGCACCGTCGCCAGCACGCGCTCGGGCTCCGCAGCACGCCGGGTGCCGGTGAGGAAGTGCTCGACCTCGTTTAGCACGGCATCGCTGTCGCCGAGCCAGGGCATGTGGTCATTCCCCGCCAGCTCGACGAAGCGCGCGCCGGGCACGTGCTCGGCGAGATAGCGTCCGTACTCGACTGGAATCAGGTCGTCGGTGCGGTGGAGCACGAGTGTCGGCACGCCGATCACGGGCAAGACCTGGGTGACGTCGATCTCGGTGTTGAATTGATACAGCGCGCGAACCATCGCCGGGCTTGCCGCCGCGCGCTCGAACATGCCGAACATCCTCCGCGCATTCGCATCACCGGCGAGACTGGGCATGTACTGCGCGAGCACCTTGCCTTCGCCCCAGTGGTTTTCGAACGCGTCGGTGAACGATCTATTCTGTTCCCACATGCGCTCGACTCGCTCGCGCAGGTTCTCCGGGTAGGAGGCGCCCTCACGCCGCTCCCAAAAGTAGTGGGGAGCCGGCAACAATCGGGCGAACGACCCGAACGTGATCAGCGCCGTCGTGCGCTCGGGGTAGGTCGCGGCGAAAAGCAGACTCATCGGCCCGCCCTCGGACAGCCCGAACAGAGCCGCCCGGTGCGACCCGCACGCGTCGAGCACTGCGCCGGCGTCCTCCATACGCTCCTCCAGCGTGACCACGCCAGAGGCCGGGTCGGACAGGCCGGTGCCGCGCTTGTCAAACAGAATCAGGCGCGAGAACGAGGCCAGGCGGCGGAAGAAGGCGGTGGTCTCGGGTGCCGTCCAATAGAGGTCCAGGTGCAAGACGAAGGCCGGTATGAACAAGAGGTCTAGCGGCCCGTCGCCGATGACCTGGTAGGCGATGTTCACATCGCCGTTGCACGCGTAGCTCGTCTTGGGCTGAATCATATTCGCCGAACCCGTCTCCCCTCGCAACTCACGCTACTCCTATGCAGCCCGGCTCAGCCACAAGAGCGACGCCACCGCGGACCCGAACTGGCCGGTCGGACTGGGCAGACCGGGGAGCCGGACTAGGGAAATGTGATGACGCGACCGGCGTACCATGACGACGGGGCCGATGACGAACAGCCAATCGCCCGCGATCGTCGGCGCGAGGCCGGAAACGAGGAACACCGACCATTGAGGCGGACAAGAACCGAGACGAATCTCCCAAACCAGAGGAGCGAGCATGGCTCGCAGTAGATCTAACCCGGCGAAACGCGACGAGTCGATCCCGACCGGACGGCTGCGGCGGACTGCGGAGGTCGGCGGGCTAGTCGGCGGCCAGGCGGTCCGCGGCTACGCCACATGGGCCGCGAACCTGACGCGCTCCGCGGTCGGCCGCCGAGCCTCGGCCGACCGGCGCCAGATCGAGGCAGCCGAACATATCGTCGACGTCCTCGGGCACATGAAGGGCGTCGCGATGAAGGTGGGTCAGGTCGCCTCGTTCATCGATCTCACGGGCCTGCCGCCGGAGGCTCGCGATAGTTTTCAGGCGAAGCTCGCGGCGCTGCGTGACTCGGCGCCGCGGGTCGGCTTCAAGCAGATGCGGAAGGTGATCGAGGACGACCTCGAACAGCGCCTCGAGGACGTCTTTGACGAGTTCGAGCCCGACGCGGTCGCCGCCGCGTCGATCGGACAGGTCTATCGCGCTCGCCTCGCTGGCGGCCGGCGGGTCGCGGTGAAGGTCCAGTATCCGCGCGTGGCGGCGGCGGTTCGCGCCGACCTGCAGAACATCGGGCTTCTGCTGCGGGCGGCGAAGCGGATGGCGCCCGCGCTCGACGCCAAAGCCGTCGCAGCCGAGCTTCGCGAGCGCCTCACCGAGGAGCTCGACTACGAGCACGAGGCGCAGGCGCAACGGGCGTTCGCGCGGCGCTTCGATGGCCATCCGTTCATTGTCGTGCCACACGTCATGACCGACCTCTCGCGCGAGCGTGTGCTGGTCAGCGACTGGGTCGACGGTGTCGGCTTCGAAGAGGTGAAGCGCCTCGATCGCCCGGTGCGGGACCGCTTCGGGGAGATCGTGTTCCGCTTCTTCTTCGGATCGCTATACCGCGACGGCCACTTTTCCGGCGATCCCCACCCGGGCAATTACCTGCTGATGGACGACCGCCGCGTCGCGTTTCTGGACTTCGGCATGACCAAGCGCATCCAGCCCGAGGGGCTCGAGCAAGAGAAGGCGGCGATCCGGGCCACTATGCAAGGCGACGCCGCGGGCGTGCGCGCGGAACTCGCGGCACTCGGCTTCTTTGCGCTCGATGACTCCGGCGTCGACTCGAAGCAGCTACTCGCCTACGTCCGCGCGTTCCACGACTGGCATGCTGATGATCGCCCGTTCACGATCACCCGCAGCTACGTGAACAAGCTGATCTCGACCTCCGGGCCTGGATCGCGAAACTGGGAGCTGGAGAAGCGCCTCAGCATGCCCGCGGAGGCGCTATTCGCACGGCGCCTCGAGATGCTGACGCTCGGTGTCCTCGGACAACTCGAGACGACGGCCAACTGGCACCGGATCATGGGCGAATTGCTAACGGGCTCGGGCCGTCGGGGGATCTCGGCCGACAGGAGGCGGCGTTCTTCGGGTCGGCGGTGCCGCGGCCCGCGAGGCGCTGACGGCATGACCGCGCCATTGGCACCACCTGATAGCTGCATTGGCTGCTTCAAGCGCAACACAGAGGCGGTCGTCTGTGGTGACGCTGCGGAGACTGTCGCAAACAAGCAGATAGCGGGAGCGCAGCGGATGCTCGCGACTCCGCCTCGGCTCGCGAGAGGGAGGCGTTAAGATCGGCTTGACGGATGATCTCGGCTCCGCCCATCACGTGGACGTCCTTGCCGGACGCTGCCCGCAAGGCGCGCTCGACGGCCGCCTCGACGCCCGAGACGAACGTGAATACGCCGCCGGGCGGCTGCTCCTCCGGGCGGTGCGTCACGATGAAGAACGGCAGTCCCCAGGGGTTCTCGTCGCCCCAGTGCCGAGCCGCCTCGTACGTCCGCGTCCACCGACGACCGCCCCGATCCTGGACGTGACTTCCGTCAGCCACGCGGCGTCCTCGCCGGTCGGGGCGCGACGCTCCTGGTCGGCGTAGGTCCACGGGCCGCCAAAGACCCAGTAGTGCACGCGCTCGCCATCGTCGCCGAGGCCCTTGCCCAGTCCGTCGTTGGGTCCGGTGATGTACCCATCGATCGAATCGTGATCCCCGCGAGAACGTTGGCCATTAGCAAACAACCCTCCCGATTGAGCTGAACGAGTTTGACACTACAGACCGCACGAGGGATCGAAACTCATCGCGCCTCGGGAGCGACGCTACCCGTGGCGATAGCCACGCTCCCCGCGCATCCGACGGTGATGGAAGCCGGCTTGGGTGGCTCGAAGGCGAAAGGGGGCCCAACTTGACGGCCAGTCCGGGACAAATGTAGGTTTTGCTGGATGGAAGCTGGAGCGACATGAGCGCATTCTTTGGCGCCCTTCGCCTACCGCATTGGATCGCCCTCGGCCTGGTCGTCGCCGTGCTGGGCAGCGGCCTGCCGAGCAACTGGTATGGGCTCGTAGGCGCGAACGTCAGCGAGGTCGAGCGCCTGAGCTCCTGCCTCCAGCGCCACAGCGTCGAATTAGCAGCGCTGGTGACGAGCCTCGGCGATCCCACCTCGCTGCTCAACGCCACGCCGTCCGCCCGCGAGCACGCCGTCCACGCCGCTGAGAGGAGGGGCGACCTCCAACGTCGCGAGGCGAGCGCGGTCGTCGCTTGCGCGCGCACGGTCACCGGCCAGCGGTGAAAGCGTGGCGGTTGGCTCCACTGGCCGGACGCTCGCTTGATGGTCGTTAGCAGGCGCGCGGTTGCAAAGGCAGCACGGCGGCTCAGCGTCGAGCTGCTGGCGCTTTGCGCGACGAGCGACACGACAAGGTGCTCGTCGCACTTCTCGACCGAAGCTACGCGGTCGCCAGTGCACACCTGCTTAGCGCGCTCCTCTTATCGCTGCCGTAGATGCAGGGTGGCTTTATATCGCCTGTCAGCGCCGAGCCGTCGCTGAGATCCTCAGCGCGGACGGCCTTGGCGGTGAGTCGCTGGCCTCGGCGTCATTGCTGCGAGGGCGCGGGGTCCGCGAGCTCCACGGTGTCGCCGGCCTCAGCTTCAGAGGTCGCTGGAGGCTGCGATGCAGCTTTCCCCGCCCGCGCTTCTTGCGGGCGCTCGCCGGCTTGCGTGGGCTCGAGCCGATCGGACGCCGCGCTCGCGACCTTCTCCAGCTCGGCCGCCGTCCGGTGTAGATCCTCGAGCACCCTGCGGTGCGCATCCGAGGCGGCGTCAGTCTCCACCTGAAGCTCGCGGAGGCGAACCTCCGCCTGGTCTTGCAATGTCTTGAGCCGTTCCTCTAAGCGCTGGAGGCGCTCGGTTGCCTCCGCCCGCGCTTGGGCGAGGATCTCATCCGCTTCCTCCTTTGACTGGGCGCGGAGCTTGTGCGCTTGCATTCTGGCGTCCTCGACGATCTGGTCAGCCTCGTCCCTTGCACGGCCTGTGGTCTCTTCGGCTTCTGCCAGCGCTGTCGCGGCTAGCTCGTCTGCAACCTCGCGCGCGCGCTGCAGGACACTGCTCGTCTGCTGCCCGACTCGGTCGAGGGCGCGCCTGACTGCCGCTTGCGGCGAGCGGCCGACCTCCAGTTCGGCTATGACCTGATTGACCTGCTTGACATATAGGTCTACGGGGCGACGGTCGTAGCCGCGGACCGCGGTCGGAAACGAGACATCACGAAGCTCTGCCGGCACCTCACCTCGAAGGTGGCCGATGCCGACGTCATCGGTCGGCGTGCTCGGACGGTCCGCCTCCTCATGGCTCTGGCTGTGCTGCGAGTCCTGGTCGCCGACCACGCCATCAGTATGACCAAGGAACGAGTAAGGCACCAATCACAGCGCTCGATCGATGCAAGGCGGCAGTGGGCACGTCCGCGGGAATGCCGGGATGGAGCGCCAACGAGGCGTCCATCACTTGACTTTTGCACACGATCAATGGGCAGTGCTTCGGAGCCTAGGCAGAATCGTCGCCCGCACGTCGCGGCGGCGGTTCGCTCGCTCGCCCCCGAGCTCTGCCGCTCGCCAACCGTGTCCCGAAAGGGTCATCGCTGCAGCTGCCTCAGCCGTGTCATCCGTCGATCGAGGTCCAGCCGCAGCGGCCACAGCGGAAGTCCTCGCACTTCTAGCGTGAATGCGCGGATGGTCACGGCTAACTGCGAGCCGAAGCGAGCCGTGTCATCAGGATCTGCGTACGACGCATCAAGCCTGATCGCATGGGCAAGGTCGTCAGGTATGCCGAGCGGGAACGGCAAATGCGCGGTGAATGTGTACACGCACGGCCCATCTACCTGTTCCGCAAGGCCATCGGACGGATGCTTCATCGGAGGAACGATAAGCCACCCGAAGCGCGGATGAGGGCGGCTGGGAGATCGACGTGCACAGTCTCAGTCGTTGCGGTTAGGAGAGCTGCCATCGCGATCAATGAGAGCGATGTCGAGGCGTTTCGCGCCTTCGTCACCGGGGACTTCTTGCCGAGTGGTACTGCTGAGCCTCAGCGGGCGCCGCGCGAGCACATGGAGCGACCTACTCCGGCCCCTCGAAGTTGACCTCGACGTTCTCCTGCTCGACGCGCTCCTCGACCTCCGCCGAGGAGGTGAGCGCGCGCTTGTCGGCGTCGAGCAGGGGCTCGGCGAAGAAGCTGCGCGGCCACAGCCGCCGGCGTCTGACGACGTTGATCTCGGCCGCGAAGATGGTCAGCTGGGCGCCCAGGTAGAGCCAGGCGAGCAGGCCGAGCACCAGCGCGAAGACGCCGTAGAGCGGTCCGGTGCGCTTGAGCTCGTGATCGAGGTAGTAGCCGCCCAGGTGTTGCAACAGCTGCCAGCAGACCGCCGCCACGACGACGCCGGGCAACAGTTCCCGCCATGAGAGCTCGAGTGCGGTGAGCATTTTGAAGGCGCACATGAAGAGGATGAGGTTGACCACGAGTGCGACGAGGACCCCGCCGGCGAGTTCGAGCGCCGCGAGGCTCGTGGCGCCGACCACGCCGGCCGCGGCGGTCGAGATGATCATCAGCGTGCCGAAGATCGCCAGGATCGCCAGGCCGCGCAGGCGGGCGCGCAGGAAGTCCGGGCGGCGCTTGAACGGCACCGCCCAGATGCGGTTGAAGGCGTGCTGGGCGGCGTTGGTGATGCCCAGGCCGGCGAGCAGCGAAAGCACGATGCCGACGACGAGCGCCGTCGTGCTGCCCGTCAGCGGCTGCAGCCTCAGCTGCTCTGAGATGATCGGGAACTGGCCCAGGGTGCCCTCGAGGACCTTCTTCTGCTCGGAGGGATCGCCCTGCAGGATGAAGCCGAGGATCGTCACGAACACGAGCAGCAGTGGGAAGAGCGAGACGAAGGCGTAGTAGGAGATCAGCGCCGCAAGCTGACCGGCCTGATCGTCGGAGAACTTCTTGAGGACGGCGGCGAGGAAGCGCAGCCCGCGCGTGCGCTGCTGGCGGCGGTCGAAGGCGTGGAGGTGGTCGGTGAGGGTCATCGCTGCCAGTAGAGGGGTAGCAGCGACCGACGTGCCACGTCTGTCGAAGCTCTAGAGCCCAGCCGCTGCAAGCCCGGCGCGCCAGCCGCCAAAGTGCTGGCAGACGGTGTTGGTGCAGGGTCGCTCAGGGGTCGCGTGCATCCACTCATCCCATTTGGGCGGACGGCCGTTCTTCGCCGCCCAGTCCTTGAGCGCCGCGAGGATGTCGGCGTCACTCCACGCGTAGTTGCGCGGAGCACTCGCCGGGACGAAAGGGTGGAGCCCGGCCAGATGCAACGCCCGCTTCCAGGTGCGGAAGTGTCGCCGCACGGTGATCGCATTCGGCCTGGTGGCGTCGGCTGCTCGCCAGTCCATCCAGGTCGGGCTGCGCCCGTTGATCTCGGCCCAGGCCTGGAGCGCGCCGAGGATTTCGGCATCGTCCCACGCTGAGGAGCGAAGCCGCGGTCGCCCGACAAGGCACGCGACGCGGGTCCACTCTGCGGGATCGAGCGTCACGGCCGCCCGACGCACCGGGGAGTCGCCAGCGGGACCGACCGGGAATCGCGGCGTGACGACGATCTCGATGTTCGTAGCGCCTACGGTGACAGTGATCGACGAGAGCCACCCCGACAGCAGGTGATTGAGCTCGGGCGCTTCAGCGCGGGAGGCCTCCGTGCGACCGGACAGCTCTTCAGCCGCCCAGGCCTCGAACCGTGTGACGGCCTCCAGCTGGCGGCGCTGTCGCTGAGAGAGCCGGGCGGGATCGGATGCCCGAGCCCGGTCATCCATGCGCACGAGCAGGCGCTCGAGCGCGGCGTGGAACTCGAGCTCTGCGGCCAGGGCCGCATCGCGCAGCTGCTCGCGCTCCCGGGTCAGATCGAGGACCGCGCAGGGCTCTGACTGATCGGTCTCACACTCGGCGCTGTAGGAATCGAGCAGGAGTGTCCTCAGGCTGGCGATGAACATCGCCTCGAGCATCTCCGCGGCTATCCGCGGCGCCTGGCAGCGATCGGCATCGCGGCCCTTATCGTGGCTCGCGCACACGTAGCGGCGTGCGTGCGTGCCGTCCTGACGGCGTTCGCCGGTCGCGCAGTAGAGCGGCTCATCGCAGCTTCCACAGCGCATCAGCTGCGCCAGCAGATAGGTCTCGAGGCGAAGCGGTTTCGTCGTCGCTCGGTCGTGGGTGGCCATGCGCGCCCTGACGCGCTGGTGCTGGCGCTCGCTGATGTAGGCGGGCCAATGACCTCGAGCGACGACTTCGCCGTCGAACACGGCCAAGCCGGCGTAGCGGGGATTCCGCAGCACCACGTCCACGCGCTCGACGGTCCACTTCTTCGGAGCGATTCCCTTGCGGGAGGGGTTCGTGCGCCAGCCGGCATCGTTGAGCGCTCTGGCGACTGCACCGGTCGGCCTGCCGCGCAGCACGAGCCGGAAGATCGTCTCGATAACCTCGCGGCGCTCTGGATCGATGACCATCCGCTTCTTGACCCGGCCTCCATCCCTGAGCTCGATCGCGAGCTTGTAGCCGGGCGGCTCGTAGCCGATGAAGTCACCGCGCGCCGCGGCTCGTCTTCGCCCCGCCGCCATAGCAAGGCCCTTGCGTCGCGAGTCCTCGTGGTTGCGCTGGCCGGTCACGACGGCGTAAAGGAGGTCTCGGAACGTGTCGGGGTCTTGGACCGTGCGAACCGCGACGTCGCGCTTGAGTGCCCAGAGCGCGATCTCGACGGCGTGCCGTGCCGAGCGTCCGTCTCCGCGCGCTAGTCGATCGCTGTGCTGCGCCCAGAGCTCAGCCGAGCCGTGCTCCTCGGCCAGGTCCTCGGCGTGCTGCATGGCGTCCAAGAGGCCGGGGCCGCGACTGCGACTAAATGCCGAGAAGGACTCGTCGGTGTAGGTCGCCAGCGCGCAACGACCGTCCTGCGCGTCGATGGCCTCGTCGCATTCGCGCAGCTGGTCGGGGATCGAGCCGCGCAAACTCCGGTGAGGCCCGAACACGGACGGCAATCGACCCGGCCCTCGGACCGATCAGGGCGGTCCCGCGCGCGAGCAGTCCGAGAGGGCATACAAGGGCTCTACGGGTCCGTGGGGCCGCACTCCCAAGCGGGGCCCAGGTCGGCGTGCGCGGCCCCGCGCAGGCCTCGCCCGAAGGCGCCAGCGCCTGAAGGAGAGGACGGCCGAGTCAGGCCCTCCGCGACGCGAGCCACGACTCGAAGTCGCTCGCCACGATGCGCTCGTCGTGAACGTCCGCGGCGTCAGGCGAGGCCAGCCACACGATCGGCGGACCCATCACCGAGGGGTCTAGGAGCGCGGCACGGACCTCTGCCGGCGCGTCCTCGGGGATCATGCCCGTGGCCGTCGCTCCGCCCGGCAGCAGGACGTTGACCCGCACGGAGGTCTCGGCGAGGTCGGCGGCCATCACCCGCGAGAGCGCCTCCACGGCGCGTCCTCACCGCATTTGGGCATTAAGTAGATAGTCACGACGCTCCTCACTACGCGCTTGCCAGGGAACTAGTAGCGCCTCGGGCACCGAGCGAGAACGAGACTCGGTGCGGTGCGGCGTAAGACCGCGCTCGGCTGCCGCACGAGGGATATGCGCGCCCCCGGCCCGGAGGAGGGGAGAGGCCGGGGGCAGCGCTCCCGTTCAATCCTTGGCGGGCACCCAGCCTAAGCGAAGCGTCGGATCAAACCCCAGCATCACCGACATTGCTAGGTCCACACGAACACTTATCTCAGCTGAGGCGAACCTTTATCTCGACTCCGACGGACCCTTAGGTGCCGCTCATGAAGACGGCGATACTGAAGTACGCGACATGAAGTCGCCGACGCACATCCTCCTCCTAAGTGTGCACCGTCCGGTCCGCCCCTCCTGCGGACCGGACCTGTTAAACGTCGCCGGCTCCCCAAGTCGACACGTGCACTCAAACCCTGGACCCCCTAATTACGAGGGGCGACCAGATCACGATCTCCACGGGTCGGAACACGACGAGAGCCGTAGCGGTCGAACGTGCTGCCCCCGATCTTTGCGGGTCCGTTGGCGACCGCTGAAGCTTCCATAAGGCTTCCACGCGACGGGACCGGGCGGTATCGACCGGGTCGTCCCGCTCCCGCTTCGAGTCGAAAGCAGTCGCGAGCTCACCGACCGACGAGACGACTGCGTCTCGTCTCTGAGCGCGAGCGAGCCGAGTGTTCGGGGAGACGGCTGCATCGAGAGTAATGCGGAAGCCATGACCATTCCTGCAGGGCGAACGCACAGCGCGCTCGCCCAGTTCTTTTCGATCAGCTACCTATGCTCACCTCGACGGCCTTTGACGATCAGCATCACGACGGCGACGACGAGGTAGCTACGCAGCGCGTACATGCCCACCGTCCGGGCGCGTGACCACTCGGGCCCGCTCCAGAGCTGCTCTGGCTTCGGGCTCCTTCCGCCTGCGGACTGTTCAAACTCAGGGCCTCGATGCGAGCACCACAGCGACTGTCGACGCCCGGCCATCCCGCCGCGGCGCCGTTTCGCCACCTGCCCGCGGGACTCGCCGCAGCCGCCCTCGCGGCCACGCTGCTGGCGGGACCGCCGGCCCCTGCCGCTACCGCCGAAGCGTCGGCGCCGTCATGCGTGCCGGCCTCGGAAAACGGCTCGGCCGCGCTGGCGGACGGCGCGGTCACTGTGTCGCCGATGCCGGGCTCGGCGGCCGCCTCCCATTTCACTCAGATCAGCTTCCTGGGCGTGCCCGCGGCGGACATCGAAGCGGTCGTCGTGGAAGGCTCCCGCAGTGGCCGGCATCCCGGCAGCCTCGAGCCGTACTCGCAGGGAGACGGCGCCAGCTTCGTTCCGGCCACGCCGTTCGCGGAGGGAGAGCGGGTGAGCGTTAGCGCGACCGTGCACGTGGGCGCGACGGCGGTGCCCATCGCGTGGCACTTCACGACCGCCGAGGTCGACGCGGTGAGCCGCTCGCTGGAGACGCCGCCGCGACCGCCGCCCCCGCCGAAGCCGTCGGAATTCCAGCACTTCCGCTCGCGTCCGGAACTGCGACCGCCGGCGGTCGCAGTGAGCGTCGACCGCGGGCACGCGGCGCCCGGGGATCTGTTTCTCGCGCCCTACGCCGGCACCGGCCAGTACGGGCCGATGATCCTCGAAAGCGACGGCGCCCTGCTGTGGTTCAAGCCGCTGCCGAGCGGGGCGCGCGCCGCCGATCTGCGCGTGCAGGAATACGAAGGCCAGCCGGCGCTGACGTGGTGGCAGGACCCGCTCGTCGCCGCCGGCCGGCGCGACGCCGGCGTGGTGATCGCCAACCGCTCCTACCGGGAAGTGGCGATCGTCAGGGGCGGCAACGGCTACCAGCCGGACCTGCACGCGTTCGAAATCACGCCGCAGGGCACGGCCCTGCTCACCGTCTACGACGCGATCCGCTGCAACCTGAGCGCCTGGGGAGGCCCGGCCAACGGCGCCATCGCCGACACGCTGGTGCAGGAAATCGACCTGGGCACGGGGCTCGTGCGGTTCGAGTGGCACAGCCTCGACCACGTGTCCCCGAGCTACTCCTACGCCCCCGTGCATCCGAACGGCACGCCCACCTCACCATGGGACTACTTCCACGTCAACGCCGTCTCGGCACACGGAAACACGCTGCTGATCAACTCCCGCAACACCTGGGCGGCGTACGAGGTGCAGCGCAGCGGCGGGCAGATCGCGTGGACGCTCGGGGGCAAGCACTCGAGCCTTGCGCTCGGACACGGTGCGAGCCCCGCGTGGCAACACGACGCGCGCATGCTGGCACCGGACCTGATCTCCTTCTTCGACAACGGCTACACCCCCCAGGTGCACCCGCAGTCGCGAGGGATCGTGCTGCGGCTCGACTTCCAGCACCGGACCGCCAGCCTGGTGGCGAGCTTCGTCCACCCCAAACCGGTGCTGGCCGGGAGCCAGGGGGACTTCCAGCCGCTGCCCGACGGGCACTGGATGATCGGCTGGGGAGCGGAACCGTACCTGTCGGAATTCAGCTCCAGCGGGCAGCTGCTGTTCGACGCCCGGCTGCCGTCCAGCTACTACACCTACACCACGCTCAAGTTCCAGTGGTCGGGCGAACCGTCGCAACCGCCGCAGATCGCCGTGGTAGCGCGCCCGAGCCGGGGGGCGGTAGTGTACGCGAGCTGGAACGGCGCCACCGCGGTGGCGCGCTGGCAGGTGTTGGAGGGCAATGGCACGGGCAAGGTAAGGCCGGTGCTGAGCGTGCCCCGGCACGGCTTTGAGACCGCGATCGCGCTCGCGCGCGTACCGCGCGACGTGGCCGTCCAGGCGCTGGCGGCGGGGGGTCGCGTGCTCGGCCGCTCGCCGGTCAGGAGGATCGGCGGCTGAGAGCCGGGCAGCGCTTGTGGGCGCGCGCAGACCACAGGACGACACGAAGGCGCGGATCATCGACTTCCTCGCCAAGCACCCTGGCAACCGCCGGTGATGTCTGTGCGTACGAGCGTGACGAAGCGTCGCGTGCGGCTGACAACTGCTCGCCGAGCATTGCGAGCGTCTCGGCATCTGGGAACCTCACTTGTGCAATGGACGAGCACTCGTCCCAGCGACGGCTCAGCAGACTTCTGCTTCCCCATGGCTAAGGAGGCGTCTCCGGCCAGCCGCTCGAGACTGCTCGTCCTCGGTCGTCCCTTGCGAGCGTCACGTCGCCGCCCGCTGCGACGCTCGGTCGCGCGGAAAAGCAGCAGTCGGCTACGGGCTCGTACCGAGTCAGGCGCTGGGTCCGCTTACTCCAAGCCCGATGCGCGCGCGACCGGCACGCAGCCTGCTCGGGGCGCTGCGTCGGCCGATCGCGCGTCGAGCGCGAAAACTCCGGGAGCTCGTCGAGGGATAGCCTCAGACCTTAGAGTTCTGACGCGAAGAGGATCGTGATGACGAGAAACCTGCTCGCCACGGTGCTGCAGGGCCGCTGAGGGCAGCGGGTCGCCGGGAGGCGTATAGTACTGCCTGCATGGGGGGGACGCGAACAGCGCTGCGCATCGGGCTTGCGCTCGCGGCGTTGACAGCGCTGCTGGCGACGCTGGGCATGACCGGCTCGGCCAGCGGAGCCACGTCCTGCTCTGAGATACCGACCGTCTACGGGATTCCTCCATGGGGCTTTCATACGGGCCCGTACACGGGGGCGAGCAGCTTCGCCAAGGGCCACGGAAACATCAACCTCGAAGCCAACACGGTCTCGGGGATCATGTGCCAGCAGGATCGAGCCGGCGTGATCATCATGTCGGTGGCGCACCACCTCGTGTACCACTCCCACTACGCGATGATGTGGGGCTACCCAGGGAATATCATGAAGATCAAATTCCGGGTCACGAGGAGCACCGACCCGAAATGCGCCGTCGGCACCGTCGGTCGCGCGACCCTCTACGCCAGCTACAACGGCGTGCGCAGCGACAGCGTCCAGTTCTTCTTCCCGGCTGCCTGCAGGGACCAGGACCACCTCTACCACGGAACCCAAGTCAACAACCAGGTCCCGCCGCTCTAGCTGGCCGCCAACGCAGATGCCCGGCGGCACTGGGTGTGCTTGGCGAGCTCGCAGGAAAGCTTGACGAGGAACAGCACGCCGTTATGGGCGAGCGCGCTCGCTCCTGTGAAGAGCCGCCGACGAGCGCTTTCGGGGCGTATGCGAGCGTCTTGCCTGTACCAGCCTTCGTGCCTGCTATGGACGAAAGGAAGCAGTGAGCGTTGCGAACTACCTGACGCTCGCTTCGCCCTGCCATTGCGGTAGCCTGCGCACTCCTCGTCGCCGCTGTCGCGACTTCCTCCAATGCGCAACTGAGCCGGACAGGGTCGGAGACTCCCCTTCTTGCCGCGATGGCGGAAACGAGGATCCAGCCAAGGAACCCTCAGTTCAAGCCGGCGGCCCGTTGGAAGCGATGCCGCTATCGCCGATGAGGAGCCGGCCTACTGAAGCGACCCGGCTAACGCTGCCGGGATTGCCGCTAGCTGGTCAGCAGTGGCGACACGTCCTGCACGATCTGGGTGGGGTTGAAGTTCGCGGGGTGTAGATGGAGGATCAGGTTGCTGCTCGCGCTCACGCCGTAGATCAGCGCGGAGTGGTTGACGACTTGGGGATTGCCGACGTCCTGGACCGAGCCACCGAACACCACGTCGGGCCCGGGATTTTCACAGGTGGGTCACAGCCCGGTAACCAGGCCTCTTACTGGCTCGGGAAAGATCGCGATGCTGCGGCATCCATCCGTGACCGCCTTGGGTGCGGTGCGGTCGCGGCGCGAATCAGGCAAACAACGTGACAGGAGGACGCATGAGACGGACTGTTGGCTGGAGACAAGCGACGGTCGCCGGCTTGGCCGCTGCTTGTGCGTTGGGTGGAGCGGTCGCCGCCGCGCAGCCGAGCGCGCATAAGGCAGGGACGCAGGATTCCTCGACCAGCACGCCGATCAAGCACGTCGTCATGATCTTCCAGGAGAACGTGTCCTTCGATCACTACTTTGGCACGTACCCCAACGCGGCGAACACGTCCGGGGAGCTAATCTTCGGCCCGCACCACGTGAGCGTCAACGGCCTGTATGACACGCCCGGCCTGGGCGGTCAGGGAAACCTGCTGACCAACAACCCCAACAAGGACGCGGGCGGCAATCAGGTCAACCCGCGGCGGCTGGACCCGTCGAACATCAACGACGTGCTGCTCTGCGACCAGGACCACGACTACAACGACGAGCAGAAGGCGTTCGACGGCGGGAACATGGACAAGTTCATCACGACCGTCGGGACCGCCTCTGGAAAGAGCGGCACCGGCCAGCCCTGCAACGCCAATGACGTCATGAACTACTACGACGGCAACACCGTCACCGGGCTGTGGAACTACGCCAAACAGTTCGCGATGAGCGACAACTTCTTCGGCACCACATTCGGTCCATCGACGCCAGGCGCGATCAACCTGATCTCCGGTGACACTGGCGACGTCGCTCAGATGATCAACGGCGCCGCGACCAACGGCGACACCGTCAGCGACGGCCATAGCGGCAACTCACTGATCGAGGACGCACAGGGCTACTATGACGACTGCTCCACCCGCGATGCCGTGTCGCTGACGGGCAAGAACATCGGCGACTTGCTGAACGCCGCTGGCATGAGCTGGGGGTGGTTCCAGGGCGGGTTCCGGCCAACAACGAGCTTCGCGCAAGCGACCGGCGGGACCCAGCCGACGAGCACCTTCACCCCTGATGAGTTCAAGGGAAAGTTCCCGACGCCGCCCGCTTCTGATCAGGGGCTGTGCAACAGCGTGCACCCGATTGGCGCCGCGATCGGCGGCACCGGCGGGACAACTCCAGGGCCGACCAACTACGGCAACAAGGACGATTACATCGCCCACCACGAGCCGTTCCAGTACTACGCGTCAACCGCCAACCCGCACCACCTGCCGCCGAGCTCGCTCGCGGCGATCGGCACGGATACGCAAACGTTCAATAACGGAACGCCGCAGTTCGACACAGCCAACCATCAATACGACATCAGCGATTTCAACTCACTCGTCGGTGCGATCAGCCGCGGCTACCTCTCGCCCGATCATCTCCCGGCGGTCAGCTTCCTCAAGGCGCCGGGCTACCAGGACGGTCACGCCGGGTACTCCGACCCCTACGACGAGCAGCAGTTCATCACAACCGAGATCAACGCGCTCGAGCACACCCCGGACTGGTCGAGCACCGCGGTGATCATCACCTACGACGACTCAGACGGCTTCTACGACCACGCCTACAGCGGCGTTCACAACCCGTCGAACACCTCTGCGGTCGCCAATCCTCCCGGGCCGCAGGACTTCCTCACGGGGACGGGTCTTTGCGGACCGGCGAACGGCACCCCGCTGGCCGGGCAGAATGGGCGCTGCGGGTATGGCCCGCGGCTGCCGCTCCTGCTGATCTCACCGTGGGTAAAGCACGGCAAGGTCGATCACACGCTGACCGACTTCAGCTCGATCGACAAGTTCATCGAGGACAACTGGGGTCTGCCAAGGATCAACGGTTCGTTCGACGCGATCGCCGGGTCGCTGGACTCGATGTTCCGCTTCGGGGGCAACAGCGGTGATAACCGCAAGCTGTTCCTCGACCCCACGACCGGCCAACCAACCCTCAACTGGGACGGCCAAGCCTGGGTCGCCCGCCGACGGAACTAGGCAACCTCCTTCAAGCAATCGCATGAGAGGGCCGCGGTAGCGATAGCGCGGCCCTCGCGCTTAGATCGCAACAGATCTTCACCACGCACAGTGATCCCCGCACCGAACAGCATGCCACCGGCAAAGTTCGGCTAATCAGGTCGCGCCCGCGCTGGGCGCACACGGACGGCCGCATTGCCAGCGGCAGTTGTAGGTGTTCCCTCTGAGTTCCCTCGCCACCTAGCACACGAGGATCAAGCCGGAGCCAGTCCCGTCGTCCCGCGGCGACTTAGCACACGCACCTCTTACTGTGCAAAGCAGCGCTCTCGATCTCGGCGACGTTAGTGGTTGCTCGTTGTCGGCCGCTACGTCGGGCAGATCCGCGTCCGGAAGTGACCGCCGCATATTTCAATGCAGCGACGCCGGCAGGCTCGCAGCGCCCGCGCTCGCCCTTTCGCGCGCCCTGCGTCCGAGCACCGCCGCCGCGATCACACCGCCGATCCCGCCGAACAGATGCGCCTCCCACGAGATGCCCGTGTGCGGGATGAGGTCCGAGATGAGCGCGCCACCGAAGAGAAGCATGACGACGATGCCGAGCAAGACCTCGCCCACGCGGCGATCGAACAGCCCGCGGCTGATGAGGTAGGTCGCGTAGCCGAAGACGACGCCGCTCGCGCCGACCGTCACGGTTCCGCTGGGTGATGTGAGCCAAACCCCGAGCCCGCTCGTGAGCGCCACGATCAGGGTCACGACGAGCAGGCGACCCGCGCCGGCGAGTGCGACTGCCAAGCCAAGGACGACAAACGGGACCGTGTTCCCAAGGAGGTGTGAGAAGCTCTCGTGTAGGAACGGCGCAAAGACGATGCCGTCGAGGTGCGAGAGGTTTCGCGGCACGATCCCGTCCTGGTCGAGTCGGTAGCTGTCGAGCGCGTTGACGAGCTCGACGGCCCACATGACCGCGACGAGTGCACCAAGCACGCGCAGCCCATCGACCTTCGCTGCGTAGCGCTCGCGAGCCTGATCCTTCACATGCCAAGCATGGCAGTTGCGGTCGGGGCTATCCGGGGGCCGCCACCCCGGCCGCCATCGTGATGGGCCGGCGCGGCGCAGACGGTCGGTTCGGGCGACAGGGAGGCGCCGGTGCTGACAACCGGATCACGACTGCTCGTCGCCGTAAGCAGGCGTGTCCCGGTCCTCGATCGATGCTGTCGAGATTCGTCCATTGGTGTGCCACGAACGTTGAAGGAGGCTGGATGTAGAAGACCCAGATTCTGAATGCGGTGCTGTGCAGGAGATGGAGGAGCAGGGTGCTGTTGGCCCGGTGGCCCTCCGCGGCCGCCGTGCAGGCAGAGGCCGCAAACCACCGTGAGCTGCTGCGGTAAAGAGCCGTGGTGGTGAGCGTCACGGGAAAAGTCGCGCCGTTGAGCGCGGCAGGTACGAGCCAAGAAGGCGAGCGAGAGCGAACCACTGATGACGTGTCGAAAGACTCAGGTGGCGTCGAAACCGGGGATGCTTTGGAGCCCCGGGATGAGTCTGGGGGGAGCCTGTTGACTGCCCAGATGGCGCCCGGCGTGGAGGTGGCGCGAGCTTGGCTCAGGCTCTTGCATGGAACATGGGAACCTGTCGCCCCGACAGGGCGATCCGGCCAGTGGCGCTGTTTGGCCTGCGGCCGGTCGTGCACGGGAGATCCCCAAGCAGCGGGAACTGCGAGGGGCCGAGTACCGGTGCGGGGCACAGGGGCGGACCGTCCCGTAGTAGCGCTGAAGGTCCCGTAATGGGGCCGGAGCGAAGGGGACGGGTCGTCCGGGCTCGTTCTGAGGTCAACCGCCCTCGGGCGGGAGGAGCCGGGTGAGCGAGCCGAAGCCGAAGTCGTTTGCTATCTCCAAGTGGGCCGTTTGGGATGCCTACCGGAGGGTCAAGGCCAACAAGGGCGCGGCCGGCGTTGACGAGCAGTCGATCGAGGAGTTCGAGGAGAACCTTCACGGGAACCTCTACAAGCTCTGGAATCGGCTCTCATCAGGGAGCTATTTCCCGCCGCCGGTGCGCGAGGTGCAGATACCGAAGCGGGACGGCAGCCCGAGAGTCCTCGGGGTGCCGACTGTCGCGGACAGGATCGCCCAGACCGTCGTGGCCGGGTACCTGGAGCCGAGGGTGGAGCCTCACTTCCACCCTGACTCCTATGGGTATCGGCCGGGACGCTCGGCGCTTGACGCGGTCGGGGTCTGCCGGGAGCGCTGCTG
The DNA here is from genome assembly GCA_963767655.1 of uncultured Solirubrobacteraceae bacterium. Taxonomy (GTDB): domain Bacteria; phylum Actinomycetota; class Thermoleophilia; order Solirubrobacterales; family Solirubrobacteraceae; genus Palsa-744. Next base: position 198,461 of record CAVYET010000005.1, on the reverse strand, counting down.
GCGACAGGACTGGGTTTTGGACCTGGACCTGAAGTCGTTTTTCGACAGCGTCCCGTGGGATCTCGTTCTCAAAGCGGTAGCTCATCACACAGATGAGCGCTGGGTCCTGCTCTACGTGGAGCGGTGGCTGAAAGCGCCACTGCAACGCGAGGACGGCAGCATCATCGAGCGCGATCGCGGAACCCCTCAGGGGTCTTCGATTTCGCCCCTGTTGGCAAACATGTTCTTGCACTATGCGTTCGACGCGTGGATGGCCCGGGAGCATCCGACCGTCCCGTTCGAGCGCTACTGCGATGACATCATCGTCCACGCCTCAAGCGAACGCCAGGCCCGCATGTTGCGGGAGGCGATCGCCGGGCGGCTGGCGGAATGCGGGCTCCAGCTCAACGAGCAGAAGACCCGCATCGTCTACTGCAAGGACTCCGATCGGCGCGGCCCCTACGAGCCGAAGTCGTTCGATTTCTTGGGGTACACGTTCCGCCCGCGGCTGTCGAGGAGCAAGACTGGCGGACAGTTCGTCAACTTCCTCCCGGCGGTCTCAGATGACGCGCGCAAGCGACTGCGGCGGGAGGTCCGCCGCTGGCGGTTGCACCTGCGTCCGGACAAGACCCTCACAGACCTGGCGCGGATCTTCAATCCGATCATCCAGGGCTGGATCAACTACTACGGGCGCTTCTACCGCTCGGTGCTGATCAAGGTCCTCAGGCGGATCAACGCATACCTCGTGCGTTGGGCCATGGCGAAGTACAAGCGGCTGCGCCGCTACCCCTCCAAGGCGCGCAGGTTCCTGGTCGACGTCTTCCTACGCCAACCAGGACTGTTTGCCCACTGGCGGTTTGGTGTGCGCCCCGACGGCTGGACGATGGGAGCCCGGTGAGTCGAGAGGTTCACGCCGGGTTCTGAGAGAGCCGGGGGGTGCGATTCCCCCCGGCCACTCGCCCGAGCGTGAGCGCGGCCCCGGCTCGGACGCTCGCTGTTACGAAAAGCAGAAGTAGATGGTGTGGGGGGCGTCACCGTCGCCCTTGACCGTGGTCCTGCTGGCTGCCGATCTGCGACGGCGGTCGGGGTCAACACTCGGCACGGTCGGTACACGGCATCATTGAAGGCCGCGTGCTCGACGATGTCACGACGCTGCGTGACCCGGACGTGACGTGGCACTGTTAGGACCGCGTGAAGGAGCTGCCGGCGGATGAGCGGTCTCATGATTGACCCGGCCTTTACATAGCGCTGGCAGAGTGGTGCAGGTGCAAGCCGAGCGCGCAATTGAGACCTCGGGCTTGACGAAGCGCTTCGGCGAGCGCACAGCCGTCGACGGCGTCGACCTGCTGGTGCCGCGCGGCTCCGCGTTTGGCTTCCTCGGTCCCAACGGCGCAGGCAAGACGACAACGATCCGGATGCTGCTCGGGCTCACGCACGCTAGCGCGGGGCAGATGAGCGTGCTCGGTCATCCCGTGCCGGCCGAGCGCGCGACTACGCTCCAGCGCGTCGGGGCGATCGTTGAGGAGCCATGCTTTCACCCGTATCTCTCCGGCCGAGAGAACCTGCGCGTGGTCGCGGCCGTCCGTGGCCCCGAGGCCGTCAAGCGCATCGCTCCAGCACTCGCGCGCGTGGGTCTGTCCGAGCGCGCCGATGACAAGGTCAAGCAGTACTCGCAGGGCATGCGTCAGCGTCTGGGAGTGGCCCGCTGCCTGCTGGCGGACCCGCTGCTGTTGATCCTCGACGAGCCGACCAACGGCCTCGATCCTGGCGGGATCCTGGAGTTCCGCGAAATGATCCGAGCGATGGTCGAGCAGGAGGGGCGGACCGTGTTCCTCTCCTCACACCTGCTCGACGAGGTGGAAAAGATCTGCGACGCCGCGGCGATCGTTGACCGCGGAAAGATCATCACGCAGGGGCCGATCGCCGAGCTCGCGGAGGGTGGCTCGCGCCACGAGCTGATCCTCGGCGTGGACGACGTCGAGCTGGCGCTCGGCGCGCTCGCCGCGAGCGAGCTGGTGCGCGAGGCCCGCCGATCCGATGAGGGCATTCGCGTGATCCTCTCCGGGACCCCGCGCGACGCGGCGCAGATCAACGCGATGCTCGTGCGAGCAGGCGTGGGCGTCGCGCGCCTGGAGCCCGTGCGGCACAGCCTCGAGCAGCGCTTCCTGCAGATCACCTCGCGGCTGGACGCGCCCGTCGAGCGCCAGGAGGTGCAGGCATGACCGCGGCGATCGCCATGCAGATGTTCGGCGCCGACTTCCTCAAGCTGCGAAAGCGGCGCGGCACGCTCATCTGGGTGCTCGTCCTGGCGCTGCTCCCGGTGATCATCCTCTTCAGCGTGAAGGCCGTCCAACACTCCTCCAACGCGCTGAAATACGAACCGGCCGGCGGCACCCCAGGCTTCACCGACGGCCTGCGCCTGCTGTGCCTGTTCTTCGGCCCGCTCTCGGCCGTTCTGATCGGCGTCGAGGCCGGCACGGGCGACGCGTCGGCCGGCGTCTTTCGAGACCTCGTCGTGACGGGCCGCTCACGCCTGGCGCTGTTCGCCTCGCGCGTGCCCGCCGCCCTGGCCGCCTGCTGGTCGGTGGCGCTGATCGGGTACGGTCTCGTCCTGCTGGGCACCTTCGCGTTCGCCTCCAACCTGCACACGCCTGATGGCGCCCTGATCGTCAACGGGCTCGCGTTCACGCTACTCTCGACCGGCGTGGTGTGCGCGGTCGCCGTGGGCTTCGCGTCGCTGACGACCTCAAAGCCGGCAGCGATCACCGCGCTGATCGGCTGGCAGCTCGTGGCCAGCCCGTTGATCGCGAACATCAGCTCGCTAGGGAGTGCGCGCGACGGCGTCCTCACCCAGGCGCTGGCGCACTTCAGCCCGGTGCACGTCGGCGGCGGCCGCGGTGCGACGGTCGCGATGTCGCAGGGTACGGCGCTCGTCGTCGTGGCCGCCTGGCTCGCCGTGTTCCTCGCGCTCGGCGCGTGGCGCACGCGCACGATTGACGCCTGAGGCGCCGATAGTTGCTCATCCGTCGGCTACCGCCGCCACACTGACGCTTAGACGGTATTGCGAGCGTGCGGCGAGCCTGGTTTGACGCTATCGCTCAGACGAGGAGGAGGCGTCGTGCTCGGCCGACGCGCGCTACTGCATTTCCGCGAAAGCGAGCACCAGCTTTCGTCCGTCCGAGCCGGGTCGAGTCGACTCCGGACCCCTTCCTCGGTGGGGAAGGGGTCGTCGCGTAGGCAAACGGGACGGCCAGACGCCTGCTTGCGCGGCGTAGGCGAGCGTGTCGCGGGCCTGCGCCGGTACGACTGCGCTCGTCCGATGCGAGCGTGAGTGCGTCTCTCGGTCGGACGCTCGCTCGCTTGGAAGGCAAGCGCGCCCGAGTAGTGGCCCGTGCTGTGAGACACGGACCACCACGCGGGCCAACGTGCGCCCCCTCTTGCTTGTGTCGGCTAAAAGTCAGTGACCCTTCAGTGGATTCATCCTCACAAACACGAGTCCCGCGCCCAGAAATGGAAAGCTTCGGGCTCGCCGATTAGCGCGGTGTTGCCGACGGCGGCCAGCGCGACGCTCGTGCCGAATTGGCCCGGGTGTTCTTCCTCCACGCCTTCAGTTTCCTGCTCCTCGGTCCATGTCTTGCCCGAGCGCGTGAAGAACCACGCCAGGCCAAAGTTGGCGTAAGGAGCCCCGGGGTCGCCAATCAGCGCGGTGTTGCCGTCCGAGGACAGGGCCACGCTGTAGCCGAATCCCCGCTCGCGAAGGTAAGCAACTCCGCCCGTGAGCTTTTTCCCCTGCTGGGTCCATGTCTGGCCGGAGCGCGTGAAGACCCACGCCGCGCCGTAGTAGCTGAATACTTCGGGGGCTTGGCTTTCGTTGTCAGTGTCGCCGCCGATCAGCGCGGTGTTGCCGTCGGAGGACAGTGCCACGGCGGAACCGAAGTTGCCGTAACCGATCTCCTCGCCGCCCTTGAGCTTTCCCCGTGTTGCATCCACGTCGAGCCCGTGCCCCTGAACACCCACGCCGCGCCGACACCTTCATTGTCGCCGGGACCCCCGATCAACGCTGTGTTGCCATGGGAAGAGAGCGCCACGCTGTGGCCGAAGGAGCCCGGTCCGATCTCGTCGCTGCTGGTGAGCTTCGAGCCCTGCTGCGCCCAGGTCGAGCCCCTGCGTCTAAACACCCACGCTGCCCCGACCCCTTCATTGTCACCGGGGCCGCCAATCACGGCGGTCTTACCGTCGGGCGACAGAGCCACGCTTGTGCCGAATCGGCCTGCGCCGATCTCCCGCCGGACCAGTGAGCTTTTCTCCCAGCTGCGTCCATGTGGAGCCCGTGCGCCTGAACACCCAGGCGCCCCCGACCTGGTTGTTGTCGCCCGGTTCACCGATCAGCGCCGTATTCCCGTCGCCCGACAGCGCCACGCTAGAGCCAATGCCAAGGTTGAGCTTGGCCTGCCGGGTCCAGGTCGAGCCCGAGTGCGTGTACACCCACTCGGCGTGCCTGCCGCCGATCAGCGCGGTGTTGCCGTCGGAGGAGAGCGCGACGCTTTCGCCGCCATTGTTGAATCGTTCCCACACGCCCGCGTCTTCTTCGCCCAGCTCGGCCTGCCGAATGAAGGGGTCGCTCAACACCGGGGAAGCCGCCACCGCCCCGCTTGCCATCAATAGCGGCAGACCCATCGCCAGACACGCCACGACTGCCACGCCCCGAGGGGTCTTGAACGCTCCCATCCCCCAACCTCCATGTCTCCGTGGTGGGCGGACCCAGCGCCGCCCATGAGAGAAGTCAAGCACTCCCGGCTGATCGGCGAAGCTTGGGGCGTGTTACTTGGACGGTGTTCGCGGATGAGTCGAGCGCAAAGTCGCTACCGGCGATCGCCGTGCTCAAGCCGGGCCAGTTCGCCAGAGACCGTGAGCAAGCACGACTGCTTCTGTGGGCGAGGCGGTCGTCGCTACTCGAGGGGCCCAAGAGCGTCGCTCGGGACGACCGATGAAAGTCAAGGGGTTGGCGGTTAATTTAGGAACGAATTTCCGACATCGGATCGGTCGCGGGTAACCACTCGAGAGCCGCAGAACGCCTCTGTGGCGTTGGTTTCGGCCGGGCGCGGGTCAAACGGCGTGAATTGACCCGCTTTTTGGACAGGCGAGGTCCTCGCCGGAGTCGGCCGGCGTGTTGTCGAGGAGCCTTCGGGCCGTTAGGCTTCTGGTGGGCGCGAGTCGAGGACGAGTCGAAGAGCAGACGTCAGGGGCTCGTCGTCTGCCGCGTGACTTTGCCCTTTGAGGGCTTTTGTGATGCGCGCCCCGGTGTCACGCTCGCGCCCACCCTCTTCGGCGCGCCTGCCTGCCAGTCGCGAACCATCTGTTGGTAGGAGGCCTCGGCCTGCTCGGCGAGCCTGCGCTCGCCCTCGCGCATCGCCTGCCTGGTGGCCCACACGCCGGTCGGCGTGCCCTTCAGCGTCGGGGCGCCGGCGCGGATCTCAAGCAGCCTGAGCTTCTTGGCGGTCAACGACGGCTGCTGGTGGGCGTAGTCCTCACCACGGGTAAGCAAAAACCAGAACAGGCACGCGAGCTTGCGTGCGACCGCGACCGCAGCGACCTGGCCGCAGCGCCGGGCGCGGATGCGCGCGTAGAAGGCGTGCAACGGGCCGGGCTGGTGGACCACTGACCAGGCCGCCTCGACCAGCGCCCAGCGCGCCGATGGAGAGCCCTGCTTAGAGATCCGCCCGCCAGTTGCCGGCGCGCTGCCGGACTGGAAGACGCGCGGGTCAAGGCCCAGGTAGCCGGTGAGCGCGCGGGGGTTTTGAAAACGGCGGATCTCCCCGACCGCGGCCATGAACGTGGCCGCGCAGATCACGTTGACCCCGGGCACCGTCATCAGCCTCCTGATCTCAGCCGAGTCAAGCGCCTGCGCTGCGATGTGGCGCTCGACTGCGGCGATCTCCGAGTCGAGGAACTCGATGTGGCGCATGCACGCCTCGATCGTCTCTGTCTCCTCGGGCGGCAGCTCGAGCTCGGCCAGCCAGCGGCGCCCCTTGACCCCGAACAGGTCAGACACGGGCGGGCGGCCCACGAGCCGGCGCACGAGCACCGCGTGGATCTCGTTCTTCGCGCGCGAGCGCCCACGCACCAGCTGCTCACGTCGCGACAGTCGACGGCGCATCACCCGGCAGCGCTCATCCGGCGACCAGACCGCGTCCAGCTGGCCGGCCGCCAACAGCCTGGCGAGCGTGCGCGCGTCCAAGCGGTCGGTCTTCGCGCGCGCCTGGCGGATTCCCGTATCGGCGGGGCTCACGACCACCACCCGCGCGACGTGGCGTTCAAGGATCCGCGCGACCTCCCACGCGCCGCCTGACACCTCGAGCGCCACCCGATCCTGTGGGTGAAGGCTCGCGCCAAACAGCTCCAGTCGCTCGGGTGTCGTGTCGATCCGACCTGAGGAGCGCACCTCACCATCCTGCGCGATCGCGACCTCACAGAAATCGCGGTGCACGTCCAACCCAATCGCTCTACCGACCGATCTCACCTCGTCCTCCTATTGGTTGTTGAACTCGCGGAGAGCAGCGGGCTAACGACAACGACCGATACGAGCTCACGGCTCACCCGGGCAAGTCGCAGGGGCGGCCACCGAGAATGCTCGGGCTCGAAGCCCATCGTCCACAAACGGCCTGCCCTGCTGCGTTCTCCCTGAAAGCCCCTGACCCGGACAGCCCACCCTAATACGGTGGACCCCGAACAGCAGCCTTCAGTCCCGCAGTTTCATGCCCCGAGACGGAGGCGTCGTGTTCGACCCACGCCCCGCTGGTGCTTTGCGTGAAAGCGAGCGTCAGCTTGTTGAGCCCAAACCGGTTCGAGTTGACTCCAGAACCTTACGGGAGCGGGAAGGGGTCGCAGCGGACATGAAGGCGCCTGATGACGGGTCGCTTGAGAGCCAGCGCCGGACTCCGAACCGGCGACCCCTTCCTTACCATGGTGGTTTAGCCGTTAGTGGCCCATGCGAGAAGCGCCTGCAAATCGTGCCAAATCCCCAAATCCCCTGCACGTAGCCCGGTTATTCGGTTATTGACGTCACCACCATAAGCGCGAACTAGCCCAAAAATGTGCTCGCGGGCGGAGAGATGTGCCCTCTGAGTACCCTCGGCGCCCAGCGGAGGAGGATCAGATCCGGCCCACTCCCATCGCCTCGAGGCCGCTTAGCACGGGTACTGCTTGCGGTGCAAAGCAGCATTCCAGATCTCGCCGACGTTGGCGACTGTTCGTCGTCCAACTCAGGCGTCTCGGTTGGGTACGCGGGGGCGCCCGGTTTCCGCGCTGAGCAGGTCTCTGGCCGGTGAGGCGGTTGGCGGCCGGCCGGAGCCCTCAGCCGATCTGCTCCGCCAGCTCGACGATGATCCCCTCCGGGCCGCGGACGTAGCAGAGCCGGTAGCTGTCCTGGTAGCGCTCCACCTCGCCAACGAGCTCCGCGCCGCGTCCTCGCAAGCTAGCGACGACGGCGTCGATATCGCCGACTGCGAATGCGACATGGCGGATGCCCGGGGTGTTCGCCGCGGCGTGCCGGTCCCCGTCCCGGCCCGACGGGGCGTGGAACTTCGTTAGCTCGAGCCGTCCGTGACCGTCCGGGGTCTCCAGCATTGCGATCTCCGCCCGGACGCCCTCGAGCCCCACGACGCGGTCCACCCAACCGCCCTCGACCTGCCCCTCGCCCCGCAGTTTGAGTCCGATCTCGACGAAGAACGCCGTCGCGGCCGCGAGGTCGTTAACCACGATGCCCACGTGCTCCATGCGCTGAATCGTCACGCGCTCGACTGTAGCGACAGAACCGCCGCGCTATAGCGTCTCTCGGTTGCCGATCTGCTGGTGGGAACACGCCGCCCATTGGTCTGAAGAGGCCAGCGGCGAGTTGACAGGGAGGCTGGTCGGGCACCGGGATCGCGATACCCACGCAGCCGGCACCGGGCCCCTACAGGCCGTCTCCTGCCCGACCCCCGAGTGCTCCTACAGGTGCCGGATGACCGTCGCTGGGACACCCGCCACGAGGGTTGCCGGAGGAACGTCGTGCGTCACAACTGCACCGGCGGCGACGACGGAATCGGCTCCGATGTTCACACCGGGCAGGATCGTGGCGGCAGCTCCGATCCACACATTCGTATCGATGGTGATCGGCTCAGCGGTGATATATGCCCGCCGTTTGTCGGGCTCAACGGGATGACCGGCCGTGACCAGGTTGACCTTGTGAGCGATCATGACCTCGTCTGCGATGTCGATGGCTGCGTGGCCCGTAAACGCGCATTCGTGGCCGATGAACACGGCCCGGCCGACGGTGATGTTCAGCCCGTAATCCGTGTAGAAGGGAGGGATGAGGTTGAAGGTGTCGCCGACGGGCTTGCCGATCAGTTCTTCGAAGGCCTTCTGGATCGCCTCCGCTTCGTCCATGCGGTATTCGCTGAGCTTGGAGGAGAGCCGGGTGGCCACCTTGACACGATCGTGGAACGCGCGGAACTCCGGCGTCCTAGTTGCGATCCACTGACTGTCGTCCATCCAATCCCTCAACTCAGGTTCGGCTCGGTGTGCTGCTCGGACACGTCATCCTAAGCTTGGACCCGCCGACCGCGCACCGCGCTGAGCGTCGGGCCGGGTGCGGCAGCGCCCTCAGATGCGGCACTGCGGTGCTGGCGACGCGATCTGGCTACCGCTTTGAGAGCCGAGCGAGCGTTCGCCCTACAGCCGGGCAGGCGCGCGCTGCGGACGAAACTCAGGCGTCTCATGGCTAGCGACTCGGCGCCTGCCTTTGGCGCGAAAGGAGAAGTCCTCCTTGCATCGACAGCACACGTTCGCGATGCTCGAGGACAGAAGCCGCGCTCGGCGAACAGGCGAGCGGCGGTCTCGGCGATGAGTCGGCGGGATCCGCGCGTTCTTGCGCTCGCACAGTCTGGCGCTTCGAGAAGGCATTTGGGTGGCGCTTCGAGAAGACATTTGGGCGCGGATATGGGTTGCTCATGGGTTCCTGTGATCAGGCCGAAAACCTGAGTGTGACGGTGCCGACTGCACTGATCCTTGAGATGCCGCTGGGCCTCGCCGTGATTTACGGCGTCGCTGCGGTCCTGTGGTACGAGCTGCTTAGGTCGGCCGTGCTCGGCCGAGTCGCGCGGCGAAGACGCAAGGGGGAGCACCTCCGCAGCGTGAATAGCTTGGAAGAAGCTGAACTCGGGGAGAGCCAACGCGAGACGGCGGAGCAGGAGGCCGCTGAGGCATCCGAGCCTGATCCAGCGCGAAGGCTCTACTTTCTCGCCCGGAAAACAGCCACGGCCGAACGGGACCTGGCGATCCAGGCGGCGAGTGAGGCCGCCGAGATAGCTATCAAACGAATCGAAGACCGTTATGGGGAGATCGCTAAGGGGCTCGACGATGAAGAGGCACGGCGACTCGGCTACCGATCCGAGCGGAAGGTCTGAGTTCTGTAGCTTCACTCGGAGCGTCGGGCGCTCTTTGCCGTAGGAGGTCATCGGTTTGATCCGGGTTGGCTCCACTCGCGAGGTCCCTGCAAATGGGTGTTTCCGATGTGGATCGGTAGTCGCTTCGCCGCCCAGAACCTGAGCTCGTAGTCAAGTCTTGGTCAAGTAGCCCAGTGGACCGTCGCGCGCTGTCGGGCGATCGGTGTGTCTGCCTCGGCTTGCGGCCGCACGTGCATTGTCTCAAAAGCAGGCGTGAAGTCGCCGGGGGGTGAGACGACTGGGCTTCGTCCAAGGCGGTCGTCTCGAGCGGTCAACTCGACAATGCTGCTCCTCAGGCAGAGCAGCAGCGCGCCCCGAGGTACCCATCTATCCCCTCGTGTGCCGTCGCTTCGCTTCGCTCGTCGAAGGCTATCTGCGGCGGGCGCCGCGGCTTCGACGTTAGGGGAAGTTACTGCTTCCACCACGGCGTCCACGTTGGAAGTAGTCAGGTCATCCAGTTCCGCGGTGGGGTGACTAAGCTGCACCTTCCGACCAGCGACGATGGGAGCGGGCAGCGATGAACGGCGAGACGGTCGACATCAGTACCCAGGACGGCGTGGCGGACGCCTACCTCTCGCGGCCCCCCGGGCAGGACGGGGGCCACCCGGGCGTGCTGTTCATCATGGACGCCTTCGGCTTGCGCCCCCGGATTGAGGAGATGGTCGACCGCATCGCAGCGCGGGGGTTCGTCGTACTCGCCCCGAACGTCCTCTATCGCGCCGGCCGGGCGTCGAACATGGAGATGCTCGATCTGGAGGACCCCGCACAGCGTGATCCGTTCTTCGCGTGGCTGAGGCCTGCCATGGCGGAGCTGACGCCCGAGCGGATCGCCAGCGACGGGGCGGCCTACCTCGACTACCTCGGCGAGCTCGCAAGCCGGCCCTTCGCCATCACCGGCTATTGCATGGGTGGGCGCGTCGGCTGGCGGATCGCCGCCGCCTACCCGGAGCGCGTCGCGGCGCTCGCCGCCTTCCACACCGGGGGGCTCGTGAGCGACGACGAGGACAGTCCGCACCTGAGCGCCGCCGCGATCTCCGCCGAGCTCTACCTCGGCCACGCCGACAACGACCAGAGCATGACCCCGGAGCACGTAGCGGCGCTCGAGCAAGCCCTCGAGGAGGCCGGAGTGCGATACCGCTCAGAGCTCTACGAGGGGGCGGCCCACGGCTACACGATGAGCGACACCGCCGCCTACGATGAGGCGGCGGCCGAGCGGCACTTCACCGAGCTGTTCGCGCTGCTGGATAGGACGATCGGCGGCTGACGGCGACCGTCCGCCGCGCACGCGACAGACCTGACGATCAGCGGGAGTTCAAGACCCGTCGCCGCGCGCGGCTGCTTTGCATGAAGGCACTCGTCCGGATCTCTGCTCGACCTGGGCCCACAGTCGAGTGGTCTGCCATAGGCCCGCCTGTGGGCCCACCCTGAGCGTTTGAGAGCGTTCGAGGGCGCCGCCTAAAACGCTCTTGACGGCCGTGACGAAGGGCTTACTGGGGTTTGAGCGCTCGATTTTCAGACGACTGCTCTGCAGCAGCCGTGAGCGAGAGCGGTGCCGCGGATCGCTCGGACGATCGGAATTCGTCCGACGCGGCACATCCGAGGTGGGTCCACCGCGCGCGCGTTTGCGTGCGTAACGCGGCAGTCGCGGCGCGTCGCTGTGGCCGCGGCCGATCTGCAAGCTCGGGCTCTTGGGAGCTGACCGCGCGGGGCGATGGCGCTCCCTAGCGGTCTGACGGCATCGGGCTGCCGCCAACGCAAGCATGCGCTCGACCGTCACGGGCGGAACTCTCGTCGATACCGCCCGACATCGAGAGCACGGCATCCGTGCGGTGCCGGAACTCGACGTGCAAGGCGTGTGGCGAGCCGCGTGCCTGCCGGGGGGCCGGGTCACTCCGTTCTCGAGAACCCGCGGATGGCGAGTCCGATGAACACGGAGGCGAACACGACCACGATTGCTATCTCGGTGCCGATCGAGAGCGTGTGGCCGAAGAGCTCCACGGTTGCGGGGAAGCGGTGGCGGGCGGCTGCCGGCATGTTCTGCGCCGCGAACACCACCTGGCGCAGCGGGGCGACTGCATAGGTGAGCGGGTTGATTCGGGTAAGGACCGTCAGCCAGCCCGGCAGCGAGTTCAGAGGGAAGAGCGCGCCCGAGAGGAAGATCATCGGGAACAGCAGCATCTGCATGACGACCTGGAAGCCTTCCATCCTTTCGATGTGGGTCGCTACGAACACGCCGAAGGCCGTCAGGGCGATCGCCATCAGCAGCTCCAGGCCGATGATCTCCAGCACTAGCTCCACGGTCAGGTGCACGCCGATGAGCGGCGCGAGGACGAGCATGATCGTTCCCTGCACCGCCGCGACCGTGGCGCCGCCGGCGGTCTTGCCGAGCGCCAGCGAGGCGCGGCTGGTGGGCGCGACGAGCATCTCGCGCAGGAAGCCGAATTCGCGATCCCACACGATCGACATGCCGGAGAAGATCGCCGTCGTGACGACGCTCATCGCCATGATCCCGGGGAACATGAACTTCTTGAAGTCGAATCCGGCCGTGGTCCCGACCAGTCCCGTCATCCCGTAGCCGAGCACGATCAGGAAGAGAACCGGCTGGATCAGCCCGCTGAGGATGCGCGTGCGGGTGCGCTCGAAGCGAATCAGCTCGCGCAGCCAAACCATTCCCGTCGTGCGGATCTCGTCGCGCAGGACCGTGTCGGGGCCTTCGACGGTTCTGGTCGGTAGGGCGGCGGTGCTCATGCTCAGTGCCTCCTTGCGCGCATGCGCGCGCGCATTCCCACGGGCATGGCCTCGCCGTGGGACTCGCGGATCTCGCGGCCGGTGTAGTGCATGAACACGTCGTCGAGAGTGGGCTGGTGCACATGCACGTTCAGGACGCAGCCTCGATCAGCGGCACGACGGAGGACTCGCCATGCGCGACGAACACGCGCACACCGTCGCCGGCCACCTGCACTCGGTAGCCATTGCGTTCGAGCGCGGCGAGTGCGACCTGATCGTCGGTGGTCTGCAGGTCGACCGTATCGGCTGCAATCTGGGCCTTCAGGGCCTCGGGCGTGTCGATCGCGATGATGCTGCCATGGTCGATGATGGCGATGCGGTCCGCGTACTCGGCCTCGTCCATGTAGTGCGTGGTGAGAAACACGGTGACGTTCGCCTCCTCACGCAGCCGCATCACGTCCTCCCACATGAGCGCGCGTGTCTGCGGGTCCAGACCGATGGTCGGCTCGTCGAGGAACAGAACCCGGGGGACGTGCATCAGCGCGCGGGCGATCTCCAGACGGCGCGCCATCCCTCCGGAGAACTCCGAGACGAGGTCATAGCGCCGGTCGCTCAGGTCGACGAGGTCGAGCACGCGCGCGATCCGCCCGTCGACCTCCTCGCTCGGGATGCGGTACAGAACCGCGTGGAAGCGGAGGTTCTCCTGCGCGGTGAGCCTGTCGTCGAGCGTCGGCTCCTGAAAGACCAGCCCGATGTGGCGCCGCACGGCCTTCGGGCGCGACACGACGTCGAAGCCGGCGATCGCGACATGCCCGGAGGTGGGATGCGCGAGCGTGCATAGGATGTTGATCGTGGTCGACTTGCCCGCGCCGTTCGGGCCCAGGAACGCGAACACCTCGCCCTCGAAGAGATCGAAGCTGATCCCGTCCACGGCCGTGAAATCGTCGAAGCGCCTAACCAGGTCGCGCACTGCCACGATCGGCTCTCGACGACCGTCCGGCGCAAGTGGTGTGCGGCCTTGGATGGCCATCGCGGACATGAACCGCTAGCGGCCACGGGTGACATGGCCGTCGCCACGCAGGCGCAGTGACCAAGCGGCGCGGCTGGGCACAGGCAGTAAGACCGATAACGCATCCCCAGCGAGTCTCGATGCACGGGCGGCACAGTTCATCCGCTGTTGGAACGGTTCGCGGCGGGGCAGACTACGTAGGCGTGTGACCGCCTTCCTCCCAGATGACGGGCGGTCCCGATGTCCGTAGGGTCACGGGCACATGCCTCGCCCGATGTACGCACGAGCTCGTCCGCGTGGCCCTCCCGCCAGGGCTACTCCGGCTCCAGGCGCGGGCTACAAGTGGGTGGCGCTGTCGAACACCACGCTCGGCGTGCTGCTGGCGACGATCGACGCCTCGATCGTGCTTGATCGCGATGCCCGATATCTTCCGAGGCATCCACCTCGACCCGCTGGCGCCGGGCAACAGCTTCTACCTGCTGTGGATGATTCTTGGCTTCCTCGTGGTGACGAGCGTCCTGGTGGTGAGTCTGGGTCGCCTCGGCGATATGTTCGGGCCGGTGCGGATGTACAACCTCGGCTTCGCGATCTACACGGTCGGCTCGCTGTGCCTGACAGTCGACTGGCTGACGGGGCGCGCCGGCGCGAGCTATCTGATCGTCTTTCGCGTCGTGCAGGGGGTCGGTGCGGCTTGCCTGTTGGCAAACTCCGCCGCGATCCTCACCGACGCGTTTCCCTCGGATCAGCGCGGCCTCGCGCTGGGGATCAACAACATTGCGGGCATCTCGGGGCAGTTCATCGGCCTGCTGCTCGGCGGCATCCTCGCGCCGATCGACTGGCGGCTGGTGTTCCTGGTGTCGGTGCCGGTGGGTGCGTTTGGCACGATCTGGGCGCACCTGAAGCTACGCGAGCTCAGCCACCCGCGGCGCGTGCCGATCGACCGGCGCGGCAACGCCACGTTCGCAACCGGTCTGATTCTGTTGATGGTGGGGATCACCTACGGCATCCAACCGTACGCGGGCCATGTGCTCGGCTGGACGAGCCCGAAGGTGCTCGCCGAGATTGGGGCGGGCCTCGCGCTGCTGATCGCGTTCGTGCTGCTGCAGCGACGCGTGCCCAACCCGATGTTTCGTCTCGATCTGTTTCGCATCCGCGCGTTCACGTTCGGCACGCTCTCGAGCTTCCTCTCGGCGGTCGCCCGCGGCGGGCTGATGTTCATGCTGATCATCTGGCTGCAGGGCATCTGGCTGCCCGCGCACGGCTACAGCTTCACCAGGACGCCGCTATGGGGCCGGCATCTACATGCTGCCGCTCACGCTCGGATTTTTGCTCGCCGGACCCACCTCGGGCTACCTCTCAGACCGCTACGGCGCGCGGCCATTTACCACCGGGGGGATGCTGATCGCGGCGCTCTCGTTCCTCCTGCTCGAGCAGCTGCCGATCCAGTTCTCCTACGCCGCCTTCGCGCCGATCCTGCTGCTAAACGGTTTGGCGATGGGCGCCTTCGCCTCGCCCAATCGCGCGGGCGTGATGAACAGCCTGCCGCCCGAGGACCGCGGCGCCGGCGGCGGCATGAACCAGACCTTCCAGAACTCCGCCCAGGTGCTGTCGATCGGCGTGTTCTTCACACTGATGATCGCCGGGCTCGCCTCGAGCTTGCCCGCCAGCCTGTACGCGGGCCTGAGCGCACATGGCATCTCCGCCTCGGTCGCGCACAGGGTGAGCCACGAGCCGCCCGTCTCGGTCCTGTTCGCCGCCTTCCTCGGCTACAACCCGATTCAGAAGCTGCTCGGGCAGCAGGCGCTCGCACACGTCACCGCCGCCAACGCCGCCACGCTTACCGGCCGCTCGTTCTTTCCCCAGCTGATCTCTAGTCCGTTCCATTCGGGCCTTCACGCCGCCTTCGACTTCGCGATCGCCGCGTGTCTGCTCGCGGCCGTCACGTCATGGTCGCGCGGGCGCCGCTACATTGCCGGCGAGGTGCCGCCCGACCTCCACGCCGAACACGTGCGCGCTCACGCACCGGGGGCGCTGCCATGACCACCAAGAGCCGTGTGGGCGGCAAGCAGACGAGGAGAATGAGCGTATGATCCTCATCGCCTACGACGGGTCACCCGACTCCCAGGCCGCCGTGAAGCGTGCCGCGGAGTTGCTGCCGGGCCAACCCGTCACCGTGCTGACGGTGTGGGAGCCCTTCACGGACGTCATGGCGCGCGCTGGCGCGGGGATGCTCACCTGGCCAGAGCAGGACGTACTAGTCCCCGTGCCCGCGCCGCGGGCCCGCACGGGCTGATGAAAATGGTGATGATTCCGACGTCGCCCGCGACGCCGATCTCTCCTTGGTGCTCCTGAGCCCGAGACTAGTCTGGCGTGTGGGTCTCCCCGGACCTCCGGACTGTTGCCATGAGCACGCCTGTCAGATTCGCCAGTTCTCAGAGGCCCCTGGGCGACGATGGTGTCCCTCGATCCCTCGGGAGGTTTCAATGGAGACGGTCGTCGAGCGCCCAGGGGCGCTGGATGTTCACAAAGCGCAGGTGACCGCGTGTGTGCGCGTTCCGGGCGATGGCGGTGGACGTGAGCAGCACGTGGCGGAGTTTCAAACGACGGTCGCGGGGCTGCTCACGCTGCGTGACTGGCTCACCGCGCACGGAGTGACGCAGGTCACGATGGAGGCGACCGGTGTGTTCTGGAAGCCGGTGTGGGCGATCCTCGAGGACGAGTTCGAGCTGCTTGCTGGTCAATGCTCGTCACGTCAAGCAGGTCCCCGGACGCAAGACCGATGTCAAGGACGCCGAATGGATCTGCCAGCTCGCCGAGGCCGGGCTGTTGAAAGCGAGCTTCGTGCCGCCCAAGCCGATCCGCGCGCTGCGCAACCTCACGCGCTATCGCAAGACCCAGATCCAGGAGCGCTCGCGGGAGGCCAACCGTCTGCACAAGGCGCTCGAGGACACCGGGATCAAGCTCGACTGCGTCGCCACGGACATCCTCGGCAACTCCGGCCGGGCGATGCTCGACGCGCTCGTGGCCGGCACCACCGACCCCGAGGTGCTCGCCGACCTGGCCAAGGGCAGGCTGCGCGCAAAGCTCCCCGCGCTGCAGGGAGGCTCTGGAGGGCCGCTTCGATCACCTGCACGCCGTCTGGATCGGCGCGATCCTCGCCCACCTGGACTTCCTCGACGAGCAGATCCAGGGTCTTACCGAGACGATCGGGGAGCAGATCGCCCCTTTCGAGTCAGCCGTTGAGCTGTTGTGCACGATCCCCGGCGTTCAACGGCGCACAGCTGAGGTGATCGTGGCGGAGATCGGCCTCGACATGAGCGTCTTCCCCACGGCCAAGGAGCTGGCCTCCTGGGCCGGGCAGTGCCCCGGCAACGACCGCTCCGCCGGCAGACGCCGCTCCGGACGCACCCGCAAGGGATCGAAGTGGCTCGACTGGGCACTGGAGGAGGCTGCCTTGGCCGCCACGCGCACCAACGACGTCTATCTCGCTGCGCAGTACCAGCGGCTCAGACCCCGCCGCGGCCACAAGAAGGCCCTCGGTGCGGTCAAGCACTCGATCATCTGCGCGTGCTGGCACATGCTCTCCACCGGCGAGCTCTACAACGACCTCGGCGGTGACTACTTCCGCAAGCGCGACCCCGAGCGCACCACCAAACGCCTGATCGCCCAGCTCGAAGCGCTCGGACACACCGTCACGCTGCAGCAGGCGGTGGCAGCCTGAACTCTATTTTCCTGTCAGACGAAATCGACGCCGTCAGCGAACACAGCGCCCGCATGCGCGCCGAGCAGGGGGCCCAGCTTGCGCAGGAGGCAGGTCTGCCCCGCACAGGCACGCATCGGGATGCGCGGAACGACGATCGCAGAAACGATCCTCGTTGCAGCCGGCGACGTGGACGCGAACGTGATCGTGCTCGGAACCCGCGGTCTCAGCGGCCTGAAGTCGGTGCTCCTGGGCAGCGTCTCGCATGCGGTCCTCCAGCACGCTGATCGTCCCGTCATGGTCGTCCCATCGCCCGAGGTCGCCGCCAGGCGCACCGATGGCCGGCGCTGAGCGGCAACGCGAGCTGCTCCGGACGCGCGCCATACGTAGTTTCTCCGATGTCTACCACTACGAGCTGCTCACGTCGTTCGGACCGCGCAACCTACGCGCAAAGGCGCCCCGCCGTTCTGGGTAGGGCCTCCGAAGTCGAAGAGCTCCACCAAGCCGCGTCAGGCGACCCGCCGTCGCGCGACACCACCCGTAAGCAGCAAGCTGCAGGATGCGACGCCGCGATTCCGACCAAACGCTCGAGCTCGCCATCAGGGCCGTCGCTCTCCTGCTGACCACCTTTGCGTGCCTGATTGCGTCGTCGGCACTCGTGGCACTCGCGCTCGTCTCAGGCGGCATTAGCTACGGAATAGGCATCGCGCGAAGCGGCGACGAGGTAATCACCAGCAGAGCGGGAGTACCGGCCGATGATCGACACGGTGCTGATCCGACCGCGTCCGATGAAATGACGCCTTTCTAGTCCGAGGCCGCGCGCAGCGACCTTGAGCGATGGAGCTAGCCGGACTCGAACCGGCGACCTCCTGGGTGCGATCCACCGAGTCTCCCGGCAAGTTTCGCGCTCGAAGGTCCCTAATAGCAGGGAGTTTGCGAAGCGGACAGCTCGGTCCCAATCGGCGGATGCACGCGGATCATCGGCGATTACGCGTGATTCAGGCACTTCTCGCGATAAGTGCCTGAACGAATCCCCTTCAGTCGCGGTGGGCTGGACCTGGAGCCGCCGCGCGCCGCATCCGGTCGCCCGAAGCCTGCTTCGCGTCGTAAGCAGGCGCGCGGTCCCTGGCCATTGAGACGCCTGGATCTCGTCCTAAGCAGCGACGCCATCAGCGCCGACGCTGGCTACCGCTCGTCAAGGGAAAGCAATCGCCACAGCCCTGGCACGGCTGTTCGCCAGCCACTCAGTAGCGTGTCCGCCATGTCCGCGGGTCAGAGCGCCGCGCTGGTGGTCCCGACAGAGATCGCGTGCGGGGTCGCTGCAGGGCCGCTTTTCGTGAGTAGCTTCATGGTAATCGGGGCGAGACGCCCCGGATACGACTGGCGGCGTCACGCAGTGAGTTCCCTAGCGCGCGGTCGCGGTGGCTGGTTGCAGCGTGCGAACTTCGTGCTCACCGGCACGCTCTACTGCATCGCGGCAAACGGCGTTGCGCGGAGCCAAAAGCAGACCGCAGGGCCACGCGTCGTCTCAGCGTTGATCTTCGGGGTCGGCGGTGGACTCATCGGCTCCGGGCTGTTCGTGACCGACCCAGTGGCTGGCTTCCCGCGGTCGTCGCGAGATCACGATGATCCTGGCCGCACGCCGTCAATCGCACCCACACGCAGTGGAAGGCTGCATACCCTCTGCGCAATCCCGATCTTCGCCGGGATACCTGTTGCGGCCCTGATTTGCGCAACGTCCGCCGCTCGGCGGGGGGAGTATCGCTGGGCTTCGTATTCGGCTGGCTCAGCTCTTGCGATGACGAGCGCATTTGTGCTGTTCGGCGCGGCGTTCGGTGGTAAGCCGCGCCTTGCCGGGCGAGGCGGTGTCTTTCAGCGCATCTCGGTCACGGCCGGGTTCGGATGGCTGAGCGCACTATCGCTTCGTACTCTGATCGCCGTGCTGCCGTCCCGAACAACGTAGCTCCCGGTCACAACACGCCGGTGTCTCGCTTTGCGCCGAAAGGGGGCGCGCCCCGAGTTGCCAGCGAGACGTCCGAGTTGGACGAAACTGGACGGCGCCGACCGAGGATCGGCACACGCCTGCTTACGCGACGCAATGCGGAAGTGTCGCGCGTCGGTGCGCTCAGTGCTCCTGCCCGTTCAACCCGTCCTGCGGCACGCCGATCCGGCTCCCGGCTCAACAGATGTAGGGTCAAGGCATGCGTCCTCTGACGGAGCTCGGCGGTCGGCGCCTCCCGTTGCTGCGCTGGTCGGTCTTGCGCATGGCCGTCGGTTTCAGGCGTATGAGCACGCAAGGGCAGGTCGGCGACGGGCGAGAGGAAGCGCTCGCCCGGTATGTCGAAGCCCGAGCCCGGCCCGGTGACGTCGACGACGCCATCCGAGTCATCGACGAGTTCTGCTACCGGCACAGCGCGATGATGCATGTCGGCGACGAGAAGGGCGAGGTCCTGGACCGAGCGGTCCGGCGAGCGCAACCGCGTCGACTGCTGGAGTTGGGCACCTACTGCGGCTACAGCGCGCTCCGAATGGTCCGCGTGATGTCGGAGGACGCGCGGCTCTGGTCTATCGAGCTCAACCCGGCCAACGCCGCCATCGCCCGCCGCATCTGGAACCATGCCGGCGTCGGCGAGCTCCTGAGCGTGGTGGTGGGGTCACTCGACGACGGTGGGCAAACGGTCGCACGGCTCGTCGGCGAACACAACTTCAGCGACGGCGGGCTGGACTTCGTCTTTATCGACCACGACAAGGCTGCCTACCTCCACGACCTCCAGCACATACTCGACTGCCGATGGCTACACCCGGGGTCAGTGGTCGTGGCCGACAACATCCGACTGCCCGGCGCCCCGAAGTACCGCGCCTACATGCAGGGGCAGGAAGGCCGGCACTGGCGCACCACCGAGCACCACCCCCACCTCGAGTACCAGTCCCTCATCAGGGATCTCATGCTCGAATCGGAGTACCTCGGAGACTGCGGCGGTCGAGACACGACGTGAAGCACTCGTCCGGCAACTTGGTGGCCTCTCGGTTCGAGACTATTGCCTTCAGCAGATAGCGGAAGTCGATGGTGGCATCAGGCGATACCCGCTTCGGACGACCACCAGGCGTCTCGGCGGCCGCTCGCCAGACGCTCGCTTATCTGAACTGTGGCCTCCCGTCAAGTGGCGGGGTCTGGGGGTGAGTGGTTGTGCTTGGTGTGGTCGTGGTGCGCTCCGTGGATGCCCGGGCTTATCTGGGTCCGCGACCTGATGGTCGGTGACGTGATGGTTGATCGGTCGTTCCGGGTGGAGCGATTCCGACCGCTCGGTCTTTCGTGGGCCGCCACGCTGACGTGGGAGCCGCGAGCGTTCTTGGAGCTGGTCGGAAGCTTGGGTGCCATCTTGGAGTGGTGGGCGTAGCGGAGCGAGCTGTGGTGTCGGTTGGTGCTCGGGTGGTCGAGATCGGCTCGAGCGCGGCGGGGCCGAGCTCGCGCAGGATGTGGAAGGAGCGTCGCGCGAGCTTGCGCGCGATCGTTATCGACGCGCGGGTGTGTGTGAGCCCGCGCGCCTTCAGCGCGAGGTAGTCCTCATGGTCGGGGCTCTTCGGGCGAGTCGCCGACAGGGCGGCCTCATAGAGCGCCCAGCGCAGGTGCGGTGAGCCCTGGCGGCCCAGCTTGCCGACGCGTGAGCGTCGATCGGAGCGGTGCACGCCGATGTCGATCCCGGCCATCGGTACGGCCTTGCGTGATGCTGACAGGCGCTGGACGTCGCCGAGCTCTGTGAGCGTCATCAGCGCGGTCAGCTCGCCCATGCCGAACTGGCCCATCAATGCACGGCAGCCGGTCTGCCGGCGCGCGAGTTTGCGCAGCTCTGACTCCAATGGGCGCAACTGGTGCTCGAGTGAGTCGACCATTGCCAGTGCGATCGCGATCCGCTCGCGCGCGTCAGCGGGCAGCTCCAGCTCCCGCAGGAACTCGCGTCCGCCGCCGCTGCGCAGCTCGGCGGGAGCGCCACTGATGCCGTGGTGAAACAGCGTCGCCTGGACGCGCGCCAGCCACTGCGTGCGCTCGTCGATGAGCGTCTTGCGTAGCCGCGCGCGCGAGCGCCACCCCCGCACATGTTCCGGCGGGATCCAGGATTCCCCCAGCCGCCCCTCGCTAAGCAGCGTGCGCAGCCAGCGCGCGTCCTCGCGATCGGTCTTCGCCCGGCGCTTGCGCCCGCGCAGCGCGCTCGTCTCCACCGGCTCGGCCAGATGAGCGACTCCACCGGCACGCTGCAGCGCACGGGAGACGAACAGCCAGCCGGTGCACGCCTCCAGCGCGACCTGCATTTCGCGACCCTCGAAGCGTGCAACCCAGCGTTCCACCGCGGCTGGGGTCGCGTCGATCCGCCCACGCGTCAGTTCGCCCGTCTCAGTGTCCAAAGCGTCGAATGTGATCTGTCTGCGGTGCACGTCAAAGCCAGCTACGATCGTCATCTCGGGGCCTCCTTCGAGTTCCGGCAATTACCAATTCACGCGAGTGTCTCGCGCTGAGCCGAGGGAGGCCCTGTTCATGCCATCTTTGCCCCGGCGATATCAGCAGTGTCGCGCACAGACGCGCGTCAGTCGATCTGAATCGCTTGGTTTCCTAGCGAGATCACGTCTCCGGCGTGTAGCGTGACGCGCCCCACGCGCTTACCGTTCACGCTGGTCCCGTTCTTCGAGGCGAGATCCTGCAGCACCCATACACCGCCACGAAGGGTGAGCTGCGCGTGCCGACGCGACACGGTTGGATCGGCAACAACCACGTCGCATGCGGGATGGCGCCCGACGAGCAGCCGGTCGCGCTCGACCGCGTCCAGCGCGAGCAGCAGCGGTTCTACCCCCGATCCACCTAACCCCGCGGCAGTGCGCACACTGGCGGCCCACCCCAGGCCTCCCGTGCCACGGCCATGGGCCGCGAGCGGCCACGGCGGAGCGTGAGGTCACCGATCAGCCGCTGCGGGTCGATCAGACGAGGAGCAAACAGCAGGCCGAGCCGGTACGAATGTGTCTGCTCGCTCAACAGGCCCTCGGCGAACGCCGAGTTCAAGACCCCCGCAAGACGCTGGCGTGAACGACCGAGCGCAGACACGATGCGAGTATCCCGCGCACGAGCCCACGTGTCCATCCCACTGATCGATGCGACGGCTTACTGGCCACTCGTTTCGGTGGTATCCGCCTCGACGGGCCAATGCAGATGGCCAAGCCTGACGGCGTGACCACCGTCGAGAACGGCTCGGATGCCAACGGCTTCAAGTGCCACCAGCTCACGCAGAACGTCATCGTTTCCCAACAACAGACGGCTGCCGCAATGCGCCGCGTAAGCAGGCGTGATCAGGTCGTCAGCGCCGGCGCCTCCAGGTCGTCCGCAGCGGCAGTGAGCCGCGTCAGATGCAGGCGCCTGCTTTTTCGCGCGAAGCAGCAACGCGGCGCGACATAGACTTCGAATCGTGACGAAAAGGCACGCGGGGAGCGTGGCGGCTTGACGCTGGGTCTATCCGGTTCGGCCGCAGCAGATTCCCGCAGCCGCGTCGCGGAGGCATAACGACACACAACAGAGAGCGGGGAGATCCACGATGGCGATCGTGCAACGCAATGTCCAGATCAAGGCCTCGCCGCAGGAGACCATGGCGCTCTTGAGCGATGCCAGTCGCTGGCCGGACTGGTATCCGGGCATGACGGAGATCGACATCGCCGCTCCCTTCCCCGACGAAGGGGGCAAGGTCGCCTTCAAGGTGAAGTCGGCGGGCATGTCCATGTCGATCACCGAGACGGTTCTCGAGTACCAGCCGGGCAAGCTGCAGCTTCTCCAACTAGACGGCATGATGTCGGGGCGAGCTCGCTGGGAGCTCACCCCGGAAGGCGATGGAACACGCCTGACCACGACGTTCGACTACGCGCTGCCGGGCGGCGTGTTCGGCACGATCGCTGATGCGCTCATCGTTAAGCGCATGAATGCCAAGAGTCTCGAAGAAGCTCTCCACAACTTCAAAGCGCTCGTCGAACGGCAGTAGGTTGTTAGGTGACGGGCGAGGCGGGTTTCGAACCTGCGACCTCTCGCGGGTGAAGAGCTGATCGGGACGAGGAGCACGTTGATCGCCGCGCGTCCTTGCATGTGGCGACGAGGTGGGACCGGTCTGCAACGACGAAGGAGGTCTTGATGCGCAAGCTGATCTACTCGATGAGTGTGTCGCTGGACGGCTTCATCGCTGGGCCGGACGGCGCGATCGACTGGTCGGTGCCCGACGAGGAGCTGTTTCGGTTCCACACCCAGCAGATCCAGGAAACCGGTGTGCACCTCTGCGGACGGCGGCTCTACGAAACGATGGTCTACTGGGAGACCGCCGAGGAGAGTCCGCTGGCCGCGGAGCAGGTCGAGTTCGCTCAGATCTGGAAGGCCTTGCCGAAGGTCGTGTTCTCCACGACGCTAAAGAGCGTGGTGGGTAACACCACCCTGGCCAGGGACGGTCTCAGCGAGGAGGTCTCACGGCTCAAGGAACAGCCCGGAAAGGACATCGCCGTTGGCGGCGCCGGTCTCGCCCGCGCGTGTATGAAGCTGGCGCTGATCGACGAGTGGCGGTTGTTCGTCAGTCCTGTCCTACTCGGCGGCGGCACGCCCTACTTCCCTCGCTCGGAGAACAAGATCAGCCTCGAGCTGATCGAGACACGCACGTTTGGCTCTCGCGTCGTTTACCTTCGCTACGGCCGCGTGTCAGACGGCCTGTAGCTGGTCGTCGGCACCCGCGCTCCGTGGTAGGACCGAAGAGAAACGGTCGTGCCGCCCTTGTGGTTGCACTATCGCACTGACCACAACACGAGCGTCGCTGAATCTCCGCGACTGACGATCGCTTGGGACGACCGATGAAAATCAAGGGCTGGAGTTCGGTATCGGTTGGATTTTGCGAGGATTTCGGATAGGGGATCGGTCGCAGTTCACCTCGCGAGGGCCGCAGAGGGCCTCCTGTGGCGTCGTTTTCGACCGGGCGCTGGCGGCCGGCGTGATTCAGCCGCTGTTTGGACAGGCGGGGTCGCCGCCGGAGCCGGCCGGCGTGTTGTCGAGGAGCCTTCAGGGCGTTAGGCTTCTGGTGGGCGCGAGTAGAGGACGAGTCGAAGAGCAGACGTCAGGGGCTTGTGGTCTGCCGCGTGACTTTGCCCTTTGAGGGCTTTTGTGATGCGCGCCCCGGTGTCACGCTCGCGCCCGCCTTCTTCGGCGTGGCCGCCTGCCAGTCGCGGACCATCTGCTCATAGGAGGCCTCGGCCTGCTCGGCGAGTTTGCGCTCGCCCTCGCGCATCGCCTGCCTGGTGGCCCAGGTGCCGGTCGGTGTGCCCTTCAGTGTCCGGGCGCCAGCGCGGATCTCAAGTAGCCGCAGCTTCTTGGCGGTCAGCGATGGCTGCTGGTGGGCGTAGTCCTCACCGCGGGTGAGCAAGAACCAGAACAGGCAAGCGAGCTTGCGCGCGCTTGCAACGACGGCGATCCCATGTCCACGGCGCACACGCACTCGCTGATAGAAGGCGTGCAGCGGGCCGGGCTGGCGAACGACCGACCACGCCGCCTCGACCAGCGCCCAGCGCGCCGAGGCAGACCCCTGCTTTGAGATATGCCCGCCCGTCGCCGGCGCCGAGCCCGACTGGTAGACGCGCGGGTCAAGGCCGAGATAGCCGGTGAGCATCCGGGGGTTTTCAAAGCGGCGGATCTCCCCGACCGCCGCCATGAAGCTCGCCGCGCAGATCACGTTGACCCCGGGCACGGTCATCAGCCGCCTGATCTCAGCCGATCGGAGAGCCTCTGTGGCGATCTGTCGCTCGACCGTCGCGATCTCTGAGTCCAGGAACTCGATGTGGCGCATGCACGCCTCGATCGTCTCTGACTCCTCGAGCGGCAGATCGAGCTCGGCGAGCCACTGGCGCCCCTTGACCCCGAACAGGTCAGAGGCGGGCGGGCGGCCAACGAGCCGGCGCACGAGCACCGCGTGGATCTCGTTCTTCGCGCGCGAGCGCGCGCGCACCATCTGCTCACGCCGCGAAAGGCGACGGCGCATCACCCGGCAGCGCTCATCCGGTGAGAAGACCGCGTCAAGCTCCCCGGCCGCCAACAGCCTCGCTAGCGTGCGCGCGTCCAGGCGATCGGTCTTCGCGCGCGCCTGGCGGATCCCCGTATCGGCGGGGCTCACGACCACGACCCGTGCGACGTGGCGCTCGAGGATGCGAGCTACCTCCCAGGCGCCGCCGCTGACCTCGAGCGCCACCCGATCGCGCGGGTGAAGGCTTGCGCCGAACAGCTCGAGGCGCTCGGGCGTCGTGTCGACCCGACCCGAGGAGCGAACCTCACCGTCCTGTGCGATCGCGACCTCGCAGAAATCGCGGTGCACCGGCGTGGCCCTGCCCGAGCCCGCCAGCATGTCCACGGCGCTCGTCACCGGCGCCTCGTCCGGCATCGGTGAGCAACTCGCCCGTGCGCTTCCGCGCGTGGTCACCACGTCACGCTCGTGGCCCGCCGGGTCGAGCGACTCGAGCGTCTGGCCGCAGAGCTGGGTAACGCCGCCGTCATCCCGACCAACCTCGCCGACGCCGCGGCCCGCGACGCTCTCGCCGCGACGGTGGACGGCGGCGAACGGGCCGTCGAGGTGCTCGTCAACTCTGCCGGCCTCGGCGTCTACGAGCCGTTCTACCGGAGCAGTCGCGAGCGCGAGCTCGAGCAGGTGCGGGTGCTCGCCGAAGCGCCGATGGACCTCGCGCCCACTAACCTAACACGGGATCCGCCGCGCTGAGTGCGAGACCAGCTTCTCGACGCCGGCGCCGAGCACTTCGCACGAGCGGGTCTCTGCGCGCTGGTGTTCGACTACCGGCCTTTAAGGAAGTGGGCCTCCGCCTGCCCCAGCTGCGTCGCGGGCTTGTCTCCGTGCAGGTACTCCGCGGCAATCGCGCCCCAGTCCGCGCCTGACCGGAGTTGCTGCAGAACGACGGCGACGATGGCGTGCATCCGCCGGATCAAGATCGATTCGGGTGGCAGGGTGAGCTGGTTGACCTGCACCCTCATCGCGGCCCGCTGCTCGCTGTCTGGACGCCCACGGTCCTGACGCCGACTGGCATCGTCGGGCGAGAAGCGTCGCTCTCCCGGCACGGCGTACCACTTGATCGCCATTCGCATTAGGCCGAGCGCAAAGTCGGCGTCGACCGCGTCGGCCCTGCTCGCGGGCAGATATCCGCCCGCGAGCAGGGCCGTCTTGACGGCCGCCGCGTCCCGGTCGCGGACGGCGCGGGCGATCGCCTGCTCGTCGGCCACGCGCGCGGCGTCGACGTAGCGCACCAGGCCGAAGTCCAGGAAGCAGACCCGCCCGTCAGGGCACAGCAGGTAGTTCCCGGGATGAGGATCTCCGAGGGCGATACGGTCGCGATAGAGCAGACCGAAGTAGAGCCGGAAGACAATCTCGCCGTAGCGGTCACGCTGCGCCTCGTCGGCTCGGCGCACGGCCTCGAAGCGTTTCCCCTCGACGTATTCGGACACCAGCACGCGCCGGGTCGAGAGGTCCGTATGGATCCGGGGCACGAGGACGAACGGATGTCCCCGCATCAGCCGCTCGATGCGGCGCTGGTTCTGTGCCTCGAGCTCGTAGTCAAGCTCCTCCGCGATCCGCTCGCGCATCTCCGCGGCGAGCGCCTTCGCGTCCAGTCCTGGGGCGAGCCGCTTGACGAGCGGCAGCAGCAGCGTCGCGTTACGCAGGTCCGTCTCGATGGCCTCCGCGACCCCGGGGTACTGGATCTTCACGGCCACCTCATCGCCGTCGACAGTGGTGGCGCGATGGACCTGGCCGATGGAGGCCGCGGCAAACGCACGCTCGTCGAACTCGCGGAACACGCGCCGGAGCGGCCCACCGAACTCCCGCCGCACGAGCTTCTCGAGGTCTGCGAACGGCACCGGCGGGACGTTGTCGCGGAGCGCGGCGAGGCGGCGTTGCAGCTCGTCCTGCTCGTCCTCGGGAAGGCCGTCGAACTCGACCATCGAGATCATCTGGCCGACCTTCATCGCCGCGCCGCGCATCTGCCCAAGCTGGTCAACGAGCTGCTGGACGAGCGCTGCGGTCCGCTCGCTTTGGGCGGCTGCGGCCTGCTCGGGCGTCCGGACCCGATTGGCGGTTCGCATCCCCGCCCACCGCAGACCCTGACCCGTTACCAGCCCGCCGACCCGCGCCGTCCGCCCGAGCCGGCCGGTGGGCAGCTTTCCCGCTTCAGGCGGCGGATTGTCGGCCTTTGCACGCATCGACCGAGCCTAGCGAGAAGACGTGAGCGCCAGCTCCCGAACAGATCTGACGCATCGGCGAACGCGTGCGGCAACGCGACCTAGCGAAGCGGAGACACCCGCTTTGCCCGGATGCGAGGGCGTGAGTCCGCTCCGCGAGCGTGCCCAGTTTGGACGAGCTGCGAGCGTCTCGCATGCCGCAGTGGAAGCCTCCGCTTTCGACTCCAAGCAGCAGTCTTTCACTGTATCCTCGCATCCGCAAAGCGCGACGTCTTGTCTGCTTCGCGGCCGGCACTTTTCAATTGGCAGCGCTGCCAATATCGCCAACAATCGAACGCAATTTACGGCGATTTGCAGCGTGACGCGGTGACAACCTGCACGTGCCGAAACCCCAGTATTCATGCGGAATTAGGCCCAAAAATTCACCTTCAAAACGCAGCCATGGTAAGGAAGGGGTCGCCGGTTCGAGTCCGGCGCTGGGCTCTCAACAACCTCCGAGCGAACGGGGCTTCACGTCGGTCTCTACCCCATCCCGATACGGGCTGCGGTTATGACCACTTTCGATTGAAGGGAAGGGGTCACGCGAAGCGACCACTCATCATGCCAGCGCCAGCCCGTGTTCCCCTAAAGACCGTTGGCGTCTGTATGCGGGAGAGAGGGCCTGGACCGCTCCATAGGATCGTTTGGGCCCAGGTGGGGCTCGACCCTGTACGCCCGGACCTACACACCCGCCCGAGCGCGTCGGGCGACGCGGCGTGCCTCCCGTAGGGGCTCGGGCGTTCGCACGCGACGCACGGCGGCGAACACGACGGCGCAGGCAGTGTCGAGGTCGGTTCGCCAGCCCGGGTGAACCGCCAATGGCCGCGCCCGCTGACGCGTGCGCAGCCAGCAGCCGACCGTCTCTTCGCCGAGCACCATGGGACTGCGCGCGCCTGGCTCGTCCGGCGGCCATTCCCCACCGGCAAGCAAGGGTCTGTGGGTGACGCCAACGGTCGGCAGCCGGAGGATCGCGCCGAGATGGAGTGCGAGACCTGCGCCCCATGGGTGATCGCGCCCCGTGGCGTTGATCAGCAGCAGGTCGGGGACCTGCGGCAGCGCTCGAACCGCGGCCTCCAGCAACCGGCCCTCGCGCAGGGCGAGGAGTCCGGGCTGAAACGCAGCCCCGACGTAACCTGTGACTACAGCGTTTCCCACGATTCGCTTATCCACAGCGAGCGCTGCCCCGGCCAGCCGAACTCACCACGCACGTCCCGCTCAGACGCCTTGCGTGCAAAGCAGACGAAACACCCGCCAACCGCGTAAACGTGAGGCGGCGGGCGCCAGTCTGGGGGTCGCGCCGCGGCCAGCTGCCGCTGTTGGCGGCGCAGCTCGTCAGCCGACGTCGGCCAAGGGGCGTGCGATGTCATCACGGCCATGTTTGCGCGCGACCATGCTCGGCAGGCTGCCTCGCCGGCATTGGCTGACTGAGACGTGTCTACAGTTGGCGCATGTTCGGCAAGAGCATCCTGCCGGCTTTCTTGCTCGACATCGACGGCGTGCTGTATATCGGAGATGAGCCGATCGCGGGCGCAATCGCTGCGCTGGACGAGATACGGGCGCTGAGCGCCGGCATCCGGCTGGTGACAAACACGACCTCCAAGTCGCGTCGGCAGATCGTCGATCATCTACAGGAGCTCGGGTTCGATGTTGCGAGGCACGAGGTGCTCACTCCCGCGGCGCTGGCCGTGCGCCACTGCCGCGAACAGGGACATCGGTCCGTGAAGCTGCTCGTAAGTGAGGCCTTACGCGAGGATCTCACAGAGCTCGCACAGGCCCCAAGCGGCGCAGCGGTGGACGCCATAGTGCTTGGCGATCTCGGTCAGGGGTTCACGGCAGATGTGCTCAACGACGCATTCCGTCTGCTGATGGACGGAGCAGAGCTAGTGGCACTTCAGCACAACCGCTATTGGCGCCGGGCAGATGGCCTCGCGCTCGACGTCGGTGCCTACTCGGCCGCGTTGGAGTACGCCACAGGCAGCGAGGCGACGGTGGTCGGAAAGCCGGCCCCCGCATTCTTCGCCGCCGCGCTGGCCGACCTGAATGCGTCGTCGGACGCCGCAGTGATGATCGGCGACGATATCGAGGCCGACATCGGCGGCGCAATCTGCGCTGGCCTTCGCGGCATTCTCGTGCGCACGGGCAAGTACCGGAAGGACGCACTCGACACTTCAGGAGTGACGCCCACAGAGATCGTGGACTCGATCGCTGACGTGCCCAGACTGCTGCACGAGCGCGCGGACTGCGCGTAGCTTGGGGAAGTCGATTCCGGGTTGCCGGGCAGATCGAACAGACCTTCCCGAAGCGGCAGACGCGCCATCGGTGTCCCGACCGTGTTGCGGCACCCGGTCGAAGCGCGCTTGGCCGCCTTCTCCCACCTCGCAACAACGCACGGCTTCCTGCGCAAGCTGCGGGGTTGCTCCGCTCCAAAATGCGGGATTTGTGGCTCAAGGCGTCTACCCGGGTCTCAGGGCGCTTGAGCGGGTGGGAATGCCTATCGCGAGGAGCGCCATGTCCAAGGCATCCGTCAGTTCGCCCCGCTGCCACGTCGAGTGCGCCGGCATCGAAGAGGGCACAAGCGCGCCCGGAGCTCACCGACGACACATCGCGCCTGATTCGACGGAGGGATTGCGCCTGGCTGGTGTGGACGCTTGCCGGTGCTATCCCGCGGCCGTCGAGCACGGGATCGGGTGGTTTGCCCGGAAGAGATCGTGCCGGTCGTAGCGCGCCTTCACCTCTCGGAGCCGGTCGAACGTCTCAGGCGGATAGCACATGCGGGTGTCGATGGGGACGTCGACGAAGTTGGCGTACTTGACGCCCGAGTCCCACGGCTCGAGTGCGTTGGAGACTAGGTCCAAATGCGCGTTGATCGCCGACGCCATACCGGGGTCCATGACCATGCCTACGCCCAGGGTCAGGAACGCTTGGTCGAGGCTGGCGAGGGCGCCCGCATCTGGCGGGGCCTCGGTCAGCGCGCCCCCGAGCAGGCGCAGCTCGAGCGACAGAAGCGGCGATCCGGAGTCAGGGCCGACTGCCTCGACGATCGTGTCGATCGCCGCCGGTGGGAGCTCGTCCAGCAACTGGCCGCTCGTAGCGAAGGGCACGGGATCCTCGGGATCCATGTGTAGGTGTCCCAGCGCCGCGGGCGGAACGGCCGCGAAGGTATCGAGCTCCGGTGCGAGGTCGCGCAGAGGCCGCATAAGCTCGCCTCCGGGTTCCTCAGCGCCCAGGTAGGCGGCCTCGACGACCACGAGCTGACGGCCGCGAACGGGCTCCGGGATGTCGGGCAGCGGCGGGACCTGAAGGACTCGCGCCCACGTGCTCATGTCGTTGGGCAGACCGGAGACCCACTCGCGCCACGCGTGGAGGACGTCAGCCGTGCGCTCCCAGGGCCAAGTCAACATGCCGGCGTAGAGCTCGGGCACGGGGTAGAGCTCGAACTCGAGCGCGGTCACCACGCCGAAGCTCCCGCCGCCGCCGCGCAGCGCCCAGAAGAGGTCGGGCTCGTGCTCGCGGTCGGCGCGCAAGAGCTGTCCGTCGGCGGTGACGACTTCGGCCCCGACCACGCTGTTGCACGCCAGACCGTGCTTGCGCGCAAGCCAGCCGTGTCCGCCACCCAACATGTAGCCGACGACCCCGACCTCGGCCGAGGAGCCGGATAGGCCGGCGAGGCCCTGCGGCGAGGCCAGTGCGCTGACGTCCTGCCACTTGGCAGCGGCACCAACGCGTGAGCGGCGATTCTCGGCGTCGATCTCGACCCCCGTCATGCGCGCCGTCTTCAGCAGGAGCGTGTCCTCGCCCACTCCAGCTAGCGGGCCCGCGCTGTGTCCCTCGGCTTGCACGGCGACACGCAAGCCGTTCTCGCGGGCATGACGTACGACCGCGGCAACCTCCTCTGCGTTGCCAGGCCGTGCCACCATCGCAGGCCGCTGGTCGATCGCCAAGTTGAACGCCGCCCGCGCGGCATCCCACTGCTCGTCGCCTCGCTCGATGAGCTCTGCTCCATTTAGCATTCGGCCCCCTTTGGTCCGCCGTTGCTGTCGGCCGTTCAACACGCGGCCGCCGTCGGCAGCCCACGGTAACGGAATCTCGTTCGCCCGGGAGAACAACTCGTCGGCTGCGAGTCGTAGTCCACGCCCGTCCGGCCGAACGGCAGAGCGGACGTTCGTCCGATTGGCTACTGGCGGGACGACGCGGCGCCAGTGAGAATCAGTCCGACGAACGGTCGGCAGTCACGGCCGGTGCGTGCCGGGATCGCGTGATCACTGTGCACGGTGGGATGCCGGAGGGATGGCATTCTTGGCCGGGGCCGCTGGCAGAGGACCCATCGCTGCACGAGCTGCTCGACGCGATCAAGGAGGCCGGGCTGGCGCTGTCGAGCGATCGCGCGCGGCCAATGCCCGAGGCGCTCGCGCGGTTTCCGCAAGAGCCGGGCCTCTACGCGGTGCATGGGGAGCCAGGGGCCTGGAAGGAGATCGGACTCAAGAGGCCGCCGGATGACCGGCCGCTGTACATCGGCCGCGCCGGCACACTTCTGCCGACCGAGCTTCGCGCCTGTCATGACCTGAGGCTCGCGGCTTGGGCGGGAGATGGCTGTGACCTCGAGCGCTTGGAACGCGAGCTATGCAATCGCTGGCAGCCGCCGCTGAGGCAGAGCCCGAACGGCCGCTCGGCACTGGAAAGGTAGGTGAGCTGGCTTCGACACCAACCAGGCTCCCAGGAGGCCCGGATGAACAACGTCCTCAGGAACTACAACTGATATGGCGGTGCGTGACAAACGATCGATGACGAACGTGTCCTGGTTGACCTACCTAGATCTCCCTCCCACCAGCGCAGCGCGGCCCTCCAGCGCGTCGCCGATGATCAAGGCGTGGTCGAAGGCAAGCTTCGGCAGGGCGTCGGCGTGAAACGAGCGCGCGTCGCGGGCGTCGTCGGCGCCACTGACCGCCACCTCCGTCTGCACCGTGGCGAGGTATGCAATCGACACCGTCCAGCCTCGGGGATCTCGCCCCGGCGTGTCGTAGACGCCGAGTAGCCGCAACGAGCCCGCTTTGAGGCCGGTCTCCTCGGCCAGCTCGCGCGGCGCGGCGTCAGCGACCTGCTCGCCCTCCTCGACGAAGCCACCCGGGAGGGCCCATTGGCCCGCAAATGGTGGGTGCGCGCGCTGAACAAGAAGCAAGCTGGGAGCCGGAGCGTCGGTCAGCACAACGACATCTACCGTCAACATCGGCCGCGCGGGTGAATCCGTGCCCATGCATCGCCGATTCTATGGCTAACCCCGGGACGACCGTGCCCTGCCTAGCGCACGTCGAAGTCGTGTAGCCCGGCCGGCGTCACCTCATCGACGGTCAAGCGTTCCACAACCGCCCGCGGCGGCCCCGTGCGGCAGTAGTCAAGCATTACCTCCACTACATCTCGCCGCCCCTCGGCCCACACCTCAACTGTCCCGTCGAGCCGGTTGCGCGCCCTGCCCGCCACCCCGAGCGATTCAGCGCGTCGCCGCGCGGAGTCGCGGAACCACACACCTTGGACGCGGCCGGCAATGACTGCGCGCCGGGCAATGCGCTGCTGAGCACTCTGGGGGTCGCTTCACAATGCACCTCCTGGGTCAGTCGTTGGGTAGTTGGTCCAATCGCGGGCCGGGAACCTTGATTCTGAGGCCCTTTCGTTGGCCGTTGGTGACGTGGATCGCGTGCAGCTCGCCGCGTTGGACCTTGTGCAACACGGTCTAGCGGGCGCACCCGAGCTGGCGCGCGGCGTCGGCGAGCGGCGCATAGCCGTCGGGTACGTCCGGCACGAACCGGGCGCGGATCTCATCGGTGAGCCGGATCCGCCACGGCGCGCCCGGGGTGGTCTGCTCGGCGGGCAGCAGCCCGTTGTTTATCCAGCGGCGGATCGTGTACGTGGACACAGCGAGCTCGCTCATGGCCTGCTCGATCGTCAGCAGCTCGCCGGCAGGATCGGCTGGTGGGGCGGCCGGGATGCCGGCTCGCTTGCGCACGCCGCGGACGCGCGCCTGGGTGAACGGCAGGCCGGTTCCGGTTCGGTGGCCTTGGCGGGCGAGGATCCCGGCGATCTGCCGGTCGCTCTGGTGCTCGGCGAGACGGCGGATCAGCTCCACGGTGTCCTGCGCGGTCCGGTCCTGCGCGAGCTTGCCGGGGACCCTGAGCGGCACGCTCAGTTCGGTCCGCGCGCCGCCCTCCCACTGCACCTCGACAGCGGCGCGGCGCTCGTCGTGATGGGCGGTGACGATCACCTCGCCGATCAGCGTCCGCAGCAGCTCCTTGCGGTCGCGATCTGCGGTCGTCGGCGCGGCCCACAGGCGCGGCAGGTCCCGCGCGAGCCGCGCGAGCGCTTGACGCTCGAGGTCGTTCAGCGCGACGGGGCGGGCACGCTCGAGCTGGGCGAGTCTGCCGTGCTCGCGCTGCAGGCTGGTCAGCGCCTCCTCCAGGGCACGCTCGAGCGTGCGGCCGACGAGCCGGTTCTCCGGCTCGCACGCGTCGAACTTCCGCTGCGCGCGGTCCGCCTCATACTGCGCGCGCTCGACCGCCAGCCGCTGGCCCGCGAGCCGCTGCTCGTGCTGGGCTTCGAGCTCGCTGATCGCGCCAGCGGTCGCGGCGATTCCGGCCGGCGCGGCCGCGTCCAAGAACGCGTCGGCGACCGCCTTGTCCAGCCTCCCGCCGCCGAGTGACTGGCACGCCCGGCCGGTGCCGTGGGAGTCGCGCCCGCGCACACACGCATACCGACCGACCTTGCCGGTCGTGCCCGAGTACGCGACCTGCATCTTGCGCCCGCAGCGCCCGCAGCGCACCAGCCCCTGCAGCAGCGCGGCGCCTTCGCGCGCCGCGCCACCGCCCTCGCCGCGCGGTCTCACGTTCGCCCGCAGCCGCCGCCGCGTGGCGAGGTACTCATCCCAACTGACATAGCCGGGATGGTGATCAGGTAGGCAGACGGACCACTCCTCGATCGGCACGTCGACCCGGCCGACGCGAACCTCTCCGTGCTCATCGAGCCGCTTGACGACTCGCTGGCGGCCGAACACGAACGCGCCTGCATACGCTGGGTTGGTCAGCAGGTCGTGCACCGCCCCATAGCTCGCGCGCGCCCAGCGGATCCGCCGCTGCCCGACGGTGCGCCGCGGCAGCTGCTGCCCTTCGGCGATCAGCTCGATCACGACCTGCCGCGCCGATCCGAGCGCTCGCCACAGGCCGAACACGCGGTCGATCGCGTGACGGACCTGCTCATCGGGACACAGCACGACCCGGTCGTCGTCGTCGCGATCGAGCCCGACCGGCAACGACAGACGCAGCTCGCCGCGCGCGGCCTTGTTCCGCAGCCCGCCGACGAGCCGCGCGCGGATGAAGTGCAGCTCCGCCTCGGACATCGTGCCCTTCAACCCCAACAGCAGCCGGTCGTTGAAGTCAGCCGGCGAGTACACGCCGTCCGCGTCGGCGATCAGCGTCCCGGTCAACGCACACAAGTCCAGCAGCCGATGCCAATCCGCCGAGCAACGCGCCAGCCGCGAGGTCTCAAGCGCGAGGATCAGACCGACGTGACCGAGTCCTACCTCGGCGACCAGCTCCCGGAACCCCAGCCGCCCGTCGCTGCTCGCGCCCGACCGTCCGGTGTCCTCGTCGACCACCGCGACCGACCCCGTCGGCCAGCCGAGCTCGAGCGCGCGCTCGCGCAACGCGTACTGCCGTGCGGCGGACTCGGTGTTGCGCTCCACCTGCCCGACCGACGACTGGCGCACATACACAACCGCCCGCCGCCGCCGGTGCTCCTCAGTGACCTTTCCGAGCTCACTCATCACGTTCGGCCTCCAGCAGCCGTGCAACCAGCCTCGCCAGCCGGATCGCGATCGCCCGCTGAACCTCCGCCGGCAGCGTCTCCCACACCGCCGCCGCCACGACCTCCTCGCCCGTCACCAGCGCCAACTGCCCGGACATCGCCACCTCCGTTTTCACCGCAGGCTCGACACCGACCCGGACAACGCTCCCTCAACGCGTCAAGCCGCTCGCCGAACAGCCGCCAGGCCCCCGGCGTCGCGACCACCCCAAGCGGCCGCTCCACCGCACACCGCCGCGGCAGATCCGTCCACCGCGCCGGGATCGTCCCCGAACTCCCGTCGATCAACCGGCAAACGAGTGCCGTCTCGCCGGCCTCCGACCGCCACCCCAGCACCTCGAGCTCGACATCACGCAGATCGCCCGGCGCTGCCACCAGCCGCACCCACTCCGGCAAGAACTCCACAACATGAGTAGTGCGATGGGTACTCGCTCGCTGTCATGGATACCCACAGTACGCGGGACGACCGCACGCGCACGGATCACCAGATCGGGATGAGACGCGTTGGACTCAGCGTCGACACAAGCGAACCAGACTCCAAGCTCGCCTGCAACCAGGCCACCTTTCGTGCGCTGCGACCCCTTTTCGATACGGGATGGGCCACAACGCAAGACCTCTTCCCACTCGCGGAAGGGGTCCGGAGTCGACTCGACCCGGCTCGGACGGAGGAAAGCTTATGCTCGCTTTCGCGGAAATGCAGTAGCGCGCGTCGGCCGAGCACGACGCCTCCTCCTCGTCCAACCGGCAGTGGCGCGAGCGCAGCTCGCGGGCCTGCTCTTGTCGCAAAGGGAGCGCTGTTTACACCCGCGAAACGCGGTCTTCGACCACACTGAACGCCGAGGAATCACATGGTCTGGACGTCCTGATCGCCAGCCCAGCGGAAGCCCTCGTCAACTGTGAACTCCCACGGAAGTCCGTGCCTCTTGCAAATCGCCGAGATGCGCTTCGCCGTGCGGACTGGGTGAGCCACGATGTGGCGCACCTCGGATACACCTAGGCGGAAATCGGGCTCGGGCACGTGAAGCAGCGTGGCCTCGGCGACCATCTCTTTTCTCTGCCGCGCCGTGGGAATGCTAACGAGCGTCGGTTGGTAGATGGCCGCCTGCGCCACCGCGGTTCGCAGTTCGTGAGCCGCGTCGTCTCCCCACAGCTCGCCCACGGCCGCCGCATACTCACTGAAGTTGGCGTATCGCTCCTGAAAGAAGCAGTCCATCACCGCGGTGTTCGAGACTCCTCGCAGCGCCTTCAGGATCAGGGCGCGGACAGGCACGTCTATGCCAGTGCCGGCGCGCTGGCACGGGCTTTCGCAGATCGGCTTCGGTGTCGCCACCTTGGCCACGGTAGCGCGCTCGCGCTGGCCAAGGGTCCGCACTGCGCGTTGACGTTGGCGGGAATGGTTGGCGTAAATATGAGTCCCGTTAGCACCCCGGAATCCACATGGTCGTACAGACGACCTGGCGTCATCGAACGACGGCGTGGACGCCAAGACCCTCGCAGACCCAGCCGGCTCCGGCCAGCGTTCATATCAGCAATCAACAACGATTACCGTGAGCACGATCACGCCTAGATGCGGTTCACGCGTTGTCATCTCGTTTGGAGCGCTGGGATGAGACAAGTCAGTGGGGGATCGGAGGTCGTCGAAGGTCGCTTGCCCAGGAGGCGATGACTCGGGCAAACTCGGCACCGGCTACCTCGAGGATGTCGTTGTGGCCGGCATCTGGGAAGACGTGCATCCGCTTCGGGCCTGGGGCAGCCTCAAAGAGTGCCCTGCTCTGCGCGAGCGGCACGATCTCGTCGCGGGCGCCGTGGAGGATCAAGAGCGCGGCGTGCAGGCCGTGAATCCTGCGGATTGTCGGATAGGCGTCGGGAATCAGCGGCGCTGGCAGAAACGGATAGTGCAGACGGCCGAGCTCACGGACGCTGGTGAACGTCGAAACCAGCACGAGGCCCGTGGGGGCGCGCGCGAGCGCAAGATCCACGGCGACGGCGCCGCCGAGCGACTCGCCGAGGTAAAAGACGCGCGCCGGGTCTACGTTGGGCTGCTCTAGCAGGCAGGCCAGTGCCGCGCGAGCGTCGCGGTAGGTGCCCTCCTCGCTTGGACTGCCGCTGCTGTGCCCGTAGCCGCGGTAGTCGAAAAGCAGCACGTCGAATCCTGCGGCCGTCAGCACGGCGGCGTGGAGAATGCGGTCGCCCACGTTGCCGGCGTTGCCGTGGCAAAGGAGCAGATGGCCCAGCGACTCGGTGCGTGCAGCGATCCACCAGCCGCGCAGCTGCTCGCCGTCGGTGGTCTCGAACGCCAGGTCGCGGAAGCGCAGTCCTACCTGATCGGGCGTCTGGACGATCTCGCGAGACGGGAAATAAAGCAGCGCGTGAAGCAGCGTGCGGATCATCGAAGGCAATCTTCCTCCGCTGCCCGGTTCCGGGGCGCACGACTCGGCGCTCGACTCACCTCTGCGGCCCCGTCAATCGCCGATGTGGCGGGCGACCAGGTCGCGAAGCTGAGCGGCGTTGCGCACCGCGTAGTCGCGATAGCAGTTGTTCATCAGCAGATGGCTCTCGCGCGCCTCCCGCACCACCTCGGCAATCGGCCGGGCGAGCTCGTCGAGCTCCGCCTCGGAGTAGAGGTAGCGAAAGCGCTCGGCGGCCGAGCGAAAGGTGCCGTCCCAGGTGCTCTGTGAGCGTCCGTGGAAGCGGACGACGAGCAGGTCGGGGTTGGTGACGGCGAGGAGCCGGGGTAGTCGCGACGCTTCGGATGCGTCGATGCACACGAACACCAACCCTTGGTCCTCGAGCATTGTGAGCGTGCGCTCGCGATCGCGCTCTTCGGCAAGCCACATGGGCGAGCGGAACTCGACGCTTACGCGGTAGTCGGGAAGACGCTCACGCAGACTCTCGAGCTCGGCCCGGTTCTTGCGGGTTGGCACGAACCAGGGCGGGTATTGGGGAGGACGGCACCGAGCTTGCCGGCGTCGTGGAGCGGTCGCAGGGCCGCCTCAAAGCGCCGCCATGCCTCATCCAGCGCCTCGTGGCCCAGGTGCTTGGCGTAGACGTTTCGCTTCGCCTGGACATCAGCGGGCAGCTGCTCGCGCAGGTCATGCCACAGCGATCCCGGGCGCGTGGGGTGACCGGTGAGTAGCGAGTAGGCCTTCACGTCGAAGCGAAAGCCCGCAGGGGTGCGCTCCGCCCACAGGCGCGCCTGCTGTTCCTCCGGCGGCGCGTAATAGGTCGAGTCGATCTCCGTGAGCGGGAAGTGCGCCGCGTAGAACTGCAACCGGTCCGCGGCACTCATCGTGCGCCGCGGATACCAGTGCGCCTGCTCGACCAGCGTGCGATCGGTCCACGAGCAGCTGCCTGTGAGCACGACGTGACCGTCGAAGCGTACGGGGGGCCCCGAGCTGTTTCGAGTTGCTGTCGTGCTGGGGGGTCATGAACGATGCCGGCCGTCCGGCCCGCGGAGGTTAGAGCCCACGGAACCGCTCGTTTCTTCAACCCCGCCGAAGGACGCTCCTCACGGCCGCGCAACGTCCACCGACCGCGATCGGATGCCTGCAAACCGCGTCCGGTAACGATCGGGTCATGCCCAGCGAGACCTCCTCGCGTCCGATTGCACGAACGACTTGTACGATGGCCCCGCGAGGAGCCGCAACTCTGGAGGTACGGAATGAACCCCACAATCGACGCGACGCAGTTCGGCTCGATCACACTCGGGGGAGCGGTCTACGACCATGATGTCCTGGTCTGCCCCGACGCGACGGTCAAGCGGCGCAAGAAGAAGCTCTCGAAGGCGGTCTACGGCACCTCGCACACCATCTCCCGCGACGAGGCCAAGTACGTGTACCGCCAAGGTGAGGGCGCCGAGACACTTATCATCGGCGCGGGGCAGTACGGCAGGGTCGAGCTCTCACCCGAGGCGGCCGAGTACTTCGAACGCAAGCGCTGCGACGTTGTGCTGCTTCCCACGCCCGAGGTGCTCGCGACCTGGAACGAGGCGAAGGGCAAGGTGATCGGACTGTTCCACGTCACCTGCTGAGCAGACGGCCGCGACTCTGATCGCGCGCCGCGCAGCGGGCAGGACGCTGCGGCGACCGGTCAGCCCCACGTTGGGCGACCGATGAAAAACAAGGGCTGGGCCTGAGGTATCGGTCGCATTTTGCGAGGATTTCGGATTGAGGATTGGTCGCGGGTCACCTCGTGAGGGCCGCAGAACGCCTCTGTGTGGTTGGTTTCGGCCGGCCCTTGGCCGATCGGGGTGAATTCAGCCGTTTTTTCGGGCAGGCGGGGTCGCCGCCGGTGCCGGCGGGTGTGTTGTCGAGGCGCCTGGCGGGGGCAGGCTGTTTGTGGGCGCGAGTAGAGGACGAGTCGAAGCGCAGACGTCAGGGGCTCGTGGTCTGCCGCGCGACCTTGCCCTTTGAGGGCTTTTGTGATGCGCGCCCCGGTGTCACGCTCGCGCTGCGGCCGACCCACCATGCGCTGACGCTCCCACGAGCCGTCCACGTCAGTCGCCACACACATGCGCTGTATGTTGACGCCGTGAACTGGGGGCTCGCCACCGTCGGGCTTACGCTGCTACTGCTCGCGGCGGTCTCGCGGCGCTTGTCGAGCACGCCGATCACGCCGGCGATGGTGATGGTCGCGGCTGGCGTTCTGGTGGGTCCGCTGGTGCTCGACGACCTAACGGTGGGACCAACCAGTTCGACCGTGCGAAGGCTCGCCGAAGCGACGCTCGCGGTGGTGCTATTCACGGATTCGTCGCGCATCGACTTGCGTGCCCTGCGCCGCGAAGCCTCCATTCCCGTGCGCCTACTAGGTGTTGGCTTGCCGCTCACGATCGTGCTGGGCACGCTCCTCGCCCTCGTCCTGTTCGGCTCGTTCTCGCTCAGCGACGCATTGATCCTTGGCGTGATCCTCGCGCCGACCGACGCAGGGCTCGGTAGCGCTGTCGTAACGGACACGAGACTTCCGCAGCGTGTGCGTCAGTCGCTCAACGTCGAGAGCGGCCTCAACGACGGAATCTGCGTCCCGCTCCTGTTGATCGTCCTGGCAACCGCCTCCGGCACGGGCGGCTCGCCCCATCCGGCGCAGGTGATCGGCGAAGAGATCGGCTACGGACTCGTCGGAGGATTGGCCGCTGGAGTGCTCGCAGCGTGGGTTGTGATCGTCGCCGGAGCGAGACAGCTAATCGACGATGCCTGGCGACAGATCATCCCCGCGGCCGGGGCCGTGCTCGCGTATGGGATCGCGGAGGCTCTCGGCGGGTCGGGCTTCATCGCTGCCTTCACGGCGGGCGCACTGTTCGGCCTGATGGCCCGCGGGAGCTCCACTGCGAGGATGCGCTTCACAGAGGAGGCCGGGGCGCTGCTCGATGCCACAACGTTCCTCGTCTTCGGCGCCGTGCTACTCGGCCCCGCGCTTGAGCACGTCAGCTGGCAGATTGCGCTCTACGCCGTGCTGAGCCTGACGATCGTGCGGATGCTGCCCGTGGCAATCTCGCTGTGGGGCGCCCACGCGCGAGGACCGACTGTGGCGTTCATCGGCTGGTTCGGCCCACGCGGGCTCGCATCGATCGTGTTCGCCGTGATCGTCGAGGACACGTATCAGGCTCACGCCGGGGCGATCCTTACAGCCTGCTACTTGACGGTGGGCCTGTCAGTCCTAGTCCACGGGCTCTCGGCGGCACCACTTGTGAGTCGCTATGCCGCCTGGTATCGATCCGCCGCGGGCGAGCGCCTGCCTGCGATGGAGACTGAACCAGCGCACGAGCACCGAGCGCGGCGTCCGGCCGCGATACCGATCGGCTGACGGCCGAAGAGTTCCCGAGGCTTTGTCGACGGCCGACCGCCGTCAGGTCGCCGGCCGCGCCCTCAGGTCCCAAGCGGGCGTCTGCTCCGGGGCGTCCGACACGCTCGCAAACGGGCGAAAGCGATCGCCCGCATCAGCATCATGGGTCGGGGCTTAGGAGCCCGTCTGGGCAGTGATGCGGCCTGACTCGACCACCGCGACAAGCTTCTGATAATCGCGCTCGTTCTGCTCGGCATAAGCGTGGGAGAACTCGAGGATCGCGCGGTCGAAGGTGGCGCTCTTGCCGAGGTACGCGGCGATCGCTCTGCGGTCGCCGCTGCGGGCATGCGCACGCGCGAGCGTCCAGCCGCACAGCCGGCCGTATTGGGCCATGACCTTCGGGGTCATCTGCTCGATCTCTGCCGAGCCCTTCCAATCCTTGAGCTGGCGGCCGTAGAAGTCGCGCTCCTTGCCGTCGAGCGCCGACTCGACGTGCAGCCAGCCGAGGAAGATGTCGCTCGCGGCCTGCATCAGACGCTGTCCAGCCACGACCCGCTCGCCGTGGTTCTCGAACTCGCTGGGGCCGAGGAACCCCTCGAGCACCGATGCCTCGGCCTCCTTCATCTGTAGGAAGAGTGGGTCCTGGCTGTCGTTACCCAGCATCAGCGCGATCCAGGCGCGCGTGCCGACGCTCCCCACCCCGACGACCTTGCGCGCGAAGTCCGCCAGGTGGTACTGCTCTAACAGCACGCGCCGGTCGTGCACGAGCGTTTCGCGGTAGGAGCGCAAGAGCCCGCGCAGCCAGTTGAACATCTCATCGCGCTCGTCGCCCTCCACGAGCTCATCGAGCGGCACGATCAGGGGCGGCTCGGACACGATGTGCACCTCGCCGTCGACGAGGCGCGTGAGCTTGGAGAAAGCTGACATGCTGTCGCGCGTGCGCGCCTTGGCGAGATTCCTCTGGGTGCGCTTGACTGCCTTGGGGGTGAGTTGCGGCCCGAGTTCCGTGAGCGCGGCCTCGATGTCCAGGTGCGCATACCAGACGTCAAGGTTCTTCATCGCAGCGAAGCTCGCCATCGCAGTTCGATATCCAGCGGCGGTGTCAAGCACTATCTGGTCCTGGTCCTTGACGGCGAAGCCGTTGTCGAGCGAGGCAACCAGCATGCTCGCCGCCAGGCGCTTCACGT
Source organism: uncultured Solirubrobacteraceae bacterium (assembly GCA_963767655.1). Classification (GTDB taxonomy): domain Bacteria; phylum Actinomycetota; class Thermoleophilia; order Solirubrobacterales; family Solirubrobacteraceae; genus Palsa-744. The sequence goes on along the minus strand of CAVYET010000005.1, from coordinate 156,475 downwards.
CCCACTCCCAGGGCCCCGGGAGCGTCTCGTCGAAGTCATTGAGATCGAATATCAGCCGCCGCTCTGGAGAGGCGAACACTCCGAAGTTCGACAGGTGCGCGTCACCGCAGCACTGCACGGTAAGGCCCGAGCGCGGCGTCGCCGCAAGGTCGCTGGCCATGATCATCGCCGCGCCCCGGTAGAACGTGAACGGCGAGACCAGCATGCGGCCGTAGCGGATCGGGACGAGCTCGGGAACCCGTGTTTTGGCCTGGCGCTGGAGTAGCTCGATCGGATCGACGCGGTCCCGCGCAGGCTCAAAGACTGCGTGTCTGGAGCGCGGCACCTCCGCACGTGCCGACTTGCCGCGAGCCACCCGCTCAGCCACCGTCAGGTGCGGCAATGCTGACTTGGGCCTGTTCACGCTCCGCTTGGTCGCCGCCATCGGGAAAACATACCTTCGCGAAACCTGGCCAGTCCCATGCCGGTCCCGCCACCCAGGGCGAAGACGGCCGGGCGCTTTGTCATCCGCGCGCCGCCTGACTGCAGTGCCGGTAACAACGTCGGCCAAGACCTCCAGGTGTAGGGCAACGCCGAGCCGGTGGTGGTCGAGAACCAGGGCACCGCGACAAGCCGACAGGCAACTTGCAGGTTCAGAGCCACAAGCCGGTCTCTACGAGTCGGGCGTCCTAACCAACGAGGAGTTCGCTACTGCGAAGGGCAAGATCCTCAACGCGTAGAGCGGCGAGAGCGAAGGTTAGCCCGCGCGACCCTGTGCGGAGTCCCGCACATGAATCTCCTCGAGGGCGGCCTCGAGCGTCGGGTAGAAGTGGTCGCGGTCGAGGGTCTCCAGCAGGCCGTAGCGCAGCGTGAGGTCCTGGAGGCGGCTGCGCATCTCGGCGAACGCCAGGTGGATCCCGGCGGCGTTGAGCTCGTTGTCGAGCTGCTCGAGCATCTCGGCGGCGGTGACGTCGACGTCGGTGACGGCCTCGCACTGCAGGACGACCCAGTCGGGCTGGCGCTCGCGCACGAGTCTGCCGGATCTGCTGGCGGAACGAGCCGGCGTTGGCGAAGAACAGCGGCGCCTCCCAGCGGTACACGACGACGCCCGGGAGCTGCTCGGCGTCCGGGTAGGTCGTCGACGTCGTGCCATCCTTCGACGCCCGTCGACCGTGCCGAGGACGGCGCCGTGCGGCCACCAGTTGCGCCGGAAGAACAGCAGGATCGCCAGGGCGACGGCGACGACGATCCCCTGCAGCACGCCGAGCAGCATCACGCCGGCCGTGGCGACGAGCGACACCGCGAAGGCGCTCCTGCGCACCTGCAGGTAGCGGCGCAGGATGCCGAGGTCCATCAGCGACAGCGCGGCGACGATCACGACCGCGGCCAGCGCCGTCTGCGGCAGGTCGGCGAGCAGCGAGTTCAGGAACAGCAGGAGCACCGCGACCAGAGCCGGCGCCGACCAGGCCGGTGACCTGGCTCTTGGCTCCCGACTGTTCGGCCACCGCGGTCCGCGAGCCGCTGGTCGACACGGCGAAGCCCTGGAAGAGCCCGGCGGCGATGTTCGCCGCGCCCATGCCGATCATCTCCTGGTTGGGCTCGACCTCTTCGCCGCGCCGGGCCGCGAAGCTCGTCGCGGTGGCGATCGTGTCGGTCAGAGACACGAGCGTGATGCCCACCGCGGCGATCAGCAGGGGACCGACGTCGCTGGCGCTTGGTCCACGGGAACGTGGGCGTGGGAACGCCCTGGGGCAGGGCGCCGACCGTGGCCACGCCGTGTTCGGCGAGTCCGAACACCGCCGACGCCACGGTGGCGCCGACGACCGCCGACCAGCACCGCCGGCAGCCGCGTGGTGATGCGGGGCAGCACGAGCAGCAGGACGAGCACGGCGACGCCGACGATGAGCGTCGTCGTCTGCGTCTGGTCGAGGTCCTTCGACGAACGCGCGGAGCTCCTTCGAGGAACGAGTCGGCGTGCGTGGAGAAGCCGAACAGCTTCGGCAGCTGGCCGACGATGATCGTGATCGCCAAGGCCGTTCATGTATCCGACCTGCACCTCCTTGGAGAGGAGGTCGGCGACGAACCCGAGCTTCCCGAGGCCGAGCCCGATCTCGGTGAGCCCCACGAGCACCGCCAGCATGCCGGCCAGGGCGATCGCGGTCGCGGGATCTCCGCCGGCCAGCAGCGGCGTGATGGCGGCCAGGATCAACGGCGAGATCGAGGAGTCGGGGCCGAGCACCAGCACCCGCGAGGGCCCGAACACCGCGTAGCCGACCAGGCAGGCGATCGTCGTGTAGAGCCCGGTGACCGCCGGCAGCCCGGCCAGCTCGCGCGTAGGCCATGCCCTGCGGAACGAGGATCGCGGCCAGCACCACCCCGGCGACCAGATCCGCTCGCAGCCACGAGCGCTGATAGGTGCGCACGACGCGAACGCCCGGCACCCAGCGCTCGGCCGGTGGCTCGCGCGCTCATGGCGCTCCGCTCACTGCGCTCGTCGTTGGCGACCCACGCGCAGGCGCGCGGCGAGAACGCCGGAGCCGATCCCGATCGCGGCGCCGGCCGCGACGTCGCTCGGGTAGTGAACGCCGGTGTGCACGCGCGAGTAGGCGACGGCGCCGGCCAGCGGGACGAGCACCGGCGCGAGTGACCGGCAGCTCGGCGCAGGCGCCGGTGGCGAACGCGAACGCGGCGGCGCTGTGACCGGAGGGAAACGACGTCGAGCGCGGCATGCGGATGAGCGTCGGCGGCGAGCGCCGGAAGGGACGGCGCCGGCGCACGAGCAGCTTGGCGGGCCCGTTCGCCACCGCCGCCGCGATCGCGATCGCGATGAGGCCGCGCCCGGCGGCCCTTCGCCCCCGCCGGCCCCCGCACAGCGGCGAGCGCGCCGCGATGAGAAGCCACAGTCGGGAGTAGTTCGCGGCCCGCGTGATCCCGACCAGCGTGCGGTCCAGCGCCGGCGAGCGCGACCGCGACGGAGCGCCTCATCAGCCGGTGGTCCAGGTGCTGGACACGGCCCGATCCGTGCGCAACCTCGATCGTCCCACTGACCGCGTCTCCCGCACGCAGCGCGCGACGAACACCGCCCAGCCGGTCCCGAGCAGGACGCCGGCGATCACGTCGCGCGGGATAGTGGACGCCCAGGTAGACGCGCGAGAGGCGCGACCGCCACGACGAGCACGCGCCGCGACCGCAGCGGCGAGCGCCGGTGAGCATCGCGCGACGCGCCGCCGCGCGCGCAGCGCCAAGCACCAGCGAGAACCAGAACGCGCTCGCCTGCGTCGCATGGCCGGAGGGGAAGCTCGAGCCGGTCACCGCCTGCAGGTGCTCGACCGGCGGGCGCGGCCGGGACACGAGCAGCTTGACCACGTCTGAGATCAGCATCGCGCCGCCGAGGCTGAGCGCGACGGCGAGGGCCTCTCGGCGCAGGCCCGCCCGCACGAGCACCAAGCAGCAGACCAGGGCGAGCGGGACCAGCACGAATGCGCTGCCCGCCCACGTCACCACCTTGCGCAGCGGCGGTCAGCGCCGCCGAGCGCTGGCGCGGCGACGTTCGCGCACCACTTCCAGTTCGCCTGACCCGACGATCGAGGTCCACAGCGCCCCGACCGCCCAGCCGACCAGCACGAAGGCGACCAGACCGAGCACCAGGCGTGCGGCCGGAGCGCCTCACCTGCCCGCGGCCACCCGCAGCAGCGCGCCGCAGGTTGTCCGTCGTGAGCGCCACGGCGCGGGCGGCCGGTGGCAGGCCGACTCCGCGGGGCAGCCGCACGCGCAGCGCCCCGGGCAGCGACGCGAAGCGCAGCGGCGGATCGAGCACGAGCGCCTCGCCGTCGAGGCCGACCTCCACGGGGCCGCCGGAGCGGACCTCGAACTCCGGCGTCGACCACGACAGCAGGCCGGGGAAGCGGCCCACCTGGCCGACCAGCTCGAGCGCGACGAGCTTCGACACATCCGCGGCAGCTGCGGACCCGCGCGGCCACGACGCCGAGCATGCCCGTGTCGATCCGCTCGCGCGTGCCGGCGCCGGCCAGGCTGCGTCAGCTGATAGGGGTTGTTCGATACGAGCACGAGCGGCGCGTCGTCGCAGCTGCTCCCGTCCGGACGCGGTGAACTCGAGGTCGATCGGCTCGGCGTCGGGGCCGAGCAGGTCGGGCAGCATGCCGCGTCCAGGTCTCGAGCTTGGCGTCGCGGTAGGCGTCGGACTGGACGACCTTCGCGTAGACGCCGAGCGAGGCGTTGTTGACGAACACGCGGTCGTTGACGCGCGCGAGGTCGATGCGCCGCTCGACGCCGTCGGTGAACGCGTCCAGCGCGCCCACGACGTCGTCGCGGTCGAGGCCGAGGTCGAGCGCGAAGTGGTTGCGCGTCCCCGCGGGGATGCAGACGTGGGCGACGTCGCGCCGCGCGGCAACCGTCGCCACGAGCGCCTGCGAGCCGTCGCCTCCGGCCATCCCGATGACCTGCGCGCCGCGGGCGATGGCGCCCTCGGCGAGCTCGAGCAGGTCATCGCCGGGCTGCAGGACGATCGGCTCGATGCCTCGCTCGCCGAGCCTCAGCCGGCGAGGTCGAAGCGCTCGGCCTTGCCACCGCCCGACTTCAGGTTGATGATCAGCACCGCCGAGTCGGCGGCGCCCGCCGGCACGACCGCCGCGGCCGCCCCGCGAGCCGCCGCCTCCCCGGTCCGCCCCAGTGCGTAGCGCGCGGCCAGCCCGAACAGCGGCGAGCAAGCAGGAGCAGCGCGACCAGCACCACCACCCCCTGCCAGTGGTCGCCAGCACCACGATCAGGCCGGCCGCGGCGAGCACCGCGAGCGCCGCGCCGGCAGCTCGCCGGGGGCCGCGACGGGTCAGGGCGAACCAGATCGCCGCGCTCGCGACCAGCACCAGCGCCACCGCCAGCGCGGCGATGGCGACATCGCCCGCCAGCGCGACCGCGGCCACCACGGCCATCGCAACCGGCGCGAGCAGCGCGACGACCGCGGCGATGCGCGGCCAGCGGGGCGGCCGTGTCGGCAAGTCACCTCGCGGAGGCGCGGGTGTAGCGTTCACTATCTGCTCATCCTGCGTAGGCCGGCTTGGCAGGCTCGAGTCGCCGAGCGGATCGCTCAAGGGGTGTCTAGCCCGCGAGCGCCTTCTGCTTGATCTGGTCGAACTCGGCCTGGCTGATCGTGCCCTGTTTGAGCAGCTCCTTCGCCTTTGGCGATCTGCTCAGTGGGACCAGCTCCGGGCGACCGACTTCACGTACTCGTCCATTTGCGCTTGGGCCGCCCTCTGCTGCTTGACTGAGCGTTCGGTCATGCCCTTGTGCTCGGCGATCAGGTAGACGAACACGCCCAGGTAGGGCAGGATGATGATGAAGACGATCCAGGCGACCTTGACCCACCCGGACGTGTCGCTGCGGCGAAACATGTCCGCGAAGACGACGAACAGAATCCATATCCAGATGAAGAACGCGAAGAAGATGAGCATCGTCCAGAAGACTTCGAGAAACGGATAGCTGGTGGCAATCAGCATTTGACTCCTTGTTGCTCGTTGGTCGGTGTCCGCCCGCTCTTTCGAACGCGCGAAGGGGTCGCTCGTGGGTCCTGACGCTATCCGAAACGCACCCCTGCACTTCCGTACTTTTCCACACGGAGATGAGGAAGCGTCCGAAACGCTCATCGGAGGGCGGGATCACAGCGCCGGCGACACAGGCCTTGATAGCCCGCGTCAAACACCACGAACACTCCACAACGTCGTTCTAAGGTGATCTGGCTTGGACGACCCACGAACCGGACGCACGCGATCACGTGCAGATGGGCCCTGAACGTCGAGGCCAAAGAGGGCACGCCGTGGCCGCGCGGTCCTCTCGCGCAGGTCCCGCCGGGAACGCCTCGGTACAGGCATTGCGGAGGTCGATGAGTCTCTTGGTTGAGGCGAGTAGGCCCAGGCCCTGGTTGGGCAGTGATCGGAGGCTGTGCCCAAGACGCCATACGCGCATGTTGCTCGCCCTGGCGTCGTGCTGCGCGTCGCTGCGTGTGGCGGCGGGCAGAAGGTCCTACGTGAGGGCGTGTACAAGCCGCCGCGCGGCCGAGCGACGCGAGCTACCCGACGGCGACTCGGCTGTCGCCAGCGAGCAGAGGTGACGACCGCCTGAACCCCACGAACGTCCAGTAGATCGCGATGAACGCCTCCCACACTATCTCCGGGATGGTCAGGACGAACAACCCAGAACTCGGGTCATCGAGCACGCCGAATAGCGCGAGAACCCCGCCGAAGAACGCCAACGGCCCACCGATCAACCCGACGAGCGCCATGCGCGGCGGCACAAGCTGCGACTTGTACATCAGGTAGCCGAGCAGGAGTCCGTTCCCGAACCCGGCGCAGAACTGCGGACCCAGAAGGAACGTCCAGTCGTGGAACGCGACGAGCGACCGTCCTACGAGCTTGAGGGAGCCAGCGTCGACGCCAGTTCCGGCGAGATCGTGGCGCAACGTCACGACGGACATCAGGCTGATGAGACCCATGACAATGATCGTCGACTCGACGGTGCGAGACGCGACGTACCCGAGGGCGACCGCCTGGTTCACGCGCTTGACGATTGGGTAGATGACGACGGCGGTGGCGATGTTGCAGATCGCCAGCAGCACCTCGAGAAACGCGCCCGCGGAGATGCGCGTGTCGAACCCCGAACCGAGGATGTAAGCGTGGTGGTTTTTCAGCACGGGGTTGTAAAGGAGAAGCGCCGGGATCGAGAACACAAACGTGCCGATGAAGAACAGCCCCGCGATCCGTGCAGTTCTCTGGGCTGACTGCATGATTCGCCCCTCGTCTCGCTCCCGAAACTCCATCATGCCCTCCTCATTCCTCGCAGTCGTGAGCCGGGAACTAATACCAGAACACTCTTCATTATTCTTCTCCCTCCTCATCTTGATTGAGGGAGAGCCATTCTGCTCGAACTCAAGCGGAGAGAAGTAGCCGAGCGTCGAGTGCCTCCTTTCACGTGAGCAGGGGCACTGGTCCCAGTGCCCCTCCGCGATCCGTCGGAGGGACGCCCTGGGAAAGGAGTATCAGCTTCGGGACTCGACCCGCACGCGGACCAGCGCTTCGCGCCCCGCGTCTCGAGTGGCGATGGCGTGCCCCCGCAGCTCTTGGCCTTGAATGAGAAGACGAACCGGGCCACCGTCGCCGGTCAGGTTGCGCCACCAGACCTTGCGGTCGGGCCAACCGACCGCGATCGTCACCTCGTCGCCCTTGTCCCGATAGAAACACGGGATCGTGTGCTCCCGGCCACTGCGGCGACCGGTGTAGGTGATCAACGCGACGCGGCCGCTCGCAAGCCCGTGGATGGGCGACCTCAAAATCGCCCTCAGCGCCGGGTTGACGATGTGGTTCATCGCCAGAAAGGGAGCGCGGCTTGGCACCCTGCGATCTTCGCAAGTAAGAGCTGCTCGGATGGCCGGCGGAAGGCACCAACCTGGGTCGGCGCTGCTGCTCTGCGCGATTTGCGAGCGTCCGCTTAGACCCTTCATGGAGACGAATCGCGATCGTCTGGTCTGACGCTCCCGAGACTGCTCCTTCGCAATGGCAAAGATGGCATGAACAGGGCCTCCCTCGGCTCAGCGCGAGACACTCGCGTGAATTGGTAATTGCCGGAACTCGAAGGAGGCCCCGAGATGACGATCGTAGCTGGCTTTGACGTGCACCGCAGACAGATCACATTCGACGCTTTGGACACTGAGACGGGCGAACTGACGCGTGGGCGGATCGACGCGACCCCGGCCGCGGTGGAACGCTGGGTTGCACGCTTCGAGGGTCGCGAAATGCAGGTCGCGCTGGAGGCGTGCACCGGCTGGCTGTTCGTCTCCCGTGCGCTGCAGCGTGCCGGTGGAGTCGCTCATCTGGCCGAGCCGGTGGAGACGAGCGCGCTGCGCGGGCGCAAGCGCCGGGCGAAGACCGATCGCGAGGACGCGCGCTGGCTGCGCACGCTGCTTAGCGAGGGGCGGCTGGGGGAATCCTGGATCCCGCCGGAACATGTGCGGGGGTGGCGCTCGCGCGCGCGGCTACGCAAGACGCTCATCGACGAGCGCACGCAGTGGCTGGCGCGCGTCCAGGCGACGCTGTTTCACCACGGCATCAGTGGCGCTCCCGCCGAGCTGCGCAGCGCCGGCGGACGCGAGTTCCTGCGGGAGCTGGAGCTGCCCGCTGACGCGCGCGAGCGGATCGCGATCGCACTGGCAATGGTCGACTCACTCGAGCACCAGTTGCGCCCATTGGAGTCAGCGCTGCGCAAACTCGCGCGCCGGCAGACCGGCTGCCGTGCATTGATGGGCCAGTTCGGCATGGGCGAGCTCACCGCGCTGATGACACTCTACGAGCTCGGCGACGTCCAGCGCCTGTCGGCATCACGCAAGGCCGTACGGATGGCCGGGATCGACATCGGCGTGCACCGCTCCGATCGACGCTCACGCGTCGGCAAGCTGGGCCGCCAGGGCTCACCGCACCTGCGCTGGGCGCTCTATGAGGCCGCCCTGTCGGCGACTCGCCCGAAGAGCCCCGACCATGAGGACTACCTCGCACTGAAGGCGCGCGGGCTCACACACACCCGCGCGTCGATAACGATCGCGCGCAAGCTCGCGCGACGCTCCTTCCACATCCTGCGCGAGCTCGGCCCCGCCGCGCTCGAGCCGATCTCGACCACCTGAGCACCAACCGACACCACAGCTCGCTCCGCTACGCCCACCACTCCAAGATGGCACCCAAGCTTCCGACCAGCTCCAAGAACGCTCGCGGCTCCCACGTCAGCGTGGCGGCCCACGAAAGACCGAGCGGTCGGAATCGCTCCACCCGGAACGACCGATCAACCATCACGTCACCGACCATCAGGTCGCGGACCCAGATAAGCCCGGGCATCCACGGAGCGCACCACGACCACACCAAGCACAACCACTCACCCCCAGACCCCGCCACTTGACGGGAGGCCACAGTTCAGATAAGCGAGCGTCTGGCGCGTCGGAGCACGGACGAGTGCTCGTCGTCCTTCTCTGTGCAGAGGTCCCGTGTCAAGCGTGGAGGGCGCCGTCGGGGTCGTCAGATTCCCCTGACCTCGTTGGTATTGAGCGCCAGCGGCGGTGCTCTGTCACCCGCAGGGCGGCCCGAAGGGCCGAGCGCGTAGCGCTTGACCGGCGCGGTGCTGGCGCTATCGGCGTGTGCGCGCGCGGGTGCTCAGCCTTATCTCGGTCCTCGAGCCCGCCCTGTGGCGACTCGGCAACATGATGGTTGATGGGGCGATCCCGCTGGGGTAAGCATTGCGGCCGCTCGGTCTTTGGAGGCCGTCCACGCGGACGTGGCGGCAGGACGATGCCGGGAGCCGGCCGCGGTGCATCGGATTGAGTGAGAGCTGCGCGCGCACGACAGATTCACGCGGGCTGAAGCGCCTGCTCGCCGAGCTCGCGCAGGGTGTGGTAGCTGCGCTTCAGAAGCTTGCGCGCCACCGCCAGGCAGGCGCGATTGCCGCCGAGCCGCTCGGCCGCCTGAAGGAAGTACTCGCGGTCGGGGCTGCTCTTGCGAACAGCACTGACGCGGCTAATGCCGCTGCGGCACGAGCCGCAGCGGTCGCTCCGGCTCGACGTACTCCCCGCGCCCTTGGCGGCCCGGAAGCTTCACCTTTGCACGGGGCACCGGCTCGTACGGGATCTGCTCCAGGAGGTGGCTGATCACGTTGAGCCGCGCGCGGCGCTTGCAGTTAGAGTCGGCGACATACCACGGTGCGAAGTCCGTGTCGGTCGCCTCGAACATCTCGTCGCGAGCCCGTGAGTAGTCGTACCAGCGGCTGTAGGACTCGAGATCCATCGGGGAGAGCTTCCAGATCTTGCGCCCGTCGTCGATGCGGGCCTCGAGACGACGCGTCTGCTCGTGCTGGCCCACCTCCAGCCAGTACTTGATGAGGATGATGCCCGAGTCGACGATCGCCTTCTCGACAAACGGCGTGAGGCTGAGAAAACGCCTGGCCTCCTCCTCGGTGCAGAAGCCCATCACGCGCTCGACCCCGGCGCGGTTGTACCAGCTGCGGTCGAAGATGACGACCTCTCCGGCCGCCGGAAGGTGGGGCAGATAGCGCTGAACGTACATCTGCGTCTTCTCGCGCTCGGTCGGCGCGGGGAGCGCGATCACGCGGAAGACGCGCGGGCTGACGCGCTCGGTGATGCGCTTGATCACCCCGCCCTTGCCCGCGCCGTCTCGACCCTCGAACACGATGCAGATCTTGGCGCCCGCCCCCTTCACCCACTCCTGGACTTGAACCAGCTCGACCTGGAGGCGTTCCAGTTCGTGCTCGTACTCCTTGCGCGGCATCTTCACCGGCACGGCGGCGCCTTCGTTGTCGGTGTTGGGCTGCTCGCTCACGGATCGCTGCCGAAGGAGTGCACGATTCAGTCTTGGACAGTACCGCGCGCGGGCGGTGACCGGCGTGCCTCCATCTGGCGAGGGAACTCTCGATTGCGGCGTCGCGGGTGGGGACGAAGTGGGCCGGGTCCAGCGGGCCGATCACCTCGTAGCGCTCGAGCTTGTCGCGGACCGGGTCCTTCAGCTCGGCGAACACCAGCGAGATACCGGCCGCTGCCAGGCACTCCTGCGTCCGCCGAATGCGGCGCTCTCGGGTGGTCTCCTGCTTGGCACCCTCGACCCTATCTATCTAACTCAGGTAGGGTGGGGTGGTGCCGCTGGCAGGCAAGGACTATCCGAGCTCCTACGCGGAGCTGCTGGCTTGGTTTCCCGACGAGGATGCTTGCTTGGACTACCTGGAGTGGCTGCGCTGGCCCCAGGGGTTCCGCTGCCCGCGCTGCGCCGGCGGGGCTGGCTGGCGACTGAGCAGCGGTCGCTGGGAGTGTGCCGCCTGCGGACACCAGGCGTCGGTGACGGCTGGGACGATCTTTCACCGCAGCCGGTCTCCGCTGCGGCTGTGGTTCGCGGCGGCGTGGCAGATGACCAGCCAGAAGCACGGCGTCTCGGCGCTGGGCGTCCAGCGGTCGCTCGGGCTGGGCTCATACCAGACGGCGTGGGCGATGCTGCACCGCTTCCGCATTGCGATGGTGCGTCCCGGCCGCGAGCGGCTCACCGGTCTTGTCGAGGTCGACGAGACATACCTCGGGGGTGTTGAGGCCGGCGTCGACGGCAGGGAGACCGCAACCAAGTCGATCGTCGCCATGGCAGTCGAGATCAAGCAGCCCAGAGGCTTTGGGCGGATCCGCCTGCAACGTGTCGATGACGTCTCGCAGGACAGCTTGATCCCGTTCATCAAGAGCGCCGTCGAGCCGGGAGCGACCGTCCACACCGACGGGTGGCAGGCCTACTGGACCGTGCCCGACCACGGCTACCGACACCAGCGGACCGTGATGCGCCAGCAGAGCGATCCTGCGCACGTCGTCATGCCCGGCGTCCATCGCATCGCGAGCCTGCTCAAGCGCTGGCTCCTCGGGACCCACCAAGGCTCGGTCGGATCCGAGCACCTCGACGCCTACCTCAACGAGTTCACGTTCCGCTTCAACCGACGCCGCTCCCGGCGTCGTGGCCTGCTCTTCTACCGACTCCTCGAGAACGCCGTCATCACCGACCCAGTGACCTACCGCAGCCTGATCGCCAACCCACGCCCTGGAGGACCACGACCAACGCTGCCCGCGCGCTCCCCCGCACCACCAGCCATCGAGCGACCCTGGCGCACCACGAGCCGCAGCCCAACCTGACTCAAATAGATACCCCCCTTCGGCCGAAAGGAGGAGAACTCAGTCGAGGTTTGAGTGGTGCGACGCGCTCCCGCGCACCTTCCTCCCGTCGTTAAGTCGACGCTAAGCGCCCGCCAAGGGCCGCCTGCGACGGTGTCGCTCGTGAGACATGACAGCCTCGTTCTCGTCGATGGCAGGAGCGTTCTGGTTCGGCATCTGCGCCCCGACGACCGCGACATGTACCGCGCCGCCGTCGCAGGCCTGTCCGCCCGCTCGCGCTACCTTCGGTTCGCCGCGCCGCTGCCAAGGTTGAGCGAGGGACCAGATGATGGAGTTCGACGGCACCCGTCACGTCGTATACGCCGCGCTCACGCCCGGCGAGACCAGCATCGTCGGCGTCGGGCGGTTCGTCAGAACGCCCGATCCCCTCGGGTCGGCCGAAGTCGCAATTGCGGTCGCCGACGCCTGGCAGGGCGCCGGGCTCGGCTCCGCTCTGCTCGCGAGGCTCATCGAGCAGGCTCGACGGACAGAACTGCGCCGCTTGATCGCGATCACGCGCAGCGGGGTTCTCGCTCGCCAGAACCGGCGGCATCTACACCGAGTACGAGCTCCCGCTCGTGGAGCTGGCGGGCTGAGAAGAGCTTCACGAGGCGCCACCCTTCTCATGCCAGAGCTGCCGGAGTGCCCGTTCGAATGCCTTGGCCGTTGCTTCTGCGCGCAAGCGGGCGCGCGGACGATCCAACTCGACGTGCCCGGGTTGCACGATAGACACCAGGGACCAACTAGATAGCCCGCGTGGCGACCCCTACGGTGGCCGGAGCTTCACGTTTCGTCTACTGCCTAACTCCGTAGTTGGCCGAGGACATCTGCGCGGGCTTCTGCCGATATCCGCCAATTCAGCAGCGTAGCCTTTGCGTTGCAGGTCCAAAAGCGGCATCCATTCACGATGCAAACGAGAGGAGAGACCAATGCCCACGAACTCCGGTGAGACGGACCGGTCGTCTGCCCCCTGGGAAGAGGAGGAGGCCGAGGCGGCAGAGCGCGAAGCGGCGGCGATCGGCGGCCGCGCCGGGGACGAGGAGTTAGATCCCGCCCAGAGGCCGCTGGTCGAGGCTGGCGAGGGCGTGGCAGAGGGCTTCGAGCTGGCCGAGGAGGAGCTGATCAACGCGGCTCAACACGGCGACAGCGGGGCGGACCCCCTCGCGGACGCATCCAGGCCCGAGGTCGATGGCGGCCACGCAGCCGGGGAATACGGCGAGGCAGACCACGAGGATTCCTCCGAGGTCCCTGACAGCGACAGATGATCGCCGGCGCCAGACAGTCTCTAGCCAGCCGACCGCCAGCCCTTACGCCGACACTGTCATGGCACCGTGCGAGCTTGGCGAGAATTCCCCCAATGGACGCTAGCGGCAGACGCGGAGCCCCCCCCTCACACTCCCGTTCTTCCGGGGCGATGCGAGAGTGTTCCGTACCCGCGGAGGTGCCCGATGCTCCTGAAAACCCCGATGAACACACCGCGCCAATCGGTCCGACGGAGGCGACCGGAGGCATCAATCAAACACTCGAGCTTCGCGTCTAAGAGCAGCATCTGCGCCTCCGACAGCGAGTACGTGCGCGCCACGCAGTCCCGCAGCTCATGGAGTCGCGCCGCGATCTCTTCTTGTTCATCGTGAGAAAACGGCGTGTTCTCGACGATTCAACGGGAGAGCCTTCGATCATGGGGGCCATCGGCGCCCTCCGCGAGCAGCGCAGCCACCTCCTCATCGGTGGTCGGGCGGAAGTCCTCATACCAGAAGCCGATGGCCCAGAGATCGTCCGGCATCTCGACGCAGACGACCTCGTCGGCCTCATCACGGAGCGCGTACACCGACTCTGGCGCCGCGACCGGTACGGCGAGGATCACGCGGGAGGCGCCGCGCTTGCGCAGCGAGCGCATCGCGGCCAGCGCCGAGCGCCCAGTCGCGAGGCCATCGTCGACGAGGATCACCGTGCGCCCGGTGAGCTCGATGGGCGTGCAAGCGCCGCGGTAGCGACGCAGTCGCTCCGAGAGCTCGCCCTCTACCCGTGCTACGAGCGCCTGCAGTTCGGCCTCGGAGAGGCCGATCGCGCGCACCGTCCCGGTGCAGAGAACGTGCACGCCGCCCTCGGCGAGCGCTCCGATCGCGTACTCGGGGTTCTGCGGTGCGCCAATCTTGCGTACGACCGCTATGTCGAGCGGCGCATCCAGCGCTCGCGCCACCTCGGCGGCGACCGGCACCCCGCCGCGTGCGATGCCAACCACGACCGGCCGCTCCTCGCGAAACGGCTCCAGCAGTGCGGCGAGCTGGCGTCCGGCGTCGTGGCGGTCTGTAAAGCGGACCGCGCTCGGCACGAACGACGGCGGGTCCTCAAGGGCTTTGATGGCGCCCGTCGGGCGCTCGCTCGGCTCCACGCTCATCTGACTCCCCAGCATTTGGATCGGATACGGCGATCATCGGGCACGGACGAGACGCGCGTATCAGCAGATGATGCTGATCAGGAAGGGGTCTACTACTGAGAGCGGCCGGACATGCACCCGGCGGGGCCGTGTATGGGTGGTCCGGCAGTATCGGCGGTAGACATCGACAGAACGTGATCTGGCGTTTTGGGTGCGCTCGCGGTCTCCCGGCAAGCAGTGCGCCCGCCAACCGTCAGCCCGGCTCGCCGGGCACGCTCGAGTCTTCGGCCGGCGCCGGACCCTCGATCTGCTCGATGACCGACGAACATTGCGCCGTTCGCGCCCGGGCGGCGGTGCGCAGGGGCTTGCTCTCGGCGACCATTGCGAAGGCATCGAGGATCAGCCTTGCGATTGGGAGCACATCGACGATCTCCCCGCCGCGCTCCCGGGCTGCCGGGATGCTGTCGGTGGTGTAGATGCGCTGCACGCCAAGCGCCGGCAGCTCGCGCCAGCGCTCTCCGGTGAAGAGCCCATGGGTGGCAAACACTGTGATCTCCCGCGCCCCCGCCCGCTGAAGCTCGGCGCACGCTGAAACCAGTGTGCCGCCAGTGTCGAGGATGTCGTCCACTACTGCCACGCGCGGCGTGACGCTGCCGACGAGCGTGCTGTGCGTGACACCATCCCCGCCACGGCGCTTACGCAGGAACGCCAGCGGCGTGAGGATGCCCGCCGCGCGGATGACCGCCTCACACCTCTCCAGCGCGCCCTCGTCCGGTGCCACGACGCTGAGGTCGCTCAGTCCGGACTTGATGAGCACCTCGGCGAACAGCTGGGCGGGTGAGAGGGAGTCGACCGGCATTGGAAAGCATGCAACCGCCCGGCGGCTGTGCACGTCGAGCGTTAGCACCTGATAGCAGCCTGCCGCTCGCATCAGCTCGCCTACCCAGGCCACGCCCAGGCTTTGACCAGGGTCGGCACGATCCTGACGGGCATAGCCGAGATAGGGCAGCAGCGCCACCACTCGCCGGGCGCCCTCCCGCCTGAGCGTGTGGGCAAGCATCAGAACCGACAGCATCTGCTCGGCGGGCGGCGCCAGCGAACCAAGCACTGCACATACGCGGCCCGCGACCGGGCTCCGGATGCGCACGTACAGCTCTCCGTTTGCGAACTGGGCGAACTCGCAGCTTCCCAGTGCGGGCGTCGAACGCTCGGTCAGCTCGCACGCCAGCAGTGGACGATGATTCGCCAAGGCGAAGATTACCGGCGCGCTCACGCGGTCCTCGCGCCGCCTGCCGCGCCAGTCGAGCCGTCGATCAGCGACGGCGAGGAGCCCACGGTCAGCCGATCTTGCCCGACCGCGCTCGCTGCGATTGCTCGGCCGTGACGACGGTCACCGGCAGCCCCAGCTGCTCGACGCGGTGAGGAAGATCGAGTCGGAGCCAACGCGAGACGTGCGCGGGCAGCGTCGAGATGATCACCTCATCGAACTGCGCCCGCTCCAAGACGTCTCGCACCGCCACCAAGGGGTCGCTGTTGCCGATGATCCCGTCTACCTGACTTCCGGCAGCCTGCTCTAGGAGGGGGGCCGCAAGCTCGAGCGCCGCCGCCGCCTCCTCGGTGTCCGGGTCCCAGTAGGGCCTCGGCACGAGCAGCGTGAACACACTTGGTCCGCGGCGGGAGCGATCGGTGACGGCCGCGAGCAGTCGCGGGGTCGGTGCCGTGCGGTGAGCCACGATCAGCACGCGTGCCGGTTGTGAGGCCGGCGTATCTAGCCCGGCTCGGTGTCCAGGCGTCTCGCCTGCGTTCTGATCGGAGCTTGGCCCATGACGTTCGACGTCATCGGTCGTCACGTCGTCTCCTTCGCTGGTTGTCGTCGGCCCTCTTAGAGGAGCCTTCCAATGGCAGGCGCTGCTCGCATCGGTGGAAGTCACCGGCTCTCCTGGGACGAAGTACGGATCCGTGCTCCTGGCGGTGACGGGGCCGCGCTCCGACCTCAAGCAGGCTGAGGACAAGGCCAAGCGCCTAGGCGGGGGGCACGTGGCCCTCGAAGCCGCGGAGTGCCGGGCCGCCCTCGCCGCGATCAGCGGGTAGCCGAAGCAGCAGGCTCCGGCACTGCTGGTTTTCGTGGCGAAGCGGTCGCCGCTACACAGGGACCTAAGAGTGTCGCTCGGGACGACGGATGAAAATCAAGGGGCCGGGGCGATGTTTCGGCCGCTCTTTGCGAGGATCGCGGCCATCGGATCGGTCGCGGAGCTTCGTCGCAGGGCGTCAGACGGGCTCCTGTGGCTTGGTTTTGGGTTGAGGGGTGTGATCGGCACGCGTTTTTGCGGCGCTCCTGCATGTTACGTGGGTGATTTGAGGGCCTGAGGGCGCGTAGCCTCGCCGTCCGGCTATGCCTCAAGCGCCGCCTCGAGGGCAGGTGGCGACTCGCGGGTCCTACCGGGGGTTTGCGGGGCTTTCCGCGGCGCTTGACCCGCCGGCCGGCTGCGCTGAGTCTGGCAATCAGGTCCGGGCGCAGAGCGCCCGGGGCGGGGGTCATGGGCGCGCACGCCGCAGCACTCCTACGGTTCCGGTTGCTCAAAGCTGGAATCCGATGAAGGGAGCTGTGACAGCGTGCGCCAGAGAAGCATATGGAGGAAGCTGCTCGGGCTTGACCGGGCGGTCATCGAGGACGTCTGCCTTGAGCAGGAGGCGCTGGTCGTGTCGGTCAGGCCGAAGGCCAGAGAGCGCGACCGCTGTCCGCACTGCGGACGGCGCCGCCCGGGCTATGACCGGGGGGAGGGCCGCCGGCGTTGGCGGGCGCTTGACTTCGGCACAACCCTCGTCTACCTGGAGGCGTGGGCGCCAAGGGTCAGCTGCAAGGACCATGGCGTGCTCGTCGCCGCGGTGCCGTGGGCCAGGCACGACTCCTCTTTCACCGTCGCGTTCGAGAACCAGGTGGCCTGGCTTGCCGTGCACACCTCAAAGACGGCGGTCTCCCAGCTGATGCGGATCGCGTGGCGGACGGTCGGCTGGATCTGTCAGCGCGTCGCCGCGGAGGCCCAGCACGAGGTCGACCCGTTCGCCGGCCTGAAGCGCCTGGGATTCGACGAGATCTCGACCGCCAAGGGGCAGCGCTACCTCACCGTCGTCGTCGACCACGACACCGGGAGGCTCATCTGGGCGCACCCTGGCCGGGACCGCAAGACGGTCGAGAAGTTCCTGGAGCTGCTGGGAGAAGGGCGCTGCCAGCAGATCGAGCTCGTCTCCTGCGAGGACGCCGAGTGGATCACCCGGCCGATCTCCGAGCGCTGCGTCAACGCGATCATCTGCCTCGACCCCTTCCATATCGTCAAGGCCGCCACCGACGCGCTCGATGAGATCCGCCGCGAGGTCTGGAACCAGGCGCGCCGCTCAGGCCAAGCTCAGCTCGCCAAGGAGCTCAAGGGTGCCCGCTTCGCGCTCTGGAAGAACCCCGGGAACCTGACCGAGCGCCAGCAGCTCAAGCTCGCCCGCGTCCAGCAGCTCAACCTGCCGCTGTATCGCGCCTACCTGATCGCCCAGCAGCTGCGCCAGATCTACCGCGTCCCCGCCGAGCAAGCGCTCGTGCTGCTCGAGGCGTGGCTGAAGTGGGCCAGGCGCTCTCGCCTGGAGCCGTTCCGAAAGCTTGCACGGCGGATCACCCAGTAGCGCCAGATGGTCGAGGCGGCCATCACCAATCACCTGAGCAACGCAGTCGTCGAGCAGGTGAACACGCAGATCCGCTTGATCATGCGTCGCGGGTTCGGCTACCACTCGCCCTGGTCCATCATCGCCCTGGCGATGCTCTCACTCGGTGGGCTCTGCCCACCCCTCCCAGCCGAAGGCGCATGACCCACGGAACCTGCAGTAGACCCGTTTTTGCTCGTGTGGGGTCGGCGCCTGCGGGGCTGGCGCTGGCTTGCCGGACCGACCGTTATGTGAGATCGTTGTTCTGGGCGCGAGCCGATGACGTAGCGAAGCGCAGACGTCAGGGGCTTGTGGTCTGCCGCGCAGCTTCACCCTTTAGGGGTTCTTTGATGCGCGCCCCGGTGTCACACTCGCGCCCACCTTCACCGTCTGGGTTGCATGCCAGTCGCTAACGGTGCGTGCGTAGGCGACCTCGGCCTGGCGGGCGAGCTCGCGCTCGGCCTGTCGGACCGCGTCATTGGCGCTCCAGATCCCGGCGGCCTCCGGCGTATAGCGCTCCGCGCCGGCGGTGATCTCAAGACGCCTGAGCTTCTTCCTGGTCAGCGAGGGCTGCTGGTAGGCGTAGTCCTCTTCGCGGGTGAGCAGACACCAGAACAGGCACGCGAGCTTGCGCGCGGCCGCGACGATCGCCACAGAGTGCCCGCGGCGTGCTCGGATGCGCTGATAGAAGGCGTGAAGGGGACCGGGCTGGCGCACCGTCGTCCAGCACGCCTCGACCAGCGTGTGGCGCGCCCTGGTGCCCCGCTTTGAGATGTGCCCGTGCGTCGCGGGTGAGACGCCGGACTGGCGCACGCGGGGGTCGAGGCCAAGGTAGCCGACGAGCTTGCGCGGGCTCTGGAAGCGGTCGATGTCGCCGATCGCGGCCATGAAGCTCGCGGCGACGATCACGTTCACGCCCGGCACGCTCATCAAGCGCTTGATCTCACCCGATTCGAGGGCCGCCTGAGCGATCAGGCGCTCGACCTCCGAGATCTCCGAGTCAAAGAACTCGATCTGGCGCATCGCAGCGCCGACCGTCTCTGACTCCTCGGGCGCCAGCTTGAGCTCCGAGAGCCATTGGCGGCCCCTGACGCCGAACACGTCTGAGAACGGCGGGCGGCCGACCAGCTGGCGCATCAGCACCGCGTGAACCTGATTCTTGGCCCGGCTGCGCGCCCACACCAGCTGCGAGCGACGCGACAGGCGCCGGCGCATCATCCACGTCTGACGGTCTGGCACCCACACGCCGTCCAGCGATCCCGCCGCCAGCAGCCTCGCGAGCGTCCTCGCGTCAAGACGGTCTGTCTTCGCGCGGGCCTGGCGGATGCCGGTGTCAGAGGGGCTCACGACCAGCACCTGCGCGACGTGCGGCTCGATAATCCGCGCGATCTCCCACGCGTTCCCCGTCACCTCGAGCGCCACCCGGTCATCAGGGGCCAAACTTGAGGCGAACAACTCGATCTGCTCCGGCTTGGTCTCGATCCGGCCGGCTGAGCGAAGCTCGCCATCCTCGACGATCGCGACCTCGCAGAAATCCAGATGCACATCCAACGCGACTGATCTCATCACTGTCTCCTTCGACGCACTTGACAGGATGGGAGACGCCGACCCTCCGCTCGCAGCGCAACCGGACAAGTCGCAGGGGCGGCCAATGAAAAGCCCGGGCTCTGACGCCCATCGTCCAGCAATCGGCCTACCCACCATGCGTTCTCCCTGAGAGCCCCTGTCCCGGTCACCCGACCCTACCGGCCGGAATCAGAACAACAGCCCTCGAGAGTCATTTTCATGCCCCGACTCGCGAGCGTCTCGTCCAGTGCTCGCGAGACGCTCGCTTCGCCATGGCGAAGCGAGCGTCTCGCGCGCCGGAGCACGGACGAGTGCTGTTCGTCCGGACCAGCGGCGTGAGTGGCCTCCGTCGACGCGCTCGCTATCCAGCGCAAAGCTGTGGTGGCGGGCGCGCGGGCTCGCCCAGCCAGCAAAGCAGCGAGGGCCAGATGATTGGCAGAAGCCTGCCGCAGCTACCGACGACTGGCTGAACGGCCGGGCCGGGTTTTAGGGTAGGGGTCGCTTGGCTCCTCGTGGCCAACGCTGGCAGGGACGCCTCAGCACAAGCCGACCTTCTTGGCGGCGTATTCGGCTTGCGCCGCGGTGAATTTGCTACCGGCTTCGGAAGAGAGCTGTTCGATCAGCCCCTGGCATGAAAACGATGACGTGCTGAGGTACTCTTTGGCCGCTTTCACGGCCTGTTCGTTCCAGTTCACATGTAGGTGTTCCACAGCGAAGACAGCGTCCGCGTGCGGAAATTTGCTACCGGCTTCGGAAGAGAGCTGTTCGATCAGCCCCGCTTCTGAAAACGCGGACGTTTTCGAGATACTGTTCAGCGGACCGCAACGCATTCTGCTGAGACACGGTGGCGTCTTCGACTTCTTTATGTTCTCGTTCTTTGCGTTCTTCGACTGCTTTATGTTCTCGTTCTTCGCGTTCTCTTTATTCTTCCCTTTCCTTTCTTCGTGCTTCCCTTTCTTTTCTGGCTTGAGCTATTGCTTCTAGTTCGGCTTGGGTGTGATGCCGGGTGACCGTGATCGTATCTTCCGCTGACTGGTGACCCGTGAGGGACGCGCTGACGACGATGGTGTTTTCACCGACGTGGAGGTGCTGCACCGTCCCGTGCCAGTCGCTCCCGTGGACGGCGGCCGGGTGTTCGTTGACGGTCACGGCGGCACCTGGCCGCGAGGCGGCTTGATCAGGCGATCCTCTGGGCGGTCTTGGGCTGGCTGCGCCGGGTCCTGAGCGTCGTGGAGAAGCATGGCCTGCGTGGCCTGCCATGGCGTCACGCTAAGGGCAGAGAACCCGCAGGCGTCCGATCGTCGCGAGGCCTCCGATGTTCGGCGAGGTAAGGCGGTACCCATGCTGGCGCGACGTCGGCGAAATGTCTTGGAGAGGGTCGGGCACTACGCTGATGGCAGGAGTGCGCAGTTCCTGGAGCCATGCGGCGCAGGGCTAGCGTGACAGTGGTCCGACCACGCGCGGGTGCCGTGAAGCCCAGGAGCCGAGTGTGGCTGACGCCATTCAACAGGTGTGGGGAGAGGCTTCCCACCGGCCTATTGGTCTTGGGTTACCGCGGCCATCAGCGCGGGCGCGAGATACCGGCGCTGTCCGCGCGGTCCGGTGCCCCCCTCTTGCAAGACGCCGACGTGCTCGAGTTGGCGCAGCAACTTCAGAGCCGTGGGCCGCGTCACCCCTAGGCGTGCCTCCACCACTCGCGATGAGAGGATCGGTGTCTGGCATACGAGGTCGACCAGGGCGAGCGCGTTGCTCGATGGGATCGTCGACGCTGCCGCGCGGTACTGCTCGCGCAGCTCGACTATGTGTTGCGCGCGCGCGACTGCGTCCGCCGCCTGCGATTGCACAGCCGTGAGGAACAGGTTAATCCAGGGGATCGCGTCGCCGCTCTGGCGGACGGTCTGCAGCGCCTCGTAGTACGTCGCACGGTCTCTTTCCAGGTACGCGCTCAGGTAGAGGAGCGGCGCTGGGAGCCGGCGATGTTCCACCAGCAGGAAGACGGCCAGCAGGCGGCCGATCCGCCCGTTTCCGTCGAGGAAGGGATGCAGCGTCTCGAACTGGTAGTGAAGCAGCGCGTTCTGGACGAGCAGCGGAACGTCGGGGTCCTCGTGTGCGTAGCGCTCCCAATCCGCCAGCAGGGGCGGCAGCTCCGCTGGTGGCGGCGGCACGAATCGCGCTGTCTCAATCGTCGACCTGCTCTCCCCGACCCAATTCTGCGTCGTGCGGAACTCGCCGGGCATCCGCTGGCGGCCGCGAACCCCAGAGAGCAGCCTCCGGTGCATCTCACGGATCAGGCGGCCGCCGAGTGGCAGCTGGCCAAGCTGGCTTAGGCCCCATTGCAGCGCGTCGATGTAGTTGAGTACCTCCTCGACATCGGCGCTCGGGGGGTCGCCGCTCGCTTCGGACTCAAGGACATCTGCGAGCGATGCTTGGGTGCCCTCGATGCGACTCGACGCGAGCGCCTCCCGCAGGAGGTACGGTCGGATCAGCAGATTGGGGTTTGGCAACAGCTGCCCAACCCCGGCAAGGCGTCCCAGCGACGCCTCCGCGTCGGCGAGCATGCGGATCGTCGGCGCCGGCAACTCGAGCTCGCGCGGGATCGGTGCCGGAAAGTACGCGGTATACCCGTGGCGCCCGGGCGTGCGCCGCGGCTCGCCGAAGATGGTTGCTGCGTAGTCGGCGAACTCCATGTACCAACCCTACCGTCTCTAAAGGACGGCCCCAATCATTTTAGAGAGACGGGGGGACCGTAAAGTGCAGTACAGGGTCGTCCGCGGTCATTCGCGGGCGTGACACGCGCCCGGGGGCGGCGAGGTGCGCCTGTCAGGCTAGGCTTGCCCTGTCGAGCATCTCAATTAGCGCCGGCCGTCGGCGGTGATGCTCGCGAAGAGATGCGATCTCAGTCTCGAACCAGTCGCCCAGGCCCGCGGCGCCGGCGGCGCGGCGGGCGCGCTTGAGCACCGAGACCGCCTGCTTGTATGCGCCGCGGCCGGTCTCGACCAAGATCTCACCCACCGCACACATGTACCAGGACAGGGCCTCCTCCGGATGCTGAAGCTCGCGGGCCTCCGCGAGCTTCAGGCGCCGCGACAAGCCCGGGTCCCAGGCCGGGTCTTCCAGAGCAACGTTCCACGCCGTCTCGACATCGTCCTCGGCGAGTAGCGCGTCCACGAGCCCACCGAAATCGCGTTCGCGCAGCGCCAGGCGCGCAGCGTCGCGCTCGACATCCCAAGCTCCGAGGGCGTCGGCCGCCTCGTGCAGCCGAGCGTACGTGCTGGCCGATGCCATCACCTCGTGCTGCTCGCGGCGCAGACGCAGCACCTCCAGCGGCTCAGAGCGCCGCTCATGCAGACCGCATGCAAGGTCATACAGCCTTGCTACCTGCCAGCCACTGGTCTCGGCGATGCCGCGTCGCGCCCACAGGAGAACCTCGTCATCGCGTCCCAGTTCGGCCATCGCCTCGCACACCCTCACGAACTGGTGCGGTGAGCTGAGGTCCCCGCCGAGCAGCCTTATGATCGCCTCCTCATCGCCGTCGAGAACCGCGAGTCGCTCACGCGCCCAGCGGACCGCGAACACGCGATCCCCGTCATCGCGCTGTGCGATCGCGCGGCGGTACGCGGCGACCCCGCTCTCACCGAGCGCGCCGGCGTAGCGAACGCGCCGGCTCGTTGGCCGCCCGCCCGCCTCTGACCTGTTCGGGGTCAAGGGGCGCAAGTGGCTCGCCGAGCTCGACCTGCCGCTCGAGGAGTCAGAGACGATCGAGGCGTGCATGCGCCACATCGAGTTCCTGGACTCAGAGATCGCGACGGTCGAGCGACAGATCGCCACAGAGGCTCTCCGATCGGCTGAGATCAGGCGGCTGATGACCGTGCCCGGGGTCAACGTGATCTGCGCGGCGAGCTTCATGGCGGCGGTTGGGGAGATCCACCGCTTTGAAAACCCCCGGCGCTCACCGGCTACCTGGGCCTTGACCCGCGCGTGCGCCAGTCAGGGCCTGGCCCGGCGACACACGGTCACATCTCAAAGATGGCATGAACAGGACCTCCCTCGGCTCAGCGCGAGATTCTTCGCGCGAATGGTCAATGCCGGAACTCGAAGGAGGCCCCGAGATGACGATCGTAGCTGGGTTTGACGTGCACCGCACACAGATCACATTCGACGCGCTGGACACCAACAGCGGCGAGGTGAAGCGCGGACGGATCGACGCGACGCCGACGGCAGTCGAGCGCTGGGTCGGGCGCTTCGCCGGGCACGAGGTGCATGTCGCGCTCGAGGCGTGCACCGGCTGGTTGTTCGTCTCCCGCGCGCTGGAGCATGCCGGCGCAACCCCGCACCTCGCAGAGCCGGTCGAGACGCACGCGCTGCGCGGGCGCAAGCGGCGGGCGAAGACCGATCGCGAGGACGCGCGCTGGCTGCGCCAGCTGCTGTGCGAGGGACGTCTACCAGAGTCCTGGATGCCGCCCGAGCACGTGCGCGAATGGCGTTCGCGCGCGCGGTTGCGAAAGACGCTCGTCGACGAGCGCACGCAGTGGCTGCAGCGCATCCAGGCGACGCTGTTTCATCACGGCATCGGCGGCGTGCCCGACAAGCTGAACGGCAGCGGCGGACGTGAGTTCCTCGATCAGCTCGAGCTGCCCGCTGACGCACGCGAGCGAATCGACATCTCGCTCGCGATGGTCGACTCACTCGAGGGTCAGCTGCGCCCGCTCGAGGCGGAGCTTCGCAAACTCGCGCGCCGGCAGACCGGCTGCCGTGCGTTGATGGAGCTCTTCGGCATGGGGGAACTTACCGCGCTGGTCACGCTCACAGAGCTCGGCGACGTCGAGCGTCTGTCGGCGTCGCGCAAGGCCGTGCGGATGGCCGGGATCGACATCGGCGTGCACCGCTCCGACCGACGCTCACGCGTGGGCAAGCTCAACCGCCAGGGCTCGCCGCACCTGCGCTGGGCGCTCTATGAGGCCGCCCTGTCGGCGTGTCGCTCGACAAGCCCCGACCACCAGGACTACCTCGCGCTGAAGGCGCGTGGGCTCTCGCACACGCGGGCGTCGCTGACGATCGCGCGCAAGCTGGCGCGTCGCTCCTTCCACATCCTGCGCGAGCTGGGTCCCGCCGCGCTCGAGCCGATCCCGACAACCTGACCAACCCTCGATCCGCCACTCCGCCGCCCAGACTCCAAGATGGCACCCAAGCTTCCGACCAGCTCCCCCAAGCCCTGTGGCTCCCACGCCAGCGTGGCGGCCCAACAAAGACCGAGCGGTCGGAGTCGCTCCACCCGGAACGACCGATCAACCATCACGTCACCGACCATCAGGTCGCGGACCCAGATAAGCCCGGGCATCCGCGGAGCGAACCATGACCCCATCAACCACAACCACTCACCACCGACGCTTGACAAGGGGGCCCCTGTTCAGATAAGCAGGGCTCTGCCTCGGCGCGCTGGGCGCTGGTCGAGGCGGCGTGGTCGGTCGTTCGCCAGCCCGGCCCGCTGCACGCCTTCTATCAGCGAGTGCGTGTGCGCCGTGGACATGGGATCGCCGTCGTCGCGAGCGCGCGCAAGCTCGCTTGCCTGTTCTGGTTCTTGCTCACCCGCGGTGAGGACTACGCCCACCAGCAGCCATCGCTGACCGCCAAGAAGCTCCGGCTGCTCGAGATCCGCGCCGGCGCCCGGACGCTGAAGGGCACACCGACCGGCACCTGGGCCACCAGGCAGGCCATGCGCGAGGGCGAGCGCAAACTCGCCGAGCAGGCCGAGGCCTCCTATGAGCAGATGGTCCGAGACTGGCAGGCGGCCACGCCGAAGAAGGTGGGCGCGAGCGTGACACCGGGGCGCGCATCACAAAAGCCCTCAAAGGGCAAAGTCACGCGGCAGACCACGAGCCCCTGACGTCTGCTCTTCGACTCGTCCTCTACTCGCGCCCACCAGAAGCCTAACGCCCCAAGGGTCCCTCGACAACACGCCGGCGGCTCCGGCGGCGACCCCGCCTGCCCAAAAAGCGGTCGAATCACGCCAGCCGCCAGCGCGCCGACGGAAACGACGCCACAGGAGGCCCTCTGCGGCCCTCGCGAGGTGAACCGCGACCGATCCCCTGTCGGAAATCCTCGCAAAATCCAACCGATACCGAGCCCCAGCCCTTGATTTTCATCGGTCACATCGTCCAATCCGAGCGTGAGCGCTCGCGCTCTCGCTATGCGCGGAACGCAGAAGCCCGGCAGTTCTCAGCGCAACGCAGACCACGCCCTGCGAGGCCCGCCCCGGCGGGCGCTACGCGCGGCGACGGTGAGTCCGCTTCCGACATGCCTCCGAGCACACTGGCGGCGCGGGCCGTAGATCTGTGTCTTACAACCCTCGTCAGCGCAGCGCCCGTTCCCCTGCGGAGCCTTTAGGCGTCGTCACCGGCATTGCCCGAGGACGTTGCGCTCGACCGCGCCGGCCTCCACCGGCTCGACGGTCAGCGACTCAGGCGCGCCCGGCTCAAGAAAAATGGCAATGGCGTAGTCTGCGCGAATCGGTTGAGCACCCGGGGCCGATTTGATCGGCCCGCTTGTGGGTAGCGCCAAGAGGGAGATGGAGTTCCTGGGATCGCACCGCACTGCAGGCTCTAACCACCGCGGGTTACCGCTCCTCGCGGCGGCCCTGGTTGCGGCTTTGACGATGGTGGCCGTGCTGCTTCGGTGGTCATGGCGCCGGTCATGCACGGCCATCGTCCGGCGGGGCGCAGAGGCGCGGAGTTCCAGCGGGCCGGCACTGGAGGCTCGGGAAGGCCATAAGCCGAGGCCGCGGTGGGGCTCGGCGCTCCATGTCGGCTCAGCGGTCGTCGCTATCAGCGCCCTCGCGCTGGCAGCGCTCGCTGGTTTCCGTCCAATGAGCGCCCACCTGCGAGGCTGGGATGCTCGCTCGCAAGGCCAGCCGGCCGTCAGTCTGCCGATCGGCTTCAACGCACCTGCCTCGGCGAGGATCCGCGCCTCTGAACGCGCCGTGCGCCACGGTGGCGCCCTGCTTACCCGCGGCGGGGCCATCGATGCAAGGTTCACCGCTTCAGGGGTCGCCCTGCGCGTGCCTCCGGGGACGCTGGGCCTCTCGCTCGCCGCCGTCGGGCGCGGCCATCGCCTCGAGCGCGTGGCTCCCGTGGCCCCTTCCAGAGCTGCGAGCGAGATCCTCTACCCGCACCGGTCGATCAGCGAGCTGTATCGCAACGGACCCTCCCGGCTAGAGCAAGCTCTCACGCTGCGCCGCCGCCAGGCAGGACGGGCAGCATTTGTGGTGCTGGCGCTGCGAATCAGTGGATCGCTGACGCCAGAGCAGGCGGGATCGCAGATCCTGTTCAAGCCTCGTGCAGGCGCTGCGGCGCTGCGCTACGGCCAGTTGAGTGCGCTGGATGCCACGGGCCACCGGCTCCCCACCCTCCTACGGGTCCGCGACCGGACCGTTCAGCTGCTGATCGACGACCGCAACTCGCGTTACCCGCTTCGAATCGGCATAGCCGTCTCCCCGGCCGGGGCGGGCGGCGCGACCGCGGCCCAATCGGTCATGGCCTGGGGCGCCAACTTCGACGGGCAGCTGGGCGACGGCAGCACCAAAGCAAGCGGCGTGCCGGTGCCGGTGAGCGGGCTGAGCGCGGTCAGCGCCGTGTCCGCCGGGCGCGACCACAGCCTGGCGCTGCTGAGCGACGGCACCGTGGTGGGCTGGGGGGACAACGGAAAGGGACAGCTGGGCGACGGCAGCACCGAAGCAAGCAACGTGCCGGTGCCGGTGAGCGGGCTGAGCGGGGTCAGCGCAGTGTCCGCCGGTAACGACGACAGCCTGGCACTGCTGAGCAACGGCACGGTCATGGCCTGGGGCGCCAACTTCGACGGGCAGCTGGGCAACGGCAGCACCAAAGCAAGCGGCGTGCCGGTGCCGGTGAGCGGGCTGAGCGCGGTCAGCGCCGTGTCCGCCGGGCGCGACCACAGCCTGGCGCTGCTGAGCGACGGCACCGTGGTGGGCTGGGGGGACAACGGAAAGGGACAGCTGGGCGACGGCAGCACCGAAGCAAGCAACGTGCCGGTGCCGGTGAGCGGGCTGAGCGGGGTCAGCGCAGTGTCCGCCGGTAACGACGACAGCCTGGCACTGCTGAGCAACGGCACGGTCATGGCCTGGGGCGCCAACTTCGACGGGCAGCTGGGCAACGGCAGCACCAAAGCAAGCGGCGTGCCGGTGCCGGTGAGCGGGCTGAGCGCGGTCAGCGCCGTGTCCGCCGGGCGCGACCACAGCCTGGCGCTGCTGAGCGACGGCACCGTGGTGGGCTGGGGGGACAACGGAAAGGGACAGCTGGGCGACGGCAGCACCGAAGCAAGCAACGTGCCGGTGCCGGTGAGCGGGCTGAGCGGGGTCAGCGCAGTGTCCGCCGGTAACGACGACAGCCTGGCACTGCTGAGCAACGGCACGGTCATGGCCTGGGGCGCCAACTTCGACGGGCAGCTGGGCAACGGCAGCACCAAAGCAAGCGGCGTGCCGGTGCCGGTGAGCGGGCTGAGCGCGGTCAGCGCCGTGTCGGCCGGTGGTGAGCACGGCTTGGCGACCGGCTCACCGCCGCCAACGGTCATCAGCGTTAGCCCCAACAGCGGCGGCGAAGCTGGTGGGACCCTGGTGACGATCAGCGGCATTGGCCTCATGGGCGCTACGGCAGTCAACTTCGGACGAGCCGATGCCAGCACCTTCACGGTGAACTCAGCGACGTCGATCACAGCCGTCTCCCCGGCCGGCACGGGCGCGGTGGATGTGACCGTCACCACGCCCGGGGGAACTACTCCCACGGGCGCGGCCGACCAGTTCAGCTATTCGCCCACCGGTCCGACCGAAGGCACCGGCGCCACAGGTCCGACCGGTAGCACGGGTGTGACCGGCTCTACCGGACCGACTGGAAGCACAGGCCCGACCGGATCCACCGAAGGGACAGGGACATCAGGCCCGACCGGCGCCACCGGACCGACCGAAGGGACAGGGACAACAGGCCCGACCGGACCCACCGGTCCTACCGAAGGCACCGGCGCCACAGGCCCGACCGGTAGCACGGGTGTGACCGGCTCTACCTCTACGGGGCCGACCGGGACCACAGGTCCGACCGTACCCACCGGACCGACCGGAGGGACAGGGACAACAGGCCTGACCGGCGCGACAGGCCCGACCGGAGGAACAGGCCCGACCGGCGCCACAGGCCCGACCGGCGCCACAGGCCCGACCGGTAGCACGGGTGTGACCGGCTCTACCGGACCTACCGGCGCCACAGGCCCGACCGGTAGCACGGGTGTGACCGGCTCTACCGGACCGACCGGAGGCACGGGCCCGACCGGACCCACCGGTCCGACCGGCACCGGCGCCACAGGCCCGACCGGTAGCACGGGTGTGACCGGCTCTACCTCTGCTGGACCGACCGGGACCACAGGTCCGACCGTACCCACCGGACCGACCGGAGGGACAGGGACAACAGGCCTGACCGGCGCGACAGGCCCGACCGGAGGAACAGGCCCGACCGGCGCCACAGGCCCGACCGGCGCCACAGGCCCGACCGGTAGCACGGGTGTGACCGGCTCTACCGGACCGACCGGAGGCACGGGCCCGACCGGACCCACCGGTCCGACCGGCACCGGCGCCACAGGCCCGACCGGTAGCACGGGTGTGACCGGCTCTACCTCTGCTGGACCGACCGGGACCACAGGTCCGACCGTACCCACCGGACCGACCGGAGGGACAGGGACAACAGGCCTGACCGGCGCGACAGGCCCGACCGGAGGAACAGGCCCGACCGGCGCCACAGGCCCGACCGGACCGACCGGCCCGACGGAACCGACCCGCGCCGGCGCGGGCGAGGTAAAAGTCCGCGTGGACGCCGACAGCGGGTGGGACTCGTTCAAAGCGGCGAGCTGGGAACCGTGGATCACGAGCCACGTCGCGGCGATCATGGCGTACCCGTCGGGCGGTAACAGTTACATCAAAACCGGCCTGCCGGTCATCGCCTACCACGACGCGTACACCTCGTTCGGCGGCGCGCTCAGCCCGGCCAACCGCGCGACCTACCTCGGCTGGGTGGCGTCCGACAAGGGCGTCGGCTATGCCGGCCAGTTCATGGACGACGTGAACTTCGCCGGCGGCAACATCCCGGGCACGCGGGCGGAACTGGCGAACCTCGTCGCGGCCGTGCGAGAAGCCATCGGGCCGGGCGGGTTCCTGGAAATCAACGCCCAGTACCACGACATCTGGCCGCTCCTGAAGGCCGCCGAACCGGAAGCGGTGAGGGCGGTCGCGGCCGCGACCACGGTCGACAAGGAGTTCGGCGTGGACCACACATCCGGGATCGGGTCGGCGAGCGATTACGCCGAACTGTTCAATTACGCCGAATACCTCCACGCCCGCGGCAAAGGCATCACCATCGCCGGCCAGGCCAGCGACACCCAAGCCGAACACGAATACAACATCGCGACGTACCTGCTGCTGAGCGACGGCCACGACTACGTGACCCAGCAGGGCAGCACGCCCGAACACTGGTGGAACGGGCTGGAAGTGAACCTGGGCGAAGCGACCTCGCCCCGGATGCCGTCACCGGCGGGTGTGTGGACGCGCTTATTTTCCGACGGAGTCGTCTTTACAGTTGAGCCGGGTGCTGCCACCCAGACGATCGTGCTGCCCAATCCGATGAAGACCCTCTCAGGGGAAACCGTAAGCTCGGTCACTCTGGCTGCGTCTCACGGTGCGGTTCTGCACAACTGAAGCACGCTCTCGCCATTGCCGGGCTCGAAGAGCCCCCTGGCCGTAGGTGCCTTGACTGCAGTCGGCCCCATGTAAGGCTCTGATCAGCTCGCTCTGCCCAGCTCAGCTCAGCCTGTAGAGGGTCATGCCCAATGTCGAAAATCGGTCATTCCGAGGCTCCAGATCATGTCGCTCCACGCTAAACGCTCGTGGCCGCGGGGCGCAACCGTTCAGCGGGCATTCTGCTGGGCCTCAGCGCACCGTAGGAGGGCGGTCCGTGGACAAGGGAGGCCGGCCTCGGGGGCGCAATTCCAAAAGGGCCAGTCAGGCAACAGACGAAAAGCCGGACACGCTCGCGCTCCGAGGTTGCGCCGGTAGCGCTCGCCGTAGGCGGGGTGTCTGAGGGAGTGCATCGTGGTGCTCGAGCATCGAGAGGACCTTGTGCGCTCTGCGACGTGTGTTCGGGTTAGGGCCGCTCCCTGACTCCCCCAACCGCGATCATGGCCATCTGATCCGGGGTCCAGGTAACTCCCGAGCGTCGCCTCCCGCTCCCGCCGAGTCGTCCGTTGCCAGGTACTCGCGGTCGAAAAAGTCGGAGAGGGAGCTAGGCGAGCCAGCGAGGTCGAAGTGCATCCGCGTACGTAGTAGCCGCCGCGACGGCTACCGACGGTCGAGCGGCCGCGAGAACCCTCCGGTAGTTCACCAGTGCTGGCCGGCCCTCCTCAAATACGGGCACACAGAGCCCATCGGGCCACCGCCACGCTGCCGACGGCACGAGCATCGCTTGCCAACCGAGCTCGGACGCGAGCGAGGCTAGCTTCGGGCAATCACCATAGTCGGGCGGGTCCGCCGTAAAGCTGGTCGCATCGAAACCTGCGCGCGCCAAGAGTTCGCGCGCCCACGCACTCGTCAGATTCGCAAGATTTTCGAAGGCAAAGTCAAGTTCATATAAAGCTCGTGCAGGTACTCCGTCCAGTGGAAGTGGACCGAGCACCGAAAGCCCATTCTCGTCAAGACCAACTCCGCCGGTAACATCTGCATCAGCTACGTCGTCCGGATGGTTGCGACAATACTCGGCCCACGCGACCTCGGGCGATGTGGCTGTATAGAGCGTCCAGCTCGTTGGCCACCGACCTTCTTCTGGGCATACGAAGAACGGGTCGGGTGACGATCCGTCACTCGGCAGCCAGACCGGGCGAAAGTAGACTGTCAGCGCCGTACGCTGTCTTGGGATCTCGCGAAGCGGGGCACGATCAAGTGCCATGCCTAGGTGG
Source organism: uncultured Solirubrobacteraceae bacterium (assembly GCA_963767655.1). GTDB lineage: Bacteria > Actinomycetota > Thermoleophilia > Solirubrobacterales > Solirubrobacteraceae > Palsa-744. The sequence continues at coordinate 125,132 of CAVYET010000005.1, read as the reverse complement.
CAGGGGAAGTCTCGTAGGCTCGGGCTTCAGCAACGACGCTCTCGACATCCCCCGCAGCGAGACGGTCCAAGCGCGATGGGGCGCCCGCAAGAAACCAACGTCGAACGCCAGGGGCACCCAGTCCACCGACGAGGCTGATACCTATCGAGCGCAAGGCTTGTAGGAAGGGCATCCGACAGCTCGGGACGGTGCCTGCGCGCCAAGCCGCCACTGCCCGTCCGCTGACCCGGACCGCGTGTGCAATCTGATCGAAAGTTAGGCCGGTGACGAGACGAGCATCGTCCAAAAGGTCCCCCGTCAATTGCGGCACAGCGGGTTGTTCAACGGGCACCGCAGGAGTTGCTCTCGCGATCACAGCAGCACGGCTCTGAAGCGTCTCTTCCGGCGGCGGTGGAGTTGACCGCTCGGCTTCGGCCGCGTATTTCTCCCAAGCGGACTGGCCACGGAGACCAGCGAGGCGTACCTTCGAATTGACAAAAATGCCCCCATACTCGTCACCTGTAGCTAGGGGCCCAAAGAGACTTTTTATCTTGAGGGAGTCAATCTCGCAATTGAGCAACACTATATATTCATGCTCATCGCCTGTTCGGCGGAAGCTGCGCCAGCTCCTCTCGGCCGACCAATCATCACCAGAGTGCTTTACATCATACGCGGCAGGTGTCAAATCAGAAAGCATTGTCATCCGCTTTCTTTGGCTTCCTCCGCCGCTGGAGTTTGGTGAGATATTTGGGGTTGAGGGACCAGACGAAGAAGGCCTCGATTAGGTCGTGTAGTCCTTGAACCGACTCGATCACATGGTGAGGATCGAAATCACGCTCCGTCTCTGAAAAGTAGTCGAGATCCAGGAGATAGGTAGCGCCCTCCTCAAGAAGACCATGTCGGACGACGAAGGTTCCGAGCTCCTCTTCAACCCGAAGCTCTGAAAAGCTTTGAAGCAGGCCACCTTGTATAGCGGTGCCCACCGGTTGCACCAACTCGGGGTTGATCACGGCTCGTATGTCTTGTCGAAGGCCCTCGTCACTAATCTCGTTGATATAACGCACGCCGAGCCTGATCTCGCGCTTAGGGTGAAAGACATCGGTGCAGGCCTCGACCGCCGTCCTAAACTCGTTTAGGAGCTGGGGGAAGTCGTGGTACGTGGAATCAGCCTCGACGGCTAAGGCCGAGTTGCCTAGAGACACCGCGTAGCCTCGCTCCTCGTCTCGGAAGGGCCATACGGTGTCGATCTGAGCCTGCGGCGCAAGCAAGCCGGGTGGTGGCATGCTAATTCCCTGACCGGGTCCGGCACCGAACTGGATCGTTAGCGCCTGAGGTGTCTGTGCGGGCTGAGCGACATACCGCTTGTCGAGCTTACCTTCGAACTCGGCGACGAGATCTCGCCTCGCTACGGCGTGCACTGGGCTGTAGCGCACTTGAGCCACCGCGACCTTAAGAGGCGCGGCGTTGAGGTGATCCAAGGCGGCTTGAGGAACGCTTAGCGGCATAGAAACTTCATGAAGAACTTCATGATAGCGAGGCTCCGGTCGGCTTGTGCAGCGTTCGTTGCCGAAGGTCTCGACGGAGGATCTCAGCCGATGCGGCGGACTACAGCGCCAGCCTGTAGGAGCCCCGGGGCAGCTGAGTGGGCGAGACGAATCCAGGACTCCGGCCAAGCCGGGGCTAACAAGTGGCGCCAGGTCCTCAAGATTGGCTCGTCCGACGCAGCAGGCGAGTGCGGGGTGATCGTCGTTCGGCGGCGGCTGCCCAGCCTCGCTCGCGCTGTCGGCCGCAACCAGACCTGCATGCCATCCGGAGGGGCTCTTAACGTGGGCGAACAGATGTTCGATGTGAGCCCCCACCCGTTTCTCGACGACCTCAACGTCGAGCAGCGGGCGGCTGCCACGTATTCGGGCGAGACGCTTCTGATCCTCGCGGGGGCGGGCACAGGTAAGACCACGACGCTGTGTGCTCGCGTGGCCTGGCTGATGGCCGAGGGCGTCCCGGCCGAACGGATCCTGCTGCTCACCTTCACGCGCCGTGCGGCCAGGGAGATGATCGAGCGAGCACGCACGCTCGCTGAGCGAGTTGCCCCCGATGCGGGCCGGATCGTCGGCGGCACGTTTCACTCCATCGCGCATCGGCTGGTTCGCGTCAACGCCACCTCGCTCGGCCTTCAGGCCGGCTTCGGCGTGCTTGACGCCGGCGACGCTGCCGATCTGCTCGACCTCGTTCGCCAGGAGCATGGACAGGCCGAGAGTCCTCGGCGTTTTCCGCGTGCCGCGACGATGCTCGACATCTATTCGCGCACCGTCAACGCGCAGACGCCACTGGGGGACGTGATCGCCGAGTTCTTTCCATGGTGCGATGAGCACCAGGATGCGCTTTCGGAGACATTCCGCGCCTACGGAGCCCGCAAGCGGGCGCTGGGCGTCCTCGATCTCGACGATCTCCTGCTCTATTGGCGCGCGCTCGTGAGTGACGGGGTGATCGGCCCCAGGATCGCCGATGACTTCGACCACGTCCTCGTCGACGAGTACCAGGACGTGAACGGTCTGCAGGTAGACATCGTCGGCAAGCTGCGCTCGACACGCCCGGGCCTGACCGTCGTCGGCGACGATTTCCAGGCGATCTACGGGTTCCGTGCGGCGAACGCCCGCCATATCATCGACTTCCCGAAGCAGTTCTCGGATGCGCACACCAGCAAGCTCGAGCGCAACTACCGGTCGACGACGCCGATCCTCGCGGTCGCAAACGCTGTCTCCGCCCAGGATCGTGCCGGGTTCCCGAAGGAGCTGTGGACCGAGCGTGAGGGCGGCGCTTTGCCCGAGCTCGCGTTTCCACGCGACGAGCGCGAGCAGGCCTGCGCGGTCTGTAGCCGGGTCATGGCCTCGCGCGAGGAAGGGATGGAACTGCGAGAGCAGGCCGTTCTGTTCCGCACGAACCACGACTCGGCCCTGCTCGAGGTCGAGCTGACGCGCCGTCGCATCCCGTTCGTCAAGTACGGCGGGCTGCGCTACCTGGAGGCCGCCCACGTCAAGGACTTCATCGCCCTTCTACGCCTGGCCGACAACCCGGCCGATGAGCTCAGCTGGTTTCGGCTGCTCCAGCTCCTCGAGGGCGTGGGTCCGACCCGTGCGCGTCGTGTCCTTGACGCACTCCGCGCATCTGACGACGGGTCACCGGAGCTCGAGTGCTGGGCGCGGGCGAGCGAGCACGTTCCGCCGTGCTCGCGCGAGCACGCGAGCACGGTGATCGACGCGCTTGCCAAGGCTGGGGCTGGCTCCACGGACACCGCCGGGGTGCAGGTCGAGCGACTGTGTGCGGCGATCACGCCGCTGATCCGGCTGCGCTACCCCGACGGCGTGGTGCGCGTCTCAGACCTCGACCAGCTCGTCCTCGCCGCACACGGCGCCGAGGACGTTCGCCACTTCGTCTCAGAGCTTGTGCTCGACCCGCCCACCTCCAGCGCCGATCTGGCGGGGCGCCCGCACCTCGACGAGGACTACCTGGTGCTCAGCACCGTCCACTCGGCCAAGGGCCTTGAATGGGACGCCGTTCACCTGATCGCTGCATACGACGGCAACTTCCCCGCCGACATGAGCTCCGGAAGCGAGGAGGGGGTCGCCGAGGAGCGTCGTCTGTTCTATGTCGCGCTCACGCGACCGCGCCGCCGGCTTCACGTGTTCGTGCCGTCTCGCTTCTACTACCGTCCGAGCGCTCGCGACGATGCGCACGGCATGGGCCAGGCATCACGGTTCCTGACGGCGGCGGTCCAGGGCCTGTTCAGCATTACGGGCAGCACAGACGCGGGACCGGGACAAGGCCGGGCCGCTTTGCCGGATCTTCGAATAGAGGTCTCGGTGGACGCGTTATTCGGCTGAGAGGCAGAAGGCGAGGGCCGTCCGCTTGAGCCCTTGCCGTATCGGGAAGGGGTCACGACCGAAATGAAGCCCACGGTTCGTAGGTCGTTCAGAGCCCAGCGCCGGACTCGAACCGGCGACCCCTTCCTTACCATGGAAGTGCTCTACCAACTGAGCTAGCTGGGCGTGATGGGACGGTGACTGTAGCGCGCCGAGTGCCAGCGTGGAAGCGCGTTCAGCGGATTTCCTTGAGCAGATCGGCCGGCGAGGAGAGCCCGAGTCCGCGCGCCAGGATGACGATCGTCTCGAGGCGCGGCGAGCGCTTGCAGCGCTCCAGCAGGCTGATCTCGGTGCGGTGAAGGTCGCAGATGTCTGCGAGTGCCTCCTGCGAGAGTCCCGCCCGGCCGCGATGCTGACGAAGGTTGGCGGCGAACTGTCTGCGCACCGGTTCCACCGTTCCACTGTCCCGCTGCGCAGACGAAAGTTCCACAGACGATTGTCGCCCCGCGGACCCCGCGGGGCGACGCCCGAGCGCCTCGGAGATCGAGACACGGGGCTGTGGAGCTCTACGACGCCGCCGGCACCTCCGTGGGGGTGACGGTGGTCACCGGCAGACCCATGCCGGAGACCTTGCTGGGGAGGTCGAGTTTCAGCCAGCGCGACAGCCGTGCGGGCAGCGTCGAGAGGATCACCTCGTCGAAGCCGTGCAGGTTGATCGCGTCCTGTATCGCGGCACCGGGATCCGGATCGCCGACGAGCGTGCTGACAGGGCCCTCGGCGGCCTCTTCCAGCAGGGGCTGCGCCTGGTCGATCACGGCCTGCGCCTCGCCCGCCCCCTGGTCCTCGGGGTCGACGATCTTGTGCAGCCCGTGGGTCGTGTTCGGGACCAGCAGCGTGAAGCTGCAGGGCCCGCGCCGCGCCCGCTCTCTGACTGCGTCGAGCAGCGGTTGTGTGGCGGCGGTCTTGTGCGCCACCACGAGCACTCGCGTGGGTGCCTCTGAGGACTCCACGTCAGGACTCCTTTCTGGGCGATGGTTCTGCCACTGATGATCGCACTTCTGCACTGCGAGCAGAAGCTCTCGCGCGGCCCTCATCGGAAGCACGCGATCCGCCCGCGGATAGGCTGTGGACCGTGCGCGTCGAGCTGACCGAGGACTCCCTGGAGGTGCTGCTCTCGCCGTGGGAGAGGGTGCTCGGCCTGCTCGGCAACATCAGGGTGGCGCGCGCCGACGTGAGCGAGGTCCAGGTCGTGGACGATCCGCTGCGCGAGGTCATCGGCACCGGCCTGAAAGTCGGCCTGAGGCTGCCCCGCTTCTACTACGTGGCCCGCACCATTCGCCTCGATCAGGCATTCGTCGTCCGGCGTGGGACGCCCGCCCTGTCGTTCGCGGTGCAGAATCAGGGAGCGCTCACACGGGTGCTGGCGAGCACGCCCCGCGCGCAGGAGCTCGCGCGCCGGCTTCAGCTCACCTGATCTGCCCTACGGCGAGGATTCAGCGTTGCGAAGCCCGCTGAGAACCCAGATCGCGAACAGCAGCAGAAGCGCAAGCGCGCAGGTGAACGCGAGCGCCGTGTGGTCATGCACGCCGGAGATGAGCCCGCGGCCGGCATCCAGGAAGGCGGTGGCGGGGTTGAGGCTCGCGACCGAGTGGATCCAGCCCGTGAGCAGTCGCAGCGGCACGTACACGGGGGCCAGGAACAGGATCAGGAAGACCGGGGTCTGCATCAGCGGACCGGCCTGAATGGAGCGGAAGCGCAGCGCCACGCCTGCCGCCCAGCCGTAGCCGACGAGGACCAGCAGCATCGCCAGGCCGTAGAGGCCGAAGATGTCGACGCCGTCGCCGGTGATCCGCAGGCCTGCCAGGAGCGCCACGGCACTCACCACGAGCATCGTGATGACGGCGCGGCAAAGCGCCACCAGGGCGTAGCCGAGCGCGATGCCCCGGCGGTCCTCGGCGGCCATCATCAGCCGCCGAGCAAAGCCGCTCTCGAAGTCGAAGGCGAGCGTGAAGCCGGTGAACAGCCCGGAGAACATCGCCGACTGGCAGAGCACGAACACGAACTGGAAGGCGGTGTAGCCGGCCGGGAAGCTGAAGCCCGGAACCGAGCCCAGGGCGCTCAGCCCGCCGGCGAAGCTGGCGAGGAAGACGAGCGGAAACAGGATCGAGGGGACTATCAAATCGGGCCTGCGCACGTAGGTGTGAAGGCCCCGCCAGGCGATCGCCAGCGCCACGCGCCAGATGCCGGCGCTCGAGGGTGCGGCACTCGAGGGTCCGGCACTCGAGGGTGCGGCGCTCGGGGGTGCGGCGCTCATGTCCGCTGCAACCTTCCCCGCAGCGTGATCGCGACGGCGAGCAGACCGAGGATCGTGAGGCCGATCGCCACCGCGAAGCCCCGCCACAGCGCGGCCGCGTCCCAGCCGAAGATGAAGAGGCTGCGGAAGGCCTCGATCAGGTAGGAGATCGGGTTCCAGTTGGCGACCGTGTGAAACCAGCCCGTGCGCAGCAGGTTGCGCGGCAGGTTGCTCGAGGACAGGAAGACGAACACGAAGAACAGGGGGAACAGGCCCTGCACGGCTTCGCCGGAGCCGGTGCGCAGCGCCGCCGCGCAGCCGAGCGCCCCGAATGCGACGGTGGTGAGCGCGCCGAGGAGGATGAGCACGAGCGCGCCGCCAAAGCCCGCGTCCAGGTGGGCGCCAGCGATGAGGCCGATGAGGATGTAGAGCGCCGACTGCAGGGCACCGACGGCGGCGACGCCCACGAGTAGGCCTCCGATCAGCGCGACACGCCGCATCGGCGTGAGGGCCAGGCGGTTGAAGAAGCCCGTCTCGATGTCTTCTGCGAGGTTCGTGCCGCTGTTGATGAGCGCGAACATCGCTCCCTGGATGAAGGCCACCGCGATCGCGAACGACACGTAGGAGTGCGTCGGGAAGCCCGCCAGGCGGGTGGCCGCGCGCAGTCCGCTCGCGTTCACGGCGAGCAGGATGACGGGGAAGAAGATGATCGGGAACAGCTGAAAGGGCTGGCGCAGCGTCTTGCGCATCGCCCGCCTGGCGAGCGTGATGACCTGCATTGAGAGCTCGCTGCTCATGCGCGCGAGGGTGCGGCGCTCACCTGGCTGTCCGCTGCCTCCTCGTCCCCGTCGCCGCCGTCGCCGGCCCCCTCCAGCGAGCGCCCGGTCTTGGCGAGGAACACGTCGTCGAGGGTGGGCGTGTGAAGCCTGAGGTCGGCGATCGCGAGCTCCTCGCCGTCGAGGGTGCGCACGATCTCGGCCAGATCGCTCACCCCCTCGGGCAGCTGCGTGGCTACCGCGTTGGGCGAGGCTGCGGCCTCCTCGCCGAAGCGATGCAGAACCTCGGCGAGGCGCTCGCGGTCGCCCGGGTCCGCGGGGACCGCTTCAACGCTCGGGCGGCCGATCGCGGCCTTGAGCTCGGCGGGCGTGCCCTCGGCCACGATCTTGCCGCGGTCGATGATGCCCACGCGATGGGCCAGGACGTCTGCCTCCTCGAGGTATTGCGTGGTCAGGAAGACCGTCACGCCGTCGCCGGCCAGCCGCCGCACCTCGTCCCACAGCGCCGCCCGGCTCTGGGGATCGAGGCCGGTGGTCGGCTCGTCGAGGAACAGGAGCCGGGGACGGTGCACGAGCGCCAGGCCCAGGTCGAGCCTGCGCTTCATCCCGCCCGAGTAGCCGCCGACCTTGCGATCAGCGGCGTCGGTCAGCCCGACCCGCTCGAGCAGTTCACTGCCCCGCTCCATCGCCTCGGCCTTGCCCACACCGTGCAGAGCGCTCTGCAGGCGCATGTGCTCGCGGCCTGTCAGAAACGGGTCGAGCGCCGACTCCTGCAGCGAGGCCCCGATCGCGCGCCGCACCTGTGCCCCCTTGTGCACGACGTCCAGCCCCGCGACACGGGCGCTGCCGGCGGTGGGCGGAAGCAGCGTGGTGAGCACCAGCACCGTCGTTGACTTGCCGGCGCCGTTGGGGCCCAAAAAGCCGTAGATCTCGCCCGGCGAGACCTCCAGATCGATGCCGTCGACCGCGCGCACGCCGCCCTTGAAGTCCCGTACCAGGCCCTCGACCTCGATGCCGTTGTTCGGTGCGCTGGAGTTGGCGCTCATGGCGAGGAGGACTCGGCGGTGGCGGTGAAGCTGGGCGAGGGGGAGGGCTCCACCCGCAGGAGGCGTGCGGGCAGCTGCGGCAGCCACCAGTTCCAGCGGCCGAACAGCGAGACGACCGCCGGAACGAACAGCGCCCGGATGATGGTCGCGTCCAGCAGGATGCCGGCCGCCAGCCCCGTCGCCAGTACTTTGACTTCGGTCTCCGGCCCCGATGCCAGCGAGACGAAGGCCAGGAACAGGATCAGCGCCGCGCTCGTGACAAGTCGTCCGGTGCGCCCGATGCCCCGCACGACGGCGATGTCCGTGGAGCCCGTGGCGTCGTATTCCTCGCGCATGCGGGCCAGAATAAACACCTCATAGTCCATCGACAGGCCGAACAGGAAGGCGAACACCATCAGCGGGATCCAGGCCGTGATCGAGCCCGTCGCCGGGATGCCCCAGATCAGGCTCGAGCCGTGTCCCCGCTGCCAGACGAGGTTGAGCACGCCCCACGCAGCACCGACGCTGATCACGTTGAGGATGACCGCCTTGAGCGGCAGCAGCAGGGAGCGGAAGGCCCGTGCGAGCAGCACGAAGGTGATCAGCGCGATCAGCGCGATCATCAGCGGGAAGTTGCCGTAGACGGTGTTGATGAAGTCCTCGTTCTGGGCCGGCTGCCCGCCGAGCCGCACACCTGCCGGCTGTGCCTGCACGGCGGCGCGCACGCGATCGAGCGTCGCATGCCCGCCCGCCGAGGAGGCGTCCGGCGTCGAGAACGCGTCGAGCACCGCCGCGCCCGGACGGTGCCACTGCGCCGAGGCCGGCGCCACGGCGCCGTGCACGCCGGGCACGGCGGCGAGGGTCTTCGCCACCTGTCCAGGCGAGCTGGAACCCCTCACCAGGACCTCGTTGGGCAGGAGGGCGCCGGCGCCGATGCCCGATCGCTCGAGTGCCAGCAGGCCCTGCTTGGCGTCTCCCTGCTTGGCGATCGTGTTGACATTCGAGATGCCCAGCTGCAGGTTCGTGGCGGCGAGCAGCAGCGCGGCGAGCAGCAGCGCGGCGCCGAGCGCGGCGAGCCAGCGCTGGCGAACGACCAGGTTGGCCCAGCCGGTCCACGAGCGGCTCGCCCTGTCATCGTCGCGAATGTGAGGCCAGTCCATGCGCGGGCCCACGCTGCTCAGCACGACCGGCAGCAGCGTCGTCGCCACGAGCACGCTGATCAGCGGTATCAGCATGCCGCCGTAGCCCACCGAGCGCAGGAACGGGAGCGGCAGCGCGAGCAGGGCGAGCAGGCCGATCGCCACGGTCGTGCCGCTGAACACGACCGCGCGGCCCGCGGTCCGCATCGCCCGCTCGACGGCCGCGTCGCCACTGAGGCCGTGCGCGCGCTCTTCGCGCCAGCGGACCACGATCAGCAGCGCATAGTCGATCGAAACTCCCAGGCCGATCAGGGCGATCAAGAACTGGACGATCGGCGAGACTTCGGTCAGCTCGGTGAGGCCCCACACGACCAGGAACGTGGTCAGGATCGAGACGACCGCCATCATGATTGGCACCGTCGCGAGGAACGAGCCGAACACGAACGTCAGCACCAGCAGGGCGCCGAAGCCGCCCAGGAGGGCCTCGACGAGCACTCCGGGCCCGTTGCCGCCGCCGCTCTGCACGGCGAGGGCGTCAAAGCCGGTGAGGTGAAGGGGCGCGCCGGCGATCCTTACTCCGGCGAGGGCCGCGCTGGCTCTCTTGGCCGCTTCGGGGTTGTCGCCGAAGGCCTGCTTGGGATCCAGTGGTGGATAGGCCACGATGAAGGTTGTGTGCCGATCGGCGGAGAGGAAGGCCGGGTTGGCGGTGCTCGCGTAGCCGGCCAGGCGGGTGCCGGGAAGCGCACGCTCGAGGCGGGATTCGACGGCGCGCAGTTCGCCATGGACGGCGGGGGAGCCCGCCGAGCGGCCGGCCGGCAGCGTCACCACGGCCAGCAGCGGAGTGCTGTTGCCCCCGGTGCCGCGGAAATCCCGCGCGATCTGCTCGTTGGTCACCCAGCCTTCCTTGCCGGGAACGGAGAATTTCTGTTTGAGAGCTTTGCTCGCCGACCCGGCTGAGGCCATGCCGACCAGGGTGAGGAGCACCCAGAAGATCACGACGGTGCGCTTGTGAGCGAGGACCCAGCGGGTCAGCGGTGCCATCTTGCCTATCTCCTTTTATGCCGGCGCGCGGCGCTCGAATGTGACATACCCCTAAGACGGTCGGCCGGACCGAAATCATCGCCCCTACGGTGATTCTATTCGGAATGGTTCCGAGCAGAACCATCTATAGCATAAGTCTTTCCATGTGGCTATGATCACCCTGTGCAGACCGAGAGCGAGGAGAGCAGCGCGGGCGTTGCTCTGGGGGCGGCGTCAGCGAACAGCCCGTCGCCGAGCCCCGAGGATGGCACCATGCCCGCGGGCCCGGCGCTCAGCGCCGAGGAGCTCTCCCTCGCGGCCTCTACCCCGTTTCGCTCGATCGGCTTCATCCTCTCCTCGATCGGCTATGCCGTGGGCCGGCGCTTTCGCGAGACCCTCGCACCGCTCGAGCTCGAGCCGCGCGAGTTCGCGCTGCTGCGTGCGGTCGGCGCGGCTGAGGGCCAGTCCCAGCAGACGATCGGCGAGCGCCTTCAGATACCCGCCAGCCGCATGGTCGCCTTCGTCGACGCGCTCGAGAGCCGATCACTGCTCGAACGTCGCCACAACCCCCGCGATCGCCGCACGCGCGAGCTGCATCTGACCCCCGACGGCCGCGCGCTGCTCGATCGGGCCTTCGCGCTCGCCGCCGGCCTCGAGCTGGACATATGCGCACAGCTCTCGAGCGCCGAGCGCGAGCAGCTGCTCGCGCTCCTGCAGCGGGTCGGCGCGCAGGTGGGGTTCGCGCCGGGCGTGCACGCGGCGAGCGCCGACGGCGCTCTCTCCTGCGACTAGCGCTTCGGGCGCATGGCGGGGGCAGGATTCGAACCTGCGAAGGCAGAGCCAACGCGTTTACAGCGCGTCCCCTTTGACCGCTCGGGAACCCCGCCGGGGCGACCGTCAGTCTAGGGCCTGGCGCGCCGGCGCGCACGCCCTGCGGCCGGTCGATGGCCGGGTCTAGGAGGCCTCGCGCAACTGCTGGGCGGCGGGCAGCGCCTGCAGCTTCTTCAGCGTCCGACTCTCGATCTGGCGGACGCGCTCGCGCGTGATGTTGAAGGCGCGGCCGACCTCTTCCAGTGTGCGCGCGCGCCCGCCCACGAGCCCGTAGCGCAGCTCGATGACCTCGCGCTCGCGACGCGGAAGCGATGCGAGCACGCGCGTGATGTTCTCCCGGCGAAGCGCCTCGGAGGCGATCTCGAAGGGGGATTCCGCGGAGACGTCCTCGACGAAGTCCGCGAGCGCCGACTCGTCCTCCTCGCCCATGGGCTTCTCCAGGGAGACAGGCTGCTGGGCCAGGCGCATGACCTCGCGCACCTCGCGCACCGGGCATTCCAGCTCGGCCGCGATCTCGGCGGCGCTCGGTTCGCGGCCGAGCTGCTGGATCAGGTGGCGCTCGGCGTGGGCGAGGCGGTTCAGCCGCTCGACCATGTGCACGGGAATGCGGATCGTCCGCCCCTTGTCGGCGATCGCGCGCGTGACGGCCTGGCGAATCCACCAGGTCGCGTACGTGGAGAACTTGTAGCCGCGGCGGTAGTCGAACTTCTCCACCGCCCTGATCAGGCCCAGCGAGCCCTCCTGGATCAGGTCCAGGAACGTCAGCCCGCGCCCGACGTAGCCCTTGGCGATGGAGACGACCAGGCGCAGGTTCGCCTCCACCATGTGCTCCTTGGCTGCCATGTCGCCGCGCTCGATGCGCTTGGCCAGCAGCACCTCCTCCCCTGAGCTGAGCAGTGGGACGCGGCCGATCGAGCGCAGGTACAGCCGCAGCGAGTCGAGGCTGGGCTCGACCGTCAGATCCACCTCGCTGCGCTTGAGCTCCTCGAAGCGCGACCGCAGCGTCGCGGCGCCGTTGGGCGCCGGCTGCGCCCCGTCCTGATCGGTGCCGGCGAGCACCGCATCACCGCCATCGTGCGCGAGCCCCCCGACCTGCTCGACGTCGCCATCTGCGTTGCGCTCCCGCTCGGAGGCCTTGGCCTCCTCCAGCGCCTCGGCGCCGTCAAGGACCTCGATGCCGTGCTCCTCGAGGTAGCTGTAGAGGCTGTTGGCCTGCTCGCCGCCCACCTCCGCCTCCTCGAGCGCGGCCGCGAGCGCCTCGGCATCCAGGAACCCCCGCTCGTGTCCGGCGGCGATCACGCCCTTGAGCCCGTCGATCTCCACCACGGCTGTTTCCGTGGCGAGCAACACACCCTCCTGCTTCTCCCGCAACTGCAACCCCCAAGGCTCGATCCGACACCGGCGGAGCGTGCGAATTGATACCAGAAGCGGCGGTCGGGGGGCAGCGCTGGCGCGCACGGCGAGGAGCCCCGAGGGCGCCGCGGCCGCGCGCTAGGCTAGGCCGCGGTGCAGGCGACAGGGCCCACCCACACCGCCTTCCGCGGGCGCGGAGAGGGCGACGACGTGCAGGCGCGCCGGCCAGAAGTGCCGGTGGGGCTCTCGCGCGTGGGGGTCGCGGGCGTGGAGAAGGTCGTGCGCATCCGCGCCGAGCTGTTCTTCGCGCGGCTCGACTGCTTCGTGGATCTCAGCGGCGACCAGAAGGGTGCGCACATGTCGCGCTTCGACGAGGTCGTCAACGAGGCGATCGGCGAGGTCGTCCTCCGCGAGTCGCCCTTTCGCGCCGAGACGCTCGCGCAGCACATCGCCGAGCTGGTTCGCTCCCGCCAGCGCGCCGAGCGCGCCGAGGTGACGGTCGCGGCGCGCTACCCCGAGCACAAGCCGGCGCCCGTGTCGGGCGTGCGCACGCAGGAGATCTACACGCTGTACGGGCGGGCGGTGGCCTTCGAGCACGGCACGCGACGGGTGGTGGGGGTGTCGGCCACCGGCATGACGGCGTGCCCGTGCGCGCAGGAGCTGGTCGGCGCCCGTGCGTCCGCGCGCCTGGCCGGCGAGGGCTTCAGCGAGGAGCAGATCGAGCGCATCCTCGCGCAGGTGCCGGTCGCCACCCACAACCAGCGGGGGCTGGCCACGCTGCACATCGGCTGCGTCGAGGGCTGCGTGGCCGAGATCGACGCCTCTGCGCTGCTGGCGATCGCCGAGGCGAGCATGTCCTCGGAGATCTACGAGCTGATGAAGCGCTCAGACGAGGTCGAGGTGGTGGAGAAGGCACACCGGCGCCCGCGCTTCGTGGAGGACTGCGTGCGCGAGATGATCGCGGGCGTGGTCAGCGGCTTCCCGGAGCTCGACGACGCCAGCTTCGTGTCGGCCCGACAGGAGAACCTGGAGACGATCCACCAGCACAGCGTCGTCGCCGAGCGCCACGGCCTGCTCGGCGAGCTGCGCGCCGAGATCGACTCGGGCACGCCGGCAGCGCATCAGACGAGCCTCGAGGAGTGGATGGGCTCGGCCCGCTAGGGGCTCTCAACCGGTCGAGCGCGTCTGCGCCTGCTGCATGCGCCGGCGCAGCCCGAAGAAGTAGTCGAGGCCCGACAGGACGGTGACGATCACCGTGACGTAGAGGAGCACCGATACCCAGGCCGGCTGTCCGTGCACGGCGATGATCGCGAGGATCAGGGCGATCTGCAGGCAGGTCTTGACCTTGCCGAACATGTTCGCGGCCATCACCACACCCACCTGGGTGGCTCCGAGTCGCAGCACGGTCACGGCGAGCTCGCGCGTGATGATCACCATCGCCACCCAAGCGGCCAGCCGGTGCAGCGAGACGAGCGAGATCAGCGCGGCCACGACCAAGAGCTTGTCGGCGAGCGGGTCCATCAGCTTGCCGAACGTCGTGATCGAGTCGCGAGCGCGCGCGAGGTAGCCGTCGACGAAGTCGGTTAGCGAGGCCAGCGCGAAGACGACCGCCGCGAGCACGTCGCCGGCGGGAGTGTTGCCGAGCAGGGCGACCACCAGCGCGGGCACGAGCATGATCCGCAGCACCGTCAGCACGTTGGGCAGGTTCAGGGGGAACACGCCCTCACATTATCGCCGGCGGGGCGCGCGAAGGCTGGTATACCCGGAGCCGCCGCGCGGCCACTGCCAATCCAACTTCCCGCAAAGGAGCACGCGATGCGCAAGCGCACCCTCGGACCCGACGGACCCGGAGGTCTCGGCGATCGGCCTGGGCTGCATGGGCATGTCGGCGTTCTACGGCGCCGCCGACCAGGACGAGGCCCTGCGGACCATCCATCGGGCGCTCGATCTGGGCTGCAACTTCCTGGACACCTCGGACATGTACGGGCCGCACACCAACGAGGAACTAGTGGGGCGCGCGATCGCCGGCCGCCGCGAGGAGGTGTTCCTGGCGACGAAGTTCGGCATCAAGCCCTCGCCCCGACGGCGATCTGCTGCGCCGCACGATCGACGGCAGCCCGGCCTACGTGCGCGAGGCCTGCGAGGCATCGCTCGAGCGGCTGGGGGTCGAGCGGATCGACCTCTACTACCAGCACCGCGTCGATCCCCGCACGCCGATCGAGGAGACGGTCGGCGCCATGGCAGAGCTCGTGGCCGCGGGCAAGGTGGGCCATCTCGGCCTGTCCGAGGCGAGCGCCGAGACGATCCGCAGAGCGCACGCCGTGCACCCGATCACCGCCGTGCAGAGCGAGTACTCGCTGTGGACACGCGACGTCGAGGCCGAGATACTGCCCACGCTGAACGAGCTCGGCATCGCCCTCGTCCCCTACTCGCCGCTCGGACGCGGCTTCCTGTCGGGACGCTTCAGCTCGCCGGACGAGCTCGACGAGGGCGACTTCCGCCGCTTTGGGCCGCGCTTCACCGGCGAGAACCTCGAGCAGAACCTGAAGCTCGCCGAGCGCGTCAAGGAGCTGGCGGCCGACAAGGGGATCACCGCGGGCCAGCTCGCGCTCGCGTGGGTGCTCCACCGCGGCGAGCACGTCGTGCCCGATCCCGGGCACCAAGCGCGTCTCCTACCTGGAAGAGAACCTCGCCGCCGCGGAGGTGCAGCTGAGCGCCGAGGAGGTCGAGCGAATCGCCGGCGCGCTCCCGCCGGCCGCCGGCGCGCGCTACGACGAGGCGGGCATGCGTACGATCGACGGCTAGTCCGAAACTTGCTCGCCCCCGGAGCCTGACCGGCCGCCGTCGGCGCGCGGGTCAGTAGCCGACGGAGTAGAAGCTGATGCGCCGGCAGCCGTCGAGCTTGTAGTGCGGCAGGGCGCGATGGCTGGTGAAGACGATGATGTGCGGGTTTTCGCAGTGGATGATCCCCGCGTTCTCATGCGCGTGCACGACGGTCGCCGGATTGGTGCCCGTCCACACGTAGTTGAGGGTGTCGTTGGCGTAGATCAAGTTCCTGCCGCTGCCGGCGTGGATGACCGCCACCTGAAAGGACGGCCAGCCGGAGGGGTGGTAGTCGCCCCAGATGACGTCGCCCGTGCTGCCGCCGTAGATCGTGTCGTTGCCGTAGCCGCCGAGCAGGTAGTTGTGCCGGCGCGCCTCTCCCACGAGCACGTGGTGGCGCCCGGCCGGTCCCTTGTCCATGACCAGGTGCTGATCCGGGGGCCAGCCGGCGTGGCTCGTCATCGCCGCCGCGGGCAGCGCCGCGGCGAGGAGGGCGAGCGGCACGACGAGGGCGCTAGCGCGACCGCTAGGGTGGGGGACCATGCCGCTGATCCCCATGGTTATAGAGCGCACCGCGCGCGGCGAGCGCGAGTTCGACATCTATTCGAGACTGCTCAACGAGCGGATCATCTTCCTCGGGACGCCGATCGACGATCAGGTCGCGAACCTCGTGGTGGCGCAGCTGCTGCACCTCGAGAGCGAGGATCCCGAGAAGGACATCTCCGCTGTACATCAACTCGCCGGGCGGCAGCATCTACTCCGGGCTTGCCATCTACGACACGATGATGTTCGTCAAGCCCGACATCAACACGATGTGCGTCGGCGTGGCGATGTCGATGGGCTCGCTGCTGCTCGCCGGCGGCACGAAGGGCAAGCGGGCGGCGCTGCCGAACTCCAGAATCCTCATCCACCAGCCCTCCGCGGGCTTTGAAGGGCAGTCGACCGACATCGAGATACACGCGCGCGAGATCCTCAAGGTGCGCGAGCGGATCGACGAGATCTACGCCGAGCACACCGGCAGGCCGACCGAGGAGGTGCGCGCGGACATGGAGCGCGACCGCTTCTTCTCGGCCGAGCAGGCGCTCGAGTACGGGCTCATCGACCGCGTGCTCGAGAGTCACTGATCGACCGCTGTCGGCGGCTTCTCTTCAGGAGCGGCCTCGCGGCCGCTCGCGGCGTGCGCAGTTAGGCAGACACTCGTAGTCGCGAACCGGGGTCCTGGCAGGCGACTATGCTCGCCGCGATGTCCGGCTTGAGGCGCCCCGAGCGCTTCGCGCTGCTGGCGACCGCGATCCTCACCGGGCTGGCGGGTGTGGCCAACTACGAGTCCTGGGCGGCGGTGCCGCGCTTCGCGCTGGCCACGCTCGCGCTGGCGGGACTGGCGTGGATCGTGTCGTTCGCCACCGAGCAGCTCGGCGAGCGCTTCGGCCCCGGGGTCACCGGCATGCTGCAGTCGACGCTCGGCAACCTGCCGGAGCTGTTCGTGGTGATCTTCGCGCTGCAGAAGGGCGAGCTCGTGGTGGCGCAGACGGCGATCATCGGATCGGTGCTCGCCAACGCGCTGCTCGTCCTCGGCCTCGTGATCGTCGTCGGCGCGCGCCGCGCACCCGACGGCATCATGCGCTTCTCCCAGCGGCTGCCGCGGGACACCGCGACGCTGCTGCTGGTGACCGTCTTCATCATCGTGCTGCTCGGCCTGTCGCTGAGCGCGCACGACCCCGCGAGCCATCACGTCAAGTCGATCTCGATCGTCGGGGCGGTCTGCCTGCTGGTCGTGTATCTGGCGTGGGTGGTGCCCTACCTGCGCTCGGACATCGCCCCCGGAGCAGGGGGACGGGCCCGGAGCTGCCGACGCGGGACGCCGCGCCTGGGCCTGGCCCCGACGCTGACGCTGCTGCTTCATCGCCGGGAGCTGCCTCGGCGTTCGTCTCGGACTGGTTCATCAACGGCCTTGAGCCGGCGATCACCGCAGCTCAACCTCTCGCAGGCCTTCGCCGGCCTCGTGATCGTCGCGATCGCCGGCAACGCCGTGGAGAACGTCGCCGGGCTCGTGCTCGCCTCGAAGGGTCGCTCGGACCTCGCGATCTCGGTGGTGAAGAACTCGGTCGCGCAGATCGCGGCGTTCCTGTTCCCGCTGCTGGTGCTCATCTCGCTGCTGCTCGCGACGACGCTGACGTTCGCGCTCGCCCCCGTCTACATCGGCGCCCTGGCGCTGACCGCGCTGGTCGTCTGGCAGGTCACCGGAGACGGCGAGGCGGCCGAATTCGAGGGCTGGGCGCTGGTCGCGCTGTACGTGATCCTGGCCGCGTTCACGCTGTACGAGTAGCCGCGGGCGGCCGCGTCACGGCCGCCCTCATCCCCGCGTCAGGCCTCCGATCAGCGCTCCGGCGAGCCCCCCGGCGGTGGCCGCCTGGGCGTTGCTCATGTCGGCCCCCTCCAGCGGGGCGATGAACATCGTCTGCAGCGCCAGTCGCCCGGGGCCGGTGAAGCGGTTCCAGGTCAGCTTGCCCCCGCCGCCCATGATCCCGCTCTTCAGCCCCATCGTGATCGCCTCCAGCTTGACGCTGGGGTCCTTGTACAGCCAGGCCCCGGCCTCGACGTCGAGCTGCTCGCCGTCGCCGAGGTCGACCAGGAACACGTTGCCGTGCCCGTGCAGCCACACGAGCGCGTCTCCGTCGCTGGCGCGGAACTTGTCCATGAAGAAGCCCGAGCCGCCGAGCACCATGTTCTGCACTCCCTTGATGCGTTCGAAGCTGTAGTCGAGGTTGTCGGTCGCGGCGAGGAACTGGTGCTCGCGGACGTCCAGCCCCTGGCCCTGGCTGAGGTGCATCGGCACGCCCTGGCCGGGCGAGTCGCGCGAGAAGGCGATGCGCCCCGAGCCGGAGGTGCGCGTGACGAAGAACTCCAGGCCCGCGATCTTGCGCTTGACGCCGCCGGGCAGCTTCTTGAGCTCGATGTTCAGCTGGGTCTCCTTCCACAGCAGCACGTGGTGCTCGAACATCACGGCGCGTCCGCCGATCTCGATCTGCAGCTCGGGCACCAGTTCGCCGCGGATGTGGTAGGTCACGCCCGCGAACGTTTCGTCATGGACGTTCGCCGGGATCGGCTCGGGGATGTGCATGGCGCGGGTCTCCTTGACTGGAGTGGGCAGGTGCGCGGCACGCATCGAGCTTGGCCGGCGTCACAGCGGACCGGACGCAAGCGCGCTAGACTGCTTGAACCTCGCGCCTGGGCGGGGTTTTTCTTCGCCTGGGCGCTGTCCACAACTACGCAGGGATTACCACATGGCCCGCGGAGACGTTCGAATCGCTATCACCCTCGCCTGCGAGGAGTGCAAGCGTCGCAACTACCAGACCAACAAGAGCAAGCGCAACAACCCCGACCGCATACCTGCGCAAGTACTGTCGCTGGTGTCGCAAGCACACCAGCCATCGGGAGACCCGCTAGCGCGGGAGCGCTGCCGTGGCCCGTGACCGCAAACGCGCAAAGCAGCGCCGCGAACGCCGCGGCTCGGTGCGCACGGGCCGGGGCGGCGCCTCCGCCGCGCCGCCCGTGCTCGAGGATCGCGAGGACGGGGCGGCGGCCGAGCCGAGCCAGCCGACGCGCGCCGACGTTCCGGGCGCGCTCGACCACGCCTCCGGAGAGGTCGACGAGTTCGACGCCGCGCTCGTCGCAGGCGCCGGCGGCATCCAGCGGCACCTGCACGCTCTCCGAGGCGGCGCCCGACACGCTCTCCGAGGCCGAAATCGAGGCCGAGGCCGAGCTCGAGGGCGATCTCAAGGAGGATGAACTACCGACGCCGAGCGGCCCGTCGGGACCCGGCGGCTCCGGGCCGTCGGGACCTGGGGCCGGGGCGGGTGCCGGCGGCGCAGGGGGGCGGCGGTGGCGTCGGCCCCGAGCAGGCCTCCGGTGCCCCGCTGCGGGGCGGCAGCCGCGCGATCGGCTTCCTGCGCGCCAGCTGGGCCGAGCTGCAGCGCGTGCAGTGGCCCGACCGCCGCCAGGTCACGCAGGCGACGGCCGTCGTGCTCGGCTTCGTGGCGATCGCCGGCGCTCTACCTGGGCCTGGCCGACTACGTCGCCAAGGAAATCGTCGAATTCATCCTCTGTGAGGAAGAGCCAACCTGAATGTTTCGCTGGTACGTCGTCAACACATACTCCGGCCATGAGAACAAGGTCAAGGACAACCTCGAGCACCGCGTCGTCTCGCTCGGACAGCAGCGCGCGGTGCGCAGCGTCGTCGTCCCCACCGAACCGTGACTCGGAGATGAAGGACAACCAGAAGGTCACCGTCGAGAAGCGCACGATGCCCGGCTACGTGCTCGTGAACATGGAGCTCAACGAGGACTCCTGGGGGGTCGTCAAGGGCACCCCGGGCGTGACCGGCTTCGTGGGCGCCTCCCAGGAGCCGGTGCCGCTCACCCAGGGCGAGGTCGATCGGCTGCTGCACAAGGAGGTCGCCACGGCGACGCGCACGCGCGCGCAGTTCACGATCGGCGAGTCGGTCAAGGTCGTCTCCGGCCCGCTGTCGGACTTCTCCGGCGAGATCTCCGAGATCAACGAGGACGCGGCCAGGCTGAAGGTGCTGGTATCAATCTTCGGCGGGAGACCCGTGAGGTGGGTTCGACCAGGTGAAGAAGCTCTGAGCTGCCGATGGCCTGCACGAGCGCGTCCTCGTCGCTCGTGCGAGCACGTCGCTCCCTGCGTCTTGCTCGCTGACCCTGACGGCTCAGGCGACGCCTACGACATACCCGAGACCAACCCGCAGATAAGCTGACTGGATATGGCCAAGAAGGTTCTGACAACGATCAAGCTGCAGGCGAACGCCGGGCAGGCGAGCCCCGCCCCGCCGGTCGGTCCTGCGCTGGGCCAGCACGGGATCAACATCATGGAGTTCTGCAAGGCGTTCAACGCGCAGACGCAGAGCGAGACCGGCACGGTGATCCCGGTCGTGATCACCGTCTATGAGGACCGCTCGTTCACGTTCATCACCAAGACGCCGCCCGCCGCCGTGCTGATCCGCCAGGCGCTCAAGATCGGCAAGGGCTCCGGCGAGCCCAACCGCATGAAGGTCGGCACGATCACCCAGGCGCAGCTGCGCGAGATCGCCGAGCGCAAGCTCGCCGACCTGAACGCGCACGACGTCGACCAGGCGGCGAAGATCATCGCCGGCACGGCCCGCTCGATGGGCGTGGAGGTGGCGTCGTGAGCAGCTCACGGACGCCGCTACGCCGAGGGCCTGGCCAAGGTGGATCGCGAGCGCGAGTACCAGCCGGCCGAGGCGGTGGCGCTGGTGCGCGGCCTCGCCAGCGCCAAGTTCGACGAGTCGATCGAGGTCCACGTGCGCACGGGCCTGAACGTGCGTCACGCCGACGAGCAGCTGCGCGGCACCATCGGCCTGCCCAACGGCCTTGGCAAGGACGTGAAGATCGCCGTGTTCGCCCAGGGCGAGAAGGCGCGCGATGCCGAGCAGGCCGGCGCCGACGTCGTCGGCGGCGAGGATCTCGCCAAACGGATCGAGGAGGGCTTCGACGACTTCGACGTCGTCGATCGCCACTCCCGACATGATGTCGGTCGTCGGGCGCCTCGGACGCGTGCTCGGCCCCTCGGGCAAGATGCCCAACCCGAAGGTCGGCACGGTGACGATGGACGTCGCCAAGGCCGTCGAAGAGTCCAAGTCGGGCAAGGTCGAGTACCGCACCGACCGCACGGCGATCGTGCACATGGTGATCGGCAAGGCGAGCTTCGACGACCGCCAGCTGCTGGAGAACTACGCGGCCGTGATCGAAGAGCTGATCCGCGCCAAGCCGTCGGCCGCGAAAGGCCGCTACCTGCGCACGATCACGCTCACCTCGACGATGGGTCCGGGCGTGAAGGTCGACCCGAGCCGCACACGTGACATCATCGAGGAGGCGCCCGCGGCGACGATCGCCGCCTAGCGCATCCACCCACAGGCCACCAGAGACCCCCGGCGGTCGCGCGCGTCGCGCGCATAAGACCGGGACAGGAGCCCAATGAACCGAGACCAGAAGGCCGCGGCGATCGCCGAGATCGCCGCCCAAATAGACGAATCCCAGGCGATCTTCGCCGTCGACTACCGGGGCATCTCCGTGGCCCAGGCGGCCGAGCTGCGCTCCAAGCTGCGCGAGGCAGACGCCACCTTCAAGGTGGTCAAGAACTCGCTCACCGAACGGGCCGCCGACCAGGTCGGGCGCCGAGACGCTCAAGGATTTCCTGGCCGGGCCGACCGCGCTGACGTTCGTGCGCGGCGACGTCGCCACGGCCGCCAAGGCGATCGCCGACTACGCCCGCGCGACGCAGCTGCTGCCCGTTCAAGGGCGGGCTGATGGAAGGCGCACCGCTCGACGTCGATCAGATCCGCTCGCTCTCGCGCCTGCCCTCCCGCGAAGTGCTCTACGGCCAGCTCGTCGGCGTCGTCGCCTCCCCCGTCAGCGGCCTCGTCCGCACCCTGAGCGCGCTCCTCGGCGGCCTGGCCTCGGCGCTCGGCCAGGTGCGCGAGAAGAAGGAGTCCGGAGAGATCCCCGCCGGCGCGCCGCCCGCTGCGGAGGCGCCGCCGCGCGAGGAGCCCGCCGCCGAGCCGAGGCAGCCCGCAGCCGAGGAGCCCGCAGCCGAGGAGCCCGCAGCCGAGGCAGCCGCGCCGCCGAGGAGCCCGCCGCGGAGGAGCCGCAGGCCGAGGAGCCCGCAGCCGAGGAGCCCGGCAGGCGGAGGAGCCCGCAGGCGGAGGAGCCGCAGGCCGAGCGCCGACGCGGCGCCCGAGAACCAAGCTGAGCCGGCGCAACGAGCCGGCGCAAGACGACGACAACCAGGCGGACGCTTCGGCTGAGGCGCAGTCCGATGACGCCGATGCGAATCCCACCAAGGAGGACTGACGAAGATGGCTACCAGCACACAGGACTGGATCGAGGAGCTCAAGGGCATCTCGGTGCTCGAGCTCGCCGAGCGGATCAAGGCGCTCGAGGAGGAGTTCGGCGTGTCGGCCGCCGCCGTGGCGGCCCCGCGCGGCTGCCGCGCGCCGCCGGCGGCGGCGACGGCGGCGGCGCGAGGAGGAAGAGCAGAGCACGGTCGACGTGATCCTCGCCGGGGCGGGCGACAAGAAGATCCAGGTGATCAAGGTCGTGCGCGCCGCCACGGGGCTCGGCTTGAAAGAGGCCAAGGCGCTCGTCGACGAGGCCCCCAAGCCGGTCAAGGAGGGCATCGAACGCGAGGAGGCGGACAAGCTCAAGCAGGAACTCGAGGAGGCCGGCGCGACGGTCGAGCTCAAGTAGACCCGCCGCAGCGCGCTGCGCTCGTCTCGGCGGGCGATGGGCCCTGCAATCGCGGGCCCATCCTTTATGCAGCGCTAACAATTGTGCGCGATTTTCCGGTAAAGTGTCCCGCGCTGGCCGATAGCCGCAGCCGCCTCGGAAGCACGACGTCGCGCCACATACGCGATCGTCGGAGGGCGGGGTCCGTGAGCGCTGGCAGCCCCTTAAGGGCGTCGATGGTCTGTGCTATCTTTGCTGAGTCGCGCTTCGGCGCCCTCCTCTGCCCGTCTCTCGCCCTCCGAAGGAGTCGTTTCTTGGCTGCTGCAGATGCTCTCCGGACGCGCCGAAGCTTCGCGCGCCTCAAGAAGACCGTTGACGTCCCCAACCTGATTGACATCCAGCGCCGCTCGTTCGCGTGGCTGACCGACCCGACCAAGGGCGGTCTGCGCGAGACGATCGACGACATCTCGCCGATCGAGGACTACACCGGCAACCTGGCCGTCCAGTTCGGCGAGTTCACGTTCGACGAGCCGGTCGCGTCGCTCGACCAGTGCCGCGAGAAGGATCTGACCTACGCCCGCCCGCTGACCGTGACGGTGGCGTTCATCAACCGCGAGACGGGAGAGATACGCGAGCAGTCGGTGTTCATGGGCGACTTCCCGTGGATGACCGAGCGGGGGAC
Source organism: uncultured Solirubrobacteraceae bacterium (assembly GCA_963767655.1). GTDB lineage: Bacteria > Actinomycetota > Thermoleophilia > Solirubrobacterales > Solirubrobacteraceae > Palsa-744. Next base: position 102,089 of record CAVYET010000005.1, on the reverse strand, counting down.
GTTCGTCATCAACGGCACCGAGCGCGTGGTGGTCACCCAGCTCGTGCGCTCCCCCGGGGCGTACCTGATGGAGCCGAAGGATCGCGAGAAGCAGGTGTTCATCGCCAACCTGATGCCCGCGCGCGGATCGTGGCTCGAGCTGGAGATCGACAAGAAAGGCAAGGTCTTCGTCCGCATCGACCGCAAGCGCAAGCTGCCGGTGACGGTGCTGCTGCGCGCGATGGGGTACGCCAGCGACGAGGAGATCCTGCGGCTGTTCGAGAACTCGCTGTACATCCGCAACACGATCGAGTCCGACACCGAGGTCACCCGCACCGAAGAGGGCGCGCTGATCGAGCTGTTCAAGAAGCAGCGCCCCGGCGAGCCGCCCAGCGTGGACAACGCCAAGGCGCTGCTCAACCAGCTGTTCTTCGACCCCAAGCGCTACGACCTCACGCGCGTCGGCCGCTACAAGCTCAACTCGCGCCTGGGCCTGGACGTCGACATCGACACCCGCACGCTCACCCACGACGACATCCTGGCGCTCGTGCGCGAGCTGGTGCTGCTGCCCAAGCGCCTGGGCCTGCCCGAGGACGGCGAGGTCGAGATCAAGGACTACGCGGCCGAGGCGACGAGCATGCCGCGCGAGCCGGTCGCCGAGCACCTCGACGAGTACGAGCACTTCGGCAACCGCCGCCTGCGCACCGTCGGCGAGCTGATCCAGGAGGCGTTCCGGATCGGGCTCTACCGCATGGAGCGCGTCGTGCGCGAGCGCCTGACGACCGAGGACGCCGACACGATCACGCCGCAGACGATCATCAACATCCGCCCCGTGGTGGCCGCGCTGAAGGAGTTCTTCGGCTCCTCGCAGCTGTCCCAGTTCATGGACCAGACCAACTCGCTGGCCGGGCTCACCCACCGTCGCCGCCTGTCGGCGCTGGGAGCCGGCGGGCTCACGCGCGAGCGCGCGCCGATCGAGGTGCGCGACGTGCACCCCACCCACTACGGGCGCATGTGCCCGATCGAGACGCCCGAGGGACCGAACATCGGCCTGATCGGCTCGCTGTCCTCCTTCGCCGAGGTCTCCGAGTACGGGTTCGTGACGACTCCCTACCGCGTCGTCAAGGACGGCGTGGTCACCGACAAGGTCGAGCGGCTCGACGCCACCCAGGAAGAGGAGCTGCTGATCGCCCAGGCGAACACGCCCGTGGACCCCAAGACGGGCCGCCTGAAGGGCTCGGAGATCCTGTGCCGCACGCAGGCCGGCCAGTACGTGACGGTCGGACCCAAGGACGTCGACCTGGTGGACGTCTCGCCGGAGCAGATCTGGTCGGTGGCGACCGCGATGATCCCGTTCCTCGAGCACGACGACGCCAACCGGGCGCTGATGGGCTCGAACATGCAGCGCCAGGCCGTTCCGCTGCTGAAGGCGGACGCGCCGCTCGTCGGCACCGGCATGGAGCGCCGCGCGGCGCTCGACACGGGCGATGTGCTGCTGGCCGCCGAGACGCGGGCACGGTCGAGTACGTCGACGCCGACCAGATCGTGGTGCAGGGCTGCGACGGCAAGCGCGAGGAGTACGAGCTGCAGAAGTTCATGCGCTCCAACCAGGGCACCCTGATCCACCACAAGCCGCGCGTGCAGACCGGCCAGAAGGTCAAAGCGGGCGACGTGCTCGCCGACGGCTCCTCGACCGACCGGGGCGAGATGGCGCTGGGCAAGAACCTGATGGTCGCGTTCATGTCCTGGGAGGGCTACAACTTCGAGGACGCGATCATCCTGTCCAAGCGCCTCGTGCAGGACGACGAGCTCACCTCGATCCACATCGAGGAGTACGAGATCGACGCCCGCACGACCAAGCTGGGCGAGGAGGAGATAACGCGCGACATCCCCAACCGCTCCGAGGAGTCGCTTCGCAATCTCGACGACCGCGGGATCGTGCGCGTCGGCGCCGAGGTGATCTCCGGCGATCTGCTCGTGGGCAAGGTCACGCCCAAGGGCGAGACCGAGCTGACGGCCGAGGAGAAGCTGATCCGTGCGATCTTCAAGGAGAAGGCGCGCGAGGTGCGCGACACCTCGCTGAAGGTCCCCCACGGCGAGGGCGGCGTGGTGATCGACGTGAAGACGTTCAGCCGCGACGCCGGCGATGACCTGCCGCCCGGGGTCAACGACCTCGTGCGCGTGTTCGTGGCCAAGAAGCGCAAGATCTCCGAGGGCGACAAGCTCGCGGGACGCCACGGGAACAAGGGGGTGATCTCCAAGATCGTCGACCAGCAGGACATGCCGTTCCTGGAGGACGGCACGCCCGTGGACGTCATCCTCAACCCGCTGGGCGTGCCCTCGCGCATGAACGTCGGGCAGATCCTCGAGACCCACCTGGGCTGGGTCGCCGCTCAGGGCTGGTACGACGACGGCTCGACCGACGCCTACAAGCAGGCCCACGCCGACGGCGGCAACGGCCGCGTGTACGTGGCCACGCCGGTTTTCGACGGCGCCACGGTGGCCGACGTCGACCACGCGCTGGTCAAGTGGCAGGACGCCCACACCGGTCGCATCCGCATGGACATCGACAAGTCCCGCCGCGACGGCGAGCAGGCCTCGGGCAAGATGACGCTGTTCAACGGCCGCACCGGCGAGCCCTTTGAGGAGCAGGTGACGGTCGGCTACATGTACATCCTGAAGCTCCTGCACCTCGTCGACGACAAGATCCACGCCCGCTCGACGGGCCCCTACTCGCTGGTCACCCAGCAGCCGCTGGGCGGCAAGGCGCAGTTCGGCGGCCAGCGCTTCGGCGAGATGGAGGTGTGGGCGCTGGAGGCGTTCGGCGCCGCATACACCCTGCAGGAGATGCTGACGATCAAGTCCGACGACACGATCGGCCGCGTGAAGGCCTACGAGGCGATCGTCAAGGGCGAGAACATCGCCGAGCCGTCGGTGCCGGAGTCCTTCAAAGTGCTGCTCAAGGAGATGCAGTCGCTGGCGCTCGACGTGAACGTCGTCTCCGAGGAAGGCCAGCGCACCGAGATGCGCGACGAAGACGACGATCTGCTGCGTGCGGCCGAGGAGCTGGGCATCGATTTGTCCGGCGTGCGCGCGCTCGCCGGCGATGCGGCCGACGAGACGCTGGAGGGCGAGGACTCCGCCGACGCGGAGGCGAACGAAAACGGCGCCGAGCCCGACGACGACAGCTTCGTGGACGCGCAGGGCGAGGAGGCGCTTGTCGAGGAGGATCTCGACATCGGCGATATCGAGGGGCTCGGAGAGGGAGAGTCCGAGGAGAAGGTGGCCGAGACGTAGGCCAGGCCGGCGGACCTCGCCCGATGGACGGCGGCGAGATCGGCCAAGCATCGGAGGCATGGGCCGCCGACAGCGTGTCGCAGATCTCGGGTAGGCCACCCGAGGAGCCGGGCACCAATCCGTTTCACCCGCGAGCGAAAGCTAGAACCAGATGATCGATATCAACAACTTCGACGCCATCGAGATCAGTCTCGCCTCCTCCAAGCAGATTCGCAGCTGGAGCTCGGGCGAGGTGATCAAGCCGGAGACCATCAACTACCGCACGCTCAAGCCCGAGAAGGACGGCCTCTTCTGCGAGCGCATCTTCGGGCCCACCAAGGACTGGGAGTGCTACTGCGGCAAGTACAAGCGCGTGCGCTACAAGGGCATCGTGTGCGAGCGCTGCGGGGTGGAGGTGACGCGCTCGAAGGTCCGCCGCGAACGGATGGGCCACGTGGACCTGGCCGCGCCCGTGAGCCACATCTGGTTCTTCAAGGGAGTGCCGAGTCGCATCGGCTACCTGCTCGACATGGCGCCGAAGGAACTCGAGAAGGTCCTGTACTTCGCGGCCTCGATCATCACGTGGGTGGACGACGAGGCCCGCACCAAGGACCTCGACGCGCTCGAGAAGGAGGTCAACAAGGTCCTCGACAGCTACGCCGCCGAGCGCGAGGAGCGGGTGGCCGAACTGCGCGAGTCGCTCAAGCGGCGGGAAAAGTACCTGCAGAACGGCAAACAGACGCACTTCAGCGACGACGACCACCTGTGGGCGGAGTCGCTGGACGTGAACCTGTCGAAGATCTCCGACGAGGAGCGCGAGAAGCTCGAGAAGGAGCTGCGCAAGGCCTTCGACGCCGACATCGCCGACACCGAGGCCTACATCGAGGATGCGGCCGAGCGGATGCGCAACGTGTGGGAGCTGTTCAAGACGATGGAGCCCAAGCAGATCGAGCACGACGAGACGACGTTTCGCGAGCTCAAGGAGCGCTTCGGATCCTCCTACGGCTTCGGCGAGTACTTCCGCGGCGGGATGGGCGCGGAGGCCGTGCGCGACCTGCTCCAGCAGGTCGACCTGGAGGCCGAACGGATCGAGCTCGAGGAGCAGGTGAAGACGGGCAAAGGCCAGAAGCAGACGCGCGCGGTCAAGCGCCTGAAGGTCGTCTCGGCCTTCATCCAGTCGGGCAACAAGCCCGAGATGATGATCGTCGACGCCGTTCCGGTGATCCCGCCCGAGCTGCGCCCGATGGTGCAGCTCGACGGCGGCCGCTTCGCGACCTCCGACCTCAACGACCTGTACCGCCGTGTGATCAACCGCAACAACCGCCTCAAGCGGCTGCTCGACCTCGGCGCGCCCGAGATCATCGTCAACAACGAGAAGCGCATGCTCCAGGAGGCGGTCGACGCGCTGTTCGACAACGGCCGGCGCGGACGTCCCGTCACCGGGCCCGGCAACCGTCCGCTGAAGTCGCTTTCGGACATGCTCAAGGGCAAGCAGGGTCGCTTCCGCCAGAACCTGCTCGGCAAGCGCGTGGACTACTCCGGGCGCTCGGTGATCGTCGCCGGCCCCTATCTGAAGCTCCACCAGTGCGGCCTGCCGAAGATCATGGCGCTCGAGCTGTTCAAGCCGTTCATCATGGCCCGGCTGGTTGAGCGCAAGTCCGCTCAGAACATCAAGGCGGCCAAGAAGATGGTCGACTCGATGATCGGCGAGGTGTGGGACGTGCTCGAGGAGGTCATCCACGAGCACCCGGTGCTGCTCAACCGCGCGCCGACGCTGCACCGCCTGGGCATCCAGGCGTTCGAGCCGCTGCTCGTCGAGGGCAAGGCGATCCAGGTCCACCCGCTGGTCTGCCACGCCTTCAACGCCGACTTCGACGGCGACCAGATGGCGGTGCACCTGCCCCTGTCCGCCGAGGCCCAGGCCGAGGCACGCATCCTGATGCTCTCCTCCAACAACATCCTCTCCCCGGCCCATGGAGCGCCGCTGGCGACGCCCACCCAGGACATGATCCTGGGGGCCTACTACCTGACCTACGGGCCGGAGGCCGAGGAGCTGGCCAAGATCGACCGTGCGACGCACGAGCCTCGCCCGCACGTGTTCCGTACCGCGCAGGAGGCCGAGCTCTCCTACGAGGGGGGCATGGTCAAGCTGCACGACCTCGCCGAGTTCCGACCCTTCGGTCGCGAGGGCGGGCACGTGCTGACGACGATCGGACGGATCATCTACAACGATCGCATCGAGCGGGCGCTGGCCGAGGCGCTGGGAGACGCCTTCGACGCCTCCAAGTACAGCTTCGTCAACCAGTCGATGAAGAAGCGCGACACCACGAGGCTGATCGAGATGCTCGTGCAGACCTACGGGGCGACGACGATCTCGCTGGTGCTCGACGCCTTCAAGGACCTGGGCTTCAAGTACGCGACCCAGGCCGGGATCACGATCTCCAAGAACGATGTCGTGATTCCGCCCGAGAAGCAGTCGATCATCGACAAGTACGAGAAGCTCGTCGCGGAGATCGCGGACCAGTACGACATGGGCCTGATCACCCAGGAGGAGCGCCACGAGGCCGTCGTGGAGAAGTGGAATGCGGCGACCGACGAGGTGGCCGAGGCGATGGTCGGCAACCTCGCGACGCTGAACCCGATCTTCATGATGGCCAACTCGGGCGCCCGTGGCTCCTTCAAGCAGATCCGCCAGCTCGCGGGCATGCGCGGCCTGATGGCCAACCCGAAGGGCGAGATCATCGAGCGGCCGATCAAGGCCAACTTCATGGAGGGCCTGTCGGTGCTGGAGTACTTCATCTCGACCCACGGCGCGCGAAAGGGTCTCGCCGACACCGCCCTGCGCACCGCCGACTCCGGCTATCTGACCCGGCGACTCGTCGACGTGGCCCAGGACGTGATCGTCCGCGAAGCCGACTGCGGCACCGAGGAGTGCATCGAGATGCCGGTGTTCAAGGCTGGCGAGCCCAACGACGGGCTCGTCGGGCGGGTGGCCGCCAAGCCGATCACGACCAAGCGCGGGCGCATGCTCGCCGAGCAGGGGACGGAAATCGCTCGTGGCGAGCTGGCCGACATGGTGCAGGCCTACGGCGACGATCACGAGAAGGGCATCGAGGTCACCGTGCCGGTGCGCTCGGTGCTGAAGTGCCAGGCGCCCAGCGGCGTCTGCCAGGCCTGCTACGGGCGGGCGATGGCCACCGGATCGCTGGCTCAGATCGGCGACGCGGTCGGCATCATCGCGGCCCAGTCGATCGGCGAGCCGGGCACGCAGCTGACGATGCGCACCTTCCACACCGGCGGCGTCGCTGGTGCGGACATCACCCACGGGCTGCCGCGCGTGGTGGAGCTGTTCGAGGCGCGCAAGCCGAAGGGGCTCGCGAAGATCGCAGAGCAGGACGGCGTGGTGTCGATCGAGGAGACGGACAAGGCGCTCACGGTGGTCATCACCGACAGCGCCGGCGAGGAGCACCGCCACGCCTTCCCGCGGCGCACGCGACTGTTCGTGAGCGCCGGCGAGAAGATCACCGCCGGCAAGCAGCTGAACGAGGGGTCGGTGTACCCGCACGAGCTGCTCGCCATTCGCGGGCGGACCGAGACCGAGCAGTACCTGGTGAAGGAGGTCCAGGAGGTCTACAAGTCCCAGGGCGTGGACATCAACGACAAGCACATCGAGCTGATCGTGCGCCAGATGCTCAAGAAGGTGCGGGTCGACCAGAAGGGCGACACCGACTACCTGCCGGGCCAGTTCGTGGACCGCTTCGAATTCGCGAGGGCGAACGAGGCGGTGATCGAGAACGGCGAGGAGGCCGCGCAGTTCGAGGACATCATCCTCGGGATCACCAAGGCCTCGCTGAACACCGACTCCTTCCTGTCGGCCGCCTCCTTCCAGGAGACGACGAAGGTGCTGACCGACGCCGCCCTGGAGGGCAAGACCGATCGGCTGAGCGGTCTGAAGGAGAACGTGATCATCGGCAAGCTGATCCCGGCGGCGACCGGGCTGAAGCGCTACCGGCGGATCGAGATCGAACCGTCCGAGCCGTTGCCCCGCGCGATCGACGACGTCGGCCTGCTCGACCAGGACGAGATCGCCGCCGAGCTGGGGCTGTCGGGCGGGGAAGGCCTGAGCGGCGGCTACGGGCACGAGTTCGATGCCGATCTGGCCTCGCTCGAGAGGATCGGCGCCGGCGGCACCGACCCGGGCTTCGTCGAGGAGTTGGCCGACCTCGAGATCCCGGAGGAGCCGCACGGGGAGTAGCGGCGCCCGAGGCAGAGTCCAGGTCAGGCGCCGCGGTCATCCTCCGCGGCGCCGGCCCGCGGAGGTGCGGCCGCGGTGAGGGGACTCTCATCGGGCCTTAGCGCGACCTTTAGGGTGCTGCGGTGTCCTGAGGGGGTATGAGCGCGCCCGGGCTGACGCGCAGATCTCTGCTCGCCTCGATGGCGGGGGCGGCCGCCGGCGGACTGCTGCGGCCGGGTGGCGTTCTCGCCGCGCTGGCCCCTGCGCCGCAGCCGGTGCTCGAAGGGCGCTGGCTGGGGCGGCTCTCCTCGGCTGCGAAGACGATCGAGTTTGCACGCGTCGCCGATCTGATCGGCGTCGAGTGGCAGGGCCCGGCCCGGCCGGGCATCGAGCTGCGCTTCCGTGCCGGCGAGGGAACGTGGAGCCGGTGGGTGGCAGCCGGCGCGCACGGGCACGGCCCCGACCTACCGGCTGGCGCGGCGCGCCGGCTCGGCGATCCGGTGTGGGCGGCGGGAGCCACGGCCGTGCAGCTGCGCTGCAGGGGGGCGCTGAGCGGCGTGCGCCTGCATACGGTGGACGTGAGCGGCGGCCTTGGCGCGCGCAGGCGGGCGACGGGGATCGGCGCACTCGCCTCGTCGGCGGCGCTCCAGCGGGCAACGCCGGTGCTTGCAGTCGGGCCCGGTCAGCCGTCGATCATCGCTCGCCACGCGTGGGCCCAGGGGATGGCCCCACCGCGGGTCACGCCCGAATACGGCACGGTGCAGATGGCGTTCGTGCACCACACACAGAGCCCCAACGGCTATACGGCGGGCGAGGTGCCCCCGATGCTGCTGGCGATCTACGTCTTTCATCGCTACGTCAACGGCTGGAACGACATCGGCTACAACTTCGTGATCGATCTGTACGGGCGCATCTTCGAGGCGCGCGCCGGCGGCATCGAGGAGCCCGTCGTAGGAGCGCACGCCGGCGGCTACAACTACCTCTCAAGCGGCGTGGCGGTGCTGGGCTCGTTCATGAGCGTGCCCATCCCGGCGGCCGCCCGCAAGGCCCTGGAACGGCTGCTCGCGTGGAAGCTCTCGCTGCACGGGGTCCCAACCCTGGGGCACCTCACCGCGAGGGTCAGCGCAGCGGGAGCCTCCTACAGCCGCTTTCCCGCCAACGCCCGCGTGTCGCTGCCGCGCATCGCAGGTCACCGCGACGGCGACTCGACCGACTGTCCCGGCAACGTGCTCTACGGGCAGCTGCCGAGCATCCGCGCGGGCGTGCGAGGACTGGCGCCGCGCACGGCGCGGGTCACGCTGGCGCTCGCGCGCCCCCGCGCCCGCCGCGCCCGCCGCGCCCGCCGCGCCGAGCGGGCCGGGCGCGCCCGCGCCGACTCCCGCGGGCGCGGCCGGCGAAGGGTGGACGCTCTCGGGCGGCCTTCGGCTCCGCGGCGGCACGCCGATCGCCGGGGCGCCGATCGCAGTGCAGGCGCGAGCCGTGAGCCGCAGGGGCGAGCTCGTCAGCGAGCGCACGATCGCCGAAGCGATGACCGACGAGCATGGACAGTGGTCGCTGCCGGTGACGTTCCCGACCGGCCGCGACGGCCTCTGGCTGCGGGCCCTGTGTGTGCGCGCGGACGGCCTCGGCGCGGTCGTCTCCGATCCGCTGCACGTGCAGCTGCCCGCCCCGCTCAGCCCGCCGGCCGGGGCACCGAGCTTTCCCGCCCCCTCCCCGCCGAGCCCCGGTGCAGCTCCTGCGCCCAGCTGAGCAGCAGCCCCGCCTCCCGCGCGGTGAGGCCATGCGCCGGCTCGGTCTGGACGAGCAGCGTCGGCGCCGAGCGTGCACCGGCCCAGTCGTGGCAGGCGCCGTTGAAGGCGTCGTCGATCCAGGCCAGCGGGCGCTGGCCGGCGTAGGCCTCGATCGCCTCGAGCTTCCAGTGTGCATAGGTCTGCCCGCGCCCGCCCACGTCGCGCGAGAAGCGCAGGAACGGCAGCCGCGCGGGCAGTCCCAGCAGGTGGGGGAGGTGTTCGTCGGCCTTCTCCTCCCAGCCGCTCGCCCACACGAGCTCGAAGACGGCGCCCAGGGAAAGCAGGTGAGCGGCGGCCGTGGACGAAAGAAAGTGCAGCATGCCGTCGATCGAGTGCAGCGATCCTTCGAGCGCTTCGCCGGCTGGAGCCGCGGGCGACGGTCCCCGGCCGGAGCCGCCCGATGGCCCGCCGGCGAGGCCGGGAACGCCGAACAGCGACACGACGCCGTCGATGTCGACCATCAGCAGCGGCTTGGGCTCCTCGCGGCGTTGTTGCTCGTCTTTAGCTTGCACAGAGGTTGGGGTGGCTATTGTGCCGTGACGGCCATTCCGCCGAAGTCGCGTCGGCGCAGTAAAGCACTCAGCGACTGCTGCCGATGGATGCGCTCGTCTGGCACTCCCCACCATGAACCTTGACCTCGGCATACTGGCCGCCCTCGCCTGCGCGTTCGTCGCGAACCTCGGCTTCTTCTACAAGTACAGGGGAGCCAACGACGTCGCGGACGTACAGATGCGCCACCCGCTGCGCTCGGCCCGGGCGCTGTTCTCATCGAAGTGGTTCGCGCTCGGCATGGTGACGGCGGCCGTCAGCTGGGGCCTGCACGTTGCGGCGCTCGCGCTGGCGCCGATGTCGGTCATCCAGGTCTCGCTGGCCGCCGGCATGGTGTTCATCGCGGTGATGGCCGACCGGCTGTTCGGCTTTGACGTCGGGCGCCGCCAGTGGATCGGGCTGTCGCTGACCGCGGCCGCGCTGGTGATGCTGGGGGTGACGCTGCCCGCGATGCACGGCGCCCATTCGCAGTTCTCCGAGGTCGCGATGATCTCCTTCGAGGCGGGCCTGTTCGGGCTAGGGGGCCTGCTGCTGATGGGCCCGCGGATGGGCGGCTCGGCCGAGCACCATGGCGTGATGCTGGGGGCCGCGGCGGGCATCCTGTTCGGTGTCTCGGACACCGCGATCAAGGCGCTCACGGGGATCACCGGCGCGCACGGCCTCGTGGGCCTGCTGTTGAGCCCCTGGCTGGGGGTGGCCATCGCCGCCTCGATCGTCGCCTTCTACGCCTCTGCGCGCGGGCTGCAGGACGGCGAGGCCGTCCCGGTGATCGCGGTGACGGGGACCACGGCCAACATCGCCGGCATCGCCGGGGGGATCGTCGTGTTCGGCGATCCGATGGCGGCCGGTCCCGTGGGGGTCGGCCTGCAGGCGCTGGCGTTCGTGCTCGTGGTGATTGCCTCGGCGATGATGCCCGCGCCGGTGCGCGCAGCCGGTGTCCCGGCCGGTGCGTAGCGCTGCTAGGATCAGCGCCCGATGCCGACTACCTCTCAGCTCGTACGCAAGGGCCGCATCTCCCCCAAGAAGAAGCTCGCCACCCCGGGCCTGAAGTCCGGGAGCGGACGCAAGAAGAAGGTCGCCGCCCCGCAGCGGCGCGGAGTGTGCACGCGCGTCTACACGACGACGCCGAAGAAGCCCAACTCCGCCCTGCGGAAGGTCGCGCGGGTGCGGATCTCCGGCTCGATCGAGGTGACCGCCTACATTCCCGGCGAGGGCCACAACCTGCAGGAGCACTCTGTGGTGCTCGTGCGGGGCGGGCGTGTGAAGGACCTGCCGGGAGTTCGCTACAAGGTCGTGCGCGGCACGCTCGATGCGGCCGGCGTCAGCGATCGCAAGAAGGCGCGTTCGCAGTACGGCGTGAAGAAGAGATAGGAACAGGTGCCCCGCCGCGCAGCCGCCCAGATCCGTCCGCTGGAGGCGGATCCCATACACCGCTCCAAGCTGGTCCAGCAGGTGATCAACAAGGTGATGCTCGACGGCAAGAAGTCGACCGCCGAGCGGATCGTCTACGAGGCGCTCGCCCTGCTGGCAGAGCGCAGCGACAAGGACCCGCTGGAGCTGCTCGAGTCCTCGATCAGGACGCTCACGCCCACGCTCGAGGTCAAATCACGCAGGGTCGGCGGCGCCACCTACCAGGTGCCCGTGGAGGTGGCTCCCAGGCGGGCCCGCACGCTGGCGGTGCGCTGGCTCGTGGAGTTCGCCCGCAGCAGGCGCGAGAAGACGATGTCCCAGCGGCTCGCCAACGAGCTGATGGACGCGCAGGCCCAGCAGGGCGGGGCCTACAAGCGCAAGGACGACATCTACCGCATGGCTCAGGCCAACAAGGCCTTCGCGCACTACCGCTGGTAGCTGCATGCAGAGGGGCCGGAAGGTCCACGCCCGGGGGTTGAACCAAAAAGCTTCGGTACCTAAACTTTCGGTACCGAATGTCTTCCCCCTCGCTAGCTGAGCCGCAACTCGGCCCCGCCGCCTCCGAGCGCATCGAGGCCCACGTCTGGCGCATTGCCGCGGTCGTGATCCTGGGAATGATCATGTCGATCCTCGACACGACGATCGTCAACGTCGCGCTGCGCACGCTGGGAGGAGACCTGCACAGCTCGATCGCGCAGATCCAGTGGGTCGTGACCGGCTACCTGCTGTCGCTGGCAGCCGTGATCCCGGTCACGGGCTGGGCGGCGCGACGGTTCGGGGCCAAGCGCGTGTACATGACCTCGCTGGTCCTGTTCACGATCGGCTCGGCACTGTGCGCGATCTCAACCTCGACGGCCGAGCTCGTGTTCTTCCGCGTGCTGCAGGGAGCCGGGGGCGGCATGATCATGCCCGTTGCCCAGCTGATCATGGCCCAGGTCGCGGGGCCCAAGCGCATGGGTCGCGTGATGGGTGTCGTCGCCATGCCCGCGATGCTCGGCCCGATCCTCGGGCCGGTGCTCGGCGGAACGATCCTGCAGAACCTGCACTGGTCGTGGATCTTCCTCGTGAACGTTCCTATTGGCGTGGTCGCATTCGTGCTCGGCTGGCGCATGATTCCGCACACCGAATCCGGCAGGGCCGGGCGCCTCGACGTGGTCGGGCTGCTCCTGCTCTCCGCGGCGTCGACGGCCGTCGTCTACGGCCTCAGCCAACTCGGCTCCAACAGCAGCCTCACGCCCCCGAGCGTCGTGGTGCCGCTGATCGCCGCGATGGTGCTCACCGGCGCCTTCTGCTGGCACGCGCTGCGCGTCGAGCGCCCGCTGCTCGACATCCGCCTGTATGCGAATCGCATCTTCGCGGCCGCGTCGTTCACGACCTTCGGCCTGGGGGCGGCCCTGTTCGGGGCGATGATCCTGGTGCCCTACTACTACCAGGAGGTTCGTCACGAGAGCCTGATCGCGACCGGGCTGCTCGTCGGTCCGCAGGGTCTTGGCATGCTGTTCGCGATGCCCGTTGCCGGTCGCCTGACCGATCGCTTCGGCGGTGGCCGCGTGGCCCTGTTCGGGGTCTCGACGCTGTGCCTCACCACGATCCCCCTGGCCTTCGTCGGTGCGAGCACGTCGATCCTCTACATCTCGGCGGTGCTGCTGTTCAGGGGCGTGGGGATCGGCTTCTCCTTCATGCCCGCGATGACCGCCGCCTTCGCTTCCCTTCGCCCCGATCAGCTCTCCGACGCCACCCCCCAGCTCAACGTCCTGCAGCGCATCGGCGGGGCGATCGGAACCGCCGTGCTCGCGGTGGTGCTTCAGCGCACCAGCGGCGTCGCGCCCTCGGCCACCCATCTGGCGGGCGCCTTCGACACGGCCTACTGGTGGTCGCTTGGGATCGCGGTCTGGGCGCTGATCCCGTGTGTCGTGCTGCTGCGCGCGGAGGGCCGGCGTGCCGGACCCGCTCGCGCGGTCACCAACGCCGAGCGGTCGGAGATCGCTCAGCCCGTCGAGCCGCTGGGCGCCTAGGGGATTTGCATGAGCACGCTCCAGAAGAGCCAGCCGACGGCCGACGCCGGACGTGGCGCCGAGCTGAACGAGCTGGGCAAGGCCTTTCGGCGGGTGTTTCGCGCGCTGAACCGCCTGCGCGGCCGCGACACGCATCTCGGCTCAAGCGAGCTGAGTCACGCCCAGTTCGAGCTGCTGGCCGAGCTCGACGAGCGAGGTGAGCTGTCGCTCGGGGAGCTGGCGGCCGCGGCACGGCTCACGCCCGCGACGGTCACGCCGATGCTCGACCACCTCGCCGACTGCGGCCAGGTCGAGCGGCTGCGCTCGCAGACCGACCGGCGGGTGGTCGTCTCGCGGCTGACGCGCAAGGGCCGGCACCAGATCGAGGCCAAGCGCCAGGCTTGGCGCGGGCGTTGGGAGCAGGCCCTCGAGGCCGTCGTCGAGGAGGACCTGCGTGCGGCCACGCGCGTGCTCGAGCTCCTCGCCACGGCCTTCGAGGACGGCCCGCCGACGCAGGGCTGCGAGCCGGCGAAGCCGGCCTCCGGGTCCCTTGATTCATCGGCTTGAGGCCCCGAAGTCCTCTGCTATAGTCGAGCACGCCTCGTAGGTGGACACAGAAGCAGGTCCACCCGCGGAGCTTCTAGAAAGATGGAGGCCTCGAGCAGATAACGACGCGGACCGGTCCTGAGAAGACCAGCTGTGTGCGTGGGCCCGAGGGGCCCATTTTTTTGCCCTAGACCACCTGCACGAATCGAGCGCTCCGAAGTCGAGATTTCGCTCTCGCCGCTTGTCCGAACCCACCAGACCGCCGATAACAGACGACATGCCACGTAAGTACAGCCTCGAGAAGACCCGCAACATCGGGATCATGGCGCACATCGACGCCGGTAAGACGACGACGACCGAGCGCATCCTCTACTACACCGGACGCACCTACAAGATCGGCGAGGTCCACGACGGGGCCGCGACGATGGACTGGATGGAGCAGGAGCAGGAGCGCGGCATCACGATCACCTCCGCCGCCACCACGGCCGAGTGGAAAGGCCACCGCATCAACATCATCGACACGCCCGGCCACGTCGACTTCACCGTCGAGGTCGAGCGCTCGCTGCGCGTGCTCGACGGCGCGATCGCCCTGTTCGACGCCGTCGCCGGCGTGGAGCCCCAGTCCGAGACGGTCTGGCGCCAGGCCGACAAATACCACGTCCCGCGCATCGCCTTCATCAACAAGATGGACCGCACGGGCGCCGACTTCGACTGGGCGTGCAGACGATGATCGATCGCCTGGGCGCGCACCCGGTGCCGATCCAGCTGCCGATCGGCGCCGAGGACGACTTCCGCGGGCGTGATCGACCTGATCACGATGAAGGCGATCGTCTACAAGGACGAGCTGGGCACCGAACAGGAAGAGATCGACATCCCCGAGCAGCCTCACGAAGCGGCGCACGCCGCGCGCGAGCACCTGCTCGAGGAGGTCTCCGACTACGACGACGGCCTGCTGGAGCTGATCCTGGAAGAGGCCGAAGTCACCGACGAGACGCTCAAGCAGGCGATCCGCAAGGCGACGCTGTCGACCAAGCTGACGCCCGTGCTGTGCGGCTCCGCGTTCAAGAACAAGGGCGTGCAGCCGCTGCTCGACGCGGTCATCGACTACCTGCCCTCGCCGCTGGACGTGCCGCCCGTCACGGGCACCGAACTGATCAAGGGCGAGGAGCAGGAGCGCGAGGTCGTGCGCCATGCCGATGACTCCGAGCCCTTCGCGGCGCTGGCGTTCAAGATCGCCGCCGACCCCTACGTGGGCAAGCTGACCTTCTTCCGCGTCTACTCCGGGCACCTCGAGGCCGGCGCGCGCGTGCTGAACGCCGGCACCGGGCGCACCGAGCGCATCGGGCGCATCCTGATGATGCACGCCAACGACCGCGAGGAAGTCGCCGAGGTCTACGCGGGCGACATCGCCGCCGCGGTCGGCATCAAGCAGGTGATCACCGGCGACACCCTGGCCGCCCCCGACGCGCCGATCCATCTGGAGAACATCGACTTCCCCGAGCCGGTCATCAAGGTCGCCGTCGAGCCCAAGACCAAGGCCGACCAGGAGAAGATGTCGACCGCGCTCGGCCGGCTGGCCGAGGAAGACCCCACGTTCCAGGTGCGCACCAACGAAGAGACCGGCCAGACCGAGATCTCGGGCATGGGCGAGCTGCACCTGGAGATTCTCGTCGACCGCATGAAGCGCGAGTTCAACGTGGAGGCCAACGTCGGCCGCCCGCAGGTCGCCTACCGCGAGACCGTCCGCGGCACGGTCGAGCACATCGAGGGCAAGTTCGTCCGCCAGACCGGCGGCTCGGGCCAGTTCGGCGTCGTCTACATCGACCTCGAGCCGGCGCCGGGCGAGGGCTTTGAGTTCATCAACAAGATCGAGGGCGGCGCGATCCCCTCCGAATACATCCCGGCGGTCAAGAAGGGCATCGAAGAGGCGTTGGAGAACGGCGTCAAGGCCGGCTACCCGATGGTCGACCTGCGGGTGACGCTCGTCGATGGCAAGTACCACGACGTGGACTCCTCGGAGATCGCCTTCAAGGTCGCCGGCTCGATCGCCTTCAAGGACGCGGCCAGACGCTCCAAACCCGTGCTGCTCGAGCCGATCTTCGCGGTCGAGGTCGTCACGCCCGAGGAGTTCCTGGGCGAGGTGATCGGCGACCTGAGTCGCCGTCGCGGACGCGTCGAGGGCCAGGAGCGTCGCGGCAATGCGCTGGCGGTCAGCGCACGGGTGCCGCTCAGCGAGATGTTCGGCTACGCGACCGACCTGCGCTCGAACACGCAGGGACGCGCCACTCACACGATGCAGTTCGAGGGCTACGAGGAGGTCCCGCCCAACATCGCGGAGAAGATCGTCGAGCAGCGCACGGGGGAACCGGTCCCCGCCTAGGCGGCTCCGATTCGGCCGTGCGGCACGCAGGGCGAGGGTGACGGCAGCAAGCAGCAGTCACGGATGAGCGCTTTCAGATAGATTTCCCCGGTTCGCCATCACAGAGGCGGACGTACAAGTCGATACAGGAGCGAACGAAAAGTGGCGAAGGAGAAGTTCGAGCGCGATAAGCCGCACGTCAACGTCGGGACCATCGGTCACATCGATCATGGCAAGACGACGCTGACCGCTGCCATCACGACGGTGCTGGCGGAGAAGGGGGGCGCGGAAGCGCGCAGCTTCGAGGAGATCGACAACGCTCCCGAGGAGAAGGAACGCGGGATCACGATCGCCACCTCGCACGTGGAGTACCAGACCGAGAACCGCCACTACGCTCACGTCGACTGCCCCGGCCACGCGGACTACGTGAAGAACATGATCACCGGCGCAGCGCAGATGGACGGCGCGATCCTGGTGGTCTCCGCGGCCGACGGGCCGATGCCGCAGACGCGCGAGCACATCCTGCTGGCGCGCCAGGTGGGGGTCCCCTACATCGTCGTGTTTCTCAACAAGGCCGACATGGTCGACGACGAGGAGCTGCTGGAGCTGGTCGAGGTCGAGGTGCGGGAGCTGCTCAGCGAATATGACTTCCCGGGCGACGACATCCCGTTCATCACCGGCTCGGCGCTGAAGGCGCTGGAAGGCGACGAGAAGTACAAGGAGAAGATCGTCGAGCTGGCCGCGGCGCTCGACACCTACATCCCCGAGCCCGTACGCGAGCTTGACAAGCCGTTCCTGATGCCCGTCGAGGACGTGTTCTCGATCACCGGTCGTGGCACCGTGGCCACCGGCCGCGTCGAGCAGGGCATCGTGAACACCGGCGACACCGTGGAGATCGTGGGCGTCCACGACACCACCTCCACGGTGGTGACGGGCGTTGAGATGTTCCGCAAGATCCTCGACCAGGGACAGGCGGGCGACAACGTCGGCTGTCTGCTCCGGGGCACCAAGCGCGAGGACATCGAGCGCGGGCAGGTGCTCTGCAAGCCGGGCTCCATAACGCCCCACACCAAGTACAAGGCGGAGGTCTACGTGCTGAAGAAGGAGGAGGGTGGACGCCACACCCCGTTCTTCACCGGCTACCGGCCTCAGTTCTACTTCCGCACCACCGACGTCACCGGCGTGGCCAAGCTGCCCGACGGCGTCGAGATGGTCATGCCCGGCGACAACGTGCAGATGGACATCGAGTTGATCCAGCCGATCGCGATGGATCAGGGCCTGCGCTTCGCCATCAGGGAGGGCGGTCGCACGGTCGGCTCGGGCGTGGTGACAGAGATCATCGAGTAACACCTGCCCCCTTCGAATCCGTCGGGGGCGCGCAATTGGCAGTCCGATACGACTAGGCAAGCTCCGCTGAGAGATGCGGTGGCGGCAGGGTGAAGCGCCCGACAGGGTTCGCTCTTTCGCTCGCCGCCCCGGAGGGGCCCGGCGGTTCTGCTCCGGCGCCGGTGTCCCAGCGAGCGCGACCGGCAGGCAGCGAAGACAGAGGCATAGCAGACCACAGACAAAGCAGGGCCAACACCACAGACCAAGAGACGACCGCAGAGAAACCATTCAAATGGCATCCGCCACCCAGAACAAGATCCGCATACGGCTAAAGGCCTACGACACCTCCGCCATCGAGTCGGCGGCGAAGGAGATCGTCGAGACGGCCACGCGCACGGGCGCGAGCGTGTCCGGACCGGTGCCGCTGCCGACCGAGAAGAACGTGTACTGCGTCATCCGCTCGCCCTTCAAGGACAAGGACTCGCGCGAGCATTTCGAGATCCGCACGCACAAGCGGCTGATCGACATCCACCAGCCGACGCCCAAGACGGTCGACTCCCTGCAGCGCCTGGATCATCTGCCTGCCGGCGTTGACATCGAGATCCGTCTGGCCACCTGAGCGACCAGCCCCCTCCACGCGTCCGCCACAGCCTGCCCCTCCGTCACACATGTCCGCCATCCTCGCCACGAAGCTCGGCATGACCCAGGTCTTCCAGGAGGATGGAAGCGTCGCCCGCGTCACCGTCCTGGAAGCGGGACCGTGCCCGGTGACGGCGGTCCGCAGCTCCGAGCGCGATGGCTATGACGCCGTCCAGCTCGCGTTCGGCCAGGCCAAGGAGAAGCACATCTCAAGGCCCGAGCTGGGCCATCTGAAGAAGGCCGATGCGCCGCCCATGCGTCACCTGGTCGAGTTCCGCGACGCGGACGCAGAGCTCAAGCTGGGCGAGAGCGTGACCGTGGAGTCCTTCGAGGTCGGCGCGCGCGTGAAGATCTCCGGCACCTCCAAGGGCAAGGGCTTTCAGGGCACCATCAAGCGCCACAACTTCGGCCGGGGGCCGAAGTCACACGGCTCGCACAACGTCCGCGCGCCGGGCTCGATCGGCGCGTCGGCCACGCCCGCGCGCGTTCTCAAAGGCATTCGCGGCCCGGGACAGATGGGCAGCAGGCGCGTCACCCAGCGAGGCCTCGAGGTCGTCGCCGTCGATCAGCAGCGCAACCTGCTGCTCGTGCGCGGCTCGGTCCCGGGCCCATCCGGCGGCGTGGTGGAGGTGCGCAGCGATGCCTGATGCTCCCGTGCTCGGTGCGAGCAAGAAGGTCAAGCTGGACGACGGGGCCTTCGGCGCGCGTTTCTCGGGCCCGTTGGTCCACCAGAGCGTCCGCGCCGAGCAGGCTGCCCGCCGGCGGGGGACGGCGGCCACGAAAACGCGCGGCATGGTCTCCGGCGGCGGCGCCAAGCCCTGGCGCCAGAAGGGCACGGGGCGCGCGCGTGCGGGCTCGAACCGCTCTCCGATCTGGACGGGCGGCGGCACGGCCTTCGGTCCAAAACCGCGCTCCTACACGTTCAAGGTCAATCGCAAGGAGCAGCGCGCGGCGCTGCGCAGCGCGCTGTCGCTGCACGCCGAGCGCGGGACGATCGCCATCCTCGACGGTGGCGTCTTCAAGGAGCCGCGCACGCGCCAGGCATTCGATCTGCTCGACGATTGGAACCCGATGCGCCCGACGCTCGTGGTGCTGGACGCCGAGGAATCCGCGGCCGCGCTGTCGTTCCGCAACCTGGCCCGCGTGTCCGTGCTGAGCGTCGAGAACGTCGGCGTCAGCGACCTGCTGGGCACGGCCTCGCTGATCATCTCGGAGGCGTCCCTGCAGGCGCTCACGGCGCGGGCGCAGAGTCCGAGCACCGATCACAAGACGCCTCGGGGGCGAAGG
Source organism: uncultured Solirubrobacteraceae bacterium (assembly GCA_963767655.1). Taxonomy (GTDB): domain Bacteria; phylum Actinomycetota; class Thermoleophilia; order Solirubrobacterales; family Solirubrobacteraceae; genus Palsa-744. The sequence goes on along the minus strand of CAVYET010000005.1, from coordinate 82,700 downwards.
CCTGATGGAGCACACGAAGGTGCTCATCCGTCCCGTGGTGTCCGAGAAGAGCTACGTGCTCTCGGCCGCCAACCGGTACACCTTCCGTGTCCATCGCGACGCGCACAAGACCGAGATCCGCCAGGCGGTCGAGGAGCTCTTCGGCGTGCACGTGGTGGACGTGAGGACGCTGAGCGTCAAGCCCAAGCCCAAGCGCCGCGGCGCCTCACAGGGTGCCACGCGCGCGTGGAAGAAGGCGATCGTACAGGTGCACGAGGGTGAGAACATCCCGATCTTCCATGGCCTGGCGGCCCTGGACTGAGGTCTGGAGAGGCAATGGCCATTCGCAAGCCCAAGCCGACGAGTCCCGGAATGCGCTTCGTCTCCTATCCGGACTTCTCCGAGATCACGAAGTCCGAGCCGGAGAAGACGCTCGTTGAAGGGCTGACCAAGAGCGGCGGGCGCAACGTGCACGGGCGCAAGACCTCGCGTCATCGCGGCGGCGGAGCCAAGCGCTCATACCGGCGAGTCGACTTCAAACGCCGCAAGGACGGCGTGCCGGCCAAGGTGGCCGCGATCGAGTACGACCCCAACCGCTCCGCCTACATCGCGTTGCTGCACTACAGCGACGGCGAGAAGCGCTACATCCTGGCTCCGCAGCGGTTGACCGTCGGGATGACGGTCGCCTCGGGCGAGAACGCCGACATCGCCGTGGGCAACTGCCTCCAACTGGCACGCATGCCCGTCGGTACGGTCGTGCACAACGTCGAGCTCCAGCCGGGTCGGGGTGGCCAGATGGCGCGCTCCGCCGGCGCCTCGGTGCAGCTGATGGCCAAGGACGGGGACATGGCGACCCTGCGCCTGCCCTCCGGCGAGATGCGCCTGGTGCGGGCCGAGTGCCGCGCTACGGTGGGCACGATCGGCAATGCCGACCACCAGAACGTGAAGGTCGGCAAGGCGGGGCGCAAGCGCCACATGGGTGTGCGCCCGCAGACGCGCGGAACGGCGATGAATCCCGTCGACCATCCGCACGGCGGCGGCGAGGGCTCGACGACGGCCGGCCGCCACCCCGTCACGCCGTGGGGCGTGCCCACGCTCGGCTATCGCACGCGCAAGCAGAACAAGGCTTCGGACTCCATGATCGTGCGCGGGCGCCGTCGCGGAAAGGGCAAGCACAGATGAGCCGCTCGAGCAAGAAGGGCCCCTGGGTGGAAGCACGCCTGATGGCTCGCATCGAGGCCCTGAACGCGGCCAACAACAAGAAAATGCTGAGGACCTGGTCGCGCGCGTCGACGATCTTCCCCGAGATGGTGGGTCACACGATCGCCGTCCACGACGGTCGCAGGCACGTGCCGGTGTTCATCAGTGAGTCGATGGTCGGTCACAAGCTCGGCGAGTTCGCGCCCACGAGGGTCTTCCGCGGACACGCCGGCTCGGGAAGGGTCAGATGAGCGCCGAGGAGGAGAAGGACGTGGCGGGCGCCGCGCCGGCCGAGGAGCCCGCCGGCGAGGAGGCCGCGGCCAGGAAAGCGGCGGCCAAAGCCGCTGTCGCGAAGGCGCCGAGCGAGAAAGAGCCGCCTTCAAAGAAGGCCGCTCGCCGGGAAGGGCCGGCCACCGGCAAGGCTTCGCAGGCCGGCGGGAAGGCGGCCGCTGCCGAGGAGCCCGCGGCCCCCAAGGAGACCAAGGCGGCCGAGGAGCCCGCGGCCCCCAAGGAGACCAAGGCGGCCGAGGAGCCCGCCGCGGCCAAGGAGCCCCCCGCGGCCAAGGAGCCGAAGGCAGGCAAGGGAGGAGAGGCCCAGAAGCAGCCCGCCGCGCCGGCGCGGCGCAAGCCGCGGGCCGCGACGGCTCCGCGATTGAGGGTGGTCCGCGCTCGCGCCCGCTACGTGCGCACCTCGGCGCGCAAGGCCCGGATGGTGTGCGGGCACCTGCGTGGCAAGTCCGTGCAGGAGGCACGCGCTATCCTCGCCTTCACCCCTCGTGAGGTGGCGCGCGACTGGAGCAAGTTGCTCGAGTCGGCCGTGGCAAACGCCGAGAGCAACCACGAGCTGCTCGAGGACGATCTCATCGTACGTGAGGCATTTGCCGACGAGGGGCCGACGATCAAGCGCTTCCGGCCGCGCGCGATGGGACGCGCCACGCCGATCCGCAAGCGCACCAGCCATCTGACGATCACCCTGACGACCGGTCCGGAGCCGCGGACCACCAAGAGACGGAGCTGAGCAAGGACATGGGACAGAAGGTTCATCCAGAGGCGATGCGCGTGGGCTACATCCACGACTGGAAGTCGAACTGGTTCAACGAGCGGAGCTTCTCGGACTATCTGGCCGAGGATGTCCGTGTCCGCGAGCACATCGTGTCCAAGCTCGCCCACGCCGGGCTCTCGGACATCACGATCCGCAAGGACGCAAATGAACTCGAGGTCAACATCCACACGGCGCGGCCGGGCATCGTGATCGGCAAGTCGGGCACCGAAGTGGACGCGCTGCGCCGGGACCTACACCGGATGACAAGAAAGCAGATCAAGGTGAACATCCTCGAGATCAAGCGCCCCGAGCTCGATGCCAGGCTCGTGGCGCAGTCAATCGCCGAGCAGCTGCAGAACCGGGTGGCCTTCCGGCGGGCGATGAAGCGGGCGCTCACGAGCGCGATGCGCTCGGGCGCAAAGGGCGTGAAGGTGCAGGTCGCGGGCCGGCTGGGCGGCGCCGAGATGGCGCGCACGGAAAGCTACTCCGACGGTCGCGTGCCGCTGCACACGATGCGTGCGGACATCGACTACGGCTTCTATGAGGCACGCACGACCTTCGGGCGGATCGGCGTCAAGTGCTGGGTGAACAAGGGCGAGATCATGCCCGAGGGCTACACGGGCGCAGACCTGACGGACATGACCGCGCCCGCGGCGCCCAGCTCCGAGCGCGACGGTCGAGGCGGGCGCGAGGGTCGCGATGGTCGCGGCCGGGGACGAGGAGGGGGGCGCGGTCCGGCGGGCGGCTCCGGACGCGCACGAGGCCCCGGCGGACCGGGGGCCTCCGGACGTGGGCCGGGCGGATCGGGTGCCGGCCAGGGTCGCGCCGGGCGCGGTCGCTCCTCCGGCGGCGCCTCCAGCGGTGCGGAGAGCGGAGGGGCGCGCTGATGCTGTCTCCCAAGCGCGTCAAACATCGCAAGCAGCATCGCGGCCGCCGGCGCGGCGTCTCGCGAGGTCAGGTGAAGGTCCAGTACGGCGAGTACGGGCTCAAGGCGCTCGAAGGCGGCTGGCTGACCAACCGTCAGATCGAGGCTGCACGAGTCGCGATGACACGCAAGATCAAGCGTGGGGGCAAGGTCTGGATAAACGTGTTTCCCGACAAGCCGATCACGAAGAAGCCGGCCGAGACCCGCATGGGCTCGGGCAAGGGCTCGCCCGAAGGCTGGGTCGCGGTGGTCAAGCCCGGACGGGTGATGTTCGAGCTGGCCGGAGTCTCCGAGCCGCTCGCGCGCGATGCGATCCGACTGGCGGCGCACAAGCTGCCGGTGAAGTCCAAGTTCGTGCTGCGCGAGGACTGAGGCGCGACTGCGATGAAGGCCAGGGAGATTCGAGACATGGAGGAGCGCGAGCTGCTCGAGCGCGTGGCGACGCTGCGCAAAGAGGTGTTCGGTCTGCGCTTTTCCAACGCGACCGGCGAACTGGACGACACAGCGGGAATCGGTCGCGCCAAGCGCGACCTCGCGCGGGCGCTGACGGTCGCGCGGGAGCGGACGCTCGCGCAGGGACCCGGGCAGGGCAAACGGAGCTGACGAATATGGCCGACAAACCAGACGAAGAGATCCCCCCGAGCGCCGACGAGCAGGCCGCTGCGGGCGAGCAGCCGGCAGAGGCGTCCGAGGCCCCCCCGGCAGAGGCGTCCGAGGCCCCTCCGGCAGAGGCGTCCGAGGCCCCTCCGGCAGAGGAGTCCGAGGCCCCTCCGGCAGAGGAGGCTCCCGAGACCGCCTCGCCAGAGGCCGGCGAGGCTGAGGAGCCATCCGCAGCGCCCGCGCCGCCGGCGGCCCCTGCCGGGCAGGAGCCCGAGCAGCTGACGGCCAAGGAGCGGCGTCGCAGGGAGCGATCTCGGCACAAGGGCGCACCCGGGCCCGCACGCAGTCCTGAGGAGCGCCACGCCGAGCGCCTGCAGGCGCGCCGCGCGAAGGCACTGCGCCGCCGGGCGCGAAGGCTCAAGGAACGTGCCAGGGCGGCAGAGCGCCGCGCGCAGGCTCCCCCGAAGGAGCCGCTGGCGCCGGTGCACGCGCCCGCCGAAGGGAAGCGCCGGGTGCGTCAGGGGATCGTCGTCTCAGACAAGGCCGAGAAGACGATCACCGTGCGGATCGACGTTGCGCGTCGCCACCGGCGCTACGAGAAGATCGTGCGCAGCTCCGGCACGCTGCACGCCCATGACGAGGACAACGACGCGCACGAGGGTGACGTCGTGCGGGTGATCGAGAGCCGGCCGCTGTCCCGAACCAAGCGCTGGAAGCTGATCGACGTCGTGGAGCGGGCGCGATGATTCAGAACGAGACGAGACTGCGCGTGGCGGACAACACCGGTGCGCGCGAGATCCTGTGTATTCGCGTCAAGGGCGGCTCCAGGCGCCGCTACGCGTTTGTGGGGGACATCATCACGGCGACGGTCAAGCAGGCCAACCCGCAGGGAGCGGTGAAGAAGGGCGAGGTGGTGACCGCGGTGGTCGTGCGCACGCGCAAGCCGATCGGTCGCGACGACGGTACCTACATCGCTTTCGACGAGAACGCCGCCGTGATCATCGACGACCAGAACAATCCGCGCGGGACGCGCGTGTTCGGGCCGGTGGCGCGGGAACTGCGCGAGCGCAACTTCATGAAGATCGTCTCGCTGGCCCCTGAGGTCCTCTAGCGATGACACGGCGCACCGGCTCCAAGGCGAAAGGCAAGCGGCGCACGCTGAAGATTCGCTCGGGCGATCACGTGAAGGTGACGGCCGGGAAGGATCGCGGCAAGACCGGGCGGGTGCTGCGGGTGGAGCCCAGGAAGGATCGTCTGTTCGTCGAGGGTTTGAACATGACCAAGCATCACATTCGCCCCAAGCCCACCCCGCAAGGCTCGACCTATCGGGGACCCGAGGGACAGCTTGGCGGTGTGATCGACATCGAGGGCCCGATTCACATCTCCAACGTGATGCTCCTGGACGCCAAAGGGCACCCGACGCGCGTGGGCATCGAACGCGAGCACGGCACCCGCGTGCGCGTCGCCAAGAGCTCCGGCGCCAGGATCGAATAAGGCTATCCGAGCATGACCGCAGCCGCCCCCCCAGCCCGTCTGAAGACCCGTTACCTCGAGGAGATCCGCCCCGAGCTCATCGGCCGCTTCGGCTACACGTCGGTCATGCAGGCGCCGAAGATCGTCAAGATCACTCTGAACATGGGCGTTGGTCTCGCCAAGCAGGACGCCAAAGTGCTTAGAGCGGCGCAGGAGCAGCTGGCGACGATCGCAGGCCAGCGCCCGAACGTGCGCCGCGCGCGCAAGTCGATCGCGGCCTTCAAACTGCGTGAGGGCAACCCCGTGGGCGTGTCGGTGACGCTCCGCGCGGAGCGCAGCTATGAGTTTCTCGACCGCCTGATCTCGATCGCAATCCCGCGCATCAGGGACTTCCGGGGACTGAGCCCGCGCTCGTTCGACGGTCGCGGCAACTACACGCTCGGGGTGCGCGAGCAGATCATCTTTCCCGAGATCGACTACGACGCGATCGACGAGGTGCGCGGGCTGGACATCGCCATCACCACCACCGCCTCCACCGACGTGGAGGCGTTCGCGCTGCTGTCGGCGCTCGGCATGCCGTTCGCCACACAGGGCCGGCCGGCGGCGTTCGATTCGCAGGCCTCCGCAACGGAGTCGAGCGCGGGTGCAGCCCAGGCGGGCGCCGCAGAGCCCCAGGATGTCGCCGCGGAGCCGCAGGATGGGGCCGCGCAGGGGCAGCGGGAGGCCGATGGGGCCTCAAGCGACGGCAGCGAGGACACCGCCGATGTGGGAGACGCAGACACCGCCGAGAAGGAGGGCACCGACTGATGGCCAAGACATCGTTGCGCGTCAAGCAGACGCGAGCGCCAAAATTCAAGACGCGCGCATATACTCGCTGCAGCCGTTGCGGGCGTCCCCGCGCGGTGTATCGGAAGTTCGGGGTGTGCCGCATCTGCCTGCGCGAGCTTGCCCACAACGGCCAGATCCCCGGGATGACCAAGGCCTCCTGGTAGTCGCAGGTTCACCACTTCCCAGCACAGACATGTCGATGACCGATCCGATAGCCGACTTCCTGACGCGCGTGCGCAACGCGATCCGCGCCGCGCACGAGACCGTCGAGATCCCGGCGTCCAAAGTGAAGGCCGAGCTGGCGCGGATACTGGCCGAGCAGGGCTACATAGATTCCTGGCAGGTCATTCCCGCTCCCGACAAGCGCGCCGGGCAGCTGATCGAGATTCGCCTGAAGTACACCGAGGACAGACGCTCGGCGATCTCCGGGCTGCGGAGGGTCTCCCGTCCGGGACGGCGGACGTACGTCGACGCCAAGCACATCCCGAAGGTGCTCGGCGGCATGGGCACCTCGATCGTGTCGACCTCGCACGGCGTGATGACCGGTCACGACGCTCGCGCGGCGGGCGTCGGCGGCGAGGTGCTCGCACAGGTCTGGTGAAGCGTGTCGCGAATCGGTAGACAGCCCATTCCAGTGCCGGCCGGCGTGACGGTCGCAATCGAGCCCGGGTCGGTGCGCGTGAACGGCCCCAAGGGAGAGCTCTCCGAGCACATCCACCGCGATATCGAGGTCGCCCAGGACGGCGAGCAGCTGCTCGTCAGCCGACCAACCGATCGCGGTGAACACCGCGCCCTGCATGGGCTGACCCGTTCGCTGGTAGCGAACATGGTTCAGGGCGTGACCGCGGGCTATGAGAAGCGGCTCGAGATCCAGGGTGTCGGCTATCGCGCGCAGCTGAAGGGCAAGAACCTGGAGCTCGCCGTGGGCTACTCGCATCCGGTGCCGATACAGGCGCCGGCGGGCATCGAGTTCGAAGTGCCTCAGCCCACACGCATCGTGGTCAGGGGCATCTCCAAGCAGCTCGTCGGAGAGACGGCGGCGATCATCCGCAAGCAGCGACCCCCCGAGCCCTACAAGGGCAAGGGCATTCGCTACGAGGGCGAGTACGTCCAGCGCAAGGTGGGCAAGAGGGCATGAGCACGCTCACGAAGGGAGAGCGGCGGCTCAAACGCCGCCGCCGCGTTCGCGCGAAGATCGCGGGCACGGCATCGCGCCCTCGAATCTCGGTGTTCCGCTCCAACCGGGGGCTGTCGGCTCAGCTGATCGACGACTCCTCCGGGCGCACGCTCGCCGCCGTGAACTGGTTCGAGCCCGAGCTGCGCTCCCTGTCCAAGTCCGAGCGCACCAGGCGCGCCGGCGAGGTTCTCGCCGAGCGCGCGAAGGCGAGCGGCGTCTCCGAAGCGGTCTTCGATCGCGGCGGCTATCGCTTCCATGGCCACGTTCGCGTCTTTGCCGAGGCCGTTCGCGAGACGGGCATCACCGTCTAGTGTCGCAAGTCATGCCGCTACCCTCTTGCTGCCCATGTCCACTTCCCTAGAACGATCAGTCAACCAGTCGGGCCTTGACCTGCAGGAGCGCGTGGTCGAGATCAACCGCGTCGCCAAGGTGGTCAAGGGCGGGCGACGCTTCTCGTTCACGGCTCTGGTGGTCGTCGGCGACGAACGCGACGTCGTGGGCATCGGCTACGGCAAGGCCAACGAGGTCCCCCTGGCCATCCAGAAGGGCGTCGAGCGGGCCAAGAAGGACCTCTTCCGCGTGCCCAAGCACGGCAGCACGATCACCCACCAGACCACCGGCGTCTTCGGCGCCGGGCGCGTGCTGCTCAAGCCGGCCTCTCCCGGTACGGGCGTGATCGCCGGGGGTGGCGTGCGTGCGGTGCTCGAGCTGGCCGGTATCCACGACATCCTCTCCAAGAGCCTCGGGACGCAGAACCCGATCAACCTGGTCAAGGCAACGGTGGCCGGCCTGCGGGGCCTGCGCACCCCCGAGGAGGTCGCGCAGCTACGCGGCCTGTCGATCGCCCAGGTCCTCGGTCTGGGCGGCGAGCCGGGCGCAGACGGCGTCGCCGGCGACGGGACAGAGGGCGAGGGGGCAAGCGAGGGACAGGCAGGCGCCGAGGCGAGCGCGCCCGAGCCGCAGGCGCCGACGCTCGCCGGCGGGGAGCTCGCAGGCTGATGGGCACGCTGAACGTCACTCAGCGCCGATCACTCAACGGCGCGAACCCGAAACAGCGCGACACGGTGCGCTCGCTCGGCCTGCGCCGGATCGGGCAGACCGTGCAGGTCAACGATTCACCCCAGGCGCGGGGCATGCTGCACGCTGTCCGCCACCTGATCGAGGTGGAGGAGGGCAAGTGAGCGCCGGGCGCTCGGCACAGGAGCGCGTCGGGCTGCACAGCCTGGCGCCGGCTGCCGGCAGCCGGCGACCCCGCAAGCGGGTCGGGCGCGGAGAAGGCTCGGGCACCGGCAAGACCGCAGGTCGCGGGCAGAAGGGCGCCGGCTCGCGGTCGGGCTCCAAGCGGCGGGCCCGCTTCGAGGGTGGACAGATGCCGATTCACATGCGCATGCGAAAGCTGCGCGGACCGCACATGAAGAAGTCGATGCCGTTCGAGCCGTTCCGCACGCACACGCAGCCCGTGAATATCTCGGCTCTCGAGAGCCGCTTCGACGCGGGTACCGAGGTCACGATCGAGCTGATGCGGGCCAACGGCCTGGGCAGCCGCAAGGACGTGCCGGTGAAGGTGCTCGCCAAGGGCGAGTTGAGCAAGGCGCTGACCGTGCACGCTCACGCGTTCAGTGCCGTCGCGCGCGAGCGCATCGAGGCAGCCGGCGGCAGCTGCAGGATCGTCGACGGCTGAGCGAGCGCTCGCGGGGCAGGGAGCCCGCGCTCACGGGCGCATCGACTAGAATCGGCGGTTCCGCCCGCGCCCTAGCCTCGGGCTTGCGGGGCGGAATCAACAGGCCATGCTCGCGACGATCCTCAACGCCTTCCAGGTAGCGGACATCCGCAAGAAGATCGCCTTCACGGCGGCCATGCTGCTCATCTATCGCTTCGGCTCGCACATCCCGGTGCCGGGCGTCAACCTCAGCGCGGTCGACAACATCCAGAAGCAGTTCGGCGGTTCCAACATCCTCGGGCTGCTGAACCTGTTCTCGGGCGGCGGCCTGTCGCGAATCGCGATATTTGCGCTGGGGATCATGCCCTACATCACCTCCTCGATCATCCTGCAGCTGCTGCAGGTGGCGCTGCCGTCGCTCGAGAAGCTCTCCAAGGAAGGCGAGGTCGGGCAGGCCCGCATCACCCAGTACACGCGCTACCTGACCGTGGGCCTCGCCTTCGCGCAGTCGGTCGGCTACGTCTTCCTGTTCCACAGCCTGCAGGCCAAAGCGGGCGAACCGATCGTCACCCACTTCAACGCGCCCCACATCTTCCTGATCGTCGTCTGCCTGACCACGGGCTGCGTGCTGCTGATGTGGATCGGCGAGCTGATCACCCAGCGGGGAATCGGCAACGGCATCTCGCTGCTGATCTTCGCCTCGATCGTTTCGCGCCTGCCGAGCGGCGTGCAGGTCTGGTGGAACAGCCAGGATCAGGTCTTCAAGGTGATGATGCCGTTCCTCGTGCTCGCCGTCGTCGCCGGGATCGTGTTCGTGCAGGAAGGCCAGCGGCGGATTCCCGTTCAGTACGCCAAGCGGGTGATCGGCCGGCGCATGTCCGAGGGCGGGCAGACCTACCTGCCGTTGCGGGTGAACATGGCCGGCGTGATCCCGGTGATCTTCGCGGCCAGCATCATGGCGTTCCTGCCGACCGTCGGACAGCTGGTGAAAACGCGCTGGGGCACGCACCTGTCGGACTTCTTCTCGCCGAGCGGCTGGCACTACCTCGTGGGCGAGACGATCTTCATCATCGTCTTCACCTACTTCTACACCGCCGTCACTTTCAACCCGGTCGACCAGGCGGACAACCTGAAGAAGTACGGCGGCTTCATTCCGGGCGTGAGACCCGGGCGGCCGACGGCCGAATTCCTCGACAGGGTGCTCGCGCGCCTGACCTTCCCCGGCGCTCTGTTCCTCGCGGCGGTTGCGGCGCTGCCGACGATCCTGCTCGACCGCACCCATCAGAACATCCAGCTTGGGGGGACCTCGCTGCTGATCGTGATCGGCGTGGCACTGGAAACGATGAAGCAGCTCGAGGCCCAGCTGATGATGCGAAGTTACGAGGGCTTCTTGAAGTAGCTGCCGGCGCGCTGCACGGGTGTGCAACGCGGGTTTCGTTGCGTGCGATTACATCCACAGGATGTAGGCTGCTGCGGTCGTGTCGGAGTTGAACCTGATCCTGCTCGGGCCTCCGGGCGCGGGAAAGGGCACGCAGGCCGATCGCCTGCGCGAGGACTTCGGGCTGCCCCACATCTCCACGGGCGACATACTGCGCCAGCAGGTGGCCGAGGGCACCGAGCTCGGTAAGGAGGCCAAGCAGTACATGGATGGCGGCGAGCTGGTGCCCGACGCCGTGATCATCGGGATGATCACCGGCCGCATCAGCGAAGGGGACGCGCGCGACGGGTTCCTCGTGGACGGCTTCCCCCGCAACGAGCGCCAGGCCGACGCCCTCGACGAGGCGCTTCGAGGGCTGGACCGGCGCCTGACCGCGGCGCTCTCGATCGACGTGCCCGATGACGAGCTGGTCCGCCGCCTGGCCGGACGCCGGGTGTGCGTGAAGAATCCCGGCCACATCTACCACGTGGAGTTCGATCCGCCCAAGCACGAGGGCGTCTGTGACCAGGATGGCTCGCGACTGGTGCAGCGCGAGGACGACAGCGAGGAGACCATCCGCCGGCGCCTGCAGGTGTACCACTCCCAGACAGAGCCGCTGATCGACTACTACGACCGCGCCGGGCTGCTGCGCCGGTTCGACGGGCGGCGCGACCCCGACGAGGTGCATGCCCACGTCAGGGCCACCGTCGCAACGCTGCGCCTCGAGGACGAGCTGTAGGGTCGTCCACGCGCTCGAGGCCCGGCCCGAAGCGCCGGTCTGGTCGAATCGGTAGCGGGCCCGGCAAGCTAAGCTCCCCTGGTGATTATCAAGAAGTCTGCGGCCGAGGTCGAGAAGATGGCGCGCGCTGGGGCGATCCTGGTGGAGACGCTCGAGCTGCTCCAGCGCAATGTTCGCCCCGGCGTGAGCACGGGCGAACTCGACGAGATCGCCGAGCGTCACATCCGCTCGCGCGGTGCCGTGCCCACATTCAAGGGCTACCGCGGCTTTCCCGGCTCGATCTGCGCCTCTCCCAACTCGATGATCGTGCACGGGATTCCCGGTCCCTATCGGCTGGCGCGCGGGGACATCATCTCGATCGATGTGGGCGTGACGCGCGAGGGTTGGGTCGCCGACGCCGCGCGGACGTTCCCGGTGGGGCCGATAAGCCCGCAGGCGCAGAACCTGCTGAAGGCCACCGAGGAGTCGCTGCATGCGGGCGTGGCGCAGTGCCGGGCCGGCAATCGCATGGGCGACGTCTCGAGCGCCATCCAGCGGGTCGTGGAGGGCGCCGGGCTGTCTGTCGTGCGCTCGCTCGTCGGGCACGGGGTGGGGCAGAGCATGCATGAGGACCCCCAGGTGCCCAACTACGGCAAGCCGGGCAAGGGTCCGCTGCTCGAAGAAGGCATGGTGATCGCCGTCGAGCCGATGACGACCGCGGGGGATCCGGCGGTGCGTGTGGGCGGCGACGGATGGGCGATCTTCTCTCAGGACTCCTCGGCGGCGGCCCACTTCGAGTTCACCGTCGCGATCACCGCCCAGGGCCCGCGGGTGCTTACGCCTTGGCATCGCTCGTCGGACTCTCACGCCGATGGGCCGCCCACCGAGGACCTGGTGAGCGCAGGCTGAGCGCAGGTGCAGACCGAGGCATCCTGGGCCGAGCGCCCCGTGCGGGAGTCGCTCCTCGGCGCCAGTTGCTACCATGCGGGGTTCTGCGCAAATGCGAGGCACGGGCCTTGCACGCGAGCATCTCCACGACCCGGTAGCGGCGGCCGCAACGGCAGCCAGAGCCGAGCCGCCGGAACCAGCCGAAAGGGATCATGAAGGTAAGACCGTCGGTCAAGCCGATGTGTGAGAAGTGCAAGATCATCCGCCGCCATGGAGTGGTGCTGGTGATCTGCCAGAACAAGCGCCACAAGCAGCGCCAGGGGTGATCGTCTAGGTGGCACGCATCGCCGGAGTCAACCTGCCTCTGAACAAGCGCTCGGAGATCGGCCTCACCTACATCTACGGAGTCGGGCGCTCGACGTCGAACCGGATCCTCAAGCAGGTCGGGGTGAGCCCCGACACCTACGTCCGTGACCTGACCGAGGACGAGGTCGCCAAGCTGCGCGACGCCATCGACGAGGGGCTGTCGGTCGAGGGAGATCTGCGGCGCGAACGCTCTCAGGACATCAAACGGCTCCAGGAGATCGCCTGCTATCGCGGCCTGCGCCACCGCCGCGGTCTGCCCGTGCGCGGGCAGAAGACCAAGACCAACGCGCGCACGCGCAAGGGCCCGAAGCGGATGCAGGTGGCCGGCAAAAAGAGAGCGGGTAAGAAGTAGTGCCTCCCGCCCCCAAACGCGCCCGCGGGCGGCGCAAGCCGAAAAAGAACATCCCGATCGGGCAGGCCCACATCAAGACCTCCTTCAACAACACGATCGTCTCCCTGACAGACCCCACAGGCAACGTGATCGCCTGGGAGTCGGCGGGGGGCGCGGGCTTCAAGGGCTCGCGCAAGTCGACCCCGTTCGCCGCCCAGGTGACCGCCGATGCGGCCGCCCGCAAGGGCCTCGAGCAGGGTCTGCAGAAGGTCGAGGTCTACGTGAAGGGCCCGGGCTCCGGCCGTGAGACCGCGATCCGCTCGCTGCAGGCGGCCGGCCTCGAGGTCACGGGCGTCAAGGACGTCACCCCCCAGGCCCACAACGGCTGCCGCGCGCGCAAGCGCCGGCGCGTCTAGGGCCTCATTTCGCGAGCGACGAGCACGGCGAGCAAGAACGAACGAGAGCACCGACGAATGGCACGAGACACAGGCCCACAATGCAAGCAGTGCCGCCGCGAGGGACAGAAGCTGTTCCTCAAGGGCGAGCGCTGCCTGACGGACAAGTGCGGCGTGGAGCGCCGCTCCTATCCACCCGGTGAGCATGGACGCGGACGGATGAAACAGAGCGAGTACCGGGTGCAGCTGCGCGAGAAGCAGAAGGCGCGGCGCTACTACGGCGTGCTCGAGCGCCAGTTCCACGGCTACTACGAAAAGGCGTCGCGCCAGCCGGGAATCACCGGCGAGAACCTGCTCGCGCTGCTCGAGTGCCGTCTTGACAACGTGATGGTGCGCCTTGGCTTCGCGGCCTCGCGCCGCCAGGCACGCCAACTGATCCGCCACGGCCACTGGACGGTCAACGGTCGGCGGGTCAACATCCCCAGTTACCAGGTGCGGCCGGGCGACGTGATCGCGATCAAGGCGAACACTCCGGCCACGCAGGTGGTCAGGGACGCCACCGAGCTAACCGGGCAGATTCCCGCGTGGCTGCAGGCCGATCACGAGTCGCTCACGGCCAAGGTGCTGCGCAAGCCGGAGCGACGCGAGGTCGCCGCGCCGGTGCAGGAGCAGCTCATCGTCGAGCTGTACTCGAAGTAGTAGGAGCTTTTCCGCGCCGCGACCCGTTCGGGCCGTGGCTCTGAGCCGGTTGTCAGGTCGACACCGGTGGGACACAAATACGACGTAAGGACTCTGATGCTCGACTTCCAAATCCCCCGGATCACAAGCGAGTCCGCGGAGCAGAACCGTGGCACCTTCACCATCGAGCCGCTGGACCGTGGGTTCGGCTACACGTTCGGCAACTCGCTGCGGCGCGTGCTGCTCTCATCCCTGGCCGGGGCCGCCGTGACGAGCGTGCGCATCGAGAGCGTCGCGCACGAGTTCTCGACCATCAACGGGGTCAAGGAGGACGTCACGGACATCGTGCTGAACCTCAAGGGGGTCGTCTGCCGCATGCACTCCGACGCCACCGAGGTCGAGGCGCCGCTGGTCGTGAGCGGGCCCGGCGAGATCACCGCGAAGGACATCGACCTGCCGGCCGGCGTCGAGATCCTAAATCCCGACGTGCACATCGCCACGCTCGAGAAGAAAACCAAGCTCGAGCTGTACATGACCATCGGCCGTGGGCGCGGATATCGGCCGGCCGAGGAGAACAAGTCTCCCGACCAGCCGATCGGCGTGATTCCGATCGACTCGATCTTCTCGCCGGTCCGGCGCGTCGCCTACGCGGTCGAGCAGGCGCGTGTGGGGCAGAAGACCGACTTCGACAAGCTCACGCTCGACATCGAGACCGACGGCTCGATCGAGCCGCAGGCGGCGCTGCGCGAGGCGGCCGAGCTGCTGATCTCCCAGCTGGCCATCTTCACCGATGCCGATCGCATCCAGGAGCTGCGGGCGGCGCCCGGCGGCCAGCTCGACGGCCACGGGCTGGCCGTTGGCGGCAGCGCACCGGCGGCCTTGCAGGGCGAGGAGTGGAGCATCCTGATCGAGGAGCTCGAGCTCGGCGTGCGCTCGTACAACTGCCTGAAGCGGGCCGGTATACAGACGGTCGGCGATCTGATCTCCAAGTCCGAGGCGGAGCTGAACGCGATCCCCAACTTCGGCAAGAAGTCGATCGACGAGGTCATCGAAACGCTTCACGCCCGCGGCCTGAGCCTGCGCGAGGACTAGACTCCATTCGAGCATGCGCCACCAGAGGACGAGAAACAAGCTCAGTCGCGACTCGGCGCATCGCAAGGCGCTGCTGATGAACCTCAGCAAGCAGCTGATCGAGCACGAGCGCATCAAGACGACCGAGGCCAAGGCCAAGGCGGTCAAGCCGGAGATCGAGAGGCTGATCACGCTCGCCAAGCGCGGCGACCTGCACGCGCGCCGTCAGGCGCTCTCGACGCTCGCGCAGGACAAGTTTGCGGTGCACAAGCTGTTTGCCGAGGTCGCCCCTCGCTATGTCGAGCGGCCGGGCGGGTACACGCGCATCCTGAAGCTCGGCCCGCGCCGCAGCGATGCGACCGAGATGGTGTTCATAGAGCTCGTTTGAGCGCGCGCAGCCGCGGCCGCGCCGCGTGAGGATGATCAGCAAGCTGACGATCGAGTACGACGGGACGGACTTCGCCGGCTGGGTGCGCCAGCCGGGCCGGCGGACGGTACAGGAGGAGCTCGAGCGCGCACTGCGTACGGTTCTCGGCGATACGGGCGCAGACGGCAGGGCGCTGCGGCTGGCCGTCGCCGGT
Source organism: uncultured Solirubrobacteraceae bacterium (assembly GCA_963767655.1). Taxonomy (GTDB): domain Bacteria; phylum Actinomycetota; class Thermoleophilia; order Solirubrobacterales; family Solirubrobacteraceae; genus Palsa-744. Next base: position 67,371 of record CAVYET010000005.1, on the reverse strand, counting down.
CGCACCGACAGCGGTGTGCACGCCTGGGGGCAGGTGGGCAGCTATGCGCACGAGGCGGTCGACCCCACGCGGCTCAACGGGCTGCTACCCGCGGACGTTGCGGTGCTGGCCTCCGAACCGGCGCACGCCTCCTTCGACGCTCGGCGCGACGCGATGAGCAGGACCTACTGCTACCGCGTTCTGGCGCGCCGGACCCGCAGCGTGTTCGAGCGTCGGCGAGCGCTCTGGTGGACCGCTCCTCTGGACAGGCAGGCGCTCGGGGAGTGCGCGAGCGCGCTGCTCGGAAGGCACGACTTCACGGCCTTCACACCAAGCGAGACCGAGCACTCGCACTTCAAGCGTGAGGTGCTGCGTGCCGAATGGCGCGCCGAGGGGGAGCTGCTGGAGTTCTGGATCGAGGCGGACAAGTTCCTGCGCCACATGAATCGCGTGCTCGTGGGGACCATGCTCGACGTCGCCAGCGGCTCGCGCAGCGTCGCGGAATTCACGGCGCTGCTCGAGGGCAGGCCGCGCTCGCAGGCGGGCAGGACCGCGCCGGCGCACGGGCTCGCGCTGGCGCGCGTCTCCTACCCGCAGCATTCCGGGCAGCCGGGCCCTGCGCACGCGTAACGCGCTCGTCACCGAGGGGACCGTGGGGAGCCCTATTCTGGAGTGGTCGATGCTGAACGTTCTGCTGACAAACGACGACGGAATCGAGGCCGAGGGCCTGCAGCGGATGAGGCGCGCGCTGCTCGGGCTCGAGGGCGTCCGCCTGGCCGTGATCGCACCCGACGGAAACCGCTCGGCGATGGCCCGTTCGATCACCACACGCCGACCGCTGTGGGTCGCGCAGGTTCCGTTTTCTGACGGCAGTGTGGGCTACGCGACCGACGGCACCCCCGTCGACTGCGTGAGGCTGGCGAGCCTTGGAGTGATCGAGGACTTCCAGGTCGACCTGGTGGTCTCGGGGATCAACCACGGAGCAAACCTCGGCGACGACATCACCTACTCGGGCACGGTCGCGGCGGCGCTCGAGGGCGTCGTGCTGGGGCTGCCCGCGATCGCCGTCTCCCAGCAGTCCGGCGCGGGCGCGCTCGACTATCGCTTCGACGGCGGGTTCGCCTTCGAGACGGCCGCGAGGTTCGTTGCCCGCCTGGTCGAGCGCATCGAGGACGTGCCGCTGCCGTCGCGCACGCTGCTCAACGTGAACGTGCCCGCGGGGGAGCCCACCGGGGTTGAGGTGACTCGCCTCGGCAAGCGGATCTACAGGGACGAGCTGAAGCTCGAGCACGAGGAAGAGCACCGGCGCCGCTACTGGGTCTACGGGGCCGACCCCGGGTTCCACGACGAGCCGGGAACCGACCTGGCCGCCGTCGCCGCGGGACGGATAGCGGTCACACCGATCCACTTCGACCTGACCGACCGTCCGAGCCTCGAGGCGCTCAGTCGCTTCGATCTGGCTGAGCTGCTCGTTCCGGTCGCGCACGACGCGGCGCCGTGAGCGTGGGCGGCAAGGCAGCGCCGGGGCCCGTCCGGAACCCCGCGCGCCCGGCGCCCGCGGGCGAGGAGGGCGACACGCCGGCGGCCGTGGTCGCTCGCGCACGCCAGCTGCGCGAGCAGCTCGAGCACCACGCGATCCGCTACTACGTGCTCGACGACCCCGAGATCGGCGATGACGAGTACGACAGGCTGCTGGACGAGCTGCGGCGCATCGAGGAGGCACATCCGCAGCTGGCCACGCCGGACTCGCCGACGCAGCGCGTGGGGGGCGAGCCGGTGGGGCGCCTGGAGAAGGTGCAGCACCTCGAGCCGATGCTGTCCCTCGGGAACGTGCGCTCGGAGGCCGAGCTGCGCGCGTGGGTGGGACGGATGCGCAACCATCTCGCGCGCGAGGGAATCGCCGACCCGCGGTTCGAGTTCGTGGTGGAGCCGAAGATCGACGGGCTGGCGATCAGCCTCGTCTATCGCGACGGGGCGCTCGAGCATGGCGCGACGCGCGGTAACGGCGTCGTGGGCGAGGACGTCACCCATAACCTGCGCACGATCGGCGCGATACCCCTGCACGTCCAAGGGGCTCCAGCGCTGCTCGAGGTGCGCGGTGAGGTGTACATGTCCCTGAAGGACTTCACGGCGTTGAACGAGCGCCGTGCCGAGACCGGGCAGTCGACGTTCATGAACCCGCGCAACTCGGCGGCCGGAACGATCCGCCAGCTGAATCCGGCCGATGCCGCCGAGCGGCCCCTGTCGATCTGGTGCTACCAGGTCGGCGTGACCGACGGTGGCCTTTCCTTTGAAGCGCACTGGCAGGCGCTCGAATGGCTGAGGGAGCGCGGCTTTCGCGTCAACCGGGACATCAGGCTGCTCGGCGGCGAGGACGAGGTGATCGCGCAGTGCCGCCAATGGCAGGAGCGCAGGGGCGAGCTCGACTTCGAGATCGACGGGGTGGTGGTCAAGGTCAACGACCTGGAGCTGCAGCGGCGGCTGGGTTCGGTGGGCCGCGAGCCGCGCTGGGCGGTGGCGTGGAAGTTCCCGCCCACGACCGCCGTGACGCGCCTGGAGAAGGTGATGTGGAACGTGGGCAAGTTCGGCGACCTGCGCCCCTACGCGGTGCTCGAGCCCGTCGAGGTGGGCGGCGTGACGATCAGGCTCGCGACGCTCCACAACGAGGAGGATCTCGCGCGCAAGGACATTCGGGCGGGCGAGGAGGTGATCGTGGTGCGTGCCGGCGATGTCATCCCTCAGGTGATCTCACCGGCGCCGCACGTGGTCGAGCACAGCGGCCGCCCGCGGCGGCCGCGAGCGCCGGCGCGGTGCCCGTTCTGCAACACGAGGACCGTCAAGCCGAAGGACAGCGTGTTCACGAACTGCCCGAACGTGCACTGTCCCGCGCGTTCGTGGCAGCTGCTCAAGCACTTCGTCTCGCGCGGGGCGATGGACATCGAGGGCCTGGGGGAGAAGCAGGTCGCGCTGCTGCAGGAGCAGGGCCTCGTGAAGACCGCGGGCGACTTCTACCGTCTCTCAGAGGGGCAGCTGACGCCACTCGAGGGCTTCGGCGAGCTGTCGGCCAAGAACCTGCTGGAGGCGATCGAGGCGTCCAGGCGGCGGCCGTTCGCACGCGTCCTGTTCGCGCTGGGGATCGAGGAGGTGGGTGAGGTGACCGCGCGCAACCTCGTCCAGCGCTTTCGCGACGTCGATTCGCTGCTGGGCGCGACGCCCGAGGAGATCGCCCAGACACCCGGTGTCGGCGAGAAGATGGCGGCGGCAATCTCGACGCAGCTCAGGGACGAGCGCATAGACGCCCTGATCGATGACCTGCGCCGCCTCGGCCTGCGCTTTCGCGAGGAGGGGCCCGCCCCCTCGCAGGGGCCGCTGGCCGGCAAGGTGCTCGTGCTGACAGGCACGCTGCCCGAGCTCTCGCGCGAGCAGGCGACCGAGCGGATCCTCGCCGCCGGTGGCCGTGTGACCGGGTCGGTGTCCAAGAACACCGACTACGTGGTCGCGGGGGAGAGCCCGGGGTCCAAGCTGGCGAAGGCCGAGCGGCTGGCGGTGTCGGTGCTCGACGAGGCCGCGCTGCGCCGGCTGCTCGATCAGTAGTCGGCGATCGTGATTGCCATGTGGTCCTGGAAGGTGTGGGCGGTTTCAGTGGCGATGCCGTCGTTGAAGATGGCGAACGCCAGCAGGTGTCCGTCGGAGGCGCGGCAGTAGCCGACCAGGTTCGAGACGCCGGTGAGCGTTCCCGTCTTGCCCTGGCAGCGCCCGGCGGCACCGGTGTTGCGCATGCGTTTGGCGAGCGTGCCGGTTCGCCCCGCCACGGCCATGTGTTCGCGCAGAATCGCGCCGATCCGCGTCGGGGCGAGCTCCACGAGCAGATCGGCCACCTCGTAGGGGGAGGTGTGGTCGGCGGGCGACAGGCCCGAGCCGTCGACCACGCTCGGATGGATGCCGAGCAGCCCCGAGATGGTCCCTGCCACCACCGCGGCGCCGGCGGCGGTCGTGCCCGCCCCGCCGAAGCGGGCGCCGAGGTCCTTGACGAGCATCTCGGCGAAGAAGTTGTCCGACGACGGCAACATCAGGCCGAGCAGCGCAGCGATTGTGGGCGAGCGCACCTGTGCGAGCTGCGTGGTCCCAGCGGGCGTGCGCGCCGCGCCGCTTGAGCCCTGGATGCTCACGCCGTCGCCCTTCAGCGCGGCCCACAGCTCATGCGCGGCATATGCTGCGGGAGCGTGTGCACCCCGTTGCGCGCCGGTTGTGCCGCGGTTGAAGGCGAGCCCGCTGAGCGTGCCTTCCAGGAAGGGGTCGGGCTGGTATCCCGTCGAGGGCTCGCCGCGCAGCGAGTCGAAGTAGGACTCATCGCCCCGAATCGAGCCGGTGACGCGGTGAATGCCGTCGACAGCGACGAGCTGGTGGACCAGCGAGGAGGCGCTGGCGCCCGCGCCGCCGTAGTGCACACGGATGAAGGGCGTGCTGCCGAAGGTCGGGTCTCCGCCGCCGCGCAGATACAGGCTGCCCTCCCAGACGCCGCCCGCGGCCAGGTGGCCCGAACCGAGCACCGTGGTGGCCAGGCGCGCCGAGGGGCCGATGTCATCGAGGGCGCTGACGGCCGTGTAGAGCTTCTCGACGGACGCCGGCGGGCGTGGCGTCGTGGCGCGCTCGGAGAACAGCGCCTGCTTGGCCGTGAGGTCATAGACGTAGGCGCCCGAGAATGCCCCGGCGAGGGCCAGCTGGTGGCCCAGATCGGCCTGCAGCCCTGCCAGATCGCCCGCGGCGCTCGCCGCGGAGGGCCCCGTCGCGCTCCAGGCGCTGATCGCGCAGAGGGCGCCCAGGAGGGCCCTGAGGGCCCGGTGACGGGCGCTGCGGGGCCCGTTTCTGCGCGCACCATGCGTCCACGATTGGGGCGTTGGCAGTCGATTCGGCGCCACGAGCCGTAAAATGTTTCTCCTATGGGCAACGTTGTCAAGCTGGAACCCTCGCTGAAGGGAGACGTTGCAGCGAAAAAGCGGGCTCGCCGGCTCGCCGCCCGCGGCGTCGGACGTCCTGGTTCGATCGACCGCCGCCGGCGTCCCAGGCGCAGCAAGACAGCGCTCGTACTCGGCGGCGGGGGGTTCACCGGAGGGGTCTATGAGATCGGCGCCCTGCGGGCGCTGGACCTGCTGGCGGTCAACAGCACGGTCAACCAGTTCGACGTCTACCTGGGCACCTCCGCCGGGGCCTTCATCGCCTCGCTGTGCGCCAACGGCGTGACGCCGGAGGAGATGATGAAAGTCGTCACCCGCCAGGGCAAAGCCCCCTTCAAAGACATCGACATCGGCGACCTGCTCAACCTCAATCTGCGTGAGTTCACGCGCAAGGTTGCGCTGCTGCCGCTGCGGACGCTCTCGCTCGCCGGGCACCTGTTCTCTCAGCCCGGAGGGGTGTCGCTGATGGACGTGTTGCTCGGGCTGGCGGACGGGCTTCCCTCCGGCCTGTACACCGGCACGGGGATCGAGGACTACCTGCACAAGGTGCTCAGCGAGCCCGGCCGCACCGACGACTTCAGGGAGCTGGCCTGCGAGCTCTATCTCACGGCCACCGACCTCGACACATGCGAGCGGGTCGTGTTCGGGGTCGACGGCACCGATGAGGTGCCGATCTCCACCGCGGTGCGCGCGTCGGGCGCGCTGCCGATGGTCTATGCGCCGGTCGAGGTCAAAGGGCGCGAGCTGATCGACGGCGGGATCATCTCCACGACGAACCTCGACATCGCAATCGAGGCCGGCGCGCACCTTGTCGTGGTGATCAATCCGATCGTGCCGTTCATCAACGACTTTGCCGGAACGGTCAGGACTCTGCGCGGCACACGCGCGCGGCGGGTCTCGGACATGGGCTTTCCGCAGATCGGCTACCAGGTCTTCAAGCTGGTCGCGCACCAGCGGTTGCACGAGCTGGCCAAGCATTGGGAGGAGCGCTATCCGGGCGTGGACATCGTGCTGATCGAGCCGGAGCCGGCCGACCAGCTGATGTTCGAGACCTCGATGATGAACTTCACCTCGCGCGTGGAGATCGCCCGCCACGGCTTCGAGTCGGTGACCAAGCACCTCGCGGGTGAATATGAGCGCTATCGGGAGATCACAGAACGCCACGGGATCAAGATCTCGGCGAAGCGGGTACGCAAGGTCGTCCAGCATTTCGACGCCGACCGCCTGGAGCTCGGCCAGCACGAGGTGAGCGCCTGGCGCAAGATCCTCGAGGGCACGACGGGCGCGCTGCTCCGCCAGGCCGGTTCGAGCGGCTGAGAGGGCCGAGCAGAGCTAGTCGATCGCGTTGTCGATCGCGGCCAGCAGGCGATCCGTGGCGGGGGCGGTGCGAAGGCTGATGCGCACATGGCGCGGCTCGCCGAGGGCCGCCCCGCCGGCGATCAGCACGCCGGAGCGAGCCACGCGCGCGGCCAGCTCGTCTCCGTCGAGCAGCGGGTGGGCGACCCACAAGAAGTTGGCCTGGCTCTCGGACACGCCAAACCTGCGCTCGCGCAACGCGGCCGTTAGACGGCGACGCTCGCGGCAGATCTCGCGCATGCGCCCGGCGAGCAGCTCCGAGCAGCTGCGAAGCGCCTCCAGCGCGCCGGCCTGGGAGATCTCGGATACGCCGAGATCGGGCTCGAGCTCAGCCAGCAGATCCTCCGAGCCTGGACCACCGAGCGCGTAGCCGACACGCAGGCCCGCGAGCCCCCATGCCTTGGAGAAGCTGCGGAACACGAGCAGGTGGGGATGGCTCTCCAGCAGGGCCAGCGAGCCATCGGTGGGCTGGGCGTCGGCGAACTCCACCAGCGACTCGTCAAGCAGGACCGCCACGCCATCGGGCAATCCCTCGAGCAGGCGCCCGAGCTCGGCCGTGGGCAGCAGCTCACCGGTTGGGTCGTTCGGGCTGGCCAGGGCCACCACGCGGGTTTCATCATCGTGCGCGGCTGAAAGCAGGGCATCCACCCCGCCCGAGATCGGCACGGCGTGGCCGCGAGCCCGCCGGGCCATGATCGGGTAGAGCGGATAGGAGGGCCAGGCGGTGAGCAGCCGCTGACCCGGAGTGATCAGGGCGCGCGCAGCGGAGTTGAGCAGCTCGGCGGCGCCGTTGCCGAGGATCAGGCGGGCCGGGTCAATGCCATGGCGCTTGGCGAGCGCGCTGCGCAGTTCCGAGTCGTACTGGCGCGGGTAGTGCTGCAGTCCGCTGCGGGCGACGAACGTGATCGTGTTGACGATACGCGGGTGGGGTAGGGCGGGCCACGTTGTCAGGGAGAGGTCGAGCGTCTCCACGCGGGTGAGTGCCTTGCGTCTGCGCTCGGCGGCCTCTACGCGCAGGCCCTCGTTGACCTCCTCCTCGGTCATCCCCTCGAATTGACGGTAGTAGTCGAGCAGCCCCACGGTAAGGCCTGTTCTAGCAGTGATCCCTGGAGGGAGGGCGGCCCGCTGGGTGGCGGAACGCCTGACCGGCGCTCAGACTTTTCGTTCGCCGGGACCGGCCAGCCCCGCGCCCGGTCCGTGAATGACGAGGAACCAGAGCGCGAACAGCAGGGCGCAGACCGCGGCGGTGATGGCAAAGACTCGCCCCAGCGCACCCGTGCGCTGATCGTGCCCCGCGGCTCTCCGCACGAGAATCCAGGCGTGGTCCATGTGGCGCAGGATCGCAAGCGTGCCGAACAACAGCGTGAACAGCGCGATGAAGGAGACGAGGATGCCGAGGCTGACGCTGCCCGAGAGGTAATTGGCCTCCGAGCCGAACCACAGGCAGGCCAGGGGGATCGGTCCCCAGCAGAGCAGGCTCAGGAAGATAATCCCGGCGAGCAGCAGGCCGGCGAGGGAGCGATCGACTCGCTGGCGCAGATCGCTGCCGTGCTGCGGCAGGCTGCGAAAGCGAACCGGGGCCGTGCCGGGCCGACGCCCGACGAACAGCCCGCCGTTGTCCGTTGGGTCGGTGCGCATCGCTTCCTATGTTCGCAGCTGTCGGATGGGCGCACGCTAGCTCGTGTACAACGAGTCGAGCAGCTCCGCGTATTGCTCGTTGACCACATTTCGCTTGACCTTCAGGGTCGGCGTCAGCTCACCGGTCTCCTGGGAGAGATCGTGATCGAGGATCGCGAACTTCTTGACCTGCTCGACCTGCGCGTATTTGGCGTTGACGCGGTCTATCTCCGCTTGGATCAGCGCGTGGACGGCGGGGTCGCGCGACAGCGAGGGGACGTCCTCCGGCAGGCCGTGTTCGCGTGCAAACACCGGGATCTCTTCCTCGTCGAGCGTGATCAGCACGACGGGATAGGGGCGCTGGTCGCCGTGCATCATCGCCTGGGAGATCCAGCGGCACTGTTTGAGGTCGTTCTCGATGTTCGCGGGGGTGAGGTTCTTACCCCCGGCGGTGATGATGATGTCCTTCTTGCGCCCGGTGATCGACAGATAGCCGTCCTCGTCGATCGAGCCGAGGTCGCCCGTGTGAAGCCAACCGTCGCTGACGGCCCCGAAGCTCGTCGAGGCCTGGTTGTGGTAGCCCCTGAAGATGTTGGGCCCCTTGATCAGGATCTCACCGTCCTCGGCGATCTTCAGCGTATCTCCGGGAAGCGCGCGCCCGACGGTGCCGAAGCGGTGGTTCTCGACGGTGGAGATCGTCGCCGCTGTGGCGGTCTCGGTCATCCCGTAGCCCTCGAGCACGGGCACGCCGCAGGCCCAGAAGAACTCGAGGATCTCGCGAGCGATGGGCGCGGCGCCGCTGGTGGCGTGACGGATGCGACCACCGAAGATCGCGCGCACGTTCTTGAACAGCGCCTCGTCGGCCTGCTCGAAGGGCTCCTGGAGCTCCTCCGGTATTGCTTCGCCGCGGCTCATCATGTCGCGCACCCGCATTCCCAGCGCGAGCATCTGCTCCGTGCGCTGGCGCTCCTCAGGCGACTGGGCCTCGATCGCTCCGTGAGCGAGCGTGTACACCTTTTCGAAGATGCGCGGAACGGAGGGAAGGTAGGTTGGTTTGACCTCCGCCAACTCCGCGACGATCTGCTTGGTGTCCCCGCCGAAGTAGACCAGCGTCGTGCCCAGGTCGAACACGGCGAGCTGTACGAGCAGCGCGTAGGAGTGCGCGAGCGGGAGGTAGAGGTAGGTGACCTCGCCCTCGGTGATCTCGCCGGCCTCGCAGATCATGTCGATGATCGCGCGGTAGTTGCCGTGCGTGAGCACGCACCCCTTCGGTGGCCCCGTGGTTCCCGAGGTGTAGATGAAGGTGAACGGGTCCTCGGGGTTGACGGCCGCACGCCGCGCCGAGAGCTCCTCCACCGAGTGGCTGCTCCCGCGCTCGCGCACCTCATCGAGCGTGATCGCACCCAGCGTGGGCTTTGTCACCGAGAAGCCGTTTGACCGGGGGGCCTGCGCGATCGGATCGATGACGATGATCGTGCGCAGATCAGGCACCCTGTCGCGTATGGCGGCGATCTTCGCGAGCTGCTCCTCGTTCTCGCAGACGATCGCGCTGGCGCCCGAGTCCGAGATCACCCACAGGCACTCCTCGGGCGAGTTGGTGGGATAGATCGGCACGACCACCGCCCCCGTCGAGCTCGCGGCGAGGTCCACGTAGGACCACTCGGGGCGGGTGTTGGCGAGGATGCAGATGCGGTCTCCCGGCTGTAGGCCGAGATCGATCAGCCCCAGGCCGATCGAGTCCACGACTTCGCCGAGCTGGGCGTAGGTCACGTCGTGCCAGGCGCCGTCGCGCCTGTAGCGCATGGCGATTCGCTCCGCGTGCTCGGCCACCGAGCACGGGATCAGATCGGCGATGCTCCGGGATTCCCCGGTCGTCGCCAGAGCGGCGGCCTCGGTGACCTCCATTGGACCTCTCCTCCTGCTGATCGTGACTAACGGATCTTTTGATCTTAGAGGTTGCCGGAGGTTTTTACACGCTCGGCGCGGGTTTCTCTGGCGGTCGTCAGACGGGGTTCGGCACGTCCAGGAACACATGCCGCAGGCCGAACCGCCCCGACAGGTGCTCGCCAAGTCGCCTGATCCCGAACGTCTCCGTCGCGTAGTGCCCGGCGGCGATCAGGTGCAGGCCCCATTCGCGCGCCTGCGCCATCGTGCGCTCGGCCGGCTCGCCGGTGAGCAGCGCGTCCGCTCCCGCTGCGGCCGCGTCTGCGAGAAAGTCGGCGCCCGCACCCGAGACGATCGCCAGCCGGCGCACGCGTGCGGGTCCGGAGTCGAACACAAGTGGCTCGCGCGCCGTGATGTCACGCACGCGCGCGAGCAGCTCGGCGCAGGACAGCCCGTCACCGGGCAGCCCGGCGACGAAGCCGATCGGCTCGCCGCGATGCGGCGCGAACGGCTCGAGCCCCTCTGCGCCGAGTGCTCGGGCGAGCAGTGCATTGTTGCCGAGCTCCGGGTGGGCATCGAGGGGCAGGTGATAGGCGGCGAGGGCGATGTCGCACTCGAACAGGATCTGAAGGCGGCGCCGGAGCGTGACGTCGATCGAGGAGATGCCCCCGCCCCAGAAGAGACCGTGATGCACGATGAGTAGATCGGCGTGCTCGCCCGCCGCCAGCTCGAACAGCTCGGCGTGAGCGGACACGCCGGTGGCGAGCGTCGTCACGCTCGTCGCTCCGGCGACCTGAAGGCCGTTCGGGCCATAGTCCTGAAAGCGCGCCGGCTCGAGCAGGTCGTCGATCTCCGCGAGGATGTCCGCAAGGTCCGTGGGCATCGTCGGGGCGACGATAGCGCTCGGCCGTTGTGGAATACTGGCGAGCGCGTCGGGGCGTGGCGCAGCCTGGTAGCGCGCACCGTTCGGGTCGGTGAGGTCCCCGGTTCGAATCCGGGCGCCCCGATAGATCACCGGCTCGCGGCAGGAGGGTGCTGAGAGCCGCAGGAGCCCTCACAATTTCGCGCTGCGATAGGGATTCAGACCTGCGAGGACAACGAGGGCGGCTCTCCACAGAATGCCCGCCCTGAGGGCGGACCGCACACGCACCGCACACGCCAGGCGGACATCACCGCACACGCCGAGGCCGATGGACGCGGTAGGTCCTGACGGCTTGGACCGCGCTGGGAGCAGGCCCTGTCGTGACCGTAACCATCTTCTGCGACGCGGCGGCTCGTCATCGTCGCAACGGGACCTCTCGTCTGTCCGCCGAGCGCGGGGGCGCTCAGGTGGGCGCGGGCCACTCTGCCCACGCCTCGATCACTGGGCGCATGAGCGGCGGGATGCCCTCGGCCAGCGCTTCCACCTCTGCAAGCTCGACGGCCCCGTCTTGAGAGCGTCGGATGATCGAGCGCCACGTTCGGTTGCGCCCGTCGCGTTGGACCACGTGTGTGAGAAACGACTCCCGCCTGTCCTCTCTCTCCGTTGCGCGTAGCTGCGCTCGCGGGTCGTCGGGTGCCACGGCGTGGGCTTCCCACGCTTCGGCGCTCAAGATCATGGCATCTGCGCCGAGCTTGGTGGCCTCCAACGCCAGGAATTCCATCGCCAGGTATTGCTCGCGGTGGTCCTCAGGCTGCATCAAGCGTTGGCGAATGACGTCGCCATCCCGCAGAAGCCACGCGATCGTGACGTGCGCCTTGTCCACGAGTAGCAATTGCCGACCTTGCTCATGCAGGATGCGCGCCTTCTCGAACGCGTCTGCTTCGGTCAGACTCGGTGCCGGAGCGGCCCCGTACCGCTCCCGCAATGTCTCGATGTCCAGCGGTGGTCCGACGATTGCCTCCAGTCTCGTGCTCGTGGGGGCGCCGGAGGAGAGATTCCGCCGGCTCGTGCGCGCCTCGCGCCCGGCCCACATGCACGCAAGCCGGCCACTCGGATGCATCGCGCCGTCCCCCCAGTCGCATGGGTCATTGGCCGTCTCTTCGCACGTATGCATCGACGCGCCGAGCTGCTCGTGGGCCTCCGCCAGCAACGTGGAAAGCATCCCCATACAGTGCGCCATCACATCGAGCAGCTCGTCGTCGGGCAGCGCGTCAACAGTCCAGCGCCGTTCGACGATGAGCGTCCCCTCGCGCTGAGCCCGGTGGCCGAGCGCCGGGAGGGCGAACCGTCCCAAGCAGGGTCGATCATCGGATTCAGCACCCGCTCAGGAGCGCCTCTTCTAGATGTCCCGGACGCAAGCTGTCCATTACCGAGAGCCGGACGGCTTGGAACCGGTCAACGAGTTCATCGACCAGCTCGACGAGCGCAAGCAGGCGGCGCTCGACCTTCAGATCGACCGCCTCAATGACAAGCCGCCCTCCGCGCCGCCGCTGCCGTTTCCCCACTCGAGCCAGGTCCGAGGCCCTCTTCGCGAGTTGCGCTGCCACTTCGGGTCAGAGCTGTACCGGATCCTCTATCGGCGATCCGGCAACCTGATCGTGCTCTTGCACATGCTGCGCAAGGACACAGGCAAGCTGCCGGAGGCAGACATCGCTGTCGCCGAGGCGCGGTGGGCGGACTTCAAGCAGAGAATGGATGCTGAGCGACGCAAGCCGCCACGTGCCGCCGGACACGATGCGCCATAGCCGACGTCGCAATAATGCTAAAATAGGTTCACGACCGATCCGATCCCAAGCATGAGGCAAAGATGCCCAAGGTCACGACCAATTCAGCCACGAAGCCATCCAAGAGCAAGCCGACTACCGTTTCGCCGATCGGTTCGACCCACCGCGCTGGTGGCCGCCGCCGCGCTCAGCGCAGCGCCGTCTATCGGGAGGAGCTTCAACGGCTCGCTCCATACGAGGGGGTTGCGCGCATCGTGATCGCTCGCCGCCAGGCGCTCGGTCTGACCCAGCAAGAGCTGGCAAACCGAGTTGGCACGAGCCACTCGGTTATCTCTCGAATCGAGAGCGGTCAGCATCCGACCAGCGTGACAACCCTCCGCCGACTCGCGGCGGCCTTTGAAACGCATCTTGTGGTCGGGTTCAGCGATGAGGCCGAGGCGATCGCCGACCGCGAGCTCGTCACGGTTTCCTGACGCTCAGAAGAGCCGGCCCTATCCGAGGGGACGAGGAAGTGACCGAGGGCAGTCAGCGGCCATCCGCTCACCGACGAGGGCGTTGAGGCCCTCGCCGACGAGGCCGAGCCCGATGATGGCCTTACCAAGGCCCACAGGGTTATCTGCGGCAGACTATCTCGCGCACGGAGAATCGCCCACGAAACCGCGGCTCCGGCTCCTCGACTTGCGGTGAGGCGACCCGCCGTACCTCACCAGTAGATCGCGACCATCTCCGCGTCCAGGTAACGCGAGGCCGGCTCCGCTTCGGCTGACTCGACTGGGCCCGTAACGTGCCCAGTCCCTACACCGGGGGACACGGCGCCAGAGACCCCAATGCCGGCGCCGGCGAGCGTGGCCGATCGCAGCTGCGCGATCACCAGCGGCTCGTTGGGGATCTCGATGGTCCGCTCGAGGCGCTCGGTGATCGCTGCGAAGGCCGCGCGCTGTGTCTCGAGCGTCGCGTATGAGTCGCACTGGGCCTGTGTCGGCAGGCCGTGCTGTGAGAGTTCGTGCTCCGTGCAGGTCTTGTCGTAGTGGGCGGCGAGGGCGCCGGCGTAGGACACCAGGCTGCCCCTCATTTGCTGAGAGGCGAGCGCGTGGTCACCCTGATCGCCCGCGGTGGCGCTTTGCATTGCCGCCAACGGTCCCTGGCCTGCGTAGTCGATCTCCTTGGCCATGTCCGGTGCGACCTCTCTGAGGATGTCCACGAGCTTGACCGGACTCCAATCCTCCTGCACTCCGTCGCGCCCCAGCCTGCCCAGCACGCGGTAGCGCGCGTGTGAGAACAGCACTCTGCGTATGTCTCGCCAGAACAGGCCTTCCTCGGCCACCCCGGCCACCTGCAGCCGACGAACCGCGAGATCGGGGCTTTCGGGCAGCTCTTCCAACAACGCCTGGTGCGCGAGCAGCGCACGCCCGCCGACGGTCACGTGGCGGTAATCGACGGCGGTTGCGCGCAGCGGCACCAGTCCCACGAGCAGCTGCTCAAGCAGGCGCTCGGCCGTGAGCGCCTGGACCGCCCACGAATCCGCGCACGCCCCCGCAGATCGCGAGCCACAGAGCCAAACCCGCCCTTCGCCTCGATTCACTTCGCGAGGCGCTCTAAGCCTCGATCCACCGTGCGACTGGGTTTGATGTGAGTGTTTGGGCGGATCGGGGGTTCGGCAGGCGCTCTACGCTGTCACAGGGTGCTTCGTGGTGGCTGGTCACGGCGTGGGCGGTGCCGCGGGCCGTCGCGGGGCCCGTTTCGCGCAGCGGTGAGTGTGCCGGTGTCGGCTGACGGGGTGCGCTGGTCCTCGTCGCGGAGTCGGTCGCTCAGGTCGGAGCAGGGAGCGCCCGGATGCGGGTGAGCGCGTTGGCGAAGTCGGTCTGCCAGGGCCAGCGGGCCGGGAGGTGAAGCGTCCATCGCCGGGCGCTGCGGGTCAGGCGTCCGGGGATCTGCAGCAGTCGGCGGCGCAGTGTGCGGGCAGCACGGACGGTGTCGCCGGGCAGGCCGATCGCGGTGGTCCAGCGGGCGAGGTTGTGGGCCAGGCAGGCGATCACTGTCCACGCGCTGTTGGCGTTGAACTCACCGGAGGGGAAGTGCGCGAGCGCCTGGTCTTTCAGATCGCGGATGGTGAGCTCAACGACGGCGTGTTGGCGGTGCTCGGCCTCGATGAGCGTGATCTCCTCGCTGCGGTTGGTGAGGAACGGGAAGTGGCGCCAGTCGGGCCACAGCTCGGCCTGCGCTCCGAGCAGCCTGGTGCGTCTGACGATCATGCGCTTGCCGGCGTAGGTCGTCTCGGCGATCTGCGCCTCCCCGTCGGCGGGGTAGTCGGCGAGCGTCTGCCAGCCGCCCTCGGGGATGCTCGCGATCGCCTCACAAACACCCTTCTGGCAGCGGATGCTGATCGAATAAAGCCACCCGGCTCCTTCGAGGCGCTTCATCAGCTTGTTGTTCCAGAACGCCGAGTCGGCGCGCAGCAGCTTCTCACCGCTCGCGCCGGCGCGCGTCACGCGGGCGATCAGCTCCTCGGCGAAGCGCACCACCCCGCGGCTTGAGTTCGCCTTGCCCTTCCGCAGGCGCACGTGCAGCACCTCGCCGCTGCCAGCGCGGCTGGCAAGCAGCGGGTGATACCCCCGCTTTTTGGTGTACCCGAACGACGCGCCCTGCTTTTTGTAGCCGTGGACCTCCCCAATGAAACTGTCGACATCCACGACCAGGCGCTCCTCGCCCGGGCCGGCGCCAGCCCGCCACGCGCGCGTGAGCGCCTCGGCGAGCAGCCGGTCGAGTTGGCGCACATGCCCGAAGGTGAACGCCCGCAGGAACGTCCCCAGCGTCGAGGGCGCCGGCAGCCAGCCACCCAACAGCCGGCGCGTGCGACCCGCACGCAGCACCTCGCAGTCATCGATGCAGTCGGCGCCGAGCAGCATCGCGTAGACCAACGCCATCACCTTGCGGCCCGCGTTCGCCGCCCCCGGCCGGTCACTAGCAAGCCTCACCAGCCGGCCCGCGAGCGCCTCGATCCCGAGCCGGCCCGCGAGCGTCGCCACCAGCGCGATCCCCGCGTCGGACACCAGCCGCTCATCGTCGAAGCGCACCTCGACGCCGTCCAGTCCGACCCCCGCGTCATCATGCACCATCTAAGTGACCTCCTGGCACAGGCCCCCGACTGCCCACACAGTCGTGAAAAAGGCCTGCTCAGGAGGTCATTTAAATTCCACTCCCGGACGGAACCCCACCCACCCCATCGGTGGATCCAGGCTCATATGGAGGGGCGTCTGTCAAGGGGCAGCGGTGGTCGGCCGGCTGGTGGCGGCGTGCAGTGTCGGCATGGTGGCGTGGGCGGTTCCCGGGGCGCCACGAGCTGAAAGTGCCGGCGTGATCGACCGTGTCTGGTCAGGCTCATATGCGAGGGCTGGTTACCTCAAGACCCTTGTTCGTCGCCGGGCGCGCATTCTAAGATCGGGCGCCGCCCGGCTTGTGTGAAGCCGGGTTGCCCATAGCCTGTGATCGCGTACCCGTAGAGCGGCGACGTCGCGGCCTTCGTGGTTGCTCGTGGAGCCCCGGCAGCCGCCGGAGCGTTGTGGTGTATGTCGTTTGGTGTTAGTCCAGGGTGGCGGCCTCCCAGCAGAACGCGGCGAGCTCGCGTGCGCAGGCGATCGCGACAGTCCCGGTGTGCTTGCGCCGCCGCCCACCGAGGTGCATCCAGCGCTCGTGCAGACGCTGCTGGGCGCGCCAGGCGATCTGCACGACACGGGGATCCTGGCCGGCCTGGCGTGCCTGCAGGCCGAGACCGACGGCTGGCCGGTGGCGGTAGTGGTGAGCGGCCTCGACGAGCAGCCGCCGAGCGTTCGGCGGCCCGGCCTTGGTGATCTGGCCCTGCACGCGCTTATCGTCGGAGGTGTACTCACTGGGCACCACGCCGAGGAACCCCGACAGCAACGCGGGCTTGGCGAAGCGGGTGAAGTCCCCGACTTCCGCGCACAGGCCGGCTGCGGTGAGCGTCTCGATTCCACGGAAGCAGCGCAGTCTCGCCACCGCCTCCGCGTGACTGCTGTCCGGAATGGCCTCCTCGAGCGCACAGATCAGCGTGCGTCGGCGCTGCGCGAGCCCCTGCACCGCGTACAGGTAGTCAAGGAACGTTGCCTGGGAGGGCGCGTCCTCGAAACGGAGCTTGCCCAGCCACTGCTCGTGCGGCTGCGTCCACGCCTTTCGCGGGAAACGCAACCCGCGGCGCAGCAGGAACTTCGACAGGCGGTGACGGGAGCGCATCAGATCCTTACGCGCATCCTCGATGCAGCGCACCAGGTCGCGGAAACGCTCATCCGCCTCGCTTGGCACGAACGCGAAGGACAGCTCACCCGCCGCGAACAGCCGCACCAGGCGCTTGGCGTCACGCCGGTCGGTCTTCACCTTGTCACCCGGCGCCCGCGGGATCGACCCCGGTGCGACCACCCGCACATCCAGCCCGCGCTCCTCGGCGACGCGCACAAGCCCAAACCCCGTCGGGCCCGCCTCGTACACCGCCGCCACCGGCCGATCCAGTGCCTCCAGAAACGCAGGCACCACGCCCGCCGGCTCACCGCGCAGCCGCTGCACACGCAACTCGCCGCTCACCGGATCAAGAACAGCCGCGACGGTCTGCGTTCGATGAACATCAAGCCCCACAAGGGCCATACTCTCTGACATGGTCGGCACCTCCCATAGCTGGGGTGTCGGCGCCAGGCCAATCCTGACGCCCAGTCCCCGCACATCTATGCGCGGGGTGCCGGCCGATCCTGCCTCAAACGCCGAACAGCCGACGCTCCATAGGGTCTAAGAGCTCTGCGTCCTCGTCACGGACGCGCTGCAGGTGCGCCTTGAGCTCCGGGTCGTTCCTTCGGCGCTCTACCGCTGCGGCGAGCGTGGGCTCCGCTGTCCCGCCGGTGTCGCGACCGTCGGCTTGAGCGGGGTCGGCGGCCTGGCCGACCTGATCATCCTCGAGTCGCTTGTTGGGCTCGTCTGACACGGTCCGATGATGGCAATCTGCAGCGCGCACGGCCAGCTGCAACCTCCGTTGCGCCCGACGTCTATCTCAGGTTATGAGATAACCTCAAACAAGAGGATCCCATGTCTGAGCTTGCGAAGCGCCATTGGCAGGCCAAGGTCGCCGACTCCGGCCTCTCTCGCCGGGACCGCCGGTCCTGCGACTACTCGGCCTATATCCCCGACGTCCTAACGGGTCGCGCGTTTGCGCTCGACGGTGACGTCGCCGCCGACGTCGCGGACGCCGAGGCCGCGATCGCGCGGTTGAACGCGCAGGCGAACGCGCTCGTCGACACGGAGGCGCTCGCACGGATACTGCTGCGCGCGGAGTCGGTGGCCTCCTCCCGCATCGAGGGTCTCGAGATCGGAGCCCGGCGGCTGCTGCGTGCAGAGGCTGGCCGTTCGATGCGCGAGCCGTCCTCCGACGTGACGGCCACCGAGGTGCTCGGGAACATCGACGCGATGCTCCACGGTCTCGACCGGGTCGGTCCCGGCGATGAGATCACGATCGGCCTACTGCTTGAGATTCACAGCCGGCTGCTCGCCGGTACTCGTCTCGAGGAGCAGGGTGGACGCTTCAGGACCGTCCAGAACTGGATCGGCGGCAGCGACTACAACCCTTGCTCTGCTGACTTCGTGCCGCCGCCTCCGGAGCTCGTCGAGGGTCTCATGGGCGACCTCGTCGCATTCTGCAATGGCGAGGACCTTCCGGCGGTCGCGCAAGCGGCGATCGCTCACGCACAGTTCGAGACGATCCACCCGTTCGTCGATGGCAACGGCCGCACGGGACGCACGATCATCCACCTCGTGCTCCGTCGCAGGGGGCTGGCGGTCCGCGTGCTGCCACCCGTGTCGCTGGTACTCGCAACCCTCGCACGCGACTACGTCGGCGGCCTGACGGCGACCCGCTACGTCGGATCGCCCGGCTCGGAGGAGGCCCGCGCTGGCGCGAACCGGTGGATCGCCACCTTCGCAGCCGCCTGTACGCGCTCGGTCGCAGATGCCAGCGACTTCGAGCGCCGCGTCGCCGAGCTCGAGTCGGGGTGGCGTGAGCGACTCGGCCGCGTGCGAGCCAGCTCCGCGACCGATCTGCTGCTCCACCGGCTCGCCGGTGCCCCGGTGTTGACGGCGGAGAGCGCCGCGTCCCTGATCGGACGCACGTACAACCCTGCCAACGAGGCCGTTCAACGCCTCGTGGAGGCCGGGATCCTGCGCCAGATCACGATCGGCCGGCGCAACCGCGCATATGAGACCCCGGAAATCATCGATGCGTTCACCGATCTCGAGCGCCAGCTGGCGAGTCCAGCGGGCGACCCGCGCACCTCCCCGCCGGCACGGCCCGTGCCACGTCGGCGGTCATCGACGCCGAGCTCGCGAGCCGGCCGATCCCGAGAGCGCGCCCGCAAGGCCGGGGAACGTCCAGTGGTCCAGCACGGAGAGGCGCTCGAAATCCTTACCGATCACGACCCCGACGACGCGAACCGGTAGTCCGGTAAGGCTCCGGCTCCTCACGGCGCAGCTCCTGACCGCCCACGAAACCGCACACGCCCCCGCCAAACCCGCTCCCCAGAGCCACTCAGAGCCATTCGCCCCGATTGCACGATGACCCTGCCGATGGCGGGGTCTTCGTGTCTCAGAGTTGGCTCCAGGGTTCCCAGAGTTGGCTCCAGGGTTCCAATAGGGTTCCGTCTTGCGTGGTCACCGTTCGTTAGGTGATCCGAGCTTAGGTCGAGCCCGACCGCGACCGTGAGCACGAACGGACTGCGGCGTGAGCTTGCCATGTCCATGCCTCGACTGCTCAGCGATCACCCGCAGCGGTAGTCGCTTCCCAACGTGTCAGCGCCACGCCCAAGCTAACTGCAGAACGATTCCCTTATTTCCTGCAGGACCTTGCTGGTTTCCGTCTTCAGGAAAAAGCCGCGACCCGCAGAGGCCGCGGGTTTCCACTGGCACCTTCGATGCCCCCTTGGTGAGTGAAGAAGGCCACGATCCTACCCTTACACCAATGGCTTATTGGGGGCGGGAGAGCGACGCGACGCGGTGGGTTGATGGAGCCGCGTCGGCCACGCCCCGAACTCAACACGGGGATGATGAGTGCCATGCATATCGCCTCGGAACGACAGAGCCCCCGCGCGGGGGCTCTGGTTGAGTCTGCGAACGGTCCGGGAATCGCTAGCTGACCGAACAGCCTGCCGTCGCGTTTGCGTTGGTTTTGATTTCTTTCGCAAGTTTGTTCTCGCCGATCGTCAATGCGTTTTCGTAGGAGATCTGCGCGTTCGAGCACGTGTTGTGCCACTGCCTTACCTTTACGGTGCCGCCGACGCTTTTTTTCGTCGCGCTGGCGACCGGGGTGAGCGGCCCGGTCGCAAACGCGATGCCGGACGCGGCGATGAGCGGGATGAGGGCGGTGCGGATCTTACTGTTGAGCATTTGGATTGCCTCCTTCTAGGCGGGGTCTGGTTTGTGAGGCCATCCTCGCCCCGATCAAGCCCGGCGGATAGGCACCCTAGGGGTGAACTCGCCTAACCCTCGCCGATCCCGCTGCCTGGTCGCGACGGTGTCCTCACAGGTGAGTTCAGCTCCTGGGTCAACACCTGGCCCAGCGCGTAGGCAAGCGAGGCGATCTGATTACGGGTCAGCTTCGAGGCGAGGAGCGTATCGATCACTGCCGTCGTAGGTGACGCGTACCTTGGGGAGTCGCGTGGCGCCCTCCGTGGTGAAGCGCGGCGTGGAAGCCCCGCGCATCACTGGGATCCGGTACGACTGGGATCCGGTACGACGGGGATCCGGTACGCCGAGGCGCTCGCAACCTGAGCGCGCGAACCCGACGGGCAACCGGATGACCTGGAAAAGAACCGCCGCCCCTTGGTCAGAGCGGCGGTTCTCGGGGGTTCCTCTTTCCCGCATCCAACGGGTGTGAGGAGGCTAGCGGGCGAGCGGCGACAAACTGCAAGAAAATCACCAACTGGCGTCGCGCAATGAGCCCTCAGCCAGATCGCGCCAGCACCGCCCCCTGCCCGGCGTTCAGCGTGACGGAGCTCACCATTCCCCACTCGGCGCTGTGCATGGCTGCGCCCAGCGTCACGGTCTGCGTGCTGGAGCCCGGTTCAAGCGCGTAGACGACGCCGTCGCTGAAGTGGCGCACCCACAGCCCGCCGGCCTGTCGTTCGCCGGGCCCGAGCGCGCCGCCGAGGTTCACGTTGAAGCCCGGCCACCAGTTCGTCGGTGTCTGGCTGGTGCCGTTGACGGCGTCAGCGCCGTCGTTGACGAGCAGCATCGTGGCGAGGTTCCATTCCATCGTCGGCACGTTGTTGTTGTGGTAGTCGCCGGTGAAGACCATATGTTTGCCGCGGGCGTGCAGGCCTTCGTCGAACTCGAGCAGTTCGCGGTAGTCGCCCGCTCCGACGCCCGCCGTGGGGCCGACGCCGAACTCCTTCGTGAGCACGCTCACAGCCGCCAGGCCACGCTGCACGTTGGCGTTGGCGAGGTTGGCCTTCAGATCGTGCCACTGGCTGTTCATCTCGATCTCGGCCGTGGGCCAGGCCGCGCGGATCGCTTCCAGCAGGTCCGCCTGTTCGTGTGCTTCGGGTTCCAGCGTCTTGCTCTGGGTGCCGTCGCGGTAGCCGCCGCCCCAGTTGACGTCGTCGATGAACACCCCGGCATAGCCGTTGGCCCTGTCCAGGAGCACCTTGGCGAGCAGCGAGGCGATCTTGGCCGGCGTCAGCGGCGCGTAGCCTTCGGTCGCGGGATCGTGGTAGCCGATCACCGGAACGCCGGTTGCCACGTAGCGATTGGAGAACGGCGGGTAGCCCTTGATCGTGGCGATGTGCTGCGCGATCCACGACGTGTCGCCGGCGAAGGAGTCGAAGTAGCTCCCGGCGTCCAGGCGATAGCTGGGCCTGCCGGCTGAGCCGGCGATGCCCGTTGAGCCCGTGGGTGCTGTTGGGCCAGCTGGTCCGCTGGAGCCGGTCGGTCCCGTTGAGGCGGTGGGCCCGGTGGAGCCTGTGGTGCCAGTCGGCCCGGTCACGCCGGTTGGCCCCGTTGAGCCGGTTGGCCCCGTTGAGCCGGTTGGCCCCGTTGAGCCGGTTGGCCCCGTTGGTCCCGTTGGACCTTTGGGCCGGGGTCTCTTGTGAGAGCGCCCGTGGTGCTGCGCGAGGGTGGACCTTCTGTGAAACCGCCCGTGGTGCCGGGCGAGGGAGCGGGGAGGTCTGTGACTATGCCCGTGGTGCTGGGCGAGGGCGGGCGAGGCGATCAAGAGGAAGCCGATGACCACTACGACGAGGCGTTTCATGAGTCCCCCTTCGGATGCCGGTTGGGGTCGAGGTTGTGTGGCGTGCGCGTCCCCTTGGGACGAAAGCCCACGGCCTGAGCCGCAGGCGCGCCACACGATCGGATATCGGCACGAGTCACTGGCATAGCGTCAGGTACACTTACCCGTATGGCACCGAGCATCAGCCGGAGGGGGACGTAGATCCGATGCCCATGGCGACCGGCGAAAAGGTTCGCGAGAACCGACTGCGGAGAATGGCCGAGCGCCGCGGGCTTTCAGTGCACAAGTCCCGCCGCCGCGATCGTGGGGCGCTCGACTACGGCCATATCTGGCTTGAACGTTGGGCCGTCCAGGCCGGGGTGGACACATCCCCTGGCAACGAAGTCTGGGCAGGGCCTTTCCGCTCACTCGATGAGCTGGAGGCGTACTTCGCGGGTGAGTTCTCGCCCCAGCAGGAGTTCGGCCGCGACGGCTCTGGGAGGCTATGAGCGATGCCGTTCGGCCGCGCGGGCGTGTGCAGGAGGTTGTGGCGATGAGCACCGAGAGCAGACACGACAGCCGGCTCGTGTTGGAGCGTGTCTCGCGCGCCGTCGAGGCTAACCCGGACGCCGACGAACGGACCATCCGCAGGCGTGCGGGCGTCACCAGGCGATCGGGCGACGACGCCCTGAGCCTCCTACTCAGGGCCGGTTTCGTGGAGCGCCGTCAAGTCAACGCAGAGTGGCAACACCGGAGCGTCAAGCCATATCGC
This sequence comes from uncultured Solirubrobacteraceae bacterium, assembly GCA_963767655.1. Classification (GTDB taxonomy): domain Bacteria; phylum Actinomycetota; class Thermoleophilia; order Solirubrobacterales; family Solirubrobacteraceae; genus Palsa-744. The sequence continues at coordinate 44,912 of CAVYET010000005.1, read as the reverse complement.
GCCGGCAACTATGCACCCCGCGCGGCGTTCGGCGCAACTCACAGCACGGGTCAGGGAGGCCAGGGCTGATCGCAGGTCCGACCAAGCTGAGCGGCACGAGGCACAGCTGGGAAACGCGAGCGCCTGCCGTCGAAGACCGCCGGCGAGCGCAGACCCCGCGGCTCAGTCCGCGCTGGTGAACGCCGTGTCGGCGATCGCCTGGGCCGTCGGGCCGTACGGTGGCGCGAAGGCCTCGATCAGGTCGCCCTCGCCGCGGACGAAGACGCTGCGCAGGTTGGAGAACTCGCGGAAGCCCTCGATGCCGTGATGGCGGCCCGTGCCGCTCTGACCGGTGCCGCCGAACGGCAGCGAGGGCAGCGCGCCGTGGACAGCTGCCGAGTTCACGCACGCGCCGCCCGAGGTCGTGCGGCGCAGCACCTCGTCGGCGGTGGCCTCGTCCTTGGCGAACACATAGAGCGCCAGTGGCCGCTCACCAGCATTCACCACCCCGATCGCCTCCTCGAGCGTGTCGTAGGCCTTGATCGGAAGGATCGGCCCGAAGATCTCCTCCCGCATGAGGGCGAGGTCGTCGGGCGGGTCGATGACGAGCGAGATCGGCAGGCGGCGGCCGGCCGGATCGAAATCTCCCGCCTCTTCCAGAGGCCGCACGTCGCAGCCGCGGGCCCGGGCCTCATCTAGCAGCCCCTGCATGCGCTCGAGGTGGCGGATCGAGACGATCCCGGTGCAGCTGGGTGACTCGCAATAGTCGGGCATCGACTCATGTGCGTAGGTGCTCGCCAGAGCTGCGAAGTCCTCCAGCTGCGCGCGCGGCACCAGGCAGTAGTCGACTGAGATGCACATCTGCCCGTTCTTGATCGCCTTGGTTGCGAGTACCTGCCTGACCGACTCGGCGTCGACGCTGTCCGGAGCGAGGATCGCCGGACACTTGCCGCCCAGCTCGAGCGTTACGGGCACCAGCTGCTCGGCGGCGGCCTTCGCGATCTCGCGTCCGATCGCCGGGCTTCCGGTGTAGAGGAGGTGATCCCAGCGCACGCCGGTAAAGGCGCGTGCAAGCTCAAGGCCTCCGACCACGACATCTACGCGGTCGCGTTCGAAGGTCGCGTGAATCATCTCGCGCAGGAGCTCCCCGCAGGCTGGCGTGTACTCCGAGGGCTTGATCACGACACGGTTTCCCGCGGCGAGCATCTCGATGAGCGGACCGAGCGACAGGTCAAACGGGAAGTTCCAGGGAACGATGTTGCCGATCACGCCCTTGGGCTGCGGCTGGACGTAGGCGCGACCGGATCCGTACAGAGTCGGATCCGCCGCTCGCGGCTCGGGCGCCATCCAGCTCGCAAGCTGCTCTGCCGCATACGCGGCGCGGCCCGCAGGGCCGAGCACTTCGATCAGATCCGCAGCCAACGCCGGGTGCACACCGAAGTCGCTGCTCAGTGCCTCCTGGATCTCCGTACGGTGGCTCATCAGCATCCCGGCAAGCGCTCCGAGCAGCCCCTGGCGCTGCTCGAGCGAAGGAAGGGGATCGGCCAGGAAGGCGGCACGCTGGCGCTCGACGATCTCGTAGAGCTCGTTGATCGCGGCGGCGTCATCCGTCGCGATCGCGGTGCGGTTCTCGGTGGTGGCCATGCTCTCCTCCTGGTAGGCGTTGGGACTCCCCTCACCTTACCCGCTGTGCTCCGAGCGCCAGCTATGTCCCTCAGGGCGAGCACCGGGCGGACGGCGCCGCCGGCGCGCCTCGACGCTAGCGGGTCGACTGCGCGAGCGCTTCGCGCACGCGCTCGGGAAGCTGCATCGCCCTCCCGCTCGCGTAGTCGTAGCCCACGATTGCGCCCCAGCCCTCGGCCAGCGTTCGTCCGTCGCGCTCGGAGCGCATGAGGAAGTGAACGCGGAAGCTCGAGCGCTTGACCTCCCCTGGGCGCACGTATGTGCGAATCTCCTCGTCGTAGAAGGCGGGCGCCCGATAGTTGATGTGGCACTCGGCGAAGATCAGACCGAAGTCCCCGAGATCGTCGGCGCGTTGATCACCGATCACCGTCGAGATGAACTTGATCCGGGCATTCTCAAAGAACTGCAGGAATGCGACGTTGTTGAGGTGGCGCATCGGGTCGAGGTCGCCGAAGCGCACCGTGTCGAGATGCGAATAAGGCCAGGACTCCTCGCTCATGGCCGCTCCATTGCTCGCCATCTCAGTTGATCGCGCCCACCACTGCCGTGCGGCACCAGTGGATCATGCCGCGGCGAGGGCTCTCCTCGTCGGCTCGCGGATTCGCCGGCGGACTGCGATCCGCCCGCCCTGTGCCGGCGCCCAGACGACGCCGCGAAACGCCCACCGCTCGCCAGGTGCCGTGGTGGGCAGCAGCTCGACGCGCTCGAGCAGCACGCAGCACGACGTCCAACTCCATGTGAGCGAACGTGGCGCCGATGCAGCGGCGGATCCCGCCGCCGAAGGGGATCCACGAGTAGGTGTCCGGCAGCGTCTCTACGAAGCGGTCCGGATCGAAGCGATCCGGGCGGGGAAAGAGCGTCGGGTCGAAGTGCGTCAGGCACGCGGCGAGCAGCAGACGAGCGTCTGCAGCGTGACGGGCAGTCTCGGGCCGGGGGGCGCGCGGTCGATGGTGTCGGCAGGCACCGACTCCATCGAAGCGGTGGCCTCCACCGTCGCGCTACGCACTCGCCGGCTGTCGGTCGATCGTGCTGGTCTCCTCGCCTCCTGTACGACGAAGCTGCGGCGGCTGGCGTCGACGTTCGCGCGCAGAGAACGTGACGCCGTCGTCGATCGGCCCGCGCCTGAGCAGCAGCCGCTCCTTGATGTAGTTCTGGTGCAGTCGCCACGGGGCTGTGGCCACCTGCTTTGGAAGCGCGTCGATGGAGCGCAGGACGTATCCCGCCTGTAGGTCGAGCATGGGGTGGGTGGGCAGCGACGGGTCCGGCCCCCGGGGCGTGCACACGGCCAGCCCCTGCTCGTCCATACGTGTGAGCAGGCGGCATACGTACTCCGCGACGAGATCGGCCCTGAGCGTCCAGGAGGCGTTGGAGTAGCCAAACGTGAACGCCATGTTCGGCACTCCGCCCAGCATCATGCCCTTATAGGTGACGGTGTTACCCAGGTCGACCCGGGATCCGTCGAGTGCGAGCTCCATGTCGCCAAGCATCAGCAGGTTGAGACCGGTCGCGGAGACGATGATGTCGGCATCGAGCTCGGTGCCGGAGGCAAGTCTGATGCCGGTCTCCGTGAACGTCTCTATCGCGCCGGTCTCGATCGACGCGCTGCCGTCTGCGAGGGCCGCGAAGAGGTCTCCGTCGGGCGCCAGGCAAACGCGCTGGTCCCAGGGGGAGTAGCTAGGTTCGAAGTGCGTGTCGACGTCATAGCCGGCCGGAAGCTGCCTGCTGACCAGATGGCGGAAGAGCCTGCGCATCAGGCCGGGTGCGCGCCGGCACAGCTGGTAGTTGAGCGTCATCAAGAGCACGTTCTTCCATCTCACGATCGCGTAGGCGGTGCTGGCCGGCAGCCCGCGCCGCAATCGGTCGGCGATCGGGTCGCGCTCGGGCAGCGACACGATGTACGAGGGGGAACGCTGCAGCATCGTCACGTGCGCGGCCTTGCGGGCCAGCGCCGGGACGAGCGTGACGGTTGTGGCGCCGCTTCCGATCACCACGATTCGCTTGTCAGTGCAGTCGAGATCCTCGGGCCAGTGCTGGGGATGGATGATCTGGCCGCTGAAGCTCTGGCTGCCGGGGAAGTGCGGGCTGTAGCCTTCGTCGTAGCGGTAGTAGCCGGTGCAGCAGTACAGGAAGGAACACGTGATGTGAACCCTCTCGCCCGTGTCCCGCAGTTCGGCCTCGACGGTCCATCGTGCGTCGGTGCTCGACCAGTCCGCGCGCAGGACTCGGTGTCCGAGACGGATCGCGCTCTCGACATCGTGCTCGCGAGCGGTGTCGCGGACGTAGTCGAGGATGGACTGGCCGTCGGCGATCGACTTGCCCCCCTCCCACGGGCGGAAGGAGTAGCCCAGCGTGAACATGTCCGAGTCTGAGCGAATGCCCGGATAACGGAAGAGGTCCCAGGTGCCGCCGAGCGCATCGCGTGCCTCGAGGATCGCGAAGCTCTTCCCCGGGCACTCCTTCCGCAGGTGGCACGCGGCCCCAATACCCGACAGGCCGGCGCCGACGATCAGCACGTCTACGTGTTCGGAGCCCATCTGCGAGCCACCGTAGCACCATTCTCAACTCTGTGTCAACGATACAGACGCCTCGTCGAAAAGGCGACTTTCCCGAGTATGATCCGAGTGTGGCCGCAGCCTCTGTACAAAGCCGTGAACCCCCTTCAGGTCGCGGGCGCCGCAAGACGCGGACAAGCGGCGACGAGCGCGAACGAGCGATCATGCAGACGGCCGAGCGGCTGCTCCAGGATCGCTCCCTCGGCGAGATCTCTGTCGACGATCTGGCGCGCGGCGCCGGGATCTCGCGGTCCGCCTTCTACTTCTACTTTCCCTCCAAGGATGCCGTCGTGCTGACGCTCGTCGATCAGGTGGTCGAAGAGGCCGCCGACGCAAGGGACGAGGTATCCGAACGGCTACTCGCAGATCCCGTCCCAGCCTGGCGCGACAGCCTGATGGGCTTCTATCGCACGTTCGGCTCGCACCGAGCGGTGGTCCGTGCAGCCACGGACCTGAGCGCCACGAATGTCGAGGCGCGCGCTCTTCGCTCGCAGATAGTCGAGGGCTGGGTCGACTATGTGACCGAGAAGATCGAGTCCGAGCGCGCGCGTGGCGCCGCTCCCGACGGCATGCCGGTGCGCGACCTCGCCACCGCTCTGGTGCAGATGAACGAGCGGGTCCTCGGTGCCATCTTCGTCGAGGAAGCTCCCGCCGTGGCCGAGGACAAGGTCATCGACATCCTAAATCACATCTGGCTGGCCGCGATATACGGCGAGCCGCACGAGGACGGCCGGATTCAGCGCCTGCCTGCTTAGTATCCAGCGCGTGCGGCAAATCGTCCTTCTGCGCGGCATCAACATCGGTTCCCGCAATCGCATCGCAATGCCGGTGCTGCGCGAGCTGTTCGGCACGGTCGGATTCGACGACGTACGCACCTACTTGCAGAGCGGCAACGTGGTGCTCTCAAGCGACGCTCCGCCTGGGGAGCTCGCGCTGGAGAGCAAGCGACATATCGCCGAGGTCCTCGGACTTGACATCGATGTGGTCGTGCGGACCCGGGACGAGCTCGCTGCGGTCGTCGATCGCAACCCGCTCGACGAGGTCGCCGTCGATCCCAAGCGCTACCAGGTGAGCTTCCTCTCCGAGGAGCTCGACTCTGAGGCCGTCAGCGGGCTGGCAGCGCTTGTCGCTGCCTCCGAGCGGCTCGTGGCGGTCGGCCGCGAGCTCTACGCATGGCACCCAGAGGGCATCGCCCGCTCCAGGCTCTGGGCTGGGCTCGCGGGTCCGCGCCTCGGCGTCACGGCCACCGCGCGCAACTGGAGCACCGTCACCAATCTGCTGGCGCTAGCGGACGAGTAGCGGCAAGCGAGTTCGCCGTCCGGCAGGTATTCATTGCCGGTAACAATGGATGTACCTCCGCCAGACGCTCCCAGCGGCACGCGCGTAGGGATGCGCGAGGTCCTGATGAGCTGGGGAAGGATCGGCTGTCTCGGCTTCGGCGGCCCGCCTGCGCATATCGCGCTGCTGCGCGAGCTGTGTGTCGCTCGGCGCGGCTGGCTGAGCGAGGCCGAGTTCGAGGATGCGATTGCCGCATGCAACCTGCTGCCGGGACCCGCATCGACGCAGATGGCGATCCTTTGCGCGTGGCGGGTGGCAGGGCCGGTGGGGGCGCTGGTGGGCGGCGCTGCCTTCGTCGTACCGGGATTGGTGTTGATCCTCCTACTCGCAGCGCTGTTCCTCGCACCCCATCCGCCGCTGTGGGTCAGCGGGGCCGGCGCCGGTGCGGGGGCCGCGGTGGCTGCGGTGGCGGTTCGCGCGGGCAGCGGCCTGCTCCCGGCCAGCTGGCGGCGCTCGCCCGCGCATGTGCGCTGGGCCACGTACACGCTGCTCGGTGCTCTCGTGGCGGCGACGCTCGGCCCGTGGCTCGTCCTGCTGCTGCTCGCAAGCGGAGTGCTCGAGGCGATCTGGCAATCACGGGGCGGGCAGGGGGGGGACGGCACAGCGATCCACGCCTGGCCGTTGCTGGCCAGCGCGGCGGCGACCGGCGGGCTCTTGGCGCTGGTGTGGGTCGCGTTCAAGGTGGGCGCGCTGTCATTCGGCGGGGGCTTCGTGATCGTCCCGCTGATGCAGGCCGAAGCGGTGAACCACTATCACTGGATGAGCGCCGCGGAATTCCTCAGTGCGGTCGCGCTGGGTCAGATCACGCCTGGGCCGCTCGTGCAGACGGTCGCGGTCGTGGGCTACGCGGCTGGCGGAGTCGGCGGCGGGCTCCTCGCGGCTGCGGTCGCGTTCGCTCCCTCCTTCTCGTTCATCCTGCTCGGCGCCCGGCACCTCGATCGTTTTCGCGCAAGCGCCCGCGCACGGGCGTTTCTGGACGGCGCCGGTCCGGCCGCGATCGGAGCGATCATCGGCTCGGCGATCCCGCTTGCGATCGCGCTGCACACGGCCTGGCAGTTCGCAGTGCTCGCAGCGGCGGCGCTCGCGCTGCTCATCTTCCGGGCGAGCGTCGTGGTCGTGCTCATCGCGGCCGGGGCGCTCGGCGCGATCGTCGGCGTGGCCGGCCTGCCGGTGTGAACGTTGCGTCTACGCCGTCCGCGATGACCTGGCGGTGCGCATGGATGTCGAGGAGCTCACCAGCGGGGACTGACCGCCGGCAGGGCGTGCACGGGGCCGCTGATGCCAAGCACCGCCACGCCTACCATGAGAGCAGGCGGGATTGAGGGACGGATATGGCGGTCAGCAATGAGCGTGTAGCGGGACATGTCGGGGAGCTTGCGAGCTCCCGAGAAACGCGTGCTGCGATCGGTATCGCGGCGGCGCTGTATGTCGTGGGCGCCGCTCTCACTGCGACCGCTGCGCTGCTGCCGCACGTAAGCTCAGCCGCGGCTGTCGGGGCTGTGGCCGCGGCGGCGGTGCTCACGGCAGGCGGCCTGCTGGCTGCCTACATCGGGCATCGAGGCGGGCTGGGGCTCGCCTGTGCGGCCGATCTCTGGGGCGTCGTACTCATCGCGGTGCTGTGCGCCGCGACCGGCGGTGCGAGCAGCCCGTTCGGGCTGATCTACTTCTTCGCGCTCGGCCACGCGGCGGCCTTTCAGCCCCGCGGGCGGCTGCTTCTCGTCTCCGTCGCCGCGCTGATCGCGTTCCTCGCGCCCCTGGCCTATGAAGAAGTCTCGACGACGTTCGGAGCGATCGCCTGTGTCGGGATCATCCTGGCGCTGCTTGCCTGCGGAGTGATCCACCTCGCGCTCGACCGCATGCGCGACAACCGTCGCCGCCTGGAGTTTCTCATCGGCGCAACTGCCAACCTAGACGCGTCACTCGATCCGGCCGAAACGTTGCGCAGGATCGCCCGCACGGCGGTGCCGCAGCTGGCCGAGCTATGCGTCATCGACCTTCTCGATCGCAGCGGATCAATCGGGGGCACGGTCGCCGCCGCAGTCGATCCGGCCGTCGCGGCGGGGGTGGAGCGCCTGCGCAAGGCGCGTCCCCTTGATGTCGACGGAAGCCACCCCGTGGCCCAGGTGCTTCGCAGCGCTGCGCCGCTGCTCGTCGAGGACCTGACCGACCGCGCGGCTCTGCGGGAGGTCGCCCAGAGCGACGAGCATCAGCGGTTCATGCAGGACGCCGGATATCGCACTGCGGCGGTCTTCCCGATGGTCGCGCGGGGTCGCACCCACGGCGCGATCTCGTTCCTACATCTCGACAGCTCCGCTCGGTACGGATCCGACCAGTTGGCCGTCCTCGAGGACCTGACGGGCCGAGCCGCGATGGCGCTCGACAACGCTCGCCTCTACGCGGAACGGGCCCATATTGCGCGCACCCTCCAGCGCAGCCTGATGCCGGCCGCCCTGCCCGTGATACCGCAACTCGAACTCGCGAGCTGCTTTCGACCAACGGGCGCGGGCAACGAGGTTGGCGGTGACTTCTACGACGCCTTTGGCGATCGGGAGCACTGCTGGCTCGTGGTCGGCGACGTCTGCGGCAAGGGCGCCGAGGCCGCGGCCCTCACCGGCTTTCTGCGCTACACCACGGTTGCGCATGCCCGGAACGGCGCGAGTCCGCGGGGAGTCCTCTCGCAGGTCAACCAGGCGATGCTCGAGCAGGATTTCGACGGGCGCTTCGCGACCGCGATCCTCGCCCACCTTCGCTTCCTCAATCCCGGGGTCGAGGTCACGATCGCGGCCGCCGGCCACCCGGCGGCGCTTGTCGGACGAGCCGACGGACAGGTCGAAGAGTACGGCGGTCGTGGCACGCTGCTGGGCGTGTTCGCCGATCCGGCGATCCAGGAGGTCACGACCATCCTTGAGCCATGCGACACGCTCGCGCTCTACACCGACGGACTGCTGGAGGCGCACGCGCCCGAGCGCACCCTGACCGTGCAGGAGATCATGGAGCGCCTCGAGCAGGGGTCGCACAGATATGCGCAGGAGACCGTTGACGTCCTCCTGGGGCTGATCGACCACGACGCCGACGTGCGCGACGATGTCGCCGTGCTGGCCGCGCGCGTCAGGAGCACAGGCTCACGCTAGAGCCGATCGCTCGAGCGAGCCGGCCTCGACCCGCCGAGCGAGGCGGCCGCTCCGCTCAGACGAGCATTTCGTCAGGCGAGGCGATGACCCGCAGGTGCTCGTCGACGCCGGTGATGCTCAGCAGGCGCTGAACCTGCTCCGAGCCGCGCGTCACCGCGAACCCCTGTCCGCGCTGGCGTGAGCCGTCGTGCGCTGCGAGCAGTACCCGCAGACCCGACGAATCGATGAACCTGAGCTCCCGCAGGTCGAGCACGACCATCGGCGCCGCCACGATCTCGCTGCTTTCGATTTCGCTCTGCAAGAGCGGTGCGTTGGCCAGATCGAGTTCGCCGCGAAGTGCGAGCACGACCCGGTCCTTCTCACGACGTGCGTCGATGAACAGTTGATCCCCTCCGGCCACGCTTCGATGCTACCGCACCGTTTTCCGGCCGGTGCGCCGCTGCAGGGCTGCTCGCCCCCACGCGTCACGCCGGGCCTCTGCGAGCGGTAGCTACCCCTGTCGCTCGCATCTCAAGCGCGCGCGGGGTGCAAAGGAGAGAACAGGGTGTTTAGCTTCTGTCTGGCGGGGTATGGAGGTGGCAGCGGTAAGCACTCCTCCTGTGCGGTGGCCGCGTCCCTCCGCGGCCACCGCCATTTCTCCCATCGTCGTGCCGCAGAGATTGCGGGTTTGAACTGGCGCGGAGGGGGGCAGATGTGGGTGTGCAGTCTCCTGACGGGCGGTGGCCGCGGCCCCCCGGCGGCCACCGCCCCGTTGGCCCGCAGTATCGGCCACGGATGCGGCTGCGGGTCCGAGCCGTTCCCGGCGCCGGCGCGAACGCGTCCAGCAGCGCCGGCGCGAGCGCATCCAGCGCTGGCGGTGCGCGGCGTTCCGCTGTACCCGGACTTACCGCCGGTCGACGAGCCGCAGTGCGAGCATCTCATCGTCGTCGGAGCCCGACGTCGCCACCTCGTAATCGGTGCTCAGCTTCTCGATCACCGGACCGAGTCCGTCGAGCGACGCATCGACGATCAGTCGGTTCGCGCTTCCGGCAAGCAGTGGCGCGAGGCGCAGCTGCAGCTCGCGCGGCTGGGCGCTGATGGCGATGCGCAGACGGCTGCCGCTGATGGACCCCGCGAGATGGTCTGTGAGGGCGTCGGAAACGAGCTGGGCGTCGGCGAGACGGTCTGTCGTGAAGTGCGCCCGCGCAGCCGCCACGCTCAGCAGTCGGGGAAGAACCGTGCGCGCAAGCGCGATCGGCGCGATGGTGATCTCCATCGCGCCGGCGGGCTCGACGTCCACGATTGAGGGTCGCTCGCGCCCCTGCTCGTGCTCGGAGATCGGCTCGAGCGCCCGTGCCTGCGGCGTGGCGAACGTCATCCGGACCTCGGTCCCGCGGTCCCCGTCCCGCCTGAACTCGGCGCGCTGGCAGAGCGCCTTGATCACGGTCAAGCCGATCCCCGACGGATCGACACCGCCGGCCTTCCCGGCCTGCACGATCGACGGCTGAATCCCTGTGCCGCGGTCGCGCACCGCGATCTCGACGCCGGCGCGACGCGTGTGGACCTCGACCTGCAGCGGCCCCGCGTCTCGAGGGTAGGCGTGCAGCACGACGTTGTTACAGGCCTCGGTGACCGCCGTTGTGATGTCGTTGAGATCGCTGGCGTCGACATCGATGGCTTCCGCCATGCCCGCCAGCATCTGCCTTACCAGCATGACGTTCTCCGGCCGACTGGCGATGCTCAGGCGGATGTTGGGCGACCCTGGTTGATCAACGGAATTCGGCACGGCCATGCTCGTTCCTGGGCTCGGCTTGTCCGCCTCGAGGGGCATCGAGGTCGATGCTGCCGGAAGGTCCGTGGACACTCCTAGGGTGCAGCCGCCGGTACATCCGCCAATGCTCGCAACTTGGCCAGCGAGCGGCGCAACAGACGCGAGACCTGCATCTGAGAGACGCCGACGCGTGCCGCGATCTCCGTCTGAGTGAGGTCCTCGACGAAGCGCATGTGAAGGATCCTGCGCTCGCGCGGCGAGAGCCGTGCCAGCACAGGGCTGATGGTTGCGCCCAGCTCCACCAGCTTGTAGTGCTCGTCCTCACGGCCGATCGCGTCGCCGAAACGCGAGGCTTCCTCATCTGCGCCGGGTGGCGGCGCGTCAAGCGACAGCGTCTCGTAGGCCTGGGCGGCCTGTAGCGCATCGATGATCTCCTCGGTATCGAGCTCGAGGTACTCGGCGAGTTGGGCGACCGTGGGGGCGTGCCCGTGCTGACTGGCGAAGCGGTTCTGGGCATCTCGCACCGTCAGCGCTCGCTCCTGCATCCCCCTGGGCAGGTGAACGGCCCAGCCGGAGTCGCGAAAGTGGCGTCGCATCTCGCCGAGGATGGTGGGCACTGCATATGACTGGAAGCGATTGCCGCGCTCGGGGTCGAAGCGGTCAATCGCCTTGAGCAGCCCCAGCGAGGCGACCTGCAGCAGATCCTCGAATGGCTCCGAGGAGCGTCCATAGCGCCGCGCGAGGCTGCGGGCGAGCGGCATGAATCGCGCCACGAGCCTCTCGCGCGCGGCCCGATCGCCATTCGCCTGCCAGCGCAGGAACAGCGTGCGCGAATCATCGGCCGCCAAGATGGTGGTACAAGCTCTGACCGGCGCGCCGCAGATATCCGAAGACAGCAGGTCTATCTCCTCCTCGCGCTGGAAGCTCTGATCCAGCCCCGGTGATTCTACCCGGCGTCGGCAATATTATTCAACGCGGCGCGTACGCTTAGCGCATGTCCAGCTCGACCCCGCCCAGCGTGAGCGAGATCATCGCCGCCCGGACCGGCGAAGAGATGGCGCTGAACGATCGCTTTCTCAACCCGCAGATGGGCCGGATCCTGCGGACGCTCGGCTTCGACCGCGTGTGGACGGGCGGGGAGGGGGCTCATCTGATCGACTCCGAGGGGCAGCGTTACCTCGACCTGTTCGGCGGCTACGGGGTGTTCGCGATCGGGCGCAACCACCCCGAGGCGATTGCCGCGATCGAAGAGGTGATGGCCGCACGCACCGGCAATCTTCCGCAGCTCGGCGTGACCCTGCTGAGCGGCGTGCTCGCAGAGCAGCTGCTCTCGCGGGCACCGGGAAGCGTCTCGGCGATGATCCCTGCCAACAGCGGCACCGAGGCGGTGGAGGCGGCGATCAAGGTTGCGCGCGCGGCCACGGGTAGGCCGCGCGTCCTCTATGCCGAGCACGCCTTTCACGGGCTGACGCTCGGCTCGCTGTCGCTCAACGGCAATGCCGAGTTCCGCGATGGCTTCGGTCCTCTGCTGCCCGGCTGCGATCCGGTGGCGTTCGGCGACTCGGACGCACTCGAGCACGAGCTCTCGCGTGGGGACGTTGCCGCATTCGTGCTCGAGCCGGTGCAGGGCAAGGGCGTCAACCTGCCACCGCCCGGATATCTGCTCGAAGCACAGCGTCTGTGCCGCGATGCCGGTGCGCTGCTCGTATGCGATGAGGTCCAGACCGGCGTGGGGCGCACCGGGCGCTTCCTCGCGCTCGAGCACTCAGAGCTTCAGCCGGACATGATCTGCCTCGCCAAGGCCCTCTCCGGAGGTCTGGTGCCGGTCGGAGCGGTGCTCGTCTCGCGTGCCGCGTTCGAGAGCGTGTTCGACGGGATGGAACGGGCGGTCCGCCACGGGTCGACCTTCGGCGGCAATGATCTTGCGGCTGCGGCCGCGCTGGCCACGCTGCGGGTGCTCGACCGGGAGGGTCTTGTTGGGCGCGCCGAGCGGATGGGCGCATTGCTGCTCGAGCTGACTGCGCCGCTCGTCGAGCGCTACGAGGTCGTGCGCGACGTTCGCGGGCTGGGGCTGATGTGGGCGATCGAGTTCGGAGCGCCCGGCGGGCGTGTGGGGCGTTCGCTTTGGGATGCGGTCGAGCGCCGCCAGGCTGGCCTGTTCGCCCAGCTCATCACGGTCCCGCTGTTCCACGATCACAAGATCCTCTGCCAGGTCGCCGGCCACCGCATGAACACGATCAAGGCGCTGCCGGCGCTCACGATCGACGAGCAGGACATTCGGCGCTTCGCCGCGGCGCTCGAGGAGACGATCGTCTCCGCCCAGCACTACCCCACGGCGCTGGCGCGATTTGGCTTGCAGATGCTCCCAAGGGCCCGTGCGGCGAAGGCGCGCCGCTAGCCTAATCGGGCTGTGCTGGTCCCTCGAGACGACATACGCAATGTGGCGATCGTCGCGCACGTCGACCACGGCAAGACCACGCTCGTGGACGCGATGCTGTGGCAGTCGGGCGCCTTCCGCGCCGGGCAGGAAGTGGCTACGCGCGTGCTCGATTCGATGGATCTGGAGCGCGAGAAGGGGATCACGATCCTGGCCAAGAACACCTCGCTGCGATACAGGGACGTGAAGCTGAATATCGTGGACACGCCGGGGCACGCGGACTTCGGAGGAGAGGTCGAGCGGGGGTTGACGATGGTCGACGGGGTGCTCCTGCTCGTCGACGCCTCCGAGGGCCCGCTGCCGCAGACCCGGTTTGTCCTGCGCAAGGCGCTCGAGGCCCATCTGCCGGTGATCCTCGTGGTCAACAAGGTGGACCGGTCGGATGCGCGCGTGGCGGAGATCATCGACGAGGTGTATGAGCTGTTCCTCGATCTCGACGCCGACGAGCAGCAGATCGAGTTCCCGATCGTGTACTGCAACGCGAAGGCCGGCGTCGCCTCGCTCGAGTATCAGCCGGGCAAGCCCTTCGAGCAGGGTGATCTCGCGCCGCTGCTGGATCTGCTGCTGGAGCGGATACCGGCGCCGCGCTATGACCCCGAGTATCCGCTGCAGGCTCTCGTCACCAACCTCGATGCATCCCCCTACGTCGGGCGGCTGGCTATCTGCCGGGTTCGCAACGGGCACATCCGCAAGGGCCAGCAGATCGCGTGGTGCCGCGCCGACGGTTCGATCGGGCGCGTGCAGGTCGCCGAGCTGTACGTGACCGAGGCGTTAAAGCGGGTCGACGCACCCGAGGCCGGACCGGGCGAGATCATCGCGGTGGCCGGGATCGCCGAGGTGACGATCGGCGAGACGCTGGCCGATCCCGACGATCCGCGGCCGCTGCCCGTGATCACCGTGGACGAGCCGGCGATGTCGATCACGATCGGCGTGAACACCTCGCCGCTGGCGGGCAAAGACGGCGACAAGATGACCGCCCGGCAGATCGAGAGTCGACTGGATCAGGAGCTCGTCGGCAACGTCTCACTGCGCGTCGGCCCCACCGAACGGCCCGACACCTTCGAGGTGCAGGGCCGAGGCGAGTTGCAGCTGGCGGTGCTCGTGGAGATGATGCGCCGCGAGGGCTTCGAGCTCACGGTGGGCCAGCCACGGGTCCTGGAACGGGAGATCGACGGAAAGCGCCACGAGCCCGTCGAGCGCCTGTCGATCGACGTGCCCGAGGAGCACGTCGGCACCGTCACCCAGCTGCTGGCGGCGCGCAAGGGTCGCCTCGAGCACATGACAAACCACGGCACGGGGTGGGTGCGGATGGACTACATCGTGCCGGCGCGCGGGCTGATCGGCTTCCGCACCGAGTTCCTCACCGAGACGCGCGGAACCGGGCTCATGCACCACGTGTTCGACCGCTGGGAGCCCTGGGCGGGAGAGCTGTTGACGCGCACCACCGGCGCACTCGTCGCGGACCGGCGCGGCACGACCGCGACCTACTCGCTGATGACGCTGCAGGAGCGGGGCACGCTGTTCGTCGAGCCGGGCGAGGAGGTCTACGAGGGGATGATCATCGGCGAGAACTCGCGCGCCGAGGACCTCGACGTGAACCCCTGCAAGGAGAAGCACCTCACGAACATGCGCTCCTCCACCGCCGACGTCCTCGTGCGGCTGGACGTGCACCGCAAGCCCACGCTCGACGAGGCGCTTGACTTCGTGCGCGAGGATGAGCAGCTCGAGGTGACGCCGCAGGTAGTCCGTTTGCGCAAGCTCGAGCTGGGGAAGGTAGAGCGCCTGAAGGCGATCAGAACAGCGCGCAAGTGAGGACAGACTCGGCAAGTGAACCCTCGTGACACGGCGCGGGTGTGCGAGGCGACGTTGGCGACACGGCGTGGGTGTAGGCTGCCGCGGATGATCTCCTCCACGAGAGCACCCCTCATCCGCAAGAGCGCGCTGTTCGCCGTGGGTCTGGCCTGCGCCTGCCTGGCCGTGGGTACCTCCGCGCTCGCCGCCGCCGTCATCCACTTCCAGCCCGAGAGCCTTCCCGCGCTCAAGGAACAGCTGGCCCACCACGAAGTGCACGCGTTGGCCTTTCATCCAGCGAGCACGCAGGGGCACCTCCACGTCTCGCTGCGCGACGGCCGGCACATGACCGTCGCGTACGCCACCTCCGAACAGGCGGCGCTGGTTGCGATCGCGCGCGCCGACGGCGTACCCGTCGCGATCGCGACGGCCAAACCCAAGACGGCGGCGAAACCGGCCCATCACAAACTGCGCTATATCGCGGCCGGGATCCTGGTGGTCGTGATCATCGTGGTCGCGGTCGTCCTGCTGATCGACCGCCGGCGCAAGATGGGCGAAGCCGACGAGGACCGGGCCGCGGACAGCCCTGGCGTCGCGTCACCTCCGGGCGAGCAGACATAGGGTCGCGGGGCCTGGAGGGCCCGCGTGGCGGAGAGCTGTGAGATCGTCGTGCGCCTGCAGCCCCGGGCGCGCACGAACGAGATCGTGGGCGAGCGCGGCGGCGTGGTGCTCGTGCGGGTGAGCGCTCCCCCGGTGGAGGGACGCGCCAACGAGGCGCTGTGCCGCCTGATCGCCAAGCGGGCGCACGTGGGTGTGCGCCGGGTGTCGATCGTGCGGGGAGCATCGGCGCGGGAGAAGGTCGTGCGCGTCGAGGGGGTCGATGCGAGCCGGCTGCGCGCCGCCCTGGGGGTTGCGCCCCTGGACTAAGAACGAGACTCAGTCTTGATATTCTCTCTGTGGCGGCGCGCGATGAACGACCCGACCAGCAGACGAGCTCCCGCTCGATGACACGTCTCAATCCTGCCACGCGGCCACGCATCGGCGCCGCATCGGTCCTGATGTCGTTGGCCGCGTTCACGGCCGGGTGTAACAGCAGCGGGCAAAGCGCCACGTCCGGCAGTGGGGGTGGTCGCCTGCAAGTTGTGGCCGCCGAGAACTTCTGGGGCAGCATCGCCCGGCAGCTCGGGGGCGGCAAGGTGCAGGTGCGGAGCGTCATCGTCAATCCCAATACGGACCCGCACAGCTACGAGCCGACGGCGCAGGACGCGCGTACGATGGCGGGCGCGCAGCTGGCGATCGTCAACGGGGTCGGCTACGACAATTGGGCGCCCAAGCTGCTGGAAGCGAGCCCGTTGAGCGGGCGCGTCGTCTTGAACGTCGGCCAGTTGCTCGGCCTGAAGGGCGGCGAAAACCCGCACCGGTGGTACTACCCGGCCGACGTGCGAGCCGTGATCGCCAAGATCACCGCCGACTACCAGATGCTCGACGCGCCGAACGCCGCCTACTTCGCCACCCGCCGCCACGAATTCGAAACCACAGCGCTCGCGCGCTACGACGCACTGCGTGCGCAGGTCTCCTCGAGGTTCGCCGGCCTGCCGGTCGGCTACAGCGAGAGCATCTTTCAGGGCCTCGGCGAGGACTTGGGCCTCAAGCTGCTCACCCCCTACGGCTTCGTCAAGGCGATCGCCGAGGGCACCGAAGTGAGCGCCGAAGACAAGCGGACCGTCGACCGGCAGGCCGAAGACCGGGAAATCGAGGTTTGGGTGTTCAACAGCCAAAACGTGACACCGGACGTAAAGAGGGTGAACGAAATCGCCAAAGCGAAGGGGATTCCGATCGCAACGGTCACCGAGACGCTTTCACCCGCGAGCGACAGCTTCCAGCAGTGGCAGGTGACCGAGCTGGAAGGCCTGATGAAGGCGCTGCACGAGGCGACGGGCAGATGAGCGAGGCTGCGCTCGAGCTGCGTGGTGCGAGCGCGCGTGTCGGGGGACGCACGATCTGGAGCGATGTGAGCGTGAGCATGGCTGCGGGCGAATTCGTGGCGCTGTTGGGAGCGAACGGCTCGGGCAAGTCGACGCTCTTGAAGGTGGCGCTGGGGATGTTCGGCCTGTCCGCCGGCAGCATCTCGGTGCTGGGCCGTCCAGCGGGCACGGCCAATGCCGAGATCGGCTACTTGCCGCAGCGCAGGGCGTTTGACACGGGTACGAGGCTGCGGGGCTTGGACATCGTGCGGCTCGGCCTGGAGGGGACGCGCTGGGGGGTGGCGCTGCCCGCGCCCCGCTGGAGCGCGGCCGGAGCACGCCGCCGCGCGGAGGTGGCGCGGGTCGAACAGGCGATCGACCTCGTGGGGGCGAGCGCGTACGCCAAGCGACCGATCGGAGAGCTCTCCGGAGGCGAGCAGCAGCGCCTGCTGATCGCCCAGGCGCTTGTACAGCGTCCGCGGCTTCTGCTTCTCGACGAGCCGCTCGACAGCCTCGACCTGCCCAACCAGGCGACTGTGGTAGCCCTGGTTGCGAAGATTTGCCGCGAGCAGGGCGTCGCCGTGCTGCTCGTCGCGCATGACGTCAACCCGCTGCTTCCCTACCTGGACTGGGTCGTGTATCTGGCGGGTGCAAAGGCGGTCGCGGGAACGGTGGGGGAGGTCGTGAATACCGAGACGCTGACGCGGCTGTACGGGGTGCCGGTGGAGGTGCTCAAGGCGCAAGACGGCCGGCTCGTGGTCGTCGGTCAGCCTGAGCCGCCTGCGCACCACCATGACCGTCACGAGCACGCGCACGTCGATGCGGGCTGAACCGACCCTGAGCTTCAATCTCGCGCGCGACCTCGGCGAGGTGCTCGAATACCACTTCATGGTGAACGCGCTCGTCGCGGGCTCGGTGGTGGCCGTGATGGCGGGGCTGCTGGGGTGGTTCATGGTGCTCAGAAGCGAGACCTTCGCGGGACACACGCTCGCGATGATGGCCTTGCCCGGCGCGACCGCGGCGGCGCTGATCGCGATCCCGGCGGCGTGGGGCTACTTCGTCTTCTGCGGCACCGCCGCGCTGTTGATCGGCCGCTCAGCCGGTAAGGGGCGGCGCGCGTGGAGTGAGCAGTCCGCGAACATCGGCATGGTGCAGGCCTTCGCGCTGGCGCTTGGCTTCTTGTTCCTGAGCCTCTACAACGGCGTGCTGGGCGACCTCGAGAACCTCCTCTTCGGGACGTTCCTGGGAATCTCCGATGGCCAGGTGCTGACGCTCGCGGCGGTTGCCGCGAGCTCGCTGCTCGCCCTGCTGGCGCTTGGTAGGCGATTGCTGTTGGTAAGCGTCGACCCGGACCTGGCAAGCGCGCGCGGCGTGCCTGCGCGGACGGTTTCGGTCGCGTTCCTCGTGCTGTTGGGGCTTGGGGTCGCCGCCACGAGCCAGATCACCGGCGTGCTGCTCGTGTTCGCACTGCTCGTCGCGCCGCCCGCCGCCGCGCAGGCGCTGGTGGTGCGACCAGGGCCGAGCCTCGCGCTGACCGTGGCGATCGGGCTCGTGACGGTATGGGTCGGCCTCGGCATCTCCTACTTCTCGGTGTATCCGGCGGGGTTCTTCATCACGATGATCTCGTTCGCCCTATATCTGCTCGCGCGCGCGCTCGCCTGGGCGCGAGGGACATCCGGGCGCAGAGCGGCGCCCGCGCCCGAGGCCTCCCAGCTCGAGCAGCCACCCCCCGAAGGCGTGATCGCCTGATGTTCAGCCAGGAGTTCATGCGCAACGCGTTTCTGGCGGGCACGTTCGTCGCGCTCGCGTGCGGCGTGAGCGGCTGGTTCGTCGTGCTTAGGGGCCAGGTGTTCGCGGGCGACGCGCTCAGCCACGTCGCCTTCCCCGGGGCGCTGGCCGCTGCCGCGTTCGGCATCGACGAGCGCGTGGGGCTGTTCGCGACGACGGTGCTGGTCGGTGCCGGCATAGGTGTTCTCGGCCTACGGGCGCGCAGCGACGGGGGAGGGGTGCGGGCTGGGAGCTCCCCCGCGGAGGACACCGCGATCGGCACCGTGTTCACGTTCGTGCTCGGGATGGGCGTCTTCTTCTTGACCCTGTTCAGCATGAGCGCGGGCGGCGGCGCTGGCATCCAGGCGGCGCGAACGCTGTTCGGCTCGATCTTCGGGCTCGGGAGCGGCGAAGCGCGTGCGGCGGCGCTCCTCGCGCTCGCCGCAACCGCGTGCACGCTAGCGATATCGCGACCGCTGCTGTTCATGTCGCTGGCCCCCGATGTGGCCGCTGCCAGGGGCGTTCCTGCGCGGCTGCTCGGCGTCGG
This sequence comes from uncultured Solirubrobacteraceae bacterium, assembly GCA_963767655.1. Taxonomy (GTDB): domain Bacteria; phylum Actinomycetota; class Thermoleophilia; order Solirubrobacterales; family Solirubrobacteraceae; genus Palsa-744. The sequence goes on along the minus strand of CAVYET010000005.1, from coordinate 25,973 downwards.
CTTCGTGGCTCTGCTGGGCGTCGTCGCGGCCGGCGCGACAGAGGCCGTCGGGGCGCTGCTGCTGCTAGGCCTGCTGGCGGGGCCGGCGGCGGCGGCGCACCGCCTCACGGGGCGTCCGTTCGTCGGCATCGCGCTCGCCGGTGCGCTCGCGGTGGGCTCGATGTGGGGAGGTCTCGCGGTCGGCTACGCCGTGCCGTCGCTGCCGCCGAGCAGCGCGATCGTGACGCTCGCGGTCGGCTGCTACGCCGCCGTCGCGGGCGCCGATGCCTGGAAGCGCCGCCGCGTGCACTCCGCGCCCGGCGGGTCTCCGTCGGCGGTCACCGCAACCGCAACGGGTAGGACTACCATCGCCGAATGACCGCCGATGCGAGGACAGAGAGCTGGGTGCAGGACGCAGAGGCGACGCTGGCCGCGGCCGGGCACAGGCGCGGCGGCGCGCGGCGCGCGGTTCTCGAGCTGCTCGACGGGCAGGAGTGCGCGCTCACCGCGCTCGAGATCGAGGATGCCCTGCGCGGCGCTGAAGGTAGTCGGCGCGTGAGCAGGGCGAGCATCTACCGGATCCTCGACGAGCTCGAGCGCCTGCGGCTGGTCCAGCGCGTGGAGACCGGACAGGCGATGAACCGCTACGAGCGTGTCTGCGAGCGCGAGCACCATCACCATCACCTCGTCTGCGACGACTGCGGGCTGGTGATGCCCTTCTCGGATGCCGGGCTCGAGCGCGCCATTGGCAAGCTCAGCGAGCGGGTCCCGCTGAGAGTGTCCGAGCACGAGATCGTGCTGCACGGGTGCTGCGAGGAGTGCGCGTCCTAACCTCATCGCCGCGCGGATACGGCCGCCCCCACAGGTAGCTCAGCACGCAGCCGATGGTGAAGACGGCGACGACGAGCAGCACCGGGCCGGAGTCCTCGACGAGAGCCCCGATCACGCCCGCCGCGAGGCCGCCCGCGAGAGCGGCGCGCCAGGCAGCGTCGTTTGCCACGGGCGAGAGCAGACGCTCGGGGCGGCGCAGCCCGAACGCCGCCGCCAGCAGCGCCAGCAGCGTGGCGGCTGGCATCGCGTGGTTGTGCAGCTCATCCCAGGCCGCCTTGTAGCGGCGCACGATCACATCGCGCACCTCGCCGGCCGAGCGGGCGTGAAGGATGCTCCCGGTGTAGTGGCCGGAGCCGTGCGCGGTGGCGAGGTCGAGCAGAGCGAGCGCGACGAGGCCGACGACCGGAGCTGCGAGCACGATCAGAGCGCGCCCCCGGCTCATCTTGTTGGGGAGCAGCAGCACCGTGGCGACCGCGAAGCCCGCGCTGACGAGGATCACCCCGCCGACGCCGGCGCCCAGCCGGGCCGAGCCCTCGACGGCCGCCAACAGGACACCCGTGCAGGCCATCGCGAGCGGCGCACGCCGCCGGTGCGCGCGGCCGGCGCCGCTCGCCGCGACCGGATACAGCGCGGCTGCGACGGCTGCGAGCACGAGCACGGCCAGGCCGGACTTGAGCTCGTTGCCGATGCCGTAGAAGCGCGCCCCGAGGATCGGGTCGGGGCCCAGCAGGGAGCGCATCAGCAGCTGGGTGCCGGCCAGAGCGTCGGCGACCAACGCCAGGACAGCGGCGAGGGCGGGCGCGATGGGGGCTCGCGGCCAGGGCAACAGCAGATCGGTCAGCGCTCCGAGCGCCAGGCAGGTGAGCGCCAGCGTCGCGAACTCGACGGGCGCGCTCGGCTCGAGCGCAGCGCCGAGCAGAGTTGCGACCGGAGCCCACAGTACCGCCAGGCCGCACGTGCGCATCGCCCAGGAGCGGGCCCTCGGCCAGTGCGCCGAGACGAGCAGCAGCAGGGCGCACGCGCCCAGCAGAAAGCCGAGCGCCTCAAGACGCCGGCCGCCGATCACCCGCAGTCGCGCCATTAGCGCATCGAGGCTCGGCGAACCGAGCCGGCCGTCGGCGTGGATCGGCGCGCCCCGCACCTCGGCTGGGACCGGGGAGAGGCCGAGATGGTCGAGGATCGTGGGCGCGAGATCGATCGCGCTGATGAGCCCGCGCTGGTTGGTCGTCTGAGAGCTCAGCGCCATTCCCCCGCCCCCCGCCAGCCCGCCGGCGGCCGACCACAGGAGCTCGTGCCCGGGCGTGTCCGGCGTGCGCTGCAGGACGATCAGCAGCTCCCCGGGCGCGCGCCCGCTGCTCAGCGAGCGCACCTCTTCGCGTCCCTGCGCTCCGGCCGGCAGGTCGGCGACGACATAGCGCCGGCTGCGGGTCAGGGCGGCGACGCGAGCGAGCAGCGTCGGCGCGGTGCCGAGTGAGAACGCAGCTACGCGTCCCTCGCGGTCGGCCGCGGCCACGCCGTCGAGGTCATCGAGCCCGGCGATGCCCGCGTAGGCGCCGCCGCCCGGGATCTGTGCCGCGAGGAGGCCGGGCTCCAGGATCTGCGGCGCGTCTTCGGCGCGCGTGCGCGCAGCGTGCCAGCCTTCGACCACCGCGCCTGCGCCACTCGGCTCCAGCGACAGCGCTGGCGGGTTCGGCGTGGCGTAGGCCGAGGAGGCGACCCTCGCCCCCTGGGTGATGTCGAGCAGGAACTGGGCGGTCGTGTAGCGACCTTGCGTGGCCGACATGATTCCGATCGAAAGGCCTCGCACGCTCGTCAGTTCGGACTCGAACATGTCGGCGGCCGAGGCCTGCCGCGCTCCCTCGGTGCGAGCCGGAGCGCTCGCGGGCAGGAAGGCCAGCAGCACCGACGTGGAGGCCCCGGCGCCGGCCCCGGCCGCCTCGGCGGCAGCCGGCCGGCTCGCTGCGAGCGCGGATGGGAGCGCGACCCCGGATGGGATCGCCATCCCGAGCGCCAGGGCGAGCACCGCCCGCCGCATCCGTGCGCTCAGCCGTCCGCTCCCCCGGCGGCCACGCCCTGGCGTGCGCGCGGAGCGGCGCCGGGCAGCTCCGGCTCGACCGGTGCCTCCGTGCCGGCCGGATGTGCCGGAAGCGATGTTCCCTCGATGTTCAGGCGCGGCAGCAGCCGCTCCAGTCCGGCCGGAATCTCCCAGGTGCGCGGCCCGACGATGTGGAGCACCGCGGGCAGCAGCAGGCAGCGCACGACCAGCGCGTCGAGGAACACGGCGCTTGCAAGGCTGAGGCCGAACTCCTTGATGATACGCCCGTTGAGCAGCATGAAGGAGAGGAACACGCAGACCATGATCGCCGCAGCTGCCGTGACGACCCGCCCGGTCAGCGCGAGACCCTCGGCGACGGCACGCGAGTTCTCGCGCGTCTGCGTCCAGCGCTCGTGGATGCGTGAGATCAGGAACACCTCGTAGTCCATCGACAGGCCGAAGACGATCGCGAACAGCATCACCGGGATGAAGGACTCGATCGGACCCTTCTGCACGCCCATCAGCCCATCCAGCCAGCCCCACTGGAAGATCGCCACGATCACGCCGAGCGCGGCGCCGATGCTGAGCAGGTTCATGATCGCCGCCTGCACTGGGATGACCAGCGAACGGAACACGAGCATCAACAGCAGCGCGCTCAGCAGCACGACGACGCCCACGAACAGCGGCAGCTTGGCGGAGAGGACGGCGGCGAAGTCCACCCCGCCGGCCGTCACGCCGCCGACGTAGACCGTCATCCCGGTGCTCGCCGCGAGCGGCGGGATCACGCTGTCGCGCAGGTGCGACACCAGTTGTGTTGTGGCGTAGGCCTGTGGGGAGGAGCGCGGGTACGCCGTGATCGTCGCGACGTCCCCCGCCGGGTTGATCCGCGCCGGGGCCGTCGCCACGATTCCCGGTGTTGCGGCGATCGCCGCGCGCAGCCTTTCCGCGTCCTTGCTCGCGCCGCTGGGCAGCTTCGCCACGATCAGCAGCGGGCCGTTGAAGCCTTCGCCGAAGCCCGTTGCGAGCAGCTCGTAGGCGCGGTGGGTGGTCTGGCTGGCGGGGTCGTTCGACGCGTCGCTCGAGCCGAGCCGCAGGGCGATCGCGGGTGCCGCGATCAGGAGCATCGTCAGCGTTGCGGCGGCGGCGATGGTCCACGGCCTGCGCTGCACGAACCGGCTCCAGCGCACCCATGCGCCGTCTCCTTCGAGCGTCGAGCCGGCGCCTGTGTGGACGCCTTCGCGACGCCGCGCCCGCCGGCCGGGCCTGGCCAGACGGGTCCCGGCCATCGTCAGCAGCGCCGGCAGCAGCGTCATCGATGCGAGCATCATCAACAGCACGCCGATCGATGCCGAGATCGCGACCCCGTAGAGAAATTCGACGCCCAGCAGCATCATGCCCAGCAGGGCGATGACGACCGTGGTGCCCGCGAACAGCACTGCACGCCCGGCGGTGTCGATCGCCTGCAGGACGGACTCGCGCGTGTTCTGGAAGGTGGGTCCGGCTGTCCTGTAGGCCTCGCGGAAGCGCGTGAGGATGAAGAGCGCGTAGTCGATTCCGACTCCGAGGCCGATCATCGCCGCGAGCTCGGAGGCGAAGTTCGGCGTGTCGACGACGTGTGTGAACAGGGCGATCAGGCCAAGGCCCGTGCCGAGGCCGAACAGCGCGGTGACGATCGGTAGTCCCATCGCCGTCAGCGAGCCGAATGTCAGCAACAGCACGACGATGGCCGCGAGCAGACCGACCCCGGTGGCGACGCCGAAGCCTTCCTGCTCGGTCAGCTCGATCGCCTGCCCGCCGAGCTCCACCTGGAGGCCGGGGCGCTGGGCCGCGCGCGCGAGGCGCACCACGCGTTCGGCCGCGCTCTTGGGCAGGAAGTTGGCTTTCTCGTCGAAGACGACGGTCGCGAAGGCGATCTTGCCGTCGGCCGAGATCGCCCGGCCGGCGGTGGCGCCGGCATAGGGGCTGATCACAGCCGTCACGTGCGGCAGCTTTTCGATTTCCGCGAACGTCGCGCTCATGTGCAGCTGCACGGCCGGGTCGAGCACGCTTCCCGAGCCGACCTGAAAGACGAGCGAGTCGCGGTCGCCGGCCTGGGCGGGGAAGCTCTGCTGGAGCAGGTCCGCCGCGCGCTGGGCGCCGGAGTTGGGGATGGTGAAGTTGTTGGAGTAGCTGGTGCCGGCCGATTGGGCCAAGGCGTTGACCCCGAGCAACAGCACGATCCAGCCCAGCACCACCCACTTGCGGTGGGTGGTGGACCAGCGGGCGAGCCAGAGCATGCCTAGAGGATACGATGCTCCTCCGGCGTCCCGGCCCGGTTTCCTCGAACCCTCGACGTGGCCCAGCTAGGTCACATCCTGTTCACCTGCACCTGCTGCATCGACCGCCGATGGGGTGCGCCGCATCAGTTGACGCTTGGGTCGGCGGGCATGCGCGCGAGCAGCGCGTAGCTGCCGCCCTTGCGGGTCAGCACCGAGCTCCAAAGCTCCGTCGGCAGGTCCGTGAACACGTCCTCGGGCAGGGCGGTGTGGGCGATCCAGTCTCCGCGCTCGATCTCCGAGTCGAGCTGTCCCTCGCCCCACCCGGCGTAGCCGGCGAACACGCGCCGGCGCGCCGTGGCCTGCGTGAGCTCGTCGATGTCGGCGTCCGGGACGGGGAAGCCGATGCGACCGAGGACCAGCAGGCCCGCCGGGGCGGGATCGAGGAACTCGGCCAGGAACACGATCGAGCTCGGCGCCACCGGGCCCCCGACATACAGCGGCTCCTCCTCGGAGACGGTCTGCTCGAGCTGGGGCACCGCCTCGCCGACGGTCACACCCGACGGGCGGTTCAGCACCACGCCCATCGCGCCGTCGTGGCTGTGCACGCTGATCAGCACCACCGTGCGCATGAAGTTGGGGTCACGCAGCGTCGGGGACGCGAGCAGCAACTGGCCGGTGAGCGAGTCCGCCATGACTGCATTGAGGCTATCGCTCGCGCGCCGACGCCGGCGGCCCTCCGCGGCGGTGGCGCTCCTAGACGGCTGAGCGGCTAGCCGGTCGAGAACAGCTCCAGCGCGCCGCTGAGCTTGTGTTCGTTGGCGTTGCCCTCCGGCTCCACAACGTGTCCGTCCACGACGATCGGGCTGTTCCAGTGGCCGGGCATGCCCGGGAGCTTGGCGATCGGCCGCGGCGAACCGGGTCGATAGACGTTGATCCCGCCGGCCGAGAGGTCATACACGTAGAGCAGCCCTCCGGCCATAACCGGGCTCGTCCCGGGCGTGTCGTTTTCCCACGCGCGAAACAGGATGCCGCCGTGCAGCACGTAGGCCGCGGTGCCGTGTTCGTCGGCCACGAACAGCGTCGTGCGAGCGCCACGACGCCAGACGGCGGGGGCAGAGAAGAGGTCGTCCCCGCCGGGTGTCTGCAGACGCTGGATCTCCCCGCCCAGCGGGTGACGGCGTGCCCTCGCACTGGACGGCGGATGGCCGTCGAGACGCGACAGCCTCAGCACGCGCATGATCCCGTCCTTGCCGGCGAGCACGATGCGATCGTCGCCGAGCAGTGCCGGTGCGCTCGAGCCGAGATCGGTGTCGGTCGTGTTGAGGTGTTCCTGGTCGGTCGGCGTGAACGACTGGCGCAGGCCGAGTCCGGGGAACGTGAGCTCCAGGACGCTGTCGCCGAAGTTCGTGGCCCCGTTCCACGGCCCGTTGCCAGTGTCGATCAGGATGCGCCCGCTGCCCGGCTCGACCACCGGCCCGCTGCGTGAGAGGATCGCCGCGTCGCTGGCGGGGCAGCTGCGCGGCACGATCAGCGTGCGACGGTTCGCGCATAGCGTGTTGAAGACCCTCGTGACGCGGCCGCTTGCACGGTCGATCAGCACGACGTGCCCCTGGTAGACGGGCGCGTCGCCGAGGTATCCGCCGGTGGTTGCGACGAGGTCGGGTCCATCGATGTTGAGCGCCGCTGCGAGCTTCTCGCGGGTCGGATCGCGGGTGATGCTTACCGGCCAGGCGCCGCTGGGGTGCTCGTGTCCGTCGTTCAGCGAGAGCTTGTGAACGAGCCCGTTGGGCGAGGTCGCATAGACGAACTGGTCATCGGGGTCGGTCAGCGGGCTGGCGGTCGTGATCTGCGGGGTACCGGCCCATCTCTGAAAGCCCGGAGGGGTGAACGTCCACAGGATGTGGCCGCTGTCGGCGTCGATGGCAAGTGTCTTGCCGTAGGTCGTCGTTACCACCAGCACGTTGTGGGCGGAGCCGTCGACGCGTGCGCCGTGGAGGTAGATCGGCGAGGAGTCGACCGTGCCTGAAAGCGCCACCGTGATGCGGCGCAGATGCGCGACGTTGCCGCCGTTGATCCCGGTGCTCGCTTCGCTGGCGTTGCTGCGCTGCGGGTCAAGGCCGAACTCAGGCCACTCCAGAAGGCGCTCAGCGCTGGATGCGCCTGCGGTGTCCGGTATCGCGCCGGCGGAGGTCTGCGGGGCGGAACTCGCCGGTTGCGCGCCCCCACCGCAGGCGATGAATGCGCAGGCACATGACACGAGCGCGGGGCGCAGGAGGTGGACGATACGCATCCGCCGTTGTTTTAGCGCATCGGCCCTGCCGTGGCGCGACTATGCTCGTTCCATGGCGAAGACACCGAAGGTCGGCGAGCAGGCGCCCGATTTCGAGCTTCCCGGGACCGACGGCCCGTTCCGCCTCTCCGAGCATCGCGGCGAGCGCGTCGTACTGCTCTTCTACCCCAACGACGAGGGCATGGTCTGCACCAAACAGTTCTGCGCCTACCGCGACCGCGCCGAGGACTTTGCGTCGCTGGACGCCACCGTGGTCGGCATCTCCTCGCAGGACCTCGATTCGCACGAGCGCTTCGTCGCCAATCACGAGCTCAACGTCCCCCTGCTGGCCGACGTCGACAGCGCCGTGGCGAGGGCCTACGGCGTCTTCTCGTCGTACCTGGGAAACAAGCGCGCGGTGATCGTGATCGACGAGCAGGGGACTGTCCGCCACCGCCACGATCACCGTATCGGGCTCGACTATCAGTCGGTCGACGAGCTCGCGTCGGCGCTCGAGAGCACATCCTCGCCCGTCCCTCGCTGATCGCTGCGGCCGCTCAGTGACCGAGTGCGGCGGCGGGCTCGCGCTCACCGCTCGGGCGCTCCTCGCCCGCGTGCCGGGCGTACAGCTCCGCCAGCTCCAGCTGCAGGCTGCGCGTCCGTTCCCCCGGCTTCGGTGATCGCCGGTGCCAGATGCCGTCGCTGTCGAGCTCCCAGGAGCTCTGATTGTCGGCGAACGCCCGCTCGAGCATGTCGAGCAGCTCGGTGCGCAGCTCGGCGGACTCGATCGGCACCGCCAGCTCGACGCGGTGATCGAGATTGCGGGGCATGAGGTCGGCCGAGGCGATGTAGATCGTGTGCTCTCCGTGCCGCTCGAAGTCGTAGACGCGGGAATGCTCGAGCAACCGTCCGACGATCGACACGACGCGGATGTTCTCCGAGACTCCCGGAACGCCCGGTCGCAGGCAGCAGATGCCGCGTACGTTCAGGTCCACCCGCACGCCTGCCTGCGAGGCCTCGTACAGCGCGCGGATGCATTGGCCGTCGACGAGCGAGTTCATCTTCATCGCGATCGTTGCCGGTGAGTCCGGTGAGTGGGCCGCGATCGTCTGCTCGATCTGGCCGATGATGCCGTCGCGCAGGTCGTTGGGGGCGACGAGCACCTTGCGGTAGTGCAGCGGGCGGCCATAGCCGGTGAGGTAGTTGAACATGTCGGCCACGTCTGCGCCGATCTGCTCGTCGGTCGTGAACAGGCCGAAGTCCGTATACAGTCGCGCGGTCGCCGAGTGGTAGTTGCCCGTGCCGATGTGCACGTAGTTGCGCACCCCGTCACCCTCGCGGCGCACGACGAGCACGCACTTGGCGTGGGTCTTCAGTGCCGGCTGCCCGTAGACGACGTGCACGCCGGCCTCCTCCATCGCCTTGGCCCAATGGATGTTCATGCGCTCGTCGAAGCGGGCCTTCAGCTCGACCAGCGCGACCGCCTGCTTGCCCCGCTCGGTGGCGTCGATCAGGGCCGGCACGAGCGGCGAGTCGTCGCTCGTGCGGTACACGGTCTGCTTGATCGCCAGCACGTTCGGATCGGCCACCGCCTGCTCGACGAAGCGCTCGACCGAGGTGGCAAAGGAGACGTAGGGGTGATGCACGAGTACGTCGCCCTCACGCATCGCGCCGAGCACGTCTGCTCGCTCGTCTTCATGGCGTAGCAGGCGCGGATGGGTGATGCCCACCACCGGCTCTTCGCGCAGGTCGGTGTGCCCCGGCAGCCGGACTATCTGCCACAGTGCACCCATGTCCAGCAGGCCGTCGACCGGGTAGACCTCCTCGTCGTCGACGCCCAGCAGTCCGGCGAGCTCCTCGCGCAAACGCTCCGAGCAATGGGCTCCGACCTCCACCCGCACGACCTCGCCGAAGCGCCGGCGGCGCAGCTCGTCCTCGACCGCCTGAAGCAGGTCGGCGGCGTCGTCGGAGACCTCTAGGTCCGCGTCACGGGTGACCCGGAAGACGTCGTAGTCGACGATTTCCATGCCTGGGAAGAGCGCCCCGAGGTGGTGTGCGATCACGTCCTCGAGCGGTACCAGCAGCGTCGGCGAGGGCCCGACCCGCAGGGTCACGAAGCGCGGCAGGATCTCGGTCGGGACCTTCACGCGGGCGAACACCGTCTGGTTGGTGACCGGATCGCGGACGAGCACGGCCAGGCTGAGTGAGAGGTTGGAGATGTAGGGGAACGGCCGGCCGGGTGCGACCGCGAGAGGCGTCAATGCCGGGAAGATCGCCTTCTGGAAGTGCCTGCTCAGCTCTGAGCGGCGGTCCTCGTCAAGCTCGCGCACGTCGACCACGTGGATGTCGTGATCGGCCAGCGCCCCCCGCAGACGTCCTTCAAAGCAGTCGGTCAGCCGCCGGCCGAGCACCAGCACGCGCTCCCGGATGAGCGCGATCGTCTCGGAGGGCAGGCGCCCATCCTGGCTGGGATTCTCGACGCCGGCGTCGATCTGGTCACGCAGTCCGGCCACGCGCACCATGTAGAACTCGTCGAGGTTTGTCGTGTAGATGGCACAGAACTTCACGCGCTCGAGCAAGGGCAGCCGCTCGTCCTCGGCGAGCTGGAGCACGCGCTCGTTGAAGTCCAGCCACGAGAGCTCCCGGTTCAGATAGAGAGAGGGGTCAAGACGAGCGTCCTCGGCTGCGGCGCTCTTAGCCCAGCCGTCGCCGTCGTTCATATGCGCTCGGCCTTCCTCACGGGAATCGGCATCGTTGCTCATCGCTGCTTTGAAGCTAACAGCCTCGGACGTCTTCCCGCATGCACGCCTGCACTGTGTAGGCTGCTGTGAGAGAGGCAATGGCTCGTCAGCTCTGGCTATTACGTCACGCCGAGGCCGAGCCTCACGGTGCACGCTTAGACGCTGAGCGCAGGCTGACCGCACGGGGCGAAGCGCAGGCACGCGCTGCCGGCGTCGCCCTGGCACGGCTCGAGGTCGACTTCGACGCGGTGCTGTTCAGTCCCAAGGCGCGCGCGCGCCAGACTGCCGAGTTGGCCGCTGAGGCTTGGAGCGAGGAGCAGCGCAAGGGCATGCGAGCCCACCCGCCGCTGGCCGGGGGCTTCGACGCGAGTCAGGCGCTTGACGCGCTGGGCGCGGTGACGACCGATGGGCGGTTGCTGCTCGTCGGGCACGAGCCCGACCTGTCCGGGGTGATCGCGGGGCTCACCGGTGCGCGCGTGGACCTCAAGAAGGGCGGCCTGGCAGTGGCGCGCCTAGAGGGCGTCGGTGGCGAGCTCGTGGTCCTCATGCGTCCCCGCGAGCTTGCCCTTGTCGCCGGCCTTGCGCTCGGAGCGGTGGGCCTCCCAGCCGGCGGGAAGTGAGGAGGGCACCTCGACATTTTCCGCGACCTCGAGCGATTCTGCGGCGAAGCGGTAGCCGATGCCGAAGTGCGTGTGTATGTAGCGCCAACTGGGCGAGGCCTTCTCTAGCTTCTGGCGAAGCTTGCGCACGAACACATCGACCGACCGGTCGCCGCGCACCATCGCATAGCCCCACAGGCTCGAGTAGATGTCCTCGCGCTCGAGCACCCGCCCCTCGGCGCCGGCGAGCAGCTCGATCAGCTCGAACTCGCGCCTGGTCAGGTCGATGCTCCGCTCGCCCACGAACGCCTGGAAGCGATCGGCGCGGATTTCGACCTCACCGGCTAGCACCGGACTGGTGGCGGCCCGGCCCATCGTGCGCCGGCGCCGGCGCACGACGCTCTGCACGCGGGCGATGACCTCCTCGGGATGGCAGGGCTTGGTAATCCAATCGTCGGCTCCCAAGCGCAGCCCCCGAACGCGCTGTGCCACCGTGGAAGGTCCGGTGCACACGACGATGCCCAGCTCGGGCAGGGCGCCGCACAGTCGCTCGAGCCAGGCCCACGCCTGGGGGCCCAGCACGGCCAGGTCCACGATCAGGGCGCTCAGGCGCATCGACACGACCGCGTCGGTCGGCACCGGGCTGGCGAGCACCCGGTGCTCCCAGTCCAGGCGGTCCAGCCGCTTGCTCAGCACCTGGATGAACCCGCTGTCGCGGTCCAGCACCGCGATGCGCAACGCCGAGGACGCTCCCCCCGGACCCGATGAGCTCGCTTGCGCCGCCTCTTCCCTGGCGCGGATGGTCTCCGTCATCGGGGCGAAGTCTAGGGGAAAGGAGCTGGCCCGACGCGGACGGGTACCGATTGTCACAGGATATTCACAGAGCCGCACTCGCGTACCGGCCGTGAAGCCGCGCGGTCGAGGGCGTCGCGGTGCTCAATTCGGAGCCGAGTCCGGCCGCGTTCCGACGGCATGGCTTGAGTCCGAGTACTCCCGAAACAGGCCGGTCACCACGAAGGCCACCTGCTCGCCGATGTCTACGGCGTTGTCGCCGATCCGCTCCAGCGCGCGGGCGACGAGGATCATGTGCATTGCCCACTCGCGCGTGTCGGGGTCGTCGCCGATCTCGATTGCCAGGCGGAAGATCTCGCGGTTCAGGCGGTTGATCTCACGATCCTGGCGGACCAGGTCCTCGGCCAGGCCCACGTCCCGACCGGCGAACGCTGCCCTCGACTGCACGACCTCCGAGCGCGCGTGCGCTCCCATTTTCGCGAGCGCCTCGAGCATCTCCTGGCGCACCGGCGGCTCGTGCCCGGAGAGGGGGATGAGCTTGGCGATGTTCACGCATTGGTCGCCCATGCGCTCGATGTGCTTGATCATGTGCAGGAGCGCGGCGACCAGCCGCAGGTCCCCCGCCACCGGCGCCTGCAGGGCGAGCAGGGAGAGGATGCCCTGGTGGACCTCCAGGTAGCGCCCGTCGACGCGGTCGTCGTCGGCGATCACCATCTGCGCAAGCTCGACGTCCTGATGCTCGAGCGCCTCCAGCACGCGATCGAGCTGCTCGATGATCAGGTCGAGGCCCCCCAACGCGCGGGTCTCCAGCTCCTGCAACTGTCGCTGGAAGTGCGCCCTCCCGTGAGCGTCGCCGCCGCCGCTGGCGTCCCCTACCTGCGATCGCACGGCCTCGGTACCCGGATTGTGCGCCTGCGACTCCAATCGTCCGCCCCCGTTGTCAGCCGAACTTGCCGGTGACATATTCCTCCGTCCGCGGGTCCGTGGGGTTCGTGAAGATCTCGTCGGTCGGGCCGACCTCGACGAGCTTGCCGTCGAGCATGAACGCCGTCCGGTCGGCCACACGCGCTGCCTGCTGCATGTTGTGGGTGACGATTACGATCGTCACCCGCTGCTTGAGCTCATCGATCAGCTCCTCGATCCTCAGCGTCGCTATCGGGTCAAGGGCCGAGCAGGGCTCGTCCATGAGGATCACCTCGGGGTCGACCGCGAGCGAACGGGCTATGCACAGCCGCTGCTGCTGGCCTCCCGAGAGCCCGGCACCGGGCTCCGCCAGGCGCTCTGATACCTCCTCCCACAGGCCGGCGGCGCGCAGCGCCGCCTCGACCTTGGCCTGCAGGTCGCCGCGTCGCCTCGAGCTGAGCCGCAGGCCGGCAGCGACATTGTCGAACACCGACATCGTTGGGAAGGGGTTCGGCTTCTGAAACACCATGCCGATTGCACGGCGCACCGCGACGACGTCGACAGATGGGTCGTACACGTCGACGTCGTCGAGCAGCACCCTGCCCTCGGCGCGGGCGCCCGGGATCTCCTCGTGCATGCGGTTGATGCACCGCACCATCGTCGACTTACCGCAGCCGGAGGGCCCGATGATCGCCGTCACCTCGTTGGCGTTGAAATCGAGATCGACGCCCTTGACCTGTTCGGCTGAGCCGTAGAACGCCCGCAGCTCCTGAAGCTTCACGCTCACGCCCGAGCGTGCGGACACGGGCGCCGTAGCGACCGCGGCCGAGCCGGCCGGCGAATCGGCCCGCGGCTGGGCGACCGCCGGTGGCGAGTCCATCGGATCCGGCCCCAGAGCTTCCTCAGGCGTCATGTCAGCGATCTTCCCAGTCGGTCCCTCGGCGCTCATGCAAGGCGACTCCTTCGGGCGACCAGGCGGGCGATGAGGTTGAGCACGAAGATCATGGCGACGAGGGTGAGCGCTGCTCCCCATGCACGGTTTACCACAGCCGTCGTGGGAGATATCACATCGTTGTAGATCTGGACGGGCAGCGAGTTCGTGAATTCGCTGAGATTGGTGTTGGTCTTGTACGTGGCTCCGGCGGTGAACAGCAGCGGCGCGGTCTCTCCGGCGGCGCGCGCGATCGCCAGCAGGATTCCCGTCACCATCCCTGGCAGTGCGGTGGGCAGGATGATCCTGAAGATCATCCGCCAGCGCGGCGCGCCGAGCGCCAGCGCCGATTCGCGCAGGGCGGCTGGGACGAGCAGCAGGATCACCTCTGCCGAGCGGATGATGATCGGCAGCATCAGCAGTGAGAGGGCGAGCGAGCCCTTGTAGCCGGCGTAGCTGCTGCCGGTGCCGACGATCAAGGCGATGTAGATGAAGAGGCCGAAGATGATCGAGGGCACGCCCGTGAGGACGTCCACGAAGAACCGAACGGTGTTGGCGAAGACGCTGTTGCGACCGTACTCGACGAGCCACACGGCGACGCCAACCCCGATCGGGATCGAGATCAGCGAGGCGAGCGCCACGATCTCGATCGTGCCGATGATCGCGCTCTCGATACCGCCGATCGAGGAGTTCTTGAAGAACGTGTTGCCCGTCGGGTCGGTCGTGAAGAAGCTCCAGCTCCACGAGCTCAGGCCTTTCTGCAGGAGGTAGTAGATGATCAGCACGAGCGGGACGAGCGCCACGATCGTTGCCCCGAGGATCGCCCCGCGTGCAAGTCTGTCCCGACGCTTGCGCGCGGGGCTGAGCGAGTAGGCGGCGAGCCGCTCGCCGCTCACAGCCCTGCCGTCCCGGCGATCGCTGGCGGCAGGTTCTCGTTGCCCTCCTGGGCGGCGCGCTTGGGTGCGCGTGCCCGGGCCGCTCGCAGGACCACCACGCGCGCGATTGCGTTCACCAGCAGCGTGAGGATGAACAGAACCACGCCGGCGGCGAACAGCGCGTTGCGGTGCAAGCCCGTGGCCTCGCCGAACTCGTTGGCAATCACGGCGGCAAGGCTGTAGCCCTGCCCGAACAGGTGGTGACCCAGCTGGGGCGCATCGCCGATCAGGATGGTGACCGCGATCGTCTCGCCGATCGCACGCCCGAGGCCGAGCATCGCGCCGCCGGTGATTCCGCCACGGCAGTAGGGCAACACGGCGATGCGGATCATCTCCCAGCGGGTGGCCCCCAATCCCAGCGCGGCCTCCTTGTGGTCGGCGGGCACGGTGGCCATGACCTCGCGCGAGATCGCGGCGACGATCGGCAGGATCATGATCGCCAGGACGAGGCCGGCGACGAAGTAGTTGGGGATCGTCACGGTCCCCCCGCCGATGAAGGGGATGAAGGAGAACGTGTTCGCCACCCACTGCTCGGCCGGCTGCAGGTTGGGCGCCATGACGAATATGCCCCACAGCCCGTACACGACCGAAGGTACGGCGGCCAATAGCTCGATCATCACCGTTACCGGCGCGCGCACCCGGCGGGGGCACAGCTCGGTGACGTAGATCGCGGTGGCGACCGCGACGGGCACGCCGATCATCAGGGCAAGAATGGAGGTGATCAGCGTGCCGATCAGGAGCGGCAGCGCGCCGAACACTTCACGCGAGACGTTCCATTCTCCCCCGAAGGTGAAGCCGAGGACACCTTCCTTTTCAAAGGCCGGACGGGCTTCGCCGAGGAGGCGGAAGAAGAAGTAGACGATCAGCGCGAGGATCAGCGCGGCGAGTGCGCTGAGTCCGTACTTCAGGGCGCGGTCGGGCAGGCGCGCGAGCGGCGAGCGCTCGTGGATCGAGCGCTCGCCGCTTGTGAATGTTGCAGCCTCCATGGACTCGCTACGCCTGACGCGGCGACGAGTTGACGGGGCCCGAGAGCCCGGTCAGCCGCTGAGATGCGATCCGTTGCATTCCAGGCCGGCCACGGCCGTCTTCGACCTTTCGAGCACCGAGGGGGGCAGCGCCGCGTAGTCGGCCTGCGCGAGGACCGCCTGGCCCGATCCGAGCCCGTAGTCGAGGAAGCTGACGACGCCCTTGGCCGCGCTTTCGCCGCCGGGGATGCCGGCCTTGCACATGTCCTTGTAGACGACGATGAACGTCTGCGAGGTGAGCGGGTAGGCGTTCGTGCCGCTCGGGTTGACGATCTTGATGCCGAGGTTTGTCGGGACCACAACCTTCGCTCCCGCGGCGGTGGTCGATTCCAGCGTCGGCGTGACGAAGTTGCCGGCCGCGTTCTTGACCGACGCGTAGGTGAAGTTGTGCTGCAGCGCGTAGGCCTGCTCGACGTAGCCGACTGCACCATCGGTCTGCTGAATCGCCCCCGCCACACCGGCATTGCCCTTCGCCCCGGTGCCGGTCGGCCATTGCACGTCCTTGCCTTCGCCGACCTTGCTCTTGAATTCCGAGTCCACGGCGGCCAGGAAGGAGGTGAAGCCGGCCGTCGTGCCCGAGGAGTCCGAGCGGTGGATGACGGTTATGGCGGTGCTCGGCAGCGTCACGCCGGGGTTCAGCGCCGTGATTTCCGGGTCGTTCCAGGTTTTGATCTTGCCGAGGAAGATGTTGGCGATCGTCTTGCCTTCAAGCTTCAGGCCGCTCTTGACGCCGGGGAGGTTGTAGGAGACGGTGATCGCGCCCAGGAACATCGGGACCTGCACGGGCGTGCCGACCTTTTCGAGCGCCGCGAAGTCCGCGGGCTTCAGCGGCGGGTCGCTCGCACCGAAGTCGACCGTCTTGCTCGCGAGCGAGGTGATGCCAGCGCCGGAGCCGACGGCCTGATAGTTGACCGTCAGCGGGGAGAGCGACGAGGCCCACTGCTCATACACCGGTGCGGCGAACGTCGAACCGGCTCCGGAGATCGTCCCGGAGGCGCTGCTGCTCGACGAAGTCGAGCTCGAGCTGGACGATGTGGAGCTGCTGCCGCATGCGCCGAGGCCGAGCGCGAGCGCGAGCGCTGCAACGCTCGCAAGCGCGCCGATCTTGTTCCTGTTCACTGGGTCTCCTCTGGCTGGATGGCTTGTGGACGCCTTCGGACTCGCGTGAGGCCTCCGCTGGTCACGGGCCCAACCTCTGCTCGCCCGCGTGGAGTCTCTTAAGCACTGGACGTCTCCATGTAAACATCTTGTGAACGCATTCGGGTGCCCGTGCGGGTTCTGGACGGTTGTGCGTTCGGTCCCTGGTGAGGCGTGCGCCGCGGGTTCGGGCTGGAAGCGGTAGCCGAATCTCGGGTGGGTGTGAATGAAGCTGCGGTCGGGTACCGCCGCCTGGAGCTTTCCCCGCAGCTTGCTCACGTAGACGTCGATCGAGCGGTCTCCCGGGCGAAGCTCGCCTCCCCATACGCTCTCATAGAGTTCCTCGCGGGTGACGATCGTGCCCGCCCGCGTCAGCAGCGCCACCAGCAGCTCGTACTCGCGCACCGACAGGATGAGCGCTCGGCCCGAGGCGAGCACGAGCCCGTCTTCCATCCTGATCTCGAGCTCCCTGGCGTGCAGGACGTTCGCATTGTCCGGGAGTGCCCCCACGACGTCAGGTTCGCAGCACTTGCCGGTCGCAGGGTTGCAAACTTGTAATCGACTCGTGAAGAAGGCGTGAAGCGACAGCGGGGGCCCTGGCGTGCAATATCCTCGCCCGGTGAGCTTCCTGCGCCGCGGCGTCGACAGCACCCTCATGGGCCTCGTCGAGGAGGCCGGGCGCAACGTGCAGCGCTGTGGCCTGCTCCTGCACGATCTGCTCGTTGACTATCCCGAGCACGCCACCCTCGCCCAGGATCTGAAGGTGTGCGAGCAGGAAGGCGACCGTATAACCCACGACATCATCCACCGGCTGGCGGGACGGGGGCGCGTGCGAGCCCCCTTCGACGCCGGCGACGGCTACGCGCTGGCGACCGCTCTCGACGACATCGTCGACCACTCCGAGCAGGTCGCCGCCCAGCTCGTGCTGTACGGCGTGGAGGCCCCGATGGAGCAGGCCGTCGAGTTCACCGAGGTGCTCGTGGGCGCCGGCGAGCAGATCGCTCAGGCGCTGCGCTGCCTGCGCACGGGCACCGAGCTCGCTCCGTGCCTGGTGGAGATCCATCGCCTCGAGAACGAGGGCGACCGCCTGCAGCGCGACGGTGTGGCCTCGCTGTTCGCCGGCGGCATCGATCCGATGGTGGTGATCCGCTGGAAGGACATCTTCGAGTCGCTGGAGGCCGCCGTGGATGCGTGCGAGACGGTCGCTCACGTGCTCGAGGGCATCACGCTCAAGCAGCGGGGGCGCCGTGGCCGCTAGCGCGAAGATCCGGAGGACTCAGCCGGCTGCCTGCAAGCAGGCAGGTCCGGTGCAGCGCAATGACTGCACCGGACCGCCAAGAATTGCGTCTGCCCACCCGCCTTATCCGGCCTTGACTTCCTTCACGGATTTCAGGCCGGCCTTGACGACGACCTTGGGGATCGGAGCGAAGTCGAGCTGGGCGCCGTAGACCTGCCCGAGCGTCATCGCGTAGTAGACCCAGCTGGCCAGCGCCGCGGCCTGCGGCGCCCCCTTGGGCACGATGCAATAGGTGAAGGTGGACAGCGGCCATGCCTTCTTGACCTTCTTGGGCGGATTGACGATGTGCATTTCGTTGTTCGCCGGCACGCTCTTTACGACCGAGCGCGGCCGCCTCGATGTTGGACAGGTTGGGGTACACGTACTTCCCCGCCGCGTTCTGCATGGCGGCGGGCGTGCAGGCCGTGTTCGATGATGTACGCGGCCGAGATGTAGCCGATCGCACCGGGGTCGTGGAGACGACCGCGGTCACGCCGGCGTTGCCCTTGCCGCCCACGCCCGTCGGGAAGCTGACCGAGGTGGCATTGCCGACCTGGCTCCTCCATGCCGAGCTGATGCGCGACAGGTAGTCGGTGAACGCGTATGTGTCGCCTGACCCGTCGCTGCGGAAGACGGGCGTGATCTTCAGGTTCGGCAGTTTCTCGCCCTTGTTCAGCTTCGCGATCGCGGGCGAGTCCCAGTTGCGTGATCGCACCTTTGTAGATCGACGCAAGCACCGGCCCCGTGAGGCGCAGGCGCGCTGATGCCCGGAATGTTGAAGGCGAGGCCGGTCGCCGTCAGGGCCCAGGGGATCTGGACGCAGTTGTTGCACGAGGCCGCCTGGGAGGATGTGAGCGGAGCGTCAGACGCCCCGAAGTCGACCGTCCGAGCCGTGATCTGCGCGATCCCGGCGCCTGACCCGACGGAGGAGTAGGTGACTTTGTCGCCGTATCGTTCCTGGAAGTTTTTGGCCCAGAAGGCCTCGAGCGGCGCTATCAGCGTCGAACCCGCACCGGTGAGCGAGTATGCGCTCGCCCCCGCGGGCGCGGCCGCAGAAACAGCCGTTGTGCACGTCAACACCGCCACCATTGTTGCGATGGGTAGTCTCTTGCGCGTCAAAGGTCCTCCTAGATTGTCGGGTTTCGGCGGACGCATCATCACGCCACGGTTGCGTCCCCATGTGAAATCAATGTGAACAGGTGTGTTCACAGTTCGCGGGGCACGACACACTCCGATCGCCGATGTTTCGGTGAGAGGCATTTCCAATTCCGTTCGCGTTTCGCGCGGCCACGCTGGCCCAATCAGCTGTGAAGATCTTGTGAAGGCGCGCAAGACCGCAGAGGCTCGTTTAGGCTCACGGTCATGAGCCGGGGCATCACATTCGCGGGCGCTCTCCCCAGCAAAGCGCGGACCCGAGGACGATCGATCGACCGGATCGGCGACGGTGTCCTGTACGGCCTCTGCCTGCTCGCATCGGTGCTGGCCGTACTCGCGATCGCGGCGATCGTCTACCAGGTCGTGCACCGCGCGGGCTCGGCGATCTCGCACTTCGGACCGGGCTTCTTGGCTCACTCGGTCTGGCAGCCGAACTTCGGGAGGTTGGGTGGCGCGACGTTCCTCTACGGCACTGCTGTTACCTCCATCGTGACGCTCCTGCTCGCCGTTCCCATCGGGGTCGCGATCGCCCTTTACCTGAGCATGTTGGCGCCGCGCCGGCTGCGCAACGTGATTGGCCCGCTGGTCGAGATGCTGGCGGCGATCCCGAGCGTGATCCTGGGGTTCTGGGGCATCCTCGTGCTCGGCACCCTTCCTCAAGTCGGACGTGGAGCCGTTTCTGCACAGTGCCCTCGGCTTCCTGCCGATCTTCGGAGCGGCCCAGACGACCGGCACCGGCCTGTTCATCGCCAGCCTCATCCTGACGATCATGGTCGTCCCGATCATCGCCTCGCTGAGTCGCGATCTCTTCCTGACGGTTCCCGAGGAGCTCAAGGACGGGGCCACCGCGCTCGGGGCCACGCCCTGGGAGGTGGTCCGCGGTGTGGTCATACCCTCTGCGGCGTCGGGAGTTATCGCCGCCAGCTTCCTCGGGCTGGGTCGAGCGCTTGGCGAGGCGATCGCGGTCACCCAGGTCATCGGCGCCGGCAACTTCATCCACGCCTCGCTCTTTCAGCCCGGCGACACGCTCGCCAGCCGGATCGCCGACCAGTTTCAGGGCGCTGCAACGAATCTGCAGATTGCCTCGCTCTTCTATCTCGGCCTGATCCTGCTGGCGATCGAGCTTGTCGTGAACGTGGGCGCCCAGTTGATCGCTCGGCGCTTCGACGTCAACAGGGTTGTCGGCGCGATGACAGACCTTCCCGGCCAGCTGCCCGAGATGACCGATCCCGACGATGCCCGCATCCGAGCGCACGGGCCCGCTCGGAGCCATCCGAGAGCTCGCGGAGCCCGATCCTCAAGCGCCGCCATCCGACGGCGCCGACCCGCTCACGTCCGACGAGCACCTTCTCGACCCGCTGCGACCATCCGACCACCTGCGACGGCGACAGATGATCAGCCGGCTGATGAGCGCGAGCCAGACCGCGGCGGCACTGCTCGCCGTGGCCGTTCTCGGCGCCGTCGTCTTCTCGGTCGCGGCACACGCTGTGAGCGTTCTGAGCATCGGCTTCCTGACGCACGATCCGCCGACGTTCGTCGGCGAACCCGGCGGCGGGATTGCACCGGAGATCATCGGGACGGCTGTGATCGTCGCGATCGCAACCGCGATCGCGATGCCCCTGGGCATCCTGGTCGCGCTGTATCTGACGGAGTTCGCGCGCCCCCACACCAAGCAGGCGGTCAGAATGGCGCTCGATCTGCTGAACGGAATGCCAACGGTCATCGTCGGTCTGTTCGTCTTCGGACTGCTCGTGGTCGGTCACCACCAGAGCGGCTTCGCGGCCTCCTTCGCGCTCGCGATCATCATGCTGCCATTGATTGCCCGCGCAAGCCAGGAGGTGCTGCTGCTCGTCCCCTCGAGCCTGCGCGAAGCCGCCGACGCGCTGGGCGTGAGTCACTGGCGGACCGTGCGGGGCGTCATATTGCCCACCGCCCGCGGCGGCATCCTCACCGCGACGGTGCTCGCGGTCGCGCGCGCCGCGGGTGAGACTGCGCCGCTGATCTTCCTATCCTCGATATTCGCCAACACCGTGTCTGCCAACCCGTTCAGTCACGAAGGATTGCCGAACATCCCCGTATACATCTTCACAGCATCGGAGGCCGCCGAACGCAGCGGCTTCGCACGGGCCTGGGGCGCGGCCTTCGTCCTGTTGATGTTCATCCTGCTCGCGAACGCTGTCGGCAGGGCGCTGGATCGCAGGACCTCAATCCTGTCCCGATGAGACCCGATCGGAGCGACAAACATGGTCCGACCCCGCAGCTTCGACCGTCCGACGGCGGGTTCGGATCAACACCGCGCCGTTACTGGACGAGGCGGAGCAGACGTCGGAGAATGGTGGTCCACAGGCACTGACCTCGCGCACAGATCATCCCCGAAGGGCAGCGAAGCGATCGCACCCGCGGGCGCCAGGTCGATCTTCGACGTCCGGGATCTATCGGCCTACTACGGCACCTCATGTGCGGTCGCCGGCGTCACGATGCAGATCCATCGCAATCTGATCACGGCCATCATCGGTCCCTCCGGCTGCGGCAAGACGACCTTTCTGCGCAGCCTCAACCGCATGAACGACTCGATCCCCGGGTTCAGAATCGAGGGGAAGATCCGCTACCACGGCCACGACATCTACGGCAGCGAGGTCGATCGGGTGGAGGTGCGCCGCCGCATCGGCATGGTCTTCCAGCGCCCGAACCCGTTCCCGAAGTCGATCTACGACAACGTCGCCTGGGCTCCGCGCAACCTCGGGATGAAGTCCGGCCTCGATGAGCGGGTCGAGCGCGCCCTGCGAGCAGCCGCGCTCTGGGACGAGGTCAAGGACCGGCTGAAGGAGAGCGCGCTCGGCCTGTCCGGTGGCCAGCAGCAGCGGCTCTGCATCGCGCGCGCGATCGCGATCGAACCCGATGTGCTGCTGCTGGACGAGCCGGCCTCGGCGCTCGACCCGGTCGCCACGGCGTCGATCGAGGAGCTGATGCAGACGCTCAAGAACCGCTACACGATCGTGATCGTCACGCACAACATGCAGCAGGCGGCGCGCGTGGCCGATCGCACGGCGTTCTTCAGCCTCGACACCGAGCGGCGGTCGGCGTGCGGGCGTGCTCGTCGAGTATGGCGACACGCAGGCGATGTTCACGCGGCCGGCCGATCGTCGAACCAGCGACTACGTGACCGGGCGCTTCGGATGAGCGGCCGCTGGGGCTAGCTGCTCCGATGGCCTGGCTCGAGACGTGCTCGAGCAGGGGCTGACCGCACTGCCAGCAGTAGACCGCGCCGCTGCTGTGGGGCGCTCCACAGGAGCTGCACGAGCCCGCTGCCCCGGTTTCCTCAGTGCGCAGGATGCGCTCGACCTCGCCGAGCTCGGCGTCGACGTCCTGCAGGATCGCGGCGCGCCGCACGAGCACGTCAACCCGGATGTGGTCGCGAATCGCCATCTCGTACACGAGCCCACCGAGGTCGCACTGCAATTCGGCGAAACGCGCGGTCAACTCATCGCGGCGCTTGACAAGGTCGACGCCCGGGTCCTGCGCCGGCGTGAGGTCCTGCGGCTCGCTCGCGGGCACCGCGGCGGACGCTGTGGCGGCGCCGGCGCCCTGGGCAGCCGGTGCGCTCGCGGCCACCGGTGCACTCATCGCGAGCGGCTCGCTCGCGGGCTGCCCGTTGCCCAAGCCGTCGCGGTTGGTCACCTTGAAGCTGTCGCTCATTCTTCTGATTCCGGCCCGAAGAAGTTACCCGTGAAATGCCCGTGCTGGTAGCCGCGTCCTTTGCCGGGAGATGCCGACTTTCACGACCTTCGGAGGAGGCGTCGCGGCGGCTTTCGCTTTCGCTGCGGCCTTGGCCGCAGCCGCCTTGGCCTTCGCGCCTGCCCCCGTTGAGGCACCGGGCTGGGATGCGGAGCTCGTTGGCGATGTGCTAGCCGCACCGCCGCCCGCGACGGTCACGATCTGGGCGGGCGGGCTCTTGGCGCTGGTGCCGTTGCCTGAGCGCCCGATCAGCACCCCGACGCCCATCGCGAGCAGCAGCGTGCCGATGCCGGCGATCAGGGTGCTGTTGACCGACGTGCGGGGTCGTCGGGTCGCGCGCGGAGTGGACTCGTCCTCGGCGCGCCGCGCCGGCACATCAACGATCGGCACTCGCGGCGCTCCGCGGCGCTCGCCGCATTCCACGCAGTAGCGCTGGTCGGTCGCCATCGGTGCGCCGCACGCCGCGCAGTGCTCGCGAACCGCGGCCACCATCGACGGACGAACCTCTGGCTCTGGCGTTGTCACGTCCGTCGATGCCGCCTCGTTTGCAGGTTCGAAGCTCGCGGGCTCGAGTTGTCCGGTTGTTTCCATAGTTTCGAGCACAACAAAGCGGCCGCGAAGCCCGACCGCGGCGACAACGTCTTACTGGATTACAAACGGGCGACCCCACAAGGTTGTGAAGAATCTGTGACTGCTCTCGTCGCCCGGGCGACGGTTGAGTGACAATCGCGCGGCACGCCGTCGCAGCGGCGGGCAAGGAGCAATTCGCAACCCACTTCTTCACCGGCCCCAGACTGCGCAGCCGCGATACTGCACGAGGATGGCCACTCTCTTGACCGGCGCCGATCGCCTTGACGCCCCCCGCTACATCTGCTGCCGGGAGTGCGGTGCCCGGCTTTCATACGATCAGCGCTACTGCCTCCAGTGCGGCGCTCGGCGGGGCCCGCTGCCACCCGCCCTGGCCGAGCTGATCGGGGTGTCGCCGCGCGACGATGGGCCGCTCCCACATGCGCCGCCGCAGCGAGGACGCGCCGGATGGCACAGCTGCCGAGGACGACCGGGAAGAGGTGGACGGCGACCCCGGCCTGCCCTCGCCAGGGGTCACGAGCGCCGTCGTGATGGCGCTGCTCGCATTCGGCGTGCTCATCGGCTCGGCGGTCAGCCCGGTGCAGGAGAGCGCCGCCACCGCGCCGCTGCTGGTGGCGGTCGCACCCTCGACGACGGCCGCGAGCCCCCGCTCAGCGCGTCGACCTCGGAAGCGCCCTCCTCGACGCCGGAAGCGACGCCCGAAGCGACGCCGAGCACGACCGCAGCGGCGAGCGCAACGCCGACGAGCGCCACGCCGACGAACAGCGCCAAGAACTCGCCGCCCCCGAGCGAAGCCGGCGCTCCGGCGCTGCCCCCGATATCGCACGTGTTCTTGATCGTGCTCTCCGACCAGGGCTTCAACGCGGCGTTCGGTCCGCAATCGCAAGCGCCCTACCTGTCCAAGACGCTCACCGGCCAGGGAGAGCTGCTCGACGACTACTACGCCGCGACGGGCGGCGAGCTCGCCAACGAGATCGCGCTGATCAGCGGCCAGGGACCGACCCCGCAGACGGCGGCGAGCTGTCCCCTCTATACGGACATCGCTCCCGGCACGATCGGCGCACAGGGTCAGGCGCTCGGCAGCGGCTGCGTCTACCCCGCCCGACCCTGACGCTCGGCAACCAGCTCGCCGACGAGGGCAGGATCTGGAAGGCCTACGTCGAGGGCATCGGCGACGGAGGCCCGGGCCAGGCGACGACGTGCCGGCATCCGGCGCCGGGCAGTGCCGACGCCAATCAGGCTCCGAGCCCCGAAGACCCCTACGTGACGTGGCGGGACCCGTTCGTGTACTTCCACTCGGTGATCGACAGCCCGGCTTGTGCCAGCGAGCTCGTGGGGCTCGAACAGCTCGGGGCCGACCTCGCGACGGCGGCCAAGACGCCTTCGCTGGCCTACATCGTGCCCGACCGCTGCCACGACGGCTCCAACGAAGCATGCGCGCCCGGACAGCAGCCCGGCCTCGCGTCAGCCGACGCCTTCCTCGCCAAGGTCGTGCCCCAGATCGAGAGCTCAGCCGCCTACAAGGCGGGCGGGCTGATCGCGATCACCTTCGACCAGGCGCCGCAGAGCGGGCCGGAAGCGGACTCGAGCGGTTGCTGCATCACCTCTGCCTATCCGAATCTGCCGGCCGGCACGACGGGCGCCAGCGGCACCACCGGCACCACCGGCGCGAGCGGGACGACCGCTGGCGAAACCGCCGGCGGCGGTCAGGTCGGGCTGCTGCTGATCTCCAAGTACGTCAAGCCCGGCAGCACCAGCGTCACCGGCCAGTACAACCACTTCTCATTGCTCGCCTCGATCGAGGACCTCTTCGGCGTGAGCCACCTGGGCTACGCGGGCGCCCCGGGACTGCTCGTGTTCGACAAGAGTATCTACAACGCAAAGCATTAGCCCTGCGAGGAGGTCGCCAAACATCGGTCACTGCGCGAGCGGGGTGCCCCGGCGCGTCCGGCGGCCCGAGCGGTTACAATTGCGCGCCTGCGCGGCGTGAACGCATCGTGAAGCTCCCCCACTCCAGACCTGGCGCGGTCGCCAGCTCCGACCGAAGCGCCTCGGTCGACGACGGGGGCCCGACGAGCCGAGGTGACGCTCGGCAGGCGCTCGAGCCGCTCGCCCACGGATCGCACCCCAGCCCCAACGTCAGCTGGCAGAGATCCGAGGTGACCCGCGAGCAGCGGTGGGCGTCGCTGGCAAGCGTCGGCGCGACGGTCTGGTTCACGGGTCTGCCCGGCGCCGGGAAGTCGACGATCGCCGCCGCGGTGGAGCGGCGTCTGCTCGGCGCGGGCCAGGCGGCGTTCGTGCTGGACGGCGACAATCTGCGTCACGGCCTGAACGGCGACCTCGGCTTCGACGAGTCGGCCCGCAGCGAGAACGTGCGCCGCGCGGGCCATGTGGCGAGGCTCTTCGCCGAGTCGGGCACGATCGCGCTCGTTGGCCTCGTCAGCCCCTATGCGGCCGATCGGCGCGCGGCCGCTGCCCTGCACGCCGCCGGTGGGTTGGACTTCATCGAGGTCTTCGTGAACACGCCCCTGGAGCTCTGCGAGAGGCGCGACCCCAAGGGGCTGTATGCGCGAGCGCGGGCCAGTGAGCTCGACGGCCTGACCGGAGTGGACGCGCCGTATGAGCCGCCCGAGGCCCCCGACCTCGTGCTCGGCCGACATGGGGAAACGGTCGATCAGGAGGCGCAGCGCGTGCTGGCGCTGCTGAGCGCCCGTGGGCTCCTGCGCGGTGCAAACCCGCGGGGTGCGCGATCGCGCGAGGCGGAGCCTCGCTGAGGGGTGCCTA